>WGLR01000019.1 GCA_016125475.1 Betaproteobacteria bacterium
CACCTCCGGCGGGGCGAACAATCCCTTCGGCCTCGATGCAGGGCGCGTGCTGCGCAACGAAGGCAACATGGTGATCGGCGGCAGCATGAGCCTGAACTACACCGCTGCGCCGGGTTCCGGCCGGATCGAGAATGCCGCTGGCGCGGTGATCGACGTGCAGAGCTTCAACCAGTCGCTCTACGCGAGGAGCTTCACGGGTGACGACGGCTCCGACGCGCGCATCGACAACGCCGGCACCTTCCGGAAGAGCACCACGGGCACTTACAACATCGGCGTGCCGTTCTACAACACCGGCACGGTGGAAGTCCTCGCGGGACGCCTGAACTTCACGAGCTTCGCGAACGGCGGCAGCATCAACGTCGGGGCCGGCACCACCTTCGAGATCACCGATCCAGCCTTCGTCAATACGGGGACCATGAAGGGCAACGGTACGCTGGTGGCACCGGCCGGTGGCCTCGTCAATGCGGGTGTGCTGAGTCCCGGCAACTCCCCGGGCCATCTGACGATCAGCGGCGACCTCGTCATGGACGGCACCGGCTCGCTGAACATCGAGTTGAATGGATTGTCCGATTTCGACCTGCTCACCGTCACCGGCACTGCAGACCTCGCTGGCGAACTGAGGGTCTCCCGCCTGGCTGGCTACACCCCTGCCGTGGGCGACAGCTTCGCCTTCCTGACCTTTGCCGATCGGGCCGGCACCCGGTTCGACAGCGTCAGCTTCGACGGTTTCGGGGTCGGCGTTCAGTTCGACGTGGCGTACGGCAGCCAGGACGTCACCCTGACCGTGGCGGCCGTTCCGGAACCGGGTACCTGGACAATGCTCATGGCCGGGCTCGGATTGGTGGCGTTGCGCAGGCGGCGGCGCTGAGAAGGGACACAAATCGCCGCATCGTCCGGCGGCGCCGTCAACCCATCGGCAGCACGGCCCATTAGAGCGAAAGGGCCAGACAAATTGCTGCCCGCCGGCCCGTACGTCGAAGAGGACGTTACAGGCCTGCATCCCCAATCGTCCGATGGGCGACAGTCAATCGTGATCGCCTGGACAGGGATCCGGAGCCCCTCTATCGATTCGGCCGACGCAGGGAGGCAGGTCACCCTTCGACCTCACCACGCGATCGTCGCGTGTTCCGATCGACCCGAAGGGATGCTCCACGACGTGGTCGACCGATGGGATGCCGTCTCGGAGCCGGGGTGGCGAATCGATCTCGCGTGTCCTGGCCAGTTCGCCGGCGAAGCAATGCCCGAAGGGGAGTGGGGGCCACCATGGCCGGCGGACAATCGTCGGATCGAGATCATGGGCGGGTTCACACCCATCGAGGTCTCGGCCGCCTGTCACTGCACGGACCGGGATGATGAATTCAGCCGGACAACAGGAAGCAGGACGCAGCCTCGGATTCATGATTCTCGTGGCGATTCTCACGGGAGTGATTGCGGGGATCGGGGCGTGGGCGTTCCGGATGCTGATCGGGCTGGTGCACAACGTCCTGTTTCTCGGTGAATTCGTTTTTCAGTACGACGCCAACCGCCATGCGGCCGCCAGTCCCTGGGACTGGGGTGTCATTCTGGTACCGGTTGCCGGTGCATTGTTCGTCGCGTGGCTGGTCAGGAACTTCGCACCCGAAGCCCGGGGACATGGCGTACCCGAGGTCATGGATGCGATCTACTACAACCGTGGCGTCATCCGGCCGCGTGTCGCAATGGTCAAGTCGCTGGCTTCCGCAGTTTCCATCGGCAGCGGCGCAGCCGTCGGACGTGAAGGCCCGATCATCCAGATCGGTTCGGCGTTCGGTTCCACGGTGGGTCAGCTGATCCGCATGTCCGTACACGACCGTGTGACATTGATTGCTGCAGGTGCCGGAGCGGGGATCGCCGCCACCTTCAACGCACCCCTGGGCGGGATCGTGTTCACCATCGAACTGTTACTGGCTTCGGTCAATGCACGCACCCTGCTGATGGTTGCCTCCGCGACAGCAACTGCGACCTACATTTCTCACTGGCTGCTCGGGGTCGAGCCGAGTTTCTATATCCCGGAACTGGAATATCCCAACTTTCACCTCGATCAGGGCTGGACGCTCGTGGCGTTCTTTCCGCTGGGTGCGCTGCTCGGGCTTCTGTCGGTCGTTTTCATCCGCAGCATCTACGCAATGGAGAAATTCTTCGATCGCATCCCCGGCAACTATTACACACGCCATGCGCTGGGCATGCTCTGCGTCGGCATCATGATGTACCTGATGTTTCTGCAGGCCGGTCACTACTACATTCAGGGTGTCGGCTACGCGACGATCATGGATGTCCTGCAGGGAACCCTGACGAACCCCTGGTTCCTGTTGCTGCTCCTCGTTCTGAAACTGCTCGCGACCGGTCTGTCGCTGGGATCCGGCGCGTCGGGTGGCGTGTTTTCACCGGCGCTGTTCATGGGCGCCGCGGCCGGCGCGGCATTTGGCCATCTTTGCCTGCTGTTCTTCCCACACCTGCAGCTCGACATGCCCACGTTCGCCATCGCCGGCATGGCGGCTGCGATCGGGGGATCGACCGGCGCCTTCATTACCGCAATTGTCATGATCTCGGAGATGACCCAGGATCCGACGGTCATCCTGCCACTGATCATCACCGTGTCCACGGCGTATGCGGTGCGCAAACACGTGATGCGCGAGAGCATCTACACCATGAAACTGATTGGCCGGGGTCACACCGTGCCTGAAGGATTGCAGGCCCCGTTCCTGACCAATCACACGGCGCGCGATGCCATGAACCTGAACTTTGCCGTGGCGCGGGAGGATACCGTTGCTCCGGACTCCGCCATCGTGATCATGACCAATGACGAACGGATCACGGGCGTGTTCGAACGCGTGTCGGCCGGCGCGGAGGAGGCCCGGCAGGGCGGTCAGGACAGGAAGCCGTGGAACTACATCGTGGTCGGCGAACGGGAAAACCTGCTCAACATCCTCGAGTCGATGGTGGCCAGGAAGACCGATATCGCACTGGTGTCGAGGCGGTCAGGTTCCGAATCGCCCGAGGACATCATCGGTGTGGTGACCAGCGCGCACATTGCCGCACTGATTCGCCAGTGGCAGGAACTGCTGTAGCGGGGTGCGGACGGGACCCGCCACGAGGACACAGGGAACGAGGTCACAGGGAGGTGGTACGGGGATCGTCGGCGTGACCGATCCGGACGCCGCCCCGGACAAGGGGGAGTCGAGGTGTCGCAGTCGGTGCGCCCGCGCGCGCTCAGGCCGTGGCGGGCTTGATCTCTTCAGAACGGTCGGTCGCAGGTGGTGGCGTGCGCGAGAGCGCGGCAATCTCCGCGCGGAGCGCCGCCGGCATGTCGACGTCGACCGCAGCGAGGGAGTCCCGCAACTGTTCGACGTTGCGGGCACCGATGATCGGTGCCGTCACGGCGGGATGTGCCCCGACCCAGGCAACCGCCGTCGAAACCGGGTTCAGGCCGCGGTCCCGGCAGAAGGCGACGTAGCGGTCCGCGACTTCGAACATCCACGTTTCGCCGTAGCGGGCCTCGTACATCTTGTTGGTCTTGAGACGTCCGTTCGCGTCTCCCGAATACTTGCCCGAGAGCAGGCCTGCGGCGCCCGGGCTGTATGGGATCACGCCGACGCCGTTGGCCTCTGCCATGGGCAGGATCTCGACCTCGGCCTGACGCTTCACGAGGTTGTACATGGGCTGGATGACCTGCAGACGCGCCCAGCCGTGGCGATCCTGAATGTCGATGGCGGTCTGCGTCTGCCACGCGGAATAGTTGCTCACCGCGGGATAGAGGACCTTCCCGGCACTGACCACGTCCTCGAGGGCGCGCATCGACTCCTCGATCGGCGTACGTGTATCGAACTGGTGAAGGAACAGCACGTCCACCCGGTCGGTACGGAGCCGCTTGAGGCTGGCCTCCACCGCACGCACCACGTGCCGGCGCGACGTGCCGCGGGCGTTGATGTCTTCGCCCATCGGATTGAAGCACTTCGTCGTGATCACGAGCTCGTCGCGGTGCCCTTCGATCAGCGCACCCAGGATTTCCTCGGAGCGGCCCTTGTTGTACTGATCCGCACAGTCGAAGAAATTGATGCCTGCGTCCCGGCAGGCCTTGTACATCGCGGCGGACGTCGCATCGTCGGCGTCACCACCGAAAGACATCGTCCCGAAACAGAGTTCGGACACCAGTACGCCGGAACGGCCGAGAGGTTTGAATTTCATGGCGCGAGTGTAACTCGAACGCCGCGACCGGTGAAACCGTGTCGCGGCGGAATAGTGGCGCCGGAGGCTGCGAATCCCCACGCCGCTTCGGACAGGACGCCTTCTTTGCGCCCCCCACCTCTGGCAAACTCCGCATGCTGGGGTGCAACATCCGAAGCAAGTTCCGGTGCGGACCGATCGTTGTGTCGCCAGACCGTCTCGAACTCGCCCGAACGCAAGCCGCCCGCGCGGCGGACTTTGAACAGTGACCGTGAACATGAATGACCAACCTGACCGCCTGGCGCGGGTGCACGCCCGCGTCGTGCAGTCTGTATCCGCGGATGCCTGAGGTGTCCGTCGCTGCCGGATTCATGGCGCAGGCGCTGTCGCTGGCGGCGCAGGCCGCCGACCTTGGGGAGGTTCCCGTCGGAGCGGTCGTCGTTCTCGAGGGCCGCGTGATCGGTGCAGGCTTCAATGCGCCGATCGGTACTCACGATCCCACCGCCCATGCCGAAGTGCGCGCGCTCCGCGAGGCCGCCGCGAACGTTCGCAACTATCGGCTCCCGGGAGCGAGCCTGTACGTCACACTGGAACCCTGCGCGATGTGCGCGGGGGCGATCATGCACTCACGCATCGGGCGGCTGGTGTACGGCGCCGACGACCCCAAGACCGGGGCGTGCGGCAGCGTCGTCAACCTCTTCGCCGTGCCGGGTCTCAATCATCACACGTCCGTGGTCCGGGGAATTCTCGCCCGGGAATGCGGCGAACAGCTGCGCGCGTTCTTCCAGAGCCGGCGCAACCGCGCGGACATCCGCCCATGAGATCCATCCTCGTCAGTCTCGAACGCCAGCGCCTCGACCTGCTGCGCGACGGCGAGGTCGAGCGCTCGTTCCCGGTCTCGACGTCCCGGTTCGGAGCCGGCGAGACGAATGGGAGTCATAGAACGCCGCGCGGACGTCACGTGGTCCGGGCGATGATAGGGGCCGGGGCGCCCCCCAACGCCGTCTTCGTGGCACGACGGCCGACGGGTGAGATCTACGGACCGGAACTCGCGGCACGGCATCCCGGTCGCGACTGGATCCTCACGAGAATCCTCTGGCTGTCGGGCCTGGAACCGGGAGTCAACCGGTTCGGCCGGGTCGACACCATGAGGCGGTACATCTACATCCACGGCACCCCCGACACCACCGCACTGGGCACGCCGGGGTCGATCGGGTGCATACGGATGCGCAACAGCGATCTCGTGGAACTCTTCGACGCCGTTTCTCCGGGGACTGCCGTCACCATCGTCGAACGCGACGAGGACGGTACCGCCCGCGGGGACGACCGGGAGGGCCAGACGACCCGATGATCGTTGGCCGGCCCGGCGCGGGCTGGCCATCCGGGCAACACCCGAGCCCGACGCAGAGGAGCCGGATGCCACGCCTGCCGGCGCTCGCGCGGGACACGACACGTTACATTTCGCAGAGAGAAGGGATGCAACCATGCGTTTGAAGGAGAAGGTATCCATCATCACGGGCGCCGGACGCGGTATCGGCCGGGCGACGGCACTCAAGTTCGCGAGGGAAGGCGCGAAGGTGGTCGTCTGCGACGTGGGCCGGGACGCGATCGACGAGGTCGTCTCGACCATCCAGGGCGAAGGGGGAGAGGCTGTCGGATTCGTGGTCGACGTCACGAAGCGTCGGGAGATCGACCACATGGTCGAAGCCGTTATGGCGAAATTCGGCAGGATCGACACGCTCGTCAACAATGCGGGCATCGTGATGGACGCCCAGTTGCGAAAGATGTCGGATGCGGCATTCGACCGCGTCATCGACGTCAACCTGAAGGGGACCTACAACTGCGCCCGGGCAGTCGTGGACATCATGATCGAACAGGGCTCGGGCGTGATCCTGAACGCATCGTCGATCGTCGGCATCTACGGCAACTTCGGCCAGACCAACTACGCCGCGAGCAAGTTCGGCGTGATCGGGTTCGTGAAGACGTGGGCCCGAGAACTCGGGCGCAAGGGCATCCGTGCGAACGCCGTCTGCCCCGGATTCGTCGAGACGCCGATCATCGAGAGCATTCCGGAAAAGGTTCTCGATGCCATGCGTGAACGTGTTCCGCTCGGCAGGCTCGGGAAGCCCGAGGACATCGCCAACACCTACGCATTTCTCGCGTCCGACGAGGCGAGCTACATCAACGGCGCCGTCATCGAAGTGAGCGGAGGCGCGACGATCTGACGGCTGCGGACGGGACGAAGGCGACCCCAGGCCGCCGGCCCCCTGCGCGCCGTCAGCCGGCGAGCATCGCCTCGACCCGGTCGCGATCGGGGCGTTCGATCACGCCATCCTCGGTGATGATCGCGGTCACGAGCTCGGCCGGCGTCACGTCGAAGGCGGGATTGAAGACGTCCACGTTCGCCGGTGTCCAGACTTCGCTCCCGAACCCCGTCACCTCCGAGGGTGATCGCTCCTCGATCGGAATCGCCGAACCATCGTCCAGGCCGACATCGAACGTCGATCGGGGGCAGGCGACGTAGAACGGGACACCGTGCCGATGCGCCAGGACGGCGAGGTTGTACGTGCCGATCTTGTTCGCGACGTCGCCGTTCGCGGCGACCCGGTCGGCCCCGACGACGACGAGGTCGATGCGGCGCGTGCGCATCAGGTGCCCGGACGCACCATCGGGCAACACCGTCACGGGAATGCCGTCGCGCCGCAGCTCCCAGGCCGTGAGGCGGGCGCCCTGCAGGACCGGGCGAGTCTCGTCCGCATACACGTGAACCCGCTTGCCGGAGGCGACCGCAGACCGCACGACACCGAGCGCCGTGCCGTGTCCGGCCGTGGCCAGAGCACCGGCATTGCAGTGCGTCAGCACCGATGCGCCGTCCGGTACGAGCTTCGCACCGTATTCCCCCATGCGGACGTTCGCCGCGACATCCTCCTCGACGATCCGGTGCGCTTCCGTGCGCAGCGCGTCCGCGAGTTCCGTCGGGCTCGTGTCGATGTGATCCGTCAGCACACGCCGCATCCGGTCCAGGGCCCAGAACAGGTTGACGGCCGTGGGACGACTGGCCGCCAGCACGGCGAACGCCCGCTCGAGCGCGGCGTCGAAGGCCGGGCGCTCGGCACCGGCGTGCAGCGCGGCCTCCAGCGCGATCCCGTACGCTGCGGCGCAACCGATCGCCGGTGCGCCCCGGATGGCGAGGGACCGGATGGCGTCGGCCGTCTCGCGTGCATCGTGCAGGGTGACGTAACGTTCGGTGCGCGGCAGTTCCCGCTGATCGAGAATCTCGAGACCGGCCGGTGCGCGCCATCTCAGTGTGAAGAACGGCCGCGCGGCGGTCATCGCCTGCCCTCCAGACCCAGTCCGACGTGCCACCGTGCGGCGAGCGCATTGCACAGGGTTTCGTCCGAGACGTACGCATCGTGCTCGGTGACGATCCCGCCACCCGGGGACAGCGCGAGCAGGGCTTCCAGGCGAGCCGAAAGCGAACTCGCCCGGCCGAACACACAGACGTCGAGCCCTCCGAACCGGTAGGCGGCATCCATGACGGCCGCGTCGTCCGCGGGATCGAGCACCAGCGTGCTCGCACCGGCGGCATCCAGCAGGGGCGCGAGCGCGGGATAATCGACCTCGATGTCGGGGGCGAGGGCGATCACGCATCCGAGCAGCGGCAGGTCGGTCTCGCGACGGGCCAGCAGCGCGCGCTCGAAGCCACCGTAATGGACTTCCGCGGCCAGGATCTCGCCCCGCGGCAACGAGCGGTAGCGATCGTGAAGGCTTGCGCGAAGGATGATCTCGCGGTCGTGCCGGTAGACGGTGCGCGTCATGCGCGCATGCCGTGCGTCGACCGCAGCGCTGACGATCCCGAACGCCGGATCGATCAGCACGCGAGGTGCCGGATCGGGGAAGCGGTCGGAAGGAAGGTCGCCTCCGCATTCACGCAGGTAGTCACGATACGCGTCGGCGTATGCCTCGACGTCGAACCCGAGACTCGGTATCCGCTTCGTGAACACGGCATGCTGGGGTGTCGGCGGACCTTCTCCCGCCAGTGCGACCAGATTCTCGTGGCGCGCGAAGGCCATGGCCTCTGCGGAATCGTCGAGACACAGCGTGAGGGGAAACCCCGCAGCACGGGACAACGCTCGGCGCAGCCGCGCGAGGGTCAGGGCATCGTGCCAGGACCGCGTCGGGCGCGCGGCGCGTGGCAGGTTCCAGGCGTTGCTCGCCTCGAGATAGGTCTCGGCATCACCGACGAGCGACAGGAGGTTTTCGAACGACTCCCTCGGCGTGTCGCCGAATGCGACGACGCCGTGAAACGAGAGTATCAGCCCGATGGTGGCTGCCGAACCCCGATCCGCCAGTTCGGAACGACAGGCTCGCGCGAGTTCGTACCCCGACTCCCGGAACGGAACGAGCGGTGCCCTCTCGCGAAACACGCGATGCGCCAGGCGTTCACGTGATTCCGTGTTCACGACGGCCAGCACGGCGTCGGCGTGGGCGTGCTCGACGAATCTGCGCGGCAGCGACGCATGCAGCAGCGTCTCGATCGAAGGGCGGGAGGCATGGTCGTCGAGCCTGACCCGGTCCAGCGCCTCCGACAGGGCCCGATTGTCGAGGGGCGGGCCGTCCAGCAGGCTCTGCGCGGCAGCGAGCCGCACGGCCGTGAAGTCCCGGGCCGTGACTTCCGCGAGGTCCGCGCCCGTCGCCTTCACGTACAGACAGGCCTCGCCGGTCACGGTTGCCGACTTCATCGACGTGTTGCCCCCGCCGTAGAGCGCCAGCGATTCGTCGCGCCCGATCCACCGCGAGGCCAGTGCACGAACTTCGAGCTCGTTCCCGCAGGCGTCTGCCGCGGCCTGATCCCAGGACTGATGAGGGTACGAACTGCCCGGCGACGTATCAGAGGCCACGGGACAGTGCTCCGGGGCGTGGCGGCCGGGTGAAGGTCGCGGCGCGAACGGCGATCCGCTCGACCGCCGGAGGATGCGCGCCGTTCACGGGGCTAGAATTCCTGGCCATGTCTCAGTGCTCCATAGATGTGTGTCTGGTCTCGTGGGCGGAAGCCGCGCCGGCGCTTGCGCGGGTAAGGCGCGCCGTGTTCATCGTCGAGCAGCGTATCCCCGAAGCCGAGGAATGGGACGCCGCCGATGCCGTCAGCCTCCACGCGCTCGCGCGCACATCGGTCGACGCACCCGTGGGAACCGGGAGACTGCTTCCCGGCGCGCGCATCGGCCGACTGGCCGTGTTGCGTCCGTATCGCGGGCAGGGCATCGGCCGCGCGATCCTGAGGGCACTGATGAACGCGGCTGCCGGGCGTGGCGACACGCACGTCCTGCTCCACGCGCAGCTCTCCGCGACCGGATTCTACGCGCGGGAGGGGTTCGTGGCGTTCGGGCCCGTCTTCGAAGAGGTGGGTATCCCGCACCAGGCTATGCGATGCGATCTGGGGCGGGGATGAGTATCGGCCTCGCGACGTGCCACCGGATCGTGTTCGTTCCCGTGAGGTTACCGTCCGCGTCGTGGCTGCGTTCGACGAGGACCGTGTTCCCGTCCCTGGCGATCGTCACGACGGTGCTGCAACGGGTTCCGTAGTCGGCGGAGCGAATGAAGGCGGGGGAAAGCATCCGCTCCCTTTCCAGCCCGACCCCCGTCTCGGGCAAGTCGTGGTCCGGTGGCAGGACGACCGATGACAACGCCTCGAACATCCGTTCCCTCAGGACGTCCGCCTCACTCGACAGCGCCGCAGTGACCGCAGCCTTCAGCGACGTGACCTTCGGCCACGGCGTGTCGAGGAAATGGTTGCTGAGGCCCCAGATACCGCGTCCGAGTTGCCTGGGGCCGGCGCCACGGTTGGAACCGTACCAGACCCCGGTGTGGTCCGCGGCGACGAGATTGAAGCCGTTGTAGGTGTCGCCGGCGCGCAGCCTGCCGGCCAGATAGGCCCGGGCCGGCGTCCCCGGATCGGAGACGAAGTCACGCACGAGGTTGCCGCGTGACCGCGGGGCGTCCACGCGATGCCCGGGATCCCGGAAATTCGTCACGATCGCCAGTGCCCCGTGTCGCGAGAGTGCGAACCAGGTTCCACCCTGCTCGAGGTCACGGCCACCAACGACGTCGCAACGATCCGGCCAGCGGTGGGCCGCCGCGGCGGGCCGGCGATGGAACTCGTCGCGGTTTGCCGCGATCAGGACGGGAATGTCCGGGTGCACGTCGAGCGCGAATACGACCAGGCACATTTCCGGCGGTCAGTCGACGAAGTGCTCGGTGTGGCGGTGCTCTCCGACGGAGAGCACCGCCTCGAAACCACACGAGGCGGTGGCGTCGGCGAGGGCGCGCTCGAAACCGGGCGCGTCGGTCACGGTCTCGTACACCTCCATCCAGAGCGTCGGCTCGTCGGCACGACGAAGCACGCGACCCTTTACGCCGGTCGACGCCTGCACGCGACGCTGGACGTCGGCCACGGCGCGCGCGGCGGCACTCTCGGAACCGGACGCGACGCGATAGTAGACGTAGTAGTGACTCGTCATCTCAGGCGGCCGGGTGGACACGCTCCGGCAACGCCGCGAGACGTCCGTCCGGAAGTCGAAGGCCGCCGCGGGTCGCGGCGGCGTCGTCCACGACCGCGAGCGCCGTTGCATGCGAGTCCGGTGTCGGAGACCCGGCGCCGAGGAGGATCGTACCCACCGTCCGGTCTTCCGGTCCCGCGACGGAAGCCCCCGGCTGCGGAGCGTCGCCCGCGGGAAAGCTGAGGCGGTAGAGATGACGCTTGACTTCGCCGACATAGCGGGCGCGCGCCACGACTTCCTGGCCCGGATAACACCCCTTGTCGAAGCTGACTCCGCCGATCAGGTCGAGGTCGACCATCTGCGGGATGAAAGCCTCCTGCGTCGCGGATACGATCCAGGGAACCCCTGCAAGGATGTCGGCACGCCAACCCGCATCTGGATCGGCGTGGGAAGGGCTTTCCAGGAGGGAGAGCACGGCGTTCGGCACGAACACGGACCAGCGGTCTTCCCGAAGTGCGAAGGCGACCGTGTCGCCCGAGTCGAACACGGAACCGGGCGCAGGCGGCGGGGAGATCCCGAGCTGCGTCAAAATGTCCCGGGCAATCGGCGCGTCGCCGAACTCGAGGACGGCGCTCGCGCCAGCCGCTATGCGGACCTTCGCGCGCAGTACGAAGCGCGCAAGACGCGATGCAAGCTGACCGGCCAGTTCCGCGGGCAGCTGGAGGACGTACGCGTGTGGCAGGCGGGCGATCCTGGCCACGGCGAGCAGGCGGCCGTTCGGCGCACAGTACCCCGTCCAGGTCCAGGACCTCTCCGGCATGGACGCGACACCGGCGGTGAGCTGGCCGTTCAGGAACGTGGCGGCGTCGGGGCCGGTGACGACGATGGCCCCGAGTTCCGGGCGGGGCGAGGCGGTAGCGGGCAATGGCGGCAAGGACAGGCTCGTGAGTGGATCGCTATCGTTCGGGGAATCCATGGAATTCATGGGGTGTTTCGACACGTTTTCGCGATTATAGTTGGGGCATGACCTCCAGCACTCGAACGGCATCGCCCCGAGGGAGCCTCGACATCGAACTGCGCGCTTCGCCGCGCCTGACGGCACTGCTCGTCACGGCGCACGTACTCGCGGCATCGGTTCCCTGGCTTCTCGGGTTTCCCGCGCCGGCAGCGGTGGCCTGCAGCGTCGTGCTGCTGTCCTGGGGAACGTACCAGACCATGCTTCACGGGCTGTTGCGCGCCCGGGCCAGCCTCCAACGGCTCGAGATCGCTCGGGACGGACGCGCGACGCTCCACCATGCGGGCGGGCAGGTCCGCCACGCCTGGCTGTCCGCTGTCGAAATGTCCTCGGAGCATCTCGTGGTACTGCGCTTCCGTGTCGTGGACGGCGGTCGCGGGCCGCTGATCGTGCCGCTTTGCCCGGACGCCTGCGGACCCGACGGGTTCCGGCGTCTGAGGGCCGGTGTCCGGTGGGGATACCTGGACCCGGGAAGCGGAGAAGAGGTCGTTCCGAGCGCGGCCGGTGCCGCATGAACTCTTCCGGATTCACGTTGTCCTTCGCGCAGTTGTGAGCGTTTTGCCGGTTCCGATGACAGTCCGGGGCGGCTATACTCGCGCGGTTTTGCCACGAGGGAGTACGGCGTGGGCCGAGAGCAAGCCGACCAGGACTGGGTGAATGAGTGATCGCGAAGTCGACCAGCAGTTGGTCGAGCGCGCGCAGCAGGGCGACAAGCGCGCGTTCGAACTGCTGGTGGCCAAATACCAACGCAAATTGGGGCGACTGCTGTCACGGTTCATTCGCGACCCCGCGGAAGTGGAGGACGTCGCTCAGGAGGCCTTCATCAAGGCCTACCGGGCGCTGCCGTCATTCCGGGGGGAGAGCGCGTTTTACACGTGGCTCTATCGGATCGGAATCAACACGGCCAAGAACTATCTGGTCGCGATGGGCCGGCGCGCCCCGACCACGACCGAGTTCGACAGCGAGGAGGCCGAGGGTTTCGAAGACGGCGACCAGCTTCGGGACGTGAACACCCCCGAAGCGGAGCTGATGACGAAAGAGATCGCGACGACCGTGAACGAAACGATGCAGGCATTGCCAGAGGAACTGAGGACCGCGATCACCCTTCGGGAGATCGAGGGCCTGTCGTACGAAGACATCGCGACGATCATGAACTGCCCGATCGGGACGGTCCGGTCACGGATCTTTCGCGCGCGGGAGACGATCGCGGAACGGCTGCGGCCACTTTTGGGAACGAGCAAGGACAAGCGATGGTAGAGCGAGAGCGTCTTTCCGCTCTGATGGACGGCGAATTCGAAGAGGGCGAATCGGCCGGTCATTGGAAGCGGGTGGGATCCGACAGCGAGTTGATGGACTGCTGGCACGTCTATCACCTGATCGGGGACGTCATGCGGGGGGATCGGCCGGTGTCCGCCGACTTCGCGAGTCGCGTGCGCGAGGCACTGGAGGGTGAGCCGACCGTGCTCGCGCCCCGCAGACAGACGTCGCGAACGTTGAAGCGGGTCCGGCTGTACGCACTGTCGGCGGCCGCGACCGTGGCAGGCGTGGCTGTCGTGGGGTGGCTGGCGGTTCAGAACGGACCCCTCGGCGACTCCGTCGGCGGTGCCCGCCTTGCCGACGCGAATGCCCCGGTGCCGACACAGACCGCTGCAGTCGTGCCGGTGGCGGACCAGCAGGTCGATGACCCGGAAGTCGACGATTATCTTCGCGTGCATCAGGAGTATTCGCCGACCGCGGTGATGCACGGCGTCGCGTCCTACGTGCGGACGGTGTCGACAGGCAGATAGTCACCAGAAGACATAAGATGAGATCGGTGCTCGGGGGTGCGCGGCTCGCACTGGCGGCTGCATGTCTGGTTGCGACGGCGGTTCGGGCGGACCCACTGCCGCCGCAGGATGCGCTGGGCTGGTTGAACCGGATCGCGGACGCCGCACGGCGTCTGAGTTACTACGGTACCTTCGTGTACCAGCAGGACGACATCGTGGAGACGTCGCGCATCGCGCATTCCGTGCAGGATGGCGACGAGGTCGAGAAGCTGGAATCGCTGGACGGGCCGAGGAGAGAAGTGCTCCTCAAGGGCGGTCGGCTCATCTGCATCTATCCGGACACCAAGATGTTCCGGGTGGACCGGCGCAGGTCCACGCGAAGCTTCCCCCAGCTTCTCCCGGAGCAGTTGTCGGCAGTCACCGATTACTACAACGTGCGCAAGGCCGAGGTCGAACGGGTCGCCGAACACGATGCCCAGGCGCTCGTCCTGGAGCCGAAGGACAATCTCCGTTACGGTCACAAGTTCTGGGCGGACGTGAACAGCGGCCTTCTGCTCAAGGCCAAGATGCTCGGCGAGCGCAATGCCGTGCTCGAGCAGTTCGCGTTCACCCAGGTGCAGATCGGGGGCCCCGTACCGCCCGAATGGCTGCGACCCAGTGTACCGGTACCCGATTCGGATCCCCCGGCGGACGACGCGCAGGCGTCGATGAGTGCCCCGTCCACGCTGGTTCTGGAAGGTGCACCCGCGGGATTTCGCAAGATCGTCGAGAACCGGAGGCGTCGGGACTCCTCGAGTCCCGCGGTCGTGACCCACATGGTGCTGTCGGATGGCCTGGCCGCCGTCTCCGTGTTCATTGCTCCGATCCGCCACAAGAAGGTACCGGAAGGGCTGATCCAGAGGGGCCCGATCAACGTCTACACGCGAGTCGTGGGGGATCAGCGCGTCACCGTGCTGGGGGAAGCCCCGGCAGAGACCGTGATGCTGATCGCCAATGCCGTGACCGAGAAAGCACAGTAGTTTTCCGTACATAATATCGGGGCCCACCCTACCGACGGCCCCAAACAGTCAGGATCCCCTTCGTCATGATGCGAATCACCCTTGCGTTGTTCGTCTCGCTGCTGCTCGCCTTTCCCGCGGCGGCACGCGATCTGCCCGATTTCACGGAACTCGTCGAGAGCCAGGCCGCGACCGTCGTGAACATCAGCACGACGTCGATGCAGCCCGCGGAGTCACCGGGGGAGGACGAGGATCCGTTCGATTTCTTCAGGCGCCCGCCCGGACAGGCCCCGCAGGAGAACGAGGTCCGGTCGCTCGGATCGGGGTTCATCATCAGCCCCGACGGCTACATCCTGACGAATGCGCACGTGGTGGAGGCGGGGGACGACATCACCGTCAGGCTGAACGACAAGCGCGAGTTCAAGGCAAAGGTGATCGGCAGCGATCGCCGCTCCGACGTGGCGCTGATCAAGATCGACACCTCCGGACTGCACGCCGTGAAGATCGGCGACGTCGGCAAGCTCAAGGTGGGCGAATGGGTGCTCGCCATCGGATCGCCCTTCGGCTTCGACAACACGGTTACGGCGGGCATCGTCAGTGCGAAGGGGCGTTCGCTCCCTCAGGAGAACTTCACGCCGTTCATCCAGACGGACGTGGCGATCAACCCGGGCAACTCGGGAGGACCGCTGTTCAACCTGAACGGGGAAGTGGTCGGAATCAACTCGCAGATCTACAGCCGGACGGGCGGATTCATGGGCCTGTCGTTCGCGATCCCGATCGACTTCGCGATGGACATCGCCAACCAGCTTCGTGCGACGGGGCGAGTCACCCGCGGCCGGATCGGCGTGGTGATCCAGGAAGTCACGAAGGAACTCGCCGAATCGTTCGGCCTGCCGAAACCCGAGGGTGCGCTGGTCAATTCGGTCGAGAAGGGCGGTCCGGCCGACAAGGCCGGCCTCGAGGCCAGCGACGTCATCCTCAAGTTCGACGGAAAGCCCGTCACGACGTCCTCCGACCTGCCGCGAATCGTCGCGGCGACCCATCCGGGATCGAAGGTCACCGTGCAGGTATGGCGCAAGGGGGCGGCCCGGGACGTCCAGATGACGGTCGGCGAACTGAAGGAAGACCGCCGTATGGCGGGTCGACCGAAAGGGCCGGCACGCAAACCCGGCGACACCATCTCGCGGCTCGGGATGAGTTTCTCGGATCTGACACCCGACCAGCGCAACGAACTGGGAATTGCCGGTGGCGTTCTGATCGAGGAAGTCCGCGGCAACGCGGCGAAGGCGGGAATACGGCGCGGCGACGTGCTGCTCGCGATCAACAATCAGGACATCAAGAGTGTCGAGCAACTGAACCAGGTGCTCGGGCAGTTCGAGAAGGCCCGCAGCGTCGCCCTCCTGATTCGTCGCGGAGACGCGTCGCTCTACGTGCCACTTCGCCTCGGCAACGGAAGCAACTGACCGGTACTAGCGGAGCCGAATCCGCTAGAATCCCTCGTTTACACGGCTTTTCGGGAGAAAGGGGTACGCACGTGCCCCTTTCTTTTTGCTCCGATGCGGCATATCAGAAACTTCTCCATCATCGCCCATATCGATCACGGCAAGTCCACGCTTGCCGATCGTTTCATCCACCTGTGCGGCGGCCTTTCCAGTCGGGAAATGGAATCCCAGGTCCTCGATTCGATGGATCTGGAAAGAGAGCGGGGCATCACGATCAAGGCCCAGACGGCGGCGCTCCAGTACAAGGCGGACGACGGTGAGACGTACCTGCTGAACCTGATCGACACGCCCGGGCACGTGGACTTCTCGTACGAAGTCTCGCGTTCACTCGCAGCCTGCGAAGGCGCTCTGCTGGTCGTCGACGCATCGCAGGGCGTGGAGGCGCAGACGGTGGCCAACTGCTACACCGCGATCGAGCAGGGGGTCGAGGTGGTGCCGGTACTCAACAAGATCGACCTGCCGTCCGCCGAACCCGAGCGCGTCATCGGCGAGATCGAGGACATCGTCGGCATTCCTGCCCAGGATGCGCTCATGGCCAGCGCCAAGACGGGACTCGGGGTGCGGGAGATTCTCGAGGCGGTCATCGCCCGGGTTCCTCCGCCGAAAGGCGACCCGGATGCCCCTCTCAAGGCGCTGGTAATCGACTCCTGGTTCGACAACTATGTCGGCGTAGTCATGCTCGTGCGCGTTTTCGACGGTGTCATGCTTCCGAAGGCTCGCCTGCGTCTCATGTCCAACGGCGCCCAGTACCAGTGTGAGGAGGTCGGGGTGTTCACCCCGAAGGCCCGCGCTGCCGACAGCCTGTCGGCGGGCGAGGTCGGCTACGTGATCTCCGGGGTGAAGGAACTCCAGGACGCAAAGGTGGGTGACACCATCACGACCGCGTTGAATCCCGCAACGACTCCGTTACCGGGATTCAAGGAGATCAAGCCGCAGGTCTTCGCGGGCCTCTATCCCGTGGAGTCCAGCGAATACGATGCCCTGCGAGACGCGCTCGACAAGCTTCACCTGAACGACTCCTCGCTGCATTACGAACCCGAGACCTCCCAGGCTCTCGGGTTCGGATTCCGGTGCGGGTTCCTCGGGCTGCTTCACATGGACATCGTCCAGGAGCGCCTCGAACGCGAGTACGGCATGAACCTGATCACGACCGCGCCGACAGTCGTGTACGAGGTCGTCCTGCGCGATGGCACCATCATCGAGGTCGAGAATCCGTCGCGTCTGCCGGATCCCTCCAAGATCGAGGAGATCCGCGAGCCGATCATCCGGTCGACCATCCTGGTTCCCCAGGACTACGTCGGGCCGGTCATCACGTTGTGTACGCAGAAGCGCGGCATCCAGAACAACCTCCAGTACTCCGGGCGCCAGGTCGTGCTGACCTACGACCTGCCACTGAACGAGGTCGTGATGGACTTCTTCGACCGCCTCAAGTCCGTGAGCCGCGGCTACGCGTCACTGGACTACGATTTTCTGGAGTTCCGGCCCGCGGATCTCGTGCGGCTCGACATCCTCATCAATTCGGAGAAGGTGGATGCCCTGTCGCTGATCGTGCACCGGGCGACTTCCCAGCATCGGGGACGAGAACTGGCCTCGAAGATGCGGGAACTCATACCCCGTCAGATGTTCGACGTCGCGGTCCAGGCGGCGATCGGCTCGCACATCATTGCCCGCGAGACGGTCAAGGCGCTGCGGAAGAACGTTCTGGCGAAGTGCTACGGTGGCGACATCACTCGAAAAAAGAAGCTTCTGGAGAAGCAGAAGGCCGGCAAGCGTCGCATGAAGCAGGTGGGGAGCGTCGAGATTCCCCAGGAGGCATTCCTCGCGATCCTGCAGGTCGACGACAAATAAGAACATCCCTGGACACTCAACGAACAAGACCCCATGAACTTCGCCCTCATCATGTTTCTGCTGCTCGTCTTCACGGGCGGTTTCTGGTTGCTGGACCTACTGGTGTTCAGGCGGCGCCGGCGGCCGGACGACAGGGTGCCATGGTGGATCGAGTACCCCGTCAGCTTCTTTCCGGTGATCCTGATCGTGTTCGTGCTTCGCTCGTTCATCGTGGAGCCGTTCAAGATTCCGTCGGGTTCGATGATCCCGACGCTGCTGGTCGGCGACTACATCCTCGTGAACAAGTACACGTATGGCATACGCCTCCCGGTGATCAACAAGAAGATCATCGACATCGGCAATCCTCACCGGGGTGACGTGATGGTGTTCAGGTTTCCCGAGAATCCTTCGGTCGACTACATCAAGCGTGTGATCGGCACACCGGGGGACGTGGTCGAATACCGGAACAAGCGCCTCACGATCAACGGCCATCTGGTCGATGTCGAGAGCGAGCCGGACTACAGCTACCTGGAGCACGGCCTGAATTTCATCAGCACGAAGCGCTACCTGGAAAAGCTGGACGACCATCCGCATTCCATCATCGTGAATCTCGATGCGCCCCCGGTGCAGCTCGCGGGCGTGCACGCCTTTCCGTACCGTGAAAACTGCGAATACAATGAGGAAGGCTTCCGCTGCAAGGTACCCGCCGGCCACTATTTCATGATGGGCGACAACCGGGATTCGAGCAGCGACAGCCGCTACTGGGGCTTCGTTCCGGACGAGAATATCGTCGGCAGGGCGTTCCTGGTATGGATGAATTTCGGCCAGCTCGGGCGCATTGGCACGCCCATCGACTAGGGTACGGTGAGGTCATGAGGAAACAGCGCGGTTTGAGCCTGATCGGACTGATCTTCTTTGGCGCTCTTCTGTTCTTCGTAGCGCTGATCGTGATGAAGGCCGTCCCGACCTACATCGAATATTTCTCGATCCGGAATCACGTCAAGGAGCTCGCGAAGGGAACCGACGGAACATCCGTCAGGGAGATCCAGAGCAGCTTCGACAGGCGTGCGTCCATCGACGACATCACGGCGATCCAGGGGAAGGATCTCGAGGTTTCGAAGGACGCCAACGGTGGAATCGCGATCGACGCGAGCTATTCGAAGAAGGTCCCGCTCTTCGGGGACGTGAGTCTGTGCTTCGACTTCGACATCCAGGCGGCGGGACGGTAACGTACCGGTCGCACGATGCACGAACTCGAAAGCCCGGATGCCCTCGGGCACATGTTCACATCGCCCGCGCTCCTGCATCAGGCGCTCACTCACCGCAGCCACAGCCAGCCACACAACGAGCGCCTCGAATTCGTGGGTGATGCGGTGCTCAACTGCGCAATTGCCGATGCCCTGTTCCGCCGGTTTCCGAATCTCACGGAGGGCGAGCTTTCGCGGGTGCGCGCGCGGCTCGTGAACCAGTCCAGCCTGGCCGAGCGCGCCGGTGACCTGCGGCTGGGATCGTTTCTCCTGCTCGGCGAAGGAGAGGTTCGGAGCGGGGGCGCGGCAAGGCCCTCGATCCTGGCGGACGCACTCGAAGCCCTGATCGGCGCCGTGTTCCTGGACGCCGGGTTCGACCGCGCCCGGGCTGTCGTGCTGCACCTGTTCGACGAAGTACTCTCGTCGCTCAGGGCGGATGCGTCCTACAAGGATCCCAAGACTGCCCTGCAGGAGTTCCTGCAGGGGAGGAAGCGTCCGCTTCCGGAGTATCACGTGCTCGCAGTGACCGGCGAGGCGCACAGGCAGGTGTTCGAGGTGGAGTGCGTCGTGCCGTCATTGGGCGCGCGGGCAACCGGGCGGGGCGGCAGTCGCCGCACGGCAGAACAGGTCGCAGCCGAAGGGTTGCTGCGCCAGCTTGCGGAGACTCGTTCCCGATGAGCCATCGTTTCGGATTCGTGGGGGTGCTCGGCCGACCGAACGTCGGCAAGTCCACCCTGGTCAATCGACTCGTCGGGCAGAAGATCACGATCACGTCGCGCAAGCCCCAGACGACGCGCCACGCCATTCTCGGCATTCTGTCGCGCGACGACGCGCAGGTCGTGTTCGTCGATACGCCGGGCTACCAGACGCGGCACGGCGGCGCACTCAACCAGGCGCTGAACCGGACGGTCTCCGACAGTCTGGCGGACGTGGATGTCGTGCTCTGGGTGGTGGATGCAACGCGGGTCGGTGACGCCGACTTCAGGGTACTTTCCCTGATCCCGGCGCGTCTGCCGGTGATCGCGGTGTTGAACAAGGTCGATCTGCTCACCGACAAGACCCGCCTCCTTCCGCTCATGTCCGACCTCGCCGCGCGGCGCGACTTCCGTGCGCTGGTTCCGGTCAGTGCGGGAAACGGTGCACAGTGTGACGACCTGCTGAATACCCTGGTCGAGTCCCTGCCGGAAGGGCCGGCCCTTTACGACGTCGATCAGGTGACGGACCGATCCGAACGCTTCCTGGCGGCGGAGATCGTGCGGGAAAAGCTCTTTCGTCTCACCGGCGACGAACTGCCCTACGGCACCAACGTCGTCGTCGACGGGTTCGAGACCGAGGGGCGGCTGCGCCGCATTCACTGTGTGATCGTCGTCGCCCGTGATTCCCACAAGGGCATGGTGATCGGGCACGGCGGGGAGAGGCTCAAGCGCATCGCGACCGAGGCACGAATGGACCTCGAACGCGAACTGGACGGGCGGGTGTACCTGGATGTCAGGGTTCGCGTCGATGCGGCGTGGAACCGCGACCCCGCACGGCTTCGCAAGTACGGTTATGCATGACGGCACGGCCGGCACGGCGACGGTCGCTGGGCCGCGCGGTGTCGACAATCTCCGGGTATCCAACGATCCCGCGTTCGTCCTGCACACGCGGCCGTGGAAGGAAACGAGCCTCGTTCTGGAACTTCTGACACGCAGTCGGGGGCGCGTGGCCGCGGTCGCGAAAGGCGCACGTCGACCCCATTCGCAGCTTCGGGCGCTCCTGCTGCCGTTTCAGCCCCTGCTCGTGACGTACTCCGGAAAGGGGGAGCTGCGTCTCGTGCACGGCGTCGAGTGGGTAGGGGGGATTCCGCAGCTCGGGGGTGTGGCGCTCATGTGCGGGTTCTACCTCAATGAACTCGTCATGACCGCGCTCGTGCGGGACGACCCGCACGAGACGCTGTTCGACGCCTACCTCGACACCGTGCGGGATCTCGGCACGGCCCGCTTCCACAGCGGCGTGCTGAGACGCTTCGAATGCACCCTGCTCGAGGAACTGGGCTACGGGCTCATCCTGGATACCGATGCCGAAAGTGGCGAGCGCGTGGACGAGTCGGGCACCTACTGCTACGTGCCGGAACGCGGGCCGGTTCGCGTGCGCGACGACGGCGACAGTGGCACGGGTGCGATCGTGTCGGGCAAGACCCTGCTCGACATCGCGCGCGCCGAGTACACGGACCCCGCGACGCTCGCCGAGAGCAAGCGGCTGATGCGTTCGCTTATCAATTACCATCTGGGCAGGCCGGAGCTTCACTCGCGCCAGCTGCTATCGGAAATGCGTGGAACGCCATGACGGCACTGTCGGTCAATCTGAACAAGATCGCGCTCGTACGCAATTCGCGGCCACTCGGCATCCCGAGTGTCACGCGATTCGCCGCGATCGCGCTCGACGCGGGTGCCGACGGCATCACCGTTCACCCCCGTCCGGACGGTCGGCACATCCGCCCTGACGACGTGTCGGATCTGGCCGAGCTGCTCACGAAATTCCCGGGCAGGGAGCTGAACATCGAGGGCAATCCCTTTCACGACGTCCTCGGGCTCGTCGAGCGGACGGTGCCCGACCAGTGCACGCTGGTACCCGACGATCCGTCCGCGTCGACCTCCGACCACGGCTGGAATCTCGAAAAGGACGGCGCGCGGCTCGAGCCGCTGATAGGCCGGCTGCGGGCGCGGGGAGTCCGGGTGAGTCTCTTCATGGACGCCGAAACGACAGGCATGCGGATCGCGCGCGAGATCGGCGCGGACAGGGTCGAGCTCTACACGGAGCCTTTCGCGGCGGGGTTCCACACGTCGGAACGCCGTGCGCTGCTCGAGCGC
Organism: Betaproteobacteria bacterium; assembly: GCA_016125475.1. Classification (GTDB taxonomy): domain Bacteria; phylum Pseudomonadota; class Gammaproteobacteria; order Burkholderiales. The sequence goes on from WGLR01000019.1 coordinate 21,884, forward strand.
TATGCCGACGCTGCAGAGGCTGCGCAAGCCCAGGGACTCGGCGTGAATGCGGGGCACGACCTCAACCGTGACAATCTCCCCGCCTTCCTGTCGGGTGTGTCCGGCGTGCTCGAAGTCTCGATCGGCCACGCGCTGACCGCCGATGCGCTCGAACTCGGAATGTACGGTGCCGTCCGGGCATATCTCGGTGCGATGGGGCGGCTGGCCCCCGGTCGGCCATGATTTTCGGCGTCGGCATGGACCTGGTCGAGGTCGCACGCGTGGAAGACGGACTGGCCCGGCACGGCGAACAGTTCGCCAGACGGATTCTCTGCGATTCGGAGTGGCAGGCCTTTCGGGATGCCAGGATGCCGGCAGCCTTCCTCGCGAAGCGGTTCGCGGCCAAGGAAGCGCTCGGAAAGGCCGCGGGCACCGGAATTCGCGCGCCCGTTCTGCTGCGTTCGATCTGTGTCGAGACGGACGAGCTGGGGAAGCCCGCGCTCAGGTTCGCGCCCGCACTAGAGGTCTGGATGGCCGAGCGCGCGATCACGCGTGCACACGTATCGATCTCGGACGAGCGGGCCACCGTTGCCGCGGTCGTGGTTCTGGAAGCGCGGGACACACCAGCGGGTACGGCCGAACGATGAACCCGGGTCCGAAGGATCTGCCGCTCGGCCCCGTGATGCTCGATGTCGCGGGAACGTCCCTGACGCCGGAAGAGCGCGAGGTGCTCACGCACCCTGCCACGGGAGGCGTGATCCTGTTCGCGCGCAACTTCGCGGATCCGGAACAGCTTGCCGAACTGGTTGGCAGCATCCACGCGCTTCGCACGCCACCACTTCTCGTCGCGGTGGACCAGGAAGGCGGGCGCGTGCAGAGATTTCGCGACGGTTTCACGCGTCTGCCGCCCATGGCCGACCTGGGAAGACTCTGGAACGAAAGCCCGGAACGCGCTCGCCGCATGGCCGCACACGTGGGCGAGATTCTCGCTCTCGAACTGCGTGCCCACGGGGTGGACTTCAGCTTCGCACCGGTACTGGATCTGGACCACGGGCGCAGCGCGGTCGTGGGGGACCGTGCGTTCCACCGGGATCCTCACGCGGTGGCGATGCTGGCGGCATCGCTCGTGGCAGGGCTTGCCCAGGGTGGAATGGGTGCCGTGGGAAAACACTTTCCGGGTCACGGATACGCCGAGGCGGACTCGCACGTCGCAGCCCCCTCCGACCCCCGGGCGCTGTCGGCCATCGAGCGGGACGACCTCGTGCCGTTCCGGCACCTGGTGTCGAACGGCCTGACAGGGATCATGCCGGCCCATGTCGTCTACCCGGCCGTGGACGATCGTCCGGCGGGATTTTCCCCGCGCTGGCTCCGGGACATTCTTCGCCACGACATGCATTTCCAGGGTGTCGTCTTCAGCGACGACCTGAGCATGGTCGGCGCCCACGCTGCCGGTTCCGTGCTCGACCGGGCCCATGCCGCACTCGATGCCGGATGCGACATGGTGCTGGTTTGTAACGATTCTCCCAACGCCCGCCTCGTTGTGGAGCGTATCGAACGCAGGAGTTCGGCAGTGAGTCTGGCCGCGCTCGCCCGGTTGCACGGCCGGCCGCGGCCCGCCGGTTTCGCGGCCCTGCGGGAAAGCGCAGAATACGCATCGGCGCTGGCCGCGGTGTCACACTGGCGGGCGCCCTCCGGGGATCTGCCACTGGCCTGATACTCGCTATCTCCTGTACGCATGGGATGTGCGGAAACAAGAGTGACCGCGGTACCCGCAGACAACAGGAGACCGGGACATGGAATTCGATTGGGAAACGTGGAGCACTCTCGCACGGGACGATCCCGAAGAGTTCGAGCGCCGGCGCATCGCAGCGATCGAGGACTTCATTTCGCGCGCACCGTCCGAGAACCAGCAAAGACTGCGCGGCCTCCAGTTCCGCATCGACATGGAGCGCGAACGCTCCTCGAGCCCGCTCGGGGCATGCATCCGCATGAACCGGATGATGTGGGAAAGCTTTTCCGACCTGCGCAACGCACTCGAAGGGCTCACGGCGGAACTCGAGGGAGCCCCGCGGGAACCGGTCCTCTCGCGCCAGGACATGCCGAAGGCCCAGGTTCTTCCGTTCCGCGGATCACGCTGAGCACGCTCGCGCGGTCACGGCCGCGGCGGCTTTCCGCAGGCGTGGCGGCGAAGGCAGTCCGGTACGCATCTTCGTCGAATCACGGTCATCGCCGCGTCGCCTCAGATGGTTCCCGTCGCACGTGCGCCTCGGCAGGGAAGTCGTGATGGCGCAGTCGGAAGGGGGCGCGCCCGTCGACGAGGTTCTCGCGCATCTTCCCCACCGCCCGGGCGTATACCGGATGCTCGCCGCGTCGGGCGACGTCCTGTACGTGGGCAAGGCGCTCGATCTCAAGAAGCGGGTGTCCTCGTACTTTCAGAAGACGGGAACGCTGTCACCGAGAATCCAGGTGATGGTGTCCCAGGTTGCCGCGATCGACACCACGGTGACCCGGTCCGAAAGCGAGGCGCTTCTCCTCGAGAACAACCTCATCAAGTCGCTGCGGCCGCGCTACAACATTCTCTACCGCGACGACAAGTCCTACCCGTTCCTCGTCGTGACGGGGCACCGCTTTCCGCGACTGGCGTTCCACCGGGGTGCGCTGGACAAGGCGAACCGCTATTTCGGGCCCTTTCCCCATGCGAGCGCGGTCCGCGAGAGCATCCAGCTCCTCCAGAAGGTCTTCCGGATACGGACGTGTCGCGATACGGTATTCTCGAATCGCTCGCGACCGTGCCTGCTGCACCAGATTCATCGCTGCACCGCGCCTTGCGTCGGGCTCGTTTCGGAAGAGGACTACGCGGCAGACGTGCGTAACGCCGCCCTGTTTCTGGAAGGACGTCAGGACGAGGTCCTGCAGTCGCTTGCCGGGCGCATGGAGGAGGCCGCGCAGGAGATGGCGTACGAGGAGGCCGCGGAGTACCGTGACAAGATCCGGGCGCTCAAGGCAATCCGCGGCCGGCAGTACGTGACGAGTGCCTCGGCGCGCGACGCCGACGTCGTCGCGGTGGTTCGCGACAAGGGCATGATCGCGGTGAATCTCGTGATGATCCGGGCCGGCATCCACAGGGGAGACCGCACGTACTTCCCCCAGAATGCCCTCGAGGACGATGAACAGGACGCAGTCGAGGCCTTTCTCGTGCAGCATTATCTTGACAACGCGGCGCCACCGTTCGTGTACGTGAACCGTGGTTTCGAGACCGAAGCACTCGTGCGACTCCTGAACGAGCGTCAGAGCGGGCGCGTGCAGATCCAGGACAACGCGACCGGTGAACGACGGGTGTGGGTGGAAATGGCGGAGCAGAACGCCAGACTGGCCATTGCGCAGCGCGTTGCCACGCAGCAAGCGCAGGAAAGTCGGCTGGCGGCCCTTCAGCGAGCCCTGGGGCTTCCCGAAACGGTCCAGCGCATCGAGTGCTTCGACATCAGTCATACGATGGGCGAGGCCACCGTCGCGTCCTGCGTCGTCTACGATCGAGGCCAGATGTGTACGAGCGACTACCGACGGTTCAATATTTCCGGCGTTACGCCCGGTGACGACTACGGCGCGATGGAGCAGGCACTGGAACGTCGTTATCGACGGCTCGTGAACGGCGAGGGGCGCTTGCCCGACCTGCTGCTCATTGACGGCGGTCGCGGGCAACTGTCGCGGGTGATGGCGACCCTTGAACGCCTGGGTGTGAACGACGTCCCCGTGGTGGGCGTTGCAAAGGGCGAGGAGCGCAAGCCCGGGATGGAGCAGCTGATAATCGCCGAGACCGGCGAGATCCTTCACCTGGAGCCCGACGATCCCGCCCTTCATCTGATCCAGGAAGTCCGGGACGAGGCGCACAGGTTCGCGATCACGGGGCATCGTGCCCGTCGCGCGAAAGCGCGAACACGGTCGAGTCTCGAGTCGATAGAAGGCATCGGCGCCAAACGTCGCCAGAGGCTGCTCGCCCGGTTCGGCGGGCTGAAAGGCGTGATTGCCGCGAGCGTGGACGAACTCGCTCAGGTCGACGGAATCAGCCACCAGCTCGCCGAGCGGATCTACCAGCAACTGCACTGAGAGCACCGCGGGCGATCGTGAAACTCAACTGGCCGAACCTTCTCACCTGGACCCGGATCCTGCTCATTCCGGTGTTCGTGGGCATCTTCTACCTCCCCGACACCTGGCTGACGCTGCCCACGAAGGATCTGTCGGCGGCCTGCGTCTTCCTGCTCGCGGCCGTGACCGACTGGCTGGACGGTTACCTGGCACGGAGCCTGAACCAGACGTCGGCGTTCGGGGCCTTCCTCGACCCTGTCGCCGACAAGCTCATGGTGATGGCAGCCCTGATCGTGCTCGTCGCACTCGCTCGTGTCGACGTCCTGATCGCGGTGATCATCATCGGTCGCGAAATCACCATATCCGCGCTGCGTGAGTGGATGGCCAAGATCGGCAAGAGCCGATCGGTCGCCGTCTCGTTCATCGGCAAGCTGAAGACCACGTTCCAGATGATCGCGATCGTCCTTCTTCTGCACTGGGATCCGCTGTTCGGACGCATCCCGATACAGCTCCTCGGGGAAATTCTCGTGTATCTCGCCGCGCTGCTGACGCTGGTTTCCATGGCGATCTACCTGAAGCGCGCGATGCCGCTTCTGGGTGACCAGGACGATGCCGAACAGCCTTGACAGGATTTCTTCGCCCCCTATAATTCGCGTTCTTCCCGAGCGGGAATAGCTCAGTTGGTAGAGCGCAACCTTGCCAAGGTTGAGGTCGCGAGTTCGAGACTCGTTTCCCGCTCCAGCATTCCCGAGGGGAAAACGTTGCAGGAAGCATCGTTTTCCCTTTTTCGTTTTGGCTGGTCCCCCGGGCGGGGTGGCAGAGTGGTTATGCAGCGGCCTGCAAAGCCGTGGACGCCGGTTCGATTCCGACCCCCGCCTCCAGAAATTCAATCACCAACGCACACATTTCTTCTCGAACGGGCGCCGAGAGGGGTCTAGTTTCGTCTGAAACCACCCCGGAAAATGGCGAAACCGCCCGTCAACGCATGCTGTTGGCCCCTTGCCTGAGTTGTTTCGTGGCAGTCGGGAGCGACGCAGGAACGAGACATGCCGAAATGCGTTGCGCGGCGTCCCCACAGGCTTCCCGGTCGTGTTCGCGTCACGTCACGGGCGCGGTCGCGCGTGCCTCATTTGCGTGAAGACTGCACGGAGACCGGATCGCTGGCCGGAAACGTCTCGCCTATCCCTTCGTCGATCGCCGTTTCGCTCGGCGCACGTGCGGCGCTTCGCGGCGCAGGATAGCCCTGTGCCGACGAATTCTCCCGGACGTCCGGATCGCGGACCTCCTGCAAGACGCTGGCGAGGGCGCCGAGCGCGAGTGTGCCGATGCAGGTTCCCTCGTCGGATACCACGAGCGCGTTCTGCAGTTCGTATTGCAGCATGGTACGTGCCGCATCCTCGACATCGGTCTCCGGGCCCAGATTCACGGGCGCCCGCGTCAACATCTTCGTCGCAGAGACATGCTCGGAGCCGCGCCCCCCGCCAACGAGGTGCATGACGAGATCGCGGTCCGTGATCACGCCCAGCGGCGTGCGTGCCGTGTCCTCGGCGATCACCGGGAGAACCGCGCAGTGGTTCTCGGCCATCAATCTCGCAACCTCCCGCACTGTGGATCTCTCGGTGCACCACGCCGACTCCGTGGACATGATTTCACTCACGTTCATGCCTGTTCCTCCTTTGGTGGCGGCGCTCGCGGCGCCGCTTCTTCGTGCGACCACAATGTGGGGTATGGGTTCGTCCTGAAGGCCGTTCCCGCCTGTGACCGCTCGAAAGGGGTCCGCAGCGTAATGTGCGGTGACAGAGTCGGGGCAAATCAGTTCGTGCGATCGCCGAGTTTTCGGCACAAATCCTTTCTGCCGCGGCTCCTTCCTCGGCGGGCCCCTCGTCCCGGGTGGCTCCTCGACGGGTCGATGGTTGTCGTCCGGTTCGTCGCGCGGGGGGCGCTCCGTGTCCGGGGGCGGTTCGTCCGGAGGCGGCGCCGGCCCAGGATGCTCCCCGCAGGAGCCTGGTTCGGAAGATTGTCCTCGCATCGCGAGGCTTGCGCCGGGTTGGTACACCGAACGCGCGGACATCTTCGCCCGCCATTCGTGGACGACAAACGGACCCTCGACTGCCGCCATGCTGGGTATCTCCATGTGTGGTTATCCAGAAAGTCCGTGCGTTCCGGAACTGCCCTCGGAGTCTCCGAAGTCAACCCGACGCCAGGCCTGAGCCATCATCATTGTCTCCGAGTGTCTGCATCGCCCATCGATATCGACGTTCGAGGTCGTCACGGTCGCTGTCTGCCGGCAGACGATCCCGATTGAGTCCGTAGATCGCCTCGGCCTGCTCGCGCAGGGCGTGCCGGAACGGGCGTGGCAGTTCACGCGCGGAAATCTCGCCGATGACGTTCAGCAGCCTGACTGAGACGGCAGCGTTTCCGCAGGCTTGGTCGCGAATCTGGTCGAAAGCAGCACCGACGACGCCGCGGTAGGTATGCGGATCGATGACGAGCCGGACGCCGCCTTTCCCGTCACGCCGGTAGCGCGAGCGCAGCTTGCGTGCGCCGAGGAGAACGAGGGCGGCACCGAGCCGATCGATGCAGTTCGCAGTGGTGAAGGGATCATTGATGCTGGGGGAGAGCGCGCGCAGCGCAATCTCGACCAGTTGGCGAACCGAATATTCGAGGTCCTGCGTGGGTGTCCGGTCGGGCCCGACGATGAACGCGGCTCGCATGCCTTCGGCGGTCTTCCCGTCGACGCGCTCCGCAGGTGACGCATGGGCCAGGCGCCCTCCGGTGAATACGAAGTGACCGGCGCGATGGGGTAGCGTCACCAGCAGACCGCGCTCGACGGCAAGTGCCAGCAGGCCGTCCAGATCGATGGCCTGCAGATAGCCGGCCTTGGTCGCGCAGACCGTGCGTGTCCCACCCTGGAAGAGCCGGTCGGGAGCGGACTCAACACGTTCTGCTTCTTCATCGGGCGAGGGCTCTGACGTGCCCGGCGTGCGCACCGGATAATCGGTCCGCAGGACGTGTTCGAGCCTGCTCGCGACGTTGTCGACGATCCGTGGTGCCTGGATGAAGACGGAAACATGGTGGATGAAATAGATCAGCGCGCCGCAGCTGAGAACGCCAAGGAACAGTCCCGCCGCGACCGCGTTCTGCGGGACGAAGGGGTCCGGATCCCGGGTACGAACGGCGCTCAGAACCACCAGGCAATAGATGAACGTTCCCACGTAGATGCCGAGCACGGTCTGGGTGCCGGCATGTTCCATGAAATTGCGGACCAGGCGCGGTCCGAACTGCGTGGCGGCAGTGTTCAGCACCACGATCGTGATGGAGAAGATCACTCCGGCCACGGTTATGGCCGAGCCCGCTATGGTGGAGAGCACGATGCGCGCTCCGGGCGCATCGGCGACGATCAGGTGCAGGTGCTCGAGGCCGGGCAGCCGCCCCTGGAGCGCGAGCCAGTCGACATACGTGAAGGCGGCGGCAAGTCCGAGCGCCGCGAGCGCCATGAGGCCGGGAACGAACCAGTAGCTGACGCGCAGCTTCTCCCAGTACCGGACGTGACGGATCTTCATGCCGTTCCCCGTCCCGTTCGCTCCGGCCCGCAGATCGCGAGGTTGGCCATGGCCGGCAATTCGGCGCCTAATCCGGTATGGCGGAGGGCTGCCGCTTCGGCCGCCTCAGTTGCCAGCGCGCAATGAGAAATGCGGGAATCAGCACCAGGGCAAAGAGGATCGTGGCGACGGCAGGCCCCGACAGCGACGCGCCGAGGTCGAAGGCCGTGAGCAGCCAGATGAATGTGAAGTACAGAACCGCCGAGCAGAGCGAAAGGATCGTGACGAACAGAAGGTAGGCGGCGAGGGGCCTCATGCTCGGATGACGCGCGCGCCGGGTATACGGAATCGCCAGCAGAAGAAGTGCCAGCCAGAGTACCAGCGCCCAATGCTCCATGATTGCTCGCTCCTTTCACTGAGGGCCTGTCCGGGCGCGACCATCCACTCCGAACACCCGGACTGGACCGAGGCGTCACGGGAACTGGCCGTTCCGCGACTGCTGCCCCGCCCAGTCGAGCCGCCTCGACATGAGATTGCCGACGGCACGAGCGCAGGGTCACCACGGCACGGGAGTTCCCGGTGCGGATTGCGCGACGCCAGGGTTCCGGTCTGCCGCAGGGACCTCCTGAGGGCCGGCTGAGGACGATATCCGGATGCATGGTGGACCGCGCGCCGCTGCGTTCGTCCTGCACGGAGGCGATTGCGCCTGTTCCTGAACGCGCCGCCTCGCGGAGTCCGTGTCGAGACGTCTGCTCATGCTCTCGCAGTCGTCTCTACATCCGACCTCCGCGCGATTCGACCTGTATCGGCCTCCTGAAGTCGTGTGTCTCCCGCCCGACCTCAAAGTTCACGAGATCCCGTGACATCGGCATGGAGTTCTGGCTCGGCGCCATTTCGAAGCGAGTCCTTCGGACGCACGGATGGCGTCGTGTTCCGGAGCCGATTGAACCTCACGTTCCGGTGTCCTGTCGCACGTGCATGCAAGCGGGAAGGAGCGCACATGGAAGCCGAGGACTCATGAACTTCGCGAACCTGCCGAGACGACTGTGCCCTTTGTTCGCGACCGTTGTCCCGCTCGAGAAGGCATCGGGCGTGCCCGCCGCGGGCGGGGAAACCGTCGTGGATATCCTGGCGCGCGCAGCCGACCGCGCGCGCGATCAGGCCGTGGAGTACATCGGCCTGATCAGTCCGGAAGAAGTGAACCACCTGTTGAATGCCGTGGAGCCTGGCAGCACCGGCACGATGTCTCTCGGAGCGCAGCTCGTCGACGTACGTCCGAGACGCGAGCGAGAACGGACCGGTCGGTTGCCCGGCAGCATCCCGATCGAATGGAACAGCAGGAGCCGGAGCAAGCGTGCGCGAGACGACGGGTTTCTGGCCGAGTTGTCGGCGCGCGTGCGTCGCGAACAGGTTGTCATATTCGTCTCGCGACATGGCCGGCGATCCCATCTGGCGGCGCGTGACGCCGCGGCGGGCGGCTACGCACACGCGCTGAGCGTGATCGACGGCTACGAAGCGATGCGCGCAGCGTCGGTGATTCCCGGGGACCTCGCCGACGACTGACAGCGTGACGGTCGCTCGATGTCCGCTCTCACCGAACGCTCCACATTCGACATGCGACGCAGCGGGGCAACGCTCGTCCCCGGCGGGGCAGCTTCGGGCGCCGAAATGCAATCAAGGAGATTGCCAATGGATACGCTGCATGAACTCGGAAGGCTCGGACAGAGCTTCTGGATCGACAACCTCTCGCGCGACATGATCGCCACGGGGACCCTCGCGCAGCTCGTTCACGACCGCGACCTCCGCGGCGTGACCTCGAACCCCAGCATCTTCGAGAAGGCGCTCGCGGGGAGCAATGCCTACGACGATCAGATTCGCGAAGCCGCGCAGGCCGGACGATCGACTGCGGACATCTACCATGCGCTGGTGACGACCGACGTCCGCGACGCCTGCGACGTGCTGCGCCCCGTTTTCGAGCACACGGATGGGACGGATGGATTCGTCAGCCTCGAAGTGTCACCGCATCTCGCACGCAATGCAGAGGTGTCGATCGCGGAAGCGAGGCGTCTGGCGGCGGCCGTGGACCGGCCGAATCTCATGATCAAGATTCCGGGCACGCGTGAATGTCTGCCCGCGATCGAGCAGCTCCTGTTCGACGGAATCAACGTCAATGTAACGCTGCTGTTTTCGGTCGGGCGCTACGAGCAGGTGGCCGAGGCATGGATGCGCGCGCTCGAACGACGGGCATCCGAGGGAAGGGACATCAGCCGCACGGCCTCGGTGGCGAGCTTCTTTCTCAGTCGGATCGACGTCATGGTCGACAGCATGCTCAGGCAACGCATCATTCCGGACGAAAGTGCGACGGGCCATCCGGATCCCGAGACTCTTCTGGGGCGGGCAGCGATCGCGAGTGCCAAGCTGGCATACAGGAATCTGCGGCGACTGCAGCGCAGCGAGCGCTGGAAGATGCTGGAAGCGCGCGGCGCACGGGTGCAACGCCTGCTCTGGGCGAGCACCAGCACGAAGGACCCGGCATACAGCGATGTGATGTACGTGGAACCGCTGATCGGGCCTGCTACGGTGAACACCATGCCCGAACGGACCGTCGAGGCCTTCGCGGATCACGGCAAGGCCAGAAACGTGCTGCACCAGGGCGTGCGCGCGGCCACCGGCACCCTGCGTGACCTGCGTGTCCTCGGCGTCGATCTCAGGCATGTCGCCGACCAGCTGGAGATAGAGGGCGTCGAGAAGTTCATCGCGCCGTACGATGCGATGCTCTCCGAGATCGAGCGCAAGCGTCTCCGCTACGCTGAAGCGGGTGACATGCAGCCACTCCGGAACGTGGCGCGGAAGCTGCGTCGCGAGGTGATACGGATGACCACCGCAGCCGGCTCGGGCCACCCGACCTCGTGCCTGTCGTGTGCGGAGATCGTTGCGGCGCTGTATTTCCGGCACATGCGCTGGGACCCGGGCGACTCGCAGGCGCGGGATGTCGACACCTTCGTGCTGTCCAAGGGGCACGCGGCCCCGATACTCTGGGCCGTGCTCCACGAGGCAGGCGCGATCGGCGAGGATCCGATGACGCTTCGGCGCTTCGGCAGCAGCCTCGAGGGCCATCCGACACCGTCCAACCCCTGGGTGAAGGTCGCGACGGGTTCGCTCGGGCAGGGACTCGCGGCAGCCAACGGCATTGCGCTCGCAAACCGGATGGACGGCATCGGTGCGCGCGTCTATTGTCTCCTCGGCGACGGCGAGTGCTCCGAGGGTTCCGTGTGGGAATCGGCGCAGTTCGCGTCGCTCAACAGGCTTGGCGGCATCGTCGCGATCGTCGACCAGAACGGGCTCGGCCAGAGCGGACCGGCGCCCTACGATCACGATTCCCGGGTCTTCGCCGAGCGGTTTCGTGCCTTCGGCTGGCGTGCGATCGAGGTGGACGGGCACGACCTCGCGCAGGTGATATCGGCGCTCGCGCAGGCGGTCGAGAACGAGCCTACGGCGATCATCGCGCGTACGGTGAAGGGCAAGGGCATATCGTTCGTGGAAGGCAAGGGCGGCTGGCACGGCAAGGCGCTGAACGCCGACGAATGCGGGCGGGCACTTGCCGAACTGGGTGAACCGGGGCCGCTGCCTGCCGTCGAGGCACGGCGTGCGCCGCGGACCGCGGTGCCCGCACGGGTGACCGATCCTGGCGCGAGTGTCGCCCCGCACTATGCGCGCGACGACGAAGTGGCGACGCGCGACGCGTTCGGCACGGCGCTGGAGACGCTTGGAGCGTCCGATCCCGACGTGGTCGCCATCGACGGTGACGTGAAGAACTCGACGCGCACGGCAGGCTTCGGCGAGCGCTTTCCCGAGCGGTTCTTCGAAAGCCATATCGCCGAGCAGAACATGGTGGGTATGGCGCTCGGTCTCGCGGCCTGCGGGAAGACGCCATTCGCCACGAGCTTTGCCTGTTTCCTCAGTCGCGCCTACGACTTCGTGCGCATGGCCGGACACAGCCGTCCCGGACATCTGGTGCTCTGCGGGAGTCACGCCGGCGTTTCCATCGGCGAGGACGGTCCTTCGCAGATGGGGCTCGAGGACATAGCGATGTTCCGTGCGGTGAACGGCAGCACGGTGCTCTATCCCAGCGATGCCGTGAGCGCGGAACGCCTCACGGAACAGGCGGCGCGCACCGATGGTGTCGTCTACCTGCGCACGACACGTTCGAAGACCAGGGTCCTGTATCCGAACGACGAGCAGTTTCCCGTGGGAGGGAGCAAGACCCTGCGCTCGAGCGATTCAGACCGGGTAACGATCGTCGCCGCAGGCATCACCGTGCACGAGGCGCTTGCCGCCCACGACGCGCTCAAGGAGAAGGGCATCCCGACCCGGGTGATCGATGCCTACTCGATCAAGCCCCTCGACGTCGATTCGCTTCGCAGCAGCGCGATGGAAACCGGAGACGTGCTGGTCGTGGAGGACCACTGGATCGACGGCGGCCTCGGAGATGCGGTGGCTGCCGCGCTGGGCACGGACGCGAGGGTGCAACGTCTGGCCGTGCGCGAGGAGCCTCACTCGGGGGCCAGGGACGTTCTGCTCGAGCGATACGGCATCTCCCGTAATGCGATCGAGCGCGCCGTGGGCGAACTGGCCGCAGCGTGAAGCGGGCCGGGGCTCCGCAACCGATTCCCGCGGGCGGCCGTCCGGCAGATCTTCCGGAGGCTTCGCTTCCGTCGCGAGCACGCCTTCGAGCAGGGGGTACATCCCCCGATCCGCGCCGGCGTGCATCGTGAAACATGTCCCCGCAGGTGCCGAAAGCGATGCGTCGTGTACGGCATTCTTCCTGATCGGGCCGGCAGGTGAAACGCCATGACGCGCGCGGAAGGCTCCGGATGCCACGACGAGCACGTCTCGGTCGCGGGGAGCCACAGACGAGGCACGCCCCGGAGGATTAATCCGGCGTGCTTCGGTTGGCGCTCGTTGCCGGGTTGCAGAACCTTCCCCGACGCGGCGACGGCGACGACGTCCGACCGGGCGGTCACGGCGCACGCGGCACCGTCCAGGCCGGCGCCGGCCTGCGCATTCACGTCGACATGTCAGGGTGGAACGGATGTTCGTTGCCGAGTCCCGAGAAGCCCGGCCGGGCGTCTTTCGGGGGAATCGAATCCGACTGAGCGGGAAGCGCATCCTGTTGCGACACTGGTCAATTCAGTGCGGCGTCTCTGAGCGATGACGATCTCGGCCCCCGATTTCGCGCATCTGTCACTCGCCACGAACGTCGTCGTTTTCTCTCTCGCTGCCACGGCGATCGGCGTCGCCGGCTGGTATCTCGCGACGACGGCGAATCGGATCGCGCAGCGCACCGGACTCGGACAGGCGTTGACCGGCGCGATCTTCCTCGGCGCGAGCACGTCTCTCTCCGGTACGGTCACGTCGATCACGGCTGCCGCGGACGGTCACCCCGAACTTGCCTTCGCCAACGCCATCGGCGGCATATCGGCACAGACTGCCTTCCTTGCGATTGCCGACATCACCTACGTACGAGCCAATCTGGAACACGCCGCGGCATCGGTCGCCAACATAATGCAGGGCGCACTGCTCGTCGTCATGCTCGGGATCATCCTCGCTGCCATGTCCGCACCGGAAATCAGCGTGTTCGGCATCCATCCGGCTTCGGTCGTTCTCCCGTTGGCCTATGTCTACGGCATGCGCCGCGTGTCTCAGGCGCAGATGGAGCCCATGTGGCTGCCCCAGCACACTGCCGAGACGCGCGAAGACCGACCGTCGAGCGAGCGCACGTACGGCGGCGCACTGAAGCTGTGGTTCCGCTTCGCGATTTTGTCCGTTGCGGTGGCCATCGCCGGGTGGGTCATCGCGAAGACGGGGATTGTGATCGCTCGGTCCACGGGAATATCGGAGACGGGGGTCGGCGCCATGTTCAGCGCGGTCTCCACCTCGCTGCCCGAGCTCGTGACCTGCGTCGCGGCGGTTCGCCAGGGTGCGCTGACGCTCGCGGTGAGCGACATCATCGGGGGAAACGTGTTCGACACGCTTTTCGTGTCACTGGCCGACGTCGCCTATCGCGACGGATCCATTTTCCACGCTGCCGGAGCGGGAGGGAGATTCGCGACAGCGTTGCCGGTGGTTCTGACCGGTGTGATGCTGATGGGACTCGTGCGGCGGGAGAAGCGCGGGATCGCCAATATCGGCTTCGAGAGTTTCTTCGTACTGCTGCTGTATGTCTGCGGAGCGGTGGTGATGCTGGCCAGCTGACGCGTGCGCCGACGACTTATGTTGCGTCGATTCGACGGCCGCAACGCGATGAGGGAGATCCGGTCGTCACCAACCGGCTGTCAACGACGTCCGCCTCCCGGAATGCCCGCTCCTTCCTCGATGATCTCGATGACACGCGAGAGATCGTCACGGCCGTGGCCCTGGAACATGCGATGTTTGAGTACCTGCCGTGCCGCCTGGCAGACCCACATCGGGACACCCAGGGCTTCACCCTGCTCGATGGCCAGGTCCACGTCCTTCACGAGCGTGTCGAACGTCGCCCCGAAATCGAAGGTTCGAGGAATGACCGACCTGGGAAAGACCGACAGGGTGGCGAAGTTGCGGCCGGACCCGTTGTTGATCACCTGCAGCATCGCGTCGGAAGACAGTCCCCCCTTTGCCCCCATGACCATCGCCTCCGACGAAGCCACGAGCGACACCGCGAACAGGATGTTGTTCGTGAGCTTCATGACCTGCGCGGCACCCGGGCGTTCGCCTGCCACGACGATCGTCTTGCCCCACGCCTGAAACACGCCTTGCAGTCGATCTATCACCGACGCATTCCCCGAGACCATCACCGCGAGCGCTCCGGCGTCGGCTGCTGCCGGTCCGCCGCTGATCGGACAGTCGATCAGGACGACGCCCCTCGCGTCGCACGCCCGGGCAATCTCGTCCAGGAAACGCGTGCCGACGGTGCAGGTGTTCACGAGAATCCTGATGGCCTTGCCAGCCAGGGCACCCTGTTCACCCGTGACGGTTTCCCGAAAGGCCTCGAACGTGGGTAACGAAACGACTACGACCTCGGTCTGGTCCGCCAGGTCCTTCGGGGAAGTTGCCCGGTGCGCACTTCGGGCAACCATTTCCCGCACGGCGTCTTCGCGAACATCGTAGACGGTGACATCGTGTCCGGCGTCGAGGAGCCGGCCGGCCATGGGTCGGCCCATGTTTCCGATACCCAGGTATCCAATGCGCATCCGTGTTTCCAAGGGGAAGCCCTTTCCGTGGTTTCAGTCCCTGCCTTCGTCGCCGGGTCAGGCGACCGGTCCAGTCGACTGCCGGACCGCCGGCGGGCAGTGCGGTGATCCCGGGGAGGTTCGTGGATCGAACCCGCCCGTGGACGCTGCTCGCAGCGTCTCGTCGATCATACTATGGCGCGATTACCGACTCCCGGCACTTCGCCTCCATGCCGAAGGGCGTGCGGCAAGGGCATCGCGCGGTACTGTCTATCGTCCGAGGAGCGTTGTACGATGTCCCGCGGCTGTATCGACGGCGACACTGGCGCCTGTCGTCAGGACCCGGTCTGCACGAGGACCGTCGTTGACGGTCCATCCTTTGTGGGTTCCGCGCCGGGCGGTGTCCGGGTACTCGACGGGTGACTGGCTGAAAGTGAGGGTACGACTCCGATGAATCGAGGTGTTGAGGATACCAACGCACACGATGCCCCCGGGATGGGCTCGAACGTCATGCCCGCCGCGCGTGCGCGTCAGGTGCTGGCCGCCGTCATCGGCAACGCCCTCGAATGGTACGACTTCGTCATCTTCGGGTTTCTCACCGCCACGATCGCGCACCTGTTCTTCCCGAGCACCAGCGAGTACGCGTCCCTCCTGCTTACCACGGCCACATTCGGCGTCGGCTTCTTCATGCGGCCGCTCGGTGCGATCGTGCTCGGTGTGTATGCGGACAGGCACGGCCGCAAGGCCGCCCTGCAGATGATCATCGCGCTGATGACGATCGCGATCGGCCTCATCGCGTTTGCGCCGACCTATGCGGCGATCGGCATCGGTGCACCGATGATCATCGTGTTCGCGCGTCTGCTGCAGGGCTTCGCGACCGGCGGAGAATTCGGCAGCGCGACCTCGTTCCTGATCGAGACGGCGCCCCCTGGTCGACGGGGGCTCTACGGTTCGCTGCAAATGGTCGGCCAGAGCGTCGCAGCGCTCGGGGGAGCCGTTTCCGGCGCGCTGCTCATGCGAGGGCTGACGCCGGAGCAGGTCGGGGCGTGGGGCTGGCGCATACCGTTCCTGATCGGCTTGCTCATCGGACCCGTCGGCATGTGGATCCGCCGTCACCTCTCCGAGACCGACGAGTTCCTGCGTGCATCCGAAGCGCGCGTTCACGATCGGGATGCGACGATCCCGAGAATGCTCAGGGAACATCTGCGCGGGGTTCTGGTGAGCTTCGGACTGGTCGTCAGCGGCACCACGACGTATTACGTGGTGCTCGTGTACATGCCGACCTTCGCGAAGACGCAGCTCGGGATCGACCTGGGCGACGCGTTCGTCGCCCAGGTGGTCGGCCTCCTGTGCCTGACGGCGGTGATTCCCGTCTGCGGCTGGCTTTCAGATCGCATCGGACGCAAGCCGCTCATCGTGGTGGCGCTGGTGAGTTACCTGCTTCTGCTCTACCCATTGTTCACGTGGGTGCACGCGAATCCGACCCTCACGACCCTGGCGACGATGCAGGCGCTGCTCTGCATCTGCATCGGCATGCTGTTCGGGCCGATCTCCACCGCGCTCGCGGAACAGTTCCCGCCGGGCGTGCGTTCCACCGGACTCGCCCTCGCGTACAACTTCGCCGTGATGCTCTTCGGCGGGTTCGCCCAGACGATCGTGACCTGGCTGATCCATGCGACCGGTTCGCCGATCGCGGGCGCCTACTACGTGATGATGGGGGCAGCGGTCGGCCTCGTGGCGTCGATGTTCCTGGTGGAAGAAAGGCGTGTCCCGAACCCGTCGCGGCGGCCCATCGCGTAGTCTCGCGAACTCGGTGAACGGCCGACGCGGACTTCACCGACGCATGACCCGGCACCCGTTTCCGGTCTCCTGGCCGGGAGCGTGCCGGCGTGACGGTGGCGCCGGCGTACTCACCGGTTCGATCGGAGATAGTCGGCGCCTTTGCCCGAATCCAGAAACAGTTCGACTCGCGATCCGGGAGTGACACGGGTTCCCGGCGCCGGTTGCTGGTCGACGACCGATCCCGGCTCCTTCGTTGCCGCTCCCGTGACACTGCCCTCGAGCCGCTCCTTCTTGAGAGCGGTCAGCGCGCGGTCGAGGGGCTGACCCCGCACGTCCGGGACCGTGACGGTCGCAGGCGCTGTCGGGACGTCGAGGAGGACGGCCGTTCCGGATGCGACGGTCGCCCCTGCGCCGGGCTTCTGTGCGCGAACCACGCCGCCACCATCGGGCGCACCCGGTACCTGCACTTCCAGTCCGATACCGGCGAGTGTCTTGCGGGCCTGGTCGAGCGTCATGCCGGTCACGCCGGGGACGGTTACCCGTTTCGGAGGTGCCTTGCCCGACGGACCCGTCGAGCGAGGCACGGTCG
This sequence comes from Betaproteobacteria bacterium, assembly GCA_016125475.1. Classification (GTDB taxonomy): domain Bacteria; phylum Pseudomonadota; class Gammaproteobacteria; order Burkholderiales. Next base: position 39,067 of record WGLR01000019.1, read on the forward strand.
CCGGCGCGGACACGACCGAGAACGGCCAGACGTTGGCCCCTGCGTTCGTCGATGCAACCAGCTGCATTCCGCGCGGCCGGCTTCCGGCCGTGGAACTCCCCGCGGACGGCCCCGCCGCGCCGCCGTGCAGGGCATCAGGGGATACGCCCCCGGCGATGGCGAGTCCGACCACATCCTCCCCCGTGTTGATCGGTGGCTCGAGGGCCCGCCCGGAAAACGTGTCCCGGAGATGGATGCCTGCCGCCCCGGTCGCCACGGCGAGGACGGTTCCGTCCGGCGAGAACGCGAGCGTCCGCACCACGGCGGCCGCGGTGTTGCCGGTGCCGCGACCGGACGTCGCGCCGGAGGATTCCGTGGACGGGAGGCGAAACCTTCCGACGATCGCATCGCTCCGTGAATCCCAGATCTGAACCGATCCGTCCGCCCGGGCGACGGCGAGCCACCGTCCGCCGGAATCCGCGGCGAGCGCCGTCACGGCGCCATCACCGGGAAGCTCCCGCGAGGATGCCTTCCGCGTCTGTGGCCCGACCACGGACACCGTGCCGTCCGGGTATCCGAACACCATCCGGTCCGGATTCGCGACACGGGCGAGATGCGTGACGCCCCTGCGACGGTCGTACGGAAACGAGGGCAGAGTCCCGCCGTCCTCCTCCCTGAAACGGACCTGTCCGTTCGCACCGAGGCTCGCAAGCGTCGAGTCGTCGTAGAACACGATCTGCGTCACCGGTGCACCCTGCGGGTCCAGTCTCGACGCAGAGTCAGGCGGTGTGCCCAGGGTCCAGAGCCTGACCGAACCGTCTTCCAGACCCATGGCGAGGCGCGTTTCGCTTTCGCGCGCGGCCGGCGTTTCCGTGGTAACGGGAGAGCCGGACACGGGCGGCGCTTCAGCCGCAACGGCAGTTCCGAAACCGGGAACGGACCGGGGAGGACGTGCGTCGGCCGCCGCCGCGGGGGCGGACGGCCTGGCGCGTGCCTGAAACGTCAGCGTCCGCGGCATCGAATCCAGCACGAGGACGAGAGGCGGGCTGTCCGGTCGCGACAGGTCCCAGAGCCACAGTTTCCGCGCGTCGGTGCCGAGGACGAGATACCTGCCGTCCGGCGACACAGCCAGCGTCCGGGCTTCCTGCGATGGCGCGGGCGTGCGGACCTCCTGAACGAAACCGTTCCAGGACATCGTGAACGCCACGACCGTCACGGCGATCGAGATCGCGCCGCGTAGCAGTGCCGGCCGGAACAGCTTCAGCGAGACGAGGTGTTCCGCGAGGCGCCCCCAGAACGACTTTCGCGGGGGGGCAGGCATGTCGGCGGTCGGGAGGGCTCCTGCACGCGGGAACAGTCGCCACCAGTCCCCGGGCGCTTCGACCGACAGACGATCGAGGCTCGCGCCGGACACGAATCCGAGGAATACGGCATCGCGGAGCCTGCTGTTCGAGGGTTCGGAGGCGAGCAGGTCGCCCGGGGGCGCGTAGGCGGCGACCGAGATGGCGGCCTCGCCGGGCACGCCGGCCCGTCGTGCCATTTCCCCCAGCAGGGTCGTGAGCTGGTTGCGGACGCGTGCCTCGTCGTTGGGGGCCAGCCGGGTAATCAGCGCCAGACGCAACCAGTCGGGCATGCGGCCGTAGCGAAACCAGGGCAGACGCGCGAGTCGTGGCAGCATCGAGTCGAACAGGCGTTCGTCGGCACCATCCCCTTCTCCGGCCGGTGCGAGCGCGAGGGTCAGCGCCCATGACAGCTGCGGGTAGACGGCGCAGGCGCACAGCCACGAGAATCCTTCGGGACCAAGATAGCCTCGCAACTGGCGCAGCAGTCGACCGGCCGTCTCCGGAGCAGGCGCGTTGGGCGAAAGCCACTGGCGGCCCTCGCCGGTCAGCAGCCCGGGATAGGCACGCGCATAGGGGGCCGGGAACAGACTCTCGATGCGCCACTCACCGGTGAGGTCCGCATAAGTCCTGATTCCGGCGGCGGTCCAGGGGAGCACGGTGAGCCCCGTGGCAGCCAGTGTCCATTCGCTGCGCGTCCAGTGGGCCGGGGGAGCCGGGGTGAAGAGCACGCGTCGCGGCCATTCGTTCAACGTGCCCAGCCATGGCGCAGGTTCCCCTGACAACGGGTCGAGGAGGGCACGCGCTTCGCCGAGGACGACGAGCGTGAAATGATGGTGCGTACCCGCGAGCTCGGTCAGCGGGCGCTGCCGCAGGGAATCCCGTACGCCGCGACACACGCGCGGATCGTCCTCGAAGTAATACCGCTCGACGGACAGGCCCGCCTGTTCGAGCTGCGTCACCATCGCGTCGGCCAGCCGCGCCTGGTGATCGTCGTGACCATGACGGCCGATCAGGAAGAGATATTCCGGGAGCTGCTTTCGCGGAAGATAAACAGGGCTCAGCAGCCCGCCGCCGCGGGCCGTCGCCTGGATGGTGCGCTCCACGTGCAGATCGCGCGCATCTTCGGCGCGCGGTCGCCGCAGGCTGCGCACGAGCCCCCGTGCGACGGGTCGCGCGAAGGCGGAAGGCTGCGCACGCTCGCGCGCGAGCGACACGATGTCCGGCCTGCGCGACACCGGCATCCGCCTGAGCGCCGCACGGCGTCTGTGTCGCCCGTACCACCAGAGCACGCCGAACACTGCGGCGCCGCTCCCGAGTCCGGCGCCGAGCGCGGCGCCGACGTTGCGACGGTTCTCGACCCTCGCGGGCTCCGTCGGAGGAACGAAGACGCGCGGTTCCCCGAGGAGATATCGTTGCGACGCCGGTACGACCGACGTCCGCGTCTGGGCGGGGACCTCGAACCGTAGCACCAGCGGGGATGCCGTGTCGCCGCTCACGTCGAGCGTCGTCGACTGGTCCTCGAGCCGGGCTTCCAGAGGAAGCGCCCGGGCATGTCGTGGCACGTGGAGGACGAATCGACCCTCGGCGTCGACCGCAACCGGTGCACCCCGAAAGCGCAGCCGCGCGGACGCCACGGGATCGACGTTCACGTCGCCGGTCGCATCGACGGTGGCGCGGACGACCAGCCCCTGTATTGCCACCTCGGTGAGCATCCACCACAGCGGCCATCCCAGCATCGCGACGATCACCAGTGCGGCGACGAGGGGGCCCGTCAAGAGCAGCAGGAGCCGGCCTGGCCGGATCGGCAGGCCGCGAGGCAGAGAGGGTTCGATGGGTCGCCCGGGTGCCGCGCCCAGCCAGTCACGCACGATCTCCGGAAACCGGACCTGCTCCTCGGGGGAAGTGCAGAAGACGGGCCCCAGCGACGACACGATGGTTCCGACGTTGTCGCCACCGGACGAGCCGTCCAGCACGCGCCCGTGGCGCGCCATGGCGACCAGCAGTTCGTTCGCGCTGAGGAACTGGCGTGTGTCGACGCGAAAGCCCGCTTCCCGCAGGCGGCCGATCAGCGCCGTCAGGTCGAGGGCCGTGGTCACGTCAGCGTCGCCCGGTACGGCTCACCTGCCGGCAACGAACGAGCGGAGTTCGGCAAGCAGCCCCGGCTGGTCGGCAGGATCCTTGACGAGCGCCCCGAGTCCTTCGACGGCGGCCTCGCCCGCAGCGCGCAGCGGAGCGCCCGGATCGGCACCGCGCGACAGGATGAACTGCAGCCACTGGATGAGCTCCGCGGGCGAAATGCGGCGTCGCGCGAGGTTCTCGTTGCGAACCCTGAGAAAGAACGCCGTGGCGTCCGCCATCAGCGGGCTCGCCGTGCCCTGCAGGCGCGGTACACGCAGCAGAAGGATTTCACGGAGTTCTTCGTCCTCGGGAAACGGGATGTCGTAGTAGATGCACCGACGCAGGAAGGGATCGGGCAGGTTGCGCTCGGAGTTGCTCGTGATGATCACGATCGGTCTCAGGTCGTCCGGGATGTCGTCACCGCCGACGTGGAGGTTCCCTAGTTCGGGCACGCGGAAATACATGTGCTCGATCTCGTTCAGCAGATCGTTGGGAAAGTCGCGAGGGGCCTTGTCCACCTCGTCGATCAGGACGACGCTGCGGGTCGGTCCCGTGTACCGGAATTCCGGCGGAACGATGCCGTCCAGACGGTCGCGGGGCAGGGCGTTCAGGATTGCGCACCCGAGCGCGTTGTACGTCAGGTAGTCGAGGCTGTTCACGCTGCCCCGCAGCTGTGCAGCCTGAAACATGCGCAGCGTGTCGAAGAGATAGAACAGGTCGCGCGCCATGCTGGACGACTTCGTCTCGAACTTTTCCACGGACGGTGTGGCGACGTGGAGAAGCTTCCGTGCGGCGAGCTGCCACGCGACGCTGTATGCGAGCTGCGTCTTGCCCGTTCCGGGTTCACCGGTGAGGAGGAGGGGGCGGTTGAGCAGCAGCGCGACGTTGACGGCGTCGACGAGTCCGGCGTCCGGCCGGTAGCCTGCCGGATCGTAGGGACCGGTGGACGCCGTGGCGCCTGCGAGTGTGAGATCACGAGAGTAGTAGGGGTAGGTCATCGGACACTCCGGCAATGATCGGGTCAGGCGAACAGGCGCTTCACGCCGTCCACGAAAATGCTCATGTGCAGCTTGTTGTCCGGCGTGCCCGGCGTCTCGGCGAGAGCCTCGATACGCTCGCACACCTCACGCACGAGCGGCTTCACCTCGGGCATCTGCGTCCAGGTCTTGACGTCCGTCGGCGCGAGGGGATCGAGTTCGGGGAGCACGCCCTCGAGCGACTGGATGGCCGCGCGCATTTCGGCCGCCTGAGCCTCCTCCGCGTAGGACACGAGCAACCACAGCATCACGGGGTATGCGCCGCCGGCCGGTGTGGCCGCGAGATCGACGCCGTCGTCCGTGAGCAGCGCCGACCACGCGTCGACGAAGCCCTTGAAGAGCCCGGGGCCGACGAGCCTGAAGGCGTTCCAGTCGACGTAGAGGAAAAGGACCGACGGCTGGCGCGCCTGGCGGAAATGCTCGCGCACTTCCGCTTCGGTCGCCCCGATGTCACCGATCACGTCCGCCGCGATCGCCCCCGTGAGGGCATCTCGGAACCGGCCGCCCGCCACGTCGCGGCCGTCCCAGCGCAACGGATGGATCGAGACGCCCGTCCCGCCGCCCGTCATGCCGAGCACTCTGTGCAGCGCCTTCCGATGGGCGAGGCTGTCGAGGAAGCCGCAGTGGTCCTCGGCCTTGTGCCCGAAGAGGATCATCGCGGGATGTCGGGATTCGGGACGCAGCACCCGGCCGATCCCGCGTTCCTGGCTGACCCTGTCGCACAGCTGGCAGAGAGGCCCGACACGATCGGCCACGGGCTCCCGACGGGCGGCCGTCGATGCCGGCGTGGCGAGCCAGGCATGCAGCCGGCCCACCAGAAACGCCATGTCGGCGGGCCAGCCGTCTTCCCGGATCTGCAGGAACTGACGGCGGAAGAACAGCGCGCGCAGTGACGGTGGCAACGCGTCGTCACGGGGCGGCTGCGCACCGCCCATGAGGATCGGCACGACGTGCAGCGCATCGTCCCGGTCCAGTGCCGTCTCGATCTCTCGCCGCACCCAGTCCTCGGGATCCTGCAGCCGCTCGAGGTTGCGCTCGCTGCCCCACTCGAGTCCGATCACGGCCAGAAACACGCGGCAGTCCTCGAGGCCCTGTTCGAGTCGCAGGTCCCAGCGCTGCCCGGGATCGATGGACTCGGGGTTCTGATCGAAGAACAGGTCGAACTCGTTGTCGAGCTCGCCCTTGAGCGCGATCGCATGAACCTGATCGTCACGACGATAGCTGATGAAGATCGCGGCCAAGTCTTTTCTCGCGTGTGGTGGGTCCGATGCGCCCGGCATGCGGTCGACACCCGCAAGGATAGCGTTCGGCGCACGCCGGATAAACGCCCGCGGCCGCGCGAGGGGAGCGGACCGACGCAAGAGATGAGTGAAAGTCGACCGGGGGCGTGTCAACCCCCGGCAACCGGCTGGATGGATCGAACGCGCTGCCCAGGCAGCGATCGCCACCGGAGGCGGCGGTGGTCGCATCCGGCCCGCGTCGGCGCCTGCTAGAGCATGAGCGGGAGCACGATCCCCTGCACCAGCGCCGCCAGTGCGAGCGCGAGGGCGGCGTAGACACCCACCTCGTTGCTGACCTGGTAAGCCCTGGCGGTTCCGATCCCGTGCGCGGTCAGACCGGCAGCGAATCCCCGTGCGTTCCAGTTGCCGAAACGGCACAGGTTGAACAGCGGCGTCACGATCACGGCGCCCGTCACGCCGGTGAGCAGTACCGCACACATCGAGATGCTCGGAATGCCTCCGATGCTCTCGCTCACGGACATCGCCACGGGCGCGGTCGCCGACTTCGGAAGCAGCGACATCGTGATGTCAGCGGGCAATCCCACCAGATGGCAGAGCACCCAGGTGCACCCCACGGACACGGACACGCCGACCAGCAGCGCACCCACGACGGGGATCAGCTGCCGTCGCACCGCGGCACCGTGCTCGATGATGGTGACGCCAAGTGCGATCGTGGTGGGCCCCAGAAGGAAATGAACGAACTGGGCGCCCGCGAAGAACTCCTCGTACGGCGTATTCGTCAGCCAGAGCACGGATCCGAGGAGTACCGACGCCCCCGCGACGGGGTTGGCCCACGCGGCGCCTGCCGCCGCGTCCTGGAGCCGCCTCGCCATGACCCAGGCACCCAGCGTCAGGACCAGCCAGAGGAGCGGCTTCGCCTTCAGGAAAACCCACAGGTCGAAGATGGGCGGCGGATTCATTCCGACTCCTTTGCCGTCCAGCGGGACAGGACGGTGAACGTGGCCGCCGTGGCGACCAGCGTGACCGCGGTCGTCACCACGACGATCCAGGCGACGTGCCAGGCCGCGCCACCCAGGCTGCGCAACTGGAACAGGATGCCGGCGGCAACGGGCACGAACATCAGGCCAAGATTCGCGAGCAGCCCCCGGGCGACCTGCTCGCCGGAACTGCCGAGGCGCCCGCCCAGCCCGGCCCACGCGAGGAGGAGCAGGAGTCCGATGATCGGACCCGGAACGGGCCAGTGCGCGAGATGGGCGATCGCTTCGCCGAAGAGCTGGAACAGCAGCAGCGACATGAATCCTTCGATCATGCGTGAGACTCCTTGAGAGGGTATCTGCCCGGAGCCGGCAGCGACGCCGGTGGGCCGTCGGCGACTCGCCGCAGGTACTGTCGTGACCGGAACTTCACGCGTCAGCCCAGCCAGCGGGTCAGCGTGATGCCGATGGTGACCATGCGCGCCACCTGCACCGGGCTCCTCACGTAGCCGTCGATCGTCTCCAGGGCCTGAGGAGGAATCGAACCGTCGCCGGGACACAGGTGCGCGTAGGTGCGCGCTTCATCCAGCGTGCTGGCCACGAGCCGTTCGCTCGCCTGGATCAGCCGGCCATCGGCATGAAGGGGCGCGAGGGCACCGTAGACGAGAGCGAGGAACGCCGGCCAGTGCGCGAGATGTCGCCAGAGCGTCGCCACGGCGGCGTCGAGCCCCGTCGCGCCGAGGGAGTTAACGTACCGGATCATCTCCCACGTTTCGGCACCGATTTCCGCGCGCGATGGCAATCGCCGCAGACGCGGCCACGCGGGCAGGGATCGTCGCTCCGGCACGTCCGGTCGCGCGGCGGAGGACGGGGTGATCAGGCCTGCGAGGGCCACGAGGTTCAACCCGTTCGAGCGGTTGTATGCCGAGAGGATCGTGCGAATCTCTTCGAGGTCCGCCCGACCGATTCCGATGCAGGCGAGCTGCGGGGACGCCAGCGCGACGGGAGCGGGCAGGGCGGCCCGGTCGATGGAGCGATCGAGCGCACGCTCCGGAAACCCGCTCTCGTAGAGCGGCTTCATGCGTTCCCAGACTCGCGGGAGACTGTCGTCCATGCCGGCCAGTCCGCGCCAGATCGACGTGACCAGCGGGATGCCCATCGTCGCCCGAATGTCCGCGAAGATCCTTGCGGTCTCGCCGGTGGCCGTGGCTTCGTCGACGGCGGTGACGGGGTCGTACGAAAAATCGGCAGCCATCGGGGGTCCTGTGCAGGAAGCGCGTCGCGCGATTCGGTGAGTGTTCGAGTGTAATCGACGCACGAGCGTCCGAGCATTCGCGGCTGCCCGGCCAGTCTTGCGAGACCGGTGACATCCACTAGAATGCAGAGCAACGACCGCGGCGGCGAGCCGTTTACCGCCCGAGTGACAGCGCTTCCCCGTGCTGCCCGGAGTCGAACGAGGAGAACGAGATGACCGTTTACCCCGTCACCGAGGAATTCGTCGCCGAAGTGGGCGACGTGGACCTGAGCCAGCCTCCTACAGAGGAGTCGCGGCGCGAGATCGAAGAGCTGCTCGATCGCTACGCGGTGCTGGTGTTTCCGGACCAGCGGCTCACCATCGATCAGCATCTCGCGTTCGCGGCAGGGTTCGGCCCCCTCGAGACCACCATCCACGCCACCCGGAGCGACGCCGAACTGCGACTCCGGCCCGAGATCGCCGACGTCTCGAACCTCTCGCGGGGCGACCGGATCTGGGGAGAAAACAGCCGCAAGCGGATGTTCGAGATGGGAAACCGGATGTGGCACACCGACAGTTCCTTCAAGCGCGTGCCTGCCAAGGCGTCCCTCCTCTACGCCCGCAGCATTCCTCCGACGGGCGGACAGACCGAATTCGCGGACATGCGGGCGGCTTACGACGCGCTGCCGGAGGCCACCCGCGAGCGCCTGAAGGGGCTCGTCGCCGAACACGCGATCATGTATTCCCGTCGCAAGCTCGGTTTCACCGATTTCAGCGACGAGGAGAACCAGGCGCTGCCTCCCGTGCCGCAGACACTCGTCCGCCGGCATCCGGGCTCCGGCAGGATGGGCCTCTATCTCGCGTCGCATGCGGGACGCATCATCGGGATGAGCGACCGCGAGGGCACGGAGATGCTCGAGGAACTGATCGCGCACGCGACGCAGAGGCAGTACGTCCATACCCACCGCTGGCGCGTCCATGACCTCGTGATGTGGGACAACCGCTGCACGATGCACAGGGGTCGCCCCTACGACGACCTGCGGTGGCCTCGCGACGTGCAGCGTGCCACGGTCGCGGACGTGGCACCGACGTCCGAACAGGAGGGCGTACAGGTTTCCGCAGCCGCCTGACCGAGGTCCGGCCGCCGCAGGCTGCGGGCGCGGACCGGTCGCCGGCGTCAGCCTGCCGGGTTGACCTTCGTCAAGGTGACGAAAAGAGGCAGGGCTATGGTTCGTGCAACGCGTCAGTGGTTCTTCCTCGCCCTCGTGCGAACGGTGCCGGCAGCGGCCCGGGCAGATGGCGTAACGTCCGCGGATGCCAACCCCTCGTGACGGATGCCATGACGATCCTGGATACCCCGCCATCCCCGACGCCGGCCCGGCTCCTCGACACGAACGGTGTCGGACGTCTGCTGGATGCGCTTCGCGAAGGCGGGTACGAGGTGATCGGTCCGACCGTGCGGGACCGGGCCATCGTCTACGACACGATCGGGAACGTGGCCGACCTGCCGGCGGGCTGGACGGATCGGCAGGACGCGGGGCAATACCGGCTCGAGCGAAGGGACGACCACGCTCTGTTCGGGTACGCGGTGGGGCCCCACTCCTGGAAGCGATATCTCCAGCCTCCCGCGACGACACTCTGGCGGGCACGACGGACGGACGACTCGTTCGAGGTCGAAACCGTTGCGGACGAGGCCCCGTCGAGATTCGCATTCGTGGGCGTTCGAGCCTGCGAACTCCACGCGATGAGGATCCAGGACCGCGTGCTGGACGGCGATCAGGAACCGGATCCCGTGTACCACGCCCGGAGGAACGACGCGTTCATCGTGGCAGTGAACTGCGCACAGGCGGGCGGGACGTGCTTCTGTGTCTCCATGGAAACGGGGCCCGGTGCCGATGGCGGGTTCGACATCTGCCTGACGGAACTCGTCGAACCGGATCGACACGTGTTCGTGGCGGTGTCGGGGAGCGTGCGCGGACAGGAAATGCTCGACGTGACGGAGCCTGCCACCGCAGGCCCCGACGACGTCCGCAAGGCGGAGGCGGTCGTCGAGCGGACCGCCGCGTCCATGGGGCGCAGTCTCGACACGCGCGGGATCCACGACCTGCTGCTCTCGAATCCGGAACATCCTCGCTGGGACGACGTGGCGGCGCGATGTCTCACGTGCGCGAACTGCACGATGGTGTGCCCGACGTGCTTCTGCACGAGCGTCGACGATCTGACCGACGTGTCCGGACAGGTCGCGGAACGCGTCCGCCGCTGGGACTCGTGTTTCACGATGGAACACTCGTACCTGCACGGCGGCAGCGTGCGGGCGTCGGCCAGGTCCCGGTATCGCCAGTGGCTCACCCACAAGCTCGCCACCTGGCTTGACCAGTTCGGCACCTCGGGCTGTGTCGGGTGCGGACGATGCATCACGTGGTGCCCCGTCGGCATCGATCTGACCGAGGAGGTTCGCGCGATCCGCGACACGCAGCCGACCGGGACGCGGTCTGGAGGCTCAGATGGAAGGACTTGACGAGGTCATCCGGGAACACCCGTTCTTTCGCGACCTCGACCCGAGGTTCGTGTCGCTCGTGGTCGGGTGCGCGCGCAACGTGCGCTTCGACGCCGGCCAGTATCTTTTCCGCGAAGGCGGCCCGGCGGACCAGTTCTATCTCCTCCGTCACGGTCACGTGGCACTGGAAATGGTCTCCCCGACGGGTGGGGCCCTGACGTTCCAGACGCTCGGTGAGGGCGACATCGTCGGGCTCTCGTGGTTCGTGTCTCCGTACCGGTGGGCCTACGATGCGCGGGCCATCGAACTCACGCGGGCGGTCTCCCTCGACGCCGTCTGCCTGCGAAGCAAGCTGGACGAGGATCACGATCTCGGCTACGAAGTGATGCAGCGGTTCGTGCCCGTCCTGATCGAACGTCTCCAGGGCACCAGGCTGCAGATGCTGGACGTCTACGGTCATTCGCGAGCGGGTGCGCCCGGGTCATGAACATCGGCCACTTCATGACGCCCGACGTGTCCCGGGTGGCGGGCACACGCCGAGAGACGCGTGACACGTGGACGCTGAGGCTCGAGCCTCCGAGAAACGCGGCGGCGTGGTCCTATCGACCCGGCCAGTTCAACATGCTCTACGCGTTCGGCATCGGCGAAGTACCGATCAGCATCAGCGGGCAGGTCGCCGGCGACGGCACGCTGCTCCACACCGTGCGTGCGGTCGGGCGGGTATCGGCCGCCCTCACGCGTCTCAGGAAGGGCGAGAGCGTGGGCGTCCGCGGCCCGTTCGGAACGCCGTGGCCGATGGACCTGGCCGTCGGCCGGGACGTCATTGTCGCAGCGGGCGGCCTCGGACTCGCGCCCGTGCGCCCGGTCGTCAGGACGCTCCTCGAGCAGCGCGGGAAGTTCGGGCGCGTGGTGCTCCTGTTCGGCGCGCGTTCGCCCGCGGAGATCGTCTTCCGTCGCGAGGTCGAACGGTGGGGACGCCGCCGGGACGCGGAGGTGCTGGTCACCGTGGATCACGCGTCCCCCGACTGGGCAGGTCACGTGGGGGTCGTGACGACGCTGGTGAAGAAGGCGGCGTTCGATCCCGGCAACACCGTTGCGATGCTCTGCGGGCCCGAGGTGATGATGCGTTTCATGGTCGCCGCGCTGCGGTCGAGCGCGGTGCCCGACGACGCGATGTTCCTCTCCATGGAGCGCAACATGAAGTGCGCGATCGGCCAGTGCGGGCACTGCCAGTTCGGTGCGGACTTCGTCTGCAGGGACGGTCCCGTCCTCCGTTACGATCGCGTGCGGGACCGTCTCTCCGTGCGGGAGCTGTGAGCGTGGCGCGCGCGCACCGGAAACCCAGACTCGCCGTCTGGAAGTTCGCGTCCTGTGACGGCTGCCAGCTGAGCCTGCTCGACTGCGAGGACGAGCTGCTGGCTGTCGCGGGAGCCGTCGAGATCGCCTATTTCCCGGAAGCGAGCCGCGCAATGGTCCGGGGGCCCTACGACATTTCGCTCGTGGAGGGGTCGGTCACGACCCCGCACGATGCCGAGCGGATCCAGGCCATTCGCAGGCAGTCCCGCCATCTCGTCACGATCGGAGCGTGTGCGACGGCGGGCGGCATCCAGGCGCTTCGCAACTTCAGGGACATCACCGAATTCGTCTCCGTCGTCTATGCCCGACCCGACTACATCGAGACCCTGGCCACCTCGACCCCGATCGCCCATCACGTGTCGGTCGACTTCGAGCTGCGTGGCTGCCCGATCAGCAAGGCGCAGCTCGTGGAGGTGCTGAGCGCCTTCATCGCCGGAAGAAAGCCCGTGACACCTGCGCACAGCGTCTGCATCGAGTGCAAGGCACGGGGGAACGTCTGCGTGACCGTGGCCCACGGAACGCCCTGCCTGGGGCCGGTCACGCACGCGGGCTGCGGTGCGCTGTGCCCGTCCTACCACCGGGGCTGCTACGGCTGCTTCGGACCGATGGAGTCCCCCAACACGAGGAGCCTGAGCACCCGGCTCGCCGCGCTCGGGATGACGGCGGGAGACATCGGGCGGGTCTATCGCACGTTCAACGCGCTCGCCGATCCGTTCCGTGAGGAAAGCGAGGCCCATGACACGTAAGACGATCAAGGTCGACTACCTCGCACGTGTGGAAGGCGAGGGCGCCCTGCGCGTGAGCCTGCGTGACGGCGAGGTGAGGAAGGTCGAGCTGCGCATCTTCGAGCCGCCCCGATTCTTCGAGGCCTTCCTGCGCGGCCGCGCTTACGCCGAGGCCCCCGACATCACGGCGCGCATCTGCGGCATCTGTCCCGTCGCGTACCAGATGAGCGCGGTACACGCGATGGAGAATGCCTTCGGTGTCCGCATCCCCGATCCGCTGCGGCAGCTCCGGCGGCTCCTCTACTGCGGCGAGTGGATCGAGAGCCACACGCTGCACATGTACATGCTCCACGCGCCGGATTTCCTCGGATACGAGAGCGCGATCGCGATGGCGCGCGACCACGCCGCGCACGTCGAACGCGGGCTCCGCCTCAAGAAGGCGGGCAACGAGATCGTCCGTGTCGTGGGCGGCCGCGAGATCCACCCGATCAACGTGCGCGTCGGGGGCTTCTATCGAACGCCTTCCCGGCGGGAGCTGGCGCCGCTCGCGGAGCAGCTGGAGTGGGCGCGCGATGCGGCGGCCGAAACCGTTCGCTGGGTCGCGACGTTCGACTTTCCGGATTGCGAGCGCGACTACGAATTCGTTGCGATGCGACACCCCTCGGAATACCCGTTCAACGAGGGCCGCATCGTGTCCAGCCGCGGCCTCGACATCGGCGCGGAGGAGTACGACACGCACTTCGAGGAGCGCCACGTTCCGTATTCCACCGCCCTGCAATCGGTACTTCGGGCACGGGGCGCCTACCTCGTCGGACCGCTCGCCCGGTACAGCCTCAATTTCGACCGGCTGTCACCGGACGTGCAGCGCGCGGCGAGGGAGGCCGGCCTCGGCCCGGCGTGCACGAATCCCTACCGCAGCATCGTCGTGCGCGCGGTCGAGACCCTGCACGCCTGCGAGGAAGCGCTGCGCATCATCCGCGACTACGAGGAGCCCGAGGAACCGTGCGTGTCCGTCGACGCGGGGCCTGCCACCGGGTACGCCTGCACGGAGGCGCCGCGGGGTCTGCTGTACCACCGCTACTCGGTGAGCGCGGACGGCACGATCACGGATGCGCAGATAGTGCCGCCGACGTCGCAGAACCAGACGAGTATCGAGGACGACCTGAGGGCCTTCCTGCCCGGCTGGCTCGGGATGGACGACGACGCGCTCAAGTGGCGCTGCGAGCAGACGATCCGCAACTACGATCCCTGCATCTCGTGTTCCTGCCATTTCCTGAACCTCGAGGTGGACCGCAATGGCTGAGGCCCCGCTGCCGGACGCGGGCACCGTCGTGATCGGCGTCGGCAATGCGATGCAGGGGGACGACGCCGTGGGGCTCGTCGTGGCGCGGGCGCTGGTGGACCGGGCCGGCGTGCCGGTGGAAGAACACGATGGCGAAGCGGCAGGTCTGATCGATCTCCTGCGAGGCAGGACCGTCGCGATCATCGTCGATGCGGTCCGCGGGCCCGCGCCGGGAGACGTCCGGCGACTCGATGTCTCGGATGCCCCGCTGCCGGCCGGGTGGTCGCCGTTCTCCAGTCACGGGTTCGGGGTGGCGGAGGCGGTCGAACTCGCCCGGGCGCTCGGCGTGCTGCCTCGTCTCTGCGTGATCTACGGCGTGGGGGGAGCGGCGTTCGCAACGGGCGAGAGCCTGTCGCCACCGGTTCGTGCCGCAGTCCCCGCCGTGACCGCCCGCGTCGTGGACGAGGTGCGGGAGATCCTGAACGCCGGAAGGGGCGTACTGCATGCATGAGGCACACATCATGGGCGATCTGCTCCGGAAGATCGGGACCCTGGTCACCCGGGAGGGACCGGATGCCCGTGTCGTGGGCGTGGAGGTATGGCTCGGGGCGCTGTCGCACATGTCCGAGAGTCACTTCCGCGAACACTTCCGGAGAGAAACGAAGGGGACGCCGATCGAAGGCGCAGTCCTGTCGCTGGTGACGTCCGGCGACATCCACGATCCGCACGCGCAGGACATCCTGCTGAAAAGCGTGAGCGTCGAGACCTGAGGCATCACTCGTGTCCGCTGCCAGTCCCGCGAGACCGAAGGGTCACGACGCACGGCGCAGGATCCTGGTTCGCGGCCTCGTGCAGGGCGTGGGTTTCCGCCCGCACACCTGTCGCCTCGCAAGGCGCTTCGGCCTCGCAGGATGGGTGTGCAACACCGGCGACGGCGTCCTGATCGAGGTCGAAGGAAGTCGTGAGCTCATCGATGCGTTCCTGCGCACCCTGTCCGAGTCACCGCCCGCGCATGCACGAATCGGCGCCGTCGAGGTCGAGGGCCTGTCCCCCACGGGCGAGCGGGAATTCCGCATCCGGACGAGCCGGTGCGACGGTGGCGGCGGGGCGGCCATCCTGCCGGACCTCGCGGCGTGCCCGGACTGTCTCCTGGAAGTCTTCGATCCGCGGGACCGCCGGTATCTGTACCCCTTCACGAACTGCACGCACTGCGGCCCCCGTTTCTCCATCATCGAAGGAATCCCGTACGACCGTGCGAGAACCACGATGCGCAGCTTCCGCATGTGCCCGGCTTGTCTCGCGGAGTACCGGGATCCTGCCAGTCGCCGCTATCACGCTCAGCCCAACGCGTGCCCGGTCTGCGGTCCCAGGGTCACGGTGCGAGACACATCGGGTGTCCCGGTCGCGGAAGGGCGGGAGTCGGTGCCGCACATCGTCGCGGCGCTGCGCTCGGGGGCGATCGTCGCCATGAAGGGAGTCGGTGGTTACCACCTGCTCTGCGACGCGCGCGACCCGGCCGTGGTCGGGCGGCTGCGACGGCGGAAGACCCGTCCCGACAAGCCGTTCGCGCTGATGGTGGCGAGCCTCGACGAGGCACGCCGGCTCGGAGATCCGTCCAACCGCGAGATGGAACTGCTGTCGTCTCCGGCCGCGCCCATCGTGCTCGTGCCGCGTCGCGCGGGCGCCCCGGACCCGCACGCCATCGCCCCGGAGGTCGCCCGGGGAAGCCCCGAACTCGGCATCATGCTCGCCCATGCGCCCCTGCATCACATCGTCCTGCGCGAGACGGGATTTCCGGTGGTCGCGACCAGCGGTAACCGCTCGGGCGAACCCGTCGCGATCGACGATCGCGACGCGCTCGAACGCCTGGCCGGCGTCGCCGACCTCTTCGTCACGCACGACCGGCCCATCCTGCGGCCCGTCGAGGACTCGGTGGCGCGGGTGACGATGGGGCGCGAAAGCATCCTGAGGCCGGGCCGGGGCCACGCACCGCTGGCGCTCGAAACCGGTCGCGCCGGCTCGCGCGTCATCCTCGGTACGGGCGCCCACCTCAAGGCAACGGTGAGCCTCGCGTCCGGCGGTACGATCGTCTCGAGTGCCCACCTCGGCGACCTCGACACGCTCCAGGCACGCAGGGCCTTCGAGCGCGCGGCACGGGACATCCCCACACTGGCCGAGCGCGTGCCGGACGTCATCGCGTGCGACCTGCACCCGGATTACCCGTCCACGAGATTCGCGGTCGAATCCGGTCTCCGGGTCGTCGGCGTCCAGCACCACGTGGCCCACGTCGCGGCGTGCATGGCCGACAATGACCTGACCGGGCCGGTCCTGGGCGTCGCGTGGGACGGTACGGGCTATGGTGACGACGGAACGATCTGGGGCGGGGAGTTTCTCTTGGTTCACGACATGGGCGAGGTGCACCGCTTCGCGCACCTGCGGCAGTTCCGGTTGCCGGGTGGCGAGCGCGCCGTTCGGGAACCTCGCCGTACCGCGCTGGGGCTCCTACACGAACTCTTCCGGACGGCGTTTCCGGACGAGGCTCCGGATCTCGCACCGGTCGGGGCGTTCGATGGCGAAGCGCTCGCGGTGCTCCGTGCGATCCTGGATGCCGGTACACATTCCCCGCGCACGTCGAGCGCGGGCCGGTTGTTCGACGGTATCGCGGCGTTGATCGGTCTCAGGCAGGTTTCGACGTTCGAGGGACACGCAGCCCTCGAACTCGAGTGGTGCGCGGGGGCGTCCGACGGCGAGGGCTACCCCTTCCGCCTGTCGGGCGACGAACCCGATGCCGGGAACTCCATCGTGGTGGACTGGGGGCCGACGGTTGCGGCGGTAATCGACGACGTCCGGTCCGGGACCCCTGCCGGATCCATTGCCGCGGCGTTCCACGACACGATGGCCCGGATGATCCTCGCCGTCGCCGAACGCGCGGGCATCCGGCAGGTCGCCCTGACGGGCGGGTGCTTTCAGAACCGCCGTCTGCTCGAGAGCACGATCCGCCTGCTCCGCGCGACCGGGTTCGAGCCGTTCTGGCACCATCGCGTCCCCTGCAACGACGGTGGCATCTCCGTGGGTCAGGTCGTGTGGGCGGCATCCCGCCCGGGGGAGGGCTGAAGCATGTGTCTCGCGATACCGGGACGAATCGAAAGCATCACCGGAGACGTGCCGCTCATGCGATCGGCGACGGTCGATTTCGGAGGGGTCACTCGCGAGGTCAATCTCGCGTGCGTACCCGAGGCACGTGTCGGCGACTACGTGCTCGTGCACGTGGGCATCGCGCTGGCCGTGATCGACGAGAGCGAGGCGCAGCGCGTGTTCCGCTACCTGGGCGAGATCGAGGCGCTGCAGCGGGCGGACGAGGCGGGTGGGGCCGGCGGATGAGGTTCGTCGACGAGTATCGTGACCGCCACGCGGCGTCCCGCTTCGCGGCGTGGATCGCCCGAGCGGTCACACGGGACTGGACGATCATGGAGGTCTGCGGAGGTCAGACGCACACCATCGTGAGGTTCGGCATCGATCAGCTGCTTCCGGATCGGGTATCCCTCCTGCATGGGCCGGGATGCCCCGTGTGCGTCACGCCGGCCGAGGCCATCGACAAGGCGATCGAGATCGCCTCCCGGGACGATGTGACCTTCTGTTCCTTCGGCGACATGGTGCGGGTACCGGGAACGGCGAGCGATCTCCTGTCCGTTCGTGCGCGTGGCGGGGACGTCCGCGTCGTGTACTCGCCGCTCGATGCGGTCGACCTCGCCCGCGCCAATCCCGACCGCGAGGTCGTCTTCTTCGCGGTCGGGTTCGAGACGACCGCACCCGCCAACGCGCTGGCGGTTCACAGGGCCAGTCAGGAAGGCCTGAGCAATTTCTCGATGCTCGTCACGCACGTTCTCGTCCCTGCAGCGCTCGAAGCGATCCTGTCCGCGCCCGACAACACCGTGGATGCCTTCCTCGCGGCGGGTCACGTCTGCACGGTCATGGGAATGGAACAGTACGAGCCCATCGCGCGTCGGCACCGCGTTCCCATCGTGGTGACCGGCTTCGAGCCGCTCGACATTCTCCAGGGGGTGGCCATGGGGGTGCGCCAGCTCGAAAGAGGGGAAGCCAGGGTCGAGAACCAGTATGCACGCGCCGTGCGCCACCACGGCAATGCCCATGCGAGGGCACTCGTCGAGCAGGTCTTCGAGGTGACGACGCGGTGGTGGCGTGGTGTGGGGGAGATCGCGGACAGCGGACTGCGGCTGCGCGATGCCTATGCGGAGTTCGATGCCGAGCAGCGGTTCGGCCACGTGCATCCGCCCGCCGCAGCGACCTCCGAATGCATGGCCGGGCTCGTCCTGCGGGGCGTGCGCCGACCCGACGAGTGCCCGGCATTCGGCACCCGGTGCACGCCCGAGCATCCGCTCGGCGCGCCGATGGTGTCCTCGGAAGGCGCGTGCGCCGCGTACTACCGCTATCGCCGGTCGCCGGAGAGAGCGTCCTGATGACCCCCCCACGTGCGCCGGGTCGGGACTGCCCGATCGAACACGGAGACGACGAACGCGTGCGGCTCGCGCACGGCGGAGGCGGGCGGGCGATGTCGCGCCTCATCGAGCAGGTGTTCCTTCCGGCCTTCGCGAACGAGCTCCTCGGCCGGCGCCACGACGGCGCGGTGATGGAAGTGGCGGGTCTGCGGCTCGCGATGAGCACGGACGCCTACGTCGTGGACCCGCCGTTCTTTCCCGGTGGCGACATCGGTTCCCTGGCCGTGAACGGCACTGTTAACGACCTCGCGATGTGCGGTGCGCGGGCCGTCTGGCTCGGTGCCTCGTTCATACTCGAGGAAGGATTCCCGCTCGAATCCCTCACGCGCGTTACCGCCTCGATGGCAGATGCCGCGCGGGCGGCCGGCGCGCAGCTCGTGACGGGCGACACGAAAGTCGTCCCGCGCGGCAAGGCGGATGGCATCTTCGTGACCACGACGGGCGTCGGCCTCGTCGAGGCCACGGCAGAGATCTCGCCGGCGAGCGTGCGCACGGGTGACATCGTCATCCTGAGCGGCGACCTCGGGCGTCACGGCATCGCGGTCATGGCGGCCCGCGGCACGCTGGGGATCCGGAGCGCCGTGGAAAGCGACTGTGCGGCGCTCGCGGAGCCCGTCCTGGCACTGATCGGCAGCGGCTGCCGCGTGAGCTGTCTGCGTGATCTCACACGAGGAGGTCTCGCGAGCGCGCTTGTGGAGATCAGCGAGGCATCCGGCCGGGAGATCGGCATCGACGAGGCGGCGATCCCCGTCTGCGACGAAGTGACGGCCATGTGCGAACTGCTCGGACTCGATCCCCTGCACGTCGCGAACGAGGGACGCTTCGTCGCGTTCGTGAACGCGGAAGACGCGGACCGCGCGCTCGCCGTGCTGCGAGGCCACCCGGTGAGCGCCGGTGCGCATGTGATCGGAACGGTGGGAAACGCAGGGGGAAGCGGCGTGGTGCTCCGGACGCTGGTCGGAGGTCAGCGCATGGTGGACATGCTGTCGGGCGAGCAGCTCCCCAGGATCTGCTGACCGGGACGTCTTCCGTGCGCGGTCAGCGATTCGGGTGCGGGAGCGTCTCGTCCCGGCCCTGGCGGAAGTCGTCCTCGCACGACTTCGGCAATGTCGCCCGGTGCGACGCGTGCCGACCGGCATGGCGATGACCACGCCGGAGCTCACGACACGTCAGTCGCGCGACGCCCGGATCATGTCCGCCGCCTTCTCGGCAATCATCATGGTCGCTGCACACGTGTTGGCCGAGGGAATCGTGGGCATGACCGACGCGTCCACCACGCGGAGCCCGGCCGTGCCGCGGACACGCAGTTCGGCATCCACCACCGAACCGGCATCGCTCGCAGGGCCCATGCGTGCCGTGCCGTTGAGGTGGTAGGACGACACGCCCACTCGCCGAATGAAGTCGAGCAGTTCGTCGTCACGGGTCACCTGCGGACCCGGCATGGCCTCGCCGTCCACGTAGGCGGACAGTGCCTGCGTTTCCAGAAGCCGCCGCGCCAGCCGGACACCGTCCAGCAGCACACGCCGGTCGTCCTCCTCGGCAAGGTAGTTCGGCTGGATGCGCGGAGCCTCCAGGGGATCACGCGAGCGGACCTCGACCGTGCCCGCGCTCGCGGGCCGATGCTGCCACACGCCGCACGTCATGCCCGGAAACGTGTCCAGCACGCCGACGTAGCCTTCGCGATAGCTCGCGGGAGAGAACACGCCCTGCAGGTCCGGACGGGTCAGGCCCGGGCGCGAGTGCCAGAAGTAGTGCACGAGCGACGGGCTGAGCGCAAGGATGCTCGGTTGCTTCATCACCCAGCGTGCGACCTGGGCCCAGAGGCGGGGCGCACGCGAGAGTTCATTGATGGTCGTGACGTTCTTCGCTCGTGCCACGACGCGTACCGAGAAGTGGTCCCGGAGGTTCTTTCCCACGCCGGGCAGCGCGGCCACCACCGGGATGCCGAGCGACTGGAGCAGGGGGCCAGGCCCGATCCCCGAGAGTTGCAGGAGTTTCGGCGTGTTGATGGCGCCGGCGCAGACGATCACTTCCTTTCTCGCACTCACCGTGCGCACCGGTGTCGTACCCTTCGCATGCACGTACTCGACGCCACGTGCGCGGGTCCCCGAGAAGACGATGCGGACGACCTGAGCATTCGTGCGCACGACGACGTTGCCGTTGGCGCGGACGGGACGCAGGAATGTTCGCGCCGTGCTCATCCGCCAGCCGCGGTGAATCGTTCTCTGGAAGTAGCCGGCCCCCGTCTGCGTGGCGCCGTTGTAGTCGGGGTTTGTCGGCATGCCCAGTTCCCGGGCGCCTGCAAGGAACGCCTCGCACACCGGGTGGCGCCAGTCGATGGGTGTCACTGGCATGGGTCCGTCACGGCCCCGCACGTTCGCGGGATCCGGGCCTTCCCAGCGCTCCGAGCGCCGGAAGTAGGGAAGGACGTCCGCGAAGCTCCAGCCGCGGTTGCCGCGGTCGGCCCATTCGTCGAAGTCTTCGCGCTGCCCGCGGTTGTAAACGAGACCGTTGATCGACGTGGACCCGCCGAGGGTGCGTCCCTGCGGCAGCGGGATGCGTCGTCCGCCCGTGTGCGCCGTGGCCTCGGACGAAAACTGCCACGTCACGTCCGGGTCGAACAGCACCTTGATGAAGCCGGCAGGAACATGAAGGTACGGGTGACGGTCCGGGGGGCCCGATTCGAGCACGCAGACGGTCGAACGGGAGTCCTCGGCGAGCCGTCTGGCGAGGACTGCACCGGCAGCGCCGGCTCCGATGATGATGTAGTCGAAGGTTTCGTCTTCTGTCGTCATTCCTGTCCCGGGGTTGCCGCGATGCCTCCGGCAGGGAGGGGGCGATGCCTCGGGTTCCTGCCGCCGTCCCGCATGCGACGGGCCCGGCGGAGATATCCGGACCGTCTGGTGCGCCCAGCCGGAATCGAACCGGCATGACCGAAGTCGAGGGATTTTAAGTCCCTTGCGTCTACCAATTTCGCCATGGGCGCTGCCGCCCGATTCTCCCACGGATCGACCGCCCCACGAGACGTCCGACGCGGCGCGGGGGCCCGCTAAAGTCGTGCGCCGGCATTCCGATAACCCGCGTATGTCATCAGCTCAGTCCTCTCGACAGACCGTCGCGTCCGTTTCGCCCGCCCCGTGTCCGACGGGCCGGAAAACCCATAGGTCATCTGCGCAATGAACGTAATTGCTGGCTACCTCATCATCCTTGGTGCCGTCATCGGCGGATTCATCATGGCGGGAGGCCACGTGGGCTCCCTGCTGCAGCCAACGGAACTCATCATGATCGGTGGTGCCGCGGTAGGCGGCTTCGTCGTCACCAACACCGGCAAGATCATCAAGGCGACCATGGGCGCGCTGCCGACGGTGTTCAAGGGTTCCAAGTTCACGAAAGCCCTCTACCTGGAACTGCTGTCCCTCCTGTACGACATCCTCGCCAAGGTTCGCAAGGAAGGGCTGATGTCCATCGAATCGGACGTGGAATCTCCCGAACAGAGTCCGATCTTCTCCAAGTACCCGATGATCCTCGCCGACCACCACGCGATGGAGTTCATGACCGATTACCTTCGCATCATGGTCGGCGGAAACCTGAATGCGTTCGAAATCGAGAACCTCATGGACGTGGAGATCGAGACGCACCACCACGAGGGCGAGGCACCGGCGCAGGCGGTGGCACGGCTCGGCGACGGCCTGCCTGCGTTCGGGATCGTCGCGGCGGTCATGGGCGTCGTGCACACGATGGAGTCCGTGGGGCTGCCGCCGGCCGAACTCGGGAAACTCATTGCCGCAGCGCTCGTCGGCACGTTCCTCGGCATCCTGCTCTCGTACGGTTTCGTCGGCCCGCTCGCGACACTTCTCGAGCACAAGCTGAACGAGTCGACGAAGATGTTCCAGTGCATCAAGGTCACACTGCTCGCGAGCCTGAACGGCTACGCGCCCCAGGTCGCCGTCGAATTCGGCCGCAAGGTCCTGTATTCCACCGAGCGGCCGTCGTTCAAGGAACTCGAGGACGAGGTGAAGAGCCGGAAGGGCAAGTGAGCATCGAACTGCCGCGGCGCCGCGAACCATGAGCGACGACACCCAACAGCCGATCATCGTCAAGAAGGTCAAGAAGGGCGGACACGGCCATCACGGCGGCGCGTGGAAGATCGCCTATGCCGACTTCGTGACGGCAATGATGGCGTTCTTCCTGCTGATGTGGCTGCTCGGCTCCACCACGAAGGGGGACCTGCAGGGCATCGCCGACTACTTCCAGACACCCCTGAAGGTGGCCCTCATGGGCGGGTCGGGAGCCGGGGAGGCCACGAGCATCATCAAGGGCGGCGGAACCGATCTCACGCGCAAGACGGGCCAGGTGAACAAGCGTGTCCAGGGGGAGAAGCGCGCAGCGCCGGTGGATGCGGAACAGGCGGAGAAGGCCATGCTCGTGAAGGAGGCCGCCCGGCTCAGCATCCTCAAGAAGGAACTCGACGAGGTGATCGACAAGAATCCGACGCTGAGAGAGTTCCGCGATCAACTTCTGATCGACATCACGACCGAGGGCCTGAGGATCCAGATCGTCGACGCGAAGAACCGTCCCATGTTCGCGATCGGAAGCAGCGACCTTCAGCCCTACACGAAGGAGATTCTGCGGGAGATCGGGAAGGTCCTGAACGAGGTTCCCAACAGGGTGAGCATATCGGGTCACACCGACGCGACACCCTATTCGGGAGGCGAGAACGGCTACAGCAACTGGGAACTCTCGGCCGATCGTGCGAATGCCGCCCGCCGGGAACTGCTGGCCGGGGGCATGGAAGACTACCGAATCGCCCGAGTGATCGGGCTGGGTTCGTCCGTGCTGCTGGACGCCTCGGACCCGTTCAATCCGATCAACCGCCGCGTCAGCATCATCGTCATGAACCGCCGTGCGGAAAAGGCGGCCCTCACCGATGGCGGGACGATCGAGATGTCCGAGAACGGAACGCCAGAACTGAACTCCGTCCTGGGCAACCAGCCGGAGCCGCTCAACGTGGTGCGACCGCCCCCCACGTCCCGGCCCGTCGAGGCCGCACACCCCGTGAACGCCCATGAAGCCACCGGGCAGACCCATGGCGCCCCGCACGATGCAGGCCATTGACCCGCAACTCGGGCGACCGCCCGCGCGCGGGCCCGTGCCGCCCGTGGCGAGAGCCGCTCTCGCACAGGCCGCCTCGGTCGTGACGGTCGCGGCGACCCTCGCCGCGCTTCCGGGACCGCATTCCGCGATCTGGTCGGCCGTGGCGGTCGGCACCCTCGCGGCATTGCTCGGCGTGGCCCTCCGTCTGCCACCGTGGTGGATGCCGCTCAATGCCGCGTTCCCGCTGACGATCGTCGCGACGCTTTCCCTGCACATCGATGCGAACTGGTTCCTGCTCCCCCTGGGGATTCTCGTCGCCGTGTACTGGTCGACCTTCTCGAGCAGAGTGCCGCTGTACCTGTCCGGCCGGAAGACACTCGACGTGCTGGAAACGATCCTTCCCCGAAACGCGACGGCGCGTTTTCTCGACATCGGCTGCGGCACCGGCTCCGTCCTCGCGCATCTCGCCGAACGCCAGCCTGATCGCCGGTACGTGGGCGTCGAGATCGCGCCGGTACCGTTTCTCGTCTCGTGGATCCGTGGCCGCTTTCGGAGCCGGCGATTCACCGTACGTCGGGAGAGCCTGTGGAACGTCGACCTGGGAGAGTTCGACGTCGTGTACGCGTTCCTGTCTCCCGTACCGATGACCGAACTCTGGGAAAAGGTGCGGACGGAAATGAGGCCGGGATCCGTCTTCATCAGCAATACCTTCGCCGTGCCCGGTCAGCCGGCCGACCGCGTGATTCCGGTGGGCGGGCGAGGGCGCTGCCTGCACGTGTGGCGACTATAGGACGACGACCGCGAACGTCCGCAGGGGCATTCGCGCGCGCAGGATCGGCATGACCATGACATCTCCCGACAACCACCGAGCCGCGCGAGGCGCCCGCGGTGACTGGCACTGACATGGATCTCGACCAGCTCGTCACCGCGCTTTCCGACTTCGACATTCCGGTGCTGTCCGAGACGGCACAGTCGCTTCGTGCCTTTCGCAGGAACGAGGAAAAGGTAAGCGCGAGGGACATCTCGAAGGTCGTCCTTCGGGACCCGCTGATGACGCTCAAGGCGCTGCGTTTCGCGGAGGACAAGCGGGGTGCACGACAGTCGGCGGACATCACCACCGTCGAGCACACCGTGATGATGCACGGCATCACGAACTTCCTGCGGGAGTTCTCGGAGGTGCGGACCCTCGAGGACCAGTTCGCGACGTCTCCGGCGGCGTGCGAGGGTGCACTGGAGGTCGTGAGCCGCAGCCAGCACGCGGCGGAGTTCGCGAGAGCGATTGCATATCGCCGGCACGACGTGGAGTCCGACGAGGTCATCGTGAGTGCCTTGCTCCATGACGTGGCGGAACTGATGCTCTGGTTCCTGGCGCCGGAGTCCGAACTCGAGATCCAGTACCTCGTGGAGAATGCACGCGGCGTTCGCAGCGCGGCAGCCCAGCGGCTCGTCCTGGGTCATACGCACCTCGACCTTCAGCTGGAGTTGTGCCGGGCCTGGAATCTTCCCGAGCTCCTGCGTCGTCTCATGGACGACTCGCACTCGGACCACCCGCGAGTGGTCAACGTCGTGACTGCCGTCGCGTTCGCCCGGCACCTCGCTCACGGGTGGGACGATCCCGCTCTGCCGGACGACTACACGTCGCTCGGGAAGCTGCTCGGGATCGAGATTCCGACGGCGCAGCGCCTGATCCGGAATTCGAGCCTCGCCGCGGCGCGAGGCTGGCGGGACACGGGCATCCGGCCCGTCGCGTACTGGCTGCCCATGGACCACACCGACCCACGCTGGCGGGAGCCACGTCTTCGGCTGCCGGAAAGGCCGAATGTGGAACTGCTCCGTCGCGCGGTGCAGGTTCTGCAGGGCGCGCCGCGGGAAACCGAGCGGGACGTCCTCATCGCCTGGACCCTCTTTGCCCTGCAGTTCGGTCTGGGCCTTGGTCGCGTCCTGTATGCGTCCGGTACCGCCGTCGCTTCCAGACTGGACGTGCTGTTCTGCTTCGATGCGACGGAATTGCGCCATGGGCAGACCGAGCCGTTCCCGGTTCCTGTCGGTGGCGAGGACCTCGTCGGCCGACTGCTGCAGAAGACACAGGGCGTCTGGGTGGGCGGCGAGATGCGGGAACGTCTGATGCCACTGGTACGGCCCGAGCAGCGCGCGTGGCTCGCGGACGCCGACTTTCTTGCAATGTCGATGCACTCGAAAGGCGATACCCGTGCGCTCGTCCTCGCGTCGAGCGCGGGCCTCCAGGGGTCCCTCCCGAAGCAGCTCTACGCGCCGTTCAAGACCCTGTGTCTGGCACTCGATCAGCGCCTCGCACGCGATGTCTGACGAGGCATCCTCGCCGTTCAGCACGGGCATTCCGCTCACCGACGCGCCGGTCGCCGGAGCGCTGTATCTGAGATCCGGTAGCGGCGAAGTCTCGGGACCTTTCCCGCGAGGCCTTCTGCTGCGGCACCTGGAGCTCGGACGTATCGGCGTACACCACGAGGTAAGTGGCGACCGTGTGACCTGGCACCCGGCAACGGGAGTCCTGAACGGTGAACTCGGAGCGCTCCACGCGCGGATCCATGGCAGTCCGGACGACCTGGCGTGGCACGACGAGCGCCGCAGGGCCCGGCGGCGCTGGATCGACGAACGCGGCGCGCATCACTGGCAGGCGCATCATCCGCCCGCCGGCCTCCGGGATCGCCGGCGCCCGAAGGACACCCGTGAAGAGCAGGCGCGTCATTTCGGACCGGTGCCTGCGCACGACGCCTCGGCATCGACGGTCTGCGGCCTGAGCATGGTGGCGATTCTCCTGTTCGGGGTCCTTGCGACGGGCGTGTTCCTCTGGCTCGTCGCACCCCCGGTCGTGCTGAGGATCGCCATCTGGCGTTGACCCGCGGTCGCGAGGCTGCTGCAATCGACGGCTCACGACACCTGGTTCGCGGGGCGATTCCCCGGCAGGCACGGCCGATCCATGCACACACTGATCACTTCCCGGGACAATCCCGTCGTCCGACAGCTCGCGGGCCTGCAGGACGCCGCGAAGGCGCGCAGGCGCAGCGATCTCACCCTCCTGGAGGGGTGGACACTCATCCAGACGTGCCTGGACGCCCCCGCGTTCGGGCCCCGGTGCGTGGAATACCTCGCCATCTCCGAGACCCTCGCTGCGTCGCCGGAGGGAAGGGGGGTCAGAGCACGGGCCGAAGCGGCCTCTTTGCCCCTGCATGTCATCGCTTCCTCGACGTACGGCCGGATCGGCCCGTCCGAGGGGCCGAACGCAGTGCTCGCGACACTGCGCCTGGGCATGGCGCGCGAAGCCTGGCGGTGGACCAGACCGGCGACGGCGCGGTTCGAGCTCTGGCTGGATTCTGTGCAGGATCCGGGAAACGTGGGAACGCTGATTCGGACCGCCGCAGCGTCGGGAGCGGCCAGAGTGGTGCTCGGACCCGGCTGTGCGGACCCCTGGGCGCCCAAGACTCTGCGGGCGGGCATGGGCGGTCAGTTCGCGACGGAGATCCTGGAGGCACCGGATCTGCTGGATCACCTGGGCAGCGTGCCGTTTCCCGTCTTCGCGACTCTCGCAGACGGCGCGACGCCCGTCTTCGATACCGATCTGGCGGAGACCTGTGCGGTGCTGCTCGGCAACGAGGGTGCGGGGGTCAATCCGGCACTCGTCAAACGCGCGGCCGGGACGATTCGGATTCCGATGGTCGGCGTGGTGGAGTCACTGAACGTCGCCGCTGCGGGCGCGGTGGTGTGCTTCGAACGCGTCCGTCAGATGGGCGCTCGGGCCAGAGCAGCGTCGGGGGCGGACGGTTCCTGAGATCGCCGACAGGCCCTGGCTCGAGTGATGCCGCACATTGGACATAATATACATTATGCGCACTGTACTATAGTGCGGTACCCTCAGAATCTGGCAGTTGCCCGTACCTCAACGCCCGGCCGTTTTTTCTGTCGGGACTCGATCGAAACGCCCTGTCAGATCGTGCCGAACAAGTCCCGGCGCGGGTTTCCAGGGAGCGCCAGACACGCTAGACACCGTGCCAACAGCCAAAAGATTCCGTTCATGGCCTTCGAGACC
Organism: Betaproteobacteria bacterium; assembly: GCA_016125475.1. Lineage (GTDB taxonomy): Bacteria > Pseudomonadota > Gammaproteobacteria > Burkholderiales. The sequence continues at coordinate 66,527 of WGLR01000019.1, forward strand.
TTGCGCCTGAGAGCGGAGACCACGGCCGCACGGATGGCGCATCCCGAGTGGGACGGGTGGAGCGTCAATAGACGGGGAGAACTGTGCAGCCCGGACGACACCGTTTGCTTGCCGGAGAGCGCCGTGCACTCGTACCACTTCATGGTCGCGAACATCATGCCGGCGCTGCGCTCCGACATCAGGCAATTACGGAAGGACCTCGACGACGCACGCGAGAGCCTGCGCAAGGCCAACGAGATCGTACAGGCCGTCGATGATGCGCACCGGATGACGCTGGCCAAGGCCATCGTGCGCGCCCTGTTCGAGACCGAGTTGCCGAAGGATGGACCGGACGAGGCAACGGCGACACCGGCGACCTGCGCGGCTGGCGCGATCTTGCCCGCCCTTCCCATACCCCCCAAGCGCGCGACGTTGGCCGATGCGCCGGAAATCGATTTGCTGCTGAACCTCAGCCATCAGAGGAGAAACACGCCATGAAGCCGAGACCTCCCCTCGCCTACCTCGAGCACTTCTCGCCGAGCGTCAACCTGTTTAGAGGTTGTCGAAATCGCAGTATGGACGTGGACGAATAGAAACAGGCAACATCGGGAACCCGAGGGCGATAGAAATGAAATAGCGGTGGAAGCCGTCTTGGACAGCAAGGAGCGCAGTCTCGGGGTGCTCGTAAACCTCCAACGGCGGAATCGCGCAGCCAGAGGTTATGGCTCGAAGCAGCGAAATAGTTCGTTCTTTGCGCAAGCCCTCAATGCCTGGACAGCGTCGGGGAGCAGTCACGTTCTCTATCGGAACACACTCGGTTGGCCATTCGGGTGTCGACGTCGCAGCGAACGAAAGCGCCAACCTTCTAAAAAGATGAGCTTCCGCCTCTATCCACCAGGCGGTGGGAATCTCGAATTCGAGACCATCGTTAGGAACACGGAAACGCATAGCCGCCGAGGGTGTCATCAGGAAGATGGTGGCGCAACTGGCCGAGAAAGCCCTTGGGATGGGCCAAGGCGCGCCGGCATCAAGACCTCGAAGCGATGCTGCCCTGACCCGGACAGACGGCCTCGACATCAGCAGCCGTGCGTGTCACCATCGTTCGGCGTGTTTGAAAGGTGGAGGCGAGGGGAATCAAACCCCCGGCGCGAGGGTGCCTAACCGTGCTGCCGCAAATCTGCCGCCCCCTGAGAACACGCACTGAAGGGCTTGCCGAGAGGTAAGCCCTTCGTCTTTGCTGGACCAGGCATAGATCCAGAAGACCGAATCATTGTCCTCATCCGGAACGCAGGTGTCCACCTTGAGCTGACAAGCGCAGGCGAGGGAAAAAAATGCCTTCACATCATGATGTTAAAAAGCATATGACTTCCTGAGCCACGCAAGCTGGACAATCTGGAAAAGCTGGAGAAGCTGCAAAAGCTTGGGTTTATGCTCGGAGAGTAGCGGCCTTCAACACAGGATCGTCCATCCCTGACAACTGCGCGTGCGGAGATCGCGTCGGCAAGTTGGACGTTGCCGACGCGGCTGCGGCGTAGGCATGCCGAAGCAATCAGCGGTGCGGCAACTACTGATCGGGCAACCGACGGAGCTTCTCCCGACCGTTCGGCATGACGATGTACACATCGCCGGTCCAGCGATCCAGTTGGAAAGCACCGGGCGCACGCGTCATTCCCGAAGGGATCACATCCCAGCGGAACAACCACACACACAGCACCAGTGCGACCGACACAAAAGCGACGATGAGCTTCGTCCGTGAGTCCATTCCGGTCACGCCCTCCCCTGCTCTAGCCTCCGAGCCTCGACGATAGCGCACTGCGGCTGAGCGGACGGGCACCCAAAGCCCCTACCGCCGTATACATTATGCGCATTTACGGGATGAGAGGGAGATCGGGATCGTCCCGAGCGCGGAGGTCTGTCGGGTCCTGCGGAGCCCGATCACATGGTGTGCGTAGGCTGGTTCGCCTTGCCGTATCCGGCAAGCAGCGCTTCGATCTTTTGCCTTGCCTGCCGCCCCGAATCGTCGTCCTTGAACTGGACGCCCACGCCGTGCGCCTTGTTGCCCTGAGCCCCGGGTGGCGTGATCCAGACGACACGGCCTGCCACGGGAATCTTCGCGGCGTCGCCAGGCAATGCGATGAGCATGAAGATCTCGTCACCGAGCACGTACGGCTTGTTGGTCGGGATGAAGATGCCCCCGTGCTTCACGTAAGGCATGAACGCCGCGTGCAGGATCGACAGGTCCTTGATATTCAGAGAAAGCGCGGTCGTTCGCGGGGCGACGTCGCTCTTCTCGTTCGGCTGTGACATGACTAGATCTCGGAGTACATCGCGTGATAGGCCAACAGGATTTCCTCGTTCGCCAGCTTTGGATTCATCGGATGATCGAGCCACCGTCTTGAGGTCTGTAGACGTGATGCGAGGCCAAATAGCGCCGCCGTCCCGACCCGCCGGGCACATTCCCGTGCCTCGGACTCGAGATCCGGGTGGAATCGGGAGCGCCCGTCCCCCAGTTTGACGTACGCAAGGTCGCAGCACCATGTCTGCACGAGGCGTACGAGCATCGGGTGGTCGATGTCGGTTGCGGCGGCCAGGCATGCCCCGAGGTTGCCGGCGCGCGACGAGTGCGCGAGCAGTGGCAGGAGCCGCTGGCGAGCCGTCCAGTATTCCGGCGGCAGGTCCCGGGCCGCCAGCGGAGCATTTCCCGTCTGCGCAAGGGCGAGTTCCGGCGCTTCGATATCCTGTTGCGCGAGCCAGTCCCGCGCATCCGTCATACTCGGAACCGGGAGCCGTACCTGCACGCAACGGCTCCGCACGGTGAGTGGAAGCCTGGATGGCACGGCGGTCACCAGGATCAGATGACACCGCGCAGGAGGTTCCTCGAGGACCTTGAGCAGCGCGTTCGATGCGGCGAGCGTGAGTCGATCGGCTGGCGAGATCACGACGACCTTTGCATGGTTCCGGTTCGGCGCGACCGAGAGGAACGTCGTGGCCTCCCGGATGCGCTCGATCTTCAGGACGCCTTCCCCATCGCCGCGATCGGGCGAGACTTCCCTGGCGTCAGGGTCTTCCTCGTCGGCGCGCGGATACAGATCACCGACGGACAACTGATCGGGATGCGTCCCTGCGCTGCTCCACCGGCACTCGTCGCATTGCCCACAGGCCTGGCCGTCATCGTCGGGCGTCATGCAGAGGATCGCGGCGACGAGTGCTCGTGCGAATTCGTTCATCCCGGCGCCGCGCGCGCCGGAAACGAGCAAGCTCTGCGGAAAGGGCGGTCCGTCGAGACTTTGCCGCCAGGTCTCGTGTTGCCAGGGCAGGATCACGATGTCCCCTGCCCTGACGCCTGCCGCACCTGCGTCCTACAGGAATTCGTCCAGTGCACGCTTCACCCAATCGCTCATTTCCGTGCGCCCGAGTTCCGCCGGGACCGCCCGGATGCGCGCGGGAGCCGATCGGGCAAGCTGTTGATACATCGCACGGACACGTTCGTGGAACGCCGATTCTTCGGCCTCGAACCGGTCGCCCTCACCTCCCCGTGCCTTCAGACGCGCCTGCGCCACCTCAAGCGGGGCATCGACGAGAATCGTCAGGTCCGGCGAAAGCGGGCCGATCAACCAGTCCGCAAGGTAATCGACACGGCAGCGTTCGAGTTGCCGCCCCCCGACCTGATACGCATAAGTAGCGTCCAGAAAACGGTCGCAGAGCACCCACGCTCCGGCATCGAGGGCGGGACGAATCACGGTTCCAACGTGTTCGTGCCGCGCCGCAAACACGAGGAGACATTCAGCTTCGGCAGACCATTCGAGTCGCCGGTCCAGCAGAATGTTCCGGATCTCTTCGCCCGCGGTCGTCCCGCCGGGTTCCCGCGTGATCACGACGTGCCTGCCTCGTTCCTCGAGATAGTTTCGCGCGTACTCGAGACACGTCGATTTTCCGGCCCCATCGATGCCTTCGAACGTCACGAAGCGACCTCCTCCGGGCCGATTCATCGCTTCTGATACCTGTTGACGGCACGATTGTGCTCGTCGAGGCTGTCCGAGAACTCCGAGGTGCCGTCACCGCGAGCCACGAAGTAGAGATCCTTCGTGTGAGGCGGTCTCACGACCGCCTCGATCGATGCAGCGCCGGGCGAACAGATCGGTGTGGGCGGCAGGCCCGCACGCGTGTACGTGTTGTAAGGCGTGTCCCGCTCGAGATCGATGCGGCGAAGGTTCCCGTCGAAGTCGGGCCCAAGTCCGTAGATGACGGTCGGATCGCTCTGGAGTCGCATGCCGATGCGGAGTCGATTGGAGAACACTGCCGCAATATGGGGGCGATCCGCGGCGTGGCCCGTCTCCTTTTCGACCACCGAAGCGAGGATGAGTGCTTCGTAGGGGGAGGCCAGCGGAACGGTCGGATCACGCGTTGCCCATTCGGCATCGAGTACGGACCGCATTCTCGCATAGGCCACCCGCAGGATGGAGAAGTCACTCGACCCGGCAGCGAAGTGATAGGAATCCGGGAAGAACAGACCTTCCGGTGACTTTTCGATCGCGCCGACACGTTCGAGAATCTCGGTCTCGCCGAGACCCGTGGAATCGTGCCGGAGCCCCGGATGCCCGTCGATCGCCGCTCGGATCTGGGCAAACGTCCAGCCTTCGATGAGCCGGATCTCCTCACGGATGGAATCACCGCGAACGATGCGCATCAGCGCGTCCCGCGGAGACATGCCCCGTCGAAGCTCGTACTCGCCGGTGTGCAGGCGACTCGCCAAACCCTCGAGGCGAGCAAACAGGGCGAGGACACGGGGATAGCGGACCAGGCCCTGCTCGTGCATGCGACGCGCCACGGCATTCAGGCCGTTGCCTTCCTCCACTGCGAAACGGACAGCGTCACCCGGAATGTTCAGTGGCGCACGAACGTACCAGTCGATGAAGAATCCGGTAGCGATGGATGCCACCAGCAGGACGGCCACGAAGATCCGTCTGACAGCGCGCCCGAATGATACTGCCATGGCCGTTCAAGTCAGTGAGGACGACTACCGACAGCGAGCCAGGACACCTGCACGACCGCTCGCGGCGAGACGAGCGTCAGGTGGAACGGTCGGCTCACTCCAGCGCTCGGAAGATGAGCGTTCCGTTGGTTCCGCCGAAACCGAACGAGTTCGACATTGCAACCCTGATCGGCATCTTCCGTGCGGTGTTCGGCACGTAGTCGAGGTCGCAGCCGTCGCCGGGAGCGTGCAGATTGATGGTGGGCGGCGCAACCTGGTCACGAATGGCCAGAACGCTGTAGATTGCCTCGACGCCACCCGCAGCCCCGAGAAGATGCCCGGTCATGGACTTGGTGGAACTGATGGCGACCTTTCGCGCGCGATCACCGAAGCAGCGTTTGATCGCCTCGGTCTCGGCCACATCGCCCAGAGGCGTGGACGTGCCGTGGGCGTTGATGTAGTCGACGTCCTCGACGTTCAGCCCCCCGCTCCGCAACGCGAGCTGCATGCAGCGCACCGCGCCCTCGCCATCTTCGCAGGGTGCGGTCATGTGGTGCGCGTCGGCACTCATTCCGTAGCCCACGACCTCACAGTAGATGTTTGCGCCACGAGATTTTGCGGATTCGTACTCTTCGAGCACCAGTACGCCCGCGCCCTCGCCGAGGACGAACCCGTCACGTTGCCCGTCCCACGGGCGACTGGCCTCCGTCGGGCTGTCGTTGCGGGTGGACAGGGCGCGCATGGCTGCAAATCCACCCACACCCAGCGCACTCACCGCAGCTTCCGCCCCGCCTGCGACGGCGACGTCGGCGTCGCCGTAAGCGATGAGCCGCTGGGCCTCACCGATGCAGTGCGTCGATGTGGTGCAGGCCGTGACGATCGCGAGATTGGGACCCTTGAAGCCGTACATGATCGAGAGCGTGCCCGCGATCATGTTGATGATGCTTCCCGGAATGAAGAAAGGCGAGATCTTCTTCGCGCCCCCGTCCAGCAAAGCGGAATGGGTGTTCTCGATGAGTGGTAGTCCGCCGATTCCGGAACCGATGATCACGCCGATGCGTTCGGCATTCTCCTCGGTCACGACGATGCCGGAATCACGAACCGCATCGATGGCCGCGGCCATGCCGTAATGAATGAACGTGTCGAGCCGCCTGGCTTCCTTGACGGGAAGATAACGCGTGACATCGAAGTCCTTCACTTCGCCGGCGATCTGGGACGCAAACGGTGACGCATCGAATCGCGTGATGCGCGAAATTCCGGACCTTCCCTCGAGGATGTTCTTCCAGGAGTCGGAAACACCGTTCCCCGTCGGCGAGACTATGCCGAGGCCGGTGACCACCACTCTGCGTTTGGCCAAAGCTGCTCCAGTGCGTCTTGAAGATTGGACCCGGTACCGACCGGCGTTCTAGCTGAGGTGCGCAGTGATGTAGTTGATGGCCTGCTGGACCGAGGTGATCTTTTCGGCTTCCTCGTCCGGGATGTCGCATTCGAATTCTTCCTCGAGTGCCATGACGAGTTCGACGGTGTCCAGAGAATCCGCACCGAGGTCGTCCACGAAGGTCGACTCGTTCTTGATGTCGCCCTCGTTCACGCCGAGCTGTTCCGCCACGATCCGCTTCACGCGCTGTTCCACGCTTTCCATGTTTTGTCCTTCCCTTCAGTTGAATCCGGTCTCAACGAGGGCCCGCGCAGTGTGTGATCCGGCACGCGGACGCTCCCTCTTTTTCTTCCGCCCGAGCGCACTCAAGCCGGGCGCGAATTCTACCAAAACGAGCCTCCAGATAGTCAGGCGGCTAGCAACGGCAGACACCTACTCCATCAGCATCCCGCCATTGACGTGGATGGTGGTGCCGGTGATGTATCCCGCGCCTTCGGAAGCGAGGAAGCTCGCAGCCGCAGCGACCTCTTCCGTTTGCCCGAATCTGCCCAGCGGGACCTGTCCCACCAGAGCCTCGCGCTGGCCTTCGGACAGACTGCGCGTCATGTCCGTGTCGATGAATCCCGGGGCGATGCAGTTGACCGTGACGTTGCGGCTGCCGACCTCGCGCGCGAGCGACTTGGAAAAGCCCACGAGACCCGCCTTCGCGGCCGCGTAGTTGGTCTGGCCGGCATTGCCGGAATGCCCGACGACGGATGTCACGTTGATGATGCGGCCCCAGCGGGCCTTCATCATTGGGCGCAGCACGAGCTTCGAAAGCGCGTACGCGGCGCGGAGGTTGGTGTTGATGACGTCGTCCCAGTCGCTGTCCCGCAGCCTGAGGAGCAGATTGTCGCGCGTGATGCCCGCATTGTTCACGAGTATCGTCACGTCGGCGCCGAGTTCCTTCCGCACGCGTTCGAGCAACGGATCCAGAGCCGCGGCGTCGTTCACGTTGAGCTCCAGCCCCACTCCCTCGACGCCCGCAGATGCGAAGGCGTCCTGAATCGCATGTGCGCCTTCGGCCGTCGTCGCGGTTCCCGCGACCCTGGCGCCGCCCGCCGCGAGGCCCATGGCTATTGCCCGCCCGATTCCGCGGGAAGCGCCCGTCACCAGTGCAACCTTATCCTTCAATGGATCCCCCCTGCCCTTGCAGTGCACTCAGCACCTGTCCGATCGCATCGGACGACGAGAGTGTATGACAAGACGCGACGCGGACGATACGCCGGGTCAGTCCGTGAAGCACCTTGCCCGGGCCGCATTCCACCACATCCATCACGTGGAAGCGATCCTCGAAGCTCCGAACCGTTTCGATCCAGCGAACCGGGTTGTAGAGCTGGCTCACGAGCGCAGAGCGCAACGCGTCTGCGGTGTCACTCACGGACACATCGAAATTGTGGATGACCGGAAAGTCTCCGATCGCCACGGGCAGGGCGGCGAGTGCCGACTGCAGGGCACCGGACGCCGGCTTCATCAGGAGACAGTGTGCGGGAATGCTCATGGGCAGCATCACGGCACGCTTGGCCCCGCGTGCCTTGGCGACGTCGATGGCTCGTTCGACCGCGCTCCTGTGCCCCGAGATCACGACCTGGCCGGGCGCATTGATGTTGGCGGGGGCGACGACTTCCTCCCCAGCCACTTCGCGACAGACGGCCTCCACTTCCGGCTCATCGAGACCGAGGATCGCAGCGATGGCGCCTACACCTTCGGGCACGGCCGCCTGCATTGCCTCGGCGCGCACTCGCACGAGCCTCACGGCATCGGCGAACGGGATGCTGCCGGATGCCACGAGAGCCGAGTACTCGCCGAGACTGTGTCCGGCTGCGACGACCGGCTGCGCACCGCCGGCCGCCTGCCACGCCCGGAATATCGCGACGTCCGCCGCGAGCATCACCGGCTGCGTGTTCGTCGTCAGGCTGAGAACGTCCTCCGGCCCCGTCGCGACCAGCTTCCACAGATCGAGTCCTAGCGCGTCCGACGCTTCCTCGATGGTCTGCCGGACGACCGGGTGAGCCGAGTAGGCCTCGAGCATGCCCACGGTCTGCGATCCCTGCCCGGGAAATACGAATGCTGCTTTCATTGTCTTCCTGCCGTTGATCTCTGATGCACTACCACTTCAGCAGTATTGCACCCCAGGTGAAACCACCTCCCACGCCTTCGAGCAGGACATGCTGCCCGCGCTTGACGCTGCCGTTTCGCACGGCCTCGTCGAGAGCCAGCGGCACGGAGGCAGCAGAGGTGTTGCCGTGCAGCGCAACCGTGGAGACCAGCCTCTCCTTCGGGAGTCCCAGACGCCTCGTCGTCGCCTCCATGATCCGGATGTTGGCCTGGTGCGGGATGAACCAGTCGACCGAGCTGGCACTGACGCCAGCCTCGCCGAGCACTTCCTCGGCGGCATCTGCCAGCGCCTTGACCGCCAGCTTGAACACGGTATTTCCATCCATTCGGACGAATGGATCGCCGAGCAGTGACCCCCTGTCCACGTTACCGCGCACGCAGAGGATGCCCGCATGCGCGCCATCGGCGTGGAGCCGCGACGCGAGGATGCCCGGCTCCGGGCTCGCCTGGAGAACCACGGCGCCCGCACCGTCACCGAACAGCACACAGGTTGCGCGATCGGACCAGTCGAGCAGGCGTGTAAAGACCTCGGAGCCGAGGACGAGTGCATTCTTCGCTTTTCCGGCACGGACATACAGATCGGCCGTAGCGAGCGCGTAGACGAACCCCGTGCAGACGGCCTGGACGTCGAATGCCGGACACCCCGCGATACCGAGCTTCGCCTGCAGGATGCAGGCCGTGCTGGGGAACACCATGTCCGGTGTGGTCGTGGCGACGATGATCAGGTCGATGTCGGTCGGAACCAGGCCGGCGTTTTCGATCGCGCGCCGTGCCGCCTCGTATGCGAGGTCGCTCGCGAGTTCGCCCTCGGCTGCCACGTGTCGCTGCCGGATGCCCGTTCGGGAGGAAATCCATTCATCCGATGTGTCGACCAGCGCCGACAGGTCGTCATTGGTGAGAATCTTTTCGGGAAGATAGGAACCAGTCCCTGCGATCCGCGAAAAAGTCACGAGGCTTTCTCCACGTCACTCGGCTCCAGCCGCACCCGGATCATCTCGAGCAGGCCGTTCTGGACTTCGTCGCAGGCCCGCTGGAGCGCGAACCCGAACGCGAACGCGTCGGCGGAACCGTGGCTCTTGACGACGATCCCTCGCAGGCCGAGGAGACTCGCGCCGTTGTATCGCCGGTGATCGACTCTGTCCTTGAAGCGGTTGATCACGGGGAGTGCGAGAAGGGCCAGCACGCGGGTGAAAAGGTTGCGCCGAAATTCCTGCCGGAGGTAGGCGGCGAGCATCTGTGCGAGGCCTTCCGAGGTCTTGAGCGCGACATTTCCCACGAAGCCGTCGCACACGACGATATCGGTCGTGCCCTTGTAGATGTCGTCACCCTCGACGTTGCCGTAGAAATTGAGGGAACTCGCCCGCAGCAGATCGGCGGCCTCCTTGACGACATCGTTGCCCTTGATGTCCTCTTCACCGATGTTCAACAGCCCCACGGAAGGCCGTTCGCTGTGCTCGATGGCGCGTACCAGGGCCGTGCCCATCACCGCAAACTGGAGAAGGTGCTCGGGTGTGCAGTTCACGTTCGCGCCGAGATCGAGCATGACGGTGCGCCCCCTCTGGCTGGGCAGAAAAGATGCGATGGCCGGTCGTTCAACGCCCGGAAGCATCTTCAGCACGAAGCGCGAGATGGCCATCAGCGCACCGGTGTTGCCCGCGCTGACCGCGCACTGGGCCGTGCCCGCCTTCACCAGATCAATGGCCACGCGCATGGAGGAGTCACGCTTGTTGCGCAGCGCACTCGCTGGAGGCTCGTCCATCTGCACCACTTCCGTGGCCTCGTGCACGGCCATCCGCTCATCGACGTTCCGCCCGAGTTTGGCCAGTTCCTGAGCGATCTCCGCGGACCGTCCGACGAGTATCACGGACGCATCCGGACGACGGTCGAGAAGATCCAGGGCAGCCGGGACCGTGACCCTGGGCCCGTGGTCCCCCCCCATGCAGTCTATGGCGATTCGGACGGTCACGTCCGTGCGGGAGCTAGCGCGTGAATTGCGGGCAATGCAGGGACGAGGGGCCTGCCCGGGTCGCACACCACATCCCGAACCCGTCGGGACGGTGGCCAGACAGCCCTCGATGAATCCTGCATGAAAATCGGAGTCCGTGAGGACGCAAGCGAGCCTCAGTCACCCTTGGTCTTCAGGACCTTCCGGCCGCGGTAATACCCGCCCGGGCTGATGTGATGGCGCAGGTGGACCTCTCCCGTCGTGGGCTCCACGGCGAGAGGCGGATTCGTGAGAAAGTCGTGCGATCGATGCATGCCGCGCTTCGAAGGCGACTTCTTGTTTTGCTGAACAGCCATTTCACCACTCCTAAAGAGATCGATGCCGACACATTCAGTGCGTCAGACCGAACGTTCCGATTGCCGAGTGCCCGCGCCGTCTTCCACGCCGGGGCACTGTCCCTCCTCATGCCGCGGCGCCCAAGGCAGCGCGAGCAGAAATTCCTCTTCCACGACATCCAGCGGGGCGATGGGCTCGTCGATCGGAAGATAGTCCTCTTCCTCGCTCTCGTCCTCCACCGCACCGAACGCCGATTCCCGCGAGAAAACGAGAACCCGCCGCGAGTGGATGTCCACGCTCATGGGAGACAGGCACCGCTGACACGCCACACTGGCAACGCCCGCGATGCTCAACTCGATGGCCGGCTTGCCGTCGGTCCGTGCGAGCGACCGCAACGAATACGTCAGACGCGCCTCGGGGTCCCCGATGACTCCGGCGAGACGCGCAAGCGTCCCCATCGCAACGTCCCCCTCGAGCGAGTCTCCCCGTCGACAGAATTCCAGGGGCCGTATAAGCTCGGTGCTGGACATAAGCGCGGGATAATACGATTTTTCCCCTGCATGGTCAAAAACATATCGAACTCACCCGATGCCCGACCGCCCACTCATTCTAGCCTCCACATCGGCTTATCGGCGCGACCTCCTCGCGCGGCTCCGACTGCCGTTCCAGACCGAAGCTCCGGACGTCGACGAGACACCTCTCGCGGACGAGCCCCCGGAAAGATGTGCTGCACGGCTCGCGATCGCCAAGGCGAGCATCGTCGCGCGCCGGAACCCCACGGCCGTGGTGATCGGATCTGACCAGGTCGCCGCCCTGGGCGATCTGCGTCTCGGCAAGCCAGGAGACCGGGAAAACGCGATTGCACAGCTTCGCGCCGCGAGTGGACGGACCGTGGCGTTCCACACGGGTCTGTCGGTCGTTTCCTCGGGCGGTGCGCGTGAAAGTGTCGTCGTGGACACCACGCTCGTGCGGTTTCGCACTCTGGACGACAGGGTCATCTCGCGATACGTGGACCTCGAACAACCGTTCGACTGCGCGGGCAGCGCGAAATCCGAAGGCCTCGGTATCGCGCTCCTGGCGAGCATCAGGGGCGACGATCCGACGTCGCTCATCGGCCTGCCGCTCGTACGCCTGACCGAGATGCTCGCCGATCACGGCATCAGCGTCCTCTGACCCGTCTGCCATGACCGTCCCGCCGGCGCGCGTTGGCCGACTGTTGCTCCTGCCCGTGCCGCTCGGCGACGGCGCCCCGGGCACCGTCCTTCCCGCCGCCACGCTGCACGCACTCACGACGCTCACGCATTTCGTTGCGGAAAGCGCGCGAAGCGCCCGTCGATTCCTGGCCAAACTCCCCCTCGAGACGACTCTTCAGTCGCTGGACATTCAGGAACTGAACGAACATACGCCCCGGGACGCCTACGACCGCCTCCTGGCGCCGGTTCGCGACGGGCACGACCTCGGGCTCGTTTCCGAAGCAGGATGCCCTGTCGTCGCAGACCCAGGAGCCGGACTCGTGGCGCTCGCCCACCGGACGGGAATTCGCGTCGTACCGATGGTCGGCCCCAGTGCACCGCTCCTTGCCGTCATGGCGTCGGGCCTGGGAGGACAGAGCTTTCGCTTCCTGGGTTATCTGCCTGCGGACGAGACGCAGCGAACCTCGGCCATCAGGCGGATCGAACGGGATGCCCGCGACTCCGGCTGCACGCAGGTGTTCATCGAGACCCCTTACAGGAATACGGCCATGTGGGAGTCGCTCGTGAAGACCTGCGACGAAAGCACACTGCTCGTCGTCGCCGTGGACCTCACCCTCGAAACCGAAGAAATCTTCGCGAAATCGGTCGGAGCCTGGAGACGCGACGGACCCGTCGCCCTCCACCGTCGCCCGGCGGTCTTCATTCTTGGCGCGGAACCCGCCCCTACCGCAAGGAGACTCCCGAGGCACTCATCGCCTTGACGATGGCCTCGCCAACGGTCGCGCCGAAACGCTTCGCGAACCGCTCTGCCAGATTTTCCTTCGGCGTGAAATCCACGATGTTCTCGGCCTTGATCACGTCGCGCGCTACGTAGCCCACGTCTCCGATCGCGTCGCTGAGCCCCATTTCGATGCTCTTGTCGCCCGTCCAGAACAGGCCCGAGAACATCTCGCTCGTTTCCTTCAGCCTCTGGCCGCGGCCCTCCCGCACGACGTCGATGAACTGCTGATGAATGCGTTCGAGCATCTGTTGCGCGAACGCGCGCTGCCTGGGTTCCAGAGGCGAGAACGGATCGAGAAACCCCTTGTTCTCGCCGGCCGTCAGCAAGCGTCGCTCGACACCGAGCTTCTCCATGGCACCGGTGAAGCCGAAGCCATCCATGAGCACGCCGATCGACCCGATCAGACTGCCCGGACTCACATAGATCTCGTCTGCAGCGACAGCCACGTAGTAGCCGCCCGACGCACATATGTCGTCGACGACGGCGTAGAGCGGTATGCCCGGGTGCTTGGCGCGCAGACGCCGGATTTCCCGGTTGATCTGGCTCGCCTGGACCGGGCTGCCGCCCGGACTGTTGATGCGAAGGATGACGCCCTGGGTGTTCTTGTTCTCGAACGCGTCGTTCAGGCCGGTATTGATCACGTCCGCGCTCGCCATGGAATCGGCTTCTATGACGCCATCGAGGTCCACCAGCGCGGTGTGCTTCCCGGTGAGGGCGGCCTCTCCACCGTCGAACCATCCGAGCGCCACGACGAGCAGCGCAAACAGGTATGCGAACGTGAGGGACTTGAAGAAGATGCCCCACCGCCTGGCGCGGCGCTGCTCGATTACCGCGGACTCGACCAGACGGGTTATGACCTCGCGCTCCCATTTGTCCGGGGATGGCGACTGCTCCGGCGGGGTCGTGCTGTCCGACATGACGCTCCTTCTACTCCATCAGAAATATGCAGCCGTCGCGCTCGACGACCTCCAGCTTCCGCAATGCGCGACCCTTGCAGGGTCCACCCGCGCACAGACCGGAATCCGGAAGGTACGTCGCACCGTGCGTCGCACAAATCAAGTATAGCCCCGAGTGATCGAAGAATTCTCCTTCGTTCCAGTCGAGCTGCACGGCAACGTGCGCACACTCGTTGACGTACGCGTGCACGAGTCCGTCGTAACGCACGACGAAGGCACCCAGAGGTTCGCCGTCGCGCTGGATCTCGAACCGCACTCCCCGCCCGCCTTCCTCGACGTCGGCGGAACGACAGACCTGCCTCATCGGGCAAGCTGCTCCCAGAGTTCCAGGGGCGACCGCACGACGGAACCCGGAGCGGCGGCGAGCAGCTTTGCTTCATCGTGAGCGCCGTACGTGACCGCGAGCGACGCGACGCCGGCCGCGTGGGCCATCTCGATGTCGTGAGTCGTGTCCCCGACCATCAGCGCGTCGTCCGGTGATACCTGCAGATGATCGAGCAGGTAGGCCAGCATGGCCGGGTGCGGCTTCGGCGAGCCCTCGTCCGCACAGCGCGATGCGTGAAAATAAGGACGCAGCCCGGTCGCGTCGAGCGCCCTGTCCAGGCCCACGCGCGACTTGCCCGTGGCCACGGCCAGCGCGACGCCCGCACCGCGCAACGAACGCACCCCTTCGGCCACACCGTCGAACAGTCTGACTGCCGACTCCCCCGACAGATAGTGATGCCGGTAGCGCGCCGAGACCTCCGCATGCCGGGCACGCGCGAGGACCGGGAACAGGTAGGCCATCGCGTCGTCCAGTCCCAGCCCGATCACGTGCCGGGCCGCTTCGTCGGACGGAACCGGCAGGCCGAGGTCGCGGCTGGCAGCCTGCAGGCTGCTCGCGATGTGCGCCGCGGAATCGATCAGCGTTCCATCCCAGTCGAAGATCACCAGCCTGTAGGGTTTCATCGTCGTTGTTCTGATTCAGGGTCTGCCGGGGCGCCCAGCGCCTCCAGACAGCGTGTCAGTTCGTCGGGAAGTCCCGCGCTGAGCGTCAGGACTTCGTTGGTTCGCGGGTTACGGAGGCGCATCCGGGCAGCGTGCAGGAACATGCGCCGCAGTCCCGCGCGCACGAGGTCGCGATTCAGTTCGAAATCTCCGTACTTGTCGTCCCCGCATATGGGCATGCCGAGGTGGGCCAGATGGACACGGATCTGGTGGGTTCGGCCCGTCAGCAGGCGCGCCTCCACGAGGGAGAACGCGCCGACTTCGCGAACCGGACGAAAAACGGTCTCGGCGGGCTGTCCCTGCGGATCGACGCGGACGCGCCGATCGCCACCCTCGAGCAGGTATTTCGCAAGGGGTGCATCCACGCGCCGCTCACCACGCCCCCAGCGGCCCTTGACGAGTGCGAGGTAGCGCTTGTCCGTCCTGCCCTCGCGGAGCTGCGCGTGCAGATCGGTCAGCACGCTGCGCTTCTTCGCGAGCACCAGAACGCCCGAGGTTTCCCGGTCCAGCCGGTGCACCAGTTCCAGGAACGGCAGCTCCGGGCGGGATGCCCTCAGCCCCTCGATGACGCCATGCGACACCCCGCTGCCCCCGTGCACGGCCAGTCCGGCAGGCTTGTCCACGACCAGAAGGCCGGCGTCCTCGAACACGATGGGCAATGTCGGGAAGCGGCCAGGGGGCGCGGGCCGGCTCTCGGGCCGCGCGGCGCGCACGGGTGGCACCCGTACCCTGTCCCCTTCCCGAAGCCGGGCGGTCGGCTCCACCCGGCGACTGTTCACCCGCACTTCGCCGCTCCGAAGAATCCTGTATATGTGGCTCTTCGGCACGCCCTTCAGGATACGGAGCAGGAAGTTGTCGACCCGCTGACCGGCGACCTCGGGGCCGATGTCCATCCAGTTTACAGAATCTTTACTTAAGCCATTCATTCTTCTTATACTCTAGAGTCGCGTACGATACCAGCAGCGGGCCCAGAATCTCCGCTCCCACTCGGACGCGCGTCCACTGCTGCCCGACATGGCAGCCTGGCAAGGTTAATCTCGCTCACCTCACGAAGTAGCGAAGCCCGAAATTTGCGCGCTCGGTTCTCTGGTTTTCGTTTCGCCGACATCCATGACTCGACGAAACATGTAGGCAAACTCATCACATTTCTGGATTGATATTCGCCGGCCGGCTTCAGGACATCAGACACCGCTCGAATGATAAATGTTTGGTGCGGCACACACCGCCCACGATGACGATGCCCTCCCCGTGATTCTCGAGCGCGGGAGAGAAAGTGAATGAAACGCATGTTGTTCAACGCGACGCACGCAGAGGAGATCCGCGTCGCAATAGTGGATGGGCAGAAGCTCATCGACCTGGATATCGAAACACTCGGCAAGGAACAGCGCAAAGGTAACATCTACAAGGGAGTGGTGACGCGGGTCGAGCCCAGCCTCGAGGCCGCCTTCATCGATTACAGCGCGGAGCGTCACGGCTTTCTCCCGTTCAAGGAAGTGAGCCGAGTCTACTTCGGGCAGGGGGCCGACCCCAGCCGGGCCCGTATCCAGGATGTCCTCAAGGAAGGCCAGGAAGTCATCGTCCAGGTCGAGAAGGACGAACGCGGCAACAAGGGGGCCGCGCTCACCACCTTCATCAGTCTGGCCGGGCGTTACATCGTCCTCATGCCCAACAATCCGCGCGGAGGCGGCGTCTCCCGTCGTGTCGAGGGCGAGGAGAGGAACGAACTCCGGGATGCCATCGCACAGCTGGAAGTCCCGCAGGGCATGAGCATCATCGCCCGGACAGCCGGCATAGGGCGCAGTGTCGAGGAACTCACCTGGGACCTCAATTACCTGCTTCAGCTCTGGCGGGCCATCGAGGACGCTGCAGCGCCACAATACGAGTACGCGGAACAGGTCGAGGTCGAGGAGGACGGGCGGCGACGAACCGTCTCGCGGACGGTGACGACGTTCGAGCGGACGCGCCCGGATGGCACGCCGAACCGGCCGGTCGAGGTGTCTCCATTCCTCATTTTCGAGGAATCGAGCCTCGTCATCCGCGCGATTCGGGACTACTTCCAGCCGGATATCGGCGAAATCCTCATCGACAATCCGGCGATCTTCGAGCAGATCAAGGTGTTCATGGGCTACGTGATGCCCGCGAACGTGACCCGCGTGAAGCTCTACACCGATGATGTTCCCCTGTTCTCTCGCTTCCAGATCGAGCACCAGATCGAAACGGCCTACGCGCGACAGGTACCGCTCGCCGCAGGCGGGGCGATCGTCATCGATCACACCGAGGCGCTGGTATCCATCGACGTGAACTCCGCGCGCGCCACGAAAGGTCAGGACATCGAGGCCACCGCGTTCAACACGAACCTCGAGGCGGCGGAGGAGATCGCCCGGCAGCTGCGTCTCCGGGATCTCGGCGGTCTGGTCGTGATCGACTTCATCGACATGGAGTCACAAAAGAATCAGCGGGAAGTCGAGAACCGGTTGCGGGATTCCCTGCGGTACGACCGTGCGCGGGTCCAGATGGGCAAGATCTCCCGGTTCGGACTGCTCGAGCTTTCCCGTCAGCGCCTCCAGACCTCCCTGGGCGAAACCAGCCACATCCCGTGTCCGCGCTGCCATGGGGTCGGACACATTCGGGGTATCGAGTCCACCGCCCTCCACATCCTGAGGATCATCCAGGAAGAGGCCATGAAGGAGAACAGTGCGGCCGTGCACGCACAGGTACCCGTCGAGGTCGCCACCTATCTCCTCAACGAGAAGCGAAGCGAGTTCCAGTCCCTCGAATCACGCCTGAAGGTCAGCATCCTCCTGATTCCCAACATACACCTCGAAACACCCAACTACACGGTCACGCGGCTGCGTCACGACGAGCTCAATCAGTCGGGTCCGCTTCCCCCGAGCTATCAGCTCATGGAGGTCCCCCCCGAAAGCGAGGCGGGACTGCCGCCATCCGCGTCCGAGAAAGTCAGCCGCACGGAGGCCGTCGTCAAGGGGATTCACCCCTCCCAGCCTGCACCTTCCCCCTCCCCTGCTCCCGTCGCGGAGCCGGCGCTCGTGGCGGCACCCCAGCGCGAGTCTTCGCTCATCAAACGCATCTTCGGCTGGTTCGCGGGCATGAGCACCACGCCATCGGGCCAGACGACTCAAGCGCAACCGGCCCCGACGTCCCAGCCGGTCAGAACCACGACTGAAGACAAGGATCGCGCGCGCGACCGTCGCTCGGATCGCCCCCGCGACAACCAGGCCCGCCGGTCGCGCCCAGATCGCAGCGAGCGTCCGGAACGTGGAGAGCGCCCGGAACGTGGCGACCGCGCCGGAGGAACCGGAGATCGCACGCGCCGCCGGCAGACGTCTTCCCCAGCGCAGGAATCGGCGCAGCAGGCCGAGACGAGCGCTCCGCGGAAGGAAGAAACCGACGAAGCCGCGACGACGACCGGCCAGAAATCCCGACGGCAGAGACCGCCCCGCCAGCGGGAGGAGCGCCGGGGCGCATCGGGCAACAACGAGGCAGATGCATCGCCGGACACCCGACGCAGAGGCATGGAAGCCGGATCGGACACCGAAGCAGTCGTGGATGCGGTGGCGCCCCCAGCAGAAGTTGGTGGCGACACCGCTCCGGCACAGCCGCGGGAAGGTCGCGGTCGGAGGCGTCGCGGAAGACGGGATCGTCCCGCTGCCGCCGAAGACGGGACACCGCAGAACGCGAGCGAACCGGCACCGTCTGCCGGTCAGCCGGCGTCGGACGCCAGCGCGTCGCCGCAGCGTGATGAACCGTCGGACACGGCCGAAGCCGTCCCGCTCGCGACAGTCGCAAGCGTTGTCGACGGTACGGCAGACAAGGCGGCCGAGGTCGATGAAATGCCTGCAGCGGCAGACTCGTCGCCTGTGCTGACGGCAGCCCCGGCAGGCCCCGCTCCTTCGGTCGTTGTCGAGACACCCGTCGCGACCGAGCCTCCGGCCCCGCAACAATCCACGGCCGAGCCGGAGTCCGCACCCGACGTGTTCGAGCCTCCCCGCGAGGACTTCCCGGAAGTCGCGGGCGAAGCCACTGTGGAGGCGGCGCACGCCCTGCCCGAGCAGGAGCCCTCGTCCACCCCCGCTCTGAGCGGAGACGACGTCGTCGAGCATGCGGCGGAGCGGGAAGCCCCGCCCCCTGTCGCTGCCGTCGATCTGCCGCCTGACCTCGTACAGATCGAGACGCGGCATGCCCAGACACCGCCAGATGACTCCGGTTCCGGACCCGAGTCGCTACCGCGCGGACGGAGACGTCCGGCTCAGACCGCGATCGAGGGCGAGACCGCGTCTATGGTGCAGATAGAGACCAAGCGCTGAGAACCAACGCGTAGGGAAAGGGCGATCCCGGCCGGGATCGCCTTTTTCATTTGCGCGCCGCGTCGGGCTGTAACAGCGTGTCGATGCGACCGCGCACGTCGACGAGCAGTCCTTGCGCAGCGGCTTCCACGAGATCAAGAACCAGTTCGAAACCTTGCGGGCCGCCGTAATACGGATCCGGGACCTCGCGATGCTCGACCTGCGGCGCGTAATCCAGGAAGAGTCCCAGATGCCCGCGGAACCCTTCCGGGCAAAGCTGCCTCAGCCCCTTCAGATTGTGCCGATCCATCGCCAGGATGTAGTGAAACGTTTCGAAGTCCTCCGCGGACACCTGCCTCGCCCGTATCCTGCGCAGGTCGAAGTCGCGACGGGCGCCGGCAGCGACCGCCCGAGCATCAGGCGGGGAACTGAGATGGTAGGCATGGGTGCCCGCCGATTCGATCTTCAGGCGGGAGGCGAGGCCCGCACGCTCCGCGTATCGCCGGAACACTCCCTCGGCGGTCGGCGAACGGCAGATGTTGCCCATGCATACGAAGAGCACGCCGAGGCGCGGCGGGCGCTTGAACAATCGCAATTCAGCACTCCTCAACAATCAGGCTTTCCACAACCAGGCCTCGGCACGGCGACGATCGCCCGCCGGCGCTCGCTCAGCCTCCCGCAACGCGCCGTCGGGTCGGGCGAGCCGGCGATTTTCCCTTCGCGGGAGATTCTGCGTTCACGACCGCTTCCTGATCCCCGATGCCGAACAGTTGCGCCTTCAGTCGATGCAGTTCGTCGCGCTTCCGTGCCGCCTCTTCGAACTCCAGATTGCGCGCGTGCTCGAGCATCTCCTTCTCCACGCGCTTGATCTCCTTCGCGAGGTCCTTCTCGCCGAGAACCTGCGCAAGCGCCTCGTTCCGCGCCACGGCCATCTCGCGGCGGCCCTGCTGACCGTCGTAAACGCCATCGATCATGTCCCGGACCCGCTTCACCACACCGCGCGGAACGATGTCGTGGGCAGCGTTGAACTCCACCTGCTTCTGGCGTCGCCGATCCGTTTCCGCGAGAGCGCGCTTCATCGAATCAGTCATCGAGTCCGCATACATGATGGCCGTGCCGTTGATGTGGCGGGCTGCACGGCCGATAGTCTGTATCAGTGATCGCTCCGAGCGCAGGAAGCCTTCCTTGTCGGCATCCAGAATCGCGACGAGCGAGACTTCCGGCAGGTCGAGTCCCTCGCGCAGGAGGTTGATTCCCACGAGAACGTCGAACGTCCCCAGACGCAGATCCCGGATGATCTCGACGCGCTCGACGGTGTCCACGTCCGAATGGAGGTAGCGGACCTTCACGTTGTGTTCCGCGAGATAGTCCGTCAGGTCCTCGGCCATGCGTTTCGTGAGCGTGGTGACGAGAACGCGTTCCTGCCGGGCCACGCGCTCCGAGATCTCCGACATCAGGTCGTCGACCTGATTCGAGGCAGGGCGAACGAGAACCGTGGGATCGATCAGTCCGGTCGGACGCACCACCTGCTCGACGATCTGCTCCTGGTGCTCCTTCTCGTAATCCGCCGGTGTGGCCGACACGAAGATCGTCTGCGGCATCAGGCTCTCGAACTCGTCGAAGCGCAGCGGTCGATTGTCGAGCGCCGAGGGGAGGCGGAAGCCGTAGTCGACGAGGTTCTGCTTGCGCGAACGATCCCCCCGATACATGCCGCCGATCTGAGGCACGGTCACGTGACTCTCGTCGATGATCATCAGGGCACCGGCCGGCAGATAGTCGATCAGCGTCGGAGGGGGTTCACCCGCCTCGCGTCCCGACAGATGGCGTGAATAGTTCTCGATGCCCTTGCAGAAGCCGAGTTCCGACAGCATTTCGAGGTCGAATCGTGTCCGCTGCTCGATACGCTGTGCCTCGACCAGCTTGCCCGCCGTCTGAAACTCCTCCACGCGCTCGCGCAGCTCGATCTTGATCGCCTCGATCGCTCTCAGGGTGGTTGCCCGAGGCGTCACGTAGTGGCTCGACGGATAGACCGTGAACCGCGGGACGCGGGCCAGCACTTCACCGGTCAGCGGATCGAACAGGGACAGTGATTCGATCTCGTCGTCGAACATACTCACCCTGACGGCCGTCTCGGAGTTCTCGGCCGGGAAGATGTCGAGCACGTCTCCCCTTACCCTGAAGGTACCTCGGCGGAAGTCGAACTCCGCCCTCTCGTACTGCATCTCCGCGAGCCTCTGGATGGCGGCACGCTGTCCGATGCTCTCGCGCTCCCGCAGATGCAGGATCATGGCGTGATAGTCGACAGGATCCCCGATGCCGTAGATGGCGGAGACCGTCGCGACGATCACGGCATCCGGCCGCTCCAGCAGCGACTTCGTGGCCGACAGGCGCATCTGCTCGATGTGGTCGTTGATGCTGGAATCCTTCTCGATGTAGAGGTCCCGCGAGGGCACGTACGCTTCCGGCTGGTAGTAGTCGTAGTAGGAAACGAAATACTCGACCGCATTCGAGGGGAAGAACTCCCGCATCTCCGAATAGAGCTGCGCGGCCAGCGTCTTGTTCGGCGCCATGACGATCGCGGGCCGGCCGATCCTCGCGATGACGTTGGCCATCGTGAAGGTCTTGCCGGAACCCGTCACACCGAGCAGGGTCTGGAAATCCATGCCGCGACGCAGGCCGTCGACGAGCTTGTCGATGGCCTCGGGCTGGTCACCCGCAGGCGAAAACGGCTGCTCCAGCTGGAACGGACTGTTGGGAAAGGTCGTGATCACGGGTAGAATCGGCGAAGGCCGCAAGGCCTCGAAAGTGTAGCACGGCGGGCCTTTTTCCCGTCGGCGCGATCTCCCCATCTCATTCCCTATTTTCCCTATGGCATCCAATTCCTTCATCGACGTGGAAATGGCTCCGCGCGACCCGATCCTGGGCGTCACCGAAGCCTTCAATGCAGACAAGAATCCGAACAAGGTCAATCTCGGGGTGGGGGTCTACTACAACGACGAGGGAAAGGTGCCACTGCTCGAGTGCGTCCAGCGTGCGGAACGTGCGCTCGTGGAGGCCGCGCAGCCGCGCGCATATCTGCCGATCGACGGCCTGGCTTCGTACGACAAGGCGGTCCAGAACCTCGTCTTCGGCGCCACGTCCCCGGTCGTGGCGGAGAAACGGGCCGTCACCATCCAGACGCTCGGCGGTACGGGTGGCCTCAAGGTCGGCGCCGACTTCCTGAAGCGGTTCGGCGGCGACCCGGCGGTCTGGATCTCCGATCCGAGCTGGGAGAATCACCGCGCCCTGTTCGAGAACGCAGGCTTCAAGGTGAACACGTATCGCTATTACGAGCCGGCCACGCGGGGTCTGGATTTCGCGGGCATGCTGGCCGCGCTGAACGGAATCCCTGCGGGCGACATCGTCGTGCTGCACGCCTGCTGCCACAATCCGACGGGCGCCGATCTCTCGGCCGACCAGTGGCAGGAGGTCATCGAGGTCGTGAAGAAGCGAGGAGTGGTTCCGTTCGTGGATCTCGCGTACCAGGGGTTCGGGGACGGCATAGAACCGGATGCGCATGCCGTGAGGGCGTTCGCCGCGTCGGGCATCCCCTTTCTGGTCTCCAATTCGTTCTCGAAGTCGTTCTCGCTCTATGGGGAGCGGGTGGGCGCACTGAGCGTGGTCGCGCAGTCGAGCGACCAGGCGTCCAGGGTCCTGAGCCAGATCAAGCGCATCGTCCGCACGAATTACTCGAACCCGCCGTCGCACGGCGGGAAGGTCATTGCGACGGTGCTGGAATCGGCCGAACTGCGGGGCCTCTGGGAGGACGAGCTCGCACGAATGCGCGAGCGGATCAAGGCGATGCGCTCGCAGCTCGTTGCCAATCTCAAGGCGCGTGTACCCGGCGCGGACTTCGGATTCGTGATTCATCAGCGCGGGATGTTTTCGTACTCCGGCCTCACGAAGGCCCAGGTGGACCGACTTCGCGAGGAATTCTCCGTCTACGCGATCGACACGGGACGGATCTGCATCGCGGCGCTCAACTCGAAGAACGTCGAGTATGTCGCGAACGCGATCGCGCAAGTCATCGCATAAGTCCCTGCCACGACCGCGCATTCCAAAATTCCGGGGATCGATGATTGACCCGATCCCCCCTCACCGATAGAATGCGCGGCCTTCGGTTCCCCGATAGCTCAGTCGGTAGAGCGACGGACTGTTAATCCGCAGGTCCCTGGTTCGAGCCCAGGTCGGGGAGCCAACTCTCTTGATTTGACAGGCTTTTTCGGTCTCTCAGTTAGTCCGTCGCTGCTTTGACGGACACAGACTCGGAGCACCGCATGAGCACTGACATCGCCACCCCTCTGGCGGGGGGCACCGGGATTTCCGGCCCTGTGCAAACGTCCAGTATCGTCCCGGTCTCGGGCCCCTTTGCCGTTCGTCTGGAGGCCCTCGAGACGGCTCTCGGCACCCTCGGCGATCAGGCCGAGCAGCTCGCCGACGCCCTGCACGTCCAGGCGCTGAGTCCGGCGTCTTCCGCGTGGACCCCTACCCTAACCCGTGCAGCCGAAGCCCTCACCGCCCACCTGTTTGCGGTGCGCGCGGAGCTTTCCGTGCTGGCCGCGGAGGTGCGCCCTGCCCTGGCAACCGGAGGGGCACGATGAGCACCGTTCTCGCCTTCGCTCCGAAGCCTGAAACCGTCTCCGAACTGATCGACGAATACATGGCCGCCTATGCCGGCCGCGATCGTTCGATCGGCTATCGCCTGTCCACCTGGGCCACGCTGCTCGGTCCGGTCCGGCTGGACGCCATCACCGACGACCACGTCTTCGAGGCCCTCGAGCGCTTCGCCAGTGAGCCGGCGCGCATCTGGGCCGGCCACGATGCGGACGGGCGGACCATCTACCGTCGCCGCGCCGACAGGAAGTCCCCGGCTACCGTCAACCGCTATCACGTCGCGCTCTCGGCCGTGTTCACCTGGGCGATGCGCAAGCGCCGGGTCGCCAAGACCTTCGAGAACCCCTGTCGCAAGATCGAGCGCCAGAAGGAATCGCCCGGCCGCGTGCGCTTCCTCGCCGAGGACGAGCGCGCACGGCTGTTCGAGGCGGCCCGCTCGGCCCGGTGGCCTCGGCTGTATGCGCTCGTGCTCCTGGCCGTCACCACGGGCGCCCGGCGCAGCGAGCTCACCGGGCTGCGATGGGCCGACATCGACTTCGACCGGGCCGAGGCCCACGTGCACGAGACCAAGAACGACGAACCCAAGGTCCTGCCCCTGGTGCCGGCGGTTCTCGACGAGCTGCGGCGCTTCCAGGCCGAAGACCTGGCCGCCTTCAGGATCGGCATGCCCTCGCGCCGGGTGTTCCATTCCCGCGTGCGACCCGATGTCGCGTACAACTTCGAGCCCCACTGGCGCCAGGCGCTCAAGGACGCCCGCGTGAGTCATTTCCGGTTCCACGACCTGCGCCACACCTGCGCATCCTACCTCGCGCAGTCCGGCGCCTCGCTGCTCGAGATTGCCGACGTGCTCGGCCATCGGCAGTTGACCATGACCAAGCGCTATTCGCACCTCACCACGGGCACGAAGAAGGCCCTGACCATGCGAGTGCTCGGGGAGCTCAAGTGAGGCTGTCGTCGCGCCTGAGCATAGACGAGCACGTCGGGGTCGAAGCCCGGCGCGCCGCTTTCGCCTGGCGCCGCGATGGTGCGTTCCCCCTGGGGAGGGCGACCGACGCCGAAGCGCAATGGATCCTCGGTCCCGAGGCAAACGACCTCCGTGTTCTGCTGAAGTGGATTGCAACGCTCCGATTGAATCGACGATCGCGGCACGACGCCGTATTCCGGGAAGCCTATCGCCACCTCTACCGTGTCGTGTCCGCAATGGCCAGACGCCTGGACGAGGAGGCGCACTATCGACGCTTGCTTCGTGAGTCTGTCTGCGCAGAAGAGATGAGAAATTTCAGTTTCTCGGGCCCGTCATTTGAGGCGCTGCATAGCGACGCGAGCTTGACCTGGGAACGTATGCGGGTACGTGCGCTGATGCACTTGGCCGACAAGGCGAAACGTTCGATGTCGACCGGGATGCACGGAAAGGATGGTCCCGCTGCACGAGCTGACCGTAGATCTCAACATGCCATCAAGGAGGCGCTCGTCGAGCGTGCTGCCACTCTGCAACAAGCGGGGAAACTGCTGCGCTGGCAGGATATCCCGTGGGAGCCTGAGTGGACTGATAAGGCCGCCAACCCCCATGCGGTGACTCATCGAGCGCTCGAACGATGGACAAAGGGAGCGTTCAAGAACATCCGGCAAGGCGGCGCGGACAGCCCCGCATGAATTTCGTTTTGTACCCCGGGTAGACATCGCAAGCGCCATATACCGTCACCCGGCATCACTCGTAATCTCTCTTCAGGCGACCGGAAACGCCTGCGATTCAGGAGAGATTAACGATGAACACAGCACCCTCGCAGTTCGATCTGAGCGAACTGCAAAAGCCCGAGGACTACGCGCTCTCGCGCCAGTCCATCTTTCCCGCCATCTCTTCGTTCCAGTGGTTCCTTCGCCGGCATCGTGAACGGCTGGCAGCCGATGGTGCGCTGGTGCATATTGCCGGCCGGAACTACATCCACCCGCAGCGAGCCGATCACGTCATCGCGGACATCGGAGCCGAGTTGGCGCGTGGCCGAAGTGGGGGCCGTCGCGTCGTCGCAGCGGCCAGCGCCGAAAATCGGGCGCACGAAGGGTGTCCGCAATGAGCGCGCCGAATGATCGCAGCGGCGCGCAGGCATTGCGGGTTGCACGTGCGTGCAACCCTCTCGTCGCCGAAACCGAGCGCGACACGATGGACCGCTGCGCCGAGGCGATCGCCTTCGTTCGCAGCACGGTCGAGGACATGTCGACCGAGCGCGCGCCCGACGCTGTAGAGCTCCGCGGCCTGGGGCACCTGCTCCTCGCGATCGCGGGCGCCTTGCGCTTCGATGCCACCCGCTCGGCAGCCGAGGTTGGAGAGACGACTGTGTCGGGCGGCGAGACGACAAGCGCGAGGCTCGCGCCGGTACTTCAGCCCACAACCGGGATCGTCGAAGAGGTCCTCGAGCACCTCCGCGTCGCGCGTAGCGCGATGGATCTCGTATCGATCACGGCTTCGATTCCAAAGGTCGATCCAGATCCCGGTTCCAGGAACCTGGTGAGCCTTCAGGCCTACACCCGCATCGAGAATGCCATCGAACTGCTCGACCACGCCGAGGATGCCGACCAAGCGAGCGCATCGGCCCGAGCGCTCTACGAAATCGCCGACGACATTCGGGCGAGTCGCGCCATAGTCGATCTCGTTTCGATCGCGACACTCGAGCCTGCTGTGAGCCCGAGTGATGAATCGATCCGCCTCGTCAGCCGTGAGGTGGTGATCGATCTCGGGAAGGTTATCGAGGCTCTGCAGGAGCTGACCGTGGCGGCCGAGTTGCCGTGCTCGCGGTGAGCCGATGGCGGCCAGGAAGAGAATCAGCGCGCCGGAGACGTCTCCGCGTGAGCGACCCCGAGGGAGTTCGTTACCTGGACCATGGGACGATGACCTCGATGCTTCAATCCAGCGTGTTTTAAGCCCTCTCGGGTTTCGGTGGGAGATAGCCGAATACCGGGCATGGTGTCGCGCCTGCCGGCAGAGCCCTTTTGTCCAGGAGCCAGACGTTGACGACGCGGGAGCCCTTCTCGACTTTGTCCTCGATCGCATCGAGTTGGGGAGCTGGAACCCGCGTGCGTTTGCCGACCCCGTCGTGCTCGCCATTCGCCTTCTCAAGCACCTCAGGCTTCGGCTCGACCAGGTCGCAGACTGGGGGCCCAAGATCGAATCCTTCGACAGGCGAGCTGCCGAAAGGCGGAGACGAGACGAGTCGCGGAGGAAGATCGAGCGCGACAAGAGGATGCTGAAGCGGTATCTGGTGCTGCGCAAATCGATGCCGCCCAAGGAAGCGAAAGAATGCCTCGGTCGAGAATTCCGGCGTGACGATGCGTCGGAGCCCCTGTGCCTTCGAACGGTCGAATACGCGATCGCACGTGCTTCCGCAGCCATTGCCGCGGAGTCGCGCGAAATGTCGACCCGTCGACCACCGCGAAATTTGGGTCAGATTTCGCCATCGGCCGCTAGGGTGACGGTCTCCGGAATTTCGGACGAAGCCGAGGACAATGCCACGCCCTAAGCTCGATATCGTGTCTATCGCGAAGGCCGCCCTCGATCATGCGCGCGCACTCCTGCCGTCGTGGCTGCCTGGCGGAAAATGGGATGGTATCGAGTGGCGCTGTGGCGATCTGGCGGGCAACCCCGGCAAGTCGTGCGCGGTCAACTCCGAATCGGGTCGCTGGTCGGACTTCGCGTCCAACGAATCCGGTGGGGATCTGGTCTCGCTCTATGCCGCGATCCACGGCGTGTCTCAGATCGAGGCGGCCCGCGACGTCGCCACGCTGATCGGGTTCCCGCTCGCTGACGGTCATGCCGCCCCGGCTCTAGGCGCACGTCGGCCAGCGCCCGACGAGCCGCCCCCAGCCAAGCCTGGTGGCAAGGCGCCGCGCTCTGAGTGGCGGCCGATCGTTCCAGTTCCTGACAACGCGGGCCCGGCGCCCCGCGCTCATGTCGTCCGCGGCCCGCCCGAATGGTCCTGGCCCTACTCCGACGAGGCCGGACGCCTGCTCGGCGTCGTGTATCGGTTCAAGACCTCCGACGGTGGCAAGGAGGTTCTGCCGTGCACCTACTGCGAGCGCCCGGGCGGCCAACGTGAATGGCGCTGGATGCAGTTTCCCGAGCCTCGTCCGCTCTACTTGCCCGCACGCGCCCCGCTCCGGACAAGCCTGCCCGTGCTCGTCGTGGAGGGCGAGAAGTGCGCCGACGCGGCCTGGGAGCAGCTTGGCCAGTGGTACGACGTTGTCTCGTGGCCAGGCGGCGGCAAGGCCGCGCACAAGGCTGCATGGTCGATGCTACGCCGTCGACGGGCCGTGCTTTGGCCAGATGCCGACGCGAAAGTCGACAAACACACGGGCGAGATCCTGCCGGCCGAGAAACAGCCTGGCGTCGCGACGATGCGCAAGATCGCGGGCGAGCTGCTCGCACTCGAGGCAACCGTGTTCCTGGTTGATGTGCCCGCGCCTGGCGAGAAGCCGGACGGGTGGGACATCGCGGACGCCATCTCCGAAGGAATGCGCAGCGAGGAACTCCGCGCGTGGATTCAGGCGCGTCTTCGGCGATTCGACGAGACAGCCGACCCGCCGGTCGGGTCTACACGCCCTCCCCCTTCCCCTCCCGCTGGTAGCAACGGACTCGATGACGATTGGCAATCTCGACTGATCGTCGACAGGCGTGATCGACCCGTCGACTGCCGCGAGAACGTGATGCTCGTCCTCGTTTACCACCCCAGGTGGAGGGGCGCAGTCGGATTCAACGAATTCGCCGGCCGCACGGAGTCGCTCACGCGAACGCCTTGGGGCACTGGTCCCGGTGAATGGACCACACGCGACGACCGCGAGCTCGGGTTGTGGCTGGCCCAACAGGTCGACCTTCTGATCCGCTCCGAAGCAAACCTGTCGGCGGGCGTGGAAATGGCCGCCGAGCGGGCACGCTTCCATCCGGTTCTGGCCTACCTGGAATCGCTCCAGTGGGACCGTGTTGACCGCCTGCCGCACTGGCTGCAGGACTGCTGCGGTGTCGAGGACTCGAACTATGTTCGCCTCGTTGGCACCTATTTCCTGCGCTCGATGGTGGCGCGCGTACGAAAGCCCGGCGCCCAAGTCGATCACATGCTCGTGCTCGAAGGCGGACAAGGGAAGGGGAAATCCTCCGCCCTGCGCGTCCTCGGTGGCCCGTGGTACTCCGACACGCAGTTCCGGCTAGGGGACAAGGACGCACTGCTCCAGCTCGCCGACGTGTGGATCTACGAAGTGTCCGAACTGGACGCGTTCTCGCGCGCCGACGTGACGGCCGTCAAGCAGTTCCTGACTACGCTGAATGACAACATCCGCGGCGTCTATGAGCGGAGGGTGCGCAAGCGCCCGCGCCAGGTCGTCTTGGCCGGGACCACGAACCAGGAGCGATATCTCCGTGACATGACCGGGAACCGCCGCTTCTGGCCCGTTCAGGTGTGCGAGGCCGTCGACCTAGACCGCCTGCGGGAATGGCGCGACCAGCTCTTCGCGCAGGCCTATGCGGAAGTCAAAGCGGGCGAACGCTGGTGGCCAACGCGAGATGAAGAGCGCGAGCTTTTCGTGCCCGCTCAGGATGCACGTGTGATCGCCGATCCCTGGCTCGATGAACTGCCTCGCAGGCTGGAGGAGGCCAAGTGGGCCGACAGCCGCGCGTTCACGACGGCCGAACTGCTGGGTGCGTTGGGCGTGTCAGCCGACAAGATCGACTCGGCGGGCCAGATGGCCAAACGCATCGAGGCGATCATGCACCGCCTCGGGTGGCGCCGCACGCGAGAGCGACGAAAGGACGGAACGCGCCCTCACGTCTACGAGCGTCCGGTCCGGACACAGGACGGCGAGCACGACAGCGCGATCGAGGTGCCGATATGAGCCACCCATTCGGTTGCGAAATTTGGGTCAATTTTCGCAACCGTTCGCTATCGTCGTTCGCGGCCTCGATGGCGGCCCGTTCAGCGGGGCTGAGTCTGGACCGGACCGCCCGCAGGTGGACCACGACTTTCGTTCGATCGCACGGACCCGATACGACAATGATGGCAGGACGCAGGGACAGGGATGGTGTGGACCGCTGGTCCAGCGCGCGGCGCTGGTCCAAGTCCGGGCCGAAAAGTCACGTCCGCTCATCGTGTTATCCGGTCTGGACCAGTGGACCGGGTGGACCGATCAATTTCGCCTCGTGCATGCGCGCACATGCACCCGCGCATGAGCGGGCGCCGGCGCGTCCGCACGCGCGCGTGGTCCACGTCCATTCATCCAGGAGAAGAGAAGAAGAAGGGAATCCATGGTGCAAGGCGCCGCGCAATTTGACTGAAATTTCGCAACCCGCCTTTACGCTTGGTGCATCGCTTCGACAGGCGGATGCGCAGGTGGACTTGATGGTGACGACGACCGCGATCGCACGACCTCGCGCACTCCCGCGCGGGCGGTGGGTTCGAGCGGCCATGGTCGAGGTGATGGCGATGGGTAGGGGGTTGGAAACTTTTAAAGCGGCGTGCGCCAGACCGTCTCCCTACCCGATTTTTTTCGCGCGGGAGTTTCGGCGATTTTTTTTCGTGATGGCCTGTCTCTGTGCCCTCGCCATGAGCACAGGGAGCCACCAGAAACGCGCCGAAACCGGCGCGTTTCTACCAGCGCGCCGTGGACTCGCGCGGATTCCGTGCGAACCCGCAGGAACCGCGCAGGCCGACCGGCCTGCTCGTTGAACCAGAGGAGCGAGTGTGATGGGAACCCGAGGACCCAAGCCGTTGCCGGCGAACGTGCACATGCTGCGTGGCAATCCGTCGAAGAAGCCGATCGCATCGCTCCTGGACGATGTCGTTCGACCCGATGTGTCGATCCCGGATCCGCCCGAATTCCTCGGGCCGGAGGCCGTTGCGGAGTGGAACCGGATCACGGGACACCTCGCCAAGCTCGGGCTCGTGACGGAGCTCGATCGCGCCGTACTCACCGCTTACTGCACGGCATGGGCCGACCTCGATTGGGTCGAGCGCCAGATCGCAGCGGCGGCGGCCTCCGACCCGACCGGCCAGGACGGGCGCATCACGAAACGCGAGGGCGCCGCGCCACGCATCGGCGCCCTGGTGAAGATGAAGTACGAGGTGCTGGCGAGTCTGGATCGGTTCGCTGCCGAGTTCGGGATGTCGCCTTCGGCACGATCCCGGGTCACGCCATCGGACCCGCAACTCGACCTGCCGGGAATCGAAGACAAGCCGGAGGAAAGCGGCTGGGGGGCGTTCTCGTGACCATCGAACACGTATCGAACACGCAGCAGGACCGCAGGAGTGCCTTTATCCGCTCACTGGCCAGCGCTTCCGATGACTTTCCCGCACCGCCCACGCCGACGCGCCAGCAACTCATCAACGCTCAGAACGACCTTCGGCGCGGACGAATCCGTGACGCGATCGATGAATCCGACCACATCAAGGCGGCGGCCAGAAGACTGGTGGACGCCGCGATCGAATACCGTGCAGGCTGGCTCGCGCAGCGACAGGCACTCGATGATCACCAAGGCGAGCGATTCGTACCGATCAAGGAATCGACCGCTCAACTGTTTGATGTCTCGGTTGCATACCGCGCCGCCTGGCGCGAGATGGAAGTCACCATGGCCGAGATCGAAGCGCGCAAGATCAAGCATGGACAGTCAGAGTTCGCAATTAAGCGGCAGCTTTTGGGGCTCGGAGGCTCGCAGCTCGATGCCATCATCAGGATGGCGAAGGACCTCGAGGTTCGCGTTTGCGAAGAACTCCTGGCGTGCGATTCCGATGCCTCTGATCAAGACAGGCGTCGCGATCTGCGCCGTGCAGAGGCCCGCGTGCTCCAGGTCATGGGCGATGCCGCAGCGCTCGAGAATGACCCGAGCCCGGTAGAGATGATCATCGACAAGGCCACGAAGCTCGCAGCCGTGCTCGATGGCATCGAGGCGGCTGTGCTCGGCATGCAGCAAGGGGCAGACCATGGCTAAGCCCGTGCGGGATTCCGGGAATGTCGCGGCTGACGGCCGGGCGCCGGAGCGTGCAGGCGGCGCCGGCGATCCCGAGCAAGTGACGAACAGTCGCGCGGTACTACTTCAGCGGCGAGCTCAGGTGGCCAGAGCACGTGCAGATGACGCGGCGAACAATGCGGCACGACTCACGCCACTGGTCGGTGAAGTCGCCACGCTATCGGTTCAATACCTCGATGCCCTCGTGCGTCATCAGGCAGCACTCGCCGAGGAGCTCCATGCGACGGCCGAGTACGAAGCCTTTGTCGGGGGCATCGACCGGGAACTCGATCAGCTCGGAAACGCTGAAGCGCGCTCTCTCGAACAGGCGGCCCTCACGGCAAAGAGCGATGCCGACGGACTCATCCTTGCGCAGGGCGAAAGTGATCGCGCCGGACGGAAAAACTACAACGTAATCCGTGACGAACTCGACGCCATTGCGATGCGTGCCGCCGCCCTCTTCCTGGACGAACGCTCTCCGTCGCAAATTCGGTGCGAAGTCCATCGATTGAGGGCCGACCTTGCCAGGCTGCAGGGCGGTCTGGCCAAAGCGCAGCACGCTTTGAAATCTTCAGTTATCCATTGAAGGAGCATTCACCTATGGGACCCGTGTTTTCGACCGACGAGATCGAGGCGCTTCGCGCTGCGCCATACGTTCAGGACGCCCTGAGCAAGAAGCGAAAGGAGGACGCCGACAGACGCATTCAGCTGTTTCAGGAACGTGACACCCTGAGCAGGTCCCGGGCGACGAGATCCGCGGCGAACATGAAGCTTCTCGAGACCCTTCAAACGGCTGCAGCCAAGGCCGAGGAGGAATTCGAGAAGGCGAAATCGGCCTATCAGTACGCGCTCGTCGATGACTGGCGGTTGTCCTGTGAGGAAGACCGGCAAGAATCCCTGATCGAACGAAGCCTACGAGCGCTGGGCAACGAAGAAGTGGAAGCGCTTATCCGGGAGACGCACCGCGTGTGGAGCCTCGCCGTCGCACAGTTGCGTTACGACCGGAAAGGACGAGTCGTAAACGAGGAGATGGGCAAGCGGCGCAATAGGCTCGCGTCGATCATCGACGAAGCGAAATCCCTACTGAGCGATGGCCGAAGCCCCGCGGAGATTCGGGACAGCGTCAATGTGCTCGGGCACGAGGTCCGTGCCCTCACGCCGCTTTTCTCGAGCGATGTGGCGCCAATGAAGGCGACATCGCTCGTATAAACAGCTCCCGCGCGCCGAGAATCATGCGCGCATCCCCTGGCGATCCGCCCTTCTCACCCAGGAGTGACATTCATGAATCAACGGGACCGATGGCAGCAGCCGAACTGCTCGACGCTAACCACCAGCCCGGCGCGTCCGGGATCGAGCCTGCCGATATGCCAGCGAACTGAGCGGGATCGCATCGTCGGCGCGAACGGCCCCGACTCGCCGCGAATGTTCGGTTTCGGCAGTGACGCAGAAGCGAGAATTCGTGCTGCCCTGGACAGACAACGGGCGGCGGATCGAAAGCGCTCGGTCTGAGACGATAATCTAGCGCTCATTCTAGGAGGTGCCATGCCACGACTCGCGATAGACATTGAAGCACGTCTGGCCTCGTTCGAGCAGAGCATCAACAAGGTCAACCAGTCGACCTCGCAGATGGCATCCCGCCTCGAAAGTACGTTCGGGGGCTTGCGCACCGCCTTCGCCGGGCTGACAGGCATCCTGGCGGGCGGAGCGCTGACGGCCCTGTTCAAGAACTTCACCGATGCCGCGGACGGCCTGGCAAAGCTCTCGCAACGCACCGGCGTTGCCGTCGATTCGTTGTCGAAGCTCCAGTATGCGGCGAGCCTGTCGGACGTCTCGAACGAGCAGCTCGCCGACGGCTTTCGCAAGCTCGCCGTCAACATGCAGGACGCCGCACGCGGTACAGGCGAGGCGCGAGACGCGTTCCGGGCGCTCGGCATCTCGCAGCAGCAGCTCCTGACGCTCTCACCGGAAAAGGCGTTCTCCCTCATTGCCGACAAGCTCGCCGGCATGCAGGACGGACTCACGAAGACAAACCTGGCGGTGAAGATCTTCGGTCGGTCCGGGGCCGAGCTCATCCCGCTCCTCAATTCCGGGGCGGCGGGCCTGCGTTCCATGGGAGACGAGGCGGAGAAGCTGGGCATCGTCATCAGCGCGGACACCGCGAAGGCGGCCGAGTCGTTCAACGACAATCTCACACGCCTGCAGAGCAGCCTCCGAGGGTTCGGCTATGAGATCGCGAATGCGGTCCTGCCGAGCGTGAGTGACTTCGTGGGGCAGCTGGTGGAGGGGCAGCGGATTTTCGGGTCGTTCGGGAAGGCGGTGCTCGAGCTCGGCACGGTCAATCCCTTCCGGAGCCTTGCCGACAACATCCGAAGCACCCGCGACGAGATCGACCGCCTGAAGAAGTCTCTCGAGTCGATCCCGGCCTCGTCCTATCGTCTGCGCTCGGACATCCAGGACTCCCTCGACGTGGCCCAGAAGCGGCTCCAGTTCCTGCAGTTCCAGCAACGCCAGGGGATTCCGACCGGCGGGGCGAATACCCTCGACGCGCGCGACCTGCAGATACAGGAGGCCAAGGCAGCGGCCGCGAAGAAGGCAGCGGACAGTGCGGCCAAGTCGTTGGCGGACGCTGACGCCGCGATCGCACGAGCCCGGAAGGCCGCCGCCGAGGCGCTTCGCAACAGGAAGGACATCGAGCAGAGCCTGATTGGTCGCCTGCAGGAGGGCCCGACCGTGGCCGGCCAAATGCAGGAGCAGCGCCAGCAGGATCTGATATCACGACTGCAGGCGGGTCCGGTCGAGGCCCTGAGACAACAGCAGTCGCTCGGCGCCCAGGTGGACGCGCTGCTCGGGAACACCGACACCAGCCGAATCGAGAACGCGAAGCGACAGATCGACGAGCTGAACGACCGCTATCTCAAGGGAACCGTCGGCCTGCAGAAGTACACTGAGGCGCGCATGCTGCTCGATCAGCAGCTGGCGGACCTCAAGGGCGAAAGCCGGCCGCTGTTTCCCGACATCGCGGACGAAGGCATCAAGGCCTTCGACCAGCTCAAGGCCGCGATCAAGGGATGGGGCGACCAGTTCAACGAGACCGTCGTCCAGATGGTGAAGACCGGGAAGCTCAACTTCTCCGCGCTCGTCGATGCCGCGCTGACGGACCTGGCGCGCATCGCCATCTTCCAGACCATCACGCAACCGCTTCTCGGGAAAGCCCTGGCGCTCTTTCCGTCGCAGGGGCAATCGGGCGGCAGCGGGACGTTCACCGGCCTGCAACTGCCTGGTCGAGCCGCGGGCGGGCCCACGGTGGCCGGTTCCGCCTACATCGTCGGGGAACGCGGGCCCGAACTATTCGTCTCGCCGACGAACGGAACGATCATTCCGAATTCAGGATTGGGCACGACGAACATCACGATCGCGCCGGTGATCAACGCGCCTGTCGACGCCGCAGTGATACGGGCGGCCGTGCTGCAGGGCGCGACGCTGGCAACGTCTCAGATGGGCCGTGCGGCGCGCATCGGGTCGATGTCGTGACTATTTGCTTTTGCCCAGCACCCTTTCTCGCTCGCATCATTACCATCGCATATCTAGATGACTATATCTTGGACTTCGGGGCCTTTTTCTTCCCCGTGACTCGGTCGTCTTGAGTACTTTCATTCTCTATCTGCTGGGCGCGCCGTTCGAGTGCAGTGACGGGAGAATGTCCAAGATGTCGCAAGATCTCCAAGTCCTCCAGGTTGTTGCGCGCCAACATCGGCAGCAAGAACTCCCCGTCGGGGCCCCATTTCTTTCCAAAGATTGCGCTTACCGTTGTCGCCGCGTTCGCACTTTCAGAATCGGGGCTGTGATCAAATCGCGCCAAACCTCGAACGATCGAAAGGATCTCTTCCAGTAGTTCTCGCTCCTCGCGAACTGGTTCTGGTGCACCAAAGCCTTTACTCTCGATAGCTACTACCTCTTTCTCAAAATCGGACCATCGGGTAGAAAAGCTGTCTTCTAGCTCGTGGAGAGGAAGTTGGCGATCCGGTTCGAGGCGGAAGTTTATCGTCCGAATAAGTTCGAAGACATCTTCTCTGATGAGAGTCGTTGCTTGAAACTGTGACAGCGGCAACCCGAGATTTGACTTCTCTACGCCGAAAAGCAGCGTGCAAACACGCGCATCAGGCTGATTCGAAAGGGCGCCTGCTTCGAACAGAAGCCATGGATTCTGGCTGTTATCTGGCGTTACACAGATCACACCGACGCGACATCTTGTCAGCTGGCCACGGATAACTTCTGACCAACGATCACCTTTCTCGATGCCTTCCGAAACGAGCGGAGTCACCGCCTGTACAACACGTCGCACGAACTTCTGAAACGCGTGTGCGAGCTCCTTACTTCGCTCCCCCGACCAACTGATAAAGATCTCCATTTGTACTACATCTCCGAAGCAGAGCGCCGATCGATGAATAGTCGAGCACCATAGTCAGGCCATTTGGCGCCGAACAAAGGCGTGATTAGTATTGAGACTGTCCAAAACCCCGCGGACCGCCGCATTACAGCGCAAGATCGTTCCACCCCATTAGCGGCAAAAAAGCCGCCTGCAAAAACTTGTATATCTCTGGGCTACTGGTACTCAAAGGGACTCCGACAAATAGCAGGCACGCCCCGATAGCGGAAATATGCATTCCGCCCGTACCTGCGCCATCCAATTTCTTCAATACCTCGGCGTCTTGCTCTTTTCTGGAGTTAACTTCCGACTCTATTCTGACCTCCACCTTGGAAAATCGAGAGTCGCTTTCGTCTAATTCTTGCGAGATTCGGTCGTGAATCGCTTTAATATTCCTCTCGAGTGCATCCACACGCTGTTCGATGGTTGCATTCTCGCCCGCGCCATCTATAGCGATTACTCGAACTTTTCCTCCAAATGCGATTGCCGCTCCTCCTTTGGCAGACACAACGGTGGTTTGCTTTAGAAGGGGAAGGCGTTCTAACCATCGCTTCGCCTTTTCAGAAAATGTTGGGTGACCGAAAAATGCCCGAGTCTCTGAGATGCCCCAAACAACAGTCCCTATCCCAAATAGTTGGAGAATCAGACCTGTTATTCGAATCCGTACCTCAGAAATAGGCGGCACGAGTATCGCGGCAATCGCCGCCAAGATCACGGCAAGCGTCATCCAAACATATCTCGCCTCCCACACCCACGGACCGACGCCCTTCAATCTCGCAGCGCTCATCGGTTCTTCCTCCATCGTTCGCTTTGCTGTCACGCGCGGGGGCGCACTGCGCTATACGGTCGTAGCCGCCTTTGCGCTCGATCTGAGTTCTTCTAAGAGAGTCCTCATGTTTTCGATCCAGGCGGCCAACGCATCAGGAACATGCATCTCGACGTGTTCTCCTGTCCTTGGGTTTCGAAAGTAGACTTTTCCATCATGTTCGCCACCAATGTGGAACGCTCGAGGCACGCCGGCGATATGCGTCGCGTGATTTCGCATGACTTTGGCGTTTGCAAGCCAACTCTCAGGCTCGTTCTCCAGCTGATGAATCTTCGTTAGTTCTGGACAAGCTGTGCCGCGAGCCTGAAAAACTCTACGCAGAGCTCCCAGAGTGACGCTGTCCGAATTTAACTCACAATCATAGAACGCATTGATTTCTAGAAGAAATTCGTCTCTTGCCCCAAAAAGATGAAAGAGAATTGACTCTTCAATCGCTCTGTCAAACAGGGAGCCTCCATTACCACCGCGTTCTCGCAAAATCTCCAGATGGATTTCGGCATACTTGAGTTTACAGTCAACGCGGAACTTCAAATTTTCCAAAACCTCTTTATCTACAGTCATTTGCTTGTAGCCTTCGCCGACCGGCTTAATACATCGACCATGTCTTAACTCGGTCTCATTCGCCATTTAGTACGAAACGCATCCAAGGGAAGAGCTCCAGCGCTCAGAACGTCGACCTGAGGTAGATCCGCATTGCCGTTCCCGGAGGTCAGCTCGTTCTCTTTGCTCTAGATCTAACCAATTCCGAAGAGTTTTTCGGCTCAAATCTCGCGAAATCTGTGTTTCATGAGCGAATGCGGATGCAGGCCTCTTGCTGAGGGTGCGCCATTGTATCAACGCGTCATTAAGTGTATTTTGGTGACGGTAAGAGTCTGAAAAAGCTCTGTTAATCCGCAGGTCCCTGGTTCGAGCCCAGGTCGGGGAGCCACCTCATTCTTTGTCAGTGCCGTGCAGACATGCCCGCCTCCAGGGCAGACCTTCCTGCACGACGCCCGTCGTCCTGACCCGTTCACGAACGAACAGCCGCCCCTTCCAGGGCAGATAGCGCGGTTCTGTTCCCTCCCTTCGACACCCGATCCGGCCTTTGCTACGATCCTTCGACGGGTATGCCTCGAAGCCGGCATGCCGGACGTCTTGAGCATCGTGCAACCTCCCGGGAGACATCGCGTGCGCGTTGCGAGCCAGGACGATCTCGATCATTGCGGCGCCTGCCCGCGCCGGCACATCGTTCGAGGCGTCCGCAAACATCCAGCGGCCACTACGCCCTCCGGGGAAGCGGCAGCACGTGACCGGGATCGTGCCCTCGTTTCCGTACCGGCGTTCCACTGATCAGGACGCCCCCCGCCCGGTACGGCACCCGGTCATCATCGTCGGCGCCGGACCGGTGGGATTGTCCCTCGCCGCGGACCTCGCGCTGCAGGGCGTGCCTGTGCTCGTGCTCGACCGCGACGATCGCCCCGCGACGGGGTCACGGGCCATCTGTTTCGCCAAACACACGCTCGAGATCTTCGACCGGCTCGGGTGCGGACAGCGGATCGTCGACAAGGGCGTGGCGTGGAACGTGGGTCGAGTGTTCTTCCGTGACCGTGAGATCTACGGGTTCGATCTCCTTCCCGACCCCGGTCACCGCCGGCCGGCCTTCGTGAACCTGCAGCAGTACCATGTCGAGGATCATCTTCTCGCGCGGTGCTGCGAACTGCCTGGTCTCGAAATCCGCTGGCAGAACACGGTCACGGACGTGAGCCCTGCCCCGGAGTCCGTGGAACTCGTGGTGGCCACGCCGGACGGGCCTTATCGAGTCGCGGCCGACTATCTCGTGGCGTGCGACGGATACCACTCGACGATCCGCGATCGCATGGGGCTGGAGAGCCGCGGACGCGTGTTCCAGGACCGGTTCCTGATCGCGGACGTGAAGATGCATGCGACCTTTCCGACCGAACGATGGTTCTGGTTCGATCCCCCGTTCAACCCCGGCCGCAGTGTCCTCGTGCACCGGCAGGCCGACGACGTCTGGCGCATCGATTTCCAGCTCGGGCCGGTCGCAGATCCCGAACGGGAACGACGCCCGGAGAACATCTTGCCGCGCGTGCAGGCCCTGCTCGGCCCCGCCACGCCGTTCGAACTCGAATGGGCAAGCGTGTACACGTTCTCCTGTCGCCGCATGGACGCCTTTCGTCACGGGCGCGTCCTGTTCGCAGGGGACGCCGCACACGGTGTCTCGCCGTTCGGCGCACGGGGGGCCAACTCAGGCATTCAGGACGCCGCGAATCTCGCGTGGAAGCTCGCGTATCACCTGTCGGGAAGAGCGCCACACACGCTGCTCGACACGTACGCCACGGAACGGGAGGCCGCTGCCGACGAGAACATCCTCCAGTCCACACGTGCGACGGATTTCATCACGCCGAAGGACGACGTGAGCCGGATCTTTCGGGACGCCGTGCTGGATCTGGCCGCGCGATATCCCTTCGCGCGTTCACTCGTGAACAGCGGGCGCCTCTCCGTACCGGCCGTACTGGCACCGTCTCCCCTGAGCAGCGACGAGGCGGAGGAATCGTTCCAGGGCGGTCCGTCTCCCGGCCACGTCGCCCCGGACGCGCCCGTCGCAATCGAAGGCCGGCCGACCTGGCTTCTCGACCAGTTCCGATCGGGCGTCTTCACGATCCTCGCCTTCGGCACCGACGAATCGGTCGGGCCGGTCGTCACGACGGCGCGCACGATCTCCCGGCGCATCCCTGTGCGGGTGGTGATCGTGCGTCCTCCCCGCACGCAGCATCCTCACGCGAGCGGGGCCCGTGACGTGGTCGACGTCGAAGGTCTCGCTGCGAGCCGTTACGATGCCCTGCCCGGGACCATCTACGTGATCCGCCCGGATCAATACGTCTGTGCGCGCTGGCGGGTTCCTTCTTCCGGGCAGGTCACCCGGGCGATGCTGCGCGCGACATTCGTGGAGGAATAATCCGCCGATGACACTCGTCACCACCCCCAACCTGGACGATCCTGACGACTTCTATGCAACGCTGCTCGCGGTTCACAGAGGTCTGACTGCCGAACAGAGTCAGGCACTCAACGCCCG
Source organism: Betaproteobacteria bacterium (assembly GCA_016125475.1). Lineage (GTDB taxonomy): Bacteria > Pseudomonadota > Gammaproteobacteria > Burkholderiales. The sequence goes on from WGLR01000019.1 coordinate 106,474, forward strand.
GCTGATACTGCTGCTTGCCAACCACGTCGGGGACTCGACCGTGCTGCGTGAAGCCGTCGAAGCCGCGCGCGCGAGCGTCATCGAACTCAACGGACCATGACCCCTTCTTCCGAGCCGATTCCAGTGATGCGAGACACCGCCCTTTCCTACCAGACCGGCTTTGGCAACGAATTCGCGACCGAGTCGATTCCAGGCACGCTGCCACGCGGGAGAAACAGCCCGCAGCGGCCGCCACAGGGCCTCTATCCCGAACTGATTTCGGGCACGGCCTTCACCGCACCCCGACACGCCAACCGCCGCACCTGGACATACCGGACGCGTCCGTCGGTCGTCACGGGCCACTTCGAGCTCGTCGAGCACCCGACGTGGACGACACTCGCGACGAACGGTACCGCGGTACCGCCGAACCCCATGCGCTGGCATCCCTTCCCCCTGCCGACGACGCCGACTGACTTCCTGCAAGGCCTGCACACGATCGCTGCCACCGGTCACCCGGACTTCCAGACGGGCGTCGCGGCACTTGTCTATCTCGCGAATGAATCCATGGGGCGACGGGCGCTCGTGAACATCGACGCGGAAATGCTCATCGTGCCGCAGCAGGGCCGGCTTCGGATTCTGACGGAGCTGGGCTGGCTCGAAGTCTGCCCCGGCGAGATCGCCGTCATTCCCCGAGGGCTGGGGTTCCGCGTGGACCTTCCCGACGGACCGTCGCGCGGTTATGTCGCGGAGAATCAGGGTGCGCACTTCCGACTGCCCGAACTGGGACCGATCGGGTCCAACGGCCTCGCGAACGCCCGCGATTTCCTGTCCCCGCTCGCAGCCACCGATCCGGATCCCGGTTCGTACGAAATCTTTCGAAGGTTCGGCGGCCGGCTCTATCGCGCAGGGAGCGACTCCACGCCGTTCAACGTCGTCGCCTGGCACGGTAACCTCGCGCCGTACAAGTACGACACCGCGAACTTCATGACGATCGGGTCGATCAGCTTCGATCATCCCGACCCGTCCATTTTCACGGTTCTCACGTCCCCCTCCGACTCGCCCGGTGTCGCCAACTGCGATTTCGTGATTTTTCCGCCACGCTGGCTCGTTGCCGAGGACACCTTCCGTCCGCCGTGGTATCACCGCAACGTGATGAGCGAGTTCATGGGACTCGTCCACGGTCAGTACGACGCGAAACCGGAAGGCTTCCGTCCCGGTGGCGCAAGCCTCCACAACTGCATGGTGCCTCACGGTCCCGACGCCGACGCTTACGAACGCGCGTCCTCGGCGCCGCTCGCGCCGCAGAAACTCGCGGACACGCTCGCGTTCATGTTCGAGAGCCGCACGCGCTTCGTTCCCAGCGCCTACGCGCTCGCGGGAGGATCGCTGGACGCGGCGTACGCGCAGTGCTGGTCTTCCCTCGCCGGTCGAGTCCTGCCCGCGACCCCGACGAAGTAGCCGGCACGCCCTGCCTTGACCTTGGCGGCGGGCACCGGGTGCGGGGCACGGCTATAATCCCCGGCAGCGAAGCGTCAGCAGTCATCGCGCACGAATTTCCGGTACTCGCTTCGTTCGCAGCTCCGGCAAGGCGTCCCGCACGGCCGCGCCGTGTTCGTCAACCTTTCCACGATCATCTCCAGGCATGTCAGTCCAACTCAAGTCCGCAGAGGACATCGAGAAGATGCGCGTCGCCGGCCGGCTGGCCGCCGAGGTCCTCGATTTCGTGGGTCCGCAGATCGTTCCCGGCATCACGACCGAGGAGATCGACCGGCTCTGTCACGACTACATGGTCGACGTACAGGGAACCGTGCCCGCGCCCCTCAACTACTCCCCTCCCGGCTATTCGCCCTTTCCAAAGAGCATCTGCACGTCGGTGAATCACGTCGTCTGCCACGGGATTCCCGGTCCGAAGAAGCTCAAGGCCGGCGATGTGGTCAATGTCGACATCACCGTCATCAAGGACGGGTACCACGGGGATACGAGCCGCATGTTCTATGTCGGCGAGCCATCGATACAGGCGCGCCGCCTGTGCGAGCTCACGTACGAGTGCATGTGGCGCGGCATTCGCGTCGTACGTCCCGGGGCGTTCCTGGGGGACATCGGACACACCATCCAGACCCACGCGGAAGCACACGGCTTCTCCGTCGTGCGCGAGTTCTGCGGACACGGAATCGGTCGTCGCTTCCACGAGGAACCGCAGGTCCTGCACTACGGCCGCCCCCACACCGGTCTCAAGCTCGCCCCCGGCATGACGTTCACGATCGAACCGATGATCAATGCCGGCAAGGCGGGGATTCGTCAGCTTGCCGACGGCTGGACGGTCGTCACGAAGGATCACAGTCTGTCCGCGCAGTGGGAGCACACGATCCTCGTCACGGAGGACGGATTCGAAGTGCTGACCACCTCCGTCGGGACCCCGGCCCCACCGGGAGACTGAGACAGGCCGATGACCCACGACGCGATCGTCACCATGCGCGGCGGGTTCGACGCGCGCGATTTCGTGGAGGTCGCCCGCAACGCCATTGCGGAACGACGCATCCAGCTCGCCCACCGTTTTCACGAAGGCACGCACGTGAACCACATCCTCGCTCGCCAGAGCGAGTTCGTGGATCGCCTGCTGCGCGAGCTGTGGCAGGGCATGGCGATGCCGGACGACTCGTGCCTGGTCGCGGTGGGAGGCTACGGGCGAGGCCGCCTCTTTCCGTACTCGGACGTCGACCTCATGATCCTGTTTCCCTCCCGCCCGGAGGAGGAACAGCAGTCCCGCATCGAGGGATTCGTCGGCTGCCTCTGGGACTGCGGGCTCGACATCGGTTTCAGTGCGCGCACTGTCGATGAATGTCTCGAACAGTCCGCACGCGACATCACCGTGCAGACGACGCTTCTGGAGGCACGCCGCATCTGCGGAAGTGCTCCGTTGTTCGAGCGGTTCGAGGCGGCATATCGACTTGCCCTCGACCCGCACGAGTTCTGCGAGGCCAAGCTCCTCGAGCGGCAGCAGCGACACACGCGCTACAACGACATCGCCTACAGTCTCGAGCCGAATCTCAAGGAGAACCCGGGCGGTCTGCGCGACCTCCAGATCATCATCTGGATCGCGCGCGCGAGCGGCCTGGGCAGCTCGTGGCACGCCCTGACCGCGCACGGCATCGTGACCGAGCAGGAGGCGGCGCGCCTCGCACGCCACGAAAACCTCCTCCAGTCGTTGCGCACGCGGATGCACTATCTCGTGAATCGGCGCGAGGACCGCCTCGTGTTCGACCTCCAGTCGCGCCTCGCACGCGAAATGGGACTCGTCGAGAAGTCGGACCGCCGCGCGAGCGAGCAGATCATGCAGCGGTTCTACCGGACCACGAAGTCGGTGCTCGAACTGAGCGACATCATTCTCGCGAACCTTCGCGGCCGGCTGTTTCCGGTGTCCGACACGGGTCCGATCGCGGTCGACCACAGGTTTCAGATCCGCAACGAACTGCTCGAACTGCGCTCGGAATCGCTCTACGACGACGAGCCTGCCGCGATCCTCGAGACATTCCTGCTGTGGCAGCGCCACCCGGAGGTGAAGGGGCTCGCCGCCTCGACGCTCCGTGCGCTCTGGCACGCCCGCAGGCATGTCAATCGCGCCTTCAGGAGCGACCCGACCAACCGGCAGGCCTTCATGCAGATCCTGCGTCAGCCGTCAGGGGTCACGCACACGCTGAGACGACTGAACCGGCTCGGGCTGCTCGGGCTCTACGTCCCGGCATTCGGGCGCATTGTCGGCCGCATGCAGCACGACCTCTTCCACGTGTACACCGTGGACGAACACATCCTGACGGTCGTGCGCAATCTCCGCCGCTTCGCGATCCCGGAGATGTCGCACGAGTATCCGCTGTGTTCTCGTCTCATGAGCGAGTTCGCGCGGCCGGAGGTCCTCTACCTCGCGGGGCTGTTTCACGACATCGCGAAGGGACGGGGCGGCGACCACTCGCTGCTGGGCAAGGTCGACGCGACGAGGTTCTGTCGCGCGCACGGACTGTCCGCCGAGGATGTCGCGCTCGTCGGCTGGCTCGTCGAGCACCACCTCACGCTCTCGATCACCGCCCAGAAGAAGGATCTGACCGATCCCAACGTGATCAACACTTTCGCGGACGTGGTGCAGACCGACCGCCGGCTCGTGGCACTTTACCTGCTCACGGTGGCCGACATCCGTGGCACCAGCCCGAAGGTCTGGAACGCATGGAAGGCCAAACTGCTCGAGGACCTGTTCCGCACCACGAGGAAGGTTCTCGGCGGATCGACCGAACTGCCCGCCGGTTCGGTGCAGGACCGCAAGGACAAGGTGCTCGTGAAGCTCCAGGCGTACGCGCTTTCGCCGGGCGTGGAGGAGCGGCTCTGGGCACGACTCGGAGACGGCTACTTCCTTCGCCACGATGCCGGAGAGATCGCGTGGCACACGCGCCAGCTGTTCTTTCGGGTGGACACGAAGGAGCCCGTCGTCCGTGCCCGCCTTTCCCCCATCGGGGAGGGGCTGGAAGTCATGATCTACATGCCCGACCAGAAGTTCCTGTTCGCGCGGATCTGCGCGTTCTTCGAGCGGCTCGGCTACAACATCGTGGAAGCCCGGATCTACACGTCCCGGGACGGTTACGCACTGGACAGTTTCCTGGTCATGGATCCGGGCGGTCTGGCCCGATCCCATTATCGCGACGTGATCAGCTACGTGGAGCACGAACTCGCCGGCGTCCTGCGCGAGGCTGGCCCGCTCGGCGCCCCCGCCCGGGGACGGGTGTCGCGGCAGCTGAAGGCATTCCCGCTCACGCCGGAAGTGACCATACGACCCGACGAGCGCATTCAGTACTTCTACCTGAACCTGATCGCCGGTGACAGACCTGGCCTGCTGTCTCTCGTCGCGCGCACCCTATCCGAATACAACATCGACGTGCAGACCGCAAAGATCAACACGCTCGGAAGTCGGGCCGAGGACGTCTTCCTGCTAAAGGGTGACGTCCTGAGGGATCCCAAGAAGGTCATCCGCCTGGAGGCCGACCTCATTCACCAGCTGGAGGCGAAAGGGTGATGCCCGCTTCGGGTGGCGCCTCCCCCCGCTCGATCCGGTAGACCCATGCGAGCAGTTCCGCCACGGCGACGTAGAGCTGCGGGGGGATGTGTGCATCGAGGTCAATGTTCATGAGCATCGCCACGAGTTCCGGCGATTCGTGCACGAACACGCCCGCGTCCCGCGCAGTCGCGATGATCTTCTCGGCGAGAACGCCCCGACCCTTCGCAACGACGCGCGGCGCGCCGTCGGCCGTTTCGTAGGCCAGCGCGACCGCCGCCGATCTCGGGTCAACGTTCTTCATGCGCGTTCACGCGTACACCCGAGAGTTCGAGCCCGCGCGCTGCGAGCGCCCCCCGCAGTTCGGGAACCGCGGTGCGGACCGATTCCACGCGCGACGCCGGCAACGCCAGGTCGACGTGAAGCCGCTCGCCGTCGAGTCGCAGGGCGACTTCGAGTTCCCCGATGTTGGGCAATGTGAGCCGGATCCGCGACGACCAGCGACGCGGATCACTATCCCCTTCCTTACCGTCGTCGTCCGGCCCGATCTCCCAGGCCATTTCCTGGCCAGGCCAGATCTGTCCCTGCCAGTGAATCGCATTGGTGCCGAGCACCTGAAGCTGACGGTCCACGAGTGTCGCCAGCGACGGCGAAATCCCGGACTGATCGGGGGCGTGGGACGCGGCCACGTCGCCCCGGGACATCGAAGCCGTCGCGTCCGCGCGCTGTCCATCCTGAGGATGCCTCGGGACCGGCTGCGCCCCGTCGCCGGCGCCGGCCGTCGACCGGGCCGAGCTCTCGCCGAGCCGGGCCTGCGGCTCCGTCATCAGGGTCGACAGCTCCCGGCGCCCTTCCACCCACTCGAGCTGGTGGGACTCGTAGAAGAGCCCGCTCTGCTCGACGGTCGCGCGCAGTGGCTGCACGAGTTCGTCGCCAGCGGCCGGCGGCGCCGCGGCGACGGGCGGAAGGCTCGATGCGGACTCCCTGTTCGCCCTTGCGCCCGCGAGGGAAACCGCCCCGAGCTGGGCACCGAGCGTACTGACGGCCACATGCGCCGAAGCATCCGGGCCGCCCTTCGCGCCTTCCGCCGCGAGCCCGAAGACCGGCGACGGCACGGTGCGGAGCACGACAAGCGGAAGGCGGGTGCCCTCGGGCACCCGTGCGCCGTCCGGAAGCCTCGCCTGGAACACCGATCCGTCGATGTCGAGCAGCACTCGGCCGTTGTCGAGAGATCCGACCACCCGACCCTGAACCTGGATACCCGGCCGGAGCGTGTCGGTCCGCGCGTCCGCCTGTTGCGGGCGAGCTTCGATCTCGCGCCCCTGCAGGGCATCCAGCAACGCTGCGAGCCGGATCTGCTGAACGGGTCCGACGGCCAAGACCGAGACCTCCGAGGAATGTGTTTCAGCGACGACGGTAGAGTGCCGAGATCAGCTCCGCCTCGCCTCGGGAAATGCCGCATTGCGCAGCGATGGCGAGCGGCGCCTCGCCTCCCTTCGCGAGCTGGATGGCGCTTGCGTAGGGCGTCGGGTTCTCCTTCGGCGCGACGGCACGAAGCGCCTCGACCTCCACGCGCAGTTCGGCGATCTGTCGCTTCAGTTCGACGATCTCCTCCCGCAAGGGGGCAATCGCGAACGATTCCGGGCGCTGCCGGGGCGACCTTCGCCAGAAAGGCCTCCTGACGTCAGGATCCCGCAGCAGCACGACGAGACGCGCGACGTAGACGGCGAGCACGACGATCACGGCGATCAGGAAATCGCGCCAGGTGACCACGAAAGACCCCATCGAGAAAGCACCCCTCTGCCAACCACCCCCACGCGAGGAAGTGTGCAACCGGTCCGGAGGACCGTCAATGCCCCGGCTTCCGCGGCGTGAACCCGCAAGGCTGGCTAGTTGCCCTGGGAGTAGGTCTTGCTGAGTCGCTGGACGGTTTCGACGTTCGAGAGGATGTCCCGCAGTTCGTGCATCCAGTCCTGGGTCAGATTCCGGATTTCCTCGTCCCGGCTCAGCATTTCCCGGATGAGCTCTCGCTTGCGCTGCCGCAGTTCCGGCGCCTTCGGGGGCTCGCCTTCGTGCTTCCGGATCTCGTCCAGCATCCGGTCGCGTTCGCGCTCGAGCAGCACGAGTCCGTCCCAGTCGCCGCTCCGGGCGGCTTCGAACATGCGGTTCGTCTGCGCCAACGCCCGGGAATAGGCCTCGACGATGCGATCCTGCGTCACGGTATCTAGGCCTTGCCGTAACTCGTGGCCGCGCGCCCGGCAGACTGTGCCGTCATCGCTGCGGTGCGTTCCTGCTGCTGCCGCGCGACGAGCGTTTCCCAGGCCTCCTTCAGCTCGCGCAGGAGGCCACACACCTCGTCCACGGCACCGACGTCGTTGTTGACGTTGGCGTGGAGGAGCTGCTGCCCCATGTAGTCGTAGAGCGAGGCGAGGTTTCGGGCGATCTCGCCGCCTGCTCCGTCGTCGAGCGCACCACGAAGGCCGACGTCGATGATGTCGATCGCCTTGGAAACGAGACGGCCCTTCTCGGGAATGTTGCCGCGCTCCATCTCCGGACGCGCGAGATTGAGCGCCCGAATCGCTCCGTCGTACAGCATCACGATGAGCATTTCCGGACTGGCACCCTCCACCCCGGTTTCAACCGAAAGGCGAGCGTAGGTCTGCAGAGCGTTGTCGATGACTGCGTTCATGTTCCGTGGTGAGCGGTCAGGTTCTGGATGGTCACCCCACACTGCTCAGCGCGCCGAGCTGCTGTGTGAGGAAATTGCTCGTCTGGCGCATATTCGAGATCAGGACGTCGAGGGAGGCGAACTGGTCCCGATAACGCTGTTCGGTATCCGACAGGCGCTGCGTGAGCGTGTCGCGCTGGCGGCCGAGGTCCTGGATGGACCGGTTGATGCCGTTGGTCCGGCTCGCGATCGTGCCGTCGGAGCCGATGAACTGGTCGACGAGCGTGCTGAGGCGCGCGGCAAATCCGTTGCCGACAGTGATCTCGCCGCGGCTGCCGGTGTTCCCCCCCGTCACTTCCACCCGCAGTCCTTCCGTGACGCTCTTCGACGCTCCGTTCAGCACCTGCCCCGATCCGAAGGCTTCGATGCCACCGATCGATCCCGCTATGTCGACGCCGTCCGTGGCGACGGGCGATGCGCCGAGCAGACCCGCGGCAGCGGTGCCACCCAGCCCGACCGAGGAGGCGCTGCCATACTGGTTGGAGGTCAGGGTGAGGATGCCGGCGTTCTCGGACACCGCGACACCGAGGCCTGCCGACGAAAGCGTGCTGCTGCCGTTGATGGCGGACTGAAGCATGGCCGCGAGTGTGGACGCCGTATACGTTCCGGCGGTCAGTTTCACGGTGGCGGTCACACCGTCCAGCGCGACGCTCAGGCTGTCGTTGACGGACGATGTGATGGTGAGATTCGCCGCGGCCGACCCGGTGAGCGTGCCGCGCGTGGCGAGCGTGCCCACCGAGAGGGAATAGACGCCAGGCTGCGTCGCGGACGTCTGCCCGACCACGTTCACGAGGCTGTCCGAGGCATTTCCGGAGGACGCGAACAGCGCTGCGACGGCGTCGGGGTTGTTGTCGATGGCGCTGCTGAGCTTGGTGGAATCCAGCAGGAGCGTGCCGTCGCGCTGGAATGCAATGCCGACGTCGGACAGCGTCTTCAGCGCGTAACCGGAACCCAGGGAACCGCCGATGGCGGAACGCAACTGATTCTGTATGGAGCGAACCGAGGAATCCCCGTTGAGCGGAGCGGCGGTCCCCGCGGTGGGATCGGCTGTACTCAGTCCGTTCAGTGTCGTGTTGAGATCGTTGTAGGCCTTCACGAAACCCTGCACGGCCTGTTCCCCGGCAGACGTGTCCCGGCTGACGCTGATGGTCGAGGTTCCCGCCGTGAGCAGCGACAGGTTCACACCCTGGATCGCCTCGGTCACGTTGTTCGACGCGCTCTGGATCGACAGGCCGTTGACGGTCAGGGCGGCGTCCTGCGCCTCCACCGTCTGCGTGAGATTCTGTGTACCCGCGGGATCATAGGAGAGCAGGTTCGACACCTCGCTGTCCCCCGAGACGGAGATCTTCAGGCTGCTCTTCGCGCCCGTGCTCGTCGACTGCAGCACGAGGCGATACGGACTTGTCCCGCCATCGTTGACGATCGACGCGCGCACACCGATGTTGGCCGCGTTGATCGCATCCTTGATGCCTGCGAGGGAATTGTTGGTCGAATCGATCGTGACCGAGCCGGTGAGCGCCTCGGCATTCGGCGTGAACGTCGCACCGGAATAGGACCCCGCGGTCAGGGTTCCGCCCGAAATGGCGCCGAATTCGAAGGTGATTTCGGTCGAGGCACCGGTGCCGATGGTGGCCGTGGTGCTCGCCTGCCCGGCTGCTGCCAGGGCCTGGGCCTGCGCCACCTTCGAGACGTCGATGGCGTAGCTGCCGCTGGTCGCGAGAGACGATGCCGAGGCGGTGGCCACCGCGGAATCACTCGACGATGCGGTGCGGGTCCGGAAGCCGGAGCCGCTCGCGAGGGAATCGATCGCGTTCCGGAAGCTCGACAGCGCCGAACGCACGCTCCCGTACGCGGACAGCTTCGCCTGGTAGCTCGCCTCCTGGATGTCCAGACGGTCCAGCGGGGCCCGCTCCACCGTCATCAACTGGGAGACGATGCCGTTTACATCCAGATTCGAACCAATGCCCGGAGCGGAGATTGCCATGACGCCCTGCCTGTTTGTGACGGTCTCGAGACCATTACGGCATGGTCATTCGAGCCTTGATACCCCCATCGCCGACCTTTTCAGGCCTTCTGATTGAGCAGCATCCCCTCGAGCTTGGTCATGTGCCGTGCGAGGGAGAGCAGTTCCTCGGACGGGATCTGACGGATTACCTGACTCGTCGCGGAGTCGACGACCTTCACGACGGTCTTGCCACTGTCCTTGTCGATCGTGAATTCCAGGCTCGCCCCGGCGGCCTCCGCCACACCCCTGGCGTCACTCAAGGTCTTCTGGATGTCCGCGGCATCAGGCGCCTTCTGCGCCGGACGGGGCGATGGACCCTGAACCGCAGCACTCGCGCCTGCAGAAGCCGCAGGATTGGGCTGACCCGTGCCCGCCTCGCCGACCGGAGGCTTGAGGGTCGACAACAATGTCGCCTGTACAACCATGATCGTAGTTCCTCACCGCAACGTTTCAAGCACCGGCCGGCGCTGCGCCGGCCGGTGTGATGCCGATTAACGCAACAACGACAGGACGTTGTTCGGGATCGCGTTGGCCTGCGCGAGCACGGCAGTACCGGCCTGCTGCAGGATCTGGCCGCGCGTGAGCGCCGCCGTTTCCGCCGCGAAGTCGGCATCGCGGATGCGGGAACGCGATGACGTGAGGTTCTCGCTCGTGATCTGCAGGTTCGAGACGGTGTTCTCGAAGCGGGACTGCAACGCACCGAACCGGGCACGCTGTCCGTTCACCGACGCGAGAGCCGCGTCGACGATCGCGAGCGCGCTGTTCGCACCGCTGACACTGGAGACGTCGAGCGTCGACACGGACTGGAGCGTGGCCGAACCGTCGGTCACCGCGTCCGTCGTGCCGTCACCCACGATCGAGTAGCTCTTGTCGGAGGCGAACGTCACGTAGCCGACGGCAGTTGCGTCCGCACCGGCCGCCAGCGTCGCCGCCGTACCGAAATCGTCCGCGGGGTTGGTGGGCGTCGCGAGGCCTGCCGGATCGAAGTTCGCGAAGTCGACGCTGCCGCCGGAGGCCGCACCGTTCGTCAGGGTGATGTTCTCGCCCGTGTCGTTCGTGAGCACGATGCCGTCGTTCGTTTCGTTGAGCTTCGCCGTCACGCCGGTCTTGGAAGCTGCATCGTTGATCGACGAAACGGCCTGAGCGAGGCCTTCCGCGCTGTCGACCGCACCCACGGTGAAGCTCACGTGCACGGCCGTCGAGTTCTTCGAGACGAGGGCAACGGTGTAGTTCGTGTCGGCTGTCGCGAAGCTCAGCTGAGCCTGAGTCCGACCCGAAGCCGTGACACCGGTCGTGTCTGCCGCCGCGTTCACCTTGTTCGCGAGCGTGCGGGCCGTGTCCGTCGCCGTCACGTCGATCGTCTTCGTCTCGAGACCCTGGATGTCGAAGGAGCCGGCCGTGAACGCGGCGCCACTCGCGGCAGCGATCGTGTCCGAATGATAGTCCTGGTTTCCGTAGACCGACGTGCGGAAGTCACCCGTCTGAGCCGTGATGATCTGGTTCGCGTTCGCGCCGACCTGGAACGATGCCGAGCCGAACGAACCGTCCAGCAGCTTCAGCCCGTTGAACTCGGTGGAATTCGCGATGCGATCGAGTTCCGAGGTCAGTTGAGACACTTCCGACTGGATCGCCTTGCGATCGCCCGCGGAGTTCGACGCGTTCGCCGACTGCACGGCCAGTTCACGAATACGCTGGAGAATGTCGCCCGACGACTTCAGCGCACCTTCCGCGGTCTGCGACAGGGAGATCCCGTCGTTCGCGTTACGGCGCGCCTGGTCGAGGCCACGGATCTGGGCAGTGAATCGCTCGGAAATCGCGAGGCCCGCGGCGTCATCCTTGGCAGAGTTGATCCGCAGCCCCGACGACAGCCGCTGGAGAGCCACCGCGAGGTCACTCTGGCTCGTGCCAAGGTTCCGCTGAGCATTGAGCGAGGCTATGTTGGTGCTGATTACTTGAGACATCTGAATACCTCTCGACGAAAGTCAAAGTTCTGAATGGTTCGTTAAACTCGACTTCGGTTACCCTCGCCACATAAGGCCTTCAAAACCGCTGTCTGTAGCGATTTACGGCAGAGGTCCTCAAATCTTGAATCCTGTGAGATTTCGTCGTGCGCAGGACGCGCAGCGGGCGGAACGGGCACGCCGTTCTCGCGAGGGAGAACCCCTTATTTCGACGCGGAAGGCAGGATCTTGAGGGTTCCGGCCCCGGGGCAGGAAGAGGGCCGCCCGGATGCGGCGGCCGTTCAGTCGTCCTGGAGGGGTTGCCCGGGAAACAGCACGTCGGCAAATCCGAAGTTGCGGAGATCCCGGATGCGCATCGGATAGAGGATGCCCGCGAGATGGTCGCATTCGTGCTGGACCACCCGCGCGTGAAAGTCCGCGACCGTCCGCTCCACGGGCCGGCCTTCGTCGTCGAACCCCCGGTAGCGGAGGTGTCTGTAGCGCGGAACGAGACCCCGCATGCCCGGTACGGAGAGGCACCCCTCCCAGCCCTCCTCGACTTCGTCGGAGAGCGCTTCGAGCTCGGGGTTGATGAGCACGGTGTACGGAATCTCGTCGCTCTCCGGGTATCGCGGGCTCCTGAAGCCTCCGAAGATGACCACCTGCAGACCCACCGCGATCTGCGGTGCGGCAAGCCCCGCGCCATTCTGCGCGCGCATCGTGTCCGACATGTCCGCGATCAGTTCGCGAAGTTCCGGTGTTCCGAAACGCTCGACGGGACGGGCCGGCTCCAGCAGCCGCGGGTCCCCCATGCGTATGACATCACGAACGCTCATGATCGACGACCACCCTTTCGACGATGCGACGTGCGCGCCCCAGGGCTTCCTGCATGACGGCCCTTATCGCGTCGAGACTGATACCACCGCTGCTCGTGCCCCGGCCCGCCGCATGGTTCGCGACGACGGCGATCGTCGCGTAGGACAGGGAAAGCTCCCTCGCGAGCGCGGCTTCGGGCATCCCCGTCATCCCGACCATCGTCGCACCATCACGCTCGAGCCGGTCTATCTCGGCTGCCGTCTCCAGCCGCGGCCCCTGGGTCGTCGCATAGACCCCTTCCGGCACGATCGGCTCCCCTACCGCGGCCGCTGCTCCGAGCAAGGCCGCACGCAGGTGTGGACAGTAGGGATGCGTGAAATCGACGTGCGTGACGGGCTGATCCGGACCTTCGAAGAAGGTGCACTTCCGCCCCCAGGTGTAATCGAGTATCTGGTTCGGCAACGCCAGGGTGCCAGGTCCGAGCTCCGGTGCGATGCCCCCGACCGAGGCAATCGACACGACCCGTGTGACCCCTTCGGCGTGCAGGGCCCAGAGATTTGCACGATAGTTGACCTGGTGGGGCGCGATGGTGTGGCCATATCCGTGACGGGCCAGAAAGATGACCGGAATCCCTCCCATCCGGCCGAAGGTCAGTGCGCCCGAGGCTTCCCCGTATGGCGTCCGGGCCACCTGTCGCCGGACGATCTCGAGATTCGAGAGTTCCGTGAGTCCGGTGCCGCCGATGATGCCGAGTACGGGCGCGCTCATTGCCCGTGCTCCTGCGTGTTCAGCGCGTAGATGGCCGGCAGGTTTCGCCACGCCCCATGGACATCCATGCCGAACCCGAAGACGTACCGATTGGGCACGCGCAGCCCCACGAAGTCCGCTTTGACGGGGACTTCCCGGACCAGATCCTTCTCGCACAGCACCGCGATGTGCACCGCGAGCGCCCCCTTGCTCAGGAGCGCGTCCCGGATCGCGGTCAGCGTGATCCCTGCGTCGAGAATGTCGTCGAGCACGAGTATCGTGCGGCCCTTCACGTCCTCCCGCGGTGCGACGAACCACTGGATGCTCGCCCCCCGCGTCGACCCGCCGTAACGGGTTGCGTGGATGTAGTCGAGTTCGAGCGGAAACTTCAGCAGCGGCAGCAGCTGGCCGCAGAAGACCGACGCGCCGCGCATCACCTGGAGCACCAGCGGGAAAGTGTCGGCGAGCCGCGCCGTGACATCCTGACCGATCCGTTCAACTGCTGCCCGGGTCTCGGATTCGTCGAATATCAGGTCTGCGCCGTCGAACAACCTCAGGGCTTCTTCTCGCGAGATCAAGGGCGACTACTCCGCCAGGTCCGACTGGACGGACTTCAGGAACGTGGTGAATTCGTCCGCGATCTCGGGGTGCCTGAGCGCGAAATTGACGTTTGCCTGGAGATAGCCGAGCTTGGAACCGCAGTCGTAGCGGGTTCCCTCGAACTCCCACGCGAGCACCGATTCGGTCCCCAGAAGCGCCGCGATGCCGTCCGTGAGCTGGATCTCTCCTCCGGTCCCTTTCCCGATCTTCTCGAGAAACCCGAAGAGGGAGGCCGTCAGAATGTACCGCCCGACGACCGCGAGGTCCGAGGGCGCGGCCTTCGGCTCCGGCTTTTCGACGATCCCCGACAACCCGTGCAGGCGGGGTCCGATCGGCGCGCCCGAGATGATTCCGTACTTCTTCGAGTCCTGGGGCGGGATCTTCTGAACTGCCAGCACGGAGTGCCCGTGCTCGGCGTGCACGTCGACCATCTGCTGCAGCGCCGAAGGATCGCCGTCGATGAGATCGTCCGCGAGGATGACCGCGAACGGCTGGTCACCCACGACCGGTCGTGCACACAGCACCGCGTGGCCCAGCCCCAGCGCCTCCGGCTGCCTCACATAGATGCAGCTCACGTTCCTGGGCACGATGTTGCGCACGCATTCCAGCAGCGCGGTGCGGCCCCTTGCCTCGAGTTCCGTCTCGAGCTCGAACGCCTTGTCGAAATGGTCTTCGATCGCGCGCTTGTTGCGCCCGGTGATGAACACCATCTGGGTCATCCCGGCGTTCACCGCCTCTTCCACGGCGTACTGGATCAACGGCTTGTCGACGATCGGCAGCATCTCCTTCGGGCTTGCCTTCGTGACGGGCAGGAAGCGCGTCCCCATCCCCGCCACCGGGAAGACCGCCGTTCTGACGGGCGTTCTGGTCATGAACCCTCCTTCTGTTGCTTCGCAATGCTCGGATGATCATCCGGAAACAATTCTAACAATCCGTTCTCGTCGAGAACACGAATGTCGAGTTCGCGTGCCCGCGCGAGCTTGGACCCCGCCTCCTCTCCCGCCACGACGAACGAAGTTCTGGAAGAGACACTCCCGGCCACCTTCCCTCCCGCGGCCTCGATCAGCGCCCTGGCCTGATCACGCGTCAGGTTGGGCAGCGTGCCGGTCAACACGAATGTCTTTCCGGAAACGGGGGATTTCGCCGTCGCACCGGCCGTTTCGACGCGCGGCCAGTCGATGACACCGAGCAGCCGTCCGATCACCTCCCGGTTGTGAGGCTGTTCGAAGAACTCGAGAATGCTGCGCGCGACCACGGGCCCCACTTCCGGAACGGCGGTCAGCGCCTCCAGGTCTGCCTCCATGAACGGGACGAAATCGCCGAAGTGGCGCGCGAGATCCCGTGCGGTCGCCTCCCCGACGTTCCGTATCCCCAGGGCATAGATGAAGCGCGCAAGGGTCGTGTGCCGGCTCATTCCGATCGCCTTGACGACGTTGTCCGCCGACTTCTCGCCCATCCGGTCGAGCCCGCCAAGGGCTGCGGCGGTGAGCGAGTACAGATCTGCAGGCGAGTGCACGAGACCCCGGTCGACCAGCTGATCGACGAGCCTTTCCCCGAGTCCCTCGATGTCCATCGCACGGCGGGAGGCAAAATGGATCAGCGCCTGCTTGCGCTGGGCCTCGCAGAAGAGCCCGCCCGCGCAGCGCCGGATGGCTTCGCCTTCCGCGCGCGGCGCAGCCGACCCGCATACGGGGCAGCGATCGGGCAGATGAAACTCCGGCCCGCGGGTCCCCGACACAGGAACCCGCCTGACGACCTCGGGAATGACATCCCCCGCCCGGCGCACCACGACGGTGTCCCCGACGCGGATGTCCTTGCGGTGCACTTCGTCCTCGTTGTGAAGCGTGGCATTCGTCACCCTCACGCCCCCGACCGTCACGGGCTTCAGCCGTGCGACGGGCGTCAGTGCCCCCGTCCTGCCTACCTGCACCTCGATTCCCAACACTTCGGTGAGTTCCTCCTCGGGAGGAAACTTGTGCGCGATCGCGAACCGGGGCGCGCGGGAGACGTAACCGAGTTCGTCCTGCAGGCGGAAATCGTTCACCTTGTACACGACCCCGTCGATCTCGTAGGCCAAGGCCTTCCGCCGCTCGCCGATCCCCCGGTAGTAATCGAGCAGTCCGTCCACCCCCGTCGTCACCTGCCTGTCCCGCGCGACGGGGAAACGCAGCGAGGCGAGCCAGTCCAGCAGTCCGCTCTGGGTGGTCACCCCGGGCGGGAACGGGTCCGATCGCCCCACGCCGTACGCGAAAAAGCTCAGGTTCCGCCCCGCGGTGATCCGGGAGTCCAGCTGCCGCAGTGAACCCGCGGCTGCATTTCGCGGGTTCGCGAACGGTTTCTCCCCCTTCGAGCGGTGGTAATCGTTCAGCCGTTCGAAATCGCGTTTCAGCATGAGGACTTCGCCCCGGACTTCCAGCACGCGCGGACGCCCTTCCTGATCCAGTCGAAGGGGGATCGCACGCACGGTACGCAGATTGGCCGTCACGTCCTCCCCCTCGTAGCCGTCGCCGCGTGTGGCGCCCGTCACGAGGACGCCGTCCTCGTAGGTGAGGCTCACGGCGAGACCGTCGAACTTCGGTTCCATCGAGTACTCGACCGTGTCGACGCCGAGTGCCTCGCGCACGCGACGGTCGAAGGCCTCCGCCTCGGCGACACTGAGCGCGTTGTTGAGCGAGAGCATCGGGACCGCATGTCGCACGGTATCGAAAGCGTCGAGCGGCGGTGCGCCGACTCGCTGGGTCGGCGAGTCGGTCGTCCGGGACTCCGGATACTGGGTCTCGAGGTCCTGCAGTTCCCGGAACAGCCGGTCGAATTCGGCGTCGGGAAGTTCGGGGGCGTCGAGAACGTAATAGAGGTAGTTGTGGTGCTCGATCTCGTGGCGAAGCCGGGAGATGCGCTTCGCCGCCGCGTCGGGCACGCCCATCAGGAGAACAGGCGCATCGCGACCGGTGAACCGGCCGGAATTCCTTTCTCGTCCATCGCGAGATAGACGCTGACGAGATGCCGGCGAATGGTATCCAGGCCGTTGTCGTTGAGGGGCTGACGATTGTCGTCGACGATGTTGCCGTCGAGGGTGGCCGCGAACTTCTTCGTGACCTGCACCATCCGGTCGTAGGCGGCCACGCCGCCCTCGGCGCGCGGCACGTCGAGAAGGAACGTGACGCCGGTGGTCGTGAGCCCCTTGATGCTGTCGGGGAAGAACGGCTCCGTGTCCTGGTTGTCGAGCGTGAACTGGGAACTGCCCTGGGAGTCCTCGCTGTGGAACTGCCCGTCGGCGCGCAGTTTCAGCCCCGCGCTCTCGGCGAGCGCACGAATGGTGGTCCCCTGGAACATCTGTCCGGTACGTGCCACGACCGAGAGACCGATGGCTATGTCCACGTCCCCGCAGAACGTGTCGAGCTCCTGGGCCCGCGCCTCCATCGCATCGACATCCGACACGGTCACGTCGGTTGCCGACTCTTCCGCGACCATCCGCATCGCCCGTTCGAATTCCTCGAGCTCGGCCCGTGACACGACAGCCTGCCGGTCCACGAGCTGCATCGCCACGCGAATCCTGCGGTGACGTCCGGCAGACGTGTCGCTGAGTGCCAGCCACCTGCCGTCGAGATCATCCAGACCGAGCAGCCGAGTCGTCCGCGAGAGTTCCCCGATGGTCTGCCCCAGTCTGACGAGGAAGGTGTCGTCGAACGGGACGGTGCTTTCGAAGGTGGCGATGCTGTCGATCACGACCTCGTCCGTGACGTCCGGAACAGCCTGGTCCGGGACGGGGTCGCTCGCCGGCAACGGCAGTTCCGGCGCAGCGGGAACCGTCGTCGCAGGGATGATCGCGTCCGCTCCGACGTCCCGACCGTGGTCGCCGACGACGTCGGCCGCAATGCGCTCGTCGTCGGTCCCCAGCAGGATGTCCTTCGGAGGCGTATCGAACACTTCCTCGGCTCGCCTGCGGTGTGAACGCTCCTGGTACCAGTTGAACACCAGTACTCCCGCGATCACCACCGCACCCAAGGCAAGTAGACTCCACTGCAAGTCGCTCATCGCTCCAGTCCGCTAGAGAATGCTCCCGATCCGGCAGCCGTTTCGCCCGACGGAAGCATACAGCGGGAACGCGGACGCGCAATCATGCGGCCTGCTCCTCTCGCATCTTCATGGCCTCGTCGATGTCCACCGCGACAATCCGGGAGACACCGAGCTCGGGCATGGTGACGCCCACCAGCTGCTCCGCCATTTCCATCGTTATCTTGTTGTGACTGATGAAGATGAACTGCGTCTGTTCAGACATCTTCCGCACGAGACCGCAGAAACGGCCCGTGTTCGAGTCGTCCAGGGGCGCGTCGACCTCGTCCAGCAGACAGAACGGCGCCGGATTGAGGCGAAACAGCGAAAAGACCAGCGACACCGCCGTGAGCGCCTTCTCGCCACCCGACAGGAGGTGAATCGAGGTGTTCCGCTTGCCCGGAGGCCGTGCCACGATCTGTACGCCGGAATCGAGGATCTCCTCCCCCGTCATCACGAGTGTCGCCTCGCCACCGCCGAAGAGCTGGGGGAACATCTCCGACAGATTCGCGTTCACCGTGTCGAACGTCTCCTTCAGCCGTTCGCGGGTCTCGCGGTCGATGCGACGGATCGCGTCCTCGAGCGTCGTCACGGCCGTCGTGAGATCTTCCGACTGCGCGTCGAGGTAGGACTTGCGCTCGGTCGTCTTGCCGAGTTCGTCGAGCGCGGCGAGGTTCACCGCTCCGAGGCCGGTGAGTTCCTCCTGCAGGCGGTTGATCTCGCCCTGCAGGGTACCGGGGCGCGGGGCGCCTTCCATCGCGCTCGCAAGCGCCGCCTCGTCCGCGTGCGCCTCCGCGAGCTGCTGCGCGAAATTCTCCTCGGCGAGGCGCGCTTCCTGCTCCTTCAGCCGAAGGTCGCCGAGCCGTGACCGGAGCGGCTCGAGCTGGCGCTCGAGCGTGCTTCTCTTCTCGTCGGTGTCGCGGAGCACGCGCTCGGCTTCCGAAAGCGCGTCGCGGGCCTGCGCCAGCACGCTCTCCCGCTCCCGCTTGCGGTCGAGGGCGGCGCCCACCTGTTCCTCGAGTGGTGTCTCGTCGAACGATTCCACTTCCTCTCCGGTCGTCGCGAGGGCGTCCCGCCCCCGCTCGATCTGGGTTCTCATCTCGTCACACGCGTGGCGGGCGTCCGCCAGTCGTGTCTCGAGGCCGCGGACCGCGAACTGCGCCTGCTGCAGGAGACGCTCCGTCTCCATCCGGCGCTCCCGGCATCTGCCCAGGTGCTCCTCGGCCGCGGCGAATGCCTGTTCGAACTGCTCCAGATCTGCCTGCAGCCCCCCGGAACGGGACTCCGCCTCGGCGATCCTGACGACGGTTTCCTCGTGGGCTTCGCGCTCGCGCATCTCCTCGGATTCGATTTCCGCCAGCTCTCCCTCGATCTGGGAACGGCGCTGTCGTGCGCGATCGGCGATTTCGGTGGCCCGCACCAGGGAGATCTCGACTTCGTGGCGTCGCTGACGCAGGCCGGAAAGCTCCTCCCGCATGCGGTCCCGCGATTCGCGCATTTCCTCGAGACGGAGTTCGAGGTCCTGCTGGCGCTCCCGCTGTCCGGAGAGTTCCGCGGTCATCGCCGCGACTTCCCCTTCCAGCGAGTCGATCTCGCGCTTTCGTTCGAGCAGTCCGTGGATCTCGGAGTCCGAAGCGTGGAATCCGACGCTGTGCCCGGTGAACGCGTGACCTTCGCGGGAAACGATGAGCTGTCCGGCGCCGAGTTCGCGCGAGGCTGCGAGCGCCGTCCCCGCTTCGTCCACGGCAAACACGCCCGCGAGCCACTCCGCGAGCACGCCTGCCACGGCGGGATCCGAGCACGAGACGTGGTCCGTCAGGCGCGTGCAGCCCGGCGGAGGTTCCGCACCGCCACCCGATGCGGCGCCCGCACGATAGGCGGTGAGCTTGCCGGGCGGGGACGCGCCGAACCAGTCGCCGAGCCGCCCGACGTCCTCGACGGCAATCGCGTTGAGTCGCTCGCGCAGCACCGCCTCCACGGCGTCTTCCCATCCCGAGGCGACCTGGACCCGCTCCCACAGTCGGGACGCCCCGTCCAGACCGTGCTGGCCGAGCCACGACGCCATCTGTTCGCTCGACCCGACCTGATCCTGGAGGGCGATCAGTGCGTGACGACGCGCCTCAAGCGAGGCGAGCTGGTGCCGGAGGGATTCCACGGCAGCCGACGCTTCCCTGAACATGTCCTCGAGCGAGGGGATCTCCGACTCGACGACGGCCAGCCCCTCGCGCGCGGCGGCCAGTTCGTCGTCGATGCCTTCGCCCTCGGCACGAAGTCGTGCGAGCGCATCCTCGTCCGGCTCGCCGACGGTCTCGAGTTCCACCCGCAGGCGTTCCCGACGTGCCCGGAGCTGCTGGACGACTCGGTCCGTCTGCTCGCGACGTGCGACGGACACTTCCCGCTCACGCAGGACGACGCCGAGCGCCTGCCGCGCCTCGTCGAGGCGCATCCGCGACTCGCGATGGCTCTGTTCGGCCTCGGGCATGGCCTGACGAGCGTCGTCGCACTGCAGCTCATTTTCCGCAAGCGTCTCGGCCGCCGCCGCCAGTTCCGCACTCATCTCCGCGATCGATATCTCGAGCTGGTCGACCCTGCTCTCGTCGCGTGCGATCTGCTCGTCCAGCTCCGTCTTGCGCGACATCGCGCGCTGCCGGTTGGAACGGAGGTACTGCAGCTGCTGCTCGATGCGCGCGAACTCCGCATTGGCCTCGTACAGTTCGCCCTGCGCACCGTGCACGCGGTCGCCGGCGGCAAAGTGATCCGAGCGCCGCTGCTCGAGAGACGCCTCCACCGCGCGCAGTTCGGTGGTGACCTTCTCCAGTTCGAGCACGCCGCGCTCGATGTCGTTCGCGAGACGCGCCCGCTGGTTTCCGGCATCCCGCCGGCGCAGCGCCCAGAGCAGGCACTGGTTGTGCCGGATGGAGGCTTCGAGGGCGCGATAGCGTTCGGCGGCGGCGGCCTGCTCCTCCAGGCGCGTGATCTGGCCTTCCAGTTCCCGGCGGATGTCCTCGACCCGCTGCAGGTTCTCCCGTGCATCGCCGAGCCGGTTCTCGGTCTCCTTGCGGCGCTCGCGATACTTGGAGATGCCGGCGGCCTCTTCGAGGAAGACACGGAGTTCCTCGGGCTTCGACTCCACGATGCGGGAGATCATGCCCTGCTCGATGATCGCGTAGGCACGCGCGCCGAGGCCCGTTCCGAGGAAGATGTCGGCAACGTCCCGCCGGCGCACCGCGATGTTGTTGATGTAGTAGCTGGAATCGCCGTGCCGCTCGAGCACGCGCTTGATGGAGATCTCGCCGTACTGGGACCAGGGGCCGGCCGCCTTCCCGAGGCTGTTGTCGAACACCAGTTCGACGCTGGCACGGTTCACCGGCTTGCGGTCGCCGGAGCCGTTGAAGATGACGTCCTGCATGGTCTCGCCGCGCAGGTGCCGCGCGGAGGACTCGCCGAGCACCCAGCGGACCGCGTCGATGACGTTCGACTTTCCGCAGCCGTTGGGACCCACCACCCCGACGAGCTGCCCCGGAAGTGCAATGTGAGTCGGATCGACGAACGACTTGAAGCCTGCCAGCTTGATGTGAGTGAGACGCACCCGCTAACCCCGTGCCCGGTCTGGAGCAAACACAATTGCGTGATAAAAAACAACCGCCTGGCGGCTTTCTCCGGCCAGGCGGTGGGTACGGCATTCCACACGTCGACAGCGCGGAGTCCGACGCGGGAAGGGATGCGGACGATTGTAACCGATTCGCCATGCGCGAAGGATGGCCTCCGCCTCTCTATAATTTCGCGTCCGCGGTCTTCCGCACCTCCTCGTGTTCCCGACGCTTCACATGAACCCCGACCTGGCCCGCCTTCACCCGTACCCGTTCCAGAAACTCTCGCAGCTCGTCGCGACCGTGCGCGGCAATCCCGCACTTCCCCACGTGAATCTGTCGATCGGCGAGCCGAAACACCCGACTCCCGGCCTCGTGCTCGACGCGCTGAAGGCGCGCCTGGACGGACTCGCCACCTATCCGGCCACGATCGGCAGTGCGTCCCTGCGGGAGACCATCGCCGCCTGGCTCTCGCGCCGCTACGGCATTCCCGCACCGGATCCCGCGACCGAGGTGCTGCCGGTCAACGGCAGCCGGGAGGCGCTCTTCGCATTCGCACAGGCGGTCGTCGACCGCTCCGCCGGCGCGCCACCCGTCGTCGTCATGCCCAATCCGTTCTATCAGATCTACGAAGGCGCCGCGCTCCTCGCCGGAGCGCGCCCCGCCTTCCTGAACCAGCTCCCCGAGAACGGTTTCGGCCCGGACTTCGGTGCGCTTCCCGAGGAGTCCTGGTCCCGCACCCAGCTCGTGTACCTCTGCTCACCCGGCAACCCGACCGGACGGGTGCTGACCCTCGACGAGTGGAAGACGCTGTTCGATCTGTCCGACCGGTTCGGGTTCGTGATCGCCTCGGACGAGTGCTACTCCGAGATCCATTTCGACGAAGCGAATCCCCCCCTCGGTGCCCTGCAGGCCGCCCACCGTCTCGGGCGGTCCGGCTTCCCGCGGCTCGTGGTGTTCAGCAGCCTGTCCAAGCGCTCCAACGTGCCCGGCATGCGATCCGGCTTCGTGGCGGGCGATCGTCAGGTACTGAAGTCCTTCCTGCTCTACCGGACCTATCACGGCAGCGCGATGAGCCCCAGCGTCCAGGCAGCGAGCGAGGCCGCGTGGCGTGACGAGACGCACGTGGTCGAGAACCGTCGCCAGTACGGCCAGAAGTTCTCCGCCGTCCTGGACATCCTGGACGGCGTACCCGGTGCCCGACGCCCGGAGGCCGGGTTCTACCTGTGGCTGCCGGTGCCCGGCGATGACACCGTATTCGCCCGGAATCTCCTCGAACAATATAATGTGACCGTCCTGCCCGGCAGTTTCCTGGCACGCGACGCGAACGGCCTGAATCCCGGGAACGGGTTCGTCCGCATCGCGCTCGTCGCTCCACTCGACGAGTGCACCGAGGCCGCGCGCCGGCTTGCCGGGTGTTTCCGCGAACACCGATAACAGAAGAGAAGCGAATGTCCGATCTGCAAACCGTCATCGACCAGGCTTGGGAAAACCGTTCGACCCTGTCGCCTTCCGCCGCCTCTGCCGCCGTGCGCGAGGCCGTCAACGAGGTCGTCGCCGGCCTGGACGCCGGGCGCCTGCGCGTCTGCGAGAAGCGCGACGGAGACTGGCTGACCCACCAGTGGGTGAAGAAGGCCGTGCTGCTGTCTTTCCGGCTGGAGGACAACCACGTCGTCCGTGACGGGTACACGAACTATTTCGACAAGGTGCCCGCGAAGTTCGCGGACTACGGCGCGGCCGACTTCGCGGCAGGCGGATTCCGTGTCGTGCCGCCCGCGGCGGTCCGGCGCGGCTCGTACATCGCCCGCAACGTGGTCCTGATGCCCTCCTACGTGAACATCGGCGCGTACGTCGACGAAGGCACGATGGTGGACACTTGGGCAACCGTCGGATCCTGCGCACAGATCGGGAAGAACGTGCACCTGTCCGGCGGGGTGGGCATCGGCGGCGTGCTGGAGCCCCTCCAGGCGAACCCCACGATCATCGAGGACAACTGTTTCATCGGCGCGCGCTCCGAGATCGTCGAAGGGGTGATCGTCGGCGAAGGGTCCGTCGTCTCCATGGGCGTCTACATCGGCCAGAGCACGCGCATCTACCATCGGGACACGGGGGAGATCACGTATGGTCGCATTCCGCCCGGCTCCGTCGTCGTTTCGGGCAATCTGCCCTCCGCCGACGGTAAATACAGCCTGTATTGCGCCGTTATCGTGAAGATGGTCGACGCCAAGACCCGCGCCAAGACGAGCATCAACGAACTGCTGCGCGGGGACTGATTCCCCCGCCAGGCGTCAGGCGGGGAGCACGCAGGGAGCGCCATACCTTGAGTACCTACCTCACACCGCTGTTCAAGCTCATGGCGGAGAAGGAAGCCTCGGACCTTTTCATCTCCGTGGGTTCCCCCATCTCCATCAAGATCCTCGGCAACATCATGCCCGTGAACCAGCAGGTCATGGACTCGGAGTCGGTCCGCAAGATCGCCTACGACATGATGACCGAAAAGGAGGCGCAGACCTTCGACGAGACGATGGAGATGAACTTCTCCTATCCCGTCCAGGGTGTGGGCCGGTTCAGGGTGAACGTGTTCCGCCAGCGCGGAAACATCGCCATGGTCATCCGGTACCTGCGCAACCGCACGGCGGGGTTCGAGAAGCTCCGGCTCCCCGCCCTGCTGAAGGACCTCGTGATCGAGAAGCGCGGGCTCGTGCTGATCGTCGGCTCGACTGGCTCCGGCAAGTCCACCACCCTCGCCGCGATGATCGAGCATCGCAACGCGACGCGCGGCGGACACGTCCTGACCATCGAGGACCCGATCGAGTTCGTGTACACCAACAACCGGTGCGTGATCAACCAGCGGGAGGTCGGGCAGGACACCCTCTCGTACGAGCACGCGCTCGTGAACGCGATGCGCGAGGCCCCGGACGTCCTGCTGATCGGCGAGGTGCGGGACCGCCAGACGCTGCAGCACGCCCTGCTCTACGGGCAGACCGGCCATCTCTGCCTCACGACGCTGCACGCCAACAACAGCTATCACGCGCTCGCGCGGATCATCAACTTCTTCCCGCACGATGCCCGTGAAGGTCTCCTCGGAGACCTGTCGACCACCCTCAAGGCCATCATCTCCCAGCGCCTCGTGAAGGGGCTCGACGGATCCCTCGTCGCCGCCGTGGAGATCATGCTGAACACGAAGCACGTCGCCGAACTCGTGAAGAAGGGCGACGTCGACCAGATCAAGGAAGCGATGGAACAGAGTCTCTCGCCGGGTTCCATGACATTCGAGCAGGCGCTCTTCAAGCTCTACAGCCAGAACCTGATCAGCAAGGAAGAAGCGCTGCGCAATTCCGACTCCCCCTCGAACCTCGCATGGCTGCTCGACAACGCGAGCGCTGCGCAGGCCCACGGGGCCAACCAGATCTTCGGCATGCCCTCGTCGTCGTCCGCCCCGGAGCCGTCGCATCTCACCACGACGGGCGGCATTTCGATAGATCTCGACCGACTCGACCACGCCTGACTGCATGAGTGACACCGACCCGCAGAAGTCCCCAGCCGCCCACACCCCGACCGTCGAACTCACGCGGCAGCTGATCGCCCGTCAGTCCGTCACGCCGGACGACGGCGGATGCCAGGCGATCCTGGCCGAGCGCCTGCGCGCGGCCGGATTCACCACGACTCCGCTGCGTTTCGGCGACGTGGACAACCTCTGGGCCCGTCGCGGCACCGCACAGCCCGTGGTCTGCTTCGCCGGCCACACCGACGTCGTGCCGACCGGCCCCCTCGAGAAATGGGATTCGCCACCGTTCGTGCCGACCGAACGGGACGGTCTGCTCTACGGCCGCGGCGCTGCGGACATGAAGTCCTCCCTGGCCGCGTTCGTGACCGCGATCGAGGCCTTCGTCCGGGAGCATCCCGATCATCCCGGCTCGATCGCGCTCCTGCTCACGTCGGACGAGGAAGGTGTCGCCACCGACGGCACGGTGCGCGTCGTCGAATGGCTGCGGCAACGCGAGGAGACCCTGAACTACTGCATCGTCGGCGAACCCACGTCCACGACACGCCTCGGCGACGTGATCAAGAACGGGCGCCGCGGCTCGCTGTCCGGAAACCTCACCGTCCGTGGAATCCAGGGACACATCGCCTACCCTCACCTCGCGCACAATCCCGTCCATGAGGCCGTTCCCGCGCTCGCCGAACTCGCGACGGTCGTGTGGGACGAGGGCGACGAGTACTTCCCCCCGACGAGCTTCCAGATCTCGAACATCCGCGCGGGAACCGGCGCGACGAACGTGATACCGGGTGAACTTCACGTGCAGTTCAACTTCCGGTTCTCGCCGGAAAGCTCGGTCGATTCGCTGAAACAGGGCGTGCACGCCATCCTCGACCGGCACGGTCTCGACTACGGCCTCGAGTGGTCTCTTTCGGGAATGCCGTTCCTGACCCGCCGGGGACACCTCGTGAATGCCGTCACCGATGCAATCCGTGACGAGACGGGCTGCGTGGCGGAGCTCTCGACGACCGGAGGCACTTCGGACGGTCGTTTCATCGCGACCTGGTGCGACGAGGTGATCGAGCTCGGGCCCGTGAACGCGACGATCCACAAGCTCAACGAACACGTGCAGATCGCCGACCTCGAGCCGCTGGCCCGGATCTACCGCGGCGTGCTCTCACGTCTGCTTCTCGCCTCATGACCCGCCCGCCGCCCAGCTTCCCGATCGCCGAGGTCGACGAACTCGTCACCATCCGGGATCTCCTGCGCTACACGGTGAGCGCGATGACCAGGCAGGGCACGTTCTTCGGACATGGATTTCCGGATGCGATGACGGAGGCTGCCTACCTCCTCGGATGGGGTCTCGATCTCCCGCCCGGCAGCGTGCACGACTTTCTCGACGCTCGCGTGACGGCCGCGGAGCGCGAGCACCTCGTCGAAATGCTGCGGCGACGCATCGACGACCGTGTCCCGGCTCCGTACATCACGCGGGAGGCCTGGCTCGGCGAACACCGCTTCTATGTCGACGAACGGGCGCTGGTACCACGGTCCTTCCTTGCCGATCTGCTCGCGAACAGCCTCTCGCCCTGGATCCCGTCACCGGAAGAGATCGGAACGGTGCTCGACCTCTGCACCGGTTCCGGCTGCCTCGCCGTTCTCGCGGCCTTCGCGTTTCCGAATGCCCGCGGCGACGCCGTCGACATCTCGCCGGATGCGCTGGCCGTCGCGGAACGCAACGTGGCGGAATACGGGCTCGAAGATCGCGTTCACCCGCTGCACTCCGACCTGTTCGCGGAACTGGGCGGCCGCACGTACGACGTCATCCTCTGCAATCCGCCCTACGTGGACGACGCGGCCATGCGTTCACTCCCGGACGAATACCGACGCGAACCCGCGCTTGCGCTCGCGGGCGGCCAGGACGGCCTCGACACCATTCGCCGGCTGCTCGCGGAAGCCGCGAACCACCTGCACGCGGACGGCGTTCTCGTCACGGAAGTCGGTCACGACCGCCCCGCCCTCGAGCGTGCATATCCCGAAACACCTTTCACGTGGCTGAGCACGCACGCTGGAGACGACTTCGTGTTCCTGCTCGCCCGTGAACAACTTCCCGGGAGGTCTCGCTGAGACCGTCCGAATGACGACGGCACTACGGTGTGTTTCCTGTCTGGCAGCGGTGTGTACCGTGCTCCTGTGCGGTCCGGTCGCGGCTGCGCCGGTGGACGAGCTCAAGCTGCTGCTCGCACGTGGCCAGGCCAAGGAAGCCTACGCCCGCGCCGCCAGGTATCCGGACCAGCTCGGGGAACCGCTGTTCGACTACTACTTCGGCATGGCGGCCATCGACGCCGGTCACCCGGCCGAAGGCACGCTGGCGCTGGAGCGCTACGTGATCACCTACCCTTCGGACCTCACTGCCCGCCTCGAGCTCGCACGCGGGTACTTCCTGATGGGCGACGATCGACGTGCGACCGAGGAATTCACCCGGGTCCGCCGAACGAATCCTCCCTCCGCGGTACGCACGAACATCGACACGTACCTCGCGGCCATCGACGCGCGCTCGAAACGCTACCGCCCCAGCCTCTCGCTGTTCGCGGAATTCGGGACCGGGTACGACTCGAACGTGAACGGCGGCGTCTCGAACGCGAACATCACGCTCCCCATCGGCCAGGTGATCGTGCAGGACGCCGGCGTGAAGACGGACAACGGCTTCTACGTGGGTGCCGCCGCCTTCCAGGTGAACATCCCGTTCGCGCCCGGCTGGAGCGTGTTCGCGGGCGCCGCGGGCGACACGAAGAATCACTTCACCCAGGACCGCTTCGATCTGCGGAGCCTCACGGCGTCGGCGGGGCTGGCGCGCACCGACGACACGACGCTCGTCCGTGTCACGGGCGCGACGGGCAGTCTCTGGCTGGACGACGATCGCTACCGCGACGTCGGCAGCCTCACGGGCGAGTACTACCGGCAGATTCGGAAGGACCTCGTCGTCAGCACCTCGGCCCAGTGGGCCCAGCTCGCCTACACCGGGGGCAACGAAGCGCGCGACGCCGACCTGTTCGGCGTGACGGCCGGGCTACGCAGTCTCCGCGGCGGCAACTGGAAGTGGACCAATATCGCCTCGCTGGGCGTCGCGCAGGAACACAACCGGCGTGACCGCCGCGACCTCGGGCGCGACATCTATTCCGGCCGGCTCGGTCTCACCGCGACGCCGCACGACGGCCTCTCCCTGTACGCAACGGCGTCGGCCCAGGGCAGCTACTACAGGGAGGCGGACGCCTTTCTCGGCCAACGGCGACGCGACTGGTTCTTCGCGCTCGAAGCGGGAACGGTCCGCGCGCTCACCCGCTCGTGGAGCTTCCGGGTCGAGGTGATCGCTTCGCGCAATCGGTCCAGCATCGACCTGTACGACTTCAACCGCAACGCGGCGAACCTGAAGCTGCGCTACGAACTCCAGTGAGGAACGGATGTTCATGCCACGTCTGCTCGGCACCGCCGTCCTGATCATCGCCACGGTCATGGCGCCGGAAGCCATGGCCGCGGACGTCGCGGGCCGCGTGCTGCTGGCGGCAGGCGACGCGCTCGCGATCCGTTCGGGACGGGCCGTCCGGCTGACCCGCGGCGACGAGATCCGGGCTCACGACCTTCTGCGCACGGGCCGGAACAGCAACCTCCAGGTCCGCATGAGCGACTCGGGGATCATTTCCCTGCGTCCCGACTCCGCACTGTCGATCGAGGACTACGTCTACCACGGCCGGCCCGACGGTTCCGAGAACGCATTCTTTCGTCTGCTGAAGGGCGGGTTCCGGACGATCACGGGACTCATCGGACGTGTGAACAAGAGTGCCTACCACGTCCGGACCGGAGTCGCGACGATCGGCATCCGTGGAACCGCGTACGCCCTCGCACTCTGCGATGCCGGCTCGTGTCAGTCCGCGCCCGGCAAACCGGCGGCAGACGGACTGTACGGCACGGTCACCGAGGGGCGTATCGTTGCAGCGAACAAGGCCACGCAGATCAGCCTCGCGGCGGGCCAGACTTTCTACGCCGCCAACCGTGATGCACCGTTCCAGCGGCTGCTGGCTCCCCCGCCGTTCCTGTCGGATCGCCTGCGGGGCGAGCACGGCGGCACGAGCAGACGGAGCGCCGACCACTCCGAACGGACAGGCGCGCCCGGGTCGGACAAAAGCGCGACGGAAGGGCGGGAAGAGCCGGACGACTCGACGCAGAACTCGGGTCACGCGCGCCGCCGTCCGCGAGATGCGCGACCCGGGGCGATCGTGCAGACCTCGCGGCCGCCGGAACCGCTTGCATCCGTCCCGGAGGCCGGTGACGCGGTTCCCCTGCCGTCGGAAGGCACCGACACGACCGCGCCCCTGACCGGGTCCGGCACCGCGTTGCCACCCGTGGTCTCGACCGAATCGCTGACGTCCTCCGGCGGACTGTCGGTCCTGCCGCCCGCCGACGGCTTCGTCGTGTCCTATCCGACTCCCGGTGCCGGAATCGACGTCTTCTTCGGTGACAAGGACGAGGCCGTGTTCACCACCGCGAACTACGTCGTCCAGTTCATGACGTCCGCCGCCACGGGCGCACTGGGGCCGGGGACGGTCGTGGACAAGGGTCACTACGCCCTCGGCAATCAGGTCATCACGTGGGGACGGTGGAACGGTGGCGGCGCCGTCACGTCCGACGGCACCTACACCAATGTTCCCCTGCTGTTCGCAACAGCCAACGGCGTCAGCGGGACCAGCACGCTCACGTCGAACATGCCGCCCTCGACACTGGGTCTCGTGACCTACGTGGGCGGACTCGGACCGCGACCCACAGCGTCGATGCCGGGCTTCACGCCGGACCAGATCGCCGGCTCCGTCGTGAACGAGTCGCTCGCCATCGACTTCACGCGGGCAAGCGCGCAACTCTCCATGGACCTCTCGTTCACGGCATCGAACACGAATGGAACGCTGACGCGCGCCTATGCGCTCTCGGGTACGGGCGGTCCGACCCAGGGACCCAACGGCGGCGACCTCGGCGGAACGCTCTCGGTCACGTGCACCGCAGGCTGCGCCGGCACCGGACCCGCGAGCGGAAAGTTCAGCATCGGTCTCACGGGCCCCAACGGCTACGAACTGGCCGTGACGGCCGGGGGAATTCGCGACACCTCGTCGAATTTCAGCGCGTCGTTCCTGCGCATCTTCCACACCCCCTGAACGCGGGACGACACCGCGTTCAGCGCCGCCTCGGCCCGGAGGGCTTCCGTGTTCTCGCTTGGGTCGAACCGGTGCGCGCGGGCCGCTCCGGCGTCCGTTCGGGCTCCTCCGTTTCGGCGGAAGCCTGCCCGCCGGAGGAGAGCCAGTCGAGCACACTTCTCGTCTGGGCTTCCGTGAGTTCAAGATGTTGTCCCCGCTTGAGTCGGGGCGGGAGGTTGACGATCCCGAAGCGCACGCGCATGAGCCGGCTGACCGTGAAGCCGAAGTGCTCGAACATGCGACGCACGAGCCTGTTGCGCCCCTCCTTCACGACCGCGCGGTACCACTGGTTGCGCCCGCGTCCGCCGTGCGACTCCAGGAGGTCGAAACGGGCGACGCCGTCGGCGAGTTCGACCCCCGCCAGCATCTTGCGCCCCTGCTCCTCCTCGAGCTCACCCATGATTCGCACCGCGTATTCACGCTCCACCTCGAAGCGGGGGTGCGTGAGCCGGTTCGCGAGCTCGCCCGAGGTCGTGAAGATGAGCAGGCCACAGGTGTTGAAATCGAGCCGGCCGATGGCCAGCCACTTGCCGCTCCGGATCACGGGCAGGCGATCGTAGACGCTCGGACGCCCTTCGGGATCGCTGCGCGAGACGATCTCCCCCTCCGGCTTGTGGTAGATGATCACGCGCGGAAGCCGGGGCGAGAGCTTGAAGCGAAGCTGACGACGGCCGACCTTCACGAGATCGTCCGGATTCACGCGCATGCCGAGCGACGCCGCCGCCCCGTTCACGAGAACCTTGCCCCCGCGGATCAGTTCCTCCATCTCGCGGCGCGAACCCAGGCCCGCCTGGGCGAGCACCTTCTGAAGCTTCTGAGACTGCCCTGCGGTGGCGCCCTGGACGCCGGCGACACGGGGTGTCACCGAAGTTCCGCGTCTCACGACGGGAACGACGGGTGCCTCCCGCGCGGGCGGACGGGCGTTGTCGCCCGCCGGGCGCCGCCCGGAAGGCGTTCTGTCGACCCGTGCCGTTGCCCTACCGGCAGGACTGCGCGTTGCCGTACCGCCACGACCGTGCGCTGCCGTGCTACTGCTGCGCTCCGTACGTTCTCCCGACCTGCCGCTGCGCTCCGCACGTTCCCCCGACGCACGTCCCGCGGCAGGACGCCGTTGCGTGCGTCCGGCCGAGGCGCTACCCGGCTTGCCCCCTGCCCGTCTGTCCGACGATCCCCGCTTCGCCATGGTCAGGCCACCGAACGGCGTTCGATGAACGCCTGTGCCAGGGTGCCGCTGTCCACGTACTCGAGTTCCCCGCCGACAGGAAGACCTCGCGCGATCCGGCTGACGCGCAGGCCGCGCTGCTTCAGGGTTTCACCGAGGTAGTGCGCGGTGGCCTCCCCTTCCGCCGTGAAGTTGGTCGCGAGGATCACCTCACGCACGGTACCGTTGTCTGCCCGCCGCACGACCCGCTCGAGGTGCAATTCCCGCGGCCCGACCCCGTCGAGTGGCGAAAGCCGCCCCAGCAACACGTAGTAGAGCCCCGCGTAAGCCTGGGTCTGTTCCATCCGCAGCTGGTCCGCGGGCGTCTCGACGACACACAGCAACGACGGATCGCGTCGCGACGATGCACACACTTCGCAAAGTGGTGTCTCCGTGAAGGTGTTGCACTGTTCGCAGTGGCGGATGTGCTCCAGGGCTCCGGACAGTGCGCCGGACAGCCGCGCGGCACCATCACGGTCGTGCTCGAGCAGGTAGAAGGCCATGCGCTGCGCGGACCGGGGTCCGACGCCGGGCAGCACCCGAAGTGCTTCGACGAGTGTCTGCAGGCTCGTGGGCGTCTTCACGGGAGGTCTCGATCGATGGAGGGAGCCGGACGGCGATGTGCCGCCACCTAGAAGGGCATCTTGAAGCCGGGAGGAAGCCCCATGCCGCCCGCCAGAGATCCCATCTTCTCCTGCGTGGTGGTCTCGACGCGCCGCACCGCGTCGTTGAACGCTGCGGCCACGAGGTCTTCCAGCATTTCCTTGTCGTCGCCGAGAAGGCTCGGGTCGATCGTCACGCGCTTCACGTCGTGCCGGCAGGTCATCACGACCTTGACCATGCCGGCCCCGGCCTGGCCCTCGACCTCGACCTGCGCGAGTTCTTCCTGAACGCGCTTCATGTTCTCCTGCATCTGCTGGGCCTGCTTCATGAGCCCTGCGAGCTGTCCCTTGTTGATCATGCGATCTCTCCATTCAAAACGTCATTGATCCGGCGGCTGGACCGGCTGGATCGAGCCATCCACGACTCGCGCGTCGAGACTTTCCATGAGTTCCTGCACGAAGGGGTCGGAACTGATGGCGGCCTCCGCATTCTGCTGGCGTTCCGCCTGTTCCCGGGCATCCTTCACGGCGAGGGTGTGGTCGCCTCCGCTGCCGAGGCGGAAGTCCACCCTGAGTGCCGGAAAATGCGTTCGCAGCGCAGCCACGAACTTGTCGCGATAGGCCTGATCCAGCAGGTGCTTGTGTTCCTCGGCGACACCCAGCACGAGGTGGTCGCCCTCGTGCTCGACGAGTTCGCAATGTTGCGCGAGCATGCGCGCCATTCCGCCGAGTTTCAGCCTGGCGAGCGTGTCCGGCCAGGAACGCCGGTCCAGGGGCGAGGAGGCATCACTCCCGCCCGCGGCGGCGGCGCCGGGCAACGCTTCACGCGGTACGCGTTCCCGCGGTGGGTCGCTCACCGGGCGGCTCTTGGTCGTCCCGCGCCCCTGCGGTGCGGGCGAAGGCGGGCGATCATCCTCCCGTGGCATGAACGCGAGCATCCTGAGCAGCGTCATCGCGAACCCGGTGAATTCGTCCGGCGCCAGAGCCAGGTCCGCACGACCGCGAAGGGCGATCTGGTAGTGCAGCTGGACGTCCTCCGCCGTGAACCGGCGGGCCAGGTCCAGGAGCCGCTCGCGCTCCGGTTCGTCGTCCGGGATCGCGTCCGGCAGTACCTGCGCGAGGGCGAGGCGGTGCAGGAGACTCGCGAGGTCCTGCATCGCGGCCTCGAACGACAGCCCGCGCGCGGACATCGTTTCCGCCTGGGAAAGCGCCCCGGGGCCGTCACCGTTCGCCACGCACTCGAGCAGCACGAACAGGTAGGTGGTGTCGACGATCCCGAGCATGTCGCGCACACCGGCTTCCCGCACCTCGCCGGCGCCGTGCACGATCGCCTGGTCGAGCAGACTCAGGCTGTCACGCATGCTCCCCTGGGCGGCGCGCGCGAGCAGCGCCAGGGCACCCGCCTCGACCTGTTCCACGTTCTCGGCCGCGAGCACCTTCTCGAGCTGTCCGCGGATCTGGGCAGTTGTCAGCTGCTTGAGCCCGAACTGCAGACAGCGCGAGAGCACGGTTACGGGAATCTTCTGGGGGTCGGTGGTCGCGAGCACGAACTTGACGTGCTCCGGCGGCTCCTCGAGGGTCTTCAGCATGGCATTGAATGCACTGCGCGAGAGCATGTGCACCTCGTCGATGATGTAGACCTTGAAGCGCCCTGCCGTGGGGGCGTACAGCGCGTTCTCGAGCAGTTCGCGCATGTTGTCGACCTGGGTATTCGATGCGGCGTCCAGTTCGAGAAGATCGACGAATCGCCCGGCATCGATCGCCCGGCACGTGTCGCACTGCCCGCAGGGCGTCGACGAAATCCCGGTCTCGCAGTTCAGCGCCTTCGCGATGATGCGCGCGATCGTGGTCTTCCCGACCCCGCGTGTGCCCGTGAGCAGGTAGGCGTGGTGCAGGCGATTCTGGTCCAGCGCGTGCGCGAGCGCCTTGACCACGTGCTCCTGCCCGACGAGTTCGGCGAAGTTTCGCGGCCGGTACTTCCGCGCGAGCGCGAGTCTGCTCATGGTCACCGCCCGGTCGGCACGCCCGGCGTGCACTGTCGCGATGAGGAAGGATGGTCAGTCATAGCGCTATCCCGCTGTCCCCGGTTGTCCGGCACCGCGCATACCGAATGTTTCCCGCACTGGATGGGACCCTCGGATGCACCGGGCGACCGGCCCGCGGCGGCAGCGGGACGATCCATCGGAGGATCGCCCCGGAACCGCGTTCGCCGGTACGCGCGCCGGCGTACACGCCGAGCACGCTACCGACGCTCGCAAGGGGTGGCGAGCCTGATCCCCGGCACTTGCAGAGAATAGCTGTGGCTGCTTCCTTCCGGACCTGACCAGGTTCGCTACCATGCAATGCGGGGAGGCCCGCCGTTGTCCATTAGGCCACAGACATCATGCACTGGGCAATGGCGAATGTCGCGCGATCCCTTTGCCCTTCCGTGCCGTGCCGCCGGCCACACGCCGTCACGCCGTGACGACGGGTATCTTGCCTATCCGGGCCTGCCACTCCTTCGGACCCGTCTGATGCACCGAAGTGCCCTGCGCGTCGACCGCGACCGTGACGGGCATGTCGACGACGTCGAACTCGTAGATGGCTTCCATGCCCAGGTCCGCGAACGCGACCGTCCGGGCGGCCTTGATGGCCTTGGACACCAGATAGGCAGCCCCGCCGACGGCCATCAGGTAGACGGCCCGGTTGTCGCGGATTGCCTCGACGGCGGCCGGGCCGCGCTCGGCCTTGCCCACCATGCCCAGCAGCCCGGTCTGTTCGAGCATCGTGCGGGTGAACTTGTCCATGCGGGTCGACGTCGTCGGCCCCGCGGGCCCCACGACCTCGTCCCTGACCGGATCGACCGGTCCGACGTAGTAGATGAACCGATTCCGGAAGTCGACGGGCAGCTTCTCGCCTTTCGCGAGCATGTCCACGAGCCGCTTGTGGGCGGCATCGCGTCCGGTGAGCAGCTTGCCGTTCAGGAGCAGGACGTCGCCGGGCTTCCAGCTGGCGACCTCCTCCCTCGTCACGGTGTCGAGCTGCACGCGGCGCCCCTTGGACGCGTCGTAGGTGAGCTTCGGCCAGTCATCCAGCGAAGGTGCTGCGAGCTTCGCAGGCCCCGAGCCGTCCAGCACGAAGTGCACGTGGCGCGTCGCCGCGCAGTTCGGGATGATCGCGACGGGCAGGCTGGCCGCGTGCGTCGGATAGTCGCGGATCTTCACGTCGAGAACGGTCGTGAGCCCGCCCAGTCCCTGCGCACCGATCCCGAGCGCATTGACCTTCTCGTAGAGTTCGATCCGCAGTTCCTCCACGCGGTTGCCCGGTCCGCGCGCGATGAGATCCTGCATGTCGATCGGGTCCATCAGGGACTCCTTGGCCATCAGCATCGCCTTCTCGGCCGTGCCGCCGATGCCGATTCCGAGGATGCCCGGCGGACACCAGCCCGCGCCCATGGTCGGCACGGTCTTCAGCACCCAGTCGACGATCGAGTCGGACGGGTTGAGCATGGTGAACTTCGACTTGTTCTCGGAGCCGCCGCCCTTGGCCGCGACTTCCACCTCGATCGTCTCGCCGGGCACCAGCGAGACGTGGATCACGGCCGGCGTGTTGTCGCGCGTATTCCGGCGCGCGCCGGCGGGGTCCGTGAGCACGGAAGCCCGCAGCTTGTTGTCCGGATTCGTGTAAGCCCGCCGGACGCCCTCGTTCACCATGTCGTCGAGACTCATGGTGGCGTCCCAGCGAACCTGCATGCCCACCTTCAGGAACACGTTGACGATCCCGGTGTCCTGGCAGATGGGCCGGTGACCCTCGGCGCACATGCGCGAGTTGATCAGGATCTGCGCCATCGCGTCCTTCGCGGCCGGCGACTGCTCCAGCTCGTAGGCCCGCGCGAGGTTGCGGATGTAATCGGTGGGGTGATAGTACGAGATGAACTGCAGCGCGTCCGCGATGCTCTCGATCAGATCGTCCTGACGGATGGTGGCCATGATGCTCGGCGTTTCGGGCTCGAACGGGAAAGCCGGTCAGTATACGCCATGCCACCAGTGCGGACCACGGCGTGCGGCGCCGGATCGAATGTCGATCGGACGTCGGCCCCGCCTCTATAATCGATGCAAATGCCGATGGGAGATGAGTCGGCCTCGTTCGTTACCAAGAAACGGAGACAGCCATGTCCACGATCGAATCCGTATTGCAGGAAAACCGGGTGTTCGAGCCGCCCGCGTCGTTCGTCGCCCAGGCGAACATCAGGGGTCTGGAGGCGTACCAGCGCCTCTGCGAGGAGGCGGAACGCGACTACACCGGATTCTGGGGCCGGCTCGCCCGCGAGAACCTGCTCTGGCACAAGCCCTTCACGCAGATCCTCGACGAGTCTGGCGCGCCATTCTTCAAGTGGTTCGCGGACGGCCAGTTGAACGTCTCCCACAACTGCCTCGATCGCCACCTCAAGACGCAGCCCGACAAGGTCGCCATCATCTTCGAGGCCGACGACGGCTCGGTCACCAAGGTGACGTACCGCCAGCTCCACCACCGTGTCTGCCAATTCTCGAACGGCCTGAAGAAGATCGGGATCCGCAAGGGCGACCGGGTGCTCGTCTACATGCCGATGTCGGTCGAGGCGATCGTCGCGATGCAGGCGTGCGCACGCATCGGCGCGACCCACTCGGTGGTCTTCGGCGGATTCTCCGCCAAGAGCCTCCAGGAACGCATCGTCGACGCCGGCGCGGTGGCCGTGATCACGGCCGACGGCCAGTATCGCGGCGGAAAGGAGATTCCCCTCAAGCCGGCCGTGGACGAAGCATTCTCGATGGGGGGATGCGACGTCGTGAAGCACGTGGTGATCTACAAGCGGACGGGCAGCGACATCCACGTGCACGCCCCGCGCGACAAGTGGTGGCACGACGTCGTCGCGAACGAACCCGAGACCTGCGAGCCGGAATGGGTCGACGCCGAGCACCCGCTCTTCATCCTCTACACCTCGGGTTCCACCGGCAAGCCGAAGGGCGTCCAGCACTCGAGCGCGGGGTACCTCCTCCACGCGATGCTCACGATGCAGTGGACCTTCGATCTCAAGCCCCAGGACATCTTCTGGTGCACGGCGGACGTGGGCTGGGTGACGGGTCACACCTACATCGCGTACGGCCCGCTCGCCTGCGGCGCGACCCAGATCGTGTTCGAGGGCGTGCCCACCTATCCCGACGCGGGTCGCTTCTGGAAGATGGTGGCGGAACACAACGTCTCCATCTTCTACACGGCCCCCACCGCGATCCGCTCCCTCATCAAGGCTTCCGAAGCCAACGAGAAGGCACACCCCCGGAACCACGACCTGTCGAGCCTGCGCCTGCTCGGATCGGTGGGCGAGCCCATCAATCCGGAAGCGTGGATGTGGTATCACACCCACGTGGGGGGTGGCCGCTGCCCCATCGTCGACACCTGGTGGCAGACCGAGACAGGCGGTCACATGATCACCCCGCTCCCGGGCGCGACGCCGCTCAAGCCCGGCTCGTGCACCCTGCCCCTGCCCGGCGTGATGGCCGCGATCGTGGACGAGACGGGTCACGACGTCGAGAAGGGCAAGGGCGGGATCCTCGTCATCAAGCGTCCGTGGCCCTCGATGATCCGCACCATATGGGGTGATCCCGAACGGTTCCGCAAGAGCTACTACCCCGACGACTTCCAGGGTCGCTACTACCTCGCCGGCGACGGCGCCAACCGCGATATGGACGGCTACTTCTGGATCATGGGCCGCATCGACGACGTGCTGAACGTCTCGGGACACCGTCTCGGCACGATGGAAATCGAGTCCGCGCTGGTCGCGAACTCCCTCGTCGCCGAAGCGGCCGTCGTCGGCAGGCCTCACGACGTGAAGGGCGAGGCCGTGGTCGCGTTCGTCGTGCTGAAGGGCGCGCGCCCCGACGGCGACGCGGCGAAGGAAATCGCAGCCACGCTGCGCAACTGGGTGGCCCAGGAGATCGGCCCGATCGCCAAGCCCGACGAGATCCGCTTCGGCGACAACCTGCCCAAGACCCGCTCCGGGAAGATCATGCGCCGGCTCCTGCGCTCGCTCGCGCGGGGCGAGGAGATCACCCAGGACGTCTCGACGCTCGAGAATCCGGCGATCCTCCAGCAGCTCGGTCAGGCCGTGAAGTAGAGGCACGCGTGCGCAGGCGGCCGCACTCGACCGCCTGCGCACCCAACCCGACACACGCCGAAGCGGACGAATGCAGGAGCCGCCCCGATCTTTCTCGCGGGGGGCCATCTGCACCGGTGCCCCGGGTCAGGCCCCCGTACGGGATTCGCGAGGTCTCCCGGCGACATGGGGTCACCGCGCCCGTGGGTCAACTTCGCGGGCACCATCGTCGTTCCGTCACCGTTGTGCGATCATATTTGCACAAAGCGGAATCGAGCGAGACCTGCATGAAACGCCATATCCGTCACAACACCACCGTGCCGTCGTGCCCGGAACCAGAAACGACGTTCGTGCCTGCCGTCCCCCCGGACCCTGCGGCCGCCGTCGATGCGTTCACGTACCGAGCCGGATCACGGGCACGCCATGGCACTCGATGAATCGGCGGCGGGTGCCGCCAAAGGCTCCCGCACCCGCCCGCTGATCGAGCCGGTCTCCATCGAGGAGGCGCTCGAGGCCGCACGCGTCTGGACCCGGGAGGACCGGGCGCTCACCGACGGCCGCGGAGCCCTCAACCGGGCGATCAAGAGCCTGCGGGCCTCGCTCGAGAAGGTCGGACTCGACCCGTCCGAAACGGCGGGGGACGCGCTTCCCACACCTGATGCCGTGCTCGCCGCGATGGGGTCCGCCGACAAGCAGCTCTCCCGTGCCGTGTCCGCACGCGTGAACACCCGCCAGGCGTGCACGGACGCCCTGCTGCAGGCGGAAGCCGTGCTTCAGAACCTCTCCAACCTGCGTCTGGCCCGAGTCGTGACGATCCTGCTTGCCGTCCTGCTCGCCGGCGGCCTCGTATTTCTGCTGATCCATGGCTGAGTCGTCGCGCAACCGCTACGACGAGGCCCTCGAGCGCCTCGCGCGCGCCTCGCAGCTGCCCCAGGTCAAGGCCGCGCGCGCCGCGCTCGAAGACGCACTCGCACGGTTCCGGCAGGCCGGCGAGGAAGTCGACGCGGCGGGCAACGCAGCGGGCGCCCTGATCGGCGAGGCATTCCGCCATCGCAAGCTGCTCGAGGACCAGCAGAAATCCCACCGCTTCGACGCCCCGGCGGATCACCTCATCAAGAAGTGCTACGGCGAACTGCCCACGCACCTCGTGCGCGCCTTCACGCGAGACTCGCACGTGGAATTCTCGCTGCCGCACACGAAGCGCTGGGAAAAATGGACGCCGCCCCAGACGCCGGTCGGACTCGTGGAGCCGGGCACGCCGGGCTTCCTGATGCGCTGGGGCTCGTACGACCCGGCGGGCAAGAGCCAGCTCCTCTTCACGGCGATGCCGCTCATCGGCGGTGGGCGGCCCTGGCTGATCCTGTCGGACGACGAGTCCGACGAGCGCGCGCGCGATCTCATGCGTGCACTCGCACTTCGCATCGCGTGCATGCTTCCCCAGCAGTCGCGCTTCACCTTCCTGGACCCGCTGCACTACGGGCAGACGTTCCCGCTGCAGCGATACCTGCCGGCCGTGAGGGAGACATCCGCGGATCCCGCGCTCGACCTGCAGCCGATCCAGGCCGACGTGCGCCGGATCATTCGCGACGTGGTCGCATTCAACCCGAGCTTCGACACGCTGCCGGCCGAACAGCAGGCTGCCGAACGGTACGAATTCATCTTCGCGGCAGACTTTCCGACTGCGAAGGCCTACGACCGCCGCGTGACGGACATTCTCTTCGACATCGGGCGCGCAGGGCCCAAGGCGGGCCGCTACGTCATCCTGCACATGAACGAGGGTGCGGAACTGCCCCACGGCGTGGATCTCTCGCAACTCGGCAACGTCTGGACGATCGATCTCCGGAAGGGGGCCAACACCTTCGCCGACGTTCCACCCGAGCCGGAGATCCAGCAGTCCCTCCTGGAGCGCGTGCGCGGCGCCGTTCCCAGCCGCCGCTCCGCAGCGTTCACGGACGTCCTGCCCGCGCGGGAGGCGTGGTGGACCGGCTCCTCGAGCCGCCGCATCGAGACCTCTCTCGATGGGCGCCCCGACGGCCTCGACATCGTGTTCGGCCAGCGGGACGACGGAACCGAACTGGTGCACGGCATCCTCGCCGCCGCGTCGGGGGCCGGCAAGTCGAACCTCCTGCATGCACTCATCCTCGGTCTCGCGACGCGGTACGCCCCCGACGAGCTCCATCTCTACCTCATGGATCTGAAGCAGGGGGTGGAATTCCAGCCCTACGGGCAGCTTCCCCACGCGGCGGTCGTCGCCTACAACACGGACCCCGCCCTCGCCCGCGCCGTGCTCGCGGAACTGCGCCGGGAGATGCAGCGACGCTACGAGGATCTGTTCCGGCGCGCGAACGTCCAGAAGCTCGAGGACTACCGCGACGCGGGTCAGCCTCACGGGTCCATCCCGCGTGTGCTCCTGATCGTCGACGAGTACCAGGCCCTGTTCCAGGGTGCCGACGCCCAGGAGGTCTCCGCCGACCTCCTCGCCCTCGCGACGCAGGGACGGGCCGCCGGCATCCACATGCTCCTCGGCTCGCAGGCGTTCCGGGCGGTCGGCATGCAGGCATCCGCGCAGATCCTCAACAACATCAACCTGCGCATGGCGATGCAGATGCCCGCCGCCGACGCGCAGGCCCTGACCGAACTGGAACGCGAGGCCAAGCAGCTCGTCGCGAAGTGCGACGCCCCCGGAAAGGTCGTCCTGAATACCGCGGCGGGTCGGGACGGTTCGAACCGTCTCGGACAGGTCGTGCTCGTGCCGGCCCGGGATCGCTCGGAGATCCTCTCGGGCATGGCGGAACTCGCCACGCAGTGGCCCCCCGAGCGACGCGCCCTCTGGCCGCGCACGCAGGTGTTCGACGGCAGCTCGGCACCGCCCGTCGCCGAAAACGGACTCGCCCGACAGGCTGCGCAGGCCGGTCACCCGCTCGGGGCGGACGATCTTGCACGCTGGGCAGCGCAGGCGCGGTCTGCCGGAGGTCTCGGACGCACCGACTGGCGTGCCGGCGACCATCCCGTGCCACTGCTGCTGGGTCGCGAGTACGCCGTGCACGGCGAAGCCTGCAGCGTGCTCCGGCGGCTGCCGAACCAGAATCTCCTCGTCCTCGGCGGCAGTGCCGCCGGGCGGCTCGGCATGCTGGCGGGGATCATGGCCACGGTCACGGCGATCGCGCCCGAGCATCTTGCGTCCATTCGGGTGCTCGACCTGTCCGGCGACCCCAGCGTGGCCGAAGTCCTGGCGCGCGCAGGCGCCCGCGCATCGGTGTGCCAGGACCGGACCGAGGCGCTCTCCATGCTGGATCCCGCGTCGGCCACTGAAGCGGACCTGCTCGTGCTGATCGAACCGGACCGCGTGCCGGACCTCATGCGGCCGAGCGACCCTCTCGAACGTTCTCCGGGTGTGG
This sequence comes from Betaproteobacteria bacterium, assembly GCA_016125475.1. GTDB lineage: Bacteria > Pseudomonadota > Gammaproteobacteria > Burkholderiales. The sequence continues at coordinate 147,995 of WGLR01000019.1, forward strand.
AGGCGCTCGAGAAGCGCCTGCGCGAGGGCCCTCTCGCAGGCTTGCACACGGTGCTCGTGTGCACCGGGTTGCCCGCTCTCACCCGGGTGCTCGGTCGCCGGGCCGCCAACACGTTCGCGTGGCGTGCCATCACGCAGGTTTCGCAGGAGGACAGCCAGGATCTCCTTGGCAACCGGATGGGATCGCAGCTGAGGCAGGAAGGCATGGGCGGGCCCGAACCCGCCCTGCTCGCGGACATGGACGGCAACCGCTTCACGCGGTTCATGCCCTACGGACTCTGACCGGAGGCAGGCGATGTCGCTCGACGAGACCTTCGACCAGATGCGTACCTTCGCCGCCGCGCTCGAGCGATTCGACGAAGCGCTGCGCGCGAGCCACCGGCAGCTCGCGGAGCGCCACGCAGCGGTCGAGGGACTCTGGCAGGATGCGTTCGCACGGGAGTATGCCGCTGCGTGGGAGCCGCTCGCCCGGGATCTCGAACGATGGGTCCAGCACGACGGGACCGAGTACCGGGACTTCGTCACGACCAGGCTGCGGGCGCTTGCGCAGTACCTCGAGGACGGATCGTGACGGACGCCGCTCGCCTCTCGGCGCTGCTCGAGGACTACGCCTCGGCCCTCGACGGCCATCTCGTTTCCGTGCGCGAGGAGTTCGCACACCTGGAGCGTGCGTGGGCCGGCCTGTCGGACGTCTACGCGGGAACGGCCGCCGACCAGTTCCGGAACGTCTTTCTTGCGTCGGCGGGACGCATGCGCGACTACGAACGCGACGCGACGACCCTGGTCGCGGTCCTGCGACGACGGATCGAGGCGCTGCGCGACTTCGACACCCCCGACCCGAACATCTGAGTCGCCCATGGCGCTGATCGATCCACGACAGCTCATACCGTTCCTCGAGGACTTCGAGGACGATCTCAAGCGCCCGCAGTACGCCCTGCAGGAAGCCGCCGAGGACACCCGGCGAAGTCAGGCCGCCGTTTCCGAGGAGTGCACGCACGTTCTCGCACGCCTGCACGGCACCGTTGCCGACGCTCGCCACGCCGTGAAGGATGCTGTCGCCGCCGGAAACGATGCACGGCAGGTGCTCGCGGACGCCTCCGCGGCGCTCAACGAAGCACAGGCAGCCGTAAGCAGTGCACGCTCGGCGCTGTCCGCCGCACAGAGTGCCGTCGCGCAATGGCAGGCGCGGCTCTCCGACGCGCGGCGCTGGCTCGCCTCGGCACAGGGGCAGCGTGCCGAGGCCGAAACCGCGCTGAACCGTGCGCGCTCGGCAGCGGCGGACGCCGAGCGCGAGGTGAACCGTGCCTCCCAGCAACTGGCCCAGTGTCAGGCCAACGTCACGCGTGACCAGCAGGGAAACGTGCGCCAGCCCGACTGCGGCTGGGCAATGGCGGCACTCAACAACGCGCGCGGAACGCTGGCGGAAGCCACACGCCGCGTCGGCGAGGCCCGGTCGGCACTCGATCATGCGATTCAGCAGTGCCATCTCGCCGAGGCCCGATGCGCGGAGTGCGAGGATCGGCTGGCCCGTGCGCAGGACGCCGTGTCCGAGGCCCATCGCGCGATCCAGACTGCCGAGCGCGCGGAAGCAGCATCCCGGCGCGCGGAGGACCTCTCGCGATCGTGCGTCGCCGAAGCCGAAGCCGCGCGCACCGCCGCGGAACGTGCCCTGTCCACCGCCGAGGGTGGCATGGCCGCCGCCCAGGACGGTGTGCGGGCCGCCGAGGAAGCCGCGACACACTCGACCACCGCCCAGCGCGCCGCGGACGACGCCGGTGAACACGCCCGTCGCGCACGGAATGCCATCGGCGACCGCATCGACGCCCTGCGGGACTTCGACCGCGGGGCCCGGTTCTAAAAGCGACCTGCGATGCACGACGGAATCGTCCACGCCCGAACGCTGCTCACCAGCGCATCCGAAGCCGCGCAGCGCGTCACGCTCGCGGTTCGCCGGTGGGAGGAATCGACCGACCACGCCCGCTCGGCCTGGGACGATGCGGCCGGACGGGATGTCTTCAACCGGCATCTCGAGCCCCAGCGCAGCGCATTGCAGACTGCCCTGCCCGCTTTCGGCTCCGCGGTGGAAGGGCTGACCTATGCGATAGACCGCGCGTCCCTCGCGGAGGATGCCGTATCCGCCGCTGCCTCGGACATCTCGCTCGCCGCGGCGTCGATCGGTCGCGCGCGCAACGACGCGTCCCACGCCCGCGCCGAGGTCGCGACGGCGCGCAGCGAGGCAAGTTCGGCGACCGCGATCGCGCAGTCGGTGACGGGCAGGATCAACGCTCTCGGAGGATAGGGGGATGGCAGCCAGACAGGGCTTCGGAAAGCGGATTCGCGCGGGCTGGTGGTACGGACTTCGGCAGCGCGATCCGGTCATCTGGATATCCACCCTCCTCATCGTCGTGCAGGTGCTGGTGGTTCCCTACCTGGGCTTGCGCAAGATCGCGACGGGTCATGTCGTCGGCTCGGGCGACGACTTCAGCCTCGCCAACCTCTTCGTACGCAGCGCTCCGGATCCCGACGCCTCCGACCCTCCGTCAGTCGGGCAATCGGGCTGGACGTACCGCCAGAGCACGGACATGAGCCCCGTGCCGCGATACAACCCTCGCAACCGTCGCCTCCCTGCCTATACGCCAGTCCGCGTGATCGGGGCCGCGTCCGACGGCAAATGGATGCGTGTGCAGGCCACCCTGCACGACGGGAGTCGTGTCTCGGGTTTCGTGATGACCGACCGCCTCATCTCGGCCGACCCGACGAGCGACGCCGAACCCGAGACCGGAACGGTCATCGTCCGGGGCAGGGACGCCCCGCTGCTAGCGGCGCCCGCGATGGATGCCGTGATGGTCGGCACGGCAGCGGTGGGCACGAAGCTCACGGTGCACGCACGTGTACGTCGCGGGGAACTGATGAAAGGTGTCCCGGGCGACTACCTGCTCGTAGACAGTGGCTCGAAGGGACAGGCGTGGATCCTGGCCAATCGGGTGAAGAAGCCCTGAGCCTTGCCGACGCCGGGAACCGGCGCTGCGGTCCGCGACGGGCTTTTCATCCTAGTGTCAGTCGGTTAGACTTCGCGCCCTTCGATCACCGTCGCGTTCAGGCATCCCGTGCTCGCAGTCACGTGCCCGGACAACTTCCGGCTGGTGGTCGGTGGGACAGCGGAGAGGTGGATGAGTGGTTCAAGTCGCACGCCTGGACAACTTGAGCGCCGCGGCGATCAAGTTGCGGCGAAGGCTCACCTGCTCTCCGAGCAGGTGAAGCAAAGCGTGCCGTAGCCACAACACGAACGCCCCGCGTTCCTGTTGCGGTGCAGGCTGACGTGCCTCTCGAGGCAGGTCAAGAAAAGCGTGCCGTAGCCAAAGCGCAGCGTCGTATCGGCTGGCACGTCGGCAGTACAGCGGAGAGGTGGATGAGTGGTTTAAGTCGCACGCCTGGAAAGCGTGTTTAGGGTAATACCCTAACGCGGGTTCGAATCCCGCCCTCTCCGCCACGAGAACACCTGATTCCGTACCCGGACGGGTCACCCTGCAGCCCGCTCCCCAGGCTCCTTTGCGAGCACCCTGCTTCATCGATCCGCACGGTTCCCAGTTGCGCGGTCGTCGCTCGTGCCGTGTGATAGAGTCGAATCGTGAAATGCGCGCGGGATGTCCGTACATCGGATCGTCCGGCACAGCCGTCGTCGGGCACATCACCGCCATGGGCGCCGTCCATGCATTCGATACCCGCGTCGGGCGCGCCCCGCTCCCGGGTGAAGCAATCCAGCCAGCGCCTGTCGATGCGGGAAAGCCGGCCAGATGCTGCGGTCTCTTCCGGTACCGGCAAGTTGCCACGACGCGCAGGGACCGTCGCTGAGGATTCATTTCCGAAGCGAGTCTCGCGGGTCGGCCGGTCAGTGAGGCCGGCCAGCAAGACTGATCCCCGCCGCGCCCGATCTTCGGTTACTTCGCCCGCGTGGAGACGGGCCGCGCAAGTGGAATCGAAACAATGCAAGCAGATCCCCTCGTCAGAAACAACGTGACGGTCGCCGGCAATCCGGACGCCCGCTCCACGATCGTGTTCGTGTGCGGCCTGGGCACCGATCAGTCCGTCTGGAACCGCATCATCCCGTCCTTTCGCGACGACTACCGCGTGGTGACGTTCGACAACGTCGGCGCGATCCCCGCGAATCGCTCGACCTTCCTCACCCACAAGTACCGTTATCTCAACATCACGGGCTACGCGCAGGATCTCGTCGAGGTCTGTGACGCACTGAAGCTGCGCAGCCACACCGTGCTCGTCGGCCATTCGCTGGGCGCGCTCGCCTCCCTCGTCGCGTGTGTCCAGCGTCCCCAACTCTTCTCCCGGCTGGCCCTGATAGGCGCCTCCCCGCGCTACGTGAATTCCGGCGACTACCGGGGCGGCTTCACGAAGACCGACGTCGACATGGTCTACGAAGCCTTGATGAACGATTACGAATCGTGGGCGCGCCACTTCGCGGGGCTCGCCATGGCGAACCCGCACCGCCCCGAGCTCGCGATGCGATTCGCCGAGACGCTCAAGGACACGCCGAAGGACATGATGCTGACCATGCTCTGCTCGGCGCTGCAGACGGACCAGCGCGACAAGCTTCCCGGGATCATCCAGCCGACCCTCGTGATCTAGTCGCGCGATGACTTTTTCGTCCCGATGGCCGTGGCGGAATATCTGCGCGACCACATACCGCGCAGTGAACTTCGCGTCGTGGACACATCTGGACATCTCCCGCACGTCACCGTGCCGGAGGCCGTGACCGCCGCCGTGCAGTTGTTCCTCCAGGGCGTGGCTTGAAACAACGCCGGACTCGGGCGGTCCCCGGCGGATCTCCGACGTCCGTGATGCGTGCCCTTCCTCAAGCCCCCCCGGCGCCGGCGCACCACCGTGCCTCGCACCAGCCCTGTCCTCTCAGCGCCGTTCGTACCTGACGACCTGGCGGGGACCCACCTCTGCCCCGTAGACATTGCCTTGGCCATCCACGGCAACACCCTCCGCGCCACTCGTGAGCGAGTGGTCGGGGTCGGGCTCCGGATCGGGGATGAAGGCGGTCACGAAGCCGTCCTTCGCGCTGCCGATATAGATGCCCCGCCGCCACCCCGGATTGCGCTGAGCGTTGGATTCGGAATCCGTCGCGTACAGCACGTCGTTCCTGTCGATGAAGAGGCCGCTCGGCCGGCCGAACTGTGTCCACGTCGCGAGGTGCTTTCCGGACTGGTCGAAGATCTGGATGCGGCTGTTCTGCCGATCGGCGACGAACAGGCGCCCCTGCGAATCCATGGCCAGGGCGTGGGGTTCGTTGAACTCTTCCCGGCTGCTGCCCGGCATGCCGAATTCCATGAGATACGTGCCGTCCGGCGCGTACTTCACGATGCGGTTGTTGGTCGGCTCGCCGGGATTCGACGCGTGGCCGTCCGCCACGAAGATGCTGCCGTCGGGTGCGACCAGCACGTCATTGGGCTTGCGCAGCGTATGCCTGCCGTTGCCGGGAACACCTTTCGTTCCGAGCGTCATGAGCAGCCTGCCCTCCGGGCTGAACTTGTAGACCACGTGCCCCCAGCCCTTCGGCACCGGCGCGTAGCCCACGGCATCCGTGACCCACACGTTGTCCTGCGAATCCACGAAGATTCCGTGCGGCCACGCGAACATGCCCGCACCGAAGCTGCGGACGAGATTGCCCTGCAGATCGAACAGCAGGATGGGGTCGACGTCGCTCCCCGCGCACAGGTTCGCGCCGCAGCGCTCGGCCACCCAGATGTGCCTGCCATCGTTCGCGGGATAGATCGCGCTCGTCGCGCCCCACTTCCGCCCGTCGGGCAATCTGCCCCACCCGTCGTGACGTTCGTAAGGGTTCTTCGCCACACACGGATCGGCGCTGGCCGTCGACGACAGGGGCCCCGCAACCGTCACCAGTGCGAGTGCGGCCGCGACCGCGAGCTGCGCACGAACGGTCCGCATGCGGGACACGGGCCCGGCGACACGACGTGAATTCCTGCTCGGTGACATCGATGATCCTCCCGTAGGTATCCTGCCCCGAAGGGACTGAACGCGCGCGAGTATAAGTCGACTGCCCGCGGCGTTCGCTGCCGACCGGGGGCTGACCCCGGCCTCATCCATTCGGATGATGTTCCCCCTGGCCCTTCCCTGACAATTTTCGGAGGCGCATCCTGTAGTCCGTCCCGAGACCCCCTCCCGTCGCGGTCCGGTGACGCCCGTGCTGCGGCGGCCGGGCGGTTCACCGGTGCCCGTCGAGCGAGTCACGACGGTTCGCGAACAGAGGAGGAAAAGAACATGACGACCGCTTCGCCCACGGAACGCGTCAGGAACTGGCTGTCGCGCTTCGATACCGCCCTGCAGGCCGGTGCCATCCAGGATGCCGTCGGTCTCTTCGCCGAGGACAGCTACTGGCGGGACTTCGTGTCCTTCACCTGGAACCTCAGGACCATGGAAGGACGCGACGGGATCGGCGACATGCTCGCTGCGACCCTCGCCACGGCACGCCCCTCGGGCTGGGCGCTGGACGGAGAAGCCTCCGAGGCCGGCGGCATCACCGAGGGGTGGATCCGCTTCGAAACCGCGGCCGGGCGCGGCGAAGGGCATCTCCGGCTCAACGCGAACGACGAAGCGTGGACGCTTCTCACCACCCAGTACGAACTGAAGGGGCACGAGGAACGCAAGGGCACCACGCGCGAGAAGGGTGTCGAACACGGTGCGCGCAAGCATCGGGAGAGCTGGCTCGAAAGGAAACAGGCCGAGGAAGCGGCGCTCGGCTACACCAGGCAGCCTTACGTGGTGATCGTGGGCGGCGGCCAGGGCGGCATCGGCCTCGGCGCGAGACTGAAGCGCCTCGGCGTGCCCACGATCATTCTGGAGAAGAACGCGCGCGCCGGCGACAGCTGGCGCAACCGCTACAAGTCGCTGTGCCTGCACGATCCGGTCTGGTACGACCACATGCCCTACCTGCCCTTTCCCGACCACTGGCCGGTCTTCTCGCCCAAGGACAAGATCGGCGACTGGCTCGAGATGTACACGAAGGTCATGGAGCTGGACTACTGGACGAGCACCGTCTGCAAGCGCGCGAGCTACGACGCTGCGGCCGGCGAGTGGACCGTCGTGGTCGACCGTGACGGCAAGGAAGTCGTCCTCAGACCGAAGCAGCTGGTTCTCGCGACCGGAATGTCGGCCGTACCGAACATCCCGGACATCCCGGGCATGGATCGGTTCAAGGGCGACATCCACCACTCCTCCCGTCACCCGGGTGCCCAGCGTTACGTGGGGAAGAAGGCGGTGGTCATCGGGTCGAACAACTCCGCCCACGACATCTGCGCCGATTTCTGGGAAAGCGACGTCGACGTCACGATGGTCCAGCGCTCGTCCACCCACGTCGCCCGTTCCGAAACGCTCATGGACATGGCCCTGGGTGCGCTGTACTCCGAGCAGGCCGTCGCGAACGGCGTCACCACGCACAAGGCGGATCTGATCTTCGCGTCGCTGCCGTACCGCATCCTGCCCGCGCTCCAGATCCCGCTTTATGCGCAGATCCGGGAACGCGACAAGGACTTCTACGATCGACTCGAGAAGGCCGGCTTCCTGCTCGACTTCGGCGAGGACGGAAGCGGCCTGTTCTGCAAGTATCTCCGCCGCGCCTCGGGCTACTACATCGACGTGGGCGCGTCCGATCTCATCGCGGACGGCAAGATCAAGCTGAAGACTGGCAAGACCGAGCGCATCACGGAACGCGGCGTCGTCATGGCCGACAGCACCGAACTGCCCGCCGACGTGATCGTCCTCGCGACCGGATACGGGTCCATGAACGGCTGGGCCGCACAGCTCATCAGCCAGGAGGTCGCGGACAGGGTCGGCAAGGTCTGGGGGATGGGGTCCGGCACGGAGAAGGACCCTGGCCCCTGGGAAGGCGAACTGCGGAACATGTGGAAGCCCACGCAGCAGCCGGGCCTCTGGTTCCACGGCGGCAACCTGCACCAGTCCCGGCACTACTCCCTCTATCTCGCCCAGCAGCTGAAGGCGCGCATGGAGGGCATCCCGACCCCCGTCTACGGATTGCAGCCGTCGTTCCACAAGGCTTGACGCGCGATGCGGACCGTACGGTGCGGACTGAGATAATGTTGCACGTCCGTACCGTACTCACCGCACCGAGCGATCATGCCCATGAAGATCACCGACGTCCGCGTCCTGCCCGTCAACCGCTTCCTGTTCGTCGAAGTCGAGACCGACACCGGCCTGGTCGGCCTCGGTGAATCGGGCGCCTGGGGATTCCTAGACGCCTCCGCCGAAGCCGTCCGGTCCTTCGCCACCTGCCTCGTCGGCCAGGATCCGCTGCGCATCGAACACCACTGGCAGTACATGTACCGCGCGTTTCACTTCCGCGGCGCAGCCATCATGGGTGCCCTGAGTGCGATCGACATCGCGCTCTGGGACATCGCGGGCAAGCATTTCGGTGCACCCACCTACCAGTTGCTCGGTGGCCGCTGCAGGGACAGGGCGCGTGTCTACTATCACGTGGGCGGCAAGACCACCGAGGAGATCGTGCGCAGCATCGTCGACGCGAAAGCACGCGGCTACACGGCCGTCGGACACCTGACGCCCTTCCTCGACGAAGACCGGAGCGTCCCGTACTACGAGACCCACGCCCAGAAGATCGGCCGGGCGATCGATCGCGTCCGGCAGTACCGCGAAGCGGTCGGTGACGACGTCGACCTCTGCATCGAGATCCACCGGCGCCTGAAACCCGCCGAGGCCATCGCGCTCGCACGCGGCATCGAGCCTTACCATCCCTTCTTCATCGAAGACCCGACTACCCCCGACAACTTCGACTCGATGGTGCACATCGCGGAACACATCGACATTCCCCTCGCGACGGGCGAGCGTTTTCACACACCCCAGGAGTTCGCGCTGCTCGTCAACAAGCGCGCCGTGGATTACGTGCGCCCCGACGTCTGCCTGTGCGGCGGCATCACCGGCGCGAAGAAGATCGCGGCGCTTGCCGAAGCGAACGACATCATGGTGATCCCGCACAATCCCCTGAGCCCAGTCAGCACCGCCGCGTGCCTGCAGATCGCGGCTTCGATCCCCAACTTCGCCTTGCAGGAGTATCCGGGGGACGACCGCGCGTCAGCCACGGAGCGGTACATCGGCGGCAAGACCGAGGACACCGACAAGTCGTTCCGCCAGTCGGATGTCGTGAAGAACGCGCTGCGTGTCGTCGACGGATACATGCCGATCCCGGACCTGCCGGGCATCGGGGTCGAGCTCGCGCCCGACGCCGTAAACCGTTTTCCGTACGAGCGGCGTCCGGTCCGGACGCGACTGCACGTGGATGGGTCGGTCGTCGATCAGTGACGCCAGCACGGTGCCCGGGCGGTCGCTGTCCCGGGACCCGGTGACTCGTACGGTCGTCTCGACGTCGAAGGATTGCAGTTCACCGCGTGCGCCCTGCGCACCCGGCCAACGGCATGCGTAGGGTGCGCACCGCGCACGCCGGCGGTATGTCGGGATTGCGATGATCGGTGGCGCGTGACACGCATCCTGGTGCCCGGCTGCACCGCCAGCCTGACCGGCACGATGTCTTTGATGAGATCCGCAGATTCCGGATTGCATCCAGCCGTGTCGAAAAGACAGGAACCTCAACCCCCTCCCCGGTCACCTCTGATCTTCCCCGGCTTGTTCGCGCGTCCCCGCTTCGTGCCGGTCTGTCCGCGTCAATGCTCCGTAACCGGCGCCGTTACAGAAGCGAACATGTCAGAACGTTCGCGGTAATGCCAGAGATCCGGAACGACCTCGGGGAAGCGACCGGTCATGACCGGAACCATTCATCACCGAGCGGGAGAGGATCACGCGCGGCTGGTCACCAACGGCAAGTCGACGTTCCATGGCCTCGAGGCGTCACGAAACTGCAAACACCGCAGAGCAGACTGACCGCGGTCAAGTCGCGAACCGCTCTCCGAGGGTATGGTGGGAACCACGGCCTTCCCGTCGTCCACCGACACACCGCCCGCGCCACGCGCATGTCACTACCGCCAAGCAATCCCGGCCCCGAGCGCTCCACTGCCTGGAACGCACCCGACATTTCCTCGCTCATCGATGCCCTGACCGCGCTTCGGTCGGATCTCGTCGCGACCGAGTGCGCCATTCGACCCCGCCTGCAGGCCGTCCACCCGACGCACCGGTCCGGTGCCGTCAACCTGGTTCACTACGTCGCCCTGCGCCAGCACGATCTGCGCGAACTGCAGGAGCGGCTCGCCTGGGTAGGCGTGTCTTCCCTCGGGCGGGCCGAGTCGCACGTGCTCGCGAATCTCGACAAGGTTCTCGGTCTGCTGCACGTGCTGGCCGGCCGGCCATGGGATGCTCGCTCCGGGGAGGAACCCGCAGGGTACCGGACCAGCGCCCGGCTGCTCGCCGACCACGCCGACGCGCTGCTCGGCCGCTGCCTGGACGGCCGACGGACGCGGATCATGGTCACCCTGCCGTCCGAAGCAGCGACGGACTACGGGCTCGTCCGCGGAATGATGGCTGCCGGCATGGACTGCGCGCGGATCAACTGTGCGCACGACGACGCCGTGGCCTGGGAGTGCATGATCCTGCACGTGGACCGCGCACGCCGTGAACTCGGCAGGCCGTGCAAGGTGTTGATGGATCTCGCCGGCCCCAAGCTGCGGACGGGTGCGCTCGCGCCCGGTCCCCGCGTGCTGAAGTGGCGCCCCGTTCGCGACGCATTCGGGCGCGTCACGCGGCCGGCCCGCGTGTTCCTTGCACCGCGTGACGGCGCCGTCGTCGATGGGGCGGATGCCTGCCTGCACGTGGAAGCAGCCTGGCTCGCCCGACTCACGGAAGGCGCCGAGATCGCGTTCGTCGACGCGCGCGGCGCGCACCGCCGGCTGGTCGTACGCGATCCTGGCCCTCGGGGCGCGTGGTGCGACGCATCACAGACGGCGTACGTGACCCCGGAGACGCTGTTCCGTATCGCGCGTCCATCCATCGAGGGCGCATCCGGCGAAACCCGACCCGTCGGCCTCCCCGAAAGACCTCGCGACATCGTGCTGCATCGCGGCGACACCCTCGTGCTGACTCGGGAGACCATCCTCGGGCACGCCGCCGAGGTCGACGCATCGGGCCGCGTCACCGCGCCCGCCTCGATTCCGTGCACCCTGCCGGAAGTCTTCACGCGCGTGAAACCCGGGGAACGCATCCGCTTCGACGACGGCAGGATCGGCGGCGTGATCCGCAAGACCTCCGAACACGAAGTGCACGTCGAGATCACGGATGCGCGCGAGGGCGGCGACAGGCTCGGCGCGGACAAGGGCATCAACCTGCCGGACTCCGAACTCGAGCTGCCCGCCCTGACTCAGAAGGACCGGCGTGACCTCGCGTTCGTGTCGAGGCACGCGGACCTCGTGGGGCTCTCGTTCGTCAATTCGCCCCACGACGTCGAGGAGCTCCAGACGCTGCTCGCCGGAACGCCCGCACCCGTACCCGGCGTCGTGCTGAAGATCGAGCGGCGTTCCGCCTTTCAGAAGCTTCCCGACATCCTGCTCACCGCGATGCGCTGCGAGGGCGTCGGCGTCATGATCGCGCGCGGCGACCTCGGCGTGGAACTCGGTTTCGAACGCCTCGCCGAAGTCCAGGAGGAAATTCTCTGGCTGGCCGAGGCCGCGCATGTGCCTGTCGTCTGGGCGACGCAGGTGCTCGAAGGGCTCGCGAAGTTCGGCCAGCCTTCGCGCGCCGAGATCACGGATGCCGCGATGGGCGAACGCGCCGAATGCGTGATGCTGAACAAGGGCCCGCACGTCGTGGAGGCCATCGACGCACTGGCGGACATTCTCGGGCGCATGGCCGCCCACCAGCACAAGAAGCGCTCGATGCTGCGCAAGCTGCACTGGTGGCCGCAACCGTCGGTTCCGGCACCGCCACCCTCGAACAATTGAAACCTGACGCCATCACGATCTGATCTTCCCGCAGCCAGAGTCGGCCAAACGGGAATTTCCGGGAACTTTCGGAAGCCCCTACCGTCCATCGGTGCATTCGAACAACACACGGAGCACGCATGTCGTATCACTCAGCGCAGGTCCACTTTGCCGTCAAGCGCCTTCTCGCATCACGGGGCGCGGAGACGGTCATCCCGCACGTGGACTGCTCGACGATCGACATCGACGGCGCCGTGGCCTACCAGCTGTCTGCTTCCGGCGACGCACGCAGTTCACTGAGCGAGGCACTTCGGGAAGCGCTCGGAAATTCCGGGAACGCGGCACCCGAAGGCATGGTGCTGACGGTTCAGGACGCCGGCAGGCTGCTGCGCATGACCGCGCGCTAACTGCGCGACAACGCGTCCTCTGCGGCGCCCCCCTCCTCCTCACCCCGGCCACGCGCCGTTGTCCACCGGACGAAACGCGCGGGTCCGGTCCCGCAGTTCTCGTGGCAGCCGCGCATCCAGGATGCCGTCCACCTCGGATGGCGAATAGATCTGCGACAGGTGCATGAGGACCAGATCCCCGTTCCGGAACCTGTCTGCGCGCTCGATGAGTTCGTCGAGGTGGACGTGACAGCCCGCCCGGGCAGCGGCCAGTGTTTTCCGGGCGTCGAGAAACGTCGATTCGAGCAGGAGGACCTTGCTCTCCAGCAGGGAAGGACTGTGATCGAGTACCGACACGAGCGTGTCGGTGGCATAGGCGAACTCGAGGTGATCCAGTGTCGTGAACATGTCGTGATCGCCCGACTCCCGCCGGCGGGCGATCTCCGGACCGGGCAGGCCGCGAAATTCGGGGCGGAGCTTCCGCACGCGCCGGATCAGCTGGTAGGCCAGGCACGGGACGACGTGAAACGCCTGATGCGCCCGCACGAGCAGATCGGGACGCAGCTCGAATTCGTCCCCGGCGCGCAGACCGACGGGCTCGATCACGAGCGGCCAGTGCTGCAGCGCACTCATCGCGTCGAGCGCAGCGACGACGTGGTCGACGATCTCGGCCGGCATCACGACGCGCAGGGGCGCGGGGTGGCCGTGCAGCGCACGAATTCCGAGCAGCGTGGACAACGCGCCGGCATGGTCGACGTGCCCGTGCGTGAGCAGCAGCGTGCCGACGCCCGCGACGGAACGCAGCGCGATGCCCGCGTCCAGCGCGATGTCGTACTCGGGAACGTGCAGCGCGGTGTAGACGCCGCCCACGGACACGCCCCGGATCGTGACCTTCCCGGCTTTCAGTTCGGTCAGCATGACACGCGTCCCCGAGCGGCAAGGCGCCCACACGGGGTACCCTTCCCGGGAGCGGGATTCCCTGCGGGGTCTGACAGGACACGCGGCAGGGATCCGGCCTCAGCGCGCAAGGAACTGCCAACCATTCCTGAGGACGGGCGTGAAGGCCACCGTCGACCGCAACACGCAGTACTTCTCGTTCGGGAACCCGAGCTGCTCGACGAGGTTGGAGAAACAGCTGTCGATCAGCACGAGCTTCGACGCTCCTTCCAGCGTGTGGAGCCAGTCGAAGGGAGAATCGGTGCGCTCCCGGATCTCCACGATCCGATAGCGTGACAGCCAGTCCTCCGGCAGCGTGACTTCATAGTTCAGTTCCCGCCCGGTCTTGTGGACACAGATGTAGTCCCCGTCGATTCGCAGGGAATCGAACAGCGCGGTCTCGCGCCCGAGGTTTCGTTCGATGTCCAGATTCCACTTCTCGGAGAAGGGGACGCCCGCCACGGCGTACTTGTACTCGTCGAACTTGAGGCTGCGTGCCAGCGCTTCGTCGACGACGGACACGCCCGGCAGGTCGAGTCTCGAGTACAGGCAGACGACCAGGTCGCACCCGGCGCGTTCGAGCGCCGAAGACGGGGCACTCCAGAGATACGCGTAGGCGTCCGACGACCGCAACGCCGCCGGGACTCCGACGAATTCGATGCCCGGCGCCGCCTCGCGGAGGAACGGCACGAACGACTCGTTCACGGGCCACACCACACGGTGCCCCGCTCGCAGGAAGTAGCGGGCGATCGGCAGCGCGATCACCACGTCACCGATTCCCTCGGTCTGGACGATGCCCACCGTCCCCGCCGCAGTCATTGCCGCCCTCTTTCGCGCGGGCAGGCCGCGCTATCCCAGCCCCACATAGATGCTCTTCGCCTGCTGATAGAGGCGCAGCCCCGTCAGCCCCTTTTCGCGGCCGATACCGCTCTCCTTGAAGCCGCCGAACGGCGCAGCGATCGACAGCTGCTTGTAGGTGTTGATCCAGACCGTGCCCGCCTCGAGACGCCTCGCGACCCGCCAGGCACGCGTGAAGTCTCTCGTCCAGATGCCTGCCGCGAGCCCGTAGACCGAGTCGTTCGCCTGGGCGATCAGGTCGTCCTCGCCGTCGAACGGCAACGCGCACAGCACCGGCCCGAAGATCTCTTCGCGGACGATGCGCGCATCCCGATCCGCCCCCGCGATGACCGTCGGCAGATAGTACGCACCCGACGCGAGCGCCGGTGCATCGGGAACCCGTCCACCGCAGACGACAGTCGCTCCGCCCGCGCGCGCCTCGTCGACGATTGCCGCGATGCGGTCCCGATGCCCGAACGACGCGATGGGACCCATCTGGGCACCGGGCGCGTCCGGCAGGTCCACGCGGAGCACCCGGGCGGCGGCCTCGACCGCCGCCACGACACGGTCGAACACGGACCGCTGCACGAACAGCCGCGAGCCCGCAACGCAGGACTGCCCGCTGCCTTCGAAGATTCCGCCCACGACTCCGGCCACCGCCGCCTCGACATCGGCGTCGTCGAAAACGACGTGCGGCGACTTGCCTCCGAGTTCGAGCGCGACGGGCATGAGCTTGCCGGCCGCGACCTCGGCGATGCGTCGCCCGCTACCGGTACCGCCCGTGAAGGAAACCATGCCGACACCGGGATGCGCCACGAGCGCCGCGCCCGTGTCACCACGCCCGGGGAGCACGTTCAGCAGCCCCGGCGGCAAGCCGGCCTCCAGCGCGACGCGTCCGAGTTCGAGCGCCGGAGACGGTGTCAGTTCGGACGGTTTCAGCACCACGGCATTGCCGGCCGCGAGCGCGGGCGCGACCTTCTGCGCCTCCATCGTCATCGGCGAATTCCACGGCGTGATCGCGGCGACCACGCCGTAGGGTTCGAACACGGTCATCGAGAGATAGTTGCCACGCGGGGGCGTGACCTCCGAACCGAGGGTCTCGCACACACCCGCGTAGTACCGGAACGTCGCCGCGGCACTGCGCGCCTGCGCCACGCATTCCGGCCAGACCTTGCCGTTCTCGATCATCTGCAGGATCGCGAACTGCTCCGTGCGTTCCCCCATGGCATCGGCGATCCGGTGCAGCACCGCCGCACGCTGGTGCGGCAGCATGCCTGCCCAGGCGCGGTTCGTGGCAGCCCGTGTCGCCGCGGCGACGGCTGCGTCGACATCCTCCCGCGTCGCGGTGCTCACGCGATGATTCGGTGCGCCGGTTGCCGGATTCACCGATTCGACCGGGTCCCCGGAACGCCTGACCCATTGCCCGTCGATCAGCATCGGCTTGAGCCCGACATCGTCACCCGTCATGGCGAATCTCCTCGAGGATCGGCAGCAGGTACCGCCGGAACTGCGCGGGGTTCTCGCTCATCGGAAAGTGTCCGACCTCCTTCATGATCTCCACGCGTGCGCCGGAAATGCCTTCCGCGGTGCGCAGCGTGTCTTCCGGCGTGCACGAGAAGTCGTACTCGCCCGTGAGCAGGTAGAGCGGGCAGCGCCCGGTGTCTATCGTGCCGAGTCGGCCGCGCAGATCGCCGTCGACGCGGTAGAAGTGGAGGTCTCCCCGGAACACCCCCGGCCCCCCCTGCTTGTACTGCCAGAGGGTCTCGTCCCGATGCTGCGCCGGACTCTGGGGCGCGACGAGCCCCGAGACCAGGGCCGCGCAGATTTCTCCTCCGTGCACGTCGGCCCGATGCAGCCAGGAAGTGTCGTACCAGGGCTTCTGGAAGTCCGCGGCCTCGAGACCGATCAGCGCACGGAACTCGCTGCCGTGCTCCGCCGCGAGCTGCAGCACGATTCGTCCGCCGATCGAGCACCCCATGACGACCGGGCGATCCAGTCCCAGCGCCGCACAGAACGCACGGACCGTCGCCACGTAGCGTTCCGTCGTGAGCAGGTATTCCTCGTCGTGGCAGCCCTCGGGCGGATAGGATTTGCCGTGCCACGGAAGATCGAACGCGAGCACGCGAAAGTGGTCCGTGACCGCCGCGTCACAGAGAATGTGACGGAACTGCCGGGAATCCGCGCCGGCCGTGTGCAGGCACACGAGCGGAATCCCCTTCCCGGCCTCCTCGAAGTAGATGCGGCAGGTGTCGTCCGCGACGCGGGTCGTGAGGTAGCGTCCGACGATGGGTTCGAGGCTCGCCGGCGTCATGCCGTACCTCGCGCGCGCGGAAGCGAGAGGAGATCCTTGAAGAACTGAAGATGGGCCAGGAACGGGTGCAGGTGGCCCTCGAAGCGCATCTCGCCGCGCTTCGACAGCGCGAAGAGATCGTGCCAGCCGGGCTCGGGCACGGGTACCCAGAGCGCGGCCCACGCCGCGGCGCTGCCCCGAATCGCGAAGTCCCACGGATGGAGAAGCGGCACGTGCTCGCGCACGGTCACACGTCCCTGCGTGAAGTCGAGGTGCGTGTCCTCGGCGTCGACAGCGACGAGCGCCCGGGTCGTGAGCAGGGGCACGCGCCGCCCGAGCCGTTCCGCCGCGGGATGCCGGAGTGCGTTTCGCAGCCGTGCCGCGAGTTCGCGGGAGGCGAGGTCGGCCGGCGCATCGCCGTTCGCCCGGTCATTGCGGGTGTTCATGTTCGCGGATACCAGTGGTGACGGACCCGGGGATTGTTGCACTTCGTCGCCGGACGCGCACCGGTCGTCACGCCGACGCGCCCGACGCCGCAGTCGCATCGACCGCAACGGCGCGATCGCGCCTCGAAGCGAATGCCAGAACGCCCGCGAGACCCGCGCCGACCAGCGCCGGCCACCAGTCGTGGCCGTGCAGCGGTGCGAGATGAAGCAGCCGGGCGAGTGGAGGTATCTGCACGAGGACGAGCGCGGACGCGAGCGTCGCGCCCGCCATGCGCCAGCCCGCACGAGTGCGCGCCGCCGTGAGTCCGAGCGTGATCGCCGCACTCGACAGCAGCAGCACCATGAGCGCCATCGCACGCGCGTGTTCCGTGTTCCCGTCCATGCCGAGGCTGCGGAGGTAGGACATCATGATCGTGGCCGTCACGGCCACTCCGGTCGCGACGATGAGTGCCCACTGGAACGCGGAGAAGAAGCGCGGACGGGACGTGCGCGCGAGAGGCATCAGCCGGGTCGCGCCGGGCGTCTCCTGAAAGACCAGGAGCGCCGTCGGGTGGATGATCAGTTCGAGCCAGACGATGTGCACCGGAAGATACAGCAGCGGATAGCCCGCGAGCGGGATCAGCGCGGCGGTGATCACGAGCGGCAGGTGGATCATGAGCAGATACAGGAAGCTCAGCCGCAGGTTCGCGAACAGCTGGCGTCCCTCTGCGATTGCGCGCACGACGTTGCTGAAGTTGTCGTCGAGCAGCACGATGGCCGCGACCTCGCGCGCGCTTCGCGTGCCTCGCTCGCCCATGGCGATCCCGATGTCGGCGGCCTGGAGCGCGGGAACGTCGTTCACGCCGTCTCCCGTCACCGCGACGATCTCGCCGCGTTCCTGGAGCGCGCGCACGATTCCGAGCTTCTGTCCCGGGACGGCCCGTGCCACGACGTGCACGTTCGCGAGCACGCCCGTGTCACGCGCGTCGATGCGCGCGTGAACGGCGTCCGCCTCCATCACGCAGGGCTCGTCGCCCCCGAGCCCGATTTCCCGGGCCACGGCCCGCGCCGTCGCCGGGTGATCACCGGTCACCATGATCACGTGAATGCCGGCGTCGCGACACACCCGCAACGCTTCCGGGACGCCTTCGCGTACCGGATCCTCGAAACACAGGAGGCCGTCGAACGTGAACCCGCGGTCGGGCTCGCCGCCCGACCAGGCGGTCTCGTCGATCACCCGCGACGCGCACGCGATCACCTTGTGGCCACCCGCCGCGTATTCGTCGACGCGCTCGAGCCAGCGCGCGCGCCCGGCGGCGTCGATGTCGCACATCGGCAGCACGATCTCGGGCGCCCCCTTCGTCACGCACAGGAGCCCGCCGTGCTCGCGCACCACGCCGGTTTCGCGCTTGCGGTCCTCGGTGAACGGGAACGTCGTGACACGGGCGTGCGCCGCGCGCGAAGGCTCCCCGGACAGGATGGCCGCGTCGAGCGGATCGCCCGATTCCGTGCGTGCGGCCACGCACGCGAGCGCACGGAGTCCGTCCGCGTCGAGACCGTCCCGCGCGAGCACGTGCGTGAGTTCCAGGCGCCCTTCCGTCAGCGTGCCGGTCTTGTCCGAGCAGATGCTGGATACGCGGCCGATGTTCTCCACGACGACCGCGCGGCGCACGAGCGCGTGGCGCTTCGCGAGCCGGTAGACCCCTACCCCCAGAAAGAACGTCAGCACGACCGGAAACTCTTCCGGCAGTGCCGCCACGCCGAGCGTGACCGCACTCAGCAACGCGTCGACGAGCCCGTGTCCCTGCCGGAGACGGATCCAGGCCAGTGCGACGCAGACGATCGCCGCCGCGACGACCAGGACCGTGACGAGATTCGCGACCGCCGACTGGAGCGGGGTTCGCGCGTGCGAGCCCTGGATGGCGGATCGCACGATCTGTCCGTAAACGGTTTCCGCACCCGTGTAGATCACCCGCAGCCGCACGTCGCCGGTCAGGAGTCGCGTGCCGGCGAATCCCCAGTGCTCTCCTTCCACGGGGCCCGGCACCGGGACACAGGCCGCCTTCCTGACGGGGAACGCCTCACCCGTGAGCGCGGACTCGTCGACTTGCGCGTTCCCGGCGTGAACGACGATGCCGTCCGCGGGAAAGGGTTCGCCCGCGCGAACGACCACGAGATCGCCCGGCACCAGGTCGATCGCGTCGATCCGCTCCGGGTGCGTCGCGCGCAGCACCGTCGCGTGCGTGGCGAGCCGGCTGCTCAGACCGGCCACGGATGCCTGGGTACGACGATGCAGCCAGGCGTCCATGCCGAGCAGGGGAACGAGGGCGCCCCCGAGCACCAGGGCCTCCCCGGTCTGACCGACGAACGCGAACACCCCTGCGGTTCCGACGAGGAACCAGACCATCGGATCGCGCACGGAATCCCGCAAGACCTGCAACCAGCGGCTGGGCGCCTCCTCGAGCACCCGGTTCGGACCATAGTGCGCGAAACGCAGCCGGACTTCCGACGGTGCCAGCCCCTGTCCGGCGTCCACGCCGCCGGGCAGACGCTCGATCGGGACCTGCCTGAGCATCCGTGCCTCCGCCTGGAAGTGACGCGTCGCACGGACGGACGATGGCCGGCCACGCACGCGAAGAGTGGGACATTTTCCCGCATATCGGCAGGTTCGTGCTACGCTGCCCGACATGGCGGGAGGAACCGGGGTCCACCACGCGAACAGTTGACCGAACGCAAGCGAGTCCAGGTCTCCATGCGCCATATTCACGCTTCATGACCAAGCTGTCGCTGCGGCCGGGCGTGCGGTCGCGGTGGTGCCGCCGCGCGTTCTCGCGCGGGCGGCGAGGACGACCTACGAATCCTGCCACTCAGGAGGCAACATGTTCAAGCCAGCGCTGATCGGTGCTGCAATACTCGTCGGCGGTGTACCCGCCATCGCTTCGGCCACGGCGACCTTCGGGTCGCTCGCGAACTTCGACGTGGTCAACGACACCGGTCACGAAGCCCACGGCTTCGAGATCGAACTCGAGGGCATTTCCCGGAGCGACGTGCTCGACGTCTTCGGACTGAACCGCAACTTCGGCACGCCTTCGCCGGGCGACGTCGAGCGCTACGGCATCCCCACCGTGGGGGATCTCACGGACGGCACCGGCAGCGTGATCGGGGTGAAGATCACGTACGCGGCCTCCTTCGCGAATGGCGTCTGGAGCGCGGGCACGCCCTCCGGCGTCTTCAACACCCCGGGCGAGAGCTGCTGGGCGTTCGGTAACGTGGGATACCCCAACGTGCCGTGCGACCACTTCGGCGTGAGCACGCGCGGGACACCCACGAAGACCACCTACACCTGGCTCATCGATCCCACCAGTTCCGGCGCAACGATCGCAGCCCCCACTGCCATTCCGTCCGTGCAGTTCACCCCGCCCGCCGCACCCGCACAGCCCGTGAATGCGGTCATACAGGGGGTGGCCGTGAATCCTGCCGGCGGCGTGCAGGCCAACCAGGACAACGCCTTCTGGGTCAAGATCGTCCAGACGTCACTGCCCGAGCCGGCCGACCTCAACGAACTCATGGGGGGCGACAATCCGTTCGCGAACCAGGCGATCGCGGACCTCAACAACAAGACCGAGACCGAGATCGAGTGGCAGGTCCTGCAGCCCGGCAAGGTCGACGAGGTCTCGAAGGCGCTCGATCTCAAGCAGGGCGATCAGTCGGTCGTGGTGCGCTACCAGTTCTTCAAGTACCTCGGCACGTTCGACGACGAAGGTCTCGTCGATCCCACCGTGGCCGAGACGCCCCACGGCGATGTCCTCACGGCGGCCGTCGGCAATTACGTCGGCGAGCAGATCGCGGGCTTCAATCCGCAGGCCATTGCCCCGATCCCGGAGCCTGCGACGTATGCGACGCTCCTGGCCGGCCTCGGAATCCTCGGCCTGGCGCAACGCCGTCGCCGGAGCTGACCCCGGTAACGCGCCACGGAAGTATGGCGCCGCGAGGCGCCATACGTTCCGGTCCCGCCGAGGTAGTCACCCGGGAAAGCGCACGAAACCCTATTCGGGTCGTCCGCCCAGGTCCCTCGAAAGTGCCTCTGCCGCCTTCGTGACGCGTGGACCGAGGTGTTCGAGCGCCTCCGGCGTCACGCGCCAGATCGGCCCGGAAATGCCGAGGGCCGCAACGGTCTGCTGCGTGAAATTTCGCACCGGCGCTGCCACGCAGCGCAGTTCCGCGTTGAATTCCATGTCGTCCACGGCCAGTCCCGAGGCGGACACCGCGGCGCACTCGGCCTTCACGCGCCCGGGGTCCGTACGCGTGTTCGCGGTGAAGGCCGCGAGGGAACCCGCGTGCAGCAGTGCGTCGAGTTCTTCCGGCGGCAGCGCCGCGAGCAGCACCTTCCCGATCGCCGTGCAGTGCGCGGGCCGGATGATCCCGAGCCGTTCGCTCGTGCGCACCGTCGAACGGGCCTCCACCTTCGCGATCACGGCGATGCCTGCGTCCGCCCGTACGCCGAGGTGCGCGGTTTCACCGGTGTCGTCGGCGAGGCGCCGCAGATGCGGCATCGCGAGATTCACGAGTTCGTTCTCCGTGAACGCGCCGGCTGCCTGCATGAAAAGGCGCGGTCCGACCCGATAGCGCTTTGCCTCGTCCTGCCGGACGTAACCGAGCACGATGAGCGTGCGCACGAGATGGAACGCGGTGCTCGTGTGCAGGCCCGTCGCGCGGCTCAGTTCCGCAAGGCTGGGCGGTTCCTCCGCCACGGCGATGGCCTCGAGCAGTCCGAACGCGCGCTCGAGGGACTGAACGGTGCGCCCCCCGACCGTCGCTTCCGGCGTGCTGGCCTGCCTGCCGGCTGGTGCGCGGCCTGCGTCGCGTGTGCCGACCACTTTCACGGCGCCTCCCCGGCCACCAGACGACCCGCCCGTCGCCCCGACACGAAGGCCCAGGCAAGGTGGTGGCCGTGCCCCTTGAGCAGCAGGCCGCCCTGCCCGGTCGAGCCGGCTGCGTAAAGACCGCCGATCGGCCGGTCGCCCGGTCCCAGCACCCGATGCTGGTCATCCACCGCGAGGCCGCCTTCGTTGTGCACGAAGACCGCGCGCACCGGCCCGAGTGCGACGAACGGCGGCTCCCAGGCTGCCTGCTGCGCGCCGCGGTCCCGATTCGCGCGCGCGCGTGCGAGTTCCCGTGCGGACGCTTCGAACGACCCGGACGGCATTCCGAGTTTCGTCTCGAGCGCGGCGAGTGTCGGGGCCTCGACGTGGACGTCGGGACGGTTGCGCCGGTAGTCCGGCACATAGGCGTAGGCGACGCCGGGTGCCGTCGACACGAAGTGCGGCCACGCCGAGAACCGGCGCGCGAGCGCCCCGTCGATCACGATGTAACCCACCTTGCCGGGCTGGTCAGGCAGCGCGTACGCGGGTCGGTCGCACTCGTCACAGAAGCGCCGCCCTTCGCGGTTCACGAGCATCGCACCCTGCGTGAACATCGACGGCGACGGGGCGAGCGCCGTGGTCACGAAACTCATCACGAACGGACGCAGCAGCGCAGGCGGCGCGTGGTTCAGCGCCCACTCCATCGTGCGTGCGAGCGCGCGCCACGGGGGCAGCCGACGCACGAGGGCCGCGCGGGACGGCGCGATGAACCGGATCTCGGGGCCCAGCGCGAGGTCCCCGTTCACGATGCGGGCCCCCAGCGCCAGCGCGAGCTTCTGCCCGTCCCCGGTCGCCGTGAGATTCACGCCCTCGACCTTGGCCTCCTGCTCGCCCATGTGATCGCGCTTCAGGTCGGGGTCGTTCGTGAAATCCCCCGCTGCGAGCACGACGCCGCGCGTGGCCGCGAAGCGTCTGCCGTCGACGCACTCGACTGCCGTGACTCGTCCGTTCGCGACGACGAGGCGGCTCGCGCGCGCGGCGGTGACGATCCCGACCCCGACACGACGTGCGTGGCGTTCCAGGTGATAGATGTACGAGCGCGAATTGGGCAGCACGTTGTGCATGCGCGGCTGCCGGTGCGGGGGCTCCGGCATCGGACCGTAGAACCGCACACCCAGATCGAGCAGCCAGCGGAACGCGTCGGGCACTTCCTCGCAGAGGATGCGACGCAGCGTGTCGTTGTCGCGCGGTGCAAGGTCGCCCGCGAATCCGGGCATGTCCGCGAAGTGGTCCTCGGGGCGATCGTCGATCCCGCGTGCGAGCTGGTGCGGGGTGCGGGTCGACGTGATCGAACCGATCGACCACGCCGTCGATCCCCCGAGCGCGGGATTCTTCTCGAGCAGCGCGACCCGTGCGCCGGCCGCGCGGGCCTCGATCGCGGCCGCGAGACCCGACCCGCCGCCCCCCACGACGACGACGTCGAAACGTTCCTCGACCGGTCTCACGTGCCCGTCACGGCCCGTCCGGCGCTGGTCCCCGCGATGCGTCCGAACACCGCGCCCGACATGAGTCCCGTGCCTCCCGGGTAGTTGAAGTAGAACAGGCCGCCTACGAGTTCGCCCGCCGCGTAGAGCCCCGGAATCGGCAGGCCGTCCGTGTCCACGACCTGCGCGTCGGTCGTCACGCGCAGGCCGCCGAACGTGAACGTGATCCCGCAGGACACCGCGTACGCCTCGAACGGTGGCTCGTCGATCGTGTTCGCCCAGTTCGACTTCGGCACCGCCAGCCCGTCGGTGCGGCGACCGTCCTTGACGTTCGGATCGAACGGGATGTCCGTGCGCACGGCGTCGTTGTAGGCGCGGATCGTCGCGAGCGCGTTGTCCGCGTGAACGTCGTCGAGCTTGCGCACGAGTGCCTCGAGCGAGTCCGCGGTGACCTTCGTGACCTGGCGGATGCGGTACTCGTCACGCAGCAGGTGCGTGACCTTGCTGTCGAAGATCTGCCATGCGAACTGGCCCGGCTGTCTCAGGATCACGGCGCCGTACTTCGCGTACGTGTAGTTGCGGAAGTCGGCCCCTTCGTCGACGAACCGCTCGCCGTTCGCGTTGAGCATGATGCCCCACGGGTACGAGTGCTTCTGGAAGCCGTCGCCCACCGCGAGATCGCCGAATTCGGGCGCGTTGCGGTCCCAGCCCACGGCGTGGCAGCCGGACCAGTTGCCGCACGGCGACGCGCCCGCGTCGAGGGCCATGCGAATGCCGTCGCCGGTGTTGAAGCGCGTGCCCCGCACCTTCGCGAGATCCCAGCCGGGACCGAGGTAGCGCGTGCGCCACTCGGGATTCGATTCGAACCCGCCCGAAGCGATCACGACCGCACGCGCGGCGACCGTGCGCGTCCGGCCTTCGTGCCGCACGACCACTCCCTTCACGCCGTCGTCGTCGCGCACGAGCGACATCGCACGCGCCTGATAGAAGACCTGGATGCCCTGCCGGTCCGCGATGCGTTTCTGGGCATCCACGAGCCCGGGTCCGCCGCCCCAGGCCTCGACCGTGAGGCCGCCCCAGAACTTGAACCGCCCGTCCACGAGAAATGCCTGACGCCCGTAGATCGGCACGAAACGAACGCCGTGCCCGCGCAGCCACATGAGCGTCGCACGGCTCCGGCGCACGAGCAGTTCCACGAGGTCGGGATCCGTGCGGTTCTCGGTCACGCGCGCCATGTCGTCGAAGAACCGGTCCTCGGTATAGGTGCCGAAGTCCGTGCGCGCGACCTCGTCGTCCGTGAGGTCCGGCATGAGCTCGCGCAGGTCCTCGACGCCGCGGTAGGCGAAGCGGATGGCACCGGCCGTGAAACGCGTGTTGCCGCCGGACTCTTCCTCCGGTGCGCGTTCGAGAACGACGACCGACGCACCGGATTCCCGCGCCGCGATCGCGGCACACATGGCAGCGTTCCCGGCTCCGACGACGACGACATCACACTGCTCCGGGAGCATCAGGACCTCCGAAAGGATGAGATGGGTTGCGACATTGTAGAAACATGTTCTACAGTATCGCAACACCAGGCGCCTGCGAGGCGTGACCGCGGAGGAGGACGAATCACATGCCACGCATGAAAGGCGCGGATCTCATCGCCGACTTCCTGATCCGGGAAGAAGTGCCCTATGTCTTCGGCATCTGCGGTCACGGAAACGTCGGCATGCTGGACGCCCTGTACGAACGCCAGGACCGTATCAGGCTGATCTCGCCGCGTCACGAACAGACGGCCGGCCACATGGCCGATGCGTACTACCGTATCGCGCACAAGCCGGTTGCCACCCTCACCTCCTGCGGCCCCGGTTCGTGCAACCTCGTGATGGCGACCGCGTGCGCGTCGACGGACTCCTCGGCCTTCTATGCGATCACCGCGAACGTGCCGACGTCGCAGTTCAATCGCGGCCCCTTCCAGGAAAGCTACCGGAACCAGGCCGCCGAGTTCCCCGTGGCACTTCGTCCGTACGTGAAGCGGACGTTCCAGCCCACCCGCGTGGACATGCTGCCGCTCGCGCTTCGCCAGAGCTACAACCTGATGCTCACGGGGCGTCCCGGACCGGTGAACCTCGACGTGCCGTTCAACCTGTTCCAGGAAGAGGACGACGTCGAGATGCTCGCGTCCGACCGTGGCGCGGGTTTCGTGCGGCCCGGCGCCTCGCCCGAAGACGTGCGGCGCGTCGTCGACCTCATCGCCGCGTCGGAGCGCCCTGCCTTCTTCGTGAGCCACGGCGTCACGCTCGCGGAGGCGGGCCCGGAACTCACGGCCGTCGCGGAGATGCTCGGCATCCCGGTCATCTCGTCACCCAACGGCATGGGAACGGTACCGATGCCGAACCCGCTCGCGCTCGGCTTCATCGGGCGCAACGGCACGTATCCAGCGAACCAGGCCGGGCGGCACTGCGATCTGCTGATCGCCGTGGGCGCGCGCTTCGACGACCGCTCGTCGTCGTCGTGGATCCCCGGCTACTCCTGGAACATCCCGCCCACGCGCCTCGTGCACGTCGACATCGACCCGACGGAAATCGGCCGCAACTATCCCGTGGATCTCGGCATTCTCGCGGACGCGAAGGTCTTCCTCGCGCAGCTCGAGGAGGAAGCGAAACGCCGGAACCTCGCCAGGTCCGCCCGTGAGCGCTTCGCGCCCTGGCTCGAGCGGATCCGCGGCTGGCGCGAGGAATGGGAGGCGTTCACGGCCCCCGGGTTCGGGATGAGCGGCTCGCCGCTGCGGCCGGAGCGCGTCGTGCGCGAAGTGCGGGCGGTGCTGCCGGACGACGCCATCATCTCCTGCGACAGCGGCGTGCACCACAACTGGTTCATGCAGTTCTGGGAGGCACGGCAACCCCAGGCCATGCTGAACTCCTGGGGATTCTCCGCGATGGGTTTCGGCGTGAGCGGCATCCTGGGCGCCAAGCTCGCTGCGCCGGGCCGCCCCTGCATGGCCATCGTCGGTGACGGCGGCTTCACGATGACACCGCACGTGCTCGCGACGGCCGTCGAGTACGACATCCCCGCGATCTGGCTCGTCTGGAACAACTACTCCTGGGCAGCCATCCGCGACATCCAGATCGGGATGTTCGGCGGCCGCGAGATCGGGACGGGGTTCTACTCCGGCCCGAAACACGAACCCTACAATCCGGACTTCGCGGCGATGGCGCGCAGCTACGGCGTGGAAGGCATCGCCGTGAAGCACTCCGACCAGCTCGGCGATGCGCTCCGACACGCGGTGTCGCTCGGGAAGCCCTGTGTGCTCGACGTGCACGTGGACGACAAGGTAAAGCCCCCCGGCACGGGCACGTGGCAGCTCCCGCCCACACCCTATCGCGAACCGGTGTTCGGCGAGCGCGTCGTCCGGTAGCGTGGCAACCGGCCCGATGCGCGCACCGCCTTCCGCAGGGAATCACGTCGCATGACCGCCCCGGACTCCTTCTCGCCCGTGCAGGCGCGCAACCTCTTCGACGGTGCGTGGCAGGATCCCGCGCGCACGGCCGACGTCGTGGATCCGTACCGCGGCACGACGGTCGGCACGGCGCCGGTCTCCACGCCCGGCGACGTCGCACGCGCCATCGCGACCGCAGTCGAAGCGCGGGCGGCGGCCGCTGCCATGCCCGGGTACGAGCGCGCCGCGCTGCTGCGCCGCATCGCAGGCCTCATCGAACGTGACGTGCACGCGCTCGCACTGCTCATGGCACGCGAGACGGGCAAGGCCATCCGGGACGCCGAGGCGGAAGTCCGCCGTTCGCTCGAGACCTTCGCACTCGCGGCCGAGGAGGCCATCCGCATCGAGGGACGCCACATACCGCTCGACGGCAGCGCGATGGGCGCCGGCAAGCTCGCGATGCTGCTTCGTTTCCCCGTGGGCGTGGTCGCCGCGATCACGCCGTTCAACGCGCCCTTCAACCTCGCCGCGCACAAGATCGCACCGTCCATCGCCGCCGGCAACGCGCTGGTGCTCAAACCTCCTCCCCAGACGCCGCTGATCGTGCATCGCCTCGCGGAACTCGTCGTCGAGGCCGGCGCACCGCGCGGCATGCTGAATGTCGTGCACGGCGGCGCGGACGTCGGTGCGGCGCTCGTGGCCGACCCAAGGGTGGACTTCATCACGTTCACCGGGTCGAGCCGGGCAGGTGCGGCGATCAAGGCGGCCAGCGGTCTCAGACGCGTCGCGCTCGAACTCGGTGGCAACGGTGCAACGATCGTCCACGAGGATGCCGATCTGCCGGCGGCCGCCACGGTGTGCGCGCGCAACTCGATGCGCCTCGCGGGCCAGAGCTGCATCTCCGTGCAGAGCGTGTACGTGCACGAGAGCCGGTTCCCGCAGTTTCTCGATCTCGTCGCGGACGAGGTGCGGAAGATGACACTCGGTGATCCGCTCGATCCGGCCACGGACGTCGGCACGCTGATCGACGGGAATGCCGCGCAGCGCGTGGAAGCGTGGGTGCGGGAGGCCGTCGAGGCAGGTGCCCGGATCGTCACGGGCGGACAGCGGAACGGCGCGGCATTCGAGCCGACCGTGCTCGCCAAAGTGGACCCCACGATGCGCGTGGTGTGCGAGGAGGTCTTCGGCCCTGTCGTGAACGTGATCCCCTACGGCGACATTCGTGAGGCGTTCGACGCGATCAACGCGAGCCCCTACGGACTGCAGGCCGGCATCTTCACGAAGTCCAACGAAGTGTCCTTCGGCGCGATTCGCGCGCTGCGTGTGGGCGGTGTCATCGTGAACGGGACCTCGACCTGGCGCACGGACCAGCTCGCCTACGGCGGCGTGAAGGCGAGCGGCATCGGCCGCGAAGGCCCACGCTACGCGATCGAGGAAATGACCGAACAACGTCTCGTCGTCTTCAACCTCTAGAGAGCCCGGATCACTCATGAAGATTCTCGTCACGGGAGCAGGCGGATTCCTCGGCGCGGCAGCGGTGCGTGCGCTGGTGGCGCGCGGCGACCAGGTCATCGCACTCGACACCCAGCTCGGCGCATTCGGCCCGGACGACGCTGCCCCCGGCCTCACCCTCGTGCCCGGCGACATCACCGACATGGCGAACGTCGCGCAGGCGATGGTCACGCACCGACCCGATGCCGTCCTGCACTGTGCGGCGATCGTGGGGGTGCTCTCCTCGCTCGGCAGTCCGATCAACGTCGTGCGCGTGAACGTCGAGGGCTCCCTGAACGTCTTCGAATCCATGCGGCTCGCAGGCGTCACGCGATGCATCCACATCAGTTCGGAGGAGACCTACGGCGCGTTCCAGGCCGACCGGATCGACGAGACGCACCCCCAGAACCCCGTCATGCCCTACGGCATCTGCAAGGTCGCGGTCGAGCATCTCGGCCGGACGTACCGTGACCTGCACGGGCTCGAGGTGATCAACCTCAGGACATCGTGGGTCTACGGTCCGGGACTCCCGCGCAACCGCATTCCGAAGAACCTCGTGGACGCAGCCCTCGCGGGGCGCGAACTGCACGTGCCCTGGGGTGCCGACACGGCCATCGATCACACGTACGTGGACGACGCGGTCTCGGCGATGCTCTGCGCGCTCGACCGGGACGCATTCGCGCACGACGCCTACCACGTCGCGAGCGGAACGAGTGCTACCGTGCGGGAGATCGTCGAGATCGTGAAGTCGCTGGTGCCCGGTGCGAAGCTGACCGTGGGTGACGGGCCGCTGCGTTTCAACGACGGGCTCGTGATGGTGCGCAAGGGAGCGCTCGACGTCACGCGTGCCGGAAAGGAGTGGGGCTGGCACCCGAAGCACGACATGCGCAGCGGACTCGCGGCCTACGTCGCCGCGCTCCGGGCGCGCTGACGCTCCGCCACGCCCGGCGGCAATCTCAGAGGAGAAGCACAGGATGGCGAAGTCCAGGACGAAGCAGAAACCGGCCAAACCCGCTGCGGTGATACGCCCCGCGGCCTCCGTCCTCTGGGACGAACCGCCCGCGCACTACGGCGGCGCGTTCTCGAAGATGCTCGTGCGTCCGGAACCCTGCGGCGCGAAGGCTCTCGACTACCGCATATCGGTGTACCAGCCGCGGGCCTATGTCGCGCCGCACCGCCACAAGATCCAGGAACAGGTCTATCACGTGCTCGACGGCGAGGGCCTCATGGAGATCGAGGGCGAACGCACGGTCGTCCGCCGGGACGACATCGTCTTCATCCCGCCCGGCGTCGAGCACGCGATCTACAACACCGGGCTGACCGACCTGCGTTTCATCGTGGTCACCTCGCCACCCGACGACGCCTGACCGGCCGGACGCACCGCACGATGAAACCCGGTCAGGGGGTCCTGCTCGTCACCCACTCGATCACCCCCGAAGCGCGCGCGGAGTGCGACGAGTGGTACATGCGTCAGCATCTGCCGGAACGCGTCGGGCTGCCGGGCTTCCTGCGCGGCCGCCGCTTTCAGCACGTATCGGGTGAACCGCGCTATCTGGCCTGGTACGAGACGCACTCTCCCGGCGTGCTCCACAGTCAGGCATACGAGGAACGGCTCGCGAACCCGACCTCGTGGACACGGCGCGTGATGCCGAACTTCCGGGACATGTCGCGCAGCGTCCTGCGTGTCGAACTGTCACTCGGCGATCTCGACGGCGGGTTCCTCGGCCTGATCCCGCTCGCCGACAACGCGGGCGTACCCGACATTCCGCGCATCCACGCCGTGCTCGCAGCCGCCGCCCGCAAGGCGGACATCTGTGCCGCGCACCTGCTCACGGCGACCGAAGACGCACCCGCGCAGACCGTGGAATCGCACCTGCGCGGCGGCGAGGACAGGTCCCTCCCCGCGGCGATTGTCATCGAAGGCACGTCCGAATCCGTTCTCGATCTGGCCACGGCCGATCTGCTGGTGTCCCTCGACTCGATCGGGTCACCCATGGCCGAGAGCTATCGCCTGATGTTCTCGCAGTACTCGGGCTGACGTCGCGTCCGCGGACGGGCCCTGCGCCCGGACCTGCGCGACACGGACACACACGACGGGAGGTGAATTGTCATGACCATCGCTCGGCTGGCGGCTGCATTCCTCGCATTCGTCTCCATCCTTACTGCGTCCGTCCCGGCCGCTGCCGCGGGCGAACGCCCGATCCGTGTCGGCCTCGTGACCTTCCTGTCGGGGCCCGGCGCCGGTCCGTTCGGCATCCCCGCGAAGAATGCCGCCGATCTGATCTTCGACGCCCTCGAGGCCGGCTCGGTGCCTGCGCCCTATCAGACGAAAGGCTTCGGCGGGAACCCGATCGAGGTCGTCACGATCGACGAATCGGGGGGCACCACGAACGTCGTCGCGCAGTTCCGCGCACTCGTCCAGCAGCGCAAGGTGGACCTCGTGATCGGATACGTGTCGAGCGGGAGCTGCCTCGCGGTGGCGCCCACGGCGGAAGAACTCAGGACGCTCACCGTGTTCTTCGACTGCGGGACACCGCGGATCTTCGAGGAACACTCCTACCACTACGTCTTCCGGACCGCCGCACACGCGACGATGGACAACGTGGGCGCTGCCCTATATGTGCGGGACCACCTTCCCGACGCCGTGCGAATTGCGGGCATCAACCAGAACTACGCCTGGGGCCAGGATTCGTGGCGCGACTTCGAGGCGTCGATCCGCAAGCTCGACCCGAAGGTCGAGATCGTGAACTCCCAGATGCCGAAGCTCTTCGCGGGCCAGTACGGCACCGAGATCTCGGCCCTGCTCGCATCCCGGCCGGATCTGCTCCACACGAGCCTGTGGGGCGGCGATCTCGAGGCATTCATCCTGCAGGCGGCACCGCGCGAGCTGTTCCGGAAGAGCCCGGTCGTGCTCACGGCGGGCGAGACCGAACTGCACAGGCTCGAGGGCAAGATTCCCGACGGCACGATCGTCGGTGCACGCGGGCCGCATGCGGAGTTCGCCCCGGACAATGCCCTGAACCGCTGGTTCCGGGCGGCGTACGAGAAGCGCTTCCACATGTCTCCGGTCTTCACGTGCTACCACATGGCCCAGGCGATATTCGGCGTGAAGGCCGCCTACGAGCGCGCCCGCGCCGCTGCCGGTGGCGCCCGCCCCGACACGGAAGCGATCATCTCGGCTTTCGAGGGACTCGCCTTCGAGACCCCGAGCGGCACGACACGGATGGCGCTCGGTCACGGCCACCAGGGCGTACAGCCGACGGCGTACGGGCGCACGAAGATGGTCGACGGGCACATGACGATCACCGACATCACGGTGTATCCCGCCGACGTGGTGAATCCCCCGGAAGGCGTGACGAGCGAGGACTGGATCCGGTCCGGGTTCGGACACTAGCGGCGGCAGGAACACACTGCGGGATCAGTCGATCCCCGGATGCTCCGGTGGCAGCGGCGCCCGCCCGCGGATCAGGTCGGCCGCCTTCTCGGCGATCATCATTGTCGGCGCCCCCGTATTGCCCGAGGGCATCGTCGGCATGATCGACGCGTCCACGATCCGGAGTCCCTCGACGCCCCGCACGCGGAGCTCGTCGTCGACCACCGCCGACGGATCCGACGCCGGCCCCATCCGGCACGTGCCCATGGGATGCCAGGCCGTGCTGCACCGCTCGCGCGCGTAGTCCAGCAGTTCCTCGTCGGACTGCGCCGACGCCGGTGGCGCCTCGTCCCGGTCGTGGTAGGCCATGAGCGGTGCGGTGTGCAGGAGCGTGCGTGTGAGCCGCAGCGCGTCGACCACGACGCGCCGGTCGCGCTCGTCGTCGAGATAGTTCGGCTGGATCGCGGGATCGTCGAAGGGATCCGCGGTCCGCGCGCGTACGAATCCGGTGCTCTCCGGGCGCAACTGATAGAAGCCCAGGGTCATGCCCGGAAACGAGTCCAGCATGCCCGTAAGGCCCGACGCATAGCTGCCGGGCGAGAAGTGGAACTGCAGGTCGGGACGCCCCACGGACTCGCGCGAGCGCCAGAAGGCATAGGCGACCGACGGACTGATCGCGAGGATGCTCGGCCGACCGAGAGACCACTTGACGATCTCGCGCACGAGACGCCAGCCGCGCGCCGTGCTGTTGATGGTCTCGACCCCCTTCACCCTCACGATCGAGCGCACCATCATGTGGTCGCGGTAGTTCTCGCCGACACCCGCGAGCACGTGCACGGGTCGCACGCCCAGACGCTGCAGCAGCTCACCCGGTCCGACGCCCGAGAGCTGGAGCAGCTGCGGGGTGTGCGTGGCGCCCGCACAGACGATGACCTCGCGCGCGGCCTGCACGCTCAGTTCGTCGCCTCCCCTGCTCCGGACGTACCGGACACCCGTCGCGCGCCTGCCCTCGAACGTGATGCGGGTGGCGTGCGCGCCCGTGCGTACGCTCAGGTTCGCGCGGGACGTGGCAGGGTGCAGGAATGCCTTCGCGGCACTCACGCGACGTCCTTCATGGATCCACCGCTGGTAGTAGCCGACGCCTTCCTGCCGAGGGCCGTTGTAGTCCGTGTCCCGCGGAATGCCCATCGCCGCGGCACCTTCGATGAACGCGTCGCACAGCGGATGGCGCCAGTCGCAGTCGGTGATCGGCAGCGCGCCATCCTTTCCCCGGTAGCGGGAGTCGGCCTTCCCGACACGCCGCTCGGTGCGCCGGAAGTAGGGCAGCACGTCCGCGTACGACCAGCCCCGGTTGCCCAGAGCGGCCCACTCGTCGTAGTCCCCGGTCTGGCCGCGGGTGTAGTTGAACCCGTTGATCGAACTCGATCCGCCGAGCGTGCGCCCCTGCATCAGCAGGATGCGGCGTCCCGCGGTGCCCTCACCCGGTTCGGTGTGCAGCGGCCACGTGTACCGCGGGTTGTAGCCGATGCGGATGAAACCGGCCGGGATGTGGATGAACGGGTTCGTGTCCCGCGGGCCCGCCTCGAGCAGGCAGACCGTCGTACGGCCGTCGGCGGTGAGCCGGTTCGCGAGCAGGCACCCTGCCGCGCCGGCACCGACGATCACGTAGTCGAAGGTCTCCAATGGCTCTCGTGTCGTCACGATGAACGATGTCCGTGAAAAACTGGAAAGCGCCGGATTATGGCCGCATTCCTGCGCGACGCCAGGCCCGGGGGCGCCGGAACCGGCGGCCGCGCGATTCGTTCCCCGACGCGAGTGGCCGGACGAACACGCCGGACGCCGGGGCAGGACTCAGGCGGACAGGGCGTCCGCGGATCCGGCTGGCGCTTCCGCAGGCGGAGCGAACTCGGCGAGCCACCGCTCGATGCGCTGCACGCTCGGGCTTCGTGTCACGTCGACTTCGAGAGCCGGGGCGAAGAGACGGAATTTCTCCAGTGCGGCTGCCAGCAGCGCATGCAGCGATGCGAACCCCGGGTTCCGGTCCGGCGAGAGGGCTTCGGCCACTGCGAGAAGGCGCGCATGATCGGTATCCCGGTCGACGTCCACAGACACCAGTTCCCGCGCGAGACGGACGATTGCCCGAAGTTTCGGATCACGGGCGGGTGACTGCTCCGCATCGCGGCAGTCCATGCAGTCGAGCGCGACCTGCGGGAGCCCCCACACCCGGCCCACGGCCCACCCGATCTCGGCCAGGGTGATGCCGAGCACGGTACGCGCCGCCTCCTCTTCGTCCGCACCGCCGGCGACGAGTTCGCCGATCTCCTCGGAGTCGTCCGCGAAATAGAACAGCACGAGCATGCGTCCGAGGCTGTAGAGCATCCCGGCGAGAAATGCCTCCTCGACGCCCGGCATCCGGCTCTGCGCCGCGAGGTGTCGTGCGATGAGACCGGTGACGAACGCGCAGATGGACTCCTCGCGCAGACGATGGTCCTGACGGCGGCCGGCAAAGTGCCCGAAGCAGGCGAGACCGTTGCAGGTCGTCCTGACCTGCTGCAGCCCGAGAAGGCTGATCGCGTCGCTCACGGTCTTCACTCTGCCCGAAGCGCGCGCGTGCAGCGACGAGTTCGCGATCTTGAGCAGGCGGTTCGTCAGGGCGTAGTCGCGCAGCACCACGTTCGTGAGGCGCGAGACCGGCGACGAAGAATCCGGGCTCGTCAGCTGGTTGACTTCGGCGAGGGTACGGGAGACCGCGGGAAAATCTCCCCGCCTCTCGATCCGTTTCAGCACGTAGGCGACGGTACCGTGCAGCGCAACCCTGTCCTGACCGGTGGAGACGTCCGTGCGCGCCCACGCCGCGAGCAGGGCCTCGTGCATCTCGCGCGCGTTCGCGTAGCGTTCGTCGACGTTCTTGTGAGTCGCCCGGCGGATCACCTCGGCGAAATGACCGCCGGGGTCGATCGCGGCCAGGGGGCCGAGATCCGTCTCGCAGTGCCGGATCTGCGCCACCATGACCTCGTTCGAGGTGAGGGGAATGGCCCGCCGGCCCGTCAGCAGTTCGTAGAAGATCTGCCCGAGCGCGTAGACGTCCGCCCGGGTGTCGACGTCGCCCGTCGTGAAGTACTCCGGCGCCATGTAGGAGACGGTACCCGCGATGAAGTCGGCCTTCTTCTCCGGCCTGCCGACGGTACGCGAGAGGTCGAAGTCCACGATCCGTGGCTTGCCCGTCCCGTCGCGCATGATGTTGTTCGGGTTGAGGTCGAGGTGCAGGATGCCCTTGGCGTGGGCATAGGCCATCGCGTCCGTGACCTGCACCATCGTGCTGTACGCCTCGGGCAGCGGAAGCGACCCGCGCGTCTCGAGTTCCCGCCGCAGCGCCGTGCCCTCGAGATACTCGAACACGAGATAGGTGAAGTTGTGGAGCCGCCCTGCCTCGTAGAGTGCGACGATGTTCGGATGCCGCAGCCGCGCGAGATTGCGCGCCTGGGGCGACACGGCCGCCGTGTCTGCCCCAGGCTGGCGAATTTCCGCGACGAGCTTGATCGCGACGAGCCTGTCGAGGTCGGGATCCTTGCCGAGATAGACGGCACCCTGCGATCCTCGTCCGAGCACCTTCAGGATGGGGAAGCGTCCGATCTTCTGCGTGTTGGTTTCGGGCATCGGCTGGTGAGCGAAACGGTGTCGTGCGGCCACGACTGATGGTCGTCGACAGGCTATAACGGCCACGCGCACGAAACCTTCACGGTTCTGCCGGTCGCGGCGCGACGCAATTGCGTGCGCGCCCGGGTTCCGGCCCCGGTACGCCCCCGTTCCCCGTGGGGACTTCAGCCGGGACGCACCATCCTGAACAGCGCCGCCTCGCCGATCTCGAAGTAGTCCGAAGGTCCGCCTCCCCTCACCACGGGATGTGCCGCGGCCGTCTGGTAGATCCCGTCGACGAGCAGCGAGCGGTCGATGTGGATGCCCACCACCTCGCCGAGCACGAGCCAGGTGTCGACTTCCCGGCCGTCGGCGCCCCGCAGCCGCAAGACCTGCGACAGCCGGCATTCGAAGGACACCGGGGTCTCGGCGACGCGCGGGACGGAAATCACGCGCGACGCAACCGGCGTGAGCCCCGCGAGCGCGAATTCGTCGACGTCGGGTGCAACCGTCGCGGACGTCGCGTTCATGCGTTCGGCGAGCGGGCGCGTCACGAGATTCCACGCGAACTCCCCGGTCTGCTCGATATTGCGGACGGTGTCCTTGTAGCTCGTGCTCGCGAAACCGATGATCGGCGGCCGGTAGTTGAACGCGTTGAAGAAGCTGTAGGGCGCCAGGTTCAGGGTCCCGGCGGGGTCACGAGACGAGATCCAGCCGATCGGCCGCGGGGCGATGATCGCGTTCAGGGGGTCGTGCGGCAGCCCGTGGCCGCGCGCGGGCTCGTAGAAGTAGGTCGAATCGGACATCGGGTGTCTCCGTTCCTGGGGTGCGCAAGACTACCCGGTCCGCGGCGCGCCGGGGAGGTTCCGCGCATGCCCGCGACCCTGCTGGCAGCCTTCGTGTCGCACGGTGCACAGGATGCGGTCGTGATCCCCGGGCGTGCATCACAGTCGATCCGTTCGATCCGCCGGAAAATGCGGGACAATCGCCCGATGGATCGTCGCCGCCCCATTCCTCCCGTGCCGGCCCTCCTCCGGAGAGTGACCGGACATCTGCTCGCGAGCATCATCGTCGTCCTCGCGGGATGTTCCGGCGGGTCCTCGCCACCGGACGCCGCGACCCCGACGCACGCGAAGGCCGCGATCCCGGTGCTGACCGCCCGCGTCGTCGTCAAGACGATGCCCGTGCGCGTGCGCACGTTCGGTACGGTCGAGCCCTCCAACACGGTCGCCGTCAAGTCCCGGATCGACGGTGAAGTGACCGCGGTGCACCTCGCGGACGGCCAGGACGTCGCGCGGGGTCAGCTGCTCTTCGAACTCGATGCCAGGGACCTGCGCGCCCAGGTTCGCCGCCTCGAGGCCGACCTCGCCCGGGACCGCGCGATACTCGAGAACGGCGAGGCGAAACGGGAGCGCTATCGGGACCTGCTCGCGAAGGGCTTCGTCTCCTCGGACGCGTACGACCAGATCCGGACGGACGCCGACGCCGCGCGCGCCACGGTGTCCGCGGACGAGGCCACGCTCGCCTCCGCACGCGTACAGCTTTCCTACACCCGCATCACGGCACCCACCCGCGGACGGGCGGGCAAGGTCGCCGCACAGCTCGGCAACACCGTGAAGGCGAACGACACGCAGCCGATGGTCACGATCAACACGATCGCGCCGGGCTTCGTGAGCTTCACGGTGCCCGAGCAGCACCTCGCGGCCATTCGCCGTGCACTCGCCGCGGGGTCCGTGCCCGTGGAAGCCGTACCTTCCGGAGACACCGGTCCGGGCAGTGCCGGCGAACTCACGTTCATCGACAACGCCGTGGACGTCGCGACCGGCACGATCCGGTTGCGGGCCCGCTTCGCGAATGCCGATCGCCGGCTCTGGCCCGGGCAGTACACGAACGTGACGATGACGCTCGCCGAACAGGCGAACGCCGTGGTCGTGCCCGCGGAAGCCGTGCAGAACGGCCCGAAAGGCCAGTACGTCTACGTGGTCCATCCCGACTCGACGGTCGAGATGCGCCCCGTGACCGTGGATCGCACGGAGGGTGAGGAGTCCGTCATCGCGTCGGGCCTGAAGGACGGCGAGACCGTGGTGACGAACGGGCAACTGCGCCTCACGCCCGGCGCGAAGGTCGCCGTGAAATCGTCCTGACCGCGGACGCGACCCGATGAATCTCTCCCGGATCTTCGTCCACAGGCCCGTCATGACGCTGCTCGTCATGATCGGCATCCTCACGTTCGGCGTGATCGCATACCGCCAGCTGCCCGTGGCCGAGCTGCCCAACGTCGATTTTCCGACGATCCAGGTGAGCGCAGGCCTGCCCGGCGCGAGCCCGGAAACCATGGCGTCGGCCGTGGCGACACCGCTCGAACGCGAGTTCTCGGCCATCGCCGGCCTGGATCAGATGACCTCGACGAGCGCGAAGGGCACGACGCAGATCACGCTGCTCTTCTCGCTCGACCGGGCGATCGACGCGGCGGCGCAGGACGTCCAGACCGCGATCGCGCGCGCCACGCGCGACCTGCCGCCCGACATGCCCACGCCGCCCACCTACCGGAAGATCAACCCGGCGGACCGGCCCATCTTCTACGTCTCGCTGTCGTCGGACGTCTTTCCCATGTCCCGCGTGAACGAATACGCCGAGACGCTCATGGCCCAGAGGATGTCGACGATCCTCGGCGTCGCACAGGTCGACGTGTACGGATCGCAGAAGTACGCGGTGCGCGTGCAGGTCGACCCCGAGGCCATGGCGGCGCGCGGGATCGGGATCGACGAGGTCGAGCAGGCGATCGCGCAGCACAACGTGAACCTGCCCACGGGCACGCTCGACGGGACGCACCGGGCCACGTCGGTCGAATCGACCGGCCAGCTCACGAATGCCGCAGGCTTCCGGAACGTGATCGTGTCCTACCGCAACGGTGCGCCGGTGCGCATCCGCGACATCGGCACGGCCATCGACAGCGTGCAGGACAACAAGCAGGCCGCCTGGTACAACGACAAGCGCGGCATTCTCGTCGCGGTCCGCCGTCAGCCGGGGGCAAACACCGTGGAAGTCGTGAACCGCCTGCGGGACCTGCTGCCCGTCTTTCGCGAGCAGATTCCCCCGGGCGTTCACGTCGAGGTGGTCTACGACCGTTCGCAGTCCATCCGCGAGGCCGTCCACGACGTGCAGTTCACGCTGCTGCTCGCGCTCGCGCTGGTCGTGCTCGTGATCTTCCTGTTCCTGCGCAACCTGTCCGCGACGCTGATCCCCAATCTCGCGCTGCCCATCAGCATCGTCGGCACGTTCTCCGTCATGTACGTGATGGGGTTCACGCTGAACAACCTCTCGCTCATGGCGCTCACGCTCTGCGTGGGCTTCGTCGTCGACGACGCGATCGTGATGCTCGAGAACATCACGCGGCACCTGGAGATGGGCAAGTCGCGCCTGCAGGCGACCCTGGAGGGCTCGCGCGAGATCTCCTTCACCATCGTCTCCATGACCGTCTCGCTCGCGGCGGTCTTCATCCCCGTCCTGTTCATGCGCGGCGTGCTCGGCGGCCTGCTGCACGAATTTGCGGTCACGATCATCGCGGCGATCCTCGTGTCCGGCTTCGTGTCGCTCACGCTCACGCCGATGCTGTGCGGGCGGATGCTGCGCCCGTCCGCGTCCGTGCGGCACGGGCGCCTCTATCACGCGCTCGAGAAGGTCTTCGACGGCATGCGCGCGGGCTACGACTGGTCGCTGCGCGGCACGCTCGCCTTCCCGAAGACCTGCCTCGCGGCGTTCGTCGGCCTCACGGTGCTGGCGGGCTACCTGCTCGCGACGATGCCGAAGGGCTTCCTGCCGAGCGAGGACGTCGGGCAGCTCTTCGCGTTCACCGAAGCCGCGCAGGACATCTCGTTCGACGCCATGTACAAGCTCCACCAGGAGGCCGCCGCCCTCGTGCGCACGGATCCTGCCGTCGACGCGACCATGGCGTTCATGGGCGTCGGCGGCTCGAGCCAGTCGCTGAACCTCGGCCGCATCCTGATCCGGCTGAAGCCGCGCGACGAGCGGCCAGGCGCGGACGAGGTCATGAAGCGGCTCAGGCCGAAGCTCCAGTCGATCCCGGGCATCAAGGTCTACCTTCAGAACCTGCCCTCGATCCGCCTGAGCGGTCACCTCACGAAGAGCCAGTACGAGTTCACGCTGCAGGACGCCGACACGGACGAGCTCTACAAGTGGACGCCCGTGATCGAGGAGCGCATGCGCGGCCTGCCGGGCTTCCAGGACGTGACGACGGACCTGCAGATCAGGAACCCGCAGGTGCTGCTGGACATCGACCGCGACAAGTCGGCCTCCCTGGGCGTGACGCCCGGGCAGATCGAGAACGCGCTCTACAGCGCGTACGGGTCCCGCCAGGCCTCGACGATCTTCACGCCGGCCAACCAGTACTGGGTCATCCTGGAACTGCTCCCCCGATTCCAGCTCGACCCCGCCGCCCTCTCCCTGCTCCACGTGCGAAGCTCGACCGGTGCGCTCGTCCCGCTCTCCGCGCTCGGCACGATGAAGCCGACGGTCGGCCCGCTCGTGATCAGCCACCTCGGGCAGCTGCCGTCCGTGACGGTGTCGTTCAACCTCGCCCCCGGCATGGCCCTGAGCCAGGGCGTCGCGGCCGTCCGGGAGCTCATGTCCGACCTGCGCGCGCCCCCCACCCTCAACGCGACGTTCCAGGGATCCGCCCAGGCGTTCGAGAGTTCGCTCCGGGGCATGGGACTGCTGCTGCTCATCGCCGTGTTCGTGATCTACCTGGTCCTCGGGATCCTGTACGAGAGCTTCGTGCACCCGCTCACGATCCTGTCGGGCCTTCCTGCCGCGGGCCTCGGGGCACTCGTGTCGCTGAAGCTGTTCGGGCTGGATCTGGACATGTTCGGATTCGTGGGGCTCGTGATGCTGATCGGCATCGTCAAGAAGAACGCGATCATGATGATCGACTTCGCGATCGAGGCACGCCGCCGCGCGGGCAGGAGCGCGCGCGACGCGATTCACGAGGCAGCGCTGGTGCGTTTCCGTCCCATCATGATGACGACCATGGCGGCCCTGATGGGCACCCTGCCGATCGCGCTGGGCATCGGCGCGGGCGCCGAGTCGAGGCAGCCGCTCGGCATCGCCGTGGTCGGGGGTCTCCTCGTCTCGCAGGTGCTCACGCTGTACATCACGCCGGTCGTCTACATCTCCCTCGAGAAGCTCCAGGAATGGGTGGGCGGAGCGCCCGCGGGTACACGCGCGCGACCGACGGAAACAGCCTGAGACGACCGCCCGGCGTGCGACGGGGCGGAACCCCCACCCCTCCCGGAACTCGAACGGTGGGATGGCCCACCTATGTCCCCGATCGGAAACGTCATATCATCGTCGGCAAGGCGCCATCCGGATCGCAGTCCACCCAGAGCGCCGGGCCGGATTGCACATGCCGTCAGGGGTACGGCCCCCCGTCGCAGCCCCGCGCCCCGGGGTGCGGCACGACACGACACGACCGCCGTCACCGTCCGGTGATGGCGTCTGGACCCCGATCTGAACGAGAGGAGCAACAAATGTCACTTCGCATCAACGACGAAGCGCCGGACTTCACGGCCGAGACCACCGAGGGGAAGATCAGTTTTCACGACTGGATCGGAGACGGCTGGGCGATCCTCTTCTCCCATCCCAAGGACTTCACCCCGGTGTGCACGACCGAACTCGGTTACATGGCCAAGCTGAAGCCCGAGTTCGACAGGCGCAACTGCAAGATCATCGGCCTGAGCGTGGACCCGGTCGACAACCACAGCAAGTGGGCCGCCGACATCGAGGAGACGCAGGGTCACAAGGTCAACTATCCGATGATCGGCGATCCCGAACTCAAGGTCGCGAAGCTCTACGACATGCTCCCCGCCGATGCGGGCACCACCTCCGAGGGCCGCACGGCGGCGACCAACGCGACGGTGCGGACCGTGTTCGTGATCGGACCGGACAAGCGCATCAAGCTCATGCTCGTCTACCCGATGAGCACGGGCCGCAATTTCGACGAGGTGCTGCGCGTGCTCGATTCCATCCAGCTCACGGCCAGACACCAGGTCGCCACGCCCGTCAACTGGAAGAACGGGGACGACGTCATCATCCCGCCGACGGTCTCCGACGAACAGGCGAAGCAGAAGTTTCCGGGTGGCTGGAAGACGATCAAGCCCTACCTCAGGGTCACGCCGCAACCCAAGTGAGGTCCGGTACGGCCCGCCCGGTGTGCGACACGACCGGGCGGCCCGCACCTCCGGGCACCGACGGATGATGAACGCCTGACCGTGATTTCCGCTCCTTCCCTCGCGCAGCGCTGAGCCCATGCTGATCTTCCGACAGCTCTTCGACCCCCAGTCCTCCACCTACACGTATCTCCTGGGGGACGACCGCTCGCGCGAGGCCGTGCTGATCGATCCGGTCTTCGAGCAGGCGCGGCGCGACGCCGCCCTCCTGAACGAGCTGGGCCTGAAGCTCGTGGCCTCCGTCGAGACCCACGTGCATGCGGACCACGTCACGAGCGCCTGGCTGCTGAAGCGCCAGTTCGGCAGCGCGATCACGCTCGGCCGTGCGTCGAGAGCCGAGGGCGCGGACCGCTACCTCGATCACGGGGACACCGTGCGATTCGGAAGCCGCTTCCTCACCGCGCGTGCCACGCCCGGGCACACCGACGGGTGCATGACCTACGTGCTCGACGACGAGTCGATGGCGTTCACGGGCGACTGCCTCCTCATCCGGGGAAGCGGCCGCACGGATTTCCAGCAGGGAGATCCGCGCGTCATGTACCGCTCGGTCCACACCCAGCTCTTCACGCTGCCGGAACGGTGTCTCCTCTACCCCGCGCACGATTACCGCGGCCTGACGGTCACGAGCGTCGCCGAGGAACGCCGCTTCAATCCCCGCCTCGGAGGCGAGATAGGAGAGGACGACTTCGCGGGCTACATGACCAACCTGAACCTGCCTCACCCGAAGCAGATCGACGTGGCGGTGCCGGCCAACCTGCGATGCGGGCGCAAGGACGGCGCCGTGGACGCGCTGGACGCTCAGGACTGGGCCCAGCTGACCTACACGTTCGCGGGCATCTGGGAACTCGCGCCGCAGGCATTCGAGGACGTGGCCGCCCGCGTGCAGCTCGTCGACGTGCGCGAGCCCGCGGAATACTCCGGGCCGCTCGGACACATCC
The DNA here is from genome assembly GCA_016125475.1 of Betaproteobacteria bacterium. GTDB lineage: Bacteria > Pseudomonadota > Gammaproteobacteria > Burkholderiales. The sequence goes on from WGLR01000019.1 coordinate 190,248, forward strand.
GCGGCGCCCGTCTCATCCCCCTGGGCGAACTGGTCGGCCGCAGCCGGGAACTCGCGCAGGACCGCCCGATCGTGACCGTGTGCCGGTCCGGTGCACGGTCCGCCCAGGCGGTCGTCATCCTGCAGAAGTCCGGCTATCGGGAGGTCGCGAACCTGTCCGGAGGGATGCTTCGCTGGCGCGCGAGCGGCTACCCCGTCGAAGGCGGTGAGTAGCAGGCCGACAGCCCTGTGCACCGTGTCCCGCAGGACGTGCGCACGCGCGTTCACGTCTCGCGCGCGATGAATCGCGGTATATTCGGTTCCTGAATACTGGGTACCGACGCGCGATTCCTTTGCTGCAGCCACTCACGACCAGCACGATCCGGGTCTTCGTGCTCGAAGACAATCCCGGTGATCTTCATCTCCTGCGTGCGATGCTCTCGGACGTCGATCCCGACGACTACTCCGTCACGGCGGCGGACTGTCTCGCGGATGCGCTCGATCTCCTCCCCGACGGGCAGTTCGACCTGATTCTCTCCGACCTGAATGTCCCCGACAGCCGGGGGCTCGACACCTTCCGGGCGCTCCACGACCGGGCACCCGGGGTTCCGGTGATTCTGATCACGGGCCTCCACGACGAGTCGAGCGCCCTCGAAGCCGTGGCGCTCGGCGCCCAAGACTATCTCGTCAAGGACGGTCTGTCGACTGACGCGCTCGTGCGAGCGATCCGTTACGCCATCGGGCGCAATCACGCCGAGCAGGAACGTCGCCAGCTCGTCGCGATCCTCGAAGCGACGACCGACGTCGTCTGGACCGCGAGCCCATCGGGCAGGCTCCGGTTTCTGAACGGCGCCGGCAGGCGCCTCTTCGGAATCGATGCCCAGGAAGACGTCTCGCGGGTACGGCTCGAGGACTACTACCCATCCTGGACCGCCACGCTCATGCAGGAGGAAGCCATCCCGTCGGCCATCCGCGACGGGATCTGGCTCGGCGAGACCGCAGTTCTCGCCCGGGGCGAGGCGGAGTGTCCGATGTCCCAGATGGTGATCGCCCACCGCAGTCCGGCCGGGGGGCTGCTCTACCTGTCGGGGATCGCGCGCGACATCAGCGAGCGCAAGCGGACCGAGGCTCACCTCGCACACCTCGCGCACTACGATCCCGTCACGGGGCTGCCGAACCGCGACCTGTTCCGCGACCGCCTGAATCTGGCCATGCACCGCGCGACACGCCACGGCACCCTGCTCGCGGTCCTGTTCATCGACCTCGACAACTTCAAGGACATCAACGACAGCCTCGGACATTCCGCCGGCGACGATCTCCTGCGGCAGGTCGGCATGCGACTGGGGGAATGCCTCCGCTCGGAGGACACCGTTGCCCGCCTCGGGGGCGACGAGTTCACGGTGCTGATCGAGGACCTCGAGAGTTTCGAGCGCCTGCAGGTCGTGCTCGACAAGCTCCTCACGGAGCTCTCGCGCAGCCTGAAGGTCGCCGACACCGAAGTCTTCGTGACCGCGAGCATCGGCGCGACGCTCTATCCGATCGGCGACGCCGATGCGGACACTCTGCTCAAGCAGGCGGATGCGGCGATGTACCAGGCGAAGTCGAGCGGTCGCAACAACTACCAGTTCTATTCGCACGAACTCCAGTTGCGGATCGAACATCGGCTCATGCTCGCGACGGACCTGCGCCGTGCGATCGGACGCGGGGAGTTCCACCTGGAATATCAGCCGCAGGTCGACGTGCGCACCGGACAGGTGCGATGCGTGGAAGCGTTGCTGCGCTGGAATCATCCGCGAGAAGGCATGATCTCGCCCAGCATCTTCATCCCGATCGCCGAGGAAACCGGCCAGATCGCGAGCATCGGGGAATGGGTGCTGCAGGAAGCATGCAGTCAGTGCCGGGAATGGCGCGCGGCCGGCATTCCCCACGCACGCGTCGCGGTGAACATTTCCGCCCGCCAGTTCCGTCTCACGAACCTGGCAGAGACGATCCGCGCGGCGCTAGACACGTCGGGACTGCCGGCGGATGCACTCGAACTCGAGATCACCGAGGGTCTGATGATGGAGAACATCGCCGCAAGTCGCGCGGTACTCCGGGAACTGCAGGCGATGGGCGTCGAGTTCGCCGTCGACGATTTCGGTACGGGATACTCCTCACTCGCCTATCTCAAGGATCTTCCGCTTTCGCACCTGAAGATCGACCGGTCCTTCGTGCGCGATCTGCCAGGCGACGCGAACTCGGTCGCGATCGCGCGCTCGATCCTCGCAATGTCCCATCACCTCGGCCTCTCCGTGATAGCGGAAGGCGTGGAAAGACAGGCGCAGTTCCGGTTCCTGCTGGCGGAGCGGTGCGACGCCGTGCAGGGATTTCTGCTTGCCGCCCCGCTCCGTGCCGCGGAGGCCGAGGCCCTGCTCAGGAACGGCGTCCGCCTTCCCGACGCCGACTGACCGGAAACGCGGCCGGCGAACGATCCTTCAACGGGGCGTGCGGTTCGTTGCGTGCCGGGACCCCGTCTGCGCACCTCGCAGCCACAGGCGGCGAACCAGCAGGACGGTCAACCCGGGCAGGATCAGCCACTGAAGGAGCGGCGTGACGCCGATGCCGGCAACCCGGGGCATCAGCGGCGAGTAGCCCCACGCGTGGAGAAGGTAGACATTGCGGTACTCGCTGAAGAGCGTGTAACCGGTACCGAGGAGCGTCACCAGCCCCGCGCCGGCGAGCGGGCGGGTCAGCAGCCAGCACATGGACCGGAGGACGGCCCCGGCAGCCACGAACGTGCAGAGGGAAATGAGCGCGTCACCGATCGTGCAGTGCGCAACGTCGAAGGCGAGTTCGGGAATCGACCCTGTTCGCCACACCGTGTAGAGCGGAAGGTGCCCGATTTCCCACGGCAGATGGATGGCAAGGGATGCCAGGCACCACATTCCGAGCAGCTTCCGGACGGGCGCATTCATCGCCGCCATGTCGAAGCAGGCACCGCATCGGCGGTGGACGCGGCCGCATCGACCGCGGACCGCTCCGGGTCACCGGCGATCCGGCATCCTGCCCTCCCCCTCCCGGAGAGGTCGAACGGCGGTTCCACGGCATCGCTCCACGGCGAGGGTCAGCGGGCCGAATAACAGGTCAGTGCGTGCGGCGGGCAGGCGGCGCGCCGCGACCTTCGATGTGCCGGAAGGTGATCCGTCCCTTGCTCAGATCGTAGGGCGACATCTCGAGCGACACCTTGTCTCCCGCGATGATGCGGATGTGATGCTTGCGCATCTTGCCCGACGTGTAGGCGACCAGCTTGTGCCCGTTTTCCAGCGTGACCCGATACCGGGAATCCGGCAGCACCTCGGCCACCACGCCTTTCATCTCGATGAGTTCCTCTCTTGCCATGTCATTTCTCCGCAGGTTGAAAATGTTCCCGAGGGAGGTCTGATCGCGTCGCGCAAGCGCGTGAGTCGATCGGATCTCCCTCCAGCGTCCCGGCCCACCCGGAACGCACGTGATCGTCGGAATGCCGCCCCGCTCGCGCGTGAACCCACGCCGCGGGGGATGTCGTCGAAAAGGCGGGATGCCCGCCCGCCACCCGGAACCGGCCACTGACTGGCCATTGCCCGGAATCGATCGAAGCGCGTGACGGCCCTGAAGCCGCCGCGATGCCTGAAGTGACCTTATGGTTCCTGCGACAGGACGCCAGGCCCTGTTTCAGGATGGATGAGAAGTGGGCTGAAAGGTTCCGGCCGCCAGCCTGGGCCGCGACGAAGCCCGGAATCAATGAACCACTCTATCGTGCCACCTGCCACACGCGGATCCCGCATGCCCGGGAATGTGCCCCGGCACGCGATCGGGTCCGGTCGGCACGACGATCGGAAAACGTTCGCCCGAAAACGCCGCCACGTGCGGCCAGCGACACCGCAGTCGATCCACTGCCGTCCATTGACCGGTCTGCAAGAAACGCCCACCCGTAAGATCCGACACGCAAGTATGCCCGGAAAAGCCTTTCCGGACAAGCCCGAAAGGCCCTCGCCGGCCTGCCGGCCCTGTATGCAAACTCAGTCCCGGGTGCCGGATCCCCGCAGTGGCGGGACGTGCACGAGTCCCACGCTGAACCACACGGCCACCGTGAAATACAGCGTGAGCCACGACGCGTCGTCCCGCCAGCGGCTCCAGTCACGGACCACGACACAGCGACGCAAGGCGGTCGCGAGCCCCTCGCCGGGCCAGAGATACGTGTGCCCCGCGATGATGTCTGCGTGCCAGCGCCGGATGTAGAGGGGCACGTCGCAGGCGACCATGAACGCGACGTAGGCGAGACCGACCAGGGCCACGGCAGCCACCACGCGGCGCGCCCGCGGTTCGAGGCGCGACCGTACCGACAGGAAGGCCGAGACGGCCAGGATCACGACCAGCGTCCACAGCGAGTTTTCGACCGCGTGCAGCAGGTTGTCGGTCGTGAGGATGGCGGACCACGAGAAGACCTCGGCCATCACGATCAGCGGGATGACGGCCTGCGCGGCCAGCCCCACGAAACGGCTTCCCGTCGACGCCGCGGCCTCTCCGAGCAGGATCGCCCACTGCGCGGCGAAGCACACCTCGGCCACCGTCGCGACGGACCTTCCCACGAAGATCCGCGATATCCACGTCCCGTGCAGGCACATCCTCGCGACGTCGACCATGGGGAAAACGGAACGGAACCCGCAGCCGAGCACGTACGCCGCCGAGAGCCAGAGAAGGATGCGGCGGTTCGCAGCCACGGCCTTCGGCAGGGCAGCCACGCGCGTGCGGAGCCACCATGCGGAAACCGCCCACGCGACGAGGTTGACCACTGCCGCCCCACAGAGCAGCCGCCACCAGAGCATCACCTGCCCGGTCGTATCGTCCACGCACTCCCCCTGCTCCTGTCCGACCGGCGCGCCTCGCCGCTGCCGACCCGATGGCCTGCGCCGAAAGCCCGCATCAGGCTCCGCACCGATACCAGGCCCCGCGGATCGGCCGCGCTCTTGTACCACCCGCGTGTTTCGACACGACTCACCGCGACAGGATCATCCTGGACGTGGCGTATTCCCGGGCCCGGCAGGCGCGGTGAAGCGCGCCGCGAAAAAAATCGCGCGAAAATCGCGAAAACGCGAATTCCAGCGATTCCGCCTACCGACACGGTGTGGCGCGCAGTGGAACAATTTCGAGCCCGAATTCCTTCCACCCCACGGAAAGCCATTGCTGTGGCGGAAAATTCTACCTTCTTCGGCGAGCCCGTTTGCCATTCCGGGAGTCACCACGGAATTCCCTGCCGATGACGTGCTCGACGGATACGCCGGCCTGACGCGCTGCCCGCTCTTCGATGGCGACCCGCGCGGCAACGGCTCTCACGGCGTCTTCGGTCAGACCGAATTCGCGCCCCACCTCAGAGAGGTCGGAGGTGCGACAGGCCATCGCGATCTGATCGTCGGTCTCGTCCAGTTCGAACCACGACAGCCGGCCATTCACCTCGCGAAGGCGCGGAAACCAGACCCGATTCCCGCCAAACTTCGCAAGGACCTCGCTCAAGGCGGACTTCGCAGCGGATAGCGCTATCTCTTCCCGAATCCCGCCTCTGGAAAGCACGATGACGAGCAAGCTGAGCAGCTCGTGCGCCAGTTCTGGCCCCCGCTTCGGATGAAGTTCGACAACGCCGCCCCTCGAAGTCCGATCGAGCGGGCGCACAGTCCGTGGCTTTCCGCTCACAGCGCCTCCTGGTCGGTGTGAGCAAAGCCACGGATCACGGTATCTACTTTGAACTCACGTTCAGCTGCACGCCGTCCCCGAGTGCGTCGTTGAGCAGCGGGATCAGCTCGTTGCGGATGGTGTTGGCGGAGAACGCCGACCCCTGGAGCGTCAGATTCACGACCTTCTGCGGCGTCGCGAGGCTCGCCGGTGTGTACGGTTGAGCCGGAACCGCTACCCCGGCGCCACTCGAGACGACCGGTCCGGACGTGCCGCCGGAGGACAGCACGGGGGACCCGGACGCGCCACCGAAGCTCGTGGCACGGATCGCCTGTACCCGCGCGAAACCGACTGCGATCGCGGCGGCCGCGGCGGCAGCTCCCAGAGCCGGGCCGACAAACGGAATCCCGGCAAGCGCGGCGTACGCGCCCTGCGCCGCCCGGTACGTCTGGACTATCGTCTCGGCGATTGCCCCCGCCTTTCCGATCTCGAACAGCGCGCGCGATTTGGTCTGCATGAGACCGCCCATCTGCGAGAAGAAGAACTGCATCGAGCTGAGGCTGAGGCTGTTGTAGATCTGCAGCTGCTGGTACCGGGCACGCGCGGCGCGCTCGTGGATCTGCGTCAGCTCCACTTCGCGCTGTGCCTCGAGCTGCTTGCGAAGTTCGCCGTAGTCGGTCTGTGTCTGAATCTGCAACGCCTCCGCCGCATCGATAGTCGCCAGGCGACGGTCGTACGATTCCTGGACGAGCTGCTCCTCCGACTTCAGCGATTGCTCGATCAGCTCAACGCGCTTCGTGACATCGCCTCGGGCGCTTCCGATGAGGGCCTGAGTCGAGGAGAAGCCGGTTCCGAACGCCGTCTTGACTGTCGCACCCTGCGCGACGTCTGAATACACGCCGGCGGTGCCGGGCCTGCTCACGGTGTCCGCGACCTTTCGGAAGAAGCCCGCAGGACTGTTTTCCGGGACGTACGCCACGGGCTTGAAGAAGTCGCTCAGCAGCTTTCTCGACTTCTCGTTGATCGAGCCGATGTCCTTCCCCATCTGCTCGACGATGCTCTTCGCGCCGGCGAAGTCACGGCTGATGAGGGCGGCCAGCGCCGCAGCTGTCCCGCCGATGATCTTCCCGGCAGTCGCGGCGAGCGTGCCGATCACGACGAACCCGGCCGCGAGACCCTTGATGACCAGAAGGAGAGCATCACTCGCGACCTTCAGCGCTTTCGTGTCACGCACGGCGGCGACGATGGTCTCGGAGAATTTCGCCAGCGGTCCGAGCAGCGGCCCTCCGACCTGGATCGCCATTCCGCCGAGCGCCTTCTTCAGCTTGTCGATGTTGTCGTTGAACTGCTCTGCCGCCTTGCCCGTCTTCTCGTTGATCAGCAGGCCGAACGCCTCGGCTTCCTTGTAGGAATCCCGGAACGCCTGGCTGCCGCCCTCGAGCACCAGGGACATCTTCGAGGCATCCTTCCCGAAGAGATCCATGATGTACCGTGTGCGGTCCATCTTGTCCGGAACGCCTTCGAGGGCGTCGGCGATCGCGAGAATCGCCTTGTCAGGCCCAGCCTTCTTCAATTCCTCCGCGCTGAGGCCCAGCTCCTCGAGCGCCTTGACGGCGGGCCCCTTCTCATCAGCCGCCTTGGAGAGATTCCGGGCCAGATACTCGAAATTCTTCGTGAGTGCGGCGGCTTCTACACCCGACAACGACGCCTGGTATTGCCACGCCCCGAGTGTTTCGGTGCTCAACCCGGTCTGGCGAGACGCCTTGCTGATCGCGTCGGCCTGGTCGAGGATGCTCTTCACCATCGCGGCGCCGGCGGCGCCGGCGGCCAGGGCCGCGACCCCGACGACCTTCGCAACCGTTGCCACCCGCTCCCGGATATTGCTGACAGCCTTGTCCGCCTCCTGGGCCGTCGTCTTCAGAGATTCGTTCGTCCCGTTGAGCGAGCCCTTCGTCGTGTCCGCGAACTGCTTGACGACAGGCGATGCCTCATCGCGAGCCCGGAGGATAGTCTCGAAAACGCCGCCGGTTCCTGCTCCGATTGCCACGATCTACCCTCCGCTCTCTCGCCTGGCCTCTTGTGCCTTCTCGTACTCGACGATCGCCCGCTGGCCGGCGACAATTTCGAGCGCCTCAATCAAGACCGGGTGCTGCTGAGCCCATCCACCAGGAAACGGAAGCACGCCGGTCTGAGCAAACGTGTGGCTCGTGAACACGGGCCGCCAATCCCGGATGAGGAGTACCGGGCAAGCTACGTCCTCGACATCTGGCGCGTCATCGCGCCACTGAATGGGCTCCGGTTCGACGCATTCGGCCGGAAACCGGGGAAGCCGAGGACATGACGCGCAGGTGCCGCCCATGAGCCACGCACGGGCGGCACGCGCTAGTTTTTTCGGTCGTCCTCCGAGAGCCGGGACATGCTCAGAATCTCACCAGTGAGTTCGCTCAGGATCTCCGTGGTGCTCATCCGAATGAACTCCTCCGGCGCACATTGGATCGGCTTCCGATTCTGATCGAGAAGGCCGCGCACCTCGACGAGGCCGAACGAGACCGCCTTGGCGTAGTGCCGGTTCATTGACAGCATCGCCTTCACGCCGCCGGCGAGTTCGTCGATGCGCTTCGCTTCCTCAGGGGTGAGTTCGCGCTTCTCTTCTCGCGCAACCCCGATCACTCGGGAGATCTCCGCGCCGCGCTCCGGATCGAGCGGATTCGTTGCCTGGAACTCCGCCAGCTGCTCCCACGTCATCGGACGAAGCACGAAGACTGACGGGTCTTCGGATTCGCGATCGGCCTCGAGGATGTACTCGACCGTCTGAGCCGGGTTGATTACGCGGACTGCCATGAATGCTCGCTCTCCTGAGTCAATGTGCCGGGATGGTGTCTCGGCGTTGCCGCGGGAACTCGGCGAACCTCACCGAGCCTCTCGCGGCGAAACGCCATTGCGTCCTGCGAAACGTCAGGCGACGACGGACTTGTACAGTCCGCGGTAGTCGAACACCTGAGCGTTCCGGATGTGCCGGACCTTCATGACCGTCTGATCGTTCGAGAAGATCGATCCAGCGGTCGGCACGTCCTGGATGAACAGCTCGGGTTCTTGCTGACCGTTGTAGAAGCCGGCCTCGATGCACGGAGCCACCATAGGGTCGGCGGCGAGGACCCAGTCGTTCGCGTCGGTCCAGTCGTACACGGGCACGACCTCGAGATTCCGGGACTGAATGAACGTTCGATCGTTGTTCGTGTCCCGGATGAGGGCGTTGAACGCGGTTTCCTCCAGCTCGTACGGTACCAGGATGTACTTCGGCGTGATGCCCAGGCGGTGATTCGACCCGAGATCCGTCTGCTTCTGCATGGCATACCACCCGGCCCCTATGGCGACGGCCGACAGCGCCGCACTCCCAAGATTGCCGTGACTCGCGTGGAAGAGCGGCACGCCATCGTAGATCGTGGGGTTCGTGCGAAGAACATCCAGCACGAGGCTGGCCATCGTGCGATGCGCCGCGAGCGCCAGGCGTTTCGGAATCTCACGGATCACGCCGGAGTCGTCTTTCGAGATTGCCTCCAGCGTGATCGACTCGGTGCCACCGACTTTCTCGAGGGCGTAGGTCGCCTCTTCATCGGTCGGGGTAGTGAGAGCCGGATAGGGGGCGCCCTCGGCAACCGAGGGGAGTGGACTGGCGTACTGTCCGAACCGGGTGATGTGCCGCGTGCGGAAGTCGGTCACGGACTCCGGCTTCACGATCTTCTTCCACACGGCCGCGTTGCTCTCCTGCTTGGCGTAGAAGTCCACCATGTTCCGATGAACCGCGTCACCGAGGATGTTCGAGAAGGTGCTCGTGTCGACGGCCTCGCGGAAACCCGTCATCACCGCGATACGGTCGAAATTGATGTTGGGGATCCTGCCGGTGACGCGCCGGTCGCCGGTCAGCTCGATGTAGCACTCGCGGAACGATGAGCGGCGACCCTGGAAGAAGTCGTCGAGGATCTCGTCGCACCTTGCACGAGGAAGGCGGCGACGAGCGGAGTGTTGCGGTGTCGACATGATCGGGAGGTCTCTTGGCGTGGGTTGGAGTTGGAGCGTCTTCAGGTCAACGGAACTGGCCCACGAAGCCTGCGGCTCGCAGCTGCCCGATTACCTCTTCCATGTACTCCCGGATCTGAGCCGCCTCCTGCGGCATGCCGGAACCGTAGAGGGGCGCGAGGGTGTTGCCGTTTCCCGGCTCACAGCGGGGAAGCATTCCGTCCGAACGGAATCCATTCGAGTTCCCGGTCCGGAATTCCATCATCACCCGGTGGACAGCGGTGATTCGGTGCATCAGCTCGGCGACCTCGGGAGCCTTCTGCATGTACTCCTCGGCGATCTCCTCATACATCGCCGTGAGGAAATGGCCGAGTTCCATGTCGTAGGCGTGCCGCAGTGCACCGCGCTCGGTCTCGATCTCGAGGAGCCGCGCCTCGATCCGCGACTGAACGTCCATCGCGTCACGTTGTGCAGCGAGCTTCTCCTCGATCTCGCTCTGAAGGGCGGAGAGCGCTTCGTGGTCGACCTCCTCACCTTCCGGCGCGTACGGAAGCGACTTGATGCGCCGGTCGCGCAGGGCCTCCAGTTCGGTATCGATGGAGGCAACCTGCTCCTTCCGCGCCTGGAGGGCATCACGAAGGCGCTTTCGCTCCTCTCGCAGGGCGTCCAGGCGATGGATCACCGACTCCTTGGCGTGCGGCCCGCCACGAGGCAAGTCTTCGCCGATCTCCTTCTTCGTGGCGTGCCCCTTCTGAACCGCGAGCCGATTGCCGACCCGTTGAACGAGTTCTCCGATGGATCTCACCTGATGCCTCCGTGCGTGCAAGCAGTCCGGAGGATGCCTCGACGAGGCTGGGGGACGGGCAGGAACTACTTCAGGATTTTCCGCGTGGGCGATGAGCGTGGACGATCTTCTCGATCCATCGGCGCGTGACGCCGTATCGATCGGCCAGCTCCTGGGCGTTGTTTCCGCGGTATGCGGCGCGGATGTCGTCATGCCGGAGCGCTGCCCGGAGGCTCTTCGCCTTCGGCAGGTACAGCTCGCGACCGCCGGCATACTCACCGAGCGACACCACGCAACTCTGAGCGAGCGCAGCTGCGTCCTCCGGAGAGATCCTCGCTCGCTCGAACTCCGCACGGAGGACATCATAGATCGCGATCGTGTTCGATGCCCAGCGTGACTCGCGCAGCTGCTCCACTGCAGGCGGCCGGCCGACCGGGCCGACCGGGCCATCCGGGCCGTCCGGGCGCGGCGATGCGGCACCCGACGGGCCGAAGAGATCGGCCGTCAAGGGGCAGCACGTCGAGCGATGGACGTTGGCCACGATCAGACGCGCACTCGACCGGACGTGACAGGAAATGACGCGCCACACACGGCGGCCGACACTCTCGCAATTTGCGTGAACGGCGCCGCTTCCGGTCGTCGCTCGCAACCATGCGCCTCGAGCACCGCACGGATGACGGAGGCCGACGACCGCACCGCTGCGCGGAAATCCGTTTCGCTCGGCGCAACAGCACAGAGCACGCTGCACGCCTGGTCGAGTCGGACGTGGGGTACCAATGCCGCCAGCAGCCGGGTGTTTTCGATGATGACTCGCTCTCGCAGTCGGTTGCCTTGTTCGTCCATTGCAATGCAGTCGATCGACGCCACCTTTGGCGCGGCGTATCGGTGGGACTGTCTATTCGTGAGCATTCGCCTTGCACTCCCTGAGGATAAAATTGACGACTGCGGCTCGATGGCCCGCGTCGCGGCCGAAGTGACGGTCGAGCGCCTCGGTCACGGCCGCCGCGCTCGCGCCCTGCGCCAGACACTGGAGGCAGTAACGAAAGCGGCTTTCGCAGCGGAGCAGTTCCGGCACCAGTGCGCCCGGTCCGGCTTGGTCTGCCCATGCACGCCGCAGACGAGCGAGTAGCGCGAGCAGCGCGGGGCCGGCGTGCGTCGGTTGCCGAACCGGCGGGTGGGAGGAATATCGCGCCTCTACCGGACGCATTCCGTGCCTCGGGTCTTCCGGCGGTCGTTGAGAGCGCCGGAAACCGCTTTAAGAATCTTTATAAAGGGGGTATCCCGACCGCAGCGGTCGATGGCAGCCTGTGCGGGTCGAGAATCGATTGTGGGGCCTCTCACGGCGTCGCTCTCACGCGCCGCGCGGCGTCGCGAACGTCCTGGTCGGAATGCCAGGCCATCCTGGTGGCGATGCGCTGTCGCGCCTCCGCCTCGGAGATCTTCCCGCGAGACTGGAGGCGCGCCAGGCGGAGCATGAGGAGGGCGAGCCGGAACACGGTCGTCAGGCTCTCGGTCCCGAGTTGGCCGTGGGGAGATTAGCGATTTCTCGGATCGTGTCCTCGATCCGCTCGAGGGCGGCCTCGTGACGGGTGATGTGATAACTCAGAGTGTACCGACGTGAAAATTGCCGGAATCAGGAGCGACTTACCGGGACGAAACGGGCCCGCGATGGAAATTCGTTGCGCCGGGTGCAACTACGGCAAAGGCCGCGCGCCGGGCATCAGGGAGCCCTGTATCGGGGCGTTCGCCGCCCCCAGGTGAGAGAGGCCGAGGGCGGCCAGTTGGGCGCGTCGCTCAACCCGCACGCGCGACACGATCTTCCAGACGGCGGAGGGTTGCAGGCCGAAGCGTGCGCAGACCTCGGCCATGTTGCCCCGCCGCAGCATGCGGAACACCTCGAGGTCGCGAGCCGATATGTCGAACCACGACAGCGACGAGCGGCCTGGCATCGGGCGCGGGATCCATACTCGGTTGCCGCCGTGGACCTTCGCGACCTGTTTCACAGCCTCGACCGATGCGGCGCGCGCCTGGTCGGCCGGGATGCCACTCTCGGCCAGCGTGTGCGCCAGGTGGTCGACTAGGTCGATCAGCAGCTCGGGCCCGCGGTAGGCGGCGTCGCGACTCACCTGGCCCTGAGAGCCGGCCGGCTTCGAGGGCGGTCCGCCGCTCACGCAACCTCCCCGTTGATCAGATGGCCGGACCGATCGGCCCACGCCTTCAGTGCTTCGATCACGGCCTCGGCCTGCTGATTGTTTAGCCACTCGGGCCGCGCCACGCCGGTCTGACGGGCGATCCACCGTCCCAGGGCCTGCATGGAGTCGTCACGCACGATGCCCAGGCCGTGCAGGGCGTGCCATAGCGCAACGATCTTGCGGGTCTGGGGGTCCGAGTTCCCGGAAGCACTCCGGCGCCCTGACGACTTCGGGGTCGGCTTGAAACCGCGACTCTTCAGGTGATCGAGCACACGCGCGCGGCCCGGAAAGTCCAAGTCGCCGGCAGATTGGACACGGCCGATAGTCCAGAGCATTGCGCGATAGGTCTCGTCGTCCATGCCGAGCTGCGCTTTCGCGACATGAATGAGTGCCAACTCCCGATTTCGGCCAGAACCGTTCGGTGGCCCTTCGGACCTATTTACGCGACGCTCCATAATTTAGCCCTATCCTTTCTTGCGCTGTCATATCACCATGAGCCATTCGATGCAGTTCAAAGAAACCTTGTACGCCACCGTTCAGGCACTTGATGGATGGATATCCGCGCACGACGCACTTGCTTCCTGGGTCCAGGCAGTCGGAACCATTCTCGCCATTTTTGTATCGTTCGCGATCGCACAGTCCCAACTTCGTACCGATAAGAGAAAGCGGATTGAGGAGGAGTCCGAGAAAAAACGGCATGCTGCGTTCCTGTGCCTCGCGTTCAGTGAGCGCCTTGTTGACTGTTTGGAGAAGCACATAGAGCGTCTTCGGAACGAAACCGAGGAAGAACTGCGTGTCGATCGAGAGATACTTCACGAGATCATTAGATGGTCGCAACAGGTAGCGATAGACAGAATTGGTGATGAGGCTCTGAAAGCACTTCTTCAGCTTCAAGTGATCGCCGCAGAGACACGTGTACAGTCGCAGAAACTCATCGCCACCAACATCGGCCGTGAACACTGGGCGAACGTATTCGAGAAGATTCATGCGCGTGCCGTCACATGGGACGCGAAACTTCGCAAGGCCATCCAAACGCCATAAGAATTCGTACTTTGATGTCGTCAGGAGCATATTTCCGTGGTCTCAGGTCGCTCATCAGTGCCGGACCACCACGTCCGGCAGACGCGCGGCGGGCCTCTCTCGAGGGCGCCGTGCGTTTCGCTTCGGGCGCCTGCGCGCCTAGTTCTTGCGCTTCTTGCCGGCGGCGACGGCGTCCTTCAGGGCCTTTGCCGGGCTGAACTTCGCAGCGACCTTCGCGGGGATCTTCAGCTTCTCGCCCGTCAGGGGGTTGCGGCCTTCGCGCGCTGCCCGCTTGACGGACTTGAAGGTTCCGAGCCCCGTGATTGCCACGTCATCCCCGGATGCCACTGCTTTCGTCACGCCCCGGACAAACGCCTCCAGCGCTTTCCCGGCGACGCTCTTCGAGACTCCCGAGTCGGTAGCGATGTGCTCGATCATTTCGGCTTTGTTCACTGTCTTGCCTCGTGTAGTGCGACGGTCAACCGCCCGTCGCGTGCGGTGTGAAGAAAAGGAAGACACCCCATAGCGCCAGCGTTGTCGCCAGGAGCCACGCGAATGCCATCGAAAGAATCTCGGTGGAGGTCTTGTCGTTCCTCCGCGCGGATTCGATGAGCGTGGCGAACGACGTGACCGATCCGACGGCAAACATCACGACAACCACCGCGATGAACAGCCTCATGCGGCCTCCCGATGCTCGGTGTCGCGGATGTTTCGGCCGCGTGGGGCGGACTTCCACCACTCGCCCCACGGGTTCTGCTGCGCGGTCGTGGTGACGGGCCTGTAGGCGCCGTTCTTCATGAACCCCCATCCGGCGATGCGCGGGCCGTGGATGAACAGCGTCCAGACCTCGCGAACGCCATAGGGAACGATCACCCGGTGAAAGTCCGACGGACGCAGGACGTTGGCCCACCGGCGGGTCAGGATGTGCGGGCGGCCGTTCACGAGCTTGATCTCGGTGTACCGGCCGGACAGGATGATCGACAGCGCGTGCCAGGGATGCGAGTGCGTGCCGCGATCCGGATCGGATGCGAGGAACCGGTGGATCGACACGCGGACGGGGCCGATGGCGACGACGTGGTAGCGCTCGAGGTAGGGCTCACCCTTGTCGCCGCGAATTTCCCGAACCGCCAGGCGTGCGGTCAGGAGCATGAGGAGGCCGCGAATCATGCCGGGACCTCCTCGTCGCCCTCGACCTGGTCGATCTCCTTCAGCAGCGCGGTGACGAGCTTCTCGACGCCGCCGTCGACGGGCTTGATCAGGATCGAGTCGCGACCGGGAACCTGGCGCACGCCGATGCTCTTGAGCGTGTTGGCGTCGAGCTGCATGAGCGCTCCGACGACGGGCTTGTAAGTGACCTCGATCAGGGTGTCACGCTGCTCCGGGAGCAGTTCGTTCACACGCTCTGCGACCAGGCGAGAGTCGGACCATTCGAGCGTGTCCTTGCTCTTCTGGAGGCCCACCTTCACGCCGTGAAACACTGTCGAGCGTGGCTTCTCGAACAGCTCGCGCGCGCCGTCGATGCGGTTGGTCAGGAGGGTCTGCGCGGCCTTCGTGTCCGCCACAGCCTTGCGGATTCCGCGCAGGTGTTTCCGTCGGACCTTTTCCAGCTCGTCGCGCAGTGCGGTCGTGCGGTCCACCAGGGTCGAGCGCGCGTCGGCGAATGCCTTGGTCGCGGCCTCGATGTCGTTCATCGTGGTCATGTGCTCACGTCCTCAGATGTAGCTGCCCGATCAGATCGGGGAGCGGAATTTTTCGGAGCTTCGATTCCAAGGTGAGGGAATGCATCGCGCGAGAGCGAAGGAACCCGCAGGTCTCCTCCAGATCCTCGGCCGTGCGGGCGATGAAGTACCCCGTCGCCGGGTGCCCGCAGACCGCGATGCCGTCGGCGCGAAGTTCGGAGACCAGCTTGCGCACCGTCCGCTCGTTCGTGCGCACGTGGTAGGCGAGATCGCTCACCTTGCATCCGTTCTCGCGGCCGATGTGCGTGCGCAGCACCACCAGGAGGTCATGCTTTGTCGGCGTCATCACGCGGGCCACCTCGCAGGCGTTTCACCAGGTCCCGGAACTCGGCCGGCATCTCCGCCCGCTTCTGTATCTGCTCGGGATCGGTCGATCGGGTCGTGCTGTAGGGATAGGCGCGCCCTTCCTCGCGCTTCGTCTCGGCTCTGCCCTCGGCCTTGTTCGCGATGCCGGCGACGATCTCGAACAGGTAGCCGTGGGACTTCAGAGGAAGCTGAAGCGTGTCCCGCCTGCTGAGCATGTCGTCGAGCGCGCTCGACCAGTATTCGAACGGTGCGGGCCACGAGCGCCCGTTGCGCTCGACGCGTGCCTCCGAGATCGGCTCCAGCAGTTCCAACAGGATGCGAGCCGCGCGATCGGGCGAGAGCGCGCGCTGACGCGGCCGGAATAGCCCCACGTAGCGCACCAAGCGGTCGCCGAGCGGCGCCGGCAACTTCAGGGCGGCCGACAGTGCGTCGCGCCACTGGACGTCCGAGAGATAGCCCTCGGGCTCGCCCACGTAACCACAGCACGGACAGGTGAGCTTCATGCATCGGCCTCACCTCGCAGGTACGCGACCAGTTGACGCGAATGCTCGGGACGGATCGCGATGATGTCCGGGAGGTTCGGGAGGCCCTCGAGGATCAACGTTCCGTCGGAGTACAGCGCGAACCGCGGCTCGGACGCGTCACCGCCCCACGAAACGACGTTGCGGATCCCGGTGTCGACTGGTGGCTCCGGCTGGGGCGGATCGGCCATCCGATCGGCGGCCTGCATCGCTGCGGTTGCAATGACAAGCGCCGACTGATCGACTGGTGGCTCGGACTCGCTGGCGGCCGGTGCGATCGGGTCGGCCGGTGCTTCAGTGGTTGGGGCAACCGGGTACCTGGGTGCCAGCGTGTCGCGTCTCGCTGACGGCTTCGTGCCGACGGAGAGATTCCGCCAGGGGGTGGGCGGTGTCGGCGAACCGGCGCGCGCGCTGAGACGGTAGAACCGCCGTTTCCTGTGATCGCGAAGGACCATGCACCCTACGAGTTCGCCCCGGTCTTCCATCTGCTTCAGCAGCGCGGAGACGGAGTCGGTCGGTTGACCGATGTCGCGGGCGATGTCGGTGCAGAAGCCGCCTTGCTCGTGCTGCTTCAGCCACTGTCGGATGCGCTCGGAAGCGCCTGGACGTTCTCCGCTCATTCGGTCACCCCCAGGCGCCACGGGCGGTGATTGCCGATGTTGCGCGCGCGGTGCGTGCGCTTGTGCGGGACCGTCTCGATGATGGCGCCGTCCGACACGTGAACGCGGCGGCCACGCATGAGCGCGTCGACGCCTCGCATCATCAGTTCGGCGTGACGGTTGTCGCGATCGATGCGCGCGCGAATGGCCAGGTGCTCGGGCATCGGTGCATCGAGCCCGGCGGCGAGCAGCTCGGAAGGAAACTGCACGAACGTGTCGAACAGGATGCCGCGGTCGTGCATCCACGGGTTCGCCTGGTACACCGTCGCCAGGTGGTCCAGGACGACGTCGGGCAGAACGGGCGCGTTGTCGCGCCTCACATCGACTCCGTACCGAATCATGGCGCGGTCCTCTCTGACTGAACGATTCGTGCGAACGACGTCCGGGATTGGCTCCGGAGAGGACATCGACCCCTCACCTTCGAGAGCGTCGAGCTTGTCGTTCACCGCAAACGCGCACAGCGTCGAGAGGATCAGCGCACCGCAGACCGTCGACACGCACAACAAGAGAATCCAGATCATGGCTATCCCCCCCTTTCAGAGTTGGCGGATGACGTCCTCGTCGACGACCGGCACGCCAAGGTCGGCGGCCATGTTCATGGCGCGCGTGACGAGGTTGTTGATCACGAGCGGGTAGCACAGCGACAGCGTCCGACCCGGTGTGCGGGTCTGGGTGAGACGGCCTCGGATGGCGGCGTAGGCCGACGGGTCGAATACCTTCGACGCGTCCGCACCGATCCGCGAGAACTTGTGCGCCAGGTACTCGCCGATGGAGTCATCGATCGGAGCCAGTTCCGCGATCTCGCAGCGGCGGATGACCTCACGCGCCTCGAAGTTCTGTCGCTCGTCGAGCTTCGCCTTCAGCTCCGGCTGGCCGACGAGGATGATCGCGAGGAGCTTGCGGAAGCCATCCTCGAGTTCCCAGAAGCGCTTGAGGTACTTCAGCGTGCCGACGCGCAGGTCGTGCGCTTCCTCGATCATCAGGACGTGCACGTTCCCCGAGCGGGACGATTCGAGCAGCGTCTTCTGGACCAGGCGCGTGCGCCGCTCGAGGGACTGAGGTACCTGGACGCCGGGGCGCAGGTCGTCGAGGATGGCCTCGCAGATCTGGCCGGCAGTCAGGACCGTCTTGTCGATCACCTGCGGCTGGATGATCCGCACCGGCGCGTCTTCGCGCGTCACGCGATCGACCAGGTCGCGACGGAGCACGGACTTTCCTGCCCCTGACTCGCCGATCACCGCAAGGAATCCCCCGAGGCGCGCGGTGGTCCACATGGCCTCGCGCACGTAGCGCGTGTCGGGTGTCGTGTAGACGTCCTTCGCTTCCTGGACGTCGTCGGCGAAGGGGTCACGGAACAGCGCGAAATTCTTCCGGGCAGCGGGTGTCAGCATGGCGGGCTCGATCGGTTCGATGTCGGGGAGGTGTTCGGGGCGTTGCTGCGCTCGACGCTCATCGGCTTTGGCGCGACGGGCTGCGAGTGCGCCCTCGTAGTTGTTCGCGGCGTTCGGTGTGCGCATCGCGGCGGAGTGCGCGAGCCGCATGGCCGCGTCGGCGACGGCCTCGCGGAGGTCTTCGTCGAGTTCGAACAGGGTGCCGAGCTGGTCGTCCGGTACCCCGCGCGCCTTGAGTGCTTCGCGGATCTGGCGCTGAATCTCGCGAACGTCGCTCATCTTTGGCCAGATGGCGTGGTTCTGAAGCTGCGCAAGGCCGGATGAACTCCACGGCTTGCCGTTCGCCTGCTTGATCTGCGGCGCAAGCCAAGTCGCCGTGATCAGGTGCTCCTGCATCACTCGTTTCAATCTCAGCGGCATGAAATCCCCCAGGGTCTTCGTCGTGTCCGCCAGTCGGCGGCGCTGGTCGGGTGCGCCTAGACGCACGTGCTCGCTGCTGTGTGTCATGTACACTTCCCTCCGCTCGTCAGAGCAACGGTGTGAAAAACGGCGCGACCTTCACCGCGCCTCCCAAGGCCCCCACGCGTTGGCGCGCGTGGGGGCTTGTCTTATTTCGCGGCCGCTATCCGACCGCCCTGCGCGGGCACCCCGGCGCCGGTCCAGCGATCGACGAGCGCCCGCACGGCGTCCTCCGGCACTCCGTCCGGATAGGCGGCGACGATCTCGGCGAAGCGATCGCGATTCATATCCACGCCCGCCTCGCGCAAGCGCTTTGCGCACGCGACGTGCGTCAGCGGCGCGGACTCGACGCGCGGCGCCTCGATCGGCAGCTCGACTCCCTTGCGATGCATGAAGCCGACGGTCGCCTCGACCTGGTCGAGGTAACCGTGCGGATCGACCTTGTTCTCGAAGGCTGGCTTGCGAGTTTTCTTCGCGGCCTCGGCCTCGCGCACCGTCTCCACGCCGTAGGCGGCGCGGAGCATGTCCTTGCGGGCGTGGTCTGGGACGGTCTCCCTCTGTGCGCGGTAGGTCTCGCCGATGACCGGTGCTTCGGTCCAGAAGCCAGCGTCGTTGCGCTCGCGCGGTTCCAGCTCGATCCGCGTCTCGCGGCCCTCGCGGTCGGTCATCAGCAGGTGCAGGTTCGGGGCTCGATACGGGTTCACGCACACACGCACCTTCTCCCCGACGCGGATGTCGGGGACGTCGGCGACGCTGTAGGTCATCGCGCCGTAACCGCGGATCGCGTACCGCACCAGGAGGCCGCGGGACACGGTGACCTCGACGGGCTTCGTCGTGAGCAGGTCATTCAGCAGTTCGCGCGCCGGCGCGATGCGCAGTTGTTCGGGGCGGATCTTCTGCCAGAGCGCGTACCGGGAGTGACCGTGGCGGGAGTGGCGCTCGTGCGCGTTGAAGTGGCGCATCCACGCGTGCGCGAGACCGTTGAGCTGCTCGAGGTTCTCGACGCGGGTGCCGATCGCGAGGCGGCTCTCGAACTGGCGCTCGACGATGTTGTGCGCCACTTCGACAGACCCCTTCGCGCGCGGATTGCCCGGCAGGTGCGTGAGGTGCTTGACGCCCAGGCGCTCGAGGAGATTCGAGAACACGTGACCCTCGCTCGCGGAGCCCTTGTCGAGCACGAGCGAGAACGGGACACCGTGAAAGGGATCGCCGGCGTGGTCGCGTTTCGCGATTGCTGAGCAGAAGAACCGGAACAGGTTCTCGGTGTCTTCGGCGCCGGTGAAGTATTCGACGTAGATCGCGCCCGAGTAGTGGTCGACCGCGACGTAGCGGATGATCCGGTGCTTCTCGATCTTCTTGAGGTTCGCCGGCTTGTTCTTGTAGAACTCCCGCTCGTTCATCACGGTGAGCCCGCCGGCCGGCAGGTAGTAGAGCACGCACACCGACGCGTCGATCTGCCACACGTGATTCGGATGCAGTGAGCGCTGCTCGATGTGCGGCGTGTCGGCGCCGACCTGGTCGGGGTGCATGCCGAGGGTGCGCAGCACGCGCCCGACCTGCTCGTGCGAAATGTCGGCCGAGAGCATGCCGTTCGCCCGCGCAATCTCGCAGGCCGTCTTGATGCTCATCGTGCGCTTGCCGTTCGCCCGGACGCTCGCCATCAGGAGCGCGCCGAGTTCGACTGCCTCGTCGCCGTCGAGCGCACTGCGGCCGCGATCCTTGCGGGTCTTGCGGCCGCTCTCCCACCCGACGCTCTTGAGCTTGCGATACAGCTCCTGCTGCGAGCAGCCGAGCATGTCGCAGGCCGCGCGCATGATCGGGCCGCGCTGACCGTGCCCCGCATGGTCGAGGCGCTGCGCGAGTTCGCGCAGGTAATCGGCGAGTGCGAGGTCGGTCATTCAGCTCACCCGTTGGCGGCAGCCTTCGCCTGCGCCCGGAAGTCCTCGATCCAGGGTGGCGTGACCATCTCTGTGAGGTCGATGTCGATGCCGTTCTGCACCTGGACGTCGACGAGGAGCTGCATCAGGAACGTGAGGGTGTGGCGCTGCGCGGTGCGGACCGCCTCGGGCGCGTCGCCCGCGCCGTAGACCATGCCGATGTCCCGGAACGCGAGCGCAATCTGTGTGAGCCCGCCGGCGGCGCCGAGGGCTCCCTGCCAGAGGCGATTCGCGGCGTCGGCCGCACCCTCGAACTCGGGGAGCGCGTCCTTGCGGGCCAGTTCGGCGGCAAGGTCGTCGATCTTCTTGTTCTTCTCGCCGAGCAGGCGCTCCGAGATCTCGTGCTCGTCGGCGGATTGGGCCCGCGCCTTGCGCAGGGCGTCGCGCAGCTCGCGCACGCTCATGCGGTCGACGTCGTCGAGCTGGAGGCCGGCGACCGTGCCTCCGTCGTTCAGCTCGGCGATCTGCTCGTCGTCGAGCACCAGGAGTTCGAGCATCTTCGATTGCCCGAGGTGCGCGAGGCGCTTCGCGTGCTCCGGCGCGAACTTCACCGCCGCCTGCATGGCGCGCTGCGCGAACCGGGGCTCGATGCCGATCTGCTGAAGGGCGTCGAGCCACTCCCCGTGGGGCTCGTGCTCGCGCAGGACGACCAGGCGCCGGCCGAGTTCGACGAGTGCCTCGCCGGCGGCCTTGCAGAAGAAGTGCGCCTCGGCGATGAGGCGCTCGCGGTTGTAGACCTGGACCCCGAAGGTCTGGTCGATGGTGATCAGCTCGCCGGCGCGTTTGTCGACGGCGGCGGTGTCCTCGCTCAGGGCCTTCTCGTTGATCGCGGGCGGCTCGGTGGGCGTGAACGTGGCGGGTTTTCTCCCTCTTGGCATGTTGTCCTCGGTTGCGGGTTATCGGGGGTCGCGCGAGTAGCGCTGTTCGGTCTCGTTGAGGCGGGTGCGCACCTTGTCGATCCCGCGCATGTGCGCGAGGGCGATCTGCACGATTCGCGGCCCGAGGCGGTAGCGGCCGGTTTCCTCGATCCGCTCGGCGAGCCCGACCTTGCAGAGCACGCCGAGGTCGCGGGTCATCGAGCTGGCCGGTTCGTTCAGACCTTTCGCGAGATCGGAGGGGGCGAGCCCGAAGACCTCGTGACCGGCGAGCGCCTGCAGGACGCGGTAACCGCGCTCCTGGGGACCGTTGCTGTACTCGGTCATTTCGAGCCCTCCGGGCTCACCGCCTTCATCAGGGCGAGCAGTTGCGGGAGCTGACGGTGAATCTCGGCCAGCGCGCGATCGCGTTTGTCCTGGTCGGATTGCAGGAAGCGCTCGACCATCCAGTGCACGACCATCACGGAGCCGGTCGCGCTGATGAGCTTTTCGAGGTCCTCGACGGTGAGGCGGCGGGGGTCGTTGGGGTTGTCGCCGAGCTTTCGGGAAAGGTCCGACTGGCTCATGTCCGCGTCGGCCGCGATCGCCTTCAGCGGCTTTCCGCACCCGTAGACCTGGGCGCGGACGGCCTCGAGGAGGGTCGGGTATTTCTCGGTCAGGCCGGGGTCGAGTTCGAGCGAAAGCTGCATGCTCACCCCCTACCGGAAACCACCGGAAAAACTGTTTCCGGTACCTGCCGGACGGCCCGGAGCACGATGCCATCCCATGAAAACGAATTGCGGCCGGTACAATCGAGACGACGGGCCATCAGGCGGCCCTCCGGTCGGCGGCCACGACGGCGCGACGGGTCTGGATGCGGGTCAGCTCGGCGATGCGGCGCTCGATGCGCTGGGACTTCGACTGGCCGTTCAGCACGCGCGAGACGGCGGACTGAGTCACGCCGAGTTCGTCGGCGAGCCGCTCCTGGGTGTACCCCGCCAGGAGCAGGCGGGCTCGGATGAGTGTGGACATCTGCGGTGTCCTCCGGGTAGTCACGTTGGGTGAGCAATATAACTCATAAAATATGACTGAAACAAGCGCGACATACACGATTGGTGAGCCCGGCGAGTGGGGCTCCGTGGTGGAGCGGTTACGCCTGACGCTGGCGCTGCGCAGCGAGGCGGCCGTGGCGCGGGAGCTGGGGTTCGCCTCTCCCGCATGGGCGAACCGCAAGAAGTCGGGGTCGCTGCCGTGGGATCGGATCATCGCCCTGTGCCTGGAGCGGGGGATCAGCGTCGACTATCTGCTCACAGGACGTGAGTCCGAGACGCAACATTCCGCGGCGGAAGCAGTCACAATTGATGAGTCTTTGCTCGAGGACGTGCTCGTCGCGGTGGAGGCGGAACTCACCCGGAGAAAGGTGACCCTTCCGGCGGACCGGCGGGCCCGGGTGGTGGCGTGGCTCTACGGGGAATACAAGAAGGGGGCGCGCCAGGACGAGCGAGCGTTCCGGGCCTTCATGGACCTTCTCTGTCCATGACAAGGCACATATTCCGACCGACGCAAGGAACTACGTCACATGCCCTACCTGACTGACGAGTCAATACTCCGGGTACAACCCGGAGACGACAACAATGAATCAACGAAGAGTGCGGGAGCTTCGCGAGATTCTCGCGGAGGCGCTCTCGGGGGTTGTGGCCCAGGAGGCCGAAGAAGAGCCGGAGAAACGGTCGGGCTCGGCTGGTCACAGCATCAACGTGAACATCAAGATCGATGGCAGCGGGGGGCGCTTGTTCGCCGCGCCACCAGGGCGGCGGCAGTTGCGACGACGACGATCGCTTCGATACTGATTGGCGCTGCGCCGGCACTGGCGTGCGACCTATCGGAGTTCTCTGCACGAATCACGCGCATCGCATGGGTCGATGGGTGCACGCAGTCCGCGTGCCCGGTGATGCGAGGTGCTGCGGTGATCGAGTCGACGTGCGCCACGCCGGCAAACGTGGCCTTGCGAATCGTCGGATCGGATGCGAACGGGCGCCCAGTGGTGGTGCATGAGACGTGGCCGTTTTCGACCCGTT
Source organism: Betaproteobacteria bacterium (assembly GCA_016125475.1). Lineage (GTDB taxonomy): Bacteria > Pseudomonadota > Gammaproteobacteria > Burkholderiales. Next base: position 213,868 of record WGLR01000019.1, read on the forward strand.
CGATCGGACCGGGAAAGCACCCGGCCTCGCTCGACTACGCAATACCGTGGGAGCCCGGTCTCGATGAACTACTTTGGTCCATCAAGGTCGTTGCCGCCCAATGACACTGACGCGAGTGCCCGAACAGTAGATACCCATCTGCCGGCGCTTGTCGCTACCGATATCGCTGGGTTTTAGCGGCAGTACGGCACGGACAGCCAGCGCTTCCAATGTCCCATTTTGGCGGCCGATACTATTCGTGACTTCGACCAACGAAGATGGCGTGTACCGTAATTCCTGTGCGACCCACTCGCGTGACTGACAATCAAGCACGGAACTGTACGCGTCCCGGCTATTCGGGGAGGTGCTGCTGAAGGCAATCGAACAAATCGTCGAACACGCTATCACCAACCGGTATCAAGCTTGCGGAGCTGTCCTTTGTCCAAATCTGTCCGATCGGCAGATCTGGAGCGTCGCCGTGACTGCAGGCCACGAACGCACGTACCCGCATCTTCGCTTGTTTCTGCGGTGCCCAACTGACCACGTTCGTAGCTGTTGCAAGCTTCTCCACTTCATTCGCGTTTTGCGACTTTGCTTTCTTGGCTCCCTTGTATAGCACTGTTTCGAGGCTTCCTGTCGCTTCGTCCGTGGGGATCATTAAGATTGTCAAGTTCAAATCGCCTTTGGTGGCTGGCACACCTGGCAAAGAAGGCAGAGGAAACACGTCCACCGGTTCGTTCGGATCATTTGCAAGAGCTTCGATCTGGCCGCGCGCGTAATCGAATCGCGCTTGTCGGTCAGAATCACTGTCGACGACAAGAACGATGTTGCGGAGAATATCGAAATCACGAATTACTCTGGCTGCTCTGAGTGCGGCGCCAAAGGCACTGTTCCCGGATGCACTCGCCAAATCCGCCGCCGCCCTCACGGATACGTTCTTCTTGCCTCGGGCTTCGGCCACATCTCGACAGTGATCGAGCATTGCATTCCAGAATTTCGCGGGAAACGCGAGCTTTACACTCAACTCGTTCGTGATCTGCAAGCTGCCGGGTTCCTGGACCAGGTGCAACATAACGCGTTCACTATCCACGGACTAGGCACCGTGCAGCAGCGGACCAGCGCCTTCGGTCGTGAGTTCCTGCGGTTCATCACGGACTCCCCGTGACCGCTGTACCCCAAATGCGTCGACGTCGACGCATTTGACCTTCAGCATTTTCACATCAGCGCGTCGATAGTTTTCACGTCAGTCGACTCACCCGACCTATTCGCGCGGGCGCGTGCGGGCAGAGTGCCAGCATGCGCAAGATCGACTACATCGTCATCCACTGCTCGGACTCGCCGAACGGGCGTGACGACCGCATCGAGGACATCGACCGGTGGCACGCCGAGCGCGGCTTCCATCGCAATGAGCACTGGCGCTCGCATTTCAACCCGAGCCTGATCGCGGTCGGGTATCACTTCGTCATCACCGTGAACGGCGCGCTGTTCACCGGCCGCGTGCTCGACGAGGTCGGGGCGCACGTGAAGGGCTACAACTCGCACAGCGTCGGGATCTGCATGATCGGGCGCACGAAGTTCACCGCCGTGCAGTGGCTTCAGCTCGAAAAGACCGTCGCCGCCCTCGAGAAGCAGTTCAAGGGCGCCAGCGTCGTCGGCCACCACCAGCTCAATCGCGCGAAGGTATGCCCCGGGTTCGACGTGCCCATCTGGCATGACGGCGGGATGCGGCCGGTCGCCGCGCAGATCTGTCTCCCCATTCTGAACGGAGGGTGAAATGCTCAGCGGAGCGCGCACCATCATCGCAGCAGTCGTCGCCATCGTCTCGCAGTTGTGTCTCCTCTTCGGGGTCGACTTCGGCCAGGTGCTCGCCGAGCACGGATTGAAGATCGAGACCCTCGCCGACCAGATGTTCGGCGCGGTGAACCTGCTGGTGTCCATCGGGGCGGCCTGCGCGACGGTGTACTTCAGGTTCATCGCGACGAAGCGGCTCGCGCCGACTTCCGACGGGCAGACGAAGCTGCAGATGTCGGCGGCGACGATGGTCCTCGCCTTCTTCCTCGCGTCGATGATCGTCGGGTGTGCCGGCATGCCCAGGCCCGCGGCTCCCTCGAACACCCGAGAGGGGATCGAGGCAGTCGACCTGGCAATACAGCACGCCGCATCGACGATCGGCCAGATCACCTGTCCGGTCGCGAAGTGGGACTCCGCGGCTGCGAAGTGCGGTGCGTCCGGTTTCCCGATCGCGCCGGTGCACGGTCTGTCGCTCCTCGATCGTCTCGACGAGCTGCACGGCGCGGTCGGTGACGCGAAAGCCATCGCTGGTGGCAGGACCGGCTCGTGCCTGGGAGCGGAGCGGTCGCAGGTGCAGTGCATCGCCGCGATCCAGTCCGCACTGATCCGGATCGAGCAGCAGATCGCGGAGGTCGGGCAATGAACGGCGAGCGCACGAGCGCAGTCATCCGGGCGCTGGAGATCGGAGCGGCGATGGCCGCGTCGACGCAAGCCTATTTCGCAGACCTCGCCGCTCGCCAGAAGGCCCGCGAAGCCGAAGGCCGCGAACTGACCGACGCCGACCTGGACGAGCTGCTCGACCAGACCTCGGCGACGATCGCCAGCGCTCGGGCGCGCATCAATGGCACTGCGGAGTGATCTTCGACGTGCGCTCATCGACATCGCGTGCCTGGACGATGACGACGGCGGTGAGCCGCTCGTCACCGCCTTCTCGCCTGACGTGCGGATCGACATGGAATCCGCGCGCTACCTGGTCGAGGCGATCGACGCCTACGAGGTGCTCGTCTCACTGGTCGAGGACGGCCTTCCGCCGGGCGCCATCTCTGCGCGGCTGCGCGCTGGGTGATTGATGTGGTGGCGAATGTTCGGATGGCTCGCCGCGCTCGCCGCGGCGGTTGCTTTCTACTGGTGGTTCCTTCGGTTCCTGGTCGAGTCGTGGACCGTGGGTGCGTATTGGCTGCGGAGCGGGCTGCCGTGGGCGGGGTGAGGGCCTAATGCAAGCACTCTGGTGCCTCGTTGAAACGACCGACACGACGAACTCCAGTTCGATCACGACGACCGCCTCGTCCGATTACGCCAATCCATTCGTAGTGTTCGGCGCGAACGTGCCGTTCGCCTACATCATCAGGCTCGCCTCCACCGGCATTCCGATCGAGGCGGGCATCGGCTATATGTCGGGCAGCACCACGTTCGTGCGCAACACGGTGCGAGCAACTTTGTCTGCCGGCACGTTGACGCAGTCCGGTTCCCCGGCTCGCGCTACCCTGCCGTCCGGCACGAAGTACATCGAGTGCGCCGCGCTCCCGCAGATGGTGCAACCCATTGTCCCGTACGTCGGAAGCATGGGGGGCAAGAAAGGAGTTCCCTTTGGGGGGCATCCGCGCAAGCCGGCTCTAGGCGGTTTTCACTTCGGGGGGGCGGGCCAGATCATCGCGTGGCCCGTCATCAACGTCTACGGCGGCGAAGTAGACGCCTTCGAGTTCTACGTAAGTACGGCCGGGGCCGCTGGCGCACTTTTCAGCATCGGGCTGTGGTCAATCGGCACGGATGGAAAGCCTGACCGTTTGGTCGTTGGTGCAGAAAGCATTGACGTGACAACGACGGGATACAAGGTTGGAACCTTCACGTCGACTGTCATACCTCCAGGCTACTACTACTGCGGCGTCACCTCGAACGACGCCACGGTGTTCCTGTTGGGGTCGTACGACAACATCTACCAGTACGACTGGTGGCCGGGGCCGACCGGCTGGAGCACCGACGGCTTCAACGTCGGCACCTACTACACGCTCGGCACGCTGACGCTTGCGACGACGTTTTCAGCGGCGTCGTCGTGGAGCACCAACGTGACCACCGCGACCATCGTTCCGAGGGCGGTCTGATGGCGATCGACTACATCGAAAAAGGCGAAGGCATGCACCGCGCGATCCGCGCGGCGGGGCTCAAGCTCGAGTGGGTGCAGGCTTCCCGGAAGCCAGGGGAATGGGTAGCGGACAACGAGGCCGCCGTGCAGGCGATCATCTACTCGTACGATCCACTGCCGGACGTGAAGGGCGAGCGCGTCGCTGCCATCAAGGCGGACGGGCTCGCGCGCATGCAGGCCGCGTTCCCCGCGATCCGCACGCTCGAGGATGCGAACCTGCTCGGCGAGCTGTGGCAGTCCATCGCGCCCGCGGCACGCAAGGCGACGGCGAAGTGGCAGTACATCGTCGATGTCTACACCGCAGCCGCCACGGCGATCGCCTCGGTGCGCGCGGCCACCTCGGTGGCCGAGGTAGCGGCGGTCACCGTCAACTGGCCGGCGGCGATATGACCTGGGGCACTCAGGCATGGGGCATGCGCGGATGGGGCATTCAGGATGCTCCCTCCGGCGGCGGTGGGACCACCAAGACGCTCAGTGACAGTGGCACGGGTGCCGACGCGTTGTCGATCACGGTGTCCGCTGCAGTGGCAGACTCCGGGACCGGCGCGGAGGCGTTCTCGGCGGCGGTCGGCCTTTCGCTTTCGGACACCGGCAGCGGCGCTGACGCCTTCGGTGCGGCCGCGAGTCTCGGGCTCGGTGACACTGGCGCGGGCGCCGAGACTCTGAGTGCATCGGCGGCGCTCGCGGTCGCGGATACCGGCGCCGGCGCTGACTCCCAGACGATCACCGTCACCATCGCCCTTACGGACACTGGCGCGGGCGGGGATGCTGTGGGCGTTGCCGCCAGTTCGCTCGTCTCAATTCTGGATTCCGGCTCCGCGACCGAGGTCGTCGGCATCACGACGTCGACCTCGATCTCCGACACCGGCGCCGGGGTCGATGCCTGCTCGATCTCCGTTGCGCTTGCGCTGACCGACTCGGGTGTCGGTGCCGACCTGGTCAGCGTCGTCACCGACATCATCAAGACGATCACAGACGCCGGATCCGGCGTCGACGGTGTCGGTGTGTCGGTGAGCGTGGCGATTTCGGACACGGGTGCTGGCGCCGACCTTCTCGCGATCACCTCCGCGCTCAGCGTGCTCGACACCGCGCTGGGGGTCGACGTTGTCGTTGCCTTCAGCGCGACGACGAAGATCGTGACCATCACCTTCGCCGCGCGAAAGCGCTCGGTGACCTTCGCAATGACTCGCCGCTCCGTCGCCTTCGCGATGCGTCGGCGCTCGATCACCTTCTCGCTCAACTCGTGAGGACGACATGCAGGTAGCGGAAAAGCTGGCTTACAAGACGCTCTGGACGATCCGGCGCTACGCCGACGACGCCGCATTCGAGCGTGACGACCCGTTCGCGGTCTCGGAGATCGACGGCAACCTGCTGCTGAACGAGGGCATCGGCGAGCTGCTCGATCTCGCCTGCGGCCTCGGGACGCCGACGAACTTCGGCAACACGAGCGCCTACATCGGCGTCGGCGACAGCACGACGGCCGAGGCAGCCTCGCAGACCGACCTGCAGGCGGCCTCGAACAAGACCTACAAGGCGATGAGTGCGAGCTATCCCCAGCGCTCGGGTCAGACGGTCACCTGGCGCGCGGTCTTCGGATCCGCGGACGCGAACTACGCGTGGGAGGAGTTCACGATCGCCAACGGCAGCTCGGGGACGGCGAAGAACCTGAACCGCAAGGTCTCGTCGCAAGGCACGAAAGCCTCGGGCCAGACCTGGACGGTCGACGTCTCGATCACGCTCTCGTAAGCGCGCATGGATCGCATCAACGAGGCGTCGAGCGGCTATCTCACCGCGTCGTTCTACGACAAGGCGGGGGCGCTGGCCGTGCCGTCGACGGTGAGCTACCGGGTGGACTGCATCACCACCGGGACCGCCGTGCGCTCGGCCACCTCGTTGACTGCCGCGTCGCAGGTCGAGATTCACCTGACCTCCGACGACAACGCGATCCAGGTCTCCTCAAACTCGGTGGAGCGCAAGCGGGTGACCGTTACGGCGACCTACGGCTCGGGCGACCAGGTGCAGGCCGAGTACGACTACGAAGTCGCGAATCTGAGGTTCGTATGACCGGAAAACCCTCGACCGCGCCAGAGGCCCTACAAGCGCCGCAACGACCCTCCGGACGTCCGGAACTACGTCGCGAGGCTCACACCCCCTTTATAAAAGTTTTTAAGGCGGTTTCCGGGCATTTCGGAAGGTCTCGAATGGTCGGGGGTGCGCTTGGCGGATGAAATCGACCGTGCGCAGGCCCTCGAGGCGGACCAACGCGCGGACGCGATCGCGGAGGTCCGGGGTCGCCAGGTGGCCGGCGACTGGCGGGTGGTGTCCGCCGAGCGGTGTGTCGAGTGCGACGACGTCATCCCCGAGGCGCGGCGCCGACTGGTGGTCGGGGTGCAGTTGTGTGCCGCATGCCAGGGCGAGCGCGAGCGTGTCGCGCTCATCGAACGACGCACTAGGGGATGGTGATGGACGCGAATTGGGCGAAGGTCATGCTGGACGCTGTCGCGCTCCTGGTCTCCCTGTGGGCGCTCTGGGTGGCGTCGCGACGCGCGGCGCGTGATGACGTCAATCGGCGCATTCAGGAGCTGTCCGACAAGGTCGACGCCCTCGGTGAACGCGTATCGCGAGCGGAGGAACGGATCTCGGCCGCGCCAACGCACGACGACCTCGGCAAGGTCTACCGGCGACTCGAAGACATCTCGTCCGTTCTTCATCAGCTCGTCGGTGAGCAGAAGGCAACCAACACCACCTTGCGGATCGTGACGGAACACATGGTAGCTACGGGGAGACAGGGATGAGCGGTCCAATTTCATTCGCCGAGCGTGTCAGGGCCGAGCGGCGCCTCGCGATCCTGCGGCTGCTCTCGGCCACGTCCACGCACCCGGCGGCCCACACGCTGCTGCACCGGGCGCTGCCGGACGTGGGGCTCGCCTCGTCGCTCGATGCCGTGCGGGCCGACTGTGCCTGGCTCGAGGAACAGGGGCTCGTCGAGCAGACGAACACCGCCGGCGTCACGCGGCTCGTTCAGGTGACCGCTCGCGGGATGGATGTCGCGAGCGGCGTCTCGCACGTGCCTGGTGTGGCGATCCCGAGGCCGGAGGACTGATCGCGATGACGCGCCGATCGTCGGTCAAGGGTCTGGATCCGCGCATCCGCGCCGCGGTCGACGCTGCGATCCGTGAGGACCGCGCGACGCTCGATGACATCGTCGCGATGATCAACCGCATGGGGGAGGAGCTGGGCACGGGCGACACGGCGAGCCGGTCGGCCGTGCACCGGTACCGGTCGACGTTCGAGGAGTCGATGAAGGTGTTCCAGCTCTCGCGGGAGATGGCGGCCACCTGGGGGAAGTCGCTCGAGGAGGATCCGCAGTCCGATGTCGCCCGGCTCGCCGCCCAGGTGCTGTCCGGCGTGGCGCTCAACACCGCGCAGACGCTCATCAACGCCGACGAATCGGTGCCGTCGAACGAGGTGATGTTCCTGGCGAAGGCGCTCGACCACCTGGGGCGGTTCACGAAGTCGACGACCGATGTCGCCCTGCGCCTGCGCAAGGAGATCGCCACGGAGGCCGCCGACCGTGCGGCGAAGGTGGCGAAGTCTCAGGGCCTCACCACCGAGGCGGTCGACACGATCCGCCGCGAGATTCTCGGGATCGCGGCATGAGCGCCCATTGCGTCCCGTGCAACGGCCTTCCGGCAAATGCGTCGACGTCGACGCATTTGAGGGGGTGACGATGGCCGAGCCGAAAGCCCGCATCCGCACGAGCGACGACGCACCGCCGCCGGTGCTCCTGGGTTACCAGCAGGAATGGGTCGACGACCAGGACGACGTCGCGGTGTGGTCGAAGAGCCGGCGCATCGGTGCGTCGTGGTGCGAGGCCGCGGCCTGTGTGCTCGAGGCGTCGAGCGCCTCCGGGCAGGACGCCCTGTACATCGGCTACTCGAAGGACATGACGCAGGAGTTCATCGAAGACTGCGCAACCTGGGCGAAGGCGTTCCACCTGGCGGCGGCCGAGGTCGGCGAGGACGTGTTCATCGACGCCGACGATGAGGGGAACACGCGCGAGATCCAGGCGTTCAAGATCGTCTTCGCGAGCGGACGCAAGGTGCTCGCCCTCAGCTCGCGCCCGCGGTCCATCCGGGGCAAGCAGGGCCGCGTGGTCATCGACGAGGCAGCGTTCCACGACGACCTCGAGGGGCTGCTGAAGGCCGCGCTCGCGATGCTGATCTGGGGCGGGAAGGTGCGCCTGCTCAGCTCGCACAACGGCGAGGACAATCCCTTCAGCCTGCTGTGCCGGGACATCCGCGAGGGGCGCAAGCCCTACTCGTTGCACGAGACCACCTTCCGCCAGGCGGTGGACGATGGCCTCTACGACCGCGTGATGTTCATGCAGAGCGCGATCGCGAAAAAGCGCGGCCGCCCGATCGCACTGCCGACGCGCGAGGAGTGGGTGGCGCGCATCTACGCGCAGTACGGCGAGCACGCGGCCGAGGAACTGGACTGCATCCCGTCCCAGGGCACCGGCGTGTATCTGCCGCGCTCGATCGTCGAGCGGGCGATGACGCGCGACATTCCGGTCATCCGCTGGAGCAAGCCGGCCGAGTTCGTCCTCCAGCGCGACCGGATGATCACGACGGACGAGTGGGTCGGCGACGTGCTCGGGCCGGTGATCGACAGGATCCCGGCGGGGGTGCGCACGGCGCTCGGCCAGGACTTCGGGCGGACGGGCAACCTCTCCGTGATCTCGATCCTGTTCGACGAAGGCGCCGGCCGGTGGCGCGAGGCGTGCCTGGTGGAACTGCGCAACATCCCGCACGACTCGCAGGCGCGCATCCGCGACTACCTGCTCGACCGGCTGCCGCTGCTGCATCACGCCATGTTCGACGGACGGGGCAACGGCGAGGCGCATGCCGAGGGCGCCGTGCAGCGGCTCGGCCCGCAACGGGTGACGAGCGTGAAGGCGACACCGTCGTGGTACGGCACTGCCTGGCCGAAGTACAAGGCCGCGCTCGAGGAGCTTTCCATCGCTCTGGCGTTTTCCGAGGCGGGGATCGCGGACCACCGGCGCATCGTCATGCGTAACGGCTACCCGACGGTCGACGACGGCGAAGACACGGAAAAGGACGGCAAGCGACATGGTGACAGTGCGATCGCGCGGCTGCTCGCCTGGATGGCCACGCTCGAAGGCGGACAGCCGCCGGCGATGGGCAATGACGTCGACAACGATCCCGAGGCGTACCGGCCCGAGCATGCGCGCGGCCGGGTGAGCCTCGCAATGCACCGGAGGGCGGCCTGATGGGATGGCGTGAACGCGTGGCGGGCTGGCTCGCACCAAATGCGTCGACGTCGACGCATTTGCGGGAGGCGGCGACAGCGACCGTCGATCCGGACGAGGACCAGTGGCGCCGCCTGAGTGGCGACCTCGGGCGCGACCTGAACTCGGTCACGCAGGACCGCATGCAGGCGATCTCGGCAAAGCTCTGGGAGGCGAACAACCTCGCGAACCGCATCGTCGAGCTGCCGATCGCCTACATGCTGAGCGAGGGCGTGCGGCTGACCTCTCCGGACGCGGAAGCGCAGACCGCTCTCGATGCCTGGTGGGGTGATCCGATCAACCGCATGGACGAGCGCGTTCCCGAGCTGCTGCGCGGCCTGTCGATCTTCGGAGAGCTGTGCCTGCCGGCGTTCGTGAACGAACTCAGCGGCCGGATGCGCTTCGGCTACCTCGACCCGGCCCTGATCGCGACGGTGGTCCTCGACCCGGAAAACCCCGGGCAGCCGATCGGCGTGGTGACGAAGAAGGACCGCAAGGGCATCGCGCGGCGCTTCCGGGTCATCCTGCTCGGGCCGGACTCGGACCTCTTCACCAGTCGGACGAAGGAGATTCGCGCGACCTTCACGGACGGCGACGCGTTCTACTTCCGCGTGAACAACCTTCCGGGCGGCTCCCGGGGCCGCTCTGACCTGCTGCCGCAGGCCGACTGGCTCGACGGCTACGACAACTTCCTGTTCGGTGAGCTGGACCGTGCGCAGTTCCTGCGCGCGTTCATCTGGCACGTCGTGATGAAGGGCGCCACGCAGGACCAGGTGGACGCGTATGCGAAGAAACTCGCGACACCGAAGCCGGGCACCACGAAGGTCACGAACGACTCGATCGAGTGGAATCCGCTCACGCCGTCGCTTCAGTCGGCGGACCTTTCGAACCTTGCCCGGTTGATCCGGAATCATGCCCTCGGCGGCGCGACGATCCCCGAGCACTGGTTCGGCGGCGGCGGCGACGTGAACCGTGCGGTCGGCGCGGAGATGGCGGAGCCCACGATCAAGATGTTCTCGATGCGCCAGCGCGACGTGAAGGCGATCCTCGAGACGATGGGGCGCTTCGTCCTCTGGCGGAAGGCGAATGCGGCAGGCGACCAGGAGGTCGACTGGACGAAGCCCGAGTTCCAGGCCGAGGCGGTGTTCCCGGAGATGAGCCCGAAGGACACGACGAAGTACGCAACGGCCTTGCAGCAGGTGGTGACCGCCGTCGGCATCGCGGTGGACGCCGGCCGCATGACCGAGATGACGGCGGTGAGGCTGATTGCCACCGTCGCCGGGCGCCTCGGAGTCGAGATCAATGCCGAGGACGAGCTGCAGGACGCGCTCGCCGAAATGAGCGCGCGCCGAGCGAACGACGCCAACTTCAACACGCCGCCGGGTGATCCGTCACTCGACACGAGGATCGATCCGGCGAGTGATCCAGCGACAGGCAATCCGGGAACAGGAGGGAACGGGCCGTGAGCACGAAAAAGGTCGGGTATCAGGCATTTTCGAACTTCTTTGCGCACGTGCTCACCCCGGAGGACGCGCCCGGGGTCGTGTCCTATGCTGAGATCGACAGCCTCTCCAATAGCCGGCAGAAGGTGACGCCGCCATCGAATTGCACAGCCGTCGAAGCGTGGTATCTGGACCCCGTCGGCAACAGCACGGGACAACTGCTCGTCGTCGTTGTCGACGCGGACAGTGACGCGGACGCGAACGCCAAAATCGCCGCACCTGGTGCGCGTGCCTTCTGTTCTCCCGGGAATGGCTTCAAGGAAGTCCGCCCCGACGGCACGTACATCACGAGGATCGATGTGATGATGAACGCGGCGGAGAGCAACAGCAACAAGGTGTTCTTCGTGTTCAGGAGCGATTCGTGATGCAGGTGATCGGCGCGATCAACAACCGGGTGGTACGGTCTCAGACGCCGAGCCCGAAATTGCTTCACTGGTGGAAGTGCAACGAGGGCGCCGGCACGACGATCGCCGACGCGATAGGAGGCGCAGACATCACGAAGGGCGCGTCATCCGTGACCGACACGGTCGTGTGGGGCTCCGATGGGCGAGCGACCTTCCCGGCCACTGCGATCGGGTGGGGTGTGTCTGGTGCCGGCCTGCTCGGTGACTACGACAACACGGCGGGCGGATCTCTACTGATCGCGGCACGCGTCAACATCTCGCAGCCGCCTCAGCCTGGCACCGCCGATCGGACGATTCTCGGGTATACGTCCGCGGCTGGCTACGACACGTTCCTGCTGCGACTCCGCGCCCTCAATACTCCGTTCAATGCCGGCGACGACGGCACGCTCGTTTTCGGCACCTATCCGAACGGCGGGTCCGTTCAGACCGTGCAGGTGACGTCCCCCGTTCCACAAGGCGATAGATCGGTCTGCATCGCACGCGACGTGCACGTCGCCGCGCTCGTGGATGGCGCTGCCCAAACGGTGTCGTTCTTCTATGAAGGGATCAAGCTCGCGACCGTCGCCCAGACCGCCAACATGAAGGCGTCGAAGTGCAACGCGGTGCCGACGTTCTACCTCGGCTGCGCGAATGCTGTCGCGGGCAACACCGACACGGTCGGGATATTCGACATCCAGTTGTACGCCTCGACGGAGGCGCCTCCCGCCAGTATTGAGGCCGCGCTCGGCCTGATCGGCCGGTCGCCCTTCTCGGTGCTGAACGCCGAGGATTGGCCCTGATGGCCTTCAAGTTCAAGGCGTGGGGTCTGGACGGATCCCTCGGGTCGTTCCTGGACTTTTCGTCGTTTAACGGCAACGGCGTGCAGGTGAGCACGTCGAGCCTCGACGCAGATACTCGCGGCGATCGCGTCGACACCGTCATCGCCGACGGCTACAACGCCCTGCGTGTACGTCGTCACGAAGGCGATCCGATGGCTGGATCAGGGCATCGGACCGAGCTTGTACCGGGGGACTACTCGCAAGACTACGACTGGACCACGTATAGCGGCTACGACGCGAATGAGTCGGTGCGATGGTATCGGGTGTGCTTCCTCGTGCCATCATCGGTCGACCTCTCGAATCTCGACTGGATCGACGACGCTGGAAACTGGCTGATCCCGTTCCAGCTACATCAGGTTCCGGACACGGGCGAGACTGGCACGCCAGCGTTCGCCATCCGCGCGAGCGAGACCGAGCTGTGGATTCGACGCAACGTCGACACCAGTCAGCCTCCTGCCACTTACAACACGGATATTCACGATCAGCGCATCGTCGCGTGGCCGATGGCGCGTGACACGTGGCATGACATCGTGATCCACGTTCGCTGGTCTTACTCGACCGCAGGCTTCATGCACATCTGGCTCAACAGGCGACTCATCTACACCGAGACGGGGGTCGCAAACTGCCCGAACAATCATCCCGATCGAGGCGGCGGCGGACAGTATCCGAAAATGGGCATCTACGAGGGGCCGGACCGGGAAATGGAGATCCTTCACCGCGGCCTGATCATTGGCGATTACGCGGCGACCTGGTCAGATATGTATCCGGAGGAGGCGTCGCCGGTCGAATTACCCATGATCGCCGCGCGCGGCGCTCGCCTGGCGTCCAGCAGGCGAAGCATACGCATGCGCTGATGGCCGGTGTCCCACGCCCCATCGCGCACCGGAACCGCGCGATCGTCGATACCGAGAAGGAGATCGTCCGGCTCCTGAAGATCGCGCTCCAGCGGATCCGGGAGCAGCTCGACAATCAGCCGACGGACTACCAGCGCTGGGCCCTGCCGCAGCTCCGCGCGCAGCTCGAGGCGATCCTCGCGGAGTTCGAGGGGCGGGCGTCGCCGGCGGCCACTGCCGGGCAGGTGAAGGCGTGGGAGGCGGCAGTCGAGAGTGTCGATGAGATTGTGAGCCGGACTGCCGGGCCGACGGTGGTGGCAGTTGTGCCCCAGGTCGACCAGACGGCGCTTCGCGCGATGCAGACCTTCATGACGGACCGCATCAAGGACGTCTCGCTCGAGGTCGTCCGGAAGATCAACACCGAACTCGGGCTCGTCATCCTGGGCGCGCAGTCTCCGAGCGAGGCGATCGGCAAGCTCGCGAAGATCTTCGATGGCCAGCGACAGCGCGCGATCACGATTGTCCGCACCGAGGTCGGGCGTGCCTTCTCGGTTGCTGGACAGGCTCGCCTGGAACAGATGGCGCCGCGGGTGCCGGGGCTGAAGAAGCAGTGGCGGCGCTCCGGGAAGATACACTCGCGACCGGGTCACGATGCGATCGACGGCCAGGTGCGTGCGATCGACGAACCGTTCGAGGTCATCACGCCACGCGGTGAGATCGTCACGCTGATGCACCCTCGTGATCCGTCGGCCCCACCGGGCGAGACGATCAACTGCGGCTGCGAGTCACTGCCGTTCATGGACCGCTGGGCAGTGAAGAATCCGGACCGCAAACCCTTCACCGACGCGGAACTCACGCCCGCCGAGCTGAAGCGCAATCCCGTCAAGGCGGCGTTCGTCCGCAACCGCAAGAAACCCTCGAAGTAGTCGACTCCCGCGACCTATTTGCCCGTCATCGCGCGCGCAGACTGCGCAGCGTGGCAGTTCGCCTGCCCCGCGTTCACCCGTTGATCGAGAGAGCCGATGACCAAGGTACCCCGCAAGGATTCGAAGCTATCCCCGGCCCAGGTGGCCGGCGCCGTGAAGCGCACCGTCGTGACTGTCGACAAGGACGGCAAGGAGACCGCGACCGAGAAGGCGCTGAAGCCGATGGAGGTGTTCGACTGGGTCGAATATCCGGACGACGACCGCCTGGTCGTCATCACCGTCGCCGGCGAGAAGTTCGAGGCCCCGCTGCCGAAGGGCAAGTAACCGGGCATGAAGATCCCCGCTGCCGGCTACACCTCCCCCGAGGCGATCCGCATCGCCGAAGCTGCGTCGACCGAGTTCTCCCAGATCACGACGCTCGTGCGCGATGCGCTCGCTCAGTCCCTCGGGGTGGAGCGGTGGAACATCACGCTCGTTGCCATCCATCCCGATCGCGCCGTCGTCATGAAGGACGGTCGCTTCTGGTCCTACCCCTACACGATCGGCGCCGACAACACGGTGCAGCTCGGCCAGGGCGCGGAGGTGACGCAGCAGTGGCAGCCGGTGCGCGAGGCGGCGGACCCGCTCAATCTGCGGGACAAGCTCGCCCGCGCGTTGCGCGGGGCCGAATGCGCGTTCGTCGAAGCGAAGGACGCCGAGGGGCGCACGTGGGAGGTGCGCGTGATCCGATCCGGCACCTCGAAGAACGGCAACTACTACCCCGACACCGCGCTGCGTGAAGCGGCGCCGATGTTCGAGGGCGTGAAGGTCTTCGCGAAGGCGGACGCCGAGCACCTGGCAGGCCGGGGCAAGGACGTCCGCAACCTGGTCGGGTGGCTCGAGCAGCCGCGCTTCGTCGAGGGCGATGCCTCCGACACTGGCGAGATCCGCGCGACGCTCCAGCTCACCGAGAGTGCCCCGATCCGTCAGCCTCTCGTCGACGCTTGGAAGCGCGGCAAGCATGACCTCATGGCGCTGTCGATCGACGCGTCCGCACGCACCCAGAAGCGCACGCAGGGCGGAAAGACCTTCCGCGAGGCGACGCAGTTCACCCGAATTCACTCCGTCGACGTGATCGTCGAGCCGGGCGCCGGCGGAGGTTTCTTGCGGCTCGTCGAGGCACACCAGGAGAACGATCCCATGCGCGAGCGACTCATCGCGAAAATCAAGCAGGCGCCGAAAACGGCCGCGAAGATCGCGGACGTCGACGCGCTGACCGACGAACAGCTCGAGGAACACTACGCCGAGGCGGTCGCCGAGCTGGCGGCAAAGTCGGAACCGAAGGCGGATCCGGCCCCGAAGGCGGAGGACATCAACGCCCGCGTCACCGAGGCGGTCGCCCTGGTCACGCAGCGCGCGGAAGCCCGCGTCGCCATTCAGGCGGCGAGCCTGCCGCAGGCCGCGAAAGATCGTCTGGTGGTCCGTTTCGCCGAAGCCGCCGACTGCACGCCCGAGACCGTGAAGGCGGCGATCGAGGACGAGCGGAAATACCTCGCGCAGTTCACCGAGTCCGACCGGGTGAGCCTTCAGTTCGACGAAGGCGCCCGCAACACCGAGCCGCGCTCGAAAGTCATCGCGAAGATGCTCGATGACTACTTCGAGGGTGGCAAGGGCGTGGCCTCGATCAAGGAGTGCTACATCGAGATCACGGGTGACCGCCGTATCACCGGCCGCCTGGAGAACTGCGATCGCACTCGGCTGCGCGAAGCGGCGTCGACCGAAGAGCGCGTCGTGGAATCGGTGGACTCCACCACGTTCGCGAACGTGCTGGGCAGCTCGATAGCCCGACGCGTCGCGGCCGAGTATGCGAACCTCGTCATGTACGACTCGTGGCGCCGGATCGTGAATGTCGTCTCGGTGTCGGACTTCCGCACGCAGGAAATCACCCGCATGGGTGGGTACGGCAGCCTGCCGTCGGTCGCCCAGGGCGGCGCCTACAACGCGCTGACGAGTCCGAGCGACGAGAAGGCGACCTACACGCTCGGGAAGTACGGGGGCACCGAGGACATCACCCTCGAGGCCATCGCGAACGACGATCAGCGCGTGATCCAGCGCATCCCGCAGCGCATGGCCTTCGCCGCGAAGCGGACCCTCTACGAGTTCGTGTTCGACTTCATCCGCACGAACCCGACGCTCTACGACTCCGTCGCGTTCTTCCACGCTTCCCACGGCAACCTCGGATCGAGCGCGCTCGATGCCACCACCTGGGCGGCTGCGCGGCTGGCGATGATGAAGCAGACCGAAGCCGGGTCGAGCAAGCGGCTCGGCATCCCGCCGGGGTTCCTGCTGGTCCCGCCGGACCTCGAGGAGACGGGCTTCAACCTGTTCGTGCGCACGACGAACAACGACAAGAACTTCGTCCAGGCGCAGTCCGTCGACGTGATCCCGGTCATCTACTGGACCGACGCGAACGATTGGGCCGCGGTGGCGAATCCGCGCGAGCTGCCGTCCATCGAGATCGGGTTCTACAACGGCATGGAGGATCCCGAGATCTTCGTGCAGGACATGCCGACCGTGGGCTCGATGTTCAGCAACGACAAGCTCACCTGGAAGATCCGCCACATCTACAGCGGCCAGGTGCACAACTACCGCGGGGCCTACAAGGCCGTCGTGGCGTAACGCAACACCTCGAGAGCGCGAGCGGGGCGGGTGTCGGGGAGATGGAAGCGGTACCCCGACACCCTCAACCGCACACCACAGGAGCAATGCCCGTGAAAGTCTGGAATCTCGTCATCGCCGCCCTCGTCGGGCTCATGCTGTCCGTCGGCGGCGCAGTCGCCGCCACCACGAACCAGTCGCCGGCCGTCCAGGTCGTTCTGATCCCGATTCACGTCTCCGGGCAGTACACGGCCAGCACGACCGCCGTCGCCCGCTACAAGATGCCGTTCGCCTGCACGCTGATCGGTGCCTCGGCGTCTGCGCGCGCCTCCGGGGGTACCTCGCCGACGCTTGCCGTGAACGTGAAGGAAGCCGGCACGACGGTACTCAGCTCGACCATGTCGATCACCGCCGGCTCCGTGACCGAAGGAACGATCTCGGACTCGGCGATCGCCGACGAGGCCGAGCTTACCGTGGACTTCACGATCGGCGGCAGCTCGCCGACGTGGAACGACATCTCGATTCTGCTGACCTGCGTTCGCTAGTTTTCGTTGCCGGGTGGGCAAAGGCCGTCAGGCCGTGACGCGGGCGGCGAAAGTCGCCCGCCTTTTTCCGAGACATGAGCCTCGCCGACTATCAGACCCTCGTTCCCGCTCTCGTCCGTGACGACTCCGCACGGGTGAGCGACACCGATCGCGACGGCGCGATCGCGTCGGCCGTCGCTCGCTACAGTGACGACCGGCCCCGGCGGCGAGTGGACGATGTGACCGCATCGGGTGCAAACGCGTTGCCGCTGCCGGCGCAGTGGGTGGACGGATGGTCACGCATTCAGGGTCTGGAGTATCCGGTCGGCGACATCCCGCCGACGATGCTCGACCCGGAGCGCTACACGCTCTACCTCGGCACGGATCAGGCCGAGACGATCATGCTCTACGACGCCGTGAACACCGGCGATACGGTGCGCTGCGTCTACACCATCCGCCACACGCTCAACAGCTCGACCGATACGGTCCCCGACCAGGACCGCGAGGCCGTCGCCTGCTGGGCCGCCGCCCTGCTGTGTGACCAGCTCGCCGCGCTCCACGCGAATGCCGGCGACACCACCATTCAGGCCGACGTCGTCGACCGCACCAGTCGCGCGCGCGAGTACGCGAACCGCGCGAAGGTTCTCCGCGCCCGCTACTTCTCCGCTCTCGGCCTGGACGAGAAGCGCAACGCGCCGGCCGGAGCCGACGTGAACCAGTCACTCCCCGACTCCTGGGGCGCCGATCGGCTCTTGCACCCCGCGAGGCTGCGCTGATGGCCTCCGTCGTTCGCGGCATCACCCTGGACGTCGAACCTGCCCTCAGCTATGCCGCCCTCCTCGAGCAGGCCCCCGAGATCGCGCGCGAGGAGCTGGGCATCGGGCTCGAAACGGCGGCCGCGCTGTACATGCGCGAGGTGAAGGACATCACGCCCGTCGGCGTGACCGGCAACCTCCGCGAGTCGATCGCCCAGGAGCGTGCCGACACGCCGGAAGACGTCCAGGTGCGCGTGTTCTCCCCGCTCAACTACGCCGCACCGGTGGAACTCGGCACGAAGCCGCACTACCCGCCGCTCGCCGCCCTCGAGGACTGGGTCCGCGCCAAGCTCTCCGTCGACGAGACGGAAGTGACCGACGTCGCCCAGAAGATCCAGTGGAAGATCGGCAAGAAGGGCACGAAGCCGCGCCTGATGTTCACGAACACGCTCGACGAGATCCGCATCCAGATGCGTGAGGAGATGCGGCAGGCGGTCGACCGTGCCTGGGACCGGCTTCGCGGTGGAGGGGCTCAACCGTGAGCACGCTCGCCGAGATCCGCGCCGCCATCGTCAGCACGCTCGAGGGCGTGTCCCAGATCGGGCAGGTGAACGACTATGAGCGATTCGCCGAGATGGCGAGCGATCTGGTCGCGAAGTACGCCAGCGGCGGCCGCATCAAGGGGTGGTTCGTCACGCGCGTGCGCACGGCCGAGAACGACCTCGATCTGGGGGAGGTCCGGCGCGTGCACACCTGGTCGATCACCGGCTATCTCTCACTCGACGACGCCGACGCCACGAGCAAGACGCTCGATGACCTGGTGGAGTCCATCTGCAGCGCGTTCCGGGCGGACCGGACGCTCGGTGGCGTCGTGATCGACACGAAGGACATGAGCGACGAGTTCGGGCCGACCGGCATCCAGGTAGACAGCATGGATCCGGTGATGTTCGCGAAGGTGCTCTGTCATCGCGCGCGGCTGCGCCTGGTCACCGAAACAACGGAAACGGTTTAGAGGAGTCACGCACGATGTCTATGCTCACCCGCCGCAAGATGGTGCTCGCGAAGGTCGAGACGACCAAGGGGACGGACGCGAGCCCGACCGCCGGCTCGAATCTCATCCTCCCGAACGGCGATCTGCAGATTCAGGTTCCGATCGAGCAGGACACGGGTGCGGGCGACCTCAAGAGCACCTTCGGGCCCGGTCAGTCGGTCACCTTCAAGCAGGCGATGAAGCTCGCCACCACGGTTCGTGTGCGTGGCCTGGGCTCGGGCGCCTCGGCGCTCACGGAGCCGATGATCGCGCCGCTGCTGCGCGCGAGCGGTCACGACGTCGCAACCGCCGGCGATGGCAGTTCGACGGCGAAGTCGGCCACGTACACCCCGACGTCCGTCGGCGCCAACCTCAAGAGCAACACCGTTTACTTCTACGAGGACGGCCTGCTCTACAAGATGCTCGGCGCGGTCTGCAACCTGTCGTTCGAGGCGGCGATGAACGCCCTCATCGTCAAGGCCGAGTTCCAGTCGAAATACACGGCGCCGGCCACCGCCTCGTTCCCGAGCTTCACTGCGCCCACCGAGGAAGTGTTCCGGATGACGAACACGCTGTGCACGATGAGCGATGGTTCGACCATCAACATCGGCAAGTTCACCTTCGACTCGGGAGCGAAGGTCAGCGAAGCCTACGAGACCGGCAATCACGAGTTCCAGGTCGAGGATCGCGAACCGACGATCACCATCGACCCGCTCGCCATCGCGTCGGCGGCCGACTGGACGGCGCTCATCAACGCGACGAGCTTCCACCTCACGGCGACGTTCACCAACTCGCTCGGTGAGACGCTCGTGTTCGACGCGCCAGCGGCCGTCCTGCAGGAGATCAGCACCGGCGACCGTGCCGGGCGGATCACCCGCGAGAAGAAGTTTTCGCTCAAGGAAACGAGCGGGGACGACCAATACTCGATCGAATGGACGAGCGTGCTCTGATGATCAGCATCAACAGCCCGACCGCACGTATCGAGTACGTCCTCCGCGAAGACCGCGCCACGCCGCCGCTCCAGCAGACGGTGTTTCTCATGCGGCGACTCACCTGGGAGGAACTGCAGGACGTCGTCGCATCCTCGCCGATCCCGCTGGAGATGCAGCTCGAGATCAATGCGCTGCAGGAGCGCCTCCTCGCGGAGGGTACCGTGAACGAGAAGAACGAGCGCGTTCCGCGCGACCCCACCCCGGAGGAGCAGGCGCGAATCGACGAGCTGATCCCCGATCAGGTCGAAATGCTGACCTTGCAGACGCAGCAGATGCGCCAGGCCGCTTCTCTCGGGATCGAGAAGATCATGAACCTCGTGAACGAGTACGGCGAGCTGATCATCGAGATGCCGGTCGAAGAATTTCTCGAACACACGACCGCAGCTCGCGTGATGGAGCTGGGGGAGGCTGTGATCGCCTACTCGAAGCCGCAGGCTGGCACCGTAAAAAAGTCGCGCGCGCCGCGCGAGCGTGGGCGCTCGGCTCGCACTGCGGGCAGTGCCCACGGCGCGTCGTCTTCCCGCGCGAGTGCGTAGAGGGCGACCCCGAATACGAGTGGCGCGACGATGCGCCGGGCGTTGGTGGTGCGCACTGCCCGGTGCTGCTCATCCGGGAGGAGCGCGAGTGGATTCTCGCCTTCCAGTTCCTGGAACACGGACAGCTCCCGAGGGCCGGCGGCTGGGCACAGCAGGACGCGATCTACGTCGAGATCATGAGGACGATCAGCGAGGTGATCGGCCTTGTGCGGCGTGAACTGACCGAGAGGGCAACGAGGGATGGCGGTTAGCGCCACTGGCGACGGCATTTTCGAGACCATCCTGCGCGCGCGCGACGAAGCGACGCAGGTGGTGAAGAATTTCGCCGAGCAGACGAAGCAGGCCCTCACGGGGACCGGGAAAACGGCCGAGGATGCCGGCAAGAAGGTGCAGGAGGCCGAAAAGGAAACCTCCGGCTCCTTCGGGCTGATTGCCAAGGGGGCCGCCGGCGCAGCCGTGGCCGCCGCCGCTTTCGGGGTGGCACTGGTCAAATCCGGCGTCGACGCGGCGGACGCGGCTGGCAAGGCCGCCGAGCGCATTGGTATCACCGTCGAGAAACTCACGGCCCTGCAGTATGCGGCGCAGCTCGCCGACGTCGATGCGTCGAAGCTGAACGAGTCGCTGCTCATCTTCAACCGCAACCTCGATCAGGCCGCAGATACCGGGAAGGGTCGGGCCGCGAAGGCGATCGAAGAACTCGGACTGAGCGCAGAGGCGCTGAAGAAGGTCGGGGTCGACGAAGCCCTCCTGCGCATCGCTGACGCGATGGCGAAGCTCCCCGACCCGGCCGACGCCGGTCGAATCTCGATCGACCTCTTCGGCCGCAGCAATGCTGCGATGGCGAACGTCCTATCGGGTGGGCGGGAGCAGGTCGTCGGGATGATGCGTGAGGCAGGCGAACTCGGCGCGGTTATCACGACCGGCACAGCGAAAGCCGCAGACGGCTTCAACAATTCCCTCACGAAGATGCAGGTGAACCTCGGGGGCATCCGCACACAGGTCACCAACGAGATCGCGCCGTCGTTCTCCCAACTCGTTGGCATCTTTCAGGAGACGGTCACGAGGTCCGGTGCGGTGGACGGCGCCGCGAAAATCCTTACTGTGACCCTCAAGACGCTCGCGTTCGGCGTCAACCTGGTCGGGGATGCGTTCGGGATTGCCGGGCGCCTTCTGGGCGGTTCCGCGGCGATCATCGGCGCGGTTCTCAAGGGAGAGTTCCGCGAAGCATTCCGCATCGGCAAGGAGCTGACGAGCGGCATTGATGACACGCTGAAGCGCTCACAGCAGATCTACCGTCAGATTCTCGACCTCGACAGCCAGGTACAGCAGCAGGAGAAAAAGGCGGCGACGCGCCCTGGGTTCAAGAAGTCCGGCTACGACCAGGGCGGCGACCAGTTCGGGGGCGGCTTCATCAAGACCGCCTACGGCGGCGGGAGCGGCGGCTTCACCTATTCGGACGTCCTCCCGGGCGCCGAGCTGATCACGGCGCAGAGCAAGGACGCGGAGGAAGCGCTCTCGCAGCATCAGCAGACAGTCGAGCAGATGTCCCGGGCGCATTACATCACCCTGCAGCAGTACGACACTTCCGCCCGTGCAATTCGCTTCCAGACGGGAGTGAAGTACGACAAGCTTTCGCTCGACGCGTCGGCCTTCTTCTTCGGTCAGCTCGGCGCGCTGATGCAGACGAAGTCTCGCGCGCTGTTCGAGGTCGGCAAGGCGGGCGCGATCGCCGAGACGATCATCCAGACCTACCGGGCCGCCCAGGGCGCGTATGCGGCACTCGCCTCGATCCCGTATGTCGGGCCGGCACTCGGCGCGGCCGCGGCGGCGGCTGCAATCGCGGTGGGCTTCGCGCGCGTCCAGGCAATTCGGTCGACGAGCTTCGGGGGGGCGTCCGGATCGCCGGTGCTCACCTCGGGTGGCGCGTCCGGTCCCGTTGTCTCGTCCGGGACACCGGTCGCGGTGCCCGCACAGCCCTACGCGACACAGACGCTCGCCACGCCCCAGCAGCAGGTGAACATCACCCTGCAGGGCTCGGCCTTCTCGGCGAACACCATTCGCGACGAGCTGATTCCGCTGCTCAACGACGCGCTCGGTGATGGCGTGAAGCTGAACGTGAGCACGGCATGAGCACCGCGCTGCCGCTCATCCTGTACGAGTCGATCTTCACCGACGGAACGGTGACGGCGAGCACCACGGCGACCGGCTTTTCACCCCTCAACCTTGCGGACTGGCGACCATACACCTGGTGGAAACCGACCGCGATGAACGCGGACGTCTACATCGACGCGGGCGCGGCCAGGACGATCGATTACTGGGCTCTGTTCGGCCACGATCTCTATTCGAAGGGAGTCACGAACGTCTACTTGTACGGGTCGTCGAGCGCCGTCTATTCGCCGCAGACACTCGTCGACTCGTTCGTTCCCTCGTCGGACGGCCCGGTTGTGCGCACCATCGCGTCCTCGGGTTCGTGGAGATACTGGCGGATCACCGTCGCTGGCTCGACAGCTCCGTCCCTCGCGATCGCGGCAGTGGGAAACAAGCTTCAGATGCCTCGCTTTCTTCCGCGCGGCTTCGACCCCATTCTGCGCAACCCGGTCTCGACGGTGAACCGATCCCAGGCCGGCAACCCGCTCGGCCGCGCCATCCAGTTCGAGGAGTGGCGCTCCGAACTGGCATTCACGCGCGTCGACTGGTCGTGGCTGCGGGCCACGTGGCAGCCGGCGTGGCGCAATCATCTGCGCGGTTCGCCCTTCCTGTTCGCGTGGGACGTAACCGATCACGCCGACGAGGTCTATCTCGTCCAGGCGACCGGGGGATACTCGGCGCCCCATGTGGGCGGGTCGTTGGCGGAATTGCGATTCGAGGTGAGCGGTGCCGCTACCTAGCACGACAGCCCGCGACACTGCGCGCCAGGCGCATGAGCGCGTGCCGGTGGTCGTCCTCGAGCTGGACCTCGACACGTGCGCGAACACTTTCGGCGTGTCGCCCTGCACGGCCACCGGCACCGAGTGTTACAACACGTTCGCCACCTGCAAGGATCGGCCGAATTTCAACCGATCGACGAAGACGGTGAAGTTCTGCTCGCGCGGGACACCGATTCCGCCGGGCGAGACGCTGCGCCCCTACCTGGTCGACATCACCGGCGCGGTCACGTCGATCGACATCGAGAAGGGATTTGCCGCGCGGGCCTCACTGACGGCCCGCCTGACCGACGAGCCGGACGCCGACATCGAGATGGACCCGTATGTGGCCTCGCGCGCTTCAGCGGCTCAGGGGACCTTCTGGACGCGCCTGCTACGCAGAAACCCGAATTACATCGGCCGCACGGCGCGGGTGCGCCGGGGCTACGCGGTGACGCCCTGGGATTGGGACACGTTCCAGGACGAGCGGTACGTGATCGATCGCATCGCTCAAGGCGCGAATGGCGAGATCTCGATCACGCTGAAGGACCCGACGAAGCTGGCTGACCGCGGGAAGATTCCGGTCCCCACAGACGGAAAGCTCCTCGAGCAGCTCAAGGGCGTCGCGGCGACCGGCCTGGTGCAGGCAGCCACCTCGACGACCATCCAGTTCGACCCGCAGGCCGACAGCAATGACGACGCTCTGAACGGGTTCGAGGTCGCGATCCTTAATTCGACCGGAGCCGGGCAGAGGCGGACGATCTCCGACTACGACGGCGCCACGCGGACCGCAACGATCTCGAGCGCCTGGGCGGTCGCGCCGGACACGACCAGCACCTACGAAGTCGGCGCCCTCTCTCTGACGCTCACGAGCGGCAAGGGGTCGCAGTATCCCGACCCGGCCAGCACGGGCAAGCGGGAGTTCATCCGGATCGGTGAGGAAGTCATCGAGTACACCGCGGTCTCGGGTGACGTCCTGTCGTGGGACAGCGGCGAGAATCGTGCGCAGTTCGGCACCACGCGGGCGGATCACGCGAAGGGCGAGGTCGTTCAGCTCTGCCGCGCATGGTTCGACGAGCCGGTCACCGACGTGATCGTCGACCTCCTCGAGGAGTCCGACATGCCCTCGGCCTGGATCGACACCACGGGGATCGCCGCGATCGAGTCGGAGTGGTACGGCGAGCAGTTTCACGTCACCGCGTGCCTCTCGGAGCCTGAGAGCGCGACGAGCCTCCTCGAGGACCTGCTGCCGCAGATCAGCGCTGTGCTCTGGTGGGAGCCGGGTGCGCAGAAGGTGAAGATGGACGTGCTCCTCGCGAAGCTCGCCAGCCCGCCAGAGTGGACCGACGAGGCGACGCTGATCGAGGGCTCCGTCGCCGTCGACACGCTGGACGATCTTCGCCTGACCTACGCGGCGGCGTTTCACGGGCTCACGAGCGCCACGGCGAACCGGAAGGAAGCGAAGTATTACGGTTTCGGCGAGATCGCCATCGACACCGACGCCGAGAGCGCGAACGAATACGGCGACCGGCGCACGCAAGTCACCTTCTCGAGGTGGTTTCCCGAGGCGTCCGCGGTGGCGATGCGCTGCTATGTCGGTCGTCTCCTGGTGCAACGGCGTGATGCCCCGAAACGCATCCGGGCGCAGATTGACCCGAAGGACCACGAACTCGCCGCGGCCGACGCGGTGGACGTTCTCACCGCCCAGCTCGTCGACGACACCGGCGACCCGATCGCGACGCGCTGCATCCTGACGAAGTGGGATGACCGCGGCGACCGGGTGAATGTGGAGCTTCGGACGCTGCCGGCCGGGCGTACCTATGGGTACATCGCCCCGGACGGAACGGCGGACCACCCGACCGACACCGTCTACGCGCACATCAGCAACGACACCCCGACGATGGGAGACGGCTCCGCGCCGTATCTGATCCTATGACTGCGATCTCCAAGACCTTCACCGCTGTCTCTGACGCCCAGGTCGACGCCGATTCCCCGCTGACGGAGTCGCTGCTCACAGCGCTGCGGGACAACGCGATTCACCTGCGCGAGTGGCTCGGCGCCTCTTTCACCGCTGGTGCCGTCCAGGACCACAACCACGACGGGGTGAATTCGGCGCTGATCGAGGTCGGGCCGAACTACGTGCGCAACGGGTCGTTCGAATCGGGCGAGTCCGGGTGGACCTTTCAGGACTTTGCCGGGGGCGCGCACGCGATCAATTCCTCCGGCGGTGCGAACGGCACGAAACGCCTCGCCATCACCTCGACGGTCCTGGCGAATGGTGGCGGCCAGGCGATCACCAACGACTACATCTCGGTCGGGGATAACGAGCCGATCAGCATGCAGTGGTGGGTGCACGCATCGACCTCCGGCGTCTCCGCCAACGTGCAGGTGCTCTGGTACGACAGCGCGAAATCGCTGATCAGCCAGAGCGACATCTACTCGGTAACCTCCGCCCCGACAAGCGCGAGCCGCTACGTCGGGCGGGTCGCCGCGCCGACGAACGCGCGCTACTTCCGCATCAAGGTTGTGGGCGGTGTCCCTGCATCCGGCAGCGCGGTCGGGACGGTCTACTACGACGGGATCGTCGTCACGCGGGCCATCGAGCAATCGAACATCTGGACGGGACAGATCGGTCAGGCCGAGATTCGAACGTCAACGGGTTCCGTGTCCGTCGTCTCCGGCTCTGGGCATTTCGCGTTACCGGGGGGCGAATACGGGTTCTATCCGCAGTTGCGAGGAACTGGCGGTACGGTGACGGCCAACATTGCATCTGGGTATATAGCAACGGGCTCGAACGTGACCGTGATCTATCTGAATGCATCCCTGGCGGGTTACGCCACACAGCGCTATGTGCAGGCGTCGCCGCCCTATGATCTGGGCAACGGTGATGTCCCGCTGTTCGTCTTTGCAGAGGTGGATCGATCCACCGGGGCGGTAGTCAGCGCGTGGGCGGCCGAGGATCCCCCCTGGGCCAACAACGGCCCGACGTGTATCAGAGCCGACGTCATGCTCGGGAGTCGGAAGTTCCGCTACGCCCGGCCCAACGGTCGGGAACTGGTGGATCGCCTGAGGGCTGGGCGCATCACGGCCGACGCAATGGCGAAGGCGCTCTGTGCGCCGCCAGATCTGATCGAGATCACTCAGGATGTGAAGCAGGCCGACATGGCGGCGATTCCCCACCCGTTCGTCGCGCACGACGGAGCGGCGCGCCGCGTGGTGATGCTTGACCCGATCGGCGCTTCGGCAGAGCAGTTGCAGGCATTGCAGCGCGACGGCGCATGGGTGGCCGACCTGCTGATGTCTGGCGACATCGTCCTGGACTCCGAACCTCTCACCGCGAAGGCGCCGCCCGGTGTCATGCCGGTCGGCTGGAAGTGGAAATCCAACCAAGGAGTAAGCCCGTGACATTGCACCGCATCACTGGAGTTCTCGCTGCCATTGTCGTCCTGTTTGTCTCGGCCTGCGCCCTGTTCGGCGGAGGCGGTGGCAGTGGTCCGTCGCCGGTTCCGGCCAAGGCGGCACAGATATCGTGCGCCGACGTGCGCAACCCGGATCGGCCGTCCGCCTGCGTGGGCCAGAAGTCGGTCGGTCTGCAGATCGTGCCCGAAGCTGTCGCGGCCGAAACGGTCGTCGACCGCGGCCAGGTGTCACGGTCGGAGCTGATCAGCGTCGCCTCGACCGTGGACAACCTGACGGCCGGCCCCTTCGAGGGATGGGTCGAAGCCCGCTTCGACGCAGGCTGCAACGGGGCTGACGAATGGGTCATCGTCCCGCGTTACGCCGTCCAGATCGGCGTCGGAGAGAGCGTGAATGTCTCGGCCGGCGGCCAGTGCGGCGACATGCCGCTCGGGCCGAGGACACTGACCGCGACCGCCTACGCGGCCGACGGAACGACGGTCGTTGACCGGGTGATCGTCCGGTTCGAGCTGGTCGACTAGCGCCGCGATCTTCCGGCGTTCGGGCGTGACGTTGCCGGTGGTGGAATTTTGCTGCGCCGGGTGGAAATTCGCGCGCTCCTAATTTTCACGTCAGAAGGCGCTCAGTTTTCGCGTCGCGCTTCAGCCTCGGCATGTGCAAACGTCAGTTGAGCTGCGTGAACAATGCCCGCTTCGTGATTCTCGACGTCAGGATCAGCGGTGTCACGAACCCGCGCGGCGCAGCCCACCCCATTCACCAGTGAAAAAAGTGCGCCGATATCGCGAGCGAGATCGTCGTGGGCACCCACCAGGCGAGCGACAATCCCATCGGGAGCAGCGTGCGAAGGCAGACCTTCGAACGCATCCGCAAGGAGCCCCCGTAGCTCCTTCAAGCGGCCTTCGCGATCGTAGTCCGGAAGCTTCTTGCCCATCTGATTCTCCTTCGTTTGGTAGTTGAATGGCGCGCAACCGGGCGCCTCTGAGAACAGAGGACTCACGCCCCAGTCGCACTTTCGGAGTCTGTGGCAACGCGCGTGTCCCGCGCCCTCCTATGTCCCTCGTCGGTGCCGGCATGCCAAGCGTCTGCTTGCGCCGTGCCCGACCCGAAAGGACATTGCATGCGGTCGATTTCGCCGAACCGATAGCGAAGCGCTTCGAGCACACCAGACTTGTACTCGTTGCTGCGGGCCTCCCTGTAGCTGGGAAACGCCTGAGCGAAAACATACTGGGCGGTCGGCATATTGCTCACCGCCTCAGGCATGCCGGGCGTGAACCGCCTTCACGCGCCGGGACCCATCGTTGAACGCTTCCCGCATCGCGCGAGCGGCGAGGTTGTCCGTGAGCAGCGGGGTTCCGCCACGCGTGACGATCGTCGCGACGGCGTCGTCCTCGAAGATCTGGTCGACGGACGCCCCGGCCTGCGCCAGGCGCCACGACAGGTAATCCGGCATGTGCTTTCGCTGGTCGCCGAGGTCCACGAGCTGGCAACGCTCGGCAAACTCCTTCAGGCCGTCGTTCAGCTCGATCTTCTGCCGTAGGCCGTGCGTGCGCTTTTCGTCGGTCCAGCTCGAGCCGCAGATGATCACGGCGAGGTTTCGGAACAGCAGACCCGAGTCCCAGAGGCGCTTGAGCGCGATGAAGAATCCGGACGGCAGGTCGTGCGCCTCGTCGATCGCAAGCACCGGCCATTCGCCGCGCTGCGCGGCTCTCGCGAGGAGCATTCGGGCGAGCTTGTCCCGACGCGCGGACTCTCGCGGGATCGGCCTGTCCGCTCCTCCGAGTTCTTCGATCACCGCGACGACCAGGTCTGTCGCAGTCATCGAGCGGCGGTCAACTCGCTCCGGCAGAATGAGCCGGTAATGCGGGTCGCCGAGCATCTGGATCATCGCCGCGCGAAAGAGCGTGCTCTTCCCGGACCCGTAGTCACCAGTAATGGCGAGGATCTGCTGACGCTGGGCCGCCGTCAGGATGATCTGGCGAAGCGTCTCGAGGGTCGGGTTCGTCCAGACATGACGCGCGTCCGGGATCGCGAGGAACGGGTCGGCTTGCAGGCCGAAGTGCCGGAGCACATCATGGCCAAGGGGTTCACGGATCACATTCATTGTGCTAGCTTTCCTTGAGGTTCGGGGTTGACGGGGGTCACCTCGTAACTGACCTGAGCGCCCGGTGCGTTGCTCCCGAGAAGGGACTTCGCCACCGGGCGCGTTCTTTTTCCGTCGCCATGCGGCGGAAGGACTGAGATTTCGTGCCGCGAGGACGGCGTTGACAGCGCGACGAAAGCCCTCCGGATCGCGCACCGGAAGCCGCCCCTCCGACCAGGCAGCACGCACGGCACGGGCGGACGCCTTGAAGCCAGCTTTCGCGATCGCCGATGAGAACGCCTGGTTGCCGCCGAGCGCCGTCACATACCGGCGCAGGATGGGAAACACCGCCTCGTCGCTCATGCCGCTCACGCCACCTTTGCGCGCCCGCTGGCGCGCTGCGACTCGATCAGGGCGACCCGGAACCGCTCCCGCAGTTCGTAGAAGTCGACCTCCTCGACTTGCTCCCTGCCATCGAGCAGTTCGTCGATCAGCTCTCTCTGTTCCTCCGTGATCCTCGCCAGGCCCAGGGCCTCCCGGAGGCGGCGAGGAACGTTGTCGGCGGGGATCGGGGGCTGTTTCGGTAGAAGCTCGCTCATGTCGAGAGGGGTTCCGGGCAACGGCAGATAGGCCACAGCCGGGACAGTCTCGATGCGCGATTTCGGCTCGATCGGTGGAGGCAACGTCGCCGCCGCCTTCTCAAGCTTCTCGGCCGGCGTCGCGGCGTGACGCGCGTGTTCGTGGCCGATGATGGGCGCGTCGAACCGGAATCCCGCCTGTTCCAGGATGATGCGCTCGCACGCGAGACGTTCGCCCTCTGCGGTCGTCACGATCAGGTCGTCAGGCGCCCAGGGATTCAGCTCAACCCGCACCTTTTCGTTACGGGTGACGGGGCTGGTGATCTGCCATTCCTGCCCGCCGAACGTGATGCGGCGGAACTTGTCAACGACCCTCGAGTGTGGCGCCGTCGACGCGACGGCGAAGCAGTGTTCGGCCGGCGGCGCATGGCGAAACTGATCCGCCGTGATCGACCGCCACATGGCGGAGCGCGTGCGACCGTGCCGGGAGTGAATCTGCGTAGCGTTGAGGACCGTGCAAGCCACCATCGCCCGCTCGTTCAGCTCCTCGAGCGTGGAGGCCGGCTTGAGGAGAAGCTGCCACTCGAAGAACCGCTCCCAGATGTTGTGAGAGACCTCGACCGCTCCTTTCGCCTGCGGACTTCCCGGATTGTGCGTGAGCGCCTCGATGCCGATGGCCTTGAGGAAGCGCTGAAAGATCTTGGACTGCCCGGCCGCGCCACGATCGAGCATCAGCATCGCCGGGACCCCGCAGAACGGAAACCGCTGAGCGTCCGGCTTCGGTTGCATGGCTTCGATGAGGAACGACAGGAGGTCCTTCGCGTTCTCGCCAGGCGCGAGGACATAGCGCACGAACATCGCTCCGCTGTAGTGGTCGACGACGAGCCACCGCAACAAGATCTCCCGCTCCTCTTTCCACTTCTCGGGCTTGTGCAGGGTGAACTCGTCACGTCGCGCGAGACGCTTCCCGCCGGGGCCGATGCGCCACTGCACAGCGATGGACGCATCGAGCTGCCAGACGTGGTTCGGATGAAGGGAGCGCATCGTCACGTGCTCCTTCGGGTGTTTGCGCGCCCTCTCGCCGAGGCCAGCCTTCCGGAGTAGCCGATCGACGGTCGAGGCGCTCGCGCCTTCGAACTGGCAATGCCCGTTCGCCGCGAGCTGCGCGAGAGCTTGCTCCGTGGTGATCAGCTGTTTCCTCAGCTGCGGACGAGCGCCAGCCTTCTTCACCCGCGCCACAAGTTCCAGGTCCTCCTGGGAGAATCGCTTGCTAGCGCCTCGATCGCGTCTCGGCCGACGGCCGCTCGTCCACCCCTCGTCGTAAGCAGCGCGGTAGATGGCGTCCTTCGAGTAGACGCCCCGGTATTTCTCGATGGTGGCAGACCGGGTAGCCGGTCCGTGCTCAAACGCGGCCTTGATTTCAGCCCGGATCTCAGTCGGAATCACCGCCTTTGCCATGCCGGTCCCCTCAGTGCCTTGAGGTCGCGGCTGACTCGAAGTGACCCATCGCCTGGATCGCTTCGTCTCTCGCGCTGTCGATGACGAGATCTTCTGGAGGCTCGTCCTCGGGGAAAATGTCCGGATGGTCGGCGTGCACCCGGTGGGCCAGGTAGACGCCGAATTTCCCCATCATGGCGGCCATTGCGGCGATATTGAGCAGGTCAGCCTGTGTGAGTTCGCTCTCCTGTGAAATCGAATCGAGGGCTCGGACCGAGTTCCGGAGACTCGACGCGATTTCGTCCAGTCGCCCGCCGGGGCCGGTCTCATGCTTCGGGGCGGCCTTCCGGCCGCGCAGCACTTCATTCTCGGCTTCCAGTGCGGCGATGCGCTCGTCCCTGGTCGTGGCCTGCTCCCGTGCGTGCGTGTCGCGCTTTCTCAGCTTGCGGATCTCGTTGCGCAGCTCGCGCACGGTCATCCTGCTGAGCGTGTCTGCGTGACCGTGCTCGCCGAGTTCATCGACGAGCGAGTCCAGGTCGTCCGGCGAAAGCTGGCTGACCAAGGCCAGCTTCGACTTTCCGAGGCCGAGAAGCTGCTCCTGTTTGGCCGGGGGAAGGGCCAGGAGGAAACGCGCCAAGGCCATCGCTCGTTGTGCCCATCGTGGATGCATGCCGCGCTGGGTCAGATCTTTCAGGAACTGCCCTTGCCCGAGCTTCGTCTTCAGCGCGATGAGGAACAGGCCGGCCCTTGCAAGGCGTTCGATGGCCGATGCCGCCTCGGTCTCGACATTGCGCCACAGCTCCGCGACGTCGCTCGGCATGCGAATGTCGATCATGGGCGTGAAGCCCCTGCGAACCGCTGCCTCGAAGAACTCGAACTCCTGTTCAGCCTCTTCCGGAGGCAGGCAGTGATCGGTCCCTATTTCTGCACGGCCAGCATTGGCCACGCGCTGCGTTGTTGCGCTCTTCGACATGATCTCCCCCGTACCTATCGACCCGAACGGCTGTTGCGCAGCCGTCCGATTTCTTCATCCAGTTGCGAGCCCCGCGCGGTGAGGTAACGGTCCAGGCGCACCGCGATCGCCGTGATTCGAGCGTCGAGCGCCCAGACCTTTGCGCGCTCATCGAATCGAACCCATCCGTTCGCCTGCAGGTGGCGCAGGAGGCGAAGCAGTGTCGCCTTGGGTACATCCTGGGCGAGGGATTCATGGATCTCGGAAAGAGACTTCGGGGCGCAGTCCGGCCTCGTGAGAGCGTCGACGAGCCGACATACCCTCGCGACGGTGCGACCGCTCTCGCCGGTCGAAATGGTCGGCCCGACGATCATGTCCGGGAGCCTCCCCGGCTTGCGTTCGCACGATTCACCCGCGTCCGGTACCGGTGGATGCTCGATCGTGACGGTGTGTGCTCGGCGCCGACCAGATCGAACAGGCCCTGACGAATGTCCTCGAGCGTGGAGTTCGGATGGGCGAGCGTGATGAATTCTGCGATGCGCGGATCGCGCTCGCAGGCGGAGAGATTTCCGCTCCGACGTGGCGGCATGGCCGGGCCACGACGCTCGAAAGGCGCTCTTTCGAGCATCGAGTCGTCGGGCACCAACTCCTCGAGGGCGAAATCCAGGAGCGCGACGAGCGCCTCGCGCCAGCCGATGCCGGCGGCCAGTGCGCGAATGACATCGCGTCCGTTGGGTTGTCGTGCCGCCGGGTTGCTATCCGTTGGCCGCGAGCTTCTCTGATTCTCGGGGGTCATTTGTTCCTCTTCCCTTCGTCGTCCGTTGCAAATGATTTGCTTCGGGAGCAATCTTCACGAGCCGCGCGCGGCTGCGAGGAGAGTCCTGAAGCGCTGACGTTTCGACCGGGTCGGGGTTCGGTGCCTCGGGCGACTTGCTTTCGAGGCGGGTATCGTTGTTATCAGTGGCGGTCGCCGACATAGTTGAATGAGCGGATTTCTTTCGTTCCGTATATGTGTAGGCGTCTTCCCAGACGGCGGACATGGGCATAGCCAACAAATCCGCAATGTGGCGCGCGACCCTATGTGATCGACTTTTTCCGTGCACCACGCGGGACACGATGGACACGCGAACACCGAGGTCGGCCGCAATTCCTCGAAGGGAATAGCCGCCACGCCGTAGGTGGGCAATCCTGTCGAAACGGTCCATGAGTCCCAGTTCGAAAATAGTGAAAGTAATGAAAAAAGATAGTACGGGTAAACATATACCCAGTCAACCTCCGGCGCAGACCTCCTCCGTCGCGGCAAGAATCGCCGCGGTAATAGACATCCATCGCGTAACGCAGAGAGCCTTTGGCGAACGCATCGGAGTCACCGCAGGTTTTGTGAGCCACCTGGTGAAGGGGATCAGCGCACCAAGCATCGAGACACTCTTGGCAATTCGAGATCAATTCGGAGTGAATCTAGATTGGCTGTTAAGCGGGCGAGGAGCCATGACCGCGAACCCGAAGATCGACATGAGTCAGCTGCTCGACCTGACACTTTGCTTCTGGCTCGCCCGCAAAGACTGGGAGATTCGAGACCCGACCGCTCGCGCCGCGGTTCGTGCAGTGTTCGGGCCGTCTGGCTGGCTTTCGACCGACGACACGCATCTGTCGGAGAAGGAGCTTTCTGATGTCGTAGAGTCCGCCTTCGCGGAAGCGCGATACGTGTTTTCGGTCTGCGAGATCTACAACGAGGCGATGAGTGATCGCGATGGCGGCGAAGACCCGACGTTCTTCGCGCTCGCGTATGAGCGACTGGCAAAGTACCCAAGGCATCTCTCCCCTGTCGCAGAAGGGTACCTGCGCCGCCGACTCATGGAACTTATCGCGGCCGGCCGCCGCAAGCTTGAGGATGCGCAGTCGATTGAGGAGCACGCGCGAGGGGGCGAGACACATCCTAAGCCGCGCCGCGCAGCACGAAAACGAGGCTGATGCCGTGCCCGCACTCTGTCTGACGACCGACCTCTCGAGCAGCGAAATGGCTGCTTGGGTTCAGGCGATCGGATCGCTTCTCGCGATCGGCGTGGCGGTCGGACTAGCTATCTGGGAACGGAAGAGGGCCCACCGTGATCTCGCGGTCGCTCGGTCGGAGGCGCGGCGAAAGGCATCGACGGCGGTGCATCGGTATGGGTCCGCCCTATTGGAGCTGCTCAACGAGTGCGCGTTATCTGTTCGAGAAGACTCCTTGAGAGCAAACCTACCAGTCGCTCGCGATCTGGTCACTTGGCCAGACAGGTATGCGACTGAGGCTCTCTCGAGGGATGCCGAGCAATGCCTTTTGAAGATGCGGATATGCGCCGCGAGAACGGTGGGGTTTATCGAGCACCATGTGGAGACGCTAATGCGTGCGGCTAGGCCGAATCAGTCGCTCTCAGGCTCTTTTGCTCGTATCGATTTCAGCAAAGCGAGAGTGGCTGCAGCTCAACACGCGGCGACCCAGCAATTCAAAGCTACCGGCGACGAGGTTTCACGGGTGCTGGGGGAATTCGAGGAAATCATCTCCGAAGAGGCACGGTTGCCGAGCTGACGCTCATGTCGCCGGCATCACTCGCCGAACGGTTCAATTCCAGAAGTGCGCGAACATCCGCCGGAACCAGTTGATGTGAGTCGCTCTATCGGGCTGATCCGCTGCGAACGCCATCTCATTCTGAATGATTCGAATCAATGTTCGCAAAGTTGGTGGCTCTGTGCGTTCAATCTCCAGAAGCTCTGCCTGCAATCTAGTCAGTTCGTCGCGTTTCCCACTCCCGAGAGCAACAGTGCGCGCCTCGACCTCCTTGAATTGGGACGCCAGATCCGAATGTTTCCGAGCCAAGTCGCTGAAACCGATGACGAGCCCGATAAGGGACGTCACACTCACAACCGCCCCGGCGGTCACGCTCGCGAATGAACCGCACGCACCCGTGACCTGCACCATAGTCGCACTACCTCCGATGACAGCGATCGCCTTGGTGATTCGATCGAGCACGGAGAAGAAGCGCTCTCTCCTTCGGTGGTACAAGTTGCTAAGCTGGGCGCGGTAGACGATCGAATGCCGGACATTCCAATCGTCGTCTGTTTCAGCCCCTTGATCGGACTCGAGCACGGGCTATTTCTCCCGCTTTGGCCTCGGTGGGGGCAACGTTTCGCGCTGCGCAGGTTGGACAATCAATCCCTGCCTGTCCCTGACACCCGTTCGCTCGGAACCGCTCCCCGGCGAAGTTCGTTCCGGCCTGGAAGGAGGCGGGCGGTTGTCGCTCTTTTTGATGTCGTCTTTGGCCATAGCAGTGAACGCGCGGTTGATGAGGCAATGGTGCCAGAAAACGGCGCATTTCGCGGCGACGGCTGGGAACAGCGTTCGCCAGGCGAGATTTCCCTGCGTCCTCAGAGCAGTCGACTTGAGCGATGCGACAACGTTGTCGCTTTCGAGCGCGGATCTCCCCGCGTGAACGGTTTTCCGGGGCCGAGTCCACTCGGACCGCCCCCCCCGACCAGGCCCAATGCGACTACGTAGTCGCATCCGGGCGTGGCGCTCGCTCGGCGTGGGCGGTTCGTTGACCCCGAGTCCGTTCCGCCGGAGACTGCGCTGTCCGAGGCTGCCGGCCACGTCAAATGCGACTACGTTGTCGTTTCCGGGTCTGGCCCTCGGTCGGCGTGGGATGGTGGCCGACCCCGAATTCGCTCGGCCGGACGTCCCCACCAGGTGAAATGCGACTGCGTTGTCGCTTCCGGGCGAGGCCCTCGGCCAGCGTGGGCGGTTCGTCGGCCACGAGTCCGCTCGACCCGAAGCTGCCGACCAGGCCCGATGCGACTACGTTGTCGCATTCGCGCGCGGATTCCGCCTCCCGTGGCCGGTTTTCCGGTCCCTGGTCCGCTCGGACCGAGGCTGCGTGGTCCGAGACCGCCCGCCGCGTCAAATGCGACTACGTTGTCGTTTCCCGGTGCGACCGTCGGCCGGACGCCCCGACCAGGTGAAATGCGACTACGTTGTCGCATTCGCTCGCGGATTCCGCCCCCCGTGCCCGGTCCTCCGGTCCCGGGTCCGCTCAGCCAGAGGCTTCGCGGTCCGAGGCCGCCGATCACGTCAAATGCGA
>WGLR01000038.1 GCA_016125475.1 Betaproteobacteria bacterium
CCTCCGAATGCCGACGTCGACGTCGCCGTCCCGCAATCAACTGTCCTTCGATAGTGCCCATGTGTCCACCATGACCCTTGATGGACACGATCCTCCTTCGCGCTTCTACACACGACAAGATGGGTTCGCCGGACGCTTACGGACCAAGTTCCTGCCAGTAACCTCATCTTTGTCCGTTCTCGCCGCGAGGAGCACATCAAGGAACGTCAATCAGCCCTCGCCGACCGATGCTGGCCATTCCACGAATGCGTCATTGCGACACTTCGGCCAAGGGCAATCTTGTGTCTTGGGGCAACGGCCGGAAACTACGTGCGCAAGCGGTTTTCCGCCTCTCGCCTTTTGGGCCAGTTTATCGAGCAGAACAATCGTCGGTGGAAGAGCCAAACGTTCGCAGCAGCATCGGGTCCCCGAGTCGTCATTGCCACCCATCCGAGCATCGCTGACTGGTCTGCGTCAGCTACTGACCCAAGCCGTCTTGTTCAAGAGGCTCTGCAATGATGCCCAACAGAACGCTCGTTCGGACTGTCCGCCTGCGGCGTCCGGCCGCACAGCGCAGTCGTTATGCGTCACTTGGTGGCTCCAACAAAAACTATTCGAATCTGAAGGGGATTTTCTTCGTCACCACCCCGAAGAATGATGTTTCCGTCGCGAACGAAACGCAAGTCTTTCAGCTTGTCTTGAAACTCGGCGATCTTGTGTGACTGGCCTTTGAAAATGGTCTTTGCCGATTTTTCATAAACACGGTCTATTACAGACGTTACCGCCTTGCAATGCTCGAGAATTGCGTCATCGAGTTTGACTGTCCGAGTTTCGCTACCTCTGTTCTCGGTGACCATGCATGCAAACCCTGACAGGCCGATACGAACCGGCACGAAGGCTTGTGTTTTACTTCCGCCAGGAGAAAGAAAGTCAAGGCTGTGCGAAGCAAGTTGATGTCGAAGAGTTCTTATTTCGAGTGTGTTGAACTCGGCTTGAACCTCCTTGGGCTTCGGACAATTCATCAATGAGTAGAGCTTGAGCACCGCTTGTTGCTGGACGTAGGCGGCGCTCAATAGTCCGTAAAGTCGAAGATACCGTTCGCCCACGTCTTCGTAGCGCGATGGACCATCCAACGAAAAACGAAGAAA
This sequence comes from Betaproteobacteria bacterium, assembly GCA_016125475.1. Classification (GTDB taxonomy): domain Bacteria; phylum Pseudomonadota; class Gammaproteobacteria; order Burkholderiales. Next base: position 1,128 of record WGLR01000038.1, read on the forward strand.
GTTCTGCAAAGCGAGTGTGGCATCACCTACAACGTCCATTGCTACGCATATGAACTCCCAGTCTCTCCGATCATTTAGCCTGAGAGCTTGATCGGGGGACTCATCTCGTCCCCAAACTCGGGCATTCACCAGCGAGCGAAAGGCGTCTGCGTAACGCTCAAGAACGGTAAGCGGGCTATTCATGTGCGGGCGGGGTTTGACGCATAACGACCGGCATGACCGGCGCCCAAACAGCAAGCGAAGCGCAGCTGTTTGGGCATCCGGTCGATACCGAGGTTAGCCGTCGACATGTCGCTGCCACAACGAGTCATGAGTGACCGCCGGGTGCGTTCACTACGGTTTTGCGATCGTCCGGGCAAAGGCGACTACCACGCTGGCCTCGAGCTGGTCGAGCATTTTGCCAATGATCCTCTGTTGGTTAATTGTCCAGCTCGGCGCATTGACTGTCTGCTGCTGAACGACCGGGGCACCGGTATGAGTGTGTGCGAGCAGGCCGCGACTCTTCCAAAGCGTCGTCAAGGCACCCTTCAACTGCTCTAGCTTTCCGGGACTGGACTGCTCAAAGGTGAACTCCAGATGGGCGATGCCGGACTCGCCGACTACCTTCGAAAGCATCTTGCGGAGGTGATCTTGGTAAGTAAAGCCGTGGTTGTCCTTGAGCACATTGCTGACGACCCACTCTGGATCGAGCCCCGCTAGCGTTCCTGCGGCTTGCACCATGGAATCCAGACGGTGCTCAAGCCAACCACACAACTCCAGCGTGGCGAGCTTCGCGAGGAACTTGGGGCGATCAGTTCCGCCAGGGAGTTCGCCGTACCACCGGTCCAGCTCCTTGAGGCTGTCCTCAATCTGGGCCACAGTGGCACCTATGCGAACGCTGCGATAGCCTGACGCAGTCGCTCCTTCACGGTTTGAGCACTTGATAGTGCATAGCGCGCACCTGCTGAGAACGTAGGCAGAGTCTTAAACTTCTCAGCACGCTCCTTCGCCCAAGTGGTTGCTTGTGCGCTTGCGGGTGCTGGCGCGGTTGAGAGATTTGCGGTAACCCCAACAAGGATGCCTTCCATGAAGGTCAAAGACCGCTTGCCAGAGCCTAGCGAGTCCACCACCTTCGCAGCGAGCGCGGTTGACCTCTCAAGCGAGGCTCGCCAATTCGCGATCTCCTCGGCCGACGACTTGGATGCAAAGAGCATGTACTCGTTGAGGAACCCAGCCAAGTTGCCTTCGTACTTTTCAAGCCAATCGCTGAAGGCAAGCATCCGCAAGAGAATCTCAACTGAACGGAAGCGGTCCATCTTTCCCCAGATGCGGCGATGGACGAGGTGCCACGGCTTGTGGGCTCGGTCCACGGACTTCAGCATGTCGTTGAACTGACCGGAGTAGATGCAATTGCGAATTTCTTGGTTATTTAGCCGGACGCCGCCGGAGTTGAGTCTGTTGAAGATCGTGAAGAGATAGCGCATGTGCGACGGATTGCGATAGTCGCATCGAATTACTGTGATCGGAATGGATATATCTTCAACGCTAGCATAGAGCTTCCGTTCCTCCTCAGACCCGTTGCGCAGTTGTACATTCTTCTTGCCTTTAAGTAGCGGGTGGATGTCGTCAGCGGGTGCGATTCGCCACTCGGCAGTCCCGAGGAAAGAAGTGATGGTGTGCATCCGTTGCAGGCCATCAATGACCTTCCAAGTCTTGGAGTTCGCATCTAGACTAAAGCACATGCTGGGGATCGGGAGCTGCTTGACCAGAGAGTCGATAAAACGAGCTTGCTCTTCGACCTTCCAAACCACATCACGTTGAAAGTCCGGCTGGATCTCCAGCTTGCCAGACGCGTGCATTCGGTGGAGATCAGCACAAGACCGAAGCTCGTTGTAGGCGACGACGTTCTCAGGTGGGATTGGCTGATCCCGGTCTTCCTCGAAGAAGGTCTGCTCTTCTTCAGCCTTTGCAGTTGTAGTCAATCCTTGCTCCTCAAGCGGACGGAAGTACTTGTACCCTACGTCGGCGTCATTCTAGCCCCGACAGTGCGGGCCTAGCACAGGCTGGCCTTCAGTGCTGTGCTAGCCAACTTCCGTGCCCGTCGACGGCTAACTTGATTTCTGGAGACAGATCTGCCGGATATCCCGGACGCGGTTACATATCACAGGGCAAAGTCTCCCGCCTTCTCCAGAACTTGAATCCGATACCTCTGCATTCCGTGCCGTGTTGAACGTACACAGCCACTCCCCCGTCAAGTTCATCTCGTCCACGCCGCATCCAGACCATCAGGCAGAACGTTTACCACAAGTCACTCGCAATCGCGTGTGAACTATTTCACAAACTCGCCCGGGTTTCGTCCAGTCAGCGCATCGCTCCTCGGATGGTGGCCCCTCACCTAGGCTCATCGGCCAGAGCCCCGCCCGACCCGCCTCCCCACCTCCCGCTCCGCCGCCCTCTCCAGATCCGCCACCATCCGTTCGACGCGATCGCTCACCTTTTCGGTCGAGAGCTTCTCCCGAATGCGTTCCACGAGGATCGGGAACGAGAATGGCGTCGGACGGGATGCGTGGACGATGCGGATACGTTTGGCCGTGATCTCGCGCAGAGTGATGGCGAGGCGCGTGAATTCGAGTTCCTGTTCGAGCACTTCGCGGCGCGACTGGAGGAGGAGCAGGTTGCGGGGGTCGTACTTCTCGAAGACCTCGTAGAAGAGCTGGCTGGAGGCCTGGAGTTGCCGGGTGCTCTTCGGCTGCCCAGGGTAGCCCTGGAACACGAGGCCGGCCACGCGCGCGATCTCGCGGAAGCGACCGCGTGCGAGCTGACCGAAGTTGAGGCTGTCGAGGACGTCGGCTTCGAGCTTGGTGTCGCTGAAGAGTCCGTCGGCCATCGCGCCTTCCCAGTCGATCGGCTCCGGGCAGAGCAGTTCCAGGCCGTAGTCGGTGGCGCAGATCGAAAAGCTTGCCGGTCGTGTACGTGCAATACGCCAGGCGAGCAGGCTCGCGAGGCCGGTGTTGGCGTGCCGGCCCGCGAAGGGGTAACAGAAGAAGTGATGGCCCTCGCGCGTCTTCAGGATCTCGATGAGCAGTTCGTCTTCGGCCGGAATGTGGGACCACCGGGCCTGCAGCCGGAACAGGGGGGCGAGGGCCTGGAGCTCGGGTTCGGCGTAGTCCTCGCGGCCCGCGCGCTCGACGAGGTCGACGACGGCGTGGGCAAGCTCGGACGAGAGCGGCATCTTGCCGCCGTTCCATCGGGGCACGGCACCCTTCCCGGCCTTGCCGCGGCGCACGTAGGCGGTCATCTCGTGCACGCGCACGAGTTCGAGCAACCGACCTGCGAACAGGAAGCAGTCGCCCTTGTCGAGCCGGCCGATGAACGATTCCTCCACGTAGCCGATGCGCCCGCCCGAGAGCCAGCGCACTTCCATCGCGGCGTCGCTCACGATCGTGCCGACCGACATGCGGTGGCGCCGCGCGATGCCGGCGTCACGGACGACGTGCACGCCCGTCTCGTCGACGACGACACGGTGATACTCCGGATAGGCGTGCAGCGACGAGCCCCCGCGGATCACGAAGTCGAGCGCCCACTGCCATTCGTCGTCCGTGAGCGCGCGGTACGCGTGCGTGGCGCGGACCTCGTCGCGCATCGCATCGGGCAGGAAGCCGCCGCCGAGCGCGACGGTGACGAGGTGCTGCACGAGGACGTCGAGAGGCTTCTCCGGCGGGCGGCGGGATTCGATGTGCCCGGCTTCGGCGGCACGTCGCGCGGCGGCGGCCTCGACGAGTTCGAACGCGTGCGACGGCACGCACGTCACGCGCGAGGTCCGTCCCGGCGCGTGCCCCGACCGCCCGGCACGCTGCAGCAGCCGCGCGACGCCCTTGGGGCTGCCCACCTGCAGCACGCGTTCGACCGGAAGGAAGTCCACGCCGAGATCGAGGCTCGACGTGCAGACGCACGCCTTCAGCGTGCCCTGCTTGAGCCCCTGCTCCACCCAGTCGCGCAGGCTGCGGTCCAGCGAACCGTGGTGCAGCACGATCAGCCCCGCCCAGTCCGGGCGCGCATCGAGCAGGGCCTGGTACCAGAGTTCCGCCTGCGAGCGCGTGTTCGTGAACAGCAGCGTGGTCGCTGCCCCGTCGATCTCGCGAACGACGCGGTCGAGCAGCCGCACGCCCAGGTGCCCCGCCCACGGAAAGCGCTCCATCGACGCCGGGATCACGGTGTCGACCGCGACACGTTTCGGCACCCGACCCTCGACGCGAAGACCGGCGTGTCCCGGTCCAAGCAGCACCTCCATGGCGACGTCGAGATTGCCGAGCGTGGCCGACAGCCCCCACACGACGAGATCCGGGTTCCAGCGGCGCAGCCGCGCGAGTGCGAGCTGGGTCTGCACGCCGCGCTTGTTGCCCATGAGTTCGTGCCACTCGTCGACGATCACGACCCGGACGCGCTGCAGCTGCTCGCGCGAGTCCGCCCGGGAGAGCAGCAGGCTCAGGCTCTCGGGCGTGGTCACGAGCGTCTCCGGCAGACGCCGGGCCTGTCGGGCACGCTCGCCGGACGACGTGTCGCCGGTGCGAACGCCGACGGTCCACGGCAGTTCGAGCGCACCGAGCGGTACTTCGAGCGCGCGCGCCGTGTCGACGGCGAGTGCGCGCATGGGCGTGAGCCAGAGGACGGCGAGGCCGCGCGGGTCGGCCCCCGCCGTGGCGAGCACGTGCCTCAGTGCGCCCATCCAGACGGCGTAGGTCTTGCCGGCTCCGGTCGTTGCGTGCAGCAGGCCGCTCCGGCCGGCGGTCATGCCGGACCACACGGTTTCCTGGAACGGGAACGGTTGCCAGCCCCGGGAGACGAACCACTGCCGGACGAGTCGATCGAGAGGCTCGGTGTCCCCGACATCGTCGCGACGCGGCCGGGTCGCCCGGCGTTGCCGGACGTCGCTCATCGCGCGTCGAATCCGCTTACAGACACGCCGCCGACCTCGACCATCGTGCGCCGGGACCCTGCCCAGTCACGAAGAAGGCGGACATGGCACCCGCCTTGCTCGCAACGCCAGCGTTGCCGCACATGCCCGTGCACCCGGCCTCTCCGGAGGCACGATGCACGACAACAAGAGGAGACCATCGCCCGACGCGCGTCGGGCGGACATCCCCCGGCAGCCGCCACGGCCGCCCCTTCCTCGCGATACGCGCACGGGAGGATCGGGCGGCCGGTGCCGCGTCGTCACCGACGCTTGCCCCGGAGCACCCTCCGCGATCATTTCGCCGGTTCGGACATGTCCACGCCCGCGGGCTCCGAGAACAGGGTCATGTCGAGCGGCACGTCGTTCGCGTACTTGTCGTAGCGCACCGCATACTCGACCTTCTCGTTCTTCAGCGACACCTGAACGGCCTTGTTGGTCCCCTGCCTGAGCCAGAGCCGCAGTTCGGTACCGTCCTGGTCGATCTTCAGCACGTCGCATTCGATCCCGTCCAGCGTCTCGGGCGACTGCGGCACCCCGCCGTGCGACTGGAAGAACGCTGCCTCGCGGCCCATCTGCAGGCCCTTCAGGCTGTCGGGCATGCCCGAAGGAAAGACCGGGAAGACCACGTTGTAGGTCGGCCCCGGATCGATGCCGTGATGGCCGCGCTTCGAGACCTGGTCGACGACCCAGGTGTCGGGCTCGTTCGTGACGAGCAGGCCCTGGGCGCCCGTCACGGGATTCAGCGGCTCCTCGAAACGCAGGAAGCGGTCCTTGTAGCGCCAGAGCTTGCGCGTTTCGCCGTCGAAGCTGTCCGGCTTGATCCAGGCGGCGACGAAGTGGAATTCGATCACCGTCATCCGGGCGTCTGCGGCCCGTGCGTTCGCGGCCGGCAGGAACGGGAGCACGGCCGCGATCCAGCCGATCAGAACGGGTGCCGCGAGGAGCCGCCCGAAGCGGCGCAATGGGTACATGGGAGTGAGCCTCGAATGGTTGATTGACTGGAGTCACGCGGGGACGGCTTCGAGCAGCCGGCGCAGGGTGTCGAGCGTGTCGGCGTCGGCGGCCTTCTTGTCTCCGCGGAGCCGAAGTATGCGCGGGAATCGGACCGCGATGCCGCTCTTGTGGCGCGGCGAGCGCTGGATGCCCTCGAACCCGATCTCCATCACGAGTTCGGGCGTGACGCTGCGTACCGGGCCGAACTTCTCGCGCGTGTTCCGGCGGATGAAGGCGTCGACCTCGCGGATCTCGGCGTCTGTCAGCCCAGAGTAGGCTTTCGCGAAGGGGACGAGTTCGTCACCGCGCCACACGGCGAACGTGTAGTCCGTGTAAAGGCTCGCGCGCCGGCCGTGACCGCGTTGCGCATAGACGAGCACGGCGTCGACGCTCAGCAGGTCGACCTTCCACTTCCACCACTCGCCGCCGGGGCCGAGCTTCACGCGCCCCGCGCCATAGGGCGAGCCGCGCCGCTTGAGCATGAGCCCTTCGACGCCCCGCGCCCGCGCTTCCCCGCGCAGCGCCGCGAGGCCGGCCCAGTCGGCGGCGCGTACCGCGGACGACAGCACGAACCGCGAGTCCGCCACCTGCTCCACGAGGCCTGCGAGCGCGGCACGACGATCCTCGAAGGGCCGCGCGCGGATGTCCTCCCCGGCAAGTTCCAGCAGGTCGTAGCCGACGAGCGCGGCCGGGGCGGCGTCGAGCACGCGGGCCGTGAGCTGCCTGCGCCCGATGCGCTGCTGCAACGCTGCGAACGGCAGCGGCCTGTCGTCCCGCCACGCGAGCAGTTCGCCATCGACGACCGTGCCGTCCGGCAGTCGTGTCCCGAGGTCGGCCAGTTCGGGAAACCGGTCGGTGATGAGTTCGTCGCCACGCGACCAGAGATGCACGCCGCCGCCGCGCACGACGAGCTGCACGCGGATGCCGTCCCACTTCCACTCCGCGTGCCAGTCCTCGATGGGGCCGAGCTCCTCGACGGTGCGGTCGAGCGCGTGCGCGAGAAAGAACGGGTACGGACGCCCGGAGCGTTCGCGTTCCTGCGCGTGCTCGTCGGCACGCAGCGCGCGGTAGCTCGCGGCGGTGGGGGTCCACGCGCCCATGAGCCGTTCCGCGACGAGGTTCGGATCGAGGCCCGCCACCTCCGCCACCGCGCGCGTGACGAGCTGTTTCGAGACCCCGACACGGAAACCGCCCGTGATGAGCTTGTTCCAGAGGAAACGGCTCGGCCGGTCGAGGTCGTCCCACGCGGCGACGAGCGCGGTCTCGAGCGCGTCGTCCCGCAGGTCACGCAGCGCCAGGAGTCGACCCTCGATCCACGCTGCGAGCGATTCGTCGGAATCGCGGACGGGCTCGGGCAGCAGGTGCGCGATCGTCTCCGCGAGGTCGCCCACGGCCTGATAGGACTCCTCGAAGAGCCAGTCGGGTACGTCCGCGAGGCGCCGGGCGAGATCCCGAAGCGTCCGCGTCGGCACGACCCGCTTCGGCTTCTCGCCGCTCAGAAAGTACACCGCCCACGCCGCATCGGCGTCTGGCGCGGACGCGAAGTACTCGCGCAGCGCGGCGAGCTTCGCGTTCGTGGAAGTCGTCGCGTCGAGGGCCTCGTAGAGGCGAGCGAAGCGCTTCACGCGGCGTCTCCGCCTTCCGCCGCCGCGGTGTCGGCTTCGTCATCCGTGGTCCCGAACTGCGTCTCGAACGCGCGCGCGTCCAGGCCCTGTTCGGTGAGCCACCGCACCATCACGGGCACGTACCCGTGGGTCACGAAGACGCGGTGCGCGCCGCTCTCGCGAATCGCCGTCTGGAGGCCGGGCCAGTCCGCGTGATCCGAGACCACGAAGCCACGGTCGACACCGTTGCGCCGCCGCGCGCCGCGGAGCTGCATCCAGCCCGACGCGAATGCGTCGCTGTAGGCTCCGAAACGCCGGAGCCAGGTCGTGCCCTGCGCGGAGGGGGGCGCGAGCGCGATCGCGTGCCGGAACGCCGACCGGTCCGCGACGTCCGTCACGCGCAGCGTGGGCGGCAACGGCACACCGGCGGCACGATAGGCCTCGTTCAGGGTCTCGACCGCGCCGTGACAGACGATCGGCCCGATCGAAGGGTCCAGCCCTGCGATGAGCCGTTGCGCCTTGCCGAACGCATAGGCGAACAGCACGCTCGCGCGTCCCGCATCGGCGTTCGCGCGCCACCAGTCGTTCACCGAGGCGAGCAGCTCGTGCTCCGGACGCCAGCGGTACACCGGCAGCCCGAAGGTCGATTCCGTCACGAAGGTGTGCGCACGCACGGGCTCGAACGCGCGGCAGGTGGGATCGCGGGCGAGCTTGTAGTCGCCGGACAGCACCCAGACTTCGCCACGCGATTCGATGCGCACCTGCGCGGAGCCGAGCACGTGTCCCGCGGGATGGAGCGAGACGCGGACGCCGTTGAGGTCGACCGGATCTCCGTATTCGACGCAGTCGAGGGAGATGTCGCCGAGACGGTTGCGCAGCACACCCTCGGCATCGCGGTGTGCGAGGTAACGGGTGTGCCCGCGGCGGGCGTGGTCGCTGTGCGCGTGCGTGATGACCGCACGATCGACAGGTCGCCACGGGTCGACGTAGAAGTCACCGGCCTCGCAGTAGAGGCCGTTCGGCGTGAGGCGGATCAGGTCGGTGGACGGGAGGGACATCGAACAGGCGTCATCGCAGCGGCCGGGAACGACCGGCGGTTGGATGATCGCACGGGGGAGAGGTTCCGGCCGGGGGAAGGCTTTGCAGGTGAATATGCTGCCCCCTCCCTCACCCTCCCCCGCACGCCGGGGAAGGACTCAGTGCGTAGGATGCTCAAGGCGCACCGGGCGGCGCCCCGTCGCTCGCGGAACTTTCGGGTGGGGAACGACGCATTGCGTTGTCCGCGTGGGCCGTGCCCACCCTACGGGCCGAGGTAATTGTTAGCTCACGCGCACGGGGGAGGGAATTATCTGTGGGATACGCCTGCTTCGTCGACAACGCAGAGTGCGTAGGGTGCGCAAGGCGCACCGGGCGGCGCCCCATCGCTCGTGGAGCTTTCGGGCGGGGAACAACACATTGCGTTGTCCGCGTGGGCCGTGCCCGCCCTACGGGCCGAGGCAATTCCTGGCTCACGCGCACGGGGGAGGGAACCATCTGTGGGATACGCCTGCTTCGTCGACAACGCAGAGTGCGTAGGGTGCGCAAGGCGCACCGGGCGACACCCCGTCGCTCGCGGACGTTTCGGGTGAGGGGCCTCTCAGCGCCCCTTCAAAGCCCGCGCCAGCGCCTCCGCCATCGCGCCCGACGCCGGCGGCGCCGACTTCTGCGGGTGCGCCGCGGGCCGGCCGCCACCGGCAGGCTTCCCGCCACCCCCTGGCTTGCCGCGACCTTCCCCGTCACGTCGCGGGGCATCGCCGCGCTTCGCCGCGGGCGCTTCCTCCAGCTTCATCGTGAGCGCGATGCGCTTGCGCTTCTCGTCCACCTCCAGCACCTTCACGCGCACGACGTCGCCCGCCTTCACGACCTCGCGCGGATCCTTCACGAAGCGGTTCGACAGCATCGACACGTGCACGAGGCCGTCCTGGTGCACGCCGATGTCCACGAACGCACCGAAGTTCGTCACGTTCGTGATCACGCCTTCAAGCAGCATGCCGGGTTCGAGGTCCTTCAGGTCCTCGACGCCGTCCTTGAAATTCGCGGTCCTGAACTCCGGCCGCGGATCCCGGCCCGGCTTCTCGAGTTCGCGCACGATGTCCTGCACCGTGGGCAGCCCGAACTTCTCGTCCGTGTACTTGCGCGGGTCGAGTGCGCGCACCACGTCCGCGCGTCCCATGAGATCGCGCACGCCACGCTTCACGTCCGCGAGGATCCGCTCGACGACCGGATAGGCTTCCGGGTGCACGGCCGAGGCGTCCAGCGGGTTCTCGCCCGCCATCACACGCAGGAAGCCCGCCGCCTGCTCGAACGTCTTCGGGCCCAGGCGCGGCACGGCCTTCAGCGCTTCCCGGCTCGCGAACGGTCCGTTCGCGTCACGATGGCGCACGATGTTCTCCGCGAGGGACGCCGTGAGGCCCGCGATCCGTGCGAGCAGTGCCACGGAGGCCGTGTTCACGTCGACGCCGACGGCGTTCACGCAGTCCTCCACGACGGCGTCGAGCGAGCGTGCGAGCTTCGTCTGGCTCACGTCGTGCTGGTACTGGCCGACGCCGATCGACCTGGGATCGATCTTCACGAGTTCCGCGAGCGGGTCCTGCAGCCGGCGCGCGATCGACACCGCGCCGCGCAGGCTCACGTCCAGATCGGGGAATTCGCGCGCCGCGAGCTCGGATGCCGAATAGACCGACGCACCCGCCTCGGACACGACGATCTTCGTGAGGTTGAGTTCGGGGTGACGCTTCATGAGATCCCCCGCGAGCTTGTCGGTCTCGCGCGACGCCGTGCCGTTGCCGATGGACACGAGCCGCACGGCGTGCTTCGCGGCGAGCTTCGCGAGCACCGCGATCGCGCCGTCCCAGTCGTTGCGCGGGGCGTGCGGGTAGATCGTCGCGGTGTCCACGACCTTGCCCGTTTCGTCGACCACCGCGACCTTCACGCCGGTGCGCAACCCCGGATCGAGACCGATCGTCGCGCGCGGCCCGGCGGGTGCGGCGAGCAGGAGGTCGTGCAGGTTCTTCGCGAACACGCGGATGGCTTCTTCCTCGGAACGGGCGCGCAGGTCACCGAGCAGGTCCGTCTCGATCTGCCACGAGACCTTGACGCGCCACGTCCACCGCACCGTCTCCGCGAGCCACGCGTCGGCCGCGCGCCCCTGATCCCGGATGCCGACGCGCGCCGCGATCATGCGCTCGCACGCGCCCGGCCCCGTGGGCTTCGTGGCCTCGTCCAGTTCCTCCGGCAGTTTGAGTGCGAGCCGCAGCACGTCCTCGTTCCGACCGCGGAACATCGCGAGCGCGCGGTGCGACGGGATCTCCCGCAGCGGTTCGGAGTAGTCGAAGTAGTCGCGGAACTTCGCACCCGATTCCGCCTTGCCTTCGGCCATGGTCGAGACGAGCACGCCGTTGTCCTGAAGGTGCGTGCGCAGCTGGGCGAGGAGGTCGGCGTCCTCCGCGAAGCGTTCCATGAGGATCTGCCGGGCACCGTCGAGGGCGGCCTTCGTGTCCGGGACGCCCGGGTTGTCGCCGTCGTCGGTCGTGAACGCGGGCCGCAGGAACTTCTGCGCTTCCTCTTCCGGGGCTAGGGTCGGGTCCGCGAGCAGCGCGTCGGCCAGGGGTTCGAGCCCGGCCTCGCGCGCGATCTGTGCCTTGGTGCGGCGCTTGGGCTTGTAGGGGAGATAGAGATCCTCGAGGCGCTGCTTCGTATCCGCGTCCTCCACCTGGGCGCGCAGCTCCGGCGTGAGCTTGCCCTGCTCCTCGATGCTCGCGAGCACCGCGGCGCGACGGTCCTCCAGCTCGCGAAGGTAGCCGAGCCGCTCTTCCAGCGTGCGCAGCTGCGTGTCGTCGAGACCGCCGGTCACCTCCTTGCGGTAGCGCGCGATGAAGGGCACTGTCGCACCCTCGTCGAGCAGCGCGACGGCGGCCTCGACCTGTGCGGCACGGACCTGGAGTTCGGTGGCGATTCGTTGCGGGATCGGAGGAAGCATGGATCGGACGCTCTGGACTCGAAAAAAAGAAGGGGCGCAATATGGCGAAAGCGGCCCGAATGCGCAAGGCCGGGCGGGAAGCTACGCCTGCCGCGCCGCGAGCGTGTCCTTGTGGATGCGCCCGTCCTGCATGATCAGCCGCAGCCGGGACGTGTCCGCGAGGATCCGCACGTCCTCGAGCGGATCGCCGTCGACGATGATCAGGTCCGCGAGGAACCCCGGCTTCACGAGCCCCACGTCGAGCTCCATGAGTTCGCCCCCGATGCGCGTCGCGCACTGCAGGGCCTCGCTCGGGGAATACCCGAACAGCTTCACGAACAGCGCGATGTCGCGTGCGTTCGTGCCCTGAGGGGTCGTGACGAACCCGTAGTCGCCGCCGATCACGACACGGATGCCGCGACGACGCATCTCGCCATAGGCGCGCTGCGCGGACGCCAGGCAGCGTTCGAGATCCGCGATCCGCGCCGGATCCTCGGGCACGCCCTGCGGGCCGGGATCGTGCAGCGCATTGTGGATGGGTGCGATCGCGGGTCCGACGAACACGTGATCGCGCGCGGCCTCGAGTGCGTCGAGCGCCCGCGCATCCGCAAGCTCGCAGTGATAGACGACGTCCACGCCGCACGCGAGCGACCGGAGCACCGAGGACGACGCACGCGCGTGCGCGGCGACCCTGCAGCCGAAATCGTGCGCGACCTCGCACGCCATGCGGGCCTCGGCCTCGCGCATGACGGTCATGTCGCTCTTCGCGGCGCGGATTGGCCCATCGCCGGACACATTGATCTTGATCGTGTCGACGCCTTCGCGCGCGCAGAGCCGCACGGTGCGCGCGATCTCGTCGGGCCCGTCCGCGATGAGGCCGAAGCTGCTGCGCGTGGCGTGCAGCCGGTTCTCGTCGCCGAGTCCACCGGTGACAGTGATCTCGGGGCTCGCGGCGCGCAGGCGCGGACCGGGAATGCGGCCGGCCTCGATCTCGTTGCGGATGACGACGTCGAGGCGCAGCTTCGCCGACGCCGCACTGAACGCGCTCGTGAACCCCGCGTCGAGCAGGACACGTGCGTTGTGCATCGTCGCGAGCGTGTGTTCCTCGGGCGGAATCTCGCCGAGATCGGTGCTGCGCGGCATGCCGCAGAACGTGAGGTGCGCGTGCCCTTCCACGAGGCCGGGCATGAGCGTCGCGCCACCACCTTCGATCACCCGTGCACCGGCGTCGGGCAGCCGCGCGGGGCGGGGCGCGACCGACACGATCCGGTTGCCGTCAACGAGCACTTCGCCGGCAAACGGCTCCGCCCCGGTGCCGTCCCAGATCCTCACGTCGCGAATGATCATGCGCATCGTTCCGCTCCCCCGGGGTCTGACTGGATGACGGCGAACTTTAGCCTGCATTCGGGAGGACGGGAAATCGCGGCCGCGGACGGCGGCCGTAGGCCGTAGGCGAGGGGCTATAGGCTATAGGCGATGGGCGATGGGCCCCCTCCCCAGCCCTCCCCCGCGAGCGAGGGAGGGAGAACACGCGGCCTTTGCATAGACTCCTCCCTCCGCTTGGCGGGGGGAGGAAGGGAGGGGGGAACCCAACGCCCATCGCCTCTCGCCTCTCGCCTCTCGCCTCTCGCCTATAGCCTATCGCCCCTCGCCTATCGCCTATAGCCCATCGCCCCTCGCCTATCGCCTATAGCCCATCGTCTGCCTCTACCTCCCCTTCCTCGCCGCCGCGAGCTTCGCCTGCAGCTCGTCGATCCGGCGGTGGTTCTCCTCCGATCCGATGTAGGTGCGGAACAGCCACTCCTGCGTGCGCATGGCGGTATCGAGGTCCTGCGCGAGGATCTGGTTGCCGAGCTGCTTGGTCTCGCGCAGGCACTGGCGGTCGTACCCCGCCATCTCGCGTGCGATCGCCAGCACGCCCTCGAGCATCTGTCCTTCCGGAAAGACCCGGCTCACGTACCCCATGCGCTCGGCCTCTTCCGCGCCGTAGATCCGGCCGGTCAGCGTCAGTTCCTTCGCGCGGCCGAGACCGATGATCCGCCAGAGCGGGTCCATGATCGGCGTGAGCGCGAGCACGATCTCCCGCTGGCCGAACTTCGCGCGTGCCGACGCGTAGCGGATGTCGCACATCATCGTGAGGTCGAAGCCGCCCGCGATCGCGGGGCCGCCGACCGCGGCGATCACGGGCTGCGGGCAGAACAGGATCGCGCGGTAGGTCCGGTGGAACATCGCGGTGTAAGCTTCGTTCGATACCTTCTCGAGGCGGCGGATCTCGTTCAGGTCGAAACCTGCCGAGAAGTACTTCTCGCCACCGGTCAGCACGACCACGTTCACGTCCTCCCGCGTGCCGAGGCTCAGGAACGCGTGTTCGAGTTCCTCGAGCACGGCCGGCGCGAGGGCGTTGCCCTTGTCGGGACGATGTATCGTTACGGTGGCGACGGCGTCCTCGACGCCCAGAAGCAGATATTCGTAATCCATTGGCTTTTCCTTTCCTGCGTTTGCGACGGTCACATCCATGAAGATCCTGCTGGTCCACGCACACCCGGAGCCCCAGTCGTTCTGCGCGGCCCTGAAGTCCGAAGCGCTCGCCCGTCTGCCCGGGCACGGCCACGAGGTGCGTGTCTCCGACCTCTACGAGATGAACTTCGACCCCGTGGCCCGGGACACCGATTTCGGCAGCCGCGCGAATCCGGATTATCTCGTCTACGCGCTCGAGCAGCGCCACAACCAGAAGGCGGGCACGCTGAAGGCCGACATCGCCGCGGAAGTCGACAAGCTGCTCTGGTGCGACCTGCTGCTGCTCAACTTCCCCGTGTTCTGGTTCTCGATGCCGGCCATCCTGAAGGGCTGGATCGACCGCGTGTTCGTATCGGGCGTCTGCTACGGCGGCCTGCGCTTCTACGACAGGGGAGGTCTCGCCGGGAAGAAGGCCATGACCACGATCACGATCGGCGGTCAGCGCCACATGTTCGGACCGGATGCGGTGCACGGCGAACTCGAGACCATGCTGCGCCCGCTGCTGCGCGGCACGCTGTACTACGTGGGGATGGAGGTGCTCCCGCCCTTCGTCGCGTGGCACGTGCCCTACGTCTCGAACGAAGTGCGGGCCGGGTATCTGGAGGACTACCGCGCCCGCCTCGCCACCCTGGACGACATCGAGCCGCTCGCGTTTCCGTCTCTGGACGACTTCGACGAGAAGCTCCATCCGCGCCGACGGTAAACTGCGGCGCTCCCTGAACACACACCGGATGACCCGACATGGACGACTACGAACGCGGACGTGACCAGTTCCGAAAGATGGTGGGCGACGACAGGATCGATGCCCTCGTGAAGCGCTTCGGGGCGGTCTGCCCCGATTTCGAGAAGGAGGTGGTCTCGGTCGTCGGCGGCCGCATCTGGACTCGTGGCGGCATCGACCTGAAGACACGCTCGCTCTGCAGCATCTGCGTGCTCGCGGCGCTGGGCCGCATCAACGCGCTGAAGCTCAACTTCCAGATGGCGATCAACAACGGCGCGTCGATCGAGGAGATCTTCGAGGCACTGTTCCAGGTGGCCGCGTACGCCGGCTTCCCCGCGATGTGGGATTCCCTCGTGATGCTCGAGGAAGTCCTGGACGAACGTGCACGCGCCGCGTGACAACGCGAACCGTGCACGGGCGGGCGCGCGCAGTTGAACGCGCCTGAGCGGGCGACGGGCGTCGGGACGGACCCCTGGCTCGGGCGTTCGCCGGAGCGCGTCGAGGACCTCACGCTCCTCGCGGGACACGGGGCCTTCCTCGACTATCTGCCGGTCAGGCCCGGCACGCTGCACGCGGCCGTGCTCCGCTCCCCGCACGCGCACGCGGTGCTCGTGCGCGTCGCGACCGACCGTGCGATGTCCTGCCCGGGCGTGCGGGCAGTGCTGACGGGCGAGGACGTCACGCGCTGGGCACAGCCGTTCGTCGTGGGCGTCAAGCAGCCGATGCAGCACTGGCCGCTCGCGATCGACCGCGTGCGCTACGTCGGCGAGCCCGTGGCGGTCGTGATCGCCGAGGACCGCGCGCGCGCGGAAGATGCGCTCGACGCGATCGACGTCGACTACGACCCGCTCCCGGTCGCCGTGGAGATCGCCGACGCGATCGCACCCGGGGCCCCGCTGCTGCACCCCGAGGTCGGCTCGAACATCGTGAGCGACCGGTCGTTCCGGTACGGCGACCCCGAGACCGCGTTCGCAACCGCGGCCAGGCGCGTGGCGGTGACGGTGCAGTACCCCCGCAATTCCTGCACGCCGATCGAATGCGGCGCAGTGCTCGCCGAGTACTCGCCCGGCGAAGGCGCGTACGACGTCACGTCGAATTTCATGGGGCCGTTCTCGCTGCACACCGTGATGGCTCTCGCGCTGAAGGTGCCCGCGACACGCCTGCGACACCGCTGCCCGCGCGACTCGGGCGGCAGTTTCGGCGTGAAGCAGAGCGTCTTCCCCATGGTCGTGCTGATGTGCCTCGCGGCCCGGAAGGCGGGCGCCCCCGTGAAGTGGGTCGAGGACCGGCTCGAACACCTGACCGCGGCCACGTCGGCCACCGGCCGGTCGTCCACGCTCGAGGCGGCGGTGGACCCGGACGGCCGCATCCGCGCGCTTGCGTACGACCAGTTCGACGACGTGGGCGGCTACCTGCGCGCGCCCGAACCCGCGACGTTCTACCGCATGCACGGCTGCCTCACCGGCGCCTACGACATCCCCCATCTCGCCGTGCGCAATCGCGTCGTCGTCACGAACAGGACGCCCGCAGGCCTCGTGCGCGGCTTCGGCGGCCCGCAGGTGTACTTCGCGCTCGAGCGCCTGATGCAGCGCATCGCCGTCGAACTCGGCCTGGACCCGCTCGACGTCTACCGGCGCAACTTCGTGCCCTGCGACGCGTTCCCGTTCCGCGCGGCGGCCGGCGCACTGCTCGACTCCGGCGATTACGCCGCCGCACTCGACAAGGCGCTCGCGGAAGGCGGCCACGACGAACTCCTGCGCCGTCGCGACGCCGCCCGTGCCGAGGGCCGGCTGTACGGCATCGGCTTCGCGGCGATCGTGGAACCCTCGATCTCGAACATGGGCTACATCACGACCGTGCTCACGGCCGAGCAGCGCGCGCGCGCCGGCCCGAAGAACGGTGCGATCGCCGCCGCGACCGTGAACGTCGATCCGCTGGGCGGCGTGTGCGTCACGATCGCCTCCGCACCGGCGGGACAGGGACACCGCACGGTCTGTGCGCAGGTCGTCGCGGACGTGCTCGGCGTGCGGCCCGAAGACGTGACCGTGAACACGGAATTCGACACTCACAAGGACGCGTGGTCCGTCGCGGAAGGCAACTATTCGAGCCGCTTCGCGGGCGCGGTGGCCGGCACTGTCCATCTCGCCGCGACGCGTCTGCGGGACCGCCTCGCGCACATCGCGGCGACATCGCTCGACTGCGAGAGCAGGGAGGTCGTGTTCGCGGGCGGGCGCGTCCACGCGCGCACCGCACCGGACCGGTCCCTGCCGTTCGCGCGCGTCGCGAGCGCGCCGCACTGGGCACCGGCGCTAGTGCCCGAGGGCGTCGGCATCGGCATGCGGGAGACGGTGTTCTGGACGCCGGAATCGCTCGCGGCGCCCGACGCGGAGGACCACATCAACACGTCGGCCGCGTACGGTTTCGCGTTCGACCTGTGTGGCGTGGAGATCGATCGCACCACCGGTCGCGTGCGGATCGACCGCTACGTGACCTGCCACGACGCGGGACGACTGCTGAACCCCGCGCTCGCCGACGGGCAGGTGCGCGGCGGCTTCGCGCAGGCGGTCGGCGCGGCGCTCATGGAGGAGTTCCGCTACGGCGCGGACGGCTCCTTCCTGTCGGGCACGCTCGCGGACTACCTCGTGCCCACCGCGTGCGAGATTCCCGATCCCGTCATCGTGCACCTGGAGACGCCGTCGCCCTTCACGCCACTCGGCGCGAAGGGGATCGGAGAAGGCAACAGCATGAGCACGCCCGTCTGCATCGCGAATGCGGTGGCGGACGCGCTCCATCCCGTCGTGGGAACCGTGGACATCCGCCTGCCGCTCACACCGGGACGCGTGCTCGACCTGCTCGGCATCGACGACCCGCCTCCGTCGGTCGCGCCCACCGCGCCGCCCGCCACGCCGGCGCGCGGCACGGGCAGGACGATGCGGATGTCGGGGTCCGTCGTCGTCGCCGCACGACCGGAGGACGTGTTCCGCACGCTGCTCGACCCCGATGCGCTCGCGCGCGTGATCCCGGGCTGCCACGGACTCGTGGAAACGGCACCGCACCGCTACGCCGCGGACGTCACGATCGGCGTGAGCGGGGTGAAGGCCCGGTACCGCGCCGAAATCGCGCTCGACGACGTGGATGCGCCGCGCGGCCTGCGGCTCTCGGGACGCGGCACCTCGTCGCTCGGCACCGCGAGCGGCTCGGGCACCGTGCGACTCGAGGCGGTCGATCGCGGCACGCGCGTGGACTACGACTACGCGGTGGACGTCGGCGGCAAGGTGGCCGCGGTCGGCAGCCGGCTGCTCGACGGCGCGGCCCGTGCGATCCTCGCGCAGCTCTTCGAAAGACTCGGCCGGGAAGCCGCCGGTGCCGTCGCCCCGTCACCCGCCCCGTCGTCCTGGATCGCGCGCATCCTGCGCTGGCTCGGAATCGGATCGTGAAGCCCGCACCGTTCGATCACGTACGCATCGACTCGCCGGAGGAAGCCTGCGACCTGCTCGCGGAACACGGCGACGACGCGCGCGTGCTGGCCGGCGGACAGTCCCTCATGCCGATGCTGAACATGCGCCTTGCGAAACCCGCGGTGCTCCTCGACATCTCGCGCTGCGCCGCGCTCGACTACGTGCGGGTGGAGGACGGCACGCTCGCGATCGGCGCCGCCACCACGCAGGCCGCGATCGAATGGCGGCCTGCACTCGCGACCGAGGTGCCACTGCTCGCGGCAGCGCTGCCCGCGGTCGCGCACTTCCCGATCCGCAATCGCGGCACGGTGTGCGGCTCGCTCGCGCACGCGGATCCGAGCGCCGAACTGCCGCTGTGCCTCGCCGCACTCGACGGCGAGGTCGTCCTGCGCTCGCGCGCCGGAACCCGCAGACTGAAAGCCGCGCAGTTCCAGGCGGGCGTGCTCGCGACGGCCTGTCGTGCCGACGAACTGCTCGTGGAGGCACGGTTTCCGCTGCGGTCACCGGACGAGGCCTGTGCGTTCGAGGAGTTCTCGCTGCGACACGGCGACTACGCGATCGTCGCGGTGGCGGCGGTGGCATCGCCGCGCGGCATCCGGATCGCGGTCGGCGGGGTGGCGGACCGGCCGGTGGTCGCCGACTGGCCCGATCTCGACGACGCCGCCCTCGACACCGCCCTGAACGATCTCGCGTGGTCGCTCGGTGCACGCGACGAGGGCGAGGTCAGCGCGAAGATGCGTCGCCACCTCGTGCGCGGGCTCGGCCGGCGGGTCGTCCGGCGCGCGCGCCCCACGGCCGGAGGACTTTCGTGAAACGCACCGGCCGCGACGAATCCGCGGAGATCCGGCTCACCGTGAACGGCCGTGCGTGCGCGGGCCGCACCACGAGCCGCACGCTGCTCGCGGATTTCCTGCGCCACGAACTCGGGCTGACCGGCACGCACGTCGGCTGCGAACACGGCGTGTGCGGGGCCTGCACGGTGCTGATCGACGGCGTCGCGCAGCGCAGCTGCCTCACGCTCGCGGTGCAGGCGGAAGGCCGGCACGTCGAAACCGTCGAGGGGCTCGCGACCGAGGACGGCTCGCTCGGCACGCTGCAGGCCGCCTTCCGCAGCCACCACGCGCTGCAGTGCGGCTTCTGCACGCCCGGCATCCTGATGTCGTGCACCGACTATCTCCGGCGCGTGCCCCGCCCGACCGAAACACAGGTGCGCGAGATGCTCTCGGGCCACCTGTGCCGGTGCACCGGGTACACGAACATCGTCGCGGCCGTGCTCGCGTGCGCGGCGGCCACGACTCCGGCGGAGGACGCAGACGATGCTTGAACTCGGTCACACCTTCCTGCAGAGCGTCGAGCGCAGCCCCGATGCGCTCGCACTCGTCGACGGCGACGTGCGTCTCACGTACTTCCAGTGGCACGAGCGCGTGGCCAGAGTGGTCCAGGGCCTCGCGGACCTCGGCCTGAGCCGGAGCGACCACGTCGTCGTGATCCTGCAAAACCGCTGGGAGATGGCGACGCTGCACTGGGCCTGCCAGTTCCTCGGCATCGTCGTGACGCCGCTCAACTGGCGTGCGAAGGCCGAAGAGATCGACTACTGCCTGCGCGACTCGGACGCCGCGGCGGTCGTCTTCGGGTCCGAGAGCGCGGACGCGGTGTCCGCCGCGCAGTCCGCCGCGGACATCGTGCGCATCACGATCGACGGCGCGGTCCCGGGGGCCCGGCCGTTCGACACGCTGCTCGCTGCGCGCCCGTGGGCCGACCCGCCTCGCGCAGTGCCCGAGTCGACCTCGGTCATGCTCTACACGTCCGGCACCACGGGACCGCCCAAGGGTGTGCCGCGCACGCACCGCGCCGAACGCGCCGCGGCGCTCGCGCACGTCGCGCAGAACGTCTGGCGACGCGGGGAACGCACGCTCGGCGTGATGCCCCTCTACCACACGATGGGCGTCCGCGCGCTGCTCGCGACGGCGCTGCTCGACGGCACGTTCGTGTGCATGCGCCACTTCCATGCGGGCGACGCGCTCGCGCTGATCCAGTCGGAAAGGATCTCGAGCCTCTATCTCGTGCCGACGCTCTACCACGACCTCGTGCACCACGGGTCGTTCTCGCCCGTGCGGGTCGACTCCGTGAAGCGGATCGGGTTCGCGGGCGCGCCGATGCCCGATGCCCTGGTGCAGAAGGTCCGGGCCGCGTTCCTGCCCGAGATCTTCGTGAATCACTACGGCAGTTCGGAGGTGTACACGTTCACGGTCGAGCCGGACGCCTCGCGAAAGCCGGGGAGCGCCGGACGCGCGGGCCTCAACGCGCGCATCCGCATCGTGCGCCTCGATGCGCGCTCGCCTGACGATCGTGTGGCGCCCGGCGAAGAGGGGCAGATCGTCGCGGACCTGCGCGGCGACGAGGCATTCTCCGGCTACTGGAACCGGCCCGACGCGGACACGAAGGCCCTGCGTTCGGGCTGGTACTTCACGGGCGACACGGGCTACGTGGACGTGGACGGTGACCTTTTCGTCACCGGACGCGTGGACGACATGATCCTGAGCGGCGGCGAGAACGTCTCGCCCGTCGAGATCGAGTCCGTGCTCTCGCTGCACCCCGCCGTCGACGAGGTCGCGGTCGCCGGGCTCGCCGACCCCCGCTGGGGACAGCGCGTCGTCGCGTTCGTGAAGCGCCGCAGCCCCGTCGATGCCGACGCGCTCGACGCGCACTGCCAGGCGTCGAGCCTCATGAACTTCAAGCGCCCGCGCGAGTACGTGTTCGTGCGCGAGATCCCGAAATCCCCCGTCGGCAAGATCCTGCGCCGCAAGCTCGGCGCGGGCGAATACGACGCCGACCTTCCGTCCCCCGATCCCGTTCCGACCGATCCGACATGACCTCTGCCATCAGCCATCCCGCCCAGACTCTGCCCGACAGCTTCGACGGATTCCGCGTCGAGATCGACGCAGAGCACGAGCGCGCCGACATCGTGCTCGACCGCCCGCCGCTCAACATCGTGTCCATGCCGCAGCGCGACCAGATGCGTCTCGTGTTCGAGGCGCTCGACGCCGACGCGCGCGTGCGCGTGATCGTCGTGCGCGCGACCGGCCAGCACTTCTCGAGCGGCGGCGACATCCGGGGCTTCCTCGAGGCTTCGCCCGAACGCGTGTCCCAACTCGCCTGGAACATCGCTGCGCCCGCGCGCTGCGCGAAGCCCGTGATCGCGGCGAACCGCGGTTTCTGCTTCGGCGTCGGCTTCGAACTCTCGCTCGCGTGCGACTTCCGGCTCTGCACCGACACCACTTTCTACGCACTGCCCGAGCAGAAACTCGGCCAGATCCCCGGCTCCGGCGGCTCGGCCCGCCTGCAGAAGATGATCGGGATCACGCGCACGAAGGACGTCGTGATGCGGTCACGCCGGATCTCCGGACAGCAGGCGCTCGACTGGGGCATCGCGACCGAGTGCGTGCCGGACGCCGAACTGGAAAGCGCGACCGACGCGCTCGTCGAGGAACTGCGTGCGTTCTCGCCACTCGCGCAGCGCACCGCGAAGAAGCTGCTGAACGACAGCGAGGACGCGACCGTCACCGTCGCGATCGAACTCGAAGGACACTGCTACAGCCGCCTGCGCATGTCGGACGACTTCCGCGAGGGTGTCGAGGCGTTCCACGGCAAGCGCAAACCCGTGTTCCGGGGGTCCTGAATACACCCGCGCCATGCGGTGCGTCACACCGCCGCGATACCATCGCGGATCACTCCCCAGACAACGACGTTCACGATGCTCGCCAACGCCCTGAACCATCCCCAGCGCCTCGTGCTCGCAGCCGAGATCCACGCCCGGCCCTTCATGATCGTGCGCGCACCCGCGCGTGCCTCGCACCTCGCCGTCTACACGGGCCTCGACGCCACGCGGAGCCACCGCCTGATCGAGGCGTTCTGCGAGCGCTTCGGCGTCGCACCGCCTTCCGACAAGGCGCAGCACTTCGTGCACGATTTCGGTCACGTGCAGCTCAAGTGGGAACGCCACAGCGAGTTCTGCTCGTTCACGTTCGTGGAAGAAGGGATACGCAGCGACGACCCGTTTGCGGAGCCCGCACTGCGCCACGCGCCTTCCGACTGGCTCGAACAGCTGTCGGGCTCGGTGCTCGTCGCGTGTCACCTCGTCGTCGAGTCCGGCGAACCGCTCGACTTCCAGAGCCCGCGCCTGAAGGCGATGTTCCCGGCCCCGCCGCTGGTCGGCAGCCAGGTAATCAGCGGCGGCGAGGTGTGGACCGATTTCCAGGTGGGGCCCGACGGCTTCTCGCGCTTCCTGCTGCGCGACGTCGGCCTGCGCGAGATGCAGGCCGGTCGGCTGGTGCAGCGCGTCTGCGAGATCGAGACCTACCGGATGATGGCGCTGCTCGCCTTGCCCGTCGCACGCGACAGCGCGGCCGCACTCGGCGAGATGGAACAGGAACTCACGGAACTCTCCGCAACGATCGGCCAGCCGGAGCGTCCGTATTCGGATGCGAAGGTGCTCGAGCGACTGTCGAGTCTCGCGGCGCGCGTGGAGGCGATGTCGCTGCGCACGAACTACCGGTTCAGTGCCGCACAGGCCTATTACCGCATCGTTCGCGCACGCATCGCGGACCTGCGCGAGACCCGGATCGAGGGCGTGCCCACGATCGACGAGTTCATGGAACGCCGGCTCGCGCCCGCGATGGAGACCTGTGTGTCCGCGGCGAGCCGCCAGGAAACGCTCGCGGCGAAGGTGGGACGCACCGACGACCTGCTGCGCACGGCTGCGACGCTCGCGCAGGAACAGCACAACCAGCGCATCCTCGAGCAGATGAACCGCAGCGCGCAGCAGCAACTGCAGTTGCAGCACGCGGTCGAGGGCCTGTCTGTCGTCGCGATCACCTACTACACGCTCGGGCTCGCGGGTTATCTGCTCAAGGCCGGAAAAGGATTCGGCCTGCCCGTGAACGTCGACCTGTCACTCGGCATCATGATGCCGATCGCGTGCGGGCTCACGTGGTTCGGGCTGCGGCGGCTGCATCACCGGATCTCGAAGCACTGAGGGCGCCCCCCTCCTGGCCTCCCCCCGCGAGCGGGGGGAGGAACCAACCGGTCAGACGATAGGCGATAGGCGATAGGCGATAGGCGATAGGCGATAGGCAAAGAGGATAGGTTCGGTACAACACTGCCTCCGCGTCAGCGCACAAAGCCCCCTCCCCCGCTCGCGGGGGAGGGTCGGGGTGGGGGAAGCGCGCGCCGAAGCATTCATATCACGCACGCGAGAGACGTTCGCCGGTGCGTCGTACGCACCCTACGCCCCCGTGTTCACGCAGCCGGCGGTCCAGTGCGTAGGGTGCGCAAGGCGCACCGGGCGACGCCGCATCCCTCGCGGAGGGTCTGGTGGGGAGGGGATGACCCGTCACGTCGGCAACGGAAACGCCTCCAGGTATTGCCGATAGTCGTCCTCCACGTCGATCTTCACCGCGCCGAGGAACCGTACGACTCCGCAGTAGAAGGAGATCGTGATGAGCAGATCGACGATGCGTTCCTTGTCGAGCCCGGCCTCGAGTGCCTCGAACGTTGCGTCGGACAGTTCGGTGCCCGCGACCATCTCGCGCGCCGCGCGCAGCACGGCCTTCTCGATCGGTGCGAGTGTCGTGTCACGCCCCTCGGTCTCCGCGACGATGGCCCGGATGTCGTCGTCGCTCACGCCGAAGGCGTGTCCGATCTTGATGTGGTGCGAGTACTCGTAGGGCGACTTCGTCGCGTACCCGACCTGCAGGATGGCCATCTCGCGCAGACGCGGATCCAGCCTGCTGTGGTGCCGGATGTAGTTCGCGAGGACGAGGAAGCTGCGCGTGCCGTCCGGGCTGTGGGTCATCGCGCGATAGATGTTCACGTTGCGCGCGAGGAGATCACGGTTCTCGGGAGCGAGATCGGCGGGGTCGAGATAGGGGAGACGTGCCATGAAGGATTGTTCCTGTTCGACGTTGAAGGACGGAGGCGCTCGGGTCAGTGTGTGCGGACGAAGAGCGTCGACAGACCCGGGCCCGCGCAATACGACTGCCACTGCGCGATGGTTTGCGTGGCGAAACGTCCGGTCGCCCGAAGCAGCTGTCGCTGCCACGATGGCGTCTGCGCCCACGCCATGAGATCGTCGGCCACGGCCGCACCGGCGCGACCGCTCGCGCGCAACTGGTTCCACGCCAGCACGGCGCCGAGCTGGGGCAGCAGGGACGCCAGATCGTCGGGTCTGCGCGCAGCCGCCTCGAACGCAAGACGGTCCTCGCTCGGCTGAAGTTCGCGCACGACGTATGCGGCCGCGCCGATCGTCATCACGCCGAGGAATGCGGGGCTCGCGGCCTGCATCACGCGCTGCACCCAGACGACGCGGTCGGCCTCGGATCGCCATACCGGCTGCGGGATCGGACACTTCGGGACGGCAGCCGACGCCGGCGCACGCTTGATGTCGACGAGGACCGTCGACTCCCCGGCGAGATGCTGCGCGAGCGCGACGTAGCGTTCGGTACCGAGGCTGCCGTTGCCGGCGATCCGGCGCGCGACGTCGACGACGCGCGGCGCGTCCTCGCCGATGTGCGCCGCGCGTTCGCGCAGCCAGCCGTCGAGGTGGTCCCACAGGCGGAGCTTCTCGTGCCGTGCGGCGGGCAGCGCACGAACGCCGTCCGTGACGAGCTTCGGGGATTTCCCGAGCACCGCGCGGTGTGCAAAGAGCTTGCGCGGCTTGCGCTTCGCGGCGCGTCTGACGAGCGTTCTCACCGCTCCGCTCGCGACGGCACGTTCGACCCACATCGCACGCCCCCACGCGAGCGCGCGGGCGTACGCATCGAGACACGACGACGCCCACGCGTCCTCGTCGGCCCGCGAATGTGCGCCGATGCGTGCCGCGACGCGCAGCCCGGTCAGCAGCCGCGCGATGTCCCACGTCGCGGGTGCGAGGCAGGCTTCGTCGAAATCGTTCATGTCGAAGTAGACGAGCCGGTTGAATCCGCGGAACGTGCCGAAATTCTCCGAGTGCGCGTCGCCGCAGGACCACGCCGCGGGTGCATCGTCCAGCGTGCCACCGGGCCAGTCCGACCAGAACAGGAATGCCGTGCCCCGCAGGAAGCTGAACGCGTCGCGACGCAGCAGGGCGTCCTTCAGCACGAGGCGTTCCGGGTCGCGCCCTTCGTGCTGGCGAACGATGCGGTCCGTGAGGCTCCGCGCCGCTTCGCTTTCCCGGGACGGATTTCGTTGCCGACTCATCAGCGCCAGAGCCAGAGCCCCGCGCAGAGCAGGACGCCGACCGCGTAGATCGCCCACGTGTTGGAAACGAAGTATGGGAAGACCATCAACGCGATGCCTAGCACCATCGGGGGCACCAGCGTCCCGCGCTTGCCGTACATGAACGCCCCCATCCCGATCGATCCGAACAGGATGGCCCCGAACAGCGCACCTCCGCTGGGCAGCGTCATCGCCAGACTCCGTCATGCCGATGCCCGATTGTGCCGGCATGGCCGTCGTCCCGAAAGCACTTCCGGTCCGCTGGATCATTCCGGCCCCCTCTCATCGCGTGTTACCGTTACCGGAGAGCCGCGGACACGCGGCCCATTGCCCCGGGGAGGATGGTGCCGTGCACGACGAGACGCTGTGTTTCACACCTGCAACCGAACTGGTCAGGATGATCCGGGACCGCACGCTGTCCCCGGTCGAACTGATGGACGCCGTGATCGCCCGGGCCGAATCGCTCGAGCCGAGGCTGAACGCGATCTGCACCCCCACTTTCGAGACGGCACGCGCCCAGGCCCGCGAAGCGGAAGCCGCCGTGATGCGCGGCGAACCGCTGGGCGCACTGCACGGCATTCCGACGACCGTGAAGGACGTCGCGTTCACGAAGGGCGTGCGCACGATGGCCGGCAGCCGCATCTTCGAATCGCGGATACCCGACGTCGACAACGTGCACGTCGAGCGCATGCGCGACGCAGGCACGATCTCGCTGGGCAAGACGACCGTCTCCGAATTCGGCTGGAAGGGCAACGGCGACAGCCCCGTCACGGGCATCACGCACAATCCGTGGAAACGGGGCACGAACGCGGGCGGCTCGAGCGCAGGCGCCGCGGCGTGCACCGCCGCCGGCATCGGGCCGATCCATCAGGGCTCGGACGGCGCGGGCTCCGTACGCATGCCCGCCGCGTTCTGCGGGGTGTTCGGCCTGAAGCCGTCGTTCGGCCGCATCCCGTACTGGCCCATGCCGAACAACGGGCTGATCTCCCACGTGGGCACGCTCTCGCGCACCGTCGGCGATGGCGCGCTCATGCTCCAGGCACTCGCGGGGCCGGACGACCGGGACGTGACGAGCCTCGAGGCAACGCCGGAAGACTACGTGGGCCGGCTCGGCGAAGGCATCGAGGGCCTGCGCGTCGCCTACAGCCCGGACCTCGGCTACCTGCGCGTGGACCCCGAGGTCGCGACACTCGTGCACGCGGCCGCGTCCGCGTTCGAGGATCTCGGCTGCCACGTCGAGGAAGTAAACCCCGGGTGGGGTGACCCCATCGCGATGGAGCACTGCCTCTTCAGTGCGACGTTCGCGGGCATGCTCGGGCACCTGCTGGACGAGTGGGGGTCACGAATGGACCCGGGCCTCGTCGCGCTCGTGGAACACGGGCTCGGCTACAGCGCGGCCGACTTCTGCCGGGCGCAGGGAGAACGGCACGCCTACTACGACCGCGTGCATGCGTTCTTCGAACGCTACGATTTGCTGCTCACACCCTCGCTCTCGGTCGTCGCGTTCGATGCGACGAGGCTCATTCCCGAGCACTGGGAACAGCATCCCTGGGACTGGCTGCGCTGGGCGGGATTCAGCTATCCGTTCAACCTCACGTGGCTGCCCGCGGCGACGTGCCCGTGCGGCTTCACGGGGGAAGGTCTGCCGGTCGGACTGCAGATCGTCGCGGGGCGTTTCCGGGATCTCCGGGTGCTGCAGGCCGCACATGCATTCGAGCAGGCGCGGCCGTGGGCGCACGCGAGGCCGATCGTCGAGTGAATGAAGACACGGGCGGCGCGGCGGGTGTCAATTGGGACGGTGCGCCGTGCGCACCCTACGGCATGGCGAGCGTTACGTAGGGTGCGCAGCGCGCACGCCGCACGACCCGTCGACGGAACCGCCTCGAGGAAGGGCAACACCCGCAGCGCGTGACCATCCGAACGGTGCGCCGTGCGCACCCTACCCGGCGTTCACCCCGACGCTTCGCGCACACTCCCCGAGCAGGGACCAGGTCTCGTCCGACAACGGGATGCCGTTCGCGAGGCGTTCCTCTCGCATCCGCTTCTCGGGTTCGCCCGGCAGCAGGATCTCCTGCCCCTCCGCTGCGGGACGCGCGCTCTTCACGAACGCCAGATAGCGCTTCACTTCCGCCGGGAACATGTCGTCGGGATCGAGCCGCGCGGGATCGATGTAGATCGAGAGCATCCCGTTCGCGAACCTGCGGTCGGGGGCCGTGCAGCCGTTCCCGGACAGGGCGCCCCCGAGGACCTCGCACATGAGTGCGAGACCGGAACCCTTGTGATCGCCGAAACTGCGTATCGCACCGCTACCGTTGCGGACGTCGCGGCGCCCCGTCGACTCGTAGTCACCGTAGAGCAGATGCGGGTCGTTGCCCGGCGTGCCGTCCGGCCCGATCAGCGCGTCTTCGGGGACGGGCTTGCCACCCTGGCTCGCGACGAACACCTTCCCTTCGGCAACGACCGACGTCGCGAAATCGAGCATCACGGGCTCGCGTCCCGCGACCGGCACCCCCACGCAGTAAGGGGCGGTCGAGAACCGGCGATCGACGCTCCCGAACGGCGCGACGAGCACGCTGCCCGCGGCATTCACGAAGTGGATCGAGACGAACCCTTCCCGCGCCGCGAGTTCCGCCCAGTCCGCGATGCGGCCGAGGTGCCCGGCGTTGCGCACGCCCACGGCTGCGAGACCCGCGTCGCGGCACTTGCCGACACCCACCGCGACCGCCTGCTCCGCGACCGTCTGGCCGAAGCCGAACTTCCCGTCCACGACGGCCAGCACCGGCGTGTCGACCACCACGTCGACGACCTGATCGGCCACCATCACGCCGGAACCCAGCATCTGCACGTATCGCGGCAGGCGTGCCACGCCGTGGCTGTCGTGCCCCGCGAGATTGGCGCCGACCAGATAGCCGGCGACCCGGTCCGCCTCGGCCCGGGAGCACCCGGCACCCGCGAGAATGTCGGCACCGAGCCGCTCGAGCCGTGAGGCCTGAAGTGTCTTCATCGTTGTTCGAATGGTCGTGAACGCACGGCGAAGACCGGAGTCCCCGTCCGTGCGTGCGGAATCCGGCTAGAGCACCTTGCCCGTGGCGTCGTCGATCAGGTGCATGTTGTTCAGGTCCGCGACGAGCTTCATGCGCTCGCCGGGGCGTGCGCCCGCGTTGGGGTTGACGCGGCCGCACACCTCCGAACCGTTCACCCGGAAATAAACGAGCGTGTCCATGCCCATCGGTTCGGTCACGTCGAGGCCGACCTCGAACACCTGCTGATTGGGCTCGAGCTGCGAGCGCTGCTCCAGCACATGCTCCGGGCGGATCCCGAGACACAGCTTGCCGGACCCCGCGTGTGGACGGTAGCGCCCGGCCCGTTCCTCCGGCACGAGGAACCCGATGTCGTCCGTGAGCCGGATCCGCAGGCCCTGCCCGGCTTCCTCGAGCGAACACGGAATGAAGTTCATCGCGGGCGAGCCGATGAAGCCCGCCACGAACTTGGTGGCCGGTGCATGATAGAGATCCCCGGGTGCGCCCACCTGCTCGATGCGCCCGCCGTTCATAACGACGACGCGGTCGGCGAGCGTCATGGCCTCGATCTGGTCGTGCGTCACGTACACGGTCGTCGTGCGGACCTTCTGATGGACCTTCTTGATCTCCGTGCGCATCTGAACGCGGAGTTTCGCATCGAGGTTCGACAGCGGCTCGTCGAACAGGAACACCATCGGGTCCCGGACGATCGCACGTCCCATCGCGACGCGCTGCCGCTGGCCGCCGGACAGCTGCTTGGGCTTCCGGTCGAGCAGTTCGGTGATGTCGAGAATGCGCGCGGCGTTCTCGACCCGCGCGCGGATCTCGTCCTTCGCGGCCTTCTTGAGCCGCAGCGCGAAGGACATGTTCTCGAACACCGACATGTGCGGATAGAGTGCGTAGTTCTGGAACACCATCGCGATGTTCCGGTCCTTCGGCGGCACGTCGTTGATGACGTCGTCCCCGATCATGATCTCGCCGCCCGTGATGTCCTCGAGGCCCGCGATCATGCGCAGTGTCGTGCTCTTCCC
Organism: Betaproteobacteria bacterium; assembly: GCA_016125475.1. Classification (GTDB taxonomy): domain Bacteria; phylum Pseudomonadota; class Gammaproteobacteria; order Burkholderiales. The sequence continues at coordinate 30,656 of WGLR01000038.1, forward strand.
GCACCCCGACGGCCCCACGAGCACCACGAACTCCTCGTCCGCGATGTCGAGATCGATCCCGCGCACCGCGGGCGTTTCGTCGTACATCTTCACGACCTGACGCAGCTTGACTTCGGCCATCCCCCGTCTCCAGATCCTGGGCAAAGCGCCCGTAACGTTTATCCCTTGGTGGCGCCTGCCGTGAGGCCGGCGATGTAGTAGTCCATCAGGAACGCGTAGAGGATCAGCGGGGGCGCGGCTCCGAGCAGCGCACCGGTCATGATCTGACCCCAGTTGAAGACATCGCCCTTGATGAGCGTCGTCACGATCCCGACCGGCAGCACGAGCTGGTCGGTGGAGGTCGTGAACGCGAGCGGATAGAGGAACTGCGCCCACGAGACCGTGAACGCGAAGATCGCGGCCGCGATGATGCCGGGCAGCGCGACCGGAACGAAGATCTTCGTGAGCAGCTGCATGTACGAGGCCCCGTCGATCAGGGCGGCCTCGTCGAGTTCCTTCGGGATGCTGCTGAAGTACCCGATCATGATCCACGTGCAGAACGGGATCGTGAGCGTCGGGTAGATGATCACGAGCACCCACCAGTGGTTGATGAACTCGATCCCGGTCAGGTCGTGCAGGAACGCGAACGTCTTGAACATCGGGATGAAGAGCAGCGTGTCCGGGATGAGATAGGTCAGGAACACGCCGGTCGCGAGCGTCGCCGACCCCCAGAACTTCATCCGCGCGAGCGAGAAGGCCGCGAGGATGCTCACGACCATGGTGATCGCGACCACGAAGGTCGACACGAGGATCGAGTTCCGGAAGAACGTGAGGTACACCGGACTCGTGAGCAACTGGATGTAGTTCGCGAGTGTCGGCGAGAACACCCACCACGGCGAGACTTCCGCCGAGATCTCCGCGCTCGTCTTGAGCGAGGTGATGAACATGTACAGCGGCGGCGTGAGGAAGAAGATCACGAACAGCACGAGGAACACGTACGACAGGATCAGCACCTTGCGACGGTTGCGCGTGATGCTGCCGCCCCTGGCGGAGGGTGCGGCGCCGGCGTAGGTCTGGGCAGTGGTGGTCATGGTCTCAGGCCTCGTTGCCGCGGCGGTTGATGTCACGAAGGATGAAGATCGCCGCGAATGCGAGCACCGGGAACATGAACAGCGACACCGATGCGCCGAGCGGGATGTCGTTGCTCTCGATCCCGAGGCGGAACGCCCAGGTCGCGAACACCTGGGTCTGGTCCAGCGGTCCGCCGTTCGTGAGCACGCGGACGATGTCGAAGTTCGCGAAGGTGACGATGAGCGAGAACAGCACCGTGATCGAGATGATGTTGCGCATCATCGGGAGCGTCACGTACCAGAGCTTCTGGAACCAGTTAGCGCCGTCGATCTCGGCCGCCTCGTAGAGCTGGTCCGGCACGGACTTAAGCGCCGCGAGATACATGATCATGAAGAAGGGCGCACCCACCCAGACGTTCACGAGGATCACCGCGAACCTCGCCCAGTACGGGTTCCCGAGCCAGGGCACCGGATCGATGCCGAAGTGCGCGAAGATCCAGTTGAACGCACTGTACGACGGGTCGAACAGCCAGAGCCACGCGAGCGTGCTCATCGCGGGCGGGATCACCCACGGCACGAGCAGCATGCCACGCCACTTGCGCTGGCCCTTCGCGGGAAGGTTGTGCACGAAGTGCGCGACGACGAGCCCGATCACCGCCTTGAAGAGCACCGCCGTCACCGCGAAGATGACCGACTGCTCGACGACCATCCAGAACGAGTCGCGCTTGAACAGGAACAGGAAGTTCCCGAACCCGACGAAGCGCTCCATCGTCTTGTTGAGCGTCGAGAGGTACACGGCGTAGGACGCCGGGTAGAGCACGAGCAGTGCGACGATCAGGATCAGCGGCAGGGCCATGAAGAAGGCCACGGTGGACCGGCGCCGCAGGAAGCTCTTCCTGCGCCGGACGGCGGCTCCCGGTGGCGCCTGGATCCTGTCGGCGTGCGCGATGACGCTCATGTTCCCCCTCCTCCTTGCGATGGCTGCCGGCTCCGCGGCGCTCAGGTTCGCATCATTCCTTCGAGTTCCGACTCGGTGCGGTCGAGCGTGCGCGCGAGCGACTCCCCGCCGAACGCGTATCGCGCGACCATCTTGGGCAGCGTGCCCTGCGCGTAGATCTGATTCGCGATCGCCGTGGGTGCCGGCGCGGCCGCAATCGCGACGATCTGGTCACTGCGTGGCGGATAGTTGTACAGCGTGCCTTTGGGCGGCCCCTCCCGGGACCAGATGCCGAAGTCGCGCAACCCCGAAAACCCCGGAATGTCGAACCCCCCGCTGCCGTTGACGAGTTTTTCGACCTGGGGCCTCAGCGACAGGTACGTGAGCAGGCTCTTGGCCGCCGCCTTGTTGCGCGAGAACTTCCAGATGCCCCAGTAGAACGGCAGGCCCGGCTGGACGCGCCCCTTCGGACCCTTCGGCGACGGAAAGGTCCAGAGCTGCTCGGCCACCTTCGGCGCATCGCGCTTCGCGACCGCCCAGGCGCTCGGCGGATTCATGATGAGCGCGCCCTTGCCGGAGATGAGCCACTTGTTGTTCGACGCGTCGTCCCACGCGGAAACATCGGGCGCCAGCGCATGCGCGAGACGCTTCGCGAATTCCAGCACCTCCCGGACCGCGTCGGTCCGCACGCGGATCTCCCCCTTCGCGTCGACGAGTTCGGCGCCATATGCCGCGAACAGTGCGCCCACCCAGTCGGTGGAGTCCGTCGTCTGTCCGAGACCGAGACCGAACGGGTGGCCCGCCTGGCGGCATTTCTCGGCCGCGGTCGCGAAAGTGTCCCAGGTCCAGCGGTCGGCAAGGGAAGCGTCCGGGGCGTGCCCCGCCGGGTACATCTTCGTGAGGTCGAGGCCGACGTGCTTCTTGAACAGGTCGATGCGCCCGCAGGGCGGCTTTATCTGGCTGCCCGGCGTCGCGGGCACCGCGAGCCAGCGGCCATCCTGCCTGCCGAGATACTCGACGACGTCCACGACCTTGCCGTTCTGCTTGATCAGCGTTGCCATCACGTCGTCCACCGGCTCGAGGTGGCGCTCGTGCCCGGTCGCCCAGAAGGTGGGCATGGCGAGGACGTCGTGCCCGGCGCCGGCCTGCGCCTCGGACGCGATCGTGAGCATGAGCTTGTTGCCCTGCGTCGTGATGAAGTCGATCTTGAGCTCGACCTTCTCGCGCGCGGCCCACTCGTTGCAGAGCCCGGTGAACACCGCATTGGCACCCGGCACCCAGTGGTCCCAGACACCGATGTTGAGCGTGCCGGCCGCGCGCGACGTGCGCACGTACGGAGCAGCCGCCAGCCCGGCGGCAATGGTCATGAATCTCCTGCGACCCGACTGCAGTTCCCGCATGTCGACCCCCCTCCCCCCCGACGCGGCTCTCTCGGCCGGCCGATCGGATTCGCACATCACGCCATGCACGACTGGCACGGGCCGCACGACCGGCCCGGCGGTCGTGCGCATTTCAGGTACGCATCATCCCCTCGAGCTCGTCCTCCGCCCAGGCGAGCGTGCGATCGAGCGAGTCGCCCGCGAACGCGTAGCGCGCGACCATCTTCGGCATGGTGGCCTGTGTATAGATCTGGTTCGCGATCGCCGTGGGGGCGGGCGCGGCCGCGATCGAGACGATCGTGTCGCCGCGTGGCGGGTAGTTGTAGATGGTGCCCTTGGGCGGCCCTTCCTCCGCCCAGACCTTGAAGTCACGCAGCCCCGAAAAGCCCGGGATGTCGTAGCCGCCACTGCCCTCGACGAGCTTTTCGACCTGCGGGCGCTGCGAAAGGAACGTGATGAGGCTCTTCGCGGCGGGCTTGTTGCGGGAGAAGTTCCAGACGCCCCAGTAGAACGGCAGGCCTGCCACGAAGCGCCCCTTCGGCCCTTTCGGCCCGGAGAACGTCCACAGTTCGCGCGCGATCTTCGGCGCGTCGCGCTTCGCGACCGCCCACGCGCTCGGCGGATTCATGATGAGCGAACCCTTCCCGGAGATGAGCCACTTGTTGTTCGACGCGTCGTCCCATGCCGTGACGTCGGGCGGCAGGAAACTCGCGAGGCGCTTGGCGTATTCGAGGACCTGTTTCACGGCGTCGGAGCGCACCGTGATGTTGCCCTGCGCGTCGACGATGTCGGCACCGAACGCGGAGAACATGGCGCCGACCCAGTCGGTCGAGTCGGTCGTCTGCCCGAGGCCGAGGCCGAACGGGAAACCCGCCTTCTGGCAGCGCTGCGCGGCGTTCGCGAATTCGTCCCAGGTCCAATGATCCGTCAGCGCCTTGTCAGGTTCGCCGTGTCCCGGGTACATCTTCGTGATGTCGAGGCCCGCGGCTTTCCTGAAGATGTCGATGCGCCCGCACGGCGGCTTGGTCTGACTGCCCGGCGTCGCGGGCACCGCGAGCCAGCGGCCGTCCTGTCGGCCGAGGTACTTCACGACATCGACGACATCGCCGTTCTCCTCGATGAGCCGCGACATGATGTCGTCCATGGACTCGAGGTGCCGCTCCTGGGCGGTGACCCACCACGTGGGCATGGACAGGATGTCGTGACCGGCCTTGGCCTGCGCCTCGGACGCGATCGTGAGCATGAGCTTGTTGCCCTGCGAGGTGATGTAGTCGATCTGAATGTCGACCTTTTCCTTCTTCGCCCATTCGTGGCAGAGCTTCGTGAGCACCGCATTGGCACCTGGCACCCAGTGGTCCCAGAAGCCGATGTTGAGCGTCCCGGCGGCGCGGGAGGTGTGAACGTACGGTGCGAGACCGAGACCTGCCGTGGTGGCGAGAAAGCGGCGCCGATCGAACTTCGCAGACGTCATGAAAAACTCCTCCATCCAGATTTTTCGTGATGGCCGTTTTCTTGGAGTTGTAGTCGGTCTGGCGCATGGTCGACCGCACGTATGCTAGTCGTGCTTTCGACCCGGGTCGAGGGAATTTGGTTCGCCGGTGATGGTGCAGCGCAACGGAATCATCCCCGGCAGTGATTTGTTCTGCAGTGCAATGTCGGCACGCCGCACGCGTCCCGCCGGTCGCGCCACGCCGGGCGGGTTCTCCGTCCGTTCTCGCCGTCGCGGCACGTCGCCGCTGTCATCGCGGACGCGCCGCGCGCGTTGCGCCACACTGGGCGCCCGCACCTTTTGACTTATGATCGGCGCGACGCCGCGGCCGGGAGCCCGATCGGACATACCGCTCACGCCGCGATTCCACGAGCGCCCGCCATGCGGGCGGCTCACGCGCAGGATCCATTCGACGAGGGGTGACGAGATGAGAGAGAACAAGGTGCGGTCGGTCTGGCAACGCGGCGAGGCCGTCGTGAACGGGTGGCTCGGCATTCCGAGCGCGGCCGCCGCCGAGAACATGGCGCAGGCCAACTGGGACTCTCTCACCGTGGACCTGCAGCACGGGCTCGTGGACTACCAGACTGCAGTCACCATGATGCAGGCCGTGAGCACGACGGACATCACGCCGCTCGCACGCGTGCCGTGGTGCGAGCCGGGCATCATCATGAAGCTGCTCGACGCCGGCGCCTGCGGCATCATCTGCCCGATGATCAACACGCGGAAGGACTGCGAGGCGTTCGTCGGCGCGTGCCGCTATGCCCCGGCCGGTTACCGCAGCTTCGGTCCCGTGCGCGCACTGTGGTACCAGGGCGCGGACTACTTCAAGCACGCGAACGACTACATCGTCGCGATCGCGATGATCGAGACGCGCCAGGCCGTCGACAACCTCGACGACATCCTGAGCGTGCCCGGTCTAGACGGGATCTACATCGGCCCGAACGATCTCGCGATCTCGCTCGGCCGCCCCCCTTCAGGCGTGCCGACGGACAAGCTCGTCGTCGACACGATCAAGACGATCCTGGCGGGCACGAAGAAGCACGGCAAGCCTGCCGGCATCCACTGCGGGTCGACCGCGATGGCGAAGGAAATGATCGAACTGGGCTTCCAGTTCGTGACGCTGCTCGCGGACAACGCATTCCTGAACGCGGCAGCGAAGAGCGCCGTGAGCGAGGTGCGCGAAGGCATCTCCGTGAAGGCGAGCGGTTCGTACTGAGGCATTCATGAAGAAGCCCCACGAACTGTCCGCTCCCGAACTCACGGCCGCGTACGCGGCCGGCTCGCTCTCGCCGGTCCAGGTCACGGAGCACCTGCTCGACCACATTGCGCGCTCGGAGCCGCACGTGAACGCGATGTACGTCGTCGACCGCGACGGTGCGATGGAACAGGCGCAGTCATCGGCCCGACGCTGGCAGGCCGGCAAGGCGCTGTCGCCGCTCGACGGCGTTCCGGTCACGCTCAAGGACAACATCGTCACGCGCGGTCAGCCGGCCCCGATCGGCACGAAGGCCAACGAAGGATTGCCGGCAGCGGCCGCCGACGCCCCGCCGGCCGCACGCGTGCGCGAGGCCGGCTGCGTGATGCTCGGCAAGACGACCATGCCCGACTACGGGATGCTCAGTTCCGGCCTCTCGAGCCTCCACGGCGTCACGCGCAATCCGTGGCAACTCGATCGCAACACGTCGGGATCCAGCTCGGGGGCCGGCGCCGCCGCGGCAGCGCGTTACGCACCGCTGCACCTCGGCACGGACATCGGCGGGTCCGTGCGCCTGCCTGCGACGCACTGCGGCATCTTCGCGCTCAAGCCGAGCTACGGACGCGTGCCCATCCATCCTCCGTTCATGGGCCGCATCACGGGGCCGATGACACGCTCCGTGCACGACGCCGCACTGCTCATGAACGTGCTCGCGCAGCCGGACGCGCGCGACTACACGAGCCTGCCGGACCTGCGCATCGACTTCACGCACGAACTCGACGCGATCGAGCCGAAGCGGCTGCGGATCGGCTTCCTGCCGGACATGCGCGTGGGCCTTGCCGTGGATCCCGAGGTGCGGGCCGCGGCGAAGGCGACTGCCGACGCACTCGCAAAGGCCGGTGCGGTCGTGGAGGAGATCCCCTCGTACCTGACCCCCGACATGATCGAGGGCATGTGCCGGTTCTTCGAGGTGCGGCTCTACAACGACTTCGCGGCACTGCCGCGGGAACGTCAGCAGAAGGTCCTGCCTTTCGTGGCCGAGTGGTGCACCTGGCGCGCCGGACAGGCCACGGGCAGCGACGTGATGGCCGCGTACATGCAGATCCTCGCGATGCGCGAGGCCGCGGTGGCCGCCTGCGAGCCGTACGACTTCGTGATCTCGCCGACGTCGCCGATCCTGCCCTACGAGGCGGAACTGGCCTGTCCCGGCAACGACCCGCACGACGCGCTGCCCCACATCGCATTCACGCTGCCGTACAACATGTCGGAACAGCCGGCCGCGTCGATCAACTGGACCGCATCGGCGTCTGGTCTGCCGATCGGCGTGCAGATCATCGGCCGCCGGTTCGACGACGCGGGCGTGCTGCGACTGTCGCGGCTCGTGGAACAGCTGCGGCCGGCACAGAAGGACTGGCCGGCAGTCCCGGGCGAATAGAAGGCCGCGCAGCACAAGAGATCCACCGTAGGGTGCCGCAGCGCGCACCGGCGATCGTCAGCCTGCGGCGAACCCGCGCATGCACACGCGGCGTGGGCCGTGCCCACCCTACCCGAACACCACGGTAGGGTGCCGCACCGCGCACCGGCGATCGTCGGCCTGCGGCGAACCCGCGCATGCATGCACGGCGTGGGCCGTGCCCACCCGACGGCCGGTGTCGGGTGCCGCACCGCGCACCGACCGGCGCCCGCCATCGCGGTCGCATCTGACGCGACCCACCGGTCACGTCCACGCGTCCGTCGCGCATCGACGACCGCGGACCGCCCGTCGACTCTATCGTCGAGGCATGTCCCGCTATCGCCGTGCGCCCGTCGAGGGCGCCACCTACTTCTTCACGGTCGTCACGCACCACCGGCGCCCCTGGCTCGTCGACGATCGCGTGCGGGCCGTCCTGCGCGAGGCGATCATCCAGACACGTCAGGCGCTGCCCTTCACCCTGGACGCAATCGTGCTCCTTCCGGACCATCTGCACTGCATCTGGACCCTGCCGCGCGACGATGCCGACTTCGGCAAGCGGTGGGGTCTCATCAAGGCGCGCGTGAGCCGGGTCGCGGCGGGCGATATTCCGGACGTCCGTGCGGTGTCACGGTCACGAGGCCGCCGACGCGAGCACGCGTTCTGGCAGCGACGCTTCCGGGAGCACCGCATCCGCGACGAAGAAGATTACGCGCGCCACGTCGACTACATCCACGCGAACCCGGTGAAGCACGGTCTCGCGATGGCCGCGGCGGACTGGCCGTATTCCTCGTTTCACCGTTTCGTCGCGCGCGGCATCTATCCACTCGACTGGATGGCGACCTCGAAGGACGACACCCACACCTTTGGCGAATGACGACGGCAGGCACCTTGCGCGATCTGCCACGCCCCGTTGCATGCGCGTGAGGCACCGGGTCTTCAAGGCCTACGCATTCAGTCGGATCCCCGGCTTCGCAGTCGATTCGCGCATTCGACGTCCGCCTGCCGCGATGGTCACGACCAGCAAGATGTAGGGTGCGTACGACGCACAGGACGTCGGCCGGATTGAAAGTGAGGGCGAACCACGACACGTTCCAATCGGCGGTGTGGCATTTCGCGATGACCGCGTGCGCGGTGCGCACCCTGCGCGCCGCTGGCCATACTCGTCGTTTCACCGTTTCGTCGCCCGCGGCATCCATCCGCCGGACTGGACGGGACGCGTGGAAGGCGACGTGGACGACCGTGGTGAATGACGGCGACGACGGGCCACCGCGTTCCGGCCCGACACGCCCGTGTCACAATCCGGCTCTCGTTGAACGGTCAACATTCCACGAAGGAGCTGTCCACGTGAAGATCACGAACATCGAAACGATCGTCGTCCGCATCCCCCGCTCCGCCGCAGCGGGCTCGTCCGGTTTCGGCGGCAAGGCCTGGGCGACGATCGACACCCTGCTCGTGCGCGTCGATACCGACGAGGGCATCACGGGCTGGGGCGAGGCGTTCGGATACAACATCATCCCCGCGACCAGGGTCACGATCGACGAGGTGATCGCACCGCTCGTGATCGGGCGCGACGCCTCGCAGATCGAGCCGATGATGGCCGAACTGCACCACAAGCTGCACATCTTCGGGCGCAGCGGGCCCGCGATCTTCGGACTCGGCGGCATCGACATCGCTCTCTGGGACATCGCGGGCAAGCGTGCGGGGATGCCCGTGCACCAGCTGCTCGGCGGGACTGCCCACAAGGACCTTCCCGCGTACGCGAGCCTCATGCCGTACGGCGACCCGAAGCGCGTCGCGGACGTCGTCGGCAGGACGCTGGAAGAAGGCTACGAGTACGTGAAGCTGCACGAGACGACCACCCCTGCCACGCGCGCCGCGCGCGACGCCGCACCGGACGTGAAGCTCATGCTCGACACGAACTGCCCGTGGACGCTCCGCGAGGCGAGCCGGATGGCGATCGAGCTCGAGGAGTGCAACCTCTTCTGGCTCGAGGAACCCATCTGGCCCCCCGAGAACTACGCGGGCCTCGCGCACCTGCGCACGATCTCCGGCATTCCGCTCGCGGCAGGCGAGAACGCGACGACGGTGATGCAGTTCGAGCAGATGTTCGAGGCGGGCGCGGTGGACGTCGCACAGCCGAGCCCCACCAAGGTGGGCGGCATCACGGAACTGCGCAAGGTCGCGACGCTCGCAGCCGCACACAACGTGACGGTGGTTCCGCACACGCCGTACTTCGGGCCGGGCTTTCTGGCGGGGCTGAACGTCTCGTCGACGCTGGCTCGCGAGACACCGATCGAGTGGCTCTACACGGGGATGACCACGACCCTCTACGGCGATGCGATCGAGCCGAAGAACGGGCGCGTGACGGTACCGACCGGACCGGGGCTCGGGATCGATCCCGATCCGAAAGTCATCGCGGAATTCCGGGACAAGGCGTAGGGGAAGCGCCGGCCCGCGGGTGCCCCCCACCCGGCCTCCCCCGCTCGCGCGGAGGGAGGGGCCGGAGAGGCAGACCGTAGGATGCGCACGGCGCACCGCGTATCGGCCCGGGCAGCAACTCCGCTTTCGCCACGCCGGTGCGTGGTACGCACCCTACGGTCGCCGTCGCGGAGGGGGCAAGTTCACGCACGGCACACCGGCACGCGCCCCCCTCCCATCCTCCCCCCGCTCGGGCGGAGGGAGGGGCCTGCGCAGGGGCCGCATGTTCTCCCTCCCTCGCTCGCGGGGGAGGGGAGTCGTTCGCGCGCGCGAGGTGTTGTACGCGCCCCCCCCCCCGCAAGCGGCAGCGGGAATTCGGGCGACGCCCGGTGCGCCGTGCGCACCCTACGACGCGCGGTGCTTCGCGACCATCTCCTCGTTCCACTCCATGCCGAGGCCGGGACGATCGGGCGGCGTGAGCGTGCCGTCGACGAGCGGGAAGGGATCCTTCAGCAGCTGCCCCATGACGTCCATGTGCTCGAGCCAGTGCGCCGTCGGCGTTGCGCACAGCAGATGGCTGCTCGCCTCCACGAACGTGTGTGACGACATCTCCACGCCCGACACGCGCGCGAGTGCAGCGGTGTCGAGCCAGCCGGTCACGCCGCGGATGAACTGCGGATCGATCATCACGTAGTCCATCGACTTCGCCGCAAGCGCGGTCTGCATGTCCTCGGGACCGTTGAAGTTCTCCCCGATCTGGATCGGCGTGGTGACCGCGTCGGCGAGCCGCGCATTGCCGTCGTAGTCGTCCGCGAGGATCGGTTCCTCGATCCACTCGAGCCCTTCGTCGTCCAGTGCCCGGCAGCGGATCATGGCCTCGGCGAGCGTGAGCGACTGGTTGTAGTCGATCATGAGCGCGCGATCACCGAGCACCTTCTTCGCGGCACGAATCGCGGCGAGATCTTCCGCGAGCGTCGGGAAGCCCGCCTTGATCTTGAGGCCCGGGTAGTTCTCGCGCACGGCTTCCTCGGCGACCTCGACCACGCTCTTCGCGTCGTACAGGCCCACGCTGTAATAGGGCTTCAGCGCGCGCGGCTGCGCACCGAGCGTTGCGTAGAGGGGTTCGTTACGGGATTTCGCATAGGCGTCCCAGAGCGCCATGTCCAGACCGCCCATCGCCGTCGCGAACGTGTTCTTCACGCCCCAGAGCCGCATGCGCTTCAGCAGAAAGTCGTGAACGTCGCGCGGCGCGGCGGGCATGCCCTTCACGAGCGCGCCGAGCGACTGGATCGAGCCCTCGAGCGCGGGCAGCAGTTCACCGAAGTAGATCTGCGAATACGCGCGCCCGATCACGCCGTCCTCGCGTTCGACGTCGATCAGCACGACCGGAAAGTGCGGAATGAAACCGGATGCGTTGCGCAACGGACGACGGATCGGCGCATTGACGCGGGTCGTGCGGATCTCGCGAATCCCGGCGACGCTCATCGGCCGAGCTCCTTCGCGGTCTTGCCGCCGATGCCGAAGTCGGTTTTCGGAATGTCGGTGAACCAGATCCTGATGGTTTCCGGCGGCGCGCCGAGCGCTTCCTGCAGCGCGACCGTGACCTTCTGGATCGCGACGCGCTTCTGTTCCTCGGTGCGGCCTTCCATGAGATTGATGTGTACGAGTGGCATCGGGTTGCTCCTGTGAGACGGGTCGATCGATGGTCGTCGAGGTTACCCCAAAGGGAAGCGGGCGGGGGATGGGTGACAGCCCCCCGCCTGACCTCCCCCCGCGAGCGGGGGGAACGGGATGGGCGATGGGCGATGGGCGATAGGCGATAGGCGATAGGCGATAGGC
>WGLR01000007.1 GCA_016125475.1 Betaproteobacteria bacterium
AGACTCGATATCGTCGACTGGATAGAAGGCTTCTACAATCGACAGCGACTGCATTCATCGGTCGGCTATCGAACACCTGTGGCCGCAGAACACAGCCTCATGGCTGCGTAGACTGGTGTACGTCGAATCGAGGCAGGGTCAAGCTTCTCCCGGCCCATCAGACGGGAGCGCGCGATCTCCCGTTCGGAATCGCCCGCGCGCAATCGCACGAGCACCTGTCGATACTGAAACATCTCGAATCTCCTGCGTCCCACCGCCGTCCTCCCGAGCGTTCAAAGCTCGGAAGGCTAACGATGGGCCGCCTCAGTTCGAGATGCCCCTGCTCAACTCCCACTGGCCGGAATATGCCGAAAACGCCCCGGCCTGATTACGCCGAAAACGCTTCCCCGGCACTGGCCTGTTTGTGCCGGAAACGAAGTGGCCGGAATATGCCGGAAGGTGACAGCATGAGCCGCAAAGGCAACTGCTGGGACAATGCGGTAGCGGAGAGAGCTTCTTCGCGACCTTGAAGAACGAGGAGGCCAGCGGCGCGTACCCGACGAAGGCGGCTGCGCACGCCGGCATTGCGAGCTACATCCACGGCTTCTACAACCCGACCCGGCGACACTCGGCCCTAGGCTACTTGTCTCCGGACCAATACGCACGGAAACTCAACGCCGCCTAGGCTGCTTCATCAACCCCCTCCTTTATGGCGTCCGTCCTCAGGGGGCAAGTTCACATCCCCGCATACGCGGGGAAACCAACACGGTGCTCGGCCACGCTTACCTCGTGCCGGGTCCATCCCCGCATACGCGGGGAAACCAATCACTGCTTGCCTTGACCCGCCATCAACTCAGGTCCATCCCCGCATACGCGGGGAAACCTCTTCCCACCAACATCATGAAAATCTTGATATTCCTTCAGCGCTTGATCAGTAACAAACCCAACCCCCAAGCACGTCCGCGGCCGATGCCGTGATACAGCGCTATCGCGAAACTCGCCGGATCCGTCACCTGTAACCGCCCCTCCAATCTCAGGGCTGCATGCCTGATCGCCATGCGGTCACTGGGCCGCACGACCGAAAGCGGCGCGTACTCAACGGCGGTGAGAGCAGTACACTGCCATCCGTGACGTGAGCCTTTAGCCAACAGCCACTCGTCCGCAACAGCCTCGGCGCATTCAGCTGTGGACCGTTCTGGAGAACAGGCTCTCAAGCGCATCACCGGGTCATACCCGATGTTCTCCCGACGCTTCTCAACGCTCGCGTAGAGTGAGAAGCAAAAAAGATCACCCTCTCGAAGTAACGGCGCATAGCGCTTGACCTGATCGGCCGCTGGGCGGGTGCGAGACACAACCAGAACATGATCCGAGAACCGGCGGAATACAGGGCGATCCGGAGCAATCTCGTAGACTCTCTGATGTACTCGGTAGTCGCCGTACCTTGAGGGAATCAAAAGGCGCGCCATGAAGGCATTCATTTGGCCGCCTCGAAATAATCTCGCGCCACCGTACGACGCATGTTGTCCCCCCAGAACTGGATGGTCTCGAGGATGTTTCGGGCGTTGCCGCGTCCGCTCATTCTTACAATACGAGTCAGGTGATTCACGAGATCATCTCGATCTCGTGAATCGAGCAGGCGTCGCAACCTCAGTTCGGACAATACGGACCTGGCAATCTGGCCTAACGCCTGGTCAGTCGGCTCGCGAATTTGCGCCAAGATTGGTGCAGCGAGTGCCACGACCCATTCAGGCACGTCATCGTACTCGCGAAGTAGTCCATAAAACCCTCGAACCGCCCACGGGTCCGTGCCACGTCGCAATGCAGCACGATCTCCACTAGTCAATTCCATCCCTGTTACCTCTCTTCTCGCGTCGATTGTGTCAACGAGATGGCTCACTGGACGATCTTCTCCAGCTCTTCACACATTGGATTATTACTGAGACTTCGTGCCATGGGGAACGACCCGCGAGCCATACGTATCCCGTCGGCCCGACGAGCCGGTGATTCTAGATCCGCAGTTACTACTTCAGTTGGTGCACTGAGAAGCTTCGAACGTCTCGTACTGCTGCTCTTCGGCGTCTGAGTTGATCTTGAACATCTGGAGGAATTGGACCTGCGTGCGATAGGCCACGAGTTCTCTCTTCAGCCATTCGCACTTGGTCGTTGCCGCGCCCCGACTCCTGCACTGGAAGTAGTGCACGAACTCGTGCACCAGGACGGAGTCGTCCCGCGGTTTGCCGAGCGTGAGGCTGTCGAGCATGTAGATCTCGCACTTCGGCGTGGTGAGGGCGTTCGGAACACAGTCCTGGGCGCCCTTCTGGCAGAACTTCTTGCTCAACGTCTCCTGGGGCACGTAGTGGATGTCGGGCTGCTCATGAGAGAGCTTCTCACCGGAGATCTTCCACGCCAGCCAGTACAGGCCGTTCATCTGGTTCTGGAACCACTCATCGGTGTTCTCGTGGGGGTAGGCCTTGCCAACGGATAAGGAAACGACCGCGGCGACGATCACAAGAGACTCGACGGGCGACATATGCGTCGATTTCTTCACGGGCAAGAATCTGTCAACGGATCTCGCAATCCCTCGCACTCGTGGTAGTGTGAGGTAGCGTAGGTGAATCTGATAGACGCGACGATACGGCTGAGCACCAGAACCCGCAGTGCCGAGAGTCCTCCGCTAGGCAACTCGTGCCCGCGCAGGCCGGTATACGATCTTGCTGCTCCGACGCGAATTTTCGGCATTACTGCCAGAATTGCACGCCAACCAGACTACCATTCAGTGAGGCGCTACCTAGGCCTTCACGCAACTGCCATAGAGCCGCCGCCACAAATCAGGGTCACTCTCACGTGCTTTCCGGTAGTGCGGAATTTGTGACAAACGCTCGCCCAACCTTTGAGCGCCTATCTCTCTCCTCTCAAGTTCCTGGTCGCTCAAATGCGTACCCCAAAATCGTTTCGCTGCCTGTAGGTCCATGAAGAGCCAATTACACCGAATTCGTTAGAAGTTAACCGTTGTGGCTTCCGTCTCCACGCACTTTGCCTTCGCAGAACACCTTGGATACGTGGACCATGCACGAGAACATGGGAAAAGTCCGGAGGGAAACTAAAAAACTCATCTTTTTTATTATCTTAATAACAAGAAGACGCCCTTGACGTTCCCTAGCCGAACGAACGTACCCTTGTGATTACCTTACCATTACCTTGCCATTCGTGGGTGGGCGTCGCCGCGACCGTGATCGAGACGACTCCATACGCTCTCGAGTTAACATTGGGCACGGTCTGCCTTTCCGAAAATCGGGCTGCACTGTCCAATGACGAGGTTCTTAGAAAACGCTGGAAACGATCCGGCCGTCGACATGGAGAGAAACGGCGTTTTCTTCGATCTATGGCGAGCTGCGAGCAGCGTAGGACACTCTCAATTGCCGACATCAGTCGGATGCGCTACACCCGCTTTCAGACCGTCCAAATAATCGGCCCACGACTGCATCATCTCTCGTCGCTCAGGCAAGTAACCCGTTCTGTTATAAGCCCGACCCTGAGGGTCGCGCACTGAATGAGCTAGTTGCGCCTCTACCACCTCGGGTCGAAATCGGAGTTCCTCGTCGAGAATTGTTCGGGCCATTGCCCGGAAGCCGTGCCCGACGATCTCGTCCTTCCCATAGCCAAGACGCCGCAGTGCGGCGTTGACTGTGTTCTCGCTCATTGGTCGCGCGATCGATCTACCCCCTGGAAACACGTAGTTCGAGGATCTCGTGAGGGGCTTGAGTTCGCACAGGATTTCAACCGCCTGGGTAGATAGTGGCACGATGTGATCCTGCGGGTTTTGCTTGCGCGTCTTCATCCGGGCCACAGGTATTATCCACGTCGCAGAATCGAGGTCGACCTCCGGCCATTCCGCCTTGCGAAGTTCACCGGGACGAACGAAAAGCATCGGCGCCAGGCGCAGAGCGGCCGAGGTCACGAACGAGCCACGATAGCCGTCGATCACCCGCAGTAGTTCGCCGATAGCCTTCGGATCTGTGATTGTCGGCATGTGCCGCACGCTGGGCGTCGCCAGCGCGCCCTTCAGATCACGAGTCGGATCGCTCGGAATTCTCCCGGTGGCAACCGCGTAGCGAAAGACCTGACCGCACTCGCTGAGTGCACGTCGGGCCGTCTCTCGCGCACCTCGACTCTCGATCCGCCGCAGAACCTGCAGAAGCTCCTGAGCCTTGATATCGGCAATCGGTCGCCCTCCGAGCCACGGAAACAGGTCCTTTTCGAAGCGTCGCTGGACTTTGGAGGAGTAGGTGGGTACCCATTCGCCCGCGAATCGTTGCAGCCATTCACGCGTCACGGCCTCAAAGCTGCTGGTCGCCGCCTCGAGCGCAGCCGCCTTGGTCGCCTTACGGTGACCGCTTGGATCAACACCGTTGGCCAACTGTTTTCGAGCAGTGTCCCGCCGGTCTCGAGCATCCTTGAGAGAGACGTCAGGGTAGACCCCCAAGGAAAGTCGCTTCTCCTTCCCGAGATAGCGATACTTTAGCCTCCACCATTTGCCGCCACTAGGGGCGACTTCCAAGTACAGGCCGCCGGCATCAAATAGCCGGACAGGCCTGGAGCCCGGCTTAGCCTTGCGAATTGCAGTGTCAGTGAGGGGCATTTGGGGGCAACTCCGTGCAGCAAGAGACAGTTGCCCCACATATTGCCCCCAGTTGCCCCCGGATTCAACAGGCCTGTATCGAACGTTACGGGACGGAAGGAATGAACATCCTAATGAAATTACGTCGTATATTGGACGACTGAGGATGTTACTGGAGGTCAATTTGGTGGGCCCGCTGGGACTCGAACCCAGGACCAAAGGATTATGAGTCCTCTGCTCTAACCAACTGAGCTACAGGCCCGCCCGGTACTGCCGGAGCGCTCCGGCCCCGGAATTCCGGGTCTGCCGAAGTGCTCGGTTACAACCACCTGCCACAGTCGGCCGACTGCAGACCCGCGGACGCGGGTTTCGTCCAGCCGACCGGTTGTGCCGCTCAGCCGTCGAGGAAGCTGCGAAGGCGTTCCGAACGCGACGGATGACGGAGCTTGCGCAAGGCCTTGGCTTCTATCTGCCGGATCCGCTCCCGCGTCACGTCGAACTGCTTGCCGACTTCTTCCAGGGTGTGGTCGGTGTTCATCTCGATGCCGAAACGCATCCGGAGCACCTTGGCCTCCCGTGGCGTGAGCGTGTCGAGAACTTCCTTCGTGGCGTCCTGAAGACTCGTGTACACGGCGGCGTCCACCGGTGCGAGCGTCGCCTGGTCCTCGATGAAGTCGCCCAGGTGAGAATCGTCGTCGTCCCCGATGGGCGTTTCCATCGAGATCGGTTCCTTGGAGATCTTGAGGATCTTGCGGATCTTGTCCTCGGGCATCTCCATCTTCACGGCGAGCGTCGCGGGATCCGGCTCGAGGCCCGTCTCCTGCAGGATCTGCCGGGAGATGCGGTTCATCTTGTTGATGGTCTCGATCATGTGGACCGGGATGCGGATCGTACGGGCCTGATCGGCGATCGAGCGCGTGATGGCCTGACGGATCCACCAGGTCGCATAGGTCGAGAACTTGTAGCCACGCCGATATTCGAACTTGTCCACGGCCTTCATGAGGCCGATGTTGCCTTCCTGGATGAGATCGAGGAACTGGAGGCCGCGGTTCGTGTACTTCTTCGCGATGGAGATCACGAGACGAAGGTTGGCCTCGGTCATCTCGCGCTTCGCACGGCGCGCCTTCGCCTCGCCGGTCGACATCTGCTTGGCGATGTCCTTGAGATCCTTGATCGTGATGCCGACGTGCTTCTGCAGGTCGATGAGCTTCTGCTGCTGTTCGAGAATCGCCGGTGCGTGGCGCACGAGCGCTTCGCTGTAGCCCTTCTTGGCTCCGGACTCGCGTCGCACCCAGTCGAGGTCTTCCTCGTTGCCCGGAAACGTCTTGATGAAGTACTGACGGGGCATTCCGACCTTGTCGACGCAGAGGTCCATGATGGCGCGCTCGTAGGACCGAACGTCCTCCACCATCCTGCGCACGTTGTCGCAGAGGGCCTCGATCTGCTTCGCGGAGAAGCGGATGTTCATGAGTTCGTCGAGGATGTCCGACTGCGCCTTCAGATAGGGCTTGCTCTTGGACCCGTGCCGCGCCAGCGCCGACATCATCTTCTTGTGCAGGCCGCGGATGTGTTCGAAACGTTCGAGGGCCTGAGTCTTGAGCTGCAGCAGACTTGCACTCTGGACGGCGCCGCCGTCGTCATCGTCGTCGTCTTCGCCCAGATCCTCCTCGACGGCATCATCCGGCATCGCCTCCTCGGCGATCTCTTCGTCCGCGTTGGGATCGTGCAGTCCGTCGACGACCTCGTCGATGCGCAGTTCTTCCTTCTCGACCTTCTCCGCGAGCGCGAGAATTTCCGTGATCGTCGTCGGGCAGGCGGAAATGGCCTGGATCATGTGCTTGAGCCCGTCTTCGATCCGCTTCGCGATCTCGATCTCGCCTTCGCGGGTCAGAAGCTCGACCGAGCCCATCTCTCTCATGTACATGCGCACGGGATCGGTCGTGCGCCCGAACTCCGAGTCGAGCGTCGACACCGCGGCCTCGGCTTCCTCCGCCACGTCGTCATCCGTCGTGGACGGCGCGGACTCGGACATGAGCAGGGTTTCGGCATCCGGCGCCTCGTCGTAGACCTGGATGCCCATATCGTTGATCATGCTGATGACGCTCTCGATCTGCTCGGCGTCCAGCATGTCGTCCGGAAGATGGTCGTTCACCTCGGCATAGGTGAGGAACCCTCGCTCCTTGCCCAGCACGATGAGATTCTTGAGCCGCGTTCGCCGCGCCTCGGCATCGCTGCCCAGCATCTGGGCTTCGACCGTCGCTGCCACCACCGCCGCTGCTGCTGCCCTGCGATCTCTCTCTTTGTCTTTTGCCATGACCCGCTTCCGATCCATGTAAGTGTTTCGGGAAAACTTTTGATTGTAGCCGATATGAGGCCTGCCTCGGGCCTTTTCTACCTAAGTTTATGGACGACCCGCGCCCGAGATTAGTTCGCGGGCTTCGGGGGTGAGATCCCCGACGGTCTTCACGCCCCTGGCGATTTCGTCCCAGAGCCTGCGCCGGTGCTGGTCTTCCAGCTTGGCGACGGTACCTTCCAGTTCGGCCGCGAAATCGTGATCGTCACCGAGTTCCAGCAGCCACCGCTGCAGTTCGGACGCGACATCGCCCCGTCCGGTGTCCTCGAGATGCTGGAACAAGGCAGCCGGCGTGGCCGCCAGTTCGCCCGCCTCGAGCCGCGAGGCCAGTTCACGCACGATGTCCCACCGGTCCGAATGCGGGGCGAGATCGGCCGCGTGCACTGCCATCGAATAGAGCCCGGGCTGCCCGACCAGTGCACGCAGCGCGGTGTCCTCCAGCACGCGCGAACCCGCCCTTCGGCCGGCGGAACGCCCCTTCGGGGCACGCCCGGCCGGCTCGCCATGCGCCACCGGCTCCGGGACACCCTCGAGCGCGACACCCGCCACCTGCTCGACGGCATCCCGCATCGTCCGGTGAAGGTTTCGCGCCCTGATCCTGCCGATGAGGGCTTCCGCGTCCTTCAGGAATGCGGCCTTGCCCTCGGGCGTCTTCATGTCCACCCGGGAGCACAGCTCGCGGATCAGGAAACGGGAGAGGGGCTCGGCGTTCTCGACGAGCTCCCCGAAGGCGGTGGAACCTTGCGAGCGCACGAACGAATCGGGATCTTCCTTCTCGGGAAGGAACATGAACTGGATCTGCTTGCCGTCGGCGAGCGCCTCGAGGCTCACCTCGAGCGCCCGCCAGGCGGCCCGGCGCCCGGCGCTGTCGCCATCGAAGCAGAACGTCAGCCGGTCGGCCTGCCTGAGCAGCTTCTGCACGTGTACCGGTGTCGTGGCGGTGCCGAGCGTCGCGACGACGTTGGTGACCCCGTGCTGGGCAAGCGCCACCACGTCCATGTAGCCCTCGACCACCACGACACGATTCGCCTGCCTGATGGCCTGGCGAGCCTGGAACAGGCCATACAGCTCACGGCCCTTCTCGAAGATCGGCGTCTCGGGAGAATTGAGGTATTTCGGCTCTCCGGTGCCGAGCACCCGCCCCCCGAACCCGATGATCTCGCCGCGCTGACTCACGATCGGGAACATGATCCTGTCGCGAAATCTGTCGTAGCGGCGCCCTTCGTCGTTGTCTATCACGAGGCCGGCCGCGAGCAGTTCAGCCATGTCGTAGTCGCCGAACACCCCGGAAAGCGCATGCCATCCGTCGGGCGCGTAGCCCAGTCCGAACTTCGCCGCAATTTCGCCCGTGAGGCCCCGTGACTTGAGATACCGGATCGCGGGCTCCGAGCGCTTGAGCTGCTCCTTGTAGAAGCGCGCCGCGCGCGCGAGGATGTCCACGAGCGTGGGCGCCACCCTGTCGGCGGCTGCCTGCTCGTCGGTCCGGGGGGCTTCCGGAACCGTCAGGCCCACGCGGCCGGCGAGGTCCCGGACAGCGTCGACGAACCCCATGCCGTGGAACTCCATGAGAAAGCTGATCGCGGTGCCGTGCGCGCCGCAACCGAAGCAGTGATAGAACTGCTTCGACGGGCTGACGGTGAAGGACGGGGACTTCTCGCTGTGGAAGGGGCAGCAGGCCACCATGTTGGACCCGGCCCGCTTGAGCGGCACGGCCGCCTCGATGACATCGACGATGTCGACCCGACCGAGGAGATCCTGGATGAAGGACTGCGGAATCATGAGGGATCGACGACTCCTGCTCCTCGAAGGGACAAGCCGGTGCGCACCTGCTGGAGGCGCAGACCCGGAACGATTATAGGACCCAACGCGGGGCCGGACACGCCCCGCGAACGGGCCGGCGTCACGCGCCCGAGAGTCTCGCCTTCACCATCTGCGACACACGGGTCATGTCGGCACGCCCTGCGAGGCGGGGCTTGAGCAGGCCCATCACCTTGCCCATGGCCTGCGGCCCGGCTGCGCCCGTCTCCGCGATGGCCGCGCCTATCGCCGCGTCGAGCTCGTCGTCTCCGAGCGCCGCCGGCATGTAGGCCTGCAGCACCGACATCTCGAACTTCTCGACGTCCGCCAGATCCTGCCGATTCGCGGCTTCGTACTGGGCAATGGAATCCCGCCGCTGCTTCAGCATCTTGTCGATCACGGCCACGACCTCACCGTCACCGAGTTCCGCGCGCTCGTCGATCTCGCGCTGCTTGATCGCGGCAATCAGCAGCCGCACGGCTGCGAGGCGAGGGGCATCCTTCGCACGCATCGCTGCCTTCATGTCTTCGTGTATGGTGGTTCTCAGGTCCGACATTTCGACACTCCAGGAACGAAAAACCCCGCGGTCCGGTTGGCACGCGGGGTTTTCGACCGAACGGTCAGGCGAGCCTAGTACAGCTTGGGCGGCAGGAGCTGGCTGCGCAGACGCTTGTGGTGGCGCTTGATCGCCGCGGCGAGCTTGCGTTTGCGCTCGGCCGTGGGCTTTTCATAGAATTCGCGCGCCCGAAGCTCGGTGAGCAGGCCCGTCTTTTCCACAGTCCGCTTGAAGCGGCGCAGGGCCACTTCAAAAGGCTCGTTCTCTTTGACACGTACGGTCGGCATGTGAATTGAGTTCCTCTGGTCGCTAGGTAGGTGGCGGTTTCGGAAATTACAAGGGGCGGGAGGATAACAGATCTGCCCCCCGGAGTGCAGCACTCATGAAGGAAAAAATGGGGTCGACCACGCTGGTCCTCGGCATCGAATCGTCCTGTGACGAAACCGGCGTGGCGCTTTACGACACGGGACGCGGACTTCTCGGTCACGCCCTGCATTCGCAGGTCGACATGCATGCCGCCTATGGAGGCGTGGTTCCCGAACTCGCGTCCCGGGACCACATCCGCCGCGTGCTGCCCCTGACCCGGTCGGTACTGGCGGCCGCGGACGTTTCGGCGCGCGACATTCGGGCGGTCGCCTACACGGAGGGACCCGGGCTGGCGGGCGCGCTGCTCGTCGGCGCAGGGGTCGCCCAGGGCCTTGCGTTCGCGCTCGGCGTTCCCGTGCTCGGCGTCCACCATCTCGAGGGCCATCTTCTCTCCCCGCTTCTTTCGGACCCCGCACCGGCCTTTCCGTTCGTGGCCCTGCTGGTTTCCGGCGGCCACACGCAGCTGATGCACGTTCGGGGCGTGGGGCAGTACGAACTCCTCGGGGAAACGGTGGACGATGCCGCCGGCGAGGCGTTCGACAAGTCCGCGAAGCTCCTGGGACTCGGCTATCCGGGCGGTCCTGCGCTTGCCCGACTCGCGTCTCTCGGCACACCCGGCCGCTTCAGGCTCCCGCGCCCGAAGATCTCATCGGGCGACCTCGACTTCAGCTTCAGCGGCCTGAAGACCGCGGTTCTCACCGCGGTCCGCGGCAGCGAGATGACCGACAGCGCGCGCGCGGATCTCGCGGCCGAATTCCAGGAGGCTGTCGTCGACGTCCTGACCACGAAAGCACTGGGTGCGGCGGGACGCACACATTCCCGCAGAGTCGTCATCGCGGGAGGAGTTGGCGCTAACTCGAGACTGCGGGAGGTCCTCCGGTCGAAGGCCGCCGATGCGGGCATCGAAGTGTTCTACCCCCAGCTTTCGTTCTGCACGGACAACGGAGCCATGATCGCGTTTGCGGGCGCCATGCGCGTCGCGGCGATGAATCCGCCGGGAGCCTTCAGCGTCCAGCCACGCTGGGATCTCGAGTCCCTGCCTCCCGCAGCCTGAAGGTCACTTCCTCCCGACGGCGCTCTCGACGCCGGCCCGCAACTTCCGGATGTTGCTGCGATGGCGCCACACGAGCAGGACGGCCATCGCGAGAATCACCATGGTGACATGGACGTTCGCATGCAGCGCCCACGCCACGAGCGGCGCGGCCGATGCAGCGGTGATCGCGCCGACGGACGAGATCCGCGTCACCGCGAATGCCGCGACCCAGACGAACAGGACTGCAAGGCCGAGCCAGAGCGAGAGACCGAGCAGCACGCCTGCTGCGGTCGCGACGCCCTTGCCGCCCCGGAAGCCGAAGTACACGGGATAAAGATGTCCGAGGAATGCTGCGAGCCCCGCCGCTGCCACGTCCCCGGGCCCGAAGCCGAACCGCGGGCCCAGGTAGCTCGCAAGCACGACCACGATCCAGCCCTTGAGCGCATCACCCAGGAGCGTGAGAACGGCGGCCTTCCTGTTCCCGGTGCGCAACACGTTGGTCGCGCCGGGGTTGCCCGATCCGTAGGAATGCGGGTCGGGGAGGCTCATGAGGCGACTGACGACGACCGCGAACGATACGGAGCCGACGAGATAGGCCGCGAGAAGCAGCAGGAGGAGATACGTCATGGCTCGCTATCTTACCGTCGTGCGGGCCGCGGATGGCGGCAGCACCGCAGGTCCTTGGACGTTGCCCCGCCTTCGCCGGGGCGCGGCGTCAGCCGCGACGTCGTCGGACGAGACCGGCAATGATCAGGACGCCCATGCCCAACGTCGCCAGTGTCGAGGGCTCGGGCACGGCGGCGACGTCGTAGCGCACGCCGATGTAGTCCATGGAGAGATCCCAGCCCGGTGCGCCGTTCATGACGACGTCGATGCGATCACCGGCCCCCATGTGGACCTGGTTCGGCGAAAAGGTGAGTTCCAGGTCGGAGGTGTTGCCGGGAATGAACGTCGCGGAATGTGTCGGCGAGAGATCCGTCCCGTTGAGCAGAAAACGGAGCGATGCCGCGTTCGCATCCGACTGCGCGACGCGATAGAAGAAGACGATGTTCGTCGCCTGCGCCGGTACGAGATCGGCCGTGAGCGAATAGGAAGCCGTCACCTCGCTGTCCTCGCCCGCACCGTTGTCGACCTCGAGAAGTCCGAATCCCACCTGCACCGAGTTGCTGACCGGCCCGTTCGATGCCAGCAGGTCGGACCGCAGCGTCCGGACCGAGCCGAGCACGCCGACGACCGGCGATCCGTCGACGGTGAAATCCTGTACGGGTGCCTGGTCGATCGAGAAATCGTCCAGCATCACCGAAGCTGCACGAGCATGGTCGCCGGGAAACAGTGCGCATGCGAGAACCGCAGCGAAGACCGACAGGCTCCTCGTCCTCATGTCGACCCAAGGCTCCTCAATGTGTGCGTTGCAGACGTGTGTGTCGCCGAAAGCCTGAAGGAGAATCTCATCAAGCGTTCGTAAGTGCAACTCGCGATAGCACCTACCGGACCATCCAACGCAAACCATTATTCGCGTGCAGGTTTTCCCGCCGAGGTCCAGAGTCGTCACACGACCCTGTAAGGCGTACCGACATCTCGCGCGGAGGACGTGCCAGCACCGGCCGTCCGGGAGTCGTGAACGCGCGTCCCGGGGAGACTCGCGCCCGATCGAGGCGCTGCCCCGTGACCTTCGGGCGCCATCATGGTGCAGCGCACAAATTTTCCGGCGCGAAGTGCTCGATTCTGGCGTGGCTTGTGCTACTCTCCCGCCGCGGCAAGGTCAGCCCACGGCGCATGCAGGTGGCAGACGGGGTCCACGGACCCGGCTTCTGCCGGCAGACCAGACCGGACGCCCGACCTCTTCCCGTTTCCTCTCTCTCAAGGAGTTCCCTGAAATGACTGGTGTGATTCTGCTCGGCGGGCCTCTCCTCGTCGTCCTCGGTTGCCTCTACTGGGTGCTCTCCTTCTCCAAGGAGCAGGAGCGCGTGAATACCGAGCGCTGGAAGGCACAGGGCGCCAAATAAGCTGCCCCCGCATCACCGAGACCCCGCGACCCGAACCGGCGCGGGGTTTTTTTTCGTTCTCGTTCGGACTGCGGCGGCCCCTCGAACTTCGGGCCAGCCACCCGCCGCGGAACGACCCGTCCGCCCCACACCGTCACGACCAGGGCACGCCATCCCCGCGGATCTGCCAGCCTGGCGCCGCTCGTCCCGGCACACGAAGCACCGCTTGCTCCTCGCCGATGTCACCATCCTTACCCTCTCGACGCTCCTGCTGCCGAAGGGCGCACAGCGACGCACGACGTCCCCGGGCCTCGCGTCCGCGAGGAGATCCCGATCGAGGAAGCGCTCTCTGCACGGGGCCCGGGCTCGCGTCCACTGTCCTCGACACCGAAGCCCCTGCCGCGGCGGAACCCGCCGCGCCCCCGACTTTGCGACATCACTGCGGCGCACGCGGCCCCAGCCACCGTGGAGTGTCCGGCCCATCACGACGGACTGACGGAACGCACGACCTGCAAGCGTGCTTACCGCGACGTGTCCGGCGCGATTTCCGGCCTGACCGGGCCGGATGAACCCGTCGTCATCCTCACGAACGCCCGCGACTTCGGAAGCATCGCCCGGTCGTGCGAACCGCAGGCTGCCGTCACGTCCTTCGTCGAATTCATGAACCCATTGCGGGAGACCACCGATGCGCCGCCGACGCGCCGGCGTCACCGCTTCACTGCGGTTCGGGAAAGGCTACGCTGCAGGATCCTGATCCGGTCCGACTTGCACGGCACACGGACCGCGGCGGAAGCGAAGGAACCGGGCCAGTGCGTCCCGAAGATGGGGGGCATCCCTGCCGTCCGTTCTCACAGACACCGCGCGGAAATGCGCGAGCGGAAATCCGGCGAGCGCTCGCCCCGGGCGAACACCCGCCCTCCGGTCAGAAGGATTTCACTCCAGAACGAACCGGACCGGGATAGCCAGATGGAATTCGCGTCCTTGCAGAACCGAAGGAGGCGTGGGCAGTTCGTGCAGCGCACGAACCTTGCGCACGGCTTCGTCATCGAGCGCACGGTGCCCGCTGGACCGGGAGACATGAACCGTCTTGACCTGACCGTCCGCGCCGATGAGCATGTTCACCCGCACGGTCCCCTCCCACTCGTGGTCGAGCGCCTCCGCCGGATAGGCCTGATCCTCACCCACGCGCCGGAGAACGGCAGAAGCATAGTCGCCGAGTTCCGCCCTGGCGTGCTGTTCCGGCGTCAGGAGTCGGGGGAGCGTGCTCGCGACGAAGCCGGTGTTCGCCGCGGGAGCCGAAAGGGACAGCAGCAACAAGACTGAAGCAGCACACGATCTGATCACCGGAGGTCTCCTCTAGGTCGCGCTGCGTGGTCCGGTTTTGCGTTTTTCTTTATCCCACCGCAGTTCGTGGAAATAGCTTAACGCAATTGCACGCGCTTCGACACGAAAGAATCCCGTGTCCCCGCAATCGTCGTCGACCTGCGACAGTTCGGGCGCGGCGGAGGCCTCAGGGGCACCCCGGGTGGGGAATTTTCGTTACCACCCGGCGACACCTGGCCGCCGGGGGCGCGGGGAAACGGATGCCTGCAGGCGCCCTGCGCCCCCCCTCGTGCGCCGGCCGGCTACTCGGCCAGCATTGCCCGCAGCATCCACGCCGTCTTCTCGTGGATGTCCATGCGCTGGGTCAGGAGGTCCGCCGACGGCTGGTCGCTGGCAGCCTCCGCGAGTTCGAACACGGAGCGTGCGGTTCTGGCCACGGCCTCATGCCCCTTGGCCAGGATCTCGGTCATCTTCGTCGCCTTGGGCGGCACCGACGGCGCGTCCGGCAGACCGCTCAACTTGCCGAACGCCGCGTACGATCCCGGCGCCGGAAATCCAAGCGCGCGAATGCGCTCCGCGATGGGATCCACCGCATTCCAGAGTTCCGTGTACTGCGCCATGAACATCGTGTGCAGCGTGTTGAACTGGGGACCCGTCACGTTCCAGTGAAAGTTGTGCGTCGTGAGGTAGAGCGTATAGGTGTCGGCGAGGAGGCGACTCAACCCTTCCGCGATTGCCTCGCGCTCCTTCGCGGGAATGCCGATGTCCACCGTCCATTCCACTGTCTTGCCCGTTTTCTTTGCCATGCTCATTTCTCCTTTGACGATTCTCGACAGGCGCCGGTTCCGGTCTTGCAGTGTCGCCGACGGACTTGCGCGACCCCCCCTACAGTGTGGTGCCGCGCGGGGTGACGAAAGCTCGGGAAATAAAATCGCACGCCACCTGCCGATTGTCCAATGACCATTCCCGATCGCACCGTTCGCCCGGGTCGATCGAGATGACCCGAAACCCGAGTCGCCTCGTTCCGGCACGGTTGCCCGGCGGCATCCGTCGCGCAGGAATCCACCTGTCGGGCGGGGGCGCGAGCGCGTCCGGGCTGGCGCGCATCCTGCGTGATCTCCACGGCCTACGGAACGACTGGGGGAGGGATGACGCACACGGTCTACCCATCGGTGCTCGAACTGGTGTCTTCGAGCGGCCGCAGGCGCCCGGCGCAGGCAATGCCATCGGGCCTCGACGCGCTGTTCCGCTGCCTGGCCGCGAGCGATGATCCGGACGAGGCGGACGAGGTCGAACAGCGGATCTGGTCCCTCTGGATGTATCACCCGCACCACAAGGCGGCCCGTCACCTCGACCGCGCCGCGACCGAGATCGCCTCCCATTGCCACGATCTCGCCGAGACCCGCCTCACCCTGCTCCTTCGCGGTGCGCCGGAATACTCCGAAGCCTCGAACAAGTGCGCCACGCTCTACTATCTCCAGCAACGGGACGAGGAGTGTCTGGAAGCGCTCCGCCATGTCCTCAGCCTGGAGCCGCGTCACTTCGGCGCGATCTGCGCGGCCGCCGAGATCTTCCTGTCTCGCGGCAACCGCGAGGAAGCCGTCTTCGCATTCGAGACCGCCCTGCGGATCCACCCCCATCTCGGTGAAGCACGGCAGAGACTGCTGGACCTCCACTGACGCGCGTCAACGTGGTGCGTGTGGGACATGCTAGGCTGTGGTGATGCATGCCGTTACAGACCATCCGGGCACGGCCGTCGGATGCCGCGAACCCCTGTCCGAATATCTCGACCGCCGCGACTGCGTGTCGAGTTCGATGTTGCGCCGCTTCGCGCGATCCGGGTCGCTGGCGCACGCGCGCTCCGCCCCCACGGTGGCAAGGGAAGCCACGCTCGGGGATGCGCTGCACGCGCGCCTGCTCGAGCCCGAACGCTTCGACCACGACTACTTCGAGTTGCGCGGGCAGTCCTGCCCCGGCCCGGCCGAATCACTGCAGGACCGCGTCTGGCTGCCGGCCTCGGCCAGTGCGGCCCTCGACAGAATGTGCCGGTCCGTGCGCGAGTATTCCCTGCAGCCGGTCCAGCGCTGGCTGGAGGAAGGGGAGAAGGAACTCTCGATCTACTGGTCGGACGACTCGGGCCACCGGTTCAAGGGTCGGCCCGACTGCTTCAGCACCGACATCGTGCTGGAGCTGAAGACAGCCTCCGACATCCGTCCGAATCCGTTCGCGAAGTCCCGGAGGCGGTTCGGCTACGACCTCCAGGCGGCGCACTATCTGGAAGGCGTCCAACGACTGACGGGATGCTCTCCGAGATTCGCGTACCTGGTCGTCGAATCGGTCAGCCCGCACACGACGTGGCTGTACGAACTGCGACGGGAAGAGATCGACCGGGCACGCAACGATCTCGCGGCCCTGCGGGCACGCTTCTTTCAACAGGAGGCGCTGTCGATGGAAACGGTCTGACACCTCGCAATCCCTCGCCGCACGCGACCGTTCGGCAAGGGCCGCTGCTCCGGCCGGACCAAGAGACCCGACCCTTCAATCGTCGACACCGACTTTTCAAACGCCGACACAAAGAGAGCTCGACACCATGCGACGCGTCACACTGACCCAGTTCCTGATCGAAACACAGCGTGAACATCAACTCATCCAGGCCGACCTTCGCCTCCTGATCGAAGTGGTCGCGCGCGCCTGCAAGGCCATCGCGATCGCCATCGGGAAAGGCAGTCTCGCCGGCGTGCTGGGCAGCGCCGACACGGAGAACGTCCAGGGCGAAGTCCAGAAGAAGCTCGACGTGATCTCGAACGAGATCCTCCTCGAGGCGAACGAATGGGGTGGGCACCTCGCGGCCATGGCGTCCGAGGAAATGGACGGCCCCTACGCCATCTCGCACCGCTATCCCAAGGGCGAGTATCTCCTCCTGTTCGATCCCCTCGACGGCTCGTCGAACATCGACGTGAACGTGTCGGTCGGAACCATCTTCTCGGTGCTGCACTGCCCCGAAGGCGTCGACGAACCGGAAGAGAAACACTTCCTGCAGGCCGGCAGCCGGCAGGTCTGCGCAGGCTACGCGGTGTACGGCCCGACGACCCTGCTCGTGCTGACCGTAGGTCACGGCACACACTGCTTCACACTGGACCGCGAGATCGGCAGCTTCGTCCTCACCGAACGCAACATGCGCATCCCAGAGGACACCAGGGAATTCTCGATCAACATGTCCAACATGCGTCACTGGGAGCCGCCCGTGACACGCTACGTTCAGGAACTCCTCGCCGGCAAGTCCGGATCGCGCGGCAAGGATTTCAACATGCGCTGGGTCGCATCCATGGTGGCCGACGTCCACCGGATCATGACCCGGGGTGGAATCTTCATGTACCCGCGCGACGCGCGCGACCCTGGAAAGCCGGGAAAGCTGCGACTCATGTACGAGGCCAATCCGATGGCCTTCATTGTCGAGCAGGCAGGCGGCGCGGCGACGGACGGACGGCAGCGAATCCTCGACGTGAAGCCGGACACGCTGCATCAGCGCGTGGCGGTCTTTCTCGGTTCGCGAAACGAGGTCGACGTGGTGACGCGTTACCACGCGGAGGGAGGCTGACGGTCACGGGAATCCTCAACACCCGACACCCGGACCGCGCGCCACAGGCAGAGGATGACGAGCATGCCCTGACCGGGCACAAACAAAAAGCCGGACTGTGCAGTCCGGCTTTTTTCATGTTCTGGCGACGGGCAGTGTCAGCTCAGGTGCCCGCTGATGAGCTTGGTCATCTCGAACATCGACACCTGCTTCTTTCCGCCGAACACGCCTTTCAGCTTGTCGTCGGCGTTGATCATGCGCTTGTTCTTTGCATCCTGGAGGTTGTTCTTCTTGATGTATTCCCAGACCTTCTTGGTCACTTCGGTGCGCGGCATCGCCTTGTCGCCGATGACCGCAGCGAGGGTCGTGCTCGGAGACATGGGCTTCATGAATGCCGCATTGGGCGCGCGCTTCGCGACTGCCGTCTTCTTCGCGGGAGCTGCCTTCTTGGCTGGAGCGGCCTTCTTGGCGGGAGCGGCTTTCTTGGCAGGAGCCGCCTTCGTTGCTGCTGGTTTCTTGGCGGGCGCCGCTTTCTTGGTGGCGGGCTTCTTGGCAGCAGGTTTCTTGCTTACGGCCATTGTGGTGCCTCCAATCTCAAGGTGATTGTGCGATGGTGACGTTGTCTAGGTGGCCCTGCATGGGAGCGCTAGCGCGGCTGCGAGAATGCACAATTCGCCAGGACATGACAAGAGTCTCAAGGCATATTTTCGCTCTGCGACAGGGCATTTCTCGAAGGACGGGAAAGGTGCGTCACAAACGCGTCGTCGGTGCGCGGAAACCGAATGGATTTGGTGCGCTGCGGTGATAACCTCGTGCTTGCGCTTCGGATCCGAAGCCGGCATCGAAGCGTCTGGGCGTGTGTGCGTGAACGGGGGCATCATCGCCTCGCGAAGTCCGCGCCGCGGCGGCGCGCGCGGTCGAACGGCGTTGTCCGCGTCGGGCGGGCACCTGCATCAAGGGAGGACGTAAAAATGAAGGCGTTGAATGCACTGTTCTGGCTTGCCGTCACGATCGGAGCGGGGGCGCCTGCGGCCGTTCTCGGTGCGGCGCCGGACCCGGGTGCCTCGAACGCCGCCGCGGCCTACTACATGGGCTACACCGGAACCACCTGGGCGCACGACTACGGGATCACCCGCGGCCGGTGCGACCGCCAGGGCGTTGCCGCCGGGCTCGCGGCACCGACGGCTGCCACCCCCGGAGGCTCGCCCGTCGCGGTGCTGGCGGGGCTCGACGTCGACAGCGTCGACCGGGCGTGTGTCGCACACGCGCTCGAACTGTCGCGCAGTCACCGCACCATCCGCTGGACCGGCGCGAAGGGGCGCTACAGCCTCACGACGGGTCAGGATACCGTCGTGAAGGGAATGCCCTGTCGTCTGTTCATCCTGCGCACGTCGCACCGCCGCATTCTTGGTACGGCCTGTCACACGGGTCGCGGCGTATGGGAAATGGTCGGGCGCTCCTGACGACCGGAAGGCATCGGCCCCTGCTAGCGTCTCCGGGCAGCGAACTTCGCGCGGAACTTCGCGAGCTTGGGTGCGACCACGAACTGGCAGTACGGCTGCCGCGGATTGCGCGAGAAATAGTCGTGGTGGTATTCCTCCGCCGGATGGAACGTCGTCGCCGGCGTGACTTCCGTGACGATCGGTGCGTCGAACGCGGCGCTCCGCTCCAGTTCCGCAATCACCGCCTGCGCCGTTGCCGCCTGCGCATCGTCGTGGAAGAACACGGCGGAACGGTACTGCGTGCCGACGTCGTTGCCCTGCCGGTCGGGCGTCGTCGGATCGTGAATCACGAAGAAGATCTCGAGCAGGTCCCGGAAGGAAACGACGGAAGCATCGAAGACGATCTGCACGACCTCCGCGTGCCCGGTCTCGCCCGTACACACGTCCCGATAATCCGGGTCCGGCGTGTGGCCGCCCATGTAGCCGGACGTGACGGACTCCACGCCGCGGACTTCCAGGTAGACGGCTTCCAGACACCAGAAACAGCCTCCCGCGAGAGTCGCCACTTCGCGACCAGGCGGCAGATCGTGATTTGCTGACATGAGATTTTCCTCCTGCACGTCCAACCAGGGGGCGACGCAATGACCCGCACGCCCCCGTATCCGTCGCAAGCATACCGCGCCCCGGGGAGCGTCATCGGACTGCTGCCCGCTCTGCGCGCGACCCCTGGGGGTGCCACACCGGGACCGCACAACCCTGCCGCGCCGGAGGCTTCCGCGGAAGGGCGGTGCACGACGGACGGACTCTCGCGATGTCGGTGTCGGCACCGACGCACGAGGACGCGAACGGTATCGTCGCGCCCGGCCGGTGCCCGCGCCGCACGACGACGGCCGGCGACATCCGTGCAACGCACTTATCAGGCCGCGCTTCACGCCTCGAGCGCCAGCGCTACGCCATTACTCACGGGGCACTGAACGGCAATGGCGATCGCACTTCTGCAACGAGTCACCGATGCGTGCGTGCGTGTGGACGACGCAGTCGTCGGCGAGATCGGCCACGGACTGCTCGTGCTGTTCTGCGCGGAACCCGCGGACGAGACGGTCGACGCGGAACGTCTCGTCGAACGCCTGCTCGGCTACCGGGTGTTCGGGGACGACACCGGGCGGATGAACCTGAGCCTTCGCGATGTCGGTGGCGCCCTCCTGCTGGTGCCACAGTTCACGCTCGCGGCCGACACGCGCAAGGGAACCCGCCCCGGCTTCTCGAAAGCGGCGCCTCCCGAGATCGGCCGGCGCATTTTCGAGCACGCGCTCGCTCATGCGCGCGCCAGCGACGTGCCCGTCGAGGCCGGCGTGTTCGGTGCAGACATGAAGGTCTCGCTCACCAACGATGGTCCCGTGACGTTCTGGCTGTCCGCCGGTCGTGGACACTGACGTCTCGTCCCGCCGTGGCAGGCAAGCCGGGCCGCACGCAGTCTCGCGCTTCCGGCAAACACGACCACGCCCCCATCCTCACAGGCAAACCCGCTCAAGAACTCGCGCAGGACGCCGATAATCACGGAGGTTCGGAAACCATCCGGAGACGTTCGTGCGCTCGAGACTGCATGACCACCCTCGCCTGCGGGACATCGTCCATGTCTTCGTGGAACAGCTGGACGAGAAGGCGGGAGCCATCGAGACCGCTGCGTCCGACGGTGATTTCGAATCGCTCGCGATGCTGGCGCATTGGCTGAAGGGTGCCGGTGGAACCGCAGGCTTCGATGCATTCACGGGTCCCGCGCGAACGCTGGAGGCGCTTGCGCGGTCGCGCGACCATGCGGGCGTGCGCACGACGGTCGCGGAACTGCTCGCCATGACGAGACAGATCGAAGTGCCCGGCGGCGACACCGACGGCGCAAGGCACGCCCCGGCAGGATGATCCGCACTCTGCCGACAGGACCCGCAACGCCATGACCTCTCGCCGCAGACCGAAAGACGCTCCGGTTCGTGCGCACACATCGGGGCAGGCCCCCGCACTGGAATCGCTCGCGCACGCGACCATCCTGATGGTCGACGATGACCCGGTGATGCTGGAGGCCGTGCGACTCTTTCTCGAGGACGTCGGCTACGGGAGCTTCGTCACGACGACCGATCCGGGCAGGACGCTTTCCCTGATCGCCGAACACGAGCCGGACGTGGTACTGCTCGACCTGAAGATGCCGGGCATGAGCGGCTTCGACGTGCTTGCTGCCATGCGGACGAGCGAAGGCTCCCGCTTCCTTCCCGTCATCGTGCTCTCGGCCGACAGCGAGTCATCCGCGCGGCTGCAGGCGCTCGAACTCGGCGCGACCGACTTCCTCATGAAGCCGGTGGACCCGAGCGAGCTTCAGCTTCGTGTCCGGAACACGCTGGCATTCAAGGCCTACCAGGACCGGCTCGCGGACTACGACCCCCTGTCGGGGTTGCGGAACCGCCGCCGCTTCGAGTCCGACCTGCGCGGCACACTCGCCGAACTCACGGATCCCGCCGGCGGCTGCGCACTGCTGCACGTCGACCTCGACCGCTTCAAGCACGTGAACGACACACTCGGCTATCGCACGGGAGACCGCCTGCTGAAGGCGACGGCACGCCGGGTCGAGCAGATCGCACACGACGTGGAGTCCGGCCTCATCTCGACGGTCGGCGAAACGGATGCACGGGTAACGGTGGCCCACATCGCCGGCAACGGTTTCGCGGTTCTGGTCTCGGCCATGCGTGATCCGGACAACGCGGAGCGCATCGCCCGCGCCATCCTCAAGGCGTTCTCCGTGCCTTTCCAGATCGAGAATCATCAGCTGTTCGTGTCGGCAAGCGTGGGGGTCTCGCTGTTTCCAGTGGACGCCCAGGATGCCGACGCGCTGCTCAAACATGCGGAAATGGCCATGTATCAGGCCAAGAACCGGGGGCGCAACACACATGAGTTCTTCTCGCAGGAATTCAACGCCCGTGCAGGCGAGCGCCTCCTGCTGGAGACCGAACTGCGCAGGGCAATCGAACGCAACGAACTCGTGGTGCACTACCAGCCCAAAGTGAGCGTCGTGACCGGACGAGTCCTGGGCGCGGAAGCCCTGATCCGCTGGAACCACCCGCAGCGCGGCATGGTGAGTCCGGCCCAGTTCATCCCGATCGCCGAGGAAACCGGCCTCATCGTCGAGATCGGTCGCTGGGTCCTCGGCCAGGCATGCCGGCAGCTCAGGCGATGGCAGGACGCCGGCCTCCCCCCCGTCACGCTTTCGGTCAACGTCTCGCCGGCCCAGTTCAGTCGCTCCGCGATCCTGAAGGACCTCAAACAGCTTCTTGCGAGCACGCGTGTCGATCCGAAGCACCTCGTGCTCGAAGTGACGGAAGGGCTGGTCATGGCCGACATCGACGAAGCCGTGACGCTTCTGAAGGCGATCCGGTCCATGGGTGTACGTCTGTCGATCGACGACTTCGGGACCGGTTATTCGTCGCTCGCCTACCTGCGACGCCTGCCCATCGACGAGATCAAGATCGACCGCAGCTTCGTGAAGGGACTGCCGGAGGAAAAGGACTCGCTCGCGATCGTCCGGGCCGTGACGGCGATGGGGCACGCGCTTGGACTGAAGGTCGTGGCCGAAGGCGTCGAGACGCACCCCCAGCTCGAGGTCCTGAGAGCGGCCAAGTGCGACGAATTCCAGGGCTACTACTGCAGCAGGCCCGTCCCCGCACAGGACTTCGCGCCCCTGCTGGACAGGCGCGGTGCGCGCCCTCGCCCCAATCTCTACACCCTGGACGAAACCCGGCCCGCGCCGTCACGCGTCTGAACTGCCCGCCGGCGGTCTCAAGATTTCCCGGGACGTGCCGATAATCGTCAAAGCCAGGTGTGTCGCGACCGTAGACAGTGCCGACGGTACCGACTGTCCGCCCGCGCTCGCTTGGCACCCTGTCAGGCAGCAGAGCCGACCTGCCACCTGCACCGCCCGGAATCAGTCGGGCGGTCGGGGCGGATCCAGGTCGAGTGCCCAGTCGGGCGGCGGCGGCACCTCGCGCGCGAGGGCGTCGTTCACGTAGCCCACGTGCTCCTCCTCTTCACCCACGAACGTCGACGCGAGCGCGCGGACCTCCGGGTCGCTCGTGCGCACGGCCACGCCCTGGAAGAACGCCACGGCACGCAGCTCGTTCGCAAGAGCGATCTTCAGGGCGTGATGCGGGGTCATCCGGTAGTGCACGTCTTCGTGCGGCGACGTCTCGGGCGGCTCGAAGCCGTCCCAGCGATAGTCCCACGGCGCGATCTGCGGGAGCGCGAGACCGGCCGACCGGCGCTCGAGATCCCGGGCGTGCTCCGCTTCCAGACCCGCCAGACGGCGGAAGAGCTTTGCGACGGCGGCATTGTGATGCTCGTCCATCGCATCGGCGAGTTCCTCGTAACGCTCGGCCGCCTCGCGCTCGATGAGGAGCGCATGGGCGTAGAAGGACGCGAGCGAGTCCGCGGGATCACTCATAGCGCGAACCTCCTTTCGATGTCGTCCATCGTCCTGCTCGCAGCCGGAAGCGGATGCGCGCGCGAACGCTCTCCCTTGAAGAAGATGCCCGTTCCGAAACCATCGTCGGACAACAGCACTGCGGCCGCCCGGGCACGATCGCTCAACGGCTCGGCTGGTCCGGCGTGCACCGCGTGTTTCCAGTCCTTCTGTTCGGGACGGAACGTGACGCACGGGCTGAGCACCTCGATGAACGCGAACCCCGGCCATGCAATCGCCTCGACGATGAGTCGCGCGAGACCGTTCGGGTCTCCCGTGAACCCGCGTGCGATGAAGTTCGCGCCGGCGGCCACCGCGAGAGTCATCGGATTGAGCGGATGCAGGCCCGTACCCGCCGGAGCGATGTTGCAGATCCAGTCCGGCTCCGTGGTGGGAGACGGCTGACCCTTGGTCATGCCGTAGACGTGGTTGTCCATGACGATGTAGACGAGATCGACGTTGCGCCGGCACGCGTGCAGGAAGTGGTTGCCGCCGATCGAGTAGCCGTCGCCGTCGCCGCCGACCGCTATCACTTCGATGTCGGGACGCGCGGACTTCAGACCGATCGCGAAGGGCAGCGCGCGCCCGTGCACACCGTGAAAGCCGTAGGCAGACGTGTACGCGGGCAGTCGCGAGGAGCAGCCGATTCCGGACACCACGGCAATTTCCTCGGGAGGGCGTCCGACCTGCGCGCTGGCGCGCGTGAGGGCGGCGAGCACGCCGAAATCCCCGCAACCGGGGCACCAGATGGGTTTCACGTCGGACTTGAAGTCCTTCGGGTCGAGCTTCGGAAGAGTCGGGGCGTTCATTGGCTGCACCATCTCGAAAGGGTCTCGACCAGCTCCCGCGGTCGAAGAGGAAGCGGGCCAGGTCGGGCATGGCTCTCCACGGGCACCGGTATCGCACCGGTCGCTCGCAGGTACTGCGCGAGCTGCCCCGCCTGATTGACCTCGACCACGATGACGCGACGCACGCCACGCAGCGCCGCGGCCAGCGCTTCGCGCTGCAGCGGCGCAAGCAGGCGAATGGCGACGTGGCGGAGCCGATGACCGCTCGCGACGAGGCGCGCGATCGCCTCTCGCGTGGGTCCGACCGTCGAGCCCCACGTGATCACGGCGACCTCGCCATCGCCTTCGACCTCCGCCCACCGTGCCCCGAAATCGTGGCTCTCGAGCTTGCGAAGGCGCTTCGCGAGCTGCGCGTGATGATCTTTCGCAGCCGAGGAAGGTGTGCCGCGCTCGTTGTGCGTGAGCCCGTCGCCGATCCACTGACCGTGCGCATCGCCCGGTGCGGTCATCGGCGAGATGCCGGAATCGGTGATCGCATAGCGTCGGTAGGAGTCGGGCTCGAGCGGACCGGCACGCAGTCGCGAATCGGGGGAATCGTGGAGTGCGGGCGCATCGATCACGCTGCGCGTCTGACCCATCCCCTGATCCGACAGCACGATGGCCGGAACCTGCAGGGCCTCCGCGAGTTCGACGGACCACTGCGTCGTCGCGAGCGTGTCGGCAATCGACACCGGTGCGAGCACGAGTCGCGGCGCATCGCCGTGCGTGCCGTAGATCGCGAGGTTCAGATCGGACTGTTCGCTCTTCGTGGGGATACCCGTCGAGGGGCCGCCACGCATCACGTCGATGAGCACGAGGGGCATTTCCGCGGCGATCGCGAGCCCCAGTGTCTCGACCATGAGAGACAGCCCGGGGCCGGACGTGACGGTCATCGCGGGCACGCCACCGTACGACGCACCCACCGCCATGCCCACGGCAGCCAGTTCGTCCTCCGCCTGAAGCAATGTGCCTCCCAGCTCCGGCAACACGGGTGCGAGCCACTCCACCACCTCGGTGGCCGGCGTGATGGGATAGCCGGCCACGAACCGGATCCCGCCGCGCAGCGCACCGACCGCGGCAGCCTCGTTGCCGCTGATCAGCCACCGCGGCTTCGGATCTGCGGGTGATGCGAGCGCGAGCGCACCGCCGTCGGGCAGAGGCAGCGAACGGCCCGCCCGCAGTGCCGCGCGAGACGCCTCGATGATCGCCTCACCCTTGGCACCGATCTTCGCGACGACGACACGCTCCAGCTCATCAGGATCCAGTCCGAGCAGGGCGGAGACGACGCCGAGAGCGACCATGTTGGGCCGCCCCCCGCGCACGGTCGCGGCCTGCTCGGAGAAAGGCAGCTTCCACAGCGTCGCGCCCGACGCGAGCATCGCTTCCGGTGGCTCGCCCATGCGCGGATCGCCCACGATCAGACTCGTCGCCTGCAGCGGGATCTCGGTCGCGAACCGCTCGACGTGTCCCCAGTCGATCGCGACGAGCGCATCGTAGTAGTCGGGCTGGGACTCCACGGCAACCGTCCCGATGCGCAGCAGCGCGGCAGCCTCGCCCCCTCTCACCTGCGGCCCCGAAAGTCGGCTGAACAGGCCGTAGTAACCGGAACGTGCGGCCGCTTCGAGCAGCATGCTCCCGATGGTCATCACCCCCGCCCCGCCACTGCCGGCGAGCGCGATGGCCACAGTCGATCGACTCATGACAATCCTCGTTCTCCAGTTTGGTCATTCCGGCCAGAACGCCGGGAACACCGACCACCACCGCCCCGCTCCGGAGGCGATCCTCGCGGGCACTGTGCCCGATCAGCCCACTGGACACGTTGACACACGTCAATCCGTTGCGCCCACACACGTTGCGTCGCAGGTCCGGCCGACGGTGCCCTGCCCTCGTTCGACTTCCGGGCGGGCGGTGATCGATGATCCTTCATGGGAACGGATTGCTCTGTGACCGGGATCACCCTTCCGCGCGCCACGCCGCGTCCCGGGCGCTTCGACCCCCGTCGCGCGGATCGCGGCACCGGCCGGACGCAAGACGGTCGGGGAAGCGCGTCTGGCTGGTGAACGCACCCGCGCAGGACCTTGCGCTGAGTCAATTCCACGCGGGCCGCTCACGGTTCCGCAGTGACCGGCAACGCGGTTGGAGAAACGGGGGATCGGGTATAGATTCCCGACTCACTCCCAACCGCGAGCGAACGGATGGTCAGGATGGTCAACATATTTCGGGGCGAGGACGAGGGTCGGCGATGAGCTGGGTGACCGGTGTGGGTCTCACGCGATTCGGCAAGCACCCCGGCCGTGGCACGCTCGATCTCATGAGCGAAGCAGCCACGTCGGCACTCGCCGACGCCGGGCTGGAACGTCGCGACATCGACGGGCTGCTGACGGGGTATTCGACGACGCTGCCCCACCTGATGCTCTCGACGCTGTTCGCCGAACACTTCGGCCTGTCACCGCGCTACGCTCATGCGATCCAGCTGGGCGGTGCCACAGGCTTCACCATGGCGATGCTCGCCCATCACATCGTGGAAGCGGGGCTGGCGTCTCACGTGCTGGTCGTCGCGGGCGAGAACCGACTCACCGGGCAGAGCCGGGACAGCGCGGTGCAGACGCTCGCGCAGGTTGGTCATCCCGCCTACGAGGTTCCGCTCGGCGCCACGATTCCCGCCTACTACGGTCTCGTCGCGTCCCGCTACATGCACGAGCACGGCATCACCGAAGAGGATTTCGCCGCCCTCGCGGTCCTCATGCGAACCCACGCCACGCGTCACCCGGGCGCACAGTTCCGCGACCCCATTTCCGAAGTCGACGTGCTCGCATCGAAACCCGTGTCCTCCCCGCTCAAGCTTCTCGACTGCTGTCCGGTGTCCGACGGCGGCGCCGCCTTCGTGGTGAGCAGGGAATGCGTGAGTGCCCATTCGGTGCGCATTCTCGGCACGGCCCAGGCGCACACCCACCAGCACGTGAGTGCCGCACCGAGCCTCACCCGATTCGGCGCGGCAGCCTCCGCGAGCGACGCGATGCGCGCGGCCGGCGTGACACTGCGCGACGTCGACTACGCCGGGATCTACGACAGCTTCACGATCACGCTCGCGATCCTGCTCGAGGAGATCGGCCTCGCACCACGCGGGCAGGCTGGAAAGCTCGCGCGCGCCGGCCACTTCTCCGCCGACGGCAGCGTCCCGCTCAATGCGCATGGCGGCCTGCTCTCGTATGGTCATTGCGGCGTGGGCGGGGCGATGGCCCATCTCGTCGAGGCTCACCTCCAGCTCACGGATCGCGGGGGCGAGCGCCAGTGCGGCGCGCCGCGTCTCGCGCTGCTGCACGGAGACGGCGGCGTGCTCTCCTCCCACGTGAGCCTCGTGATGGAGCGCGCCCGATGAGTGGAGACGCGATGTCCGACTGGACCGAAGGTACCGAAGCCATCCTCTACCAGCGCTGCGGGACGTGCTCGCGCGTCTGGTATTTCCGCCGCGACTTCTGCCCGCATTGCGGGGACACGAAAGTGGTCTCTTATCGGGCAGCAGGCAGCGGAACGGTGCACGCGATGACACGCGTCGCCCGCGCACCGAGCGAGGCGCTTCGCGCGCACGCACCCTACGTGATCGGGCTCGTCGACGTTGACGAAGGCTTCCGCATGATGGCGCACCTCGACGATGGCGTGCGCATCGGTGACCGCGTGCGGGCGCGCTTCGAAACCTTCGGTGACGCCATCGTTCCGGTGTTCGGCACGGACTGATGGAATCGCGCCGCGCCGGCGCCTCACATCAGCATGCGCCGGGGTCCATCCGGCCGACAGCCCGGCGGGCCACCGGATTGCCCGGCACCGCGAATGACCGCCGGTCGGGCGCACACCGTGGGCTCTGTCGTGCCGCCAGCGGCGGCCCTTGAACGGGCGTGCAGCGGCATCACGGCGAACATCCCGTGCTCCACGGGTGAGTAGGTTGCCCAGCCGTGGGCAGGCAGCGAGAGCACGAGGAGCGCGGCCAGCCCGATCCACCCCGGAACGCATCGCGTCCCGTCATACCCCGACAGCGGCGAGCGCCGATTTTCAGCCGTCACCATGGCCGCCGGACCCGTGCGACACGGCAGGATCCTCGCCCTTCGCGCGGGCGCGCCCCTCGGCTTCTGCGCGACGCAGACGTTCAGCCTCTTCGGGCGTTCTCGGACGTGCGTTGCGCGCTGCACGGTCCACCTCTCCGGATTCGGCGAAGGTCCGGGCCTCGTCGTCATAGCGACGAGCCGACTCCCGGTCGCCCTCGCCCTGATTGCGCGCGTGGGTGTGTGTCTTCGCGTTGTCATTCATGCTCGAACCTCCTGTTCGTCGGCCACCGACCCACGCCTCCGGGCGGAAACGCAGGAACTGGCGGGCGTCGGTTCCGGAAGCGCCATTCGCAGCAACCCGCGAGCGGCGCCTCGTGCCGGACCTCCAGTGGCCATAGGTGCGGTCCAGTCGTTCGAACACGCGTTGCGCACGCGGCTCGCCGGACACCGACCGATGGAGGCAGGGTATGCCGAGAGGCGGTGCGCGCACATCGGTGGAGACCGAGTCTCGTGTCGGACTCCTCCCACACGGGGGGCGCGACAGCCGCGTCGGAAACCTTCTTTTTCCGCTACCCTTCGGGCTCTCCGAACCGTCGCGATGGAATCCGAATTCACCATGAGCACTCCGCTACGAGCCGCCACTGCCCCCCGCTCGATCGTCGTCATCGGGGCTTCAGACAATCCCGACAAGATCGGAGGCAGACCCCTGTTCTACCTGAAGCGTTTCGGATTCCGCGGACCTGTCTACGCGATCAACCCGAAGCGCACGGAAACCCAGGGCTTCCCGACCTTCCCGTCCCTCGACGCGCTGCCGGAGACGCCCGAGGCGGCAGTCGTCGCGGTGCCCGGCGAACTGGCAGTGGACGCGGTGGCGCGGTGCGCGGAAGCCGGCGTGAAACTTTGCGTCGTGATGACCTCCGGCTTTGGCGAGACCACCACGGAAGAAGGCCTGCGCGGCGAACGGCGCATGCGTGAAGCGGCGCGCGCCGCGGGCATGCGGGTGATCGGGCCGAATTCCCAGGGCATCGCGAACTTCGGCACCGGTGCCGTGATGTCCTTCTCTTCGGCATTCATCGAACTGCCTCCGGAGGACGGCCCTGTCGGCATCGTCAGCCAGAGTGGTGCCATGAGCGTGGTGCCGTACTGCATGCTGCGGGAGCGCGGCATCGGCGTGCGCTATGCGAACGCGACCGGCAACGACTGCGACGTGACCGTGTCCGAACTCGCCGCGGAGATGGCGCGAGACCCGGAACTGAAGCTTCTGCTGATGTATCTGGAAGGCATCCCCGATGCGAACGCGCTCGCGCAGGCCGCCGCGGTCGCGCGTGAACGCGATCTCCCGATCGTCGCACTGAAGTCGGGCAGGACGACGGCGGGCCAGCAGGCAGCGCGGTCGCACACCGGTGCGCTCGCGAACGAGGACCGCGTCGTCGACGCGTTCCTGGAACGTCACGGCATCTGGCGCGCGAACGACCTGCGGGAGCTGGCGCTCGCGACCGAGATGTACCTGAAGGGCTGGCGCCCGGGTGGCCGACGGCTCGTGGCCATCAGCAATTCCGGCGCGGTCTGCGTGATGGCCGCGGATGCGGCCACGCGCGAGCAGATGCCGATCGCCCGGCTCGCGCCGGACACGCGCGCCGAACTCGCGTCGATCCTGCCGTCGGTCGCGACGAGCACCAACCCGATCGACATCACCGCCGCCCTGCTCACGAACAGCGGGCTTTTCGGGGCGATCCTTCCCGTGATCGCGCGCGACCCGGCCGCCGACGCGTTCGTGATCGGCATACCGGTCGCCGGCGCCGCTTACGATGTCGAGGCATTCGCACGCGACACCGCGAACTTCGCCGAAATGACCGCGAAGCCGACGGTCGCGGCGATCACGCAGGAAAAGATCGCGGCGCCGTTCAAGGCTCGCGGCATTCCCGTGTTCCAGACAGAGGCGGACGCCGTGCTCGCACTCGCCCAGTTCATCGGTCATCACGAGCGCATGCGCGACGCGAAGCCCACGCTGCCCGCGCAGTCGCGAGCGGCCGGTACCCGTCACATGCGCAACGAAGCCGACAGCCTCGCCCTGCTCGCCCAGGCGGGCGTACCCGTGGTTCCGCACGTGCTGTGCCGGACCGAGGACGAAGCAGCCGCCGCCATCGCAAGCCTCGGCGGGCCAGTGGTCGTGAAGGGATGCTCGCGCGATGTCGCGCACAAGTCCGAACTCGGTCTCGTGCGCGTCGGCCTCGCCACGGAACAGGAGGTGCGAACGGCTTACACCGCGATGCGGGAGACTCTCGAGTCGGGCGGACACGCTTTCGACGGCGTTCTCGTCGCGAGTCTCGCACGTGGCCGTCGCGAACTCATGATCGGCGCACACGTGGATCCGGTCTTCGGCCCCGTCGTCGTGATCGGCGACGGGGGCAAATACGTGGAAGCGATGCCGGACTCCCAGCTGCTGCTGCTGCCGTTCGACGAGGACGACGTGAAACGGGCGCTCTCCCGCCTGCGCATCGCTCCGCTCGTCACGGGGGTTCGGGGCGAGCCGCCGCTGGACGCGGACGCGTTCGCACGGGCCGCCGTGGCAGTGGGCAGGCTGATGGCGGCTCCGGAGTGCCCCGTCACGAGTCTCGACGTGAACCCGGTGCTCGTGGGCGCGGCCGGCGAAGGCTGTGTGGCGCTGGACGCCGTCGTGTTCGACGCAGGCGAGCCGGCGGCGTGACGATGCGACAGGCGGGCGCTCAGCGTTCCGCGCCAAGACGGCGCGCCCGCTCCAGAATTCGGCACGCGTTGCGGTAGGTCGGCACCTCCACCCAGAGACCGTCCACGAGGGCCCGCTCTTCACCCCGCGCACGCGCCGACTCGAAGGCGGTGACGATCGTGCGAGCGTGCGAGATCTCCTCCGCGCTCGGCGTGAGGACTTCGTTCAGGGATGCTGCGTGTTCGGGATGCACGGCCGACTTGCACCGGTACCCGAGCCGACGTGCGTAGCGGGCCTCGCGCACCGCCAGATCGACGTCTCCGTATGTGCACGGCGCGTCGATCGGCTCGATCGACGCGGCCCGGCACTCGAGCAGGAATCGGCGCCGTGCGTAGTCGAGTTCGAGTCCGTCTGCGTGACGGTCCGCGCAGAGGTCTGCCGCGAGATCCTCCGTGCCGAGCAGTGCGGCCCGCACGCGCGGACTGCCGGCGGCGATCGCGCGCACGTCCACGACCCCGAGCGCGGTCTCGCACACCGGAAGTATTTCCGTCCTGCCCGGAGGAATGCCTAGCGCCGCCTCGCGTTCGGTGATGGCGGCATCCAGCGCGCGCATCTGGCCGGCGGTCGCGGCCATCGGCAGTGCGACGACATCCGCCCCCGCGGCCATCGCCGCGTCGAGGTCGACCGGCCCGTCGGCATCGAGCGCATTGATCCGGACGGCGACGACATACCCTGCCTCGTGCCACCGCGTGACGAGTGCAGGCAGACCTTCCCTCGCCTCGCCGCGACGCGGTTCCGGCGTGAAGTCCTCGAGGTCGGCGATGAGGACGTCGGCACCGCTGCGCGCCATCGCGTCGTGAGCAGCGGCGTTCGCGCCCGGGCCGAAGAGCCACGTGCGCCTGAGGTCGGGATCGGTGAGCGGCATGGACGGTCCTCCTGGCGTACAGGTGAAAAAGGGTGTGCGCAGGCCTGCGCGACGACGTCAGGGTGGCGAGGATAGTCCGAAAGATGCGCCCCGGCTCACCGGTAGCGCAGCCGCAGTTCCTGACGCGTCTGCACCACCTCGAAATGGCGCAGGAAGTTCTGGCCCAGCAGCCC
The DNA here is from genome assembly GCA_016125475.1 of Betaproteobacteria bacterium. Taxonomy (GTDB): domain Bacteria; phylum Pseudomonadota; class Gammaproteobacteria; order Burkholderiales. Next base: position 32,179 of record WGLR01000007.1, read on the forward strand.
GACATCCCCGAGACCGCGGTTCACCGCCACGCTCAGATCGGGAATTTCCACACAGGCGGCCGTGATCGAGCGAGAACGCGCGATCGTGCCGGCCACACGTCCCGCAGCCGTATTGAATACCGCCGCGGTGCCGTCCATCAATCCGGCCCGACCGGCGACGCGTGCGTTGACGGTCACGTAGCTCGCGCCGGTATCCACCAGGAACGTGACCGGCACGCCGTTCACCGCACCGTCGAGGTAGAAGTGGCCGTCCCGCGCGGCACCCACGACGATCTCGCCTGCCCCGCCCGGACCCTCGCAACCCAGCACCGGACTCTTCTCGTCTCCCAGCCGGGAGAACGCGACGTACCCGACGCCGATGAGCGCGAGCCAGACTCCCGCCGCGATGATGTGGCCTCTCATTTGTGCACCACCCCTTGAAAACGACTCCCCGAGCCCCATGTGCGAAGGGTTCGAAAGACCTTTGAGCCAGGAAAACAGATGTCGGAACAACACGATACGTTCAATCTTTCCCAGCAGACACCCCCTGCCGGCAACGGTCGGACCAGCGAGTCCGCGCCGAATGATGCCGCCGCACCGGACGGGGCGGAAGTGATGCCGAGCATGGAGGAACTGCTCCGGAAGGCCGAATTGCAGGCGACGGAACACTACGACGCATGGCTCCGCGCAAAGGCCGAAGCCGACAACGTCCGCAAGCGTGCCCAGGAAGACGTAGCCAAGGCACACAAGTTCGCGATCGACGGATTCTCGTCGGAACTGCTCGCCGTGAAGGACAGCCTCGAGGCGGCTCTGGACGCGAACAACACGTCCATCGAGAACATGCGAAACGGCGTCGAGATCACGCTGAGACAGCTCGTCTCCGTCTTCGACAAGTTCTCGATCAAGGAAATCGATCCCGCAGGCCAGAAGTTCGATCCGCACTTCCACCAGGCGATGAGCATGATGGACTCGGACCAGCCGCCCAATACGGTCGTGCAGGTCTTCCAGAAGGGCTATCTGCTCCACGACCGGGTCCTGAGACCCGCGCTGGTGGCGGTGTCCAAGTCGAAGGACGCTTGAATCACCTCGCCCGACCCCAATCTAGCCTGCTAACCAACCAACACATCTTTCCAAACGGGGAAACGACATGGCAAAGATCATCGGTATCGACCTCGGTACCACCAACTCCTGCGTGGCCATCATGGAGAACGGCCAGGCCAAGGTGATCGAGAACTCCGAGGGTGCGCGCACGACGCCGTCCCTCGTCGCGTACGCGGAGGACGGCGAGATCCTCACGGGTGCGCCGGCCAAGCGCCAGGCCGTGACGAACCCGAAGAACACGCTGTACGCCGTCAAGCGCCTCATCGGACGTCGCTTCAAGGAAGGCGAGGTGCAGAAGGCGCTCAAGCTGATGCCCTACGCGATCGTCGAGAACGCCAACGGAGACGCGTGGGTGGAGGTTCGCGGCAAGCGCATCGCGCCGCCGGAAGTGTCGGCGCAGGTGCTCATGAAGATGAAGAAGACGGCCGAGGACTACCTCGGCGAACCGGTCACCGAGGCCGTCATCACGGTGCCCGCGTACTTCAACGACTCCCAGCGTCAGGCGACCAAGGACGCCGGGCGCATCGCAGGGCTCGACGTCAAGCGCATCATCAACGAACCCACGGCCGCCGCGCTCGCGTTCGGCATGGACAAGTCTGGCGGCAAGGACCGCAAGATCGCCGTCTATGACCTGGGGGGTGGCACGTTCGACATCTCGATCATCGAGATCGCCGACGTCGACGGCGAGAAGCAGTTCGAGGTGCTCGCGACCAACGGTGACACGTTCCTCGGTGGCGAGGACTTCGACCACCGGCTCATCGAATACGTCATCGGCGAGGTCAAGAAGGATCAGGGCGTCGACCTGTCCAAGGACGTGCTTGCACTCCAGCGGCTGAAGGAGGCCGCCGAGAAGGCGAAGATCGAGCTCTCGTCGTCGGCGCAGACCGAGATCAACCTGCCGTACATCACGGCGGACGCGAGCGGTCCGAAGCACCTTGCGATGAAGATCACGCGCGCGAAGTTCGAGAGCCTCGTCGAGGATCTCATCGAGAAGTCGATCGAGCCGTGTCGTGTCGCGATCAAGGACGCGGGCGTGAAGGTGTCGGAGATCGACGACGTGATTCTCGTCGGCGGCATGACCCGCATGCCGAAGGTCCAGGAGAAGGTGAAGGAGTTCTTCGGACGGGATCCCCGCAAGGACGTGAACCCGGACGAGGCAGTCGCGGTCGGTGCGGCCGTTCAGGGTGGCGTGCTCAAGGGCGACGTGCAGGACGTCCTGCTGCTCGACGTGACGCCCCTGTCCCTCGGCATCGAGACGCTCGGCGGCGTGATGACCAAGCTCATCCAGAAGAACACGACGATCCCGACCAAGGCGAACCAGGTGTTCTCGACCGCGGACGACAACCAGCCGGCCGTGACCATCAAGGTTCTCCAGGGCGAGCGCGAGATGGCGGGCGCGAACAAGAGTCTCGGGGAGTTCAACCTCGAGGGGATCCCGCCCGCTCCGCGCGGCATGCCGCAGATCGAGGTGACCTTCGACATCGACGCCAACGGGATCCTGCACGTGTCCGCACGCGACAAGGCCACGGGCAAGGAGAACAAGATCACCATCAAGGCGAGCTCCGGTCTGTCCGAAGACGAGATCGACCGCATGGTGAAGGACGCCGAAGTGAACGCCGAAGAGGACAAGAGGCTGCGCGAGACCGTGGATGCGCGCAACCAGCTCGACGCGCAGGTCCACCAGGTTCGCAAGGCGCTCGGCGAGCACGGCGACAAGATCGACGCGGACGAGAAGGCGAAGATCGAGGAAGCCCTGAAGGAAGCCGACGAAGCCCTGAAGAACGGCGACAAGAGCACGATGGAAGCCAAGGGCGAGGCGCTCATGCAGGCGTCGCACAAGCTGGCCGAGAAGATGTACGCAGGCGCCCAGCAGGACGCCGCGGCCGGGGCTACGGGTGGCGCGCAGGCGTCGGGTGGTGGTTCCAAGGCGGACGACAGCGACGTCGTGGATGCGGAGTTCGAGGAAGTCAGGGACCGCAAGTAAGCTCCGGTCCATCGGGACGACGCGGGCGGAAGCCTCCCGTCGTCCCGTGAGCGAGGCGAGGACACCGTCGAGGTCGTCCTCGCCTTTTGTCATGGACGGACCCTGGAAGGGTCGAACACGTCTGCGTCCCCGAGACGAGATCTGAACGATGGCGAAAAGAGACTATTACGAAGTGCTGGGCGTGAATCGCGACGCCTCGGACGACGACATCAAGAAAGCCTACCGGCGGCTGGCGATGAAGCACCACCCCGACCGCAATCCCGACAACGCGGACTCGGAAGCACTCTTCAAGGAAGCGAAGGAGGCGTACGAGGTGCTGTCCGACCCGCAGAAGCGGGCGGCCTACGACTCGTACGGTCATGCCGGTGTCGACCCCTCGGTCGCGGGCGCGGCCGGCGCCGGAGCCGGATTCGGCGGCTTCGCCGACGCGTTCGGCGACATCTTCGGCGAGATCTTCGGCAACGCGGGAGGGCGCAGGTCGAACGTCTACCGCGGGGCCGACCTCCGGTACAACCTCGAGATCACCCTGGAGGAGGCCGCACGCGGCACCGAGACGCGCATTCGCATCCCGACCATGGACGAATGCGAGACGTGTCACGGCACGGGATCGAAACCGGGCACGTCGCCCAAGACCTGCACGACCTGCGGCGGACACGGGCAGGTGCGGATGCAGCAGGGCTTCTTCTCGATCCAGCAGACCTGTCCCCGCTGTCACGGCAGCGGCAAGATGATCACCGATCCCTGCGGGACATGCGGGGGCGTGGGGCGCACCAAGCGACAGAAGACGCTGTCGGTGAAGATTCCCGCCGGTGTCGACGAGGGCGATCGCATTCGTCTGTCGGGCGAGGGCGAGGCCGGGATGAACGGCGGCCCGGGCGGAGATCTCTACGTCGTGATCCACATCCAGGAACACGCCGTGTTCCAGAGGGACCAAAACGACCTGCTCTGCGAGATGCCGATCAGCTTCACGACGGCGGCGCTCGGCGGCGAGATCGAAGTGCCCACGCTCGACGGTGCCGCGAAGATCCGCATTCCCGCGGAGACACAGTCGGGCCGGCTGTTCCGCCTGCGCGGCAAGGGCATCAAGGGAGTACGGTCAGGCACGCACGGCGACCTGCTGTGCCGCGTCATGGTCGAGACGCCCGTGAATCTCACGCCCCGTCAGCGGGAACTCCTGGAAGAGCTGGAGTCCATCAACGCGCGGGACGCGTCGGCGCACAATCCTCGCGCCAAGTCGTGGATGGACAAGGTGAAGGAGTTCTTCGGTCCCTGAACTTCCCTGCGGGGGATGGCCACGCCTCCCCCGCATCGGACCGACGAAGGTCGGGTCTGTGCTCAGGCGGCCCTGGGAAGGACGACCTCAGGCACGACGAGTCGCAGACTCGCAGGTTCGACCTCGAACGACGCCGGCAGCCAGCCGATCGCCTCTCCGTCGGCGGCGATCGGCACCGGGTCGTCGCTCGTCACCTCGATACGACGAGCCTGCCAGCGATCGATCCCGGGGTGGTCCAGCGGCAGGCGGTGTACGCCCGCATCGTGACGGAGGGATTCGATCAGGCCCACGTCGTGCACGCGGATGACGTCCAGAAAGCCGTCGTTCAGGCGGGCCTGCGGCAAGGGACCGAGGTCACCCAGAGCGTATCGACCGTTGCCGATGATGAGCTTGGCAGTGGGCGCGATGCCGAGGTCCTGCCCGTCGATCCAGAGGCGGATACGTGCGAGACGTGACTTCCGTACCCGGAACACGGAACGCGCACGCCGGGAGATCCACTGAGCCAGCGAGTGTCCACGCACGCCCGGGGACACGGATTCGTCGCAGCCGGGCCCCGCTTCCGCGACATTGGAGAACCGACGCTTGATCGCGCGAAATCCTTCGTCGCGACACTGGATCATTCCCACGTCGATCGACACGGTTGCCGATCCGAGCGCGACGCGGACGGCGGCCTGGGGGTCGGTCGGCAGCGCCACCGAGCGCGCGAAGTCATTGGAAGTACCGAAAGGAAGGAGGCCGATCTCCACACCGGTCCCGGCGAGCGCGTTGGCCGCCATCCGCATGGACCCGTCCCCGCCGGCCACGACCACGCGCCGGATGCCCTTCGCGGTCACGTTGGATACGAACCGCCGGAACTCCCCCACCTGCTGGGTCTCCACGATCTGTGCGGAAGGTGCGTACTCGCGGACGAGCGCGATCAGGTCTTTCGCGACCGCAGGCTCCACCGACGTGGTGTTTACGACGAGGGCGAGAGTCATCACGCTGCCGGACGTTCCGTGAACGGCAGTTCGAAGCAGCCCGTCCACGCCGGCGTCCGGCGGGGGTGTCGACGGCGCCCGGATGGCTGCTGTTCCGGTGACCGGAATGGTCCTTTCACCATGGTGGTTCTTGTGATCGACCCGCAACAGTGTTGTTTCCATTTTCCGAAATGCACTCCGACACCGCAACTCCCGGCGCGCTGTCGTTCGACCGGCGAGCGTCGGGCGGGCGATCTCATGGCTCGAATCTCACGACGCCGGTACCGCCGTCCAGCATGGCTCCGATCACGGCAACACGTCCGGACCTGACCCGCTCCCGTATCGACGGACTGCGGGCCAGAACCCGGCGCACGCTCAGATAGACATTCTCGCGTTCGACACGGGAAACGAATCCGGGTTCGCTGCGCTGCACGATGTCCGCGCTGTCCGCGCGCGCGAGCGCGGCTCCGAGGGCTTCCCGGAGCTGTCCGTCGGCATCTTCCCGCCCATCCCCGGCACACGCCTGCCGGACCGCGTCGCACCCGTCGTGACCGAGCACGACGATGAGCTTGACGCCTGCGAACGCCACTGCGTACTCGAGACTGCCGAGCACGTCGGCATCGACGACATTTCCCGCCACCCGCACCGCGACGATGTCACCGATGCCCTGATCGAAAACGCGTTCGGGGCTCGTGCGCGCATCCGTGCAGGTCAGGACAGCCGCGAACGGGTATGCCCCATCGCGAGTGGCCTTCAGGTCGAGATATTCGTTGCGATAGGCCGGGCTGCCCGCCACGAACCGCTCGTTGCCCGCACGAAGCATCCGGAGCGCCTCGTCGGGCGTGATGGCGACCTGACGCTCGCGTGTGAGCGGCATCCGGCGCGGGCCATCCGCTTCGACCGCCGCGGATGACCCCGGTACGCTCGACGCGCATGCCGACACGAGCACGAGAGAGGCTGCGATCGCGAGACGAACCACTGGCGCGAGCAGCCTCATGCGCCGCGTCCCGTCGGGCGACACGCGCAGTCTGCACCCTGTCGGCCGGATCCGGTCGGACGCCGCGCCTGTCGTGGAGGGTGACTGCCGTGCACGTTACAGGTGCAGGGAATCGTGAACGGCCATCTGTTCCGCGGGATCATGATTCTCGAAGAACGTCACGCGCCCCGTCTCGACGTCGAGCATCGCCCCGACGACCATGAGCTTTCCTTCGCTCACGAGACCGCGGAGGACCGGACTGTCGGAGAGCAGCTGGCGCACCTGCCTGTGGACGTTCGCCTCGGCGACCCTGTCGACGAAGGATGCGTTCTTCGAATTGCGCGGCGTGCCGTCCTCGGGAACCGAATCCATGGCGGGACGGAGCTTCTCGAGAAGATCCGTGAGATTGCCCATCTTCACGTTGTCACAGATTCCCTTCACCGCCCCGCAGTGGGTGTGGCCCATGATCACGATGACGCGCGCACCCGCGACCTTCGACCCGTACTCGAGACTGCCGATGATGTCGCGGTTCACGACGTTGCCCGCCACACGTGCGGTGAAGATGTCGCCGACACCCTGGTCGAAGATGACTTCCGGGGCGGCTCGCGAGTCGATGCAGCTCACGACGCTCGCGAACGGGAACTGTCCGTGACCGGTCATCTTCACCTGCTCGTGGAGGTCGCGCTTCGCGAGCTTTCCGGCAAGAAACCGGTCGTTCCCCTCCTGAAGCATCTTCAGCGCGATCTCCGGTGTGATCCTCGACTGCCGCTCCCGCGTCATCACGGCGCCCGGGACGGGCGCCGCGCCCTGCTGTCCGTGGTCGCTCCGACCGACCGCGGAATCGGTCGCGCACGCGACCACGGCGAGCGCCATGGCGGAAATCAATGCTCTCACGAAAGGTTTCATGCCAATCTCCTGCAGGGCCGCGCGGGCCAGTCTCGTCGTTGATCGAGCATTACGGACGAGGGGCGGTGAACTTGAGCCTGCGCCGCCCCGGCGAGGATGCCGCTGGCAAACCGCTGCCTCGGGGTCCAGAATCCGCACGACTGGTCGGCGAGGCGGGCCAGCCGCACCGCGCAGGGCGAAGGGTCCATGCCCTTCGACGGGGCACTGCATTCGTGGCGTACGACATGGCGGAGATCATCTGCGTTATCGGAAACAAGGGAGGTACCGGGAAGACGACCATCTCCCACATGCTCGGAGAAGGACTCGGGCTCAATGGCTACCGCGCGGCGGTGGTGCTCACGGACACCGGTCGTGCACTGCTGTCGCGCGAGAACCGCCGCTACCTGACTGCCGACGCGAGAACGCCCGGGCAGCTGTCCGGGATCGTCGGGAAACTGCACGCACTGAAGGGCTGGATCGGCGTGATCGACGGCGGCGGCAGCCGTACCGAACACGATCGCCGGCTCGCCGACCTCGCGAGCCTGCTGCTGCTTCCGTTCCGGGACTCGCCGGAAGACGTTCGCACGTTGCGTCAGGATCTCGAGCGGTTTCCCGATGCTCTCGCACTGCCTTCCCAGTGGCCCACGAACCCCTGGCAGCGCGAAGCCGCGCAGCGCCTCCTCGACGAGGTTGTCGCGGACTGGCCCGACCGGGTGCTCGACCCGGTGCCGTCGGTAAGCAGTTCCAAACTGCTCCTGTTCGAGACACTGCCCCCGACCCTGCCGACGCCGCTCCACAACGCCTGCCGGCAACTGGCCGCCCAGGCACTCGACCGTCTCGGTCTGGAATTTTTTCCCGAGCGGATTGCCTGACCAGTCTGCGCGGCGGCCAGCGACGCCGCCACGCAAGGCCGGACGGTCGCGCGTTCGTCGACGCACACCTGCCGTGCAGACGACGCGCCGGCCGCGACTTGCCTGCACCACAGCCGGTTCGTAGCATGGCATTTGCATTGCCCCGAAGAACCGCCCGCCCACTCCCAGCGAGGTCCGTCGAATGACCGTGCGCATCATCCCCGTGGAGCCGTTCGATCTCGTCGTGTTCGGCGCAACGGGCGACCTGTCCCGTCGCAAGCTCCTGCCCGCGCTCTTCCAGCGCGATCTCGCGGGTCAGATTCCCGCGGAAGCCCGCGTGATCGGCGCGGCACGTACCGCCCAGTCCAGTGAGGAATTCCGCGCGACGGCCCGCGAGGCCATCGCGTGCGAGGTGGGCGAGCACGAGGAGGCAGCCACGCGCTTCCTGAAACGCCTGCACTACGCGACGGTGGACGACTCCCGCGCGGACGCCTTCGAGGCACTGGTCTCGCTGCTCGCGGCAGAGCCCGACCGCATCCGCGTCTTCTATCTCGCCACGGCGCCCGAGCTGTTCGGGCCGCTCTGCGCGCGGCTGCGCGAACTGGGGCTCGTCCACGAACGCTCGCGCGTGGTGCTCGAGAAGCCGCTCGGCAAGGACCTGGCGTCGTCGTGTGCCGTGAACGACGCGGTCGGTGAGGTATTCCCCGAGCACTGCATCTACCGGATCGACCACTATCTCGGCAAGGAAACGGTGCAGAACCTCATGGCACTGCGGTTCGCGAATGCGCTGTTCGAGCCCCTCTGGAACGCTGCACACGTGGACCACGTGCAGATCACGGCCGTGGAATCGCTCGGAGTCGAAGGTCGTGCGGGCTACTACGACACGGCAGGTGCCATGCGTGACATGGTGCAGAACCACATCCTGCAGCTTCTGTGTCTGGTGGCCATGGAACCACCGAGCGAACTGGGCGCCGACGCGGTGCGAGACGAGAAACTGAAGGTCCTGAAGGCGCTTCGCCCCGTCGCCCGGCCCGCCATCTCCCATTCGGTCGTGAGAGGCCAGTATCGTGCCGGGGTCGCAGGCGGGAAAGCCGTTCCGGGCTACACGGACGAACTGGGGCGCACGAGTTCGACCGAAACCTTCGTCGCACTCCGGGCGGACATCGCGAACTGGCGATGGTCCGGGGTGCCCTTCTACCTGCGCACCGGCAAGCGACTGCCCGTGCGCATGTCGGAGATCGTGGTGTCGTTCCGGCCGATTCCCCACTCGGTGTTCGAGGACCGTGCGGGCATCATCCGTCCGAATCACCTCGTCATCCGCCTGCAGCCGGACGAAGGCGTGAAGCTCTGGCTCATGATCAAGGATCCCGGACCCGGTGGCATGCGGCTCAAGCAGGTGCCTCTCGACATGAGCTTCGCGGAAGCGTTCGGCGTGCGCCACCCGGACGCATACGAGCGGCTGCTGCTGGATGTCGTGCGCGGCGACCAGACGCTGTTCATGCGCCGCGACGAAGTCGAGGCGGCCTGGGCGTGGATCGATCCCGTCATGGAAGCCTGGCGCGAGCTCGACGAGCCTCCCAAGCCGTATCCGGCAGGCACCTGGGGGCCCACCGCCGCCATCGCGCTGATCGAGCGCGACGGCCGCACCTGGCACGAGGACATGGCCTGGACCCGGCATGACACAGATATGGCATGAATCCCCGAACCGCCGCGAGCTCGCGAGGGAGCTCGCGGGCTTCGTGACCGATCGCATCGCGCAGACCCTCCTCACGCGCGATCGCGCCGGTCTCGTCGTCTCCGGCGGACGCACGCCCGTGCAGTTCTTCGACGAGCTTGCGTCGCGGACGCTCCCGTGGTCACGCGTGGTGATCACGCTCGCGGACGAGCGGTGGGTCGACGAGACGTCGGACCGCTCCAACGCGCGACTGGTCCGTGAACACCTGCTGCAGGGCGCCGCGACCGCCGCGTGCTTCGTTCCGCTCCATGTGGCCGATGTCCCGCACACGGCTGCACGGGAAGCCGTCCGCTCCCGCGTGGAACAGGTGCCGAGACCGTTTTCGGTGGTCGTACTCGGCGTGGGCGAAGACGGACACACGGCCTCGTTCTTTCCGCGCGCGACGGAGCTCGCGGCGTGCCTCGACGGTGACACCCCGAGCACGGTGGTGCCGGTTGTGCAGCCGGGCACCGGGGAACCCCGCATGACACTCACGCTGCCCGTTCTGCTCGATGCCGATGCGCTGGTCCTGCATTTCGAGGGTGAGACGAAGCGCGACGTCGTCGAGCGTGCGTTGCGTCCGGGTCCCGAATCGGAACTCCCGGCGCGTGCCGTCCTCACACGGGCGAAGTGCCCCGTTCATCTGTTCTGGTCCCCCTGAAGGTTCGCCATGACCCTGAATACGCGCATCGAACAAGTCACCGAACGCATCGTGGCGCGCAGCCGCGACAGCCGGCGCCGGTATCTCGAGATGATCGCCGCTGCGGCGGTCACGCGTCCGCGGCGAAGCACGCTCGGCTGCGCGAATCAGGCACACGCGTTCGCGGGATGCGGGGCCGAGGACAAGGACGCCCTGCGCGACGGCGACGGCCCGAACATCGGAATCGTGACGGCCTACAACGACATGCTTTCCGCGCACCAGCCCCTGGAGCGCTTTCCCGAACTCATCCGTCGGGCGGCCCGGGAAGCGGGTGCGACGGCGCAGGTCGCAGGCGGCGTCCCGGCGATGTGCGACGGCGTGACCCAGGGCGAGACCGGCATGGAGCTGTCGCTGTTCTCGCGCGACGTGATCGCACTCGCGACGGCAGTCGCGCTGTCGCATCAGACGTTCGACGCAGCGGTCTATCTGGGCGTCTGCGACAAGATCGTGCCCGGCCTCGTCATCGGGGCACTGCGCTTCGGGCACCTGCCCGCGCTGTTCCTGCCTGCGGGGCCCATGCCTTCCGGGCTCCCCAACGACGAGAAGGCGCGGGTCCGCCAGCTTCACGCCGAGGGCAAGGTGGGACGCGACGCACTCCTGCGGGCGGAATCCGAGTCCTATCACTCTCCGGGCACCTGCACGTTCTACGGCACCGCCAACACCAACCAGATGCTCATGGAGATCTTCGGCCTGCACCCGCCCGGCAGCACGTTCGTTAACCCCGGCACGCCGCTGCGCGATGCCATCGTGCGCGAGACGACCCGGCGGGCGGTCGCGATCAGCATGCTCGGCGAGGCGTGCACGCCGATCGGGGAGGTCATCGACGAACGCGCGATCGTGAACGGCATCGTGGGCCTCCACGCGACGGGAGGCTCCACGAACCACACGCTGCATCTCGTCGCGATGAGCGCGGCGGCCGGAATACGGATCACGTGGGACGATTTCGCCGACATCGCGGAAGTCGTGCCGCTGCTCTGCCGGATCTATCCGAACGGGAAGGCCGACGTGAACCACTTTCACGCCGCGGGCGGCATGGGCTTCCTGATCGGAGAGCTCCTCGACGCCGGGCTCCTCCACCGGGACGTCAGGACCGTCTGGGGAACCGGTCTCGAGGGCTATCGCGCGGAACCCTTCCTCGCCGAAGACGGCACCGTCGCGTGGCGGCCCGCGCGGCGCGAGAGCGGGGACGATCGCGTGCTGCGCGGCGCAGACGCCCCGTTCCAGCCGACCGGCGGACTGAAGGTGCTGTCGGGTTCACTCGGGCGCGCCGTGATGAAGACCTCGGCGATCCCCGACGATCGCCATGTCGTGGAAGCCGCCGCTCGCGTGTTCGAGTCACAGGAAGAGGTGCAGCGCGCATTCAGGGCCGGCGAACTGACGGGCGATTTCGTCGCGGTGGTCCGCCATCAGGGACCCAGGGCGAACGGCATGCCCGAACTGCACAAGCTCATGCCCCCGCTGTCCGCGCTTCAGGATCGCGGACAGCGCGTGGCGCTCGTCACCGACGGAAGGCTGTCGGGCGCGTCGGGCAAGGTCCCGGCAGCGATCCACGTCACGCCCGAAGCACTCGACGGCGGTCCGATCGCCCGCCTGCGTGATGGCGACGTCGTCCGCGTCGACGGTGCGACCGGGCGCCTCGACGTTCTGGTGGACCTTGCCGAATTCGAGCGTTGCGCACCCGCGTCGCCCGGATACCGCTCCGACCTCGGCGTCGGGAGAGAACTGTTCGCACCCTTCCGTGGGACCGTGAGTACCGCGGACACGGGGGCCACGATCTTTCCGTTCGGATGACTGCCATGACATCGACCGCTGACACGACGCTTTCACCCATTCTCGAACGCTGCCCGGTGATTCCGGTGATCGCGATCGACGAGCTCTCCGACGCGGTCCCGCTCGCGCAGGCGCTCGTCGACGGTGGCCTGACCGTCCTCGAGATCACCCTGCGCACCCGCGTCGCGCTCGACGCGATGAAGGCGGTCATTGATCAGGTTCCGCAGGCGGTGGTCGGCGTCGGTACGGTACTCACCTCGGACCAGTTCGACGCAGCCGAACGGGCCGGAGCACGCTTCGCGGTCTCGCCAGGCGCAACCGAGCGACTGCTCGACGCGACGGCGGGACGGGGCGTGTCATTGCTGCCCGGCGCAGCGACCGCCTCGGAAGTCATGGTGCTGAGGGAGCGCGGCTTCCGGCTGTTGAAGTTCTTCCCGGCCGAGCCATCGGGCGGGGCCCGATTTCTGGGGTCACTCGCGCCGGTGATTCCGGACGTCCGGTTCTGTCCGACCGGCGGGATCACCCCCGGCAATGCAGGCGACTACCTGAAGCTCCCGAATGTCGTCTGCGTGGGAGGATCGTGGATGGTGCCGCGCGACAGGATCGCTGCGCGGGACTGGGCGGGGATCCGGGATCTGGCGGCAACGGCCGCCGCGCTGGAACGACCACCACGGTGACGGGCCCGCGCCGTCACGCACGACAGGTGCCGAAGCGATCCTGTGAGCGGCGCCGCTTGCTTGACAGGACCGCCACCGGCACCGAGCATCGGGCATCCTGCGGTCGGCAGGGTCGAATCACGTTCCGAGTACATTCCAGACGGAGAATCACATCATGCGCGTAGCTTTCCTGGGACTGGGCGTCATGGGTTATCCCATGGCAGGACATCTGCTGAAGAAAGGCGGGCACGACGTCACCGTGTACAACCGGAGTGCGGCCAAGGCGGCGCAGTGGGTGAAGGAATTCGGTGGCCGTTCCGCGGCCACGCCGCGCGAGGCGGCGGAAGGCTGCGATCTCGTGGCCATGTGTGTAGGCAACGACAACGACGTGCGCTCCGTGGTGTACGGCGATGACGGCGTACTGGCCGGACTCAAGCGTGGTGCCGTTCTCGTCGACCACACCACCGCATCGGCGATTCTCGCTCGCGAACTCCACGAAAAGTGCAGGGAGAAGGGCGTGGGCTTCGTCGACGCGCCGGTGTCGGGCGGGCAGGCAGGCGCCGTGAACGGCCAGCTCGGGATCATGTGCGGAGGGGAATCGGCAGACTTCGACCGCGCGAAATCCGTGCTCGACATCTACGCGAAGAGTTGCGTCCTGATCGGCGAGCCCGGTGCCGGCCAGCTCACGAAGATGATGAACCAGATCGCGATCGCAGGCCTGCTCCAGGGACTCTCGGAAGCCATCGCGTTCGGCAAGCACTCCGGCCTCGACATCGAGAAGGTGATCTCGGTCATTTCCAAGGGCGCCGCACAGTCCTGGCAGATGGAGAACCGCTGGAAGGCGATGGACGAGATGAAGTTCGACGGTTTCGGATTCGCCGTGGAGTGGATGCGCAAGGACCTCGGCATCTGCCTCGAGGAAGCGAAGCGCAATGGCGCGCGCCTGCCCGTGACCGCGATCATCGACCAGTTCTACTCCCAAGTGGAGGGGCGCGGCGGTCGTCGCTGGGACACCTGCTCCCTCATGCACATCCTCGGGACGGACTGAAGCAGGCGAGGCGCGTGACCGGGGCACGAGGTACCGCCCCGGCAGGCGCCCTCACCGCGGCGTCGCCCCCTGCACTGCCGGGCACGTCGCGTCCGGCTCCCGCGTCGGGCTCAGTCGGTCTCCTGGCCGCTCGCGAGTCGTGGACGACCGAAGTAATGTCCCTGCGCCCAGTCGACGCCGACATCGCACAGCACCTGGGCGGTCGCGCCGTCTTCCACGCACTCGGCCACGGTCCGCACCCCGAAGGTCCGCGCGGTGGAAACGATGGTCTCGACGAGTTGCCGGGTCCGTGCGTCGTGCACGAGGCCACGTACCATCCACGCCTCGAGCTTGAGGAAATCCACCGGAAGCTCCGCAAGATAGCGAAACGACGAATAGCCGCTGCCGAAGTCGTCCAGCGCAAGCCGGAAGCCCACGTCGAGCAGCGGCTCGAGATGCGCTCGCAGCGTGGCCATGTCGAGACTCTGTCGCTCGGTGATCTCGATGACCATGGGGTTGATGCCGCCCTGGATCATGCGGAACGCGAGCGCCTGTTCTCGCAGGGCGGCGACCAGATCCTGGTCCGCGAGCGACTGCGCCGCGAGGTTGATGAAATACGCCTCGAGCACCTGCTGCCGTTCGACGGCGTCGGCGGTCCGCTCGAGCGCACTGCGCGTGATGGTCCGGTCGATCGCGTTGACCAGATGCAGGGCCTCGGCCGCGTGGATGAAGCGCTGTGCCTGGATCAGCGCCTCCTCGCGTGTCCGTATCCGGGCGAGTGCCTCCTCGCCCACGACGGCACCCGACTGGAGGCTCACGATGGCCTGGAATGCCGGCAGGACGCGGGAATCGTGAAGCGCGCTCTGCAACTGCGATCCTTCCCAGATGAGGCCCGTGCGCAGGCCGCCACCCGGGCCCGCGACGAGCACCCTGTCGCGCCCGGTGTGCTTGGCCTCGTAGAGCAGCGCGTCCGCCTCGGCCACGAGCTGGTCGATGCTCTCGATCTCGCTGCTGTATAGCGCCACGCCGATCGAGACAGTGACGGGCAGGGTACCTACCGCGACGGGCACCGGGTTCGACTTCACGAAGTTGCGTGCACGCTCGCCTGCCTTGACGGCCCCGCGCGCGTCGAGACCGTGCAGGCACATCAGGAACTCCTCGCCTCCCCAGCGCGCGATCCAGTCGCCTCCGCGCAGGTTGCGCTCCAGCGTGCGTGCGAGGTGCATGAGAACCTGATCCCCCACGTGGTGACCGTACTGATCGTTCACGAGCTTGAAACGATCGGCGTCCACGAGCGCGACGGCGAACGGATTGCGGTCGCGTCTGGCGCGACTCCACTCGACGGCGAGACGGGCTTCCGCCGCACGCCGATTGAGCAGGCCCGTGAGGTGATCCTCCATCGCGAGCCGCTCGATCTCGCGCTCCTGGGCCTTGCGGTCGCTGATGTCCCGCTCGATCGCGATCCAGTGCATGAGCACGCCGCGGTCGTCACGCACCGGAACGACGGAGAGTTCGACCCAGTAGGTGGAGCCGTTCTTTCGATAGTTGACGATCTCGAGGTGCCCCTGGCGTCCGCTCGCGATCGCGTCGCGCAGCGCCGCCCGGGCATCGGGATCGGTCTCCGGTCCCTGCAGGAAGCGCGGATTGCGCCCGGCTGCCTCCTCCCTCGAATATCCCGTGAGCCGGCTGAATGCCGGGTTCACGTAGACGATCTCCTGCCGGGCATTGGTGATCACCACGACCTGATCCGAGTGGTCGATCGCCGTGGACAGCAGTCGACGCTGCTGGGCGTCCTGCACGGCGGCGGTCGCGTTCACCGCGAATGCGTGAAGAACGTCCTTCGCGCGTTCCGGCTCGCGGTACGCGACGATTTCCAGACTGGGGCCCGAGGCGTCGAGGGCACTCGCGAGCACGCGCGCGGACGCGCCGGGCAGGGTGCCGATGACGAGCTCGTCGTAGGATCCCGCATCCAGGATGCTCCGGATGTCGTTCCCGATCAGCCTGCCCGGAGTGCGGCCGAACAGTTTCGCGAAGTTCTCGTCGGCACTCAGAATCGTGTGCGTCGCGAGACTCACGGAGAAACGACCGATCTCGGCCGCCTCCAGGAACTCGCGTTCGTAGCGTTCGGAGAGAACCCTCTCGCGATTCTCGAACGCGAGCGTGAGCTCCCTCAGCGTGCCGCCCACGATGAGCTCGATGAGATGGTTCGAGTACTCGAACACCTGGCCCAGACAGCGCCGTGCGAGCGCTTCGTCACCCGATCGCACGGCGGACAGGCAGGATTCGCCCACGACGAGAAGTTCGCCATGGACCCGCTCGAGTTCGTCCCAGGAACGTCGGAGGTCCGGATCGCGAAGCTGGCCGGCGAGGCCACCGGCCCCGCCCCGGTGCCAGTCCCAGTACTCCGAGTCGAGGCCGGCCGCGGCAACGCCGGACGCCACGCTCGACACGAGCTCGCGCACGAGCGTCAGGTGCCGCTGAAGCGCGATGAGCAGCGGCGGAAAGACAGTCCGGAATTGATCGATGGTCGTTCGCTCCGGGTGGGGGTTCACTTCCGGCGCCAGGTCGTGCCCGTGGGCGCATCCTCGAGCAGGATGCCCGCGCCCGCGAGTTCGTCCCGGATGCGGTCGGCTTCCGCGAAGTTGCGCGTCCGCTTGGCGTCGGTCCGGGCACGGATGCGTTCCTCGATCTCGGCATCCCCGAGTCCGTCGGCGGCGGGCGTCCCCTTGAGGTAGGCGTCCGGATCGCGCTCGAGCAGGCCGAGCAGACCACCCAGCGCCTTCAGAAGCCCGGCTCGCTGCGCATCTCGGGATCGATTGACCTCGCCTGCGAGTTCAAAGAGGACGGCGCAGGCTTCCGGGGTGTTGAAGTCGTCGTCCATCGCTTCCCTGAAACGGGCCGCGGCGGGGTCCGACCAGTCGACTGGCGCGTCCGGCACGGAAGGCACGTTCTTGAGGGCCGTGTAGAGTCTCGTGAGCGCGTTGCGCGCGTCCTCGAGATGCTGGTCCGAGTAGTTCAGCGGGCTCCGGTAGTGCGCGCGGACGATGAAGAAACGCACCACCTCCGCGTCGTAACGGGCGAGCACGTCGCGCACGGTGAAGAAGTTGCCGAGCGATTTCGACATCTTCTCGTTGTCGACGCGCACGAAGCCGTTGTGCATCCAGTAGTTCACGAAGGCATGCCCGTGCGCCCCCTCTGACTGGGCGATCTCGTTCTCGTGGTGCGGAAACTGAAGGTCCTGCCCCCCGCCGTGGATGTCGAAATGACTGCCGAGCAGGGTCTCGCTCATCGCGGAACATTCGATGTGCCAGCCCGGCCGGCCCGGGCCCCAGGGAGAGTCCCACTGCGGCTCCCCGGGCTTGGCTGCCTTCCAGAGCACGAAATCGAGAGCGTCCCGCTTGTTGGCGTCCACGCCGACACGCTCACCGGCCCGCAGATCCTCGAGAGACTTCCCGGACAGCCTCCCGTAGGCCGGAAAGTTGCGGACAGCATAGAAGACGTCACCGTTGGGAGCCTGGTAGGCAAGGCCGTTCGTGATCAATTTCTGTATCAGATCGACCATCGCCGGTATGCTCTGGGTTGCGCGCGGCTCATGATCGGGAGGCCGGACGCCGAGTGCCTCCGAATCCTCGTGCATGGCATCGATGAAGCGACCGGTCAGGGCGTCCATGGGTTCGCCGTTCCTGGCCGCACGCTCGATGATCTTGTCGTCGACATCGGTGATGTTCCGGACATAGCAGACCCGGTATCCTTGCGCGCGCAGCCACCGCACGACGGTGTCGAACACAACCATCACCCGGGCATGGCCGACGTGGCAGAAGTCGTAGACCGTCATACCGCATACGTAGATGCGAACTTCCCCCGGGTGAATCGGGACGAACACTTGTTTGTCGCGGGTGAGACTATTGTGGATCCGGAGCATCGGCTCGCTCGACGTGAAGGGATGACGACTCTGGGACAGCGCGAAGACGGTGCAGATGCCGGGCGGGCGGTGTCCCGCGAGGCCGTCGGCCTTCATCTGCAGGGGTTTGTCGCAGAGGCATCCTTGTTGTTAAAATCATTTTTAATTACAGGAACATATGTGCGAATATTCGCACAGCAACTTCAAAAAAAAGTATAGCACGATGATTCGGTTAAGCCGCGCCGTTGCCTGTGTCGTTTTCAGCCTGTTAACCGCCTTCCAGGCGACCGCGGCCACCGACGAGTACCAGGAAGCCCATCGCCTCATGACGCAGGGCGAACTCGGGAGCGCACTCGAACACGTCGACAGATTCCTCGCGAAGCAGCCGCGGGACGCCCGCGCGCGTTTCCTGAAAGGGGTCATCCTGACCGAACAGGGAAACTCGCCGGAAGCCATCAAGGTCTTCACCGACCTGACCGTTGATTACCCGGAACTGCCCGAACCCTACAACAACCTCGCGGTGCTGTACGCGGCGCAGGGTCAGGACGAGAAGGCCCGACAGGCGCTGGAGACGGCCATACGCACCCATCCGACGTACGCAACTGCTCACGAGAATCTCGGGGACATCTACGCAAAGATGGCCCGCGAGGCTTACGGCAAGGCCCTGCAACTGGATTCGAACAACGCGTCGGCCCGGGCCAAACTCGCGCTCGTGAAGGAACTCTTCTCCCAGAAGCCGCTTGCGCAGCAGCCGCTCGTCAAGACGACCATAGCGGACCCGCCGCAGGCATCGCCAGCGCCGAAGCCCGCGCCGGCGCCCGCTGCACCCGTGACACCGCTCAAGGCTCCGGAGCCGGGCAAGCAGCCCCCGACGCCTTCCAAGCCGCCCGCCCCGTCCGCGGACAGGAAGCAGGCCAAGGAAACGGCGAATCCCCAGGCGGAAGTACTGCACGCTCTCCATGCCTGGGCCAAGGCGTGGTCGGCCGGGGACGCTGCCCGCTATCTGTCCTTCTATTCGCCATCGTTCGACCCACCCGGCGACGAAGACCGATCGAACTGGGCGGAATCCCGACGGGACCGCGTCACCAAGGGCAAGGGCATCTCCGTGCAGATCCAGTCGCCGCACGTGACGTTCTCGGGTCCCGAGGAAGCGGTCGTCACGTTCCGCCAGATCTACAGGTCCACGGCACTTCGTGCCTCGGGCAACAAGCGCATCACGTTCGTGCGGCGCGGCGGACGCTGGCTGATCCAGCAAGAAGAAGTCGTCCGATGAAGCTCGCCTCGCTCCTGGGTTCGGGAAGGCTCGCCGTGCTGGCAGCCCTGACCGCGACGGGATGCCTCACGGCCGACACCCTCGCCATGGGAAACCGCGCATTGCGGGCGCCCGCCGGCATCGAACTCCATCTGCGCGGCAACGGTCCGGAGGCACTGCTCGTCGAGGTCATGCGCGACATCGCCGAGAATCGGCTCGCTTCCGCACACGAGCAGCTCGACAGGCTCCTCGCGTCGAAGCCGAACTTCCGTCTCGCCCAGCTCATCAAGGGCGATCTGCTCATGGCCCGAGTACGGCCGCTCGCGACGATCGGCAATGCGCCGAACGCCCCCGCCGACCGTCTCGCCGACCTGCGGGACGAAGCGAAGGCCCGACTTCAGCGAATGGAGCTCGCACCACCGCACAACAAGATCCCGCGCAGCCTCCTGCAACTCGCCCCCGACCAGAAGTACGCGGTCGTCGTCGACACGGACCGCTCCACCCTCTTCCTGTTCGAGAACCGCGACGGTGCCCCGCACTACGTGGCCGACTACTACGTGACGATCGGGCGCAACGGCGTCGACAAGACACGCGAGGGGGACAAACGGACACCCACGGGGGTCTACGTCGTGACGGGCAATCTGTCCACGAAGAAGCTCTCCCCGTTCTACGGTGACGGCGCCTACCCGATCAGCTACCCCAACGAGTGGGATCAGCGCAACGGACGCGGCGGACACGGCATCTGGCTTCACGGCACGCCCCGCGACACTTACAGCCGCCCGCCCCGGGCGTCGGACGGGTGCGTGGTCCTCACGAACGACGATCTGACCGCGGTCGGGCGTTACCTCCAGGTCGGCATCACGCCGGTGATCATCACGGATCGCGTGCAGTGGGTGAACGATTCGGACACGGACGAGGACCGATCGAGCATCGAGGCCGCGATCGAGAGCTGGCGCCACGACTGGGAGAGCCGGGACACGGACGCGTATCTCGCACACTATTCGAAGTCGTTCTCGCCCGACGGCGCGAGCCTTTCGCAGTGGGCGAAGCAGAAGCGTCAGATCAACGACGGCAAGAAGTGGATCAAGATCAAGTTCGGCGACATGAGCCTGTTCCTTTACCCTGGGGAGAAGGCCCTTGCCGTGTCGACCTTCACGCAGGACTACAGTAGCAACAATCTCTCGAACGTGATGAAGAAGCGCGTCTACTGGATCCGGGAGGGTTCGGAGTGGAAGATCATCGAGGAAGGCGCGGCCTGATCCCGTTTCGACAACCCATCGTTCTCCGAGGAGCACCATGAAAGCATTCCGCGCCCTGTTCGCGTGCCTGGCATTCGCCATGGCCCTTCCCGCCGTCTGCCAGGCGGAGCCCACGGTCGAGCTGAAGACCAATCTCGGCACGATCACGCTCGAACTCTTCCCCGACAAGGCACCGAAGACCGTCGAGAACTTCCTGCAGTACGTGAAGGACGGCTTCTACGACGGCACGATCTTTCACCGCGTGATCGCGGGCTTCATGATTCAGGGCGGCGGATTCACGAAGGAGTTCGAACAGAAGGCAACGCGCCCGCCCGTTCCCAACGAGGCGAACAACGGCCTCCACAACGCCGTCGGAACGATCGCGATGGCGCGCACGAACGATCCCCATTCCGCGACGGCCCAGTTCTTCATCAATGTCGCGGACAACACGTTCCTCGATCACCGCGCGCCGACACCCCGCGGATGGGGATACTGCGTGTTCGGCAAGGTCACGAACGGCATGGATGTCGTGAAGGCCATCGAGAAGGTCCGAACCGGTCCCGGGGGTCCGTTCCCGCAGGATGTCCCGCAGCAGACCGTGGTCATCGAGAACGCCCGCATCATCAGCCCGAAATAGACGAGGAAAACTCAATGGTCAGACTCAACACTTCACTGGGTGTCATCGCACTCGAACTGGATGCCGAGAAGGCACCGCTCACCGTCGCGAACTTCCTCGAGTACGTCAAGAGCGGCCACTATGCGAACACGATCTTCCACCGCGTGATCGATGGCTTCATGATTCAGGGTGGCGGGTTCGAACCGGGCATGAAGCAGAAGCCCACCCGGGCGCCCGTCAGAAACGAGGCCGACAATGGCCTCAAGAACGCGGCCTATACCATCGCGATGGCGCGTACGTCGGATCCGCACTCCGCGTCGAGCCAGTTCTTCATCAATGTGGTGGACAACGATTTCCTGGACCACCGCGCGTCCACCCCCCAGGAGTACGGCTACTGCGTGTTCGGACGCGTCGTCGAGGGACAGGAAGTCGTCGACAAGATCAAGAAGGTCACGACCGGCACACGCGGCATGTTTCGGGATGTCCCGCTCGAGGATGTGACGATCCTCGGTGCCGAAGTCGTCGACTGAGAGCCGCCGGTTTCCGATGGCGGCGGCGAACGGGGGGTTACGGACGATGACAGCCCCCTGCCCGCGCCCGCCATGCTCCCTGCTGCGTCCTTCCGGCCGAATGCGATGAGCGAACGGGACCACCTCCGGGACGAGGCGCACGTCCTGTTCATCAGCGACCTTCACCTGTCGGACCTCGACTCGCCCGTGACGGAGAGGTTCACCCGCTTCTGCCGCAGCATCGCGGGGTCGTGCGAATCCCTCTACATACTGGGTGACCTGTTCGAATTCTGGGTCGGGGACGACACCGCGGACGAGCCGCTGAATCGCCACGTCTGTGCGGAGCTCGCGCGTGTGCGCGCAACCGGCGTGCGCGTCCACTTCATGCACGGCAACCGTGACTTCCTCGCGGGGCCGGGATTTTCGGCCGCGGCGGAGGCGACTTTGCTGCCCGACCCGACCGTGATCGATCTCCATGGAACACGCACGCTGCTCATGCACGGGGACCTACTCTGCACGGATGACCTCGCCTACCAGGCCTTTCGACGGCAGGTACGGACCCCCGAAGTGCAGCGGCAGTTCCTGACGTTGTCCGTGGAGGCGCGCAAGGCACGCGTAGGACAGACTCGCGCGGAATCCGAACGCGTGAAGCGGGAAAAGTCGGAAGCGATCATGGACGTTTCACCGGAGGCGGTCACCGCCGCCATGCGCGAGCACCGGTGCGACCTTCTGATTCACGGTCACACGCATCGCCCCGGTCGTCACGAATTCGAGGTGGACGGGAATGTCCGCACGCGCTGGGTCCTCTCCGACTGGACACTCGAACGTGCGGACTGCCTGTGTGCAACGCGCGAGGCGATCACCCGCATCCAGCTCGCCTGAAGGACGTCCGGACGACCCGCCTCAGCCGAGACCTCGCGCGAGGTCGTTACGGAGGTCGTCGCAGGATTCCAGACCAACGGAGACGCGCAACAGACCCTCCGTGATGCCGGCGGCTTCGCGGACTTCCGCGGACAGTCGCCCGTGGGTCGTACTGGCCGGATGGGTGATCGTGCTCTTCGTGTCCCCGAGGTTGGCGGTGATCGAGATGAGACGTGTCTCGTCCACGACCTTCCACGCAGCCTCCCGCCCCCCTGCCACCTCGAACGAGAGAACGGCGCCGCCGGCGCGCTGCTGGCTCCTCGCGAGCACGTGCTGAGGATGCGACTCGAGACCGGGATGGTGCACGCGACGCACGCGGGGGTGGGATTCGAGCCAGCGGGCAAGCGCGAGCGCCGAGGCCGACTGCGCCTCCATCCGCAACTTGAGCGTCTCGAGTCCTTTCAGTACCACCCAAGCATTGAAGGGGCTCAACGTGGCCCCCGCATTGCGCAGGAACGCTGTCAGGGGGTCGAACACGACGTCCCTCCGTCCGAGCACCGCACCGCCGAGCACACGCCCCTGCCCGTCGAGATACTTCGTCGCCGAATGCACGACGATGTCCGCGCCGAGTTCGATCGGCCTCTGGAGGACCGGGGTGCAGAAGCAGTTGTCGACGACCAGCTTCGCGCCGGCCGCGTGTGCGATTTCGGCGATCGCCCGGATGTCACCGATTTCCATGAGCGGATTCGAGGGCGTCTCGACGAAGAAGAGTCGCGTCTCGGGCCGCACGGCCACCGCCCACTGTTCCGGATCGGTGAGCGAGACGTACGTGGTCTCGATACCGAACTTCGCGAGCAGGTTGTTGAACAGCTGCATCGTGGCGCCGAAAAGGCTGCGGGACGCCACGATGTGCTCGCCCGCACGCATGAGGCCCATCACGCACCCGAGAATTGCAGCCATGCCAGACGAAGTGGCCACGCAGCACTCGGCCCCTTCCAGCGCCGCCAGTCGCTCCTCGAAGGTCTGGACGGTGGGATTGGTGTAGCGCGAATAGACGAACCCGCTCTCGGAGCCCGAAAAGCGGGCAGCGGCCTGGGCGGCACTTTCGAACACGAAGCTCGACGTGAGGAAGATCGGCTCACTGTGTTCTGAAAACGGCGTCCGGTGGATGCCTCCACGCACCCCGAGCGTTTCGATGTCGTAGTCGACGGTCTGCATGTGTCACGCCTCGCAAGAAACAAAAAACCCGTCCGGCGCGGGCGCTCGAACGGGTTTTCATTCGCAACGCTTTAGCCGGTTTTCTATGGCGCCCGCAAGCTGTAGTCAAATCAGCGCCTGCTCGCCTCGCGACGAGCCAGAGAAGTGTAGCGCGTCAGCGCCGCCTCGTCATCCGGCTTCCACGAGATTGAGGTCGAGCTGGGTGCTCGCGATCGAATGTCGTCTCGCGAGCGAATCGTCGTTTCTCTGGGCTTCGATCCCCGCGAGATACTCCGCGGTGACGTCTCCGGTGACGTAGTGGCCGCTGAAGCAGGAGCTCTCGAACTGCGAGATCTCGGGATTCACGGAGCGTACGGCGTCCTCGAGC
Source organism: Betaproteobacteria bacterium (assembly GCA_016125475.1). Lineage (GTDB taxonomy): Bacteria > Pseudomonadota > Gammaproteobacteria > Burkholderiales. The sequence continues at coordinate 56,013 of WGLR01000007.1, forward strand.
GCCCCGAGATCCTGGTAGATCAGGCGATCCACGCCGATCTCGTGTGCGATCTCGTCGTCACTGCGCCCGTTCGCGATCAGTTCCTTCGCCGAAGGCATGTCGATGCCGTAGACGTTCGGAAAACGCACGGGCGGGGAGGCGGACGCGAAGAAGACCTTGTTCGCCCCTGATTCTCGCGCCATCTGCACGATTTCCTGGCTCGTGGTTCCCCGCACGATCGAATCGTCGACGAGCAACACGTTCTTCCCCCTGAACTCCACGCCGATCGCGTTGAGCTTCTGCCGGACGGACTTCCTGCGTACGGCCTGGCCGGGCATGATGAACGTGCGGCCGATGTAACGGTTCTTGATGAAGCCCTCGCGATAGTTGACGCCAAGGCGATTCGCAAGCTCCATCGCCGCGGGACGGCTGGAGTCGGGAATCGGTATCACGACGTCGATGTCGAGGTCCCGGTGGCTCGTCTGTATCTTGTCGGCAAGACTCTCGCCCATGCGCAGTCGCGTCTCGTAGACCGAGATTCCGTCGATCATGGAATCCGGTCGGGCGAGGTACACGTACTCGAAGATGCACGGGTTCAGGACGGGGTTCTTGGCGCACTGGCGCGAATAGAAGTTCCCCTCGAAGTCCACGAGGATCGCCTCACCCGGCCGGACGTCGCGCACGAGCCTGAACCCGAGGGTGTCGAGCGCGACGCTCTCAGACGCGACGAGATAGTCGGTGCCGCGATCCGTCGACGCCTGACCGAACACGAGCGGCCGTATGCCGTACGGATCCCTGAACGCGAGCAAGCCGAAGCCCGCGATCGCCGCGACCACTGCGTACGCACCGCGGCACCGACGATGCACGGCCTCGACTGCCGAGAAGATCGCGTCCGGATCCAGCCGGAAACCCCGTGCGCTCGCCTGAAGTTCGTGCGCGAGCACGTTCAGCAGCACCTCCGAATCGGAATTCGTGTTGACGTGCCGCAGATCCGCACGATAGAGCTCCTGCTTGAGGCGGTCGGAGTTCGTGAGATTGCCGTTGTGGCCGAGAACGATTCCGAACGGAGAATTCACGTAGAACGGTTGTGACTCGGCAGCGCTGGCTGCGGAACCCGCGGTCGGATACCGGCAGTGCGCGATACCCATGGTGCCGACGAGATTTCGCATGTCGCGGGTACGAAAGACGTCCCGCACGAGCCCGTCCCCCTTGTGCATGTGAAACGTGTTCTGCTCGGTCGTGACGATGCCCGCGGCATCCTGACCACGGTGTTGCAGGACCAGGAGCCCGTCGTACAGAAGCTGGTTCACCGGGCCGTTCGAGACCACTCCGAGAATGCCGCACACGACGTATTACCTCCGTAAGTCTCGAGTATCCACACAGCAGCCGTGGCCCACGGTCCCGACGGCGCCAGCCGCCCCGGTGGGATGCACGCGTTCAGTCCTGGTCATAGCGCACGTTGGCCTTCACTGGCTCCGGCAGCCACGCGCGGGCAGCGAGTGCCACCTGCTCGAACACGGGCGAGAGCCATGCGTTGCGCCAGCCCGACGTCTCGGGAAGGGACGTGAGGCCCGCCACCAGCACGGCCACCACCGAAATGAACAATCCTCTCGCAAGGCCGAACGCTGCGCCGAGCGTGCGGTTCACGCCCGTGAGACCGGTCGCCTTGAAGACCTCGTTCACGAGGTAGGTCACGAGCCAGAGAACGAGCAGCGACGCGACCAGGATGCCCACGAACCCGATCGCGAGGCGCAGTTCCGCAGGCTGGATGGCCGGAGGCAGGAAGGTGCCCGCGGCCGGCCCGAAACGACGCGCAAGCACGAAGGCGACGATCCATGACAGGAGCGACATCACCTCCTTGATGAACCCCCGCATCACGCCGAGCAGCACGGAGATGCCGACGACGGCGAACACGGCGATGTCGAACCAGGTCATTCGACGTCACGCGACCGGGTCATTTCCCGTACTCCACCACCTTGCCACCGATGCCGAGCTCGAGATCGCGAAGCTTCCGGCGGGCCGTCTCGGCAGCTTCCGGGGTGGGATACGGTCCGCCGCGGACACGCGTCTGGATCCCCTGCGAGGTTTTCACCGGCTCGGTATAGCCGGGGAAGCCGGCGGCCTTCACCCTGGCGAGCAGGTGTGTGGCGTTGCTCTTCGAACTGTAGGCACCGAGCTGCACGACATAGCCGCCCGTCGCGGCGCCTGGCCGCGCCCTGGCAGGTGACGCCTCCTTGGACCCATGACTGCTCTCGTGCGGTGCCAGCGTGGACGACTCGTCCTTGCGGGATCCCGAACCGGACGGGGAGACCGATCCTTGCGCAACGGAAGGCTCGGGAACGTGCGCCGACTGCGACGACGGTTCGTCCAGTCTCGCAGGCGGCGTCGACTGGGACCGGGAGGACTCGGCGGGCTGATCGACCGGGGGCAGAGGCGTGCCCACGACGTCCGGAGAGAGCGAACGCGGGAACTTGCCGTCCACGGGCTCCACGGGAGGGATGACGATATCGACATCACGCAGGGGCGGGGGTGGCCGGTTGTCCACGAACCAGGGCAGTACGAGCACCGCGAGCAGCACGAGCGCCACGGCTCCGACCAGCCTGCGTCGCGCGCGCTTGCGCAGCTTGAGTTCCTCGTCGGTGACCGGCTGACTCATCGCTTAACCGCCCCGCGCTTCACTGCATTCCAGCGCCTGCGCGACGGTGTAGAAGGATCCGAACGTCAAAATTCTATCATCCATGTCTGCAAGTTCGCGCGCCCCTTTCCACGCGTCGGACACCGAGGCGTGCACGCGCACCTCGTCGAGAACACCCGCATCGCCGAGTGCACGCTCGATCGTCGGGACGTCCGCGCCCCGCGGAACCTCGAGAGGCGCGATGTGCCAGCAGTCGACCTCCGGGCGCAGCAGATCGACCACTCCGGCCATGTCCTTGTCCGCCAGCATCGAGAACACGGCATGTGTGCGCCGAGCGGAAGGCATCGTACGCAGTGCCTCCGCGAGCCGGGCCGCCGCGTCGGGATTGTGCGCGACATCGAAGATCGTGACCGGTCGACCCGGCAGAACCTGGAAACGCCCGGCGAGCACGACGGACAGCAGCCCGCTCCGGATGGCGGCGCTGCTCACCGGGAGGCGTCCCCGCAGGAGATCGAGCGCCGTGATGGCGGCCGCCGCGTTGCGCAGTTGATAGTCTCCGCGCAACGCCGGGTAGGGAAGACCCGAACGCATCCCGCCCGGACCCTCGTAGCGCCATTGTGGTGGCTGCGCCTGAATGTCGAAGTCGCGGCCGATCTGGAGCCACGCGGCACCGATCCCTCGCGCGTGATCGCGCATGGTTTCCGGAACGTCGTAGTCCGCGACGATCGCCGGACGACCCGGCCGGAAGATACCTGCCTTCTCCCGTGCGATGCCCTCGCGGGTCGGCCCCAGATAGTCGACGTGATCGATTGCGACCGACGTGACCACCGCGCAGTCCGCGTCGAACACGTTCACGGCGTCGAGCCGGCCGCCCAGACCCACCTCGAGAACGGCGACATCCACGCGACGATGCACGAAATGCCAGACTGCCGCCAGGCTGCCGAACTCGAAATAGGTCAGAGGAACGTCGCCGCGCGCGGCTTCCACAGCCGAAAATGCCTCGCACAGCGACGCATCCGTCACATCCTTGCGCGACACGCGGACCCGCTCGTTGTAGCGCAGCAGGTGCGGGCTCGTGTAACAACCGACGCTGAACCCGGCGTGGTCCAGCATGGCCTCCAGGAGCGCGCACGTCGACCCCTTGCCGTTGGTGCCGCCGACCGTGATCACCGGAAACGACGGGTGCAGGGCAAGACGGTCGGCCACGATGCGGACACGATCGAGCCCCATGTCCACGAGCTTCACGTGGCGGCTCTCGATGTGACGCAGCCACCCTGACAGGTCGTCGGGCGGCGCGCAGTGTCCTCCGGGAGGGGATTCCAGTTTCACGACTCCGGGCAACGTCGCAGCAGATTCCGGACCGATCGTATGCCGCTGCGCATCAGGCGGGCAGGGGAACGCGTGTGAGCATCGCGAGCAGGTTCGCCACGCGATCGCGCATCTCCCGCCTGTCGACGATCATGTCGATCGCACCGTGCTCGAGCAGGAATTCGGATCGCTGGAATCCTTCCGGCAAGGTCTGCCGGACGGTCTGCTCGATGACGCGCGGGCCGGCAAACCCGACCAGCGCATTCGGTTCCGCGATCACCACGTCCCCGATCATCGCGAAACTCGCCGAGACACCGCCCATCGTGGGATCGGTGAGGACGGACACGAACGGCAGCCCGTTCCGCGCCAGGCGTGCGAGCGCCGCGGTGGTCTTGGCCATCTGCATGAGCGACATGAGCCCCTCCTGCATGCGGGCACCGCCGCTCGCGCTGAAGCATACGAACGGAACGTTCTGTTCCACGGCCGTCTGCACCGCGCGCACGAAACGTTCGCCCACGACGGACCCCATCGATCCACCCAGGAAGCGGAACTCGAAGGCCACCACGACGATCGGGATGCTGCGCAGAGCGCCCTGCATCGCGACGAGGGCGTCCTCCTCGTCCGTCTCGGCCTGGGCCTGCTGCAGCCGGTCGCCGTAGCGCTTGCTGTCGACGAACTTCAGGAAGTCGACCGGCACCACTTCGGCGCCGATCTCGAACCGCCCTTCGGCGTCGAGGAAATAGTCGAGACGTTCACGTGCGGTGAGCCGCGTGTGGTGGTTGCATTTGGGACACACGCCGCAGTTCTTCTCGAGGTCCGCGCGATAGAGCACCGTCTCGCACGACTCGCACTTGCTCCACAGCCCTTCCGGAACGGCCTTCTTCGCGAGACCTTCGCCATGCTTGATCTTCGGCGGAAGAAGCTTCTGCAACCAGCTCATCTCAGTGCCTCCTGTTCAGGGGGGACCGGCCCTTCCCGGCTTCCTGCACGTCAGGCATCCATCGCCTTGCGGATCGACTCGACGAGAGCACCGAGCCTCGCCGCCGCGGTTTCCGGGGTCGAGGCCTCGATTTCCTGCACGAGGCGACTGCCGATGACGACCGCATCGGCAATGGCTCCGATCGCGCGGGCGGTCTCGCCGTCTCGTATGCCGAATCCTACGCCGATTGGCACGTCGACGTGCGCCCGGATGCGCGGGATCATGGCCCCGACCTCGTCCAGGTCGATGTGCGCCGCGCCCGTCACGCCCTTGAGGGACACGTAGTACACGTAACCACTCGCGAGCTTGCCGACATCCGCCATTCTCGCGTCGTCCGATGTCGGGGACAGCAGGAAGATCGAGTCGATGCCACGCGCACGCAGCCGATGGGTGAGGTCGGCGCTCTCTTCCGGCGGATAGTCGACGACGAGAACGCCGTCCACACCCGCCCTCGCAGCCTCGTCAACGAAGGTGTCGTACCCCATGGCCTCGACCGGATTGGCATAGCCCATGAGCACGACGGGTGTGCGCTGGTCCTGCTCGCGGAACGTGCGAACCAGAGCCAGCACGTCGCGAAGCGACGTGCCGTTGCGCAGCGCGCGCTCGCTGGCGCGCTGGATCGTCGGCCCGTCGGCCATCGGGTCCGAGAAGGGTACGCCGAGTTCGATCACGTCGGCCCCCCCTGCCACGAGCGCGTGCATGATCGCGATGGTCGACTCCCTGTCGGGATCTCCCGCCGTCACGAACGGGATGAGCGCCTTGCGCCCGTCCGCCTTCAGTCGTGCAAATGTATCCGGTATACGGGACATGAATTCTCGCCGCTGGTCAGTTGTCGTGTGCCGCGCGACGCACGGGCACGCGCGGCGTCACGGCCGCGCGCGCTGCGCATCGAGCGCGGACTTCAGAGAGTGATTCCGGAGTGCTTCGCAACCGTGTTCATGTCCTTGTCACCGCGGCCGGACAGGTTGACGAGAAGGACCTGGTCGGCCGACATCTCCCGTGCGAGCTTCATCGCGTGTGCGACCGCATGGCTGGATTCCAGCGCCGGGATGATCCCCTCGAGCCGGCAGAGCGCGTGAAAGGCCTCCAGCGCTTCCTCGTCGGTGACGGAAACGTACTGGGCGCGGCCACTGTCCTTGAGCCAGGCATGCTCGGGACCGACTCCCGGGTAGTCCAGGCCCGCCGAGATCGAGTGCGTCTCGACGATCTGACCGTTCTCGTCCTGCATGAGATACGTCCGGTTGCCATGCAGGACACCGGGCCTGCCCGCGCACAGCGTGGCGGCATGCTTGCCCGAGGCAAGACCGAACCCGCCGGCTTCCACGCCGATCAGCTTCACGGATTCCTGCGTGATGTAGGGGTAGAAGGCTCCCATCGCATTGGAGCCCCCTCCGACACACGCGAGGATCGCATCGGGCTGCCTGCCGATCGCCTCGGGCATCTGCTGAAGCAGTTCGCGCCCCACGACCGCGTTGAAGTCGCGGACCATCATCGGATAAGGGTGCGGGCCCGCGACCGTGCCGATGATGTAGAACGTGTCCTCGACGTTCGTCACCCAGTCCCGCATCGCCTCGTTCAGCGCGTCCTTGAGCGTCCTGGAACCGCTTTCGACGGGCACGACCGATGCGCCCAGAAGCTTCATGCGGTAGACGTTCGGGGCCTGCCGCACGACGTCCTCCGACCCCATGTACACGACGCACTCCATCCCGTAGCGCGCCGCGACCGTCGCCGAGGCCACGCCGTGCTGCCCCGCACCGGTCTCGGCAATGATCCGCTTCTTGCCCATGTGGCGGGCAACTAGGGCCTGCCCCATGGTGTTGTTGATCTTGTGCGCACCCGTGTGATTCAGATCCTCGCGCTTGAGCCAGATCTGCGCGCCACCACACTTCTCGGTCAGCCGGCGCGCGTGATACACGGGGCTCGGCCGCCCGACGTAGTGTCTGAGTTCGTACTCGAATTCGGCAATGAACGCGGGGTCTTCGCGCAGGCGCTCGTACTGCGTCCGAAGTTCGTCGAGCGCATGCACGAGCGTCTCGGCGACGAACACCCCACCATAGGGGCCGAAGTGCCCTTTCCGATCGGGCAGGTCATACATCTGCATCGTGTACTCCTCGGACAAATGCCGTCAGCTTGTCGTGATCCTTCACGCCCTTGGCGCGTTCGACCCCGCTCGATACGTCGACCGCCCAGGGTCGCACCGCCCTGACGGCGTCCGCGACGTTGCCGGGATGCAGACCGCCTGCCAGGATGACCGGTCGCGGGAACGAGCGGGGAATGACCGACCAGTCGGCCGTCACGCCGGAACCTCCGCGCACTCCGGGCACGTAGGCGTCGACGAGGATGCCTCGTGCGGCCGCGAAAGGCGCGGCGGATTGTAGCAAATCGCCCCCGGGCACAGCGGGAATCGCCTTGATGTATGGGTGTCCGAACGAGCCGCAGAATTCCGGGGCTTCGCTGCCATGGAACTGAAGGAGATCCAGCGGCACCCGCTCGAGTACGGATCGGACCGCTTCGGCAGCCGGATCGACGAAGAGACCCACGACCGTCACGAACGGCGGCAGATCGCGCGCGATCCTCGCGGCCCGATCGACCGTCACGTGCCGTGCGCTTCCCTCGTAGAAGATCAGGCCGATGGCGTCCGCCCCGAGTCGCGCGGCCGCAACCGCGTCCTCTTCGCGCGTGATGCCGCAGATCTTTATTCTGGTTCTCGTCACGGGCACGACCGATGTCATGGCACTCTCGGCTCGGGTGGGGGCACGGGCAGTCCGTGGCACGGATCATAGTCCACCCCGGAGAGGTAGAGCCCTTCGGGCGCAAACGTGGGCGCCGCGCGGCGGCGATCCCGCCCCGCGAGCAACGACGCCACCCACCCGACCGGCTGACGACCCGCGCCGACGTAGACGAGACTTCCCACGATGTTCCTCACCATGTGGTGCAGGAATCCGTTCGCGCCGAGTTCCCACACGATCAGATCTCCTTCCGAACGAACGTCGAGGCGGTGCAGCCGGCGGACGGGCGACTTGGCCTGGCACTCGGCTGCCCTGAATGCACTGAAATCGTGTTCTCCGACCAGCACCCGGGCCGCCTCCGCCATGGCCCCGATGTCGAGCGCGCCCGGCCACCACCCGACGCGCCCGTGCAGCAGGCCGGGGCGGGCCGCCCGACACAGCAGTGCGTACCGGTAACGCCTTCCCGTGGCACTGAAGCGCGCGTGGAATTCCTGGGTGACGCTGCGCGCCCAGAGTACGCTCGTGCCGTTTGGCAGACCGGCATTGACGCCGCGGGTCCACGCCGTCTCCGGACGCAGCGCGTCCGTGTCGAAGTGGGCTACCTGCCAGTGCGCGTGAACGCCCGAATCGGTTCGGCCGGCACACCCCACCCGCACGGGATGGCCGGCGATACGGGCGATCGCGTGCTCGAGCGCGTCCTGCACGCCACAACCCGAGGGCTGTGACTGCCATCCACAGAAGGTGCGCCCGTCGTACTCGAGACCGAGCGCGATCCTCATCGCATCACTCCGGACCGGCGCGGAATCGTCCCCGTGAAGAGAGCGTCCGACAACGTTCGTCCCCCGCGTTCGACGGCGTCAGAAACACAAGGCGCCGCTCGCGGCGGCGCCTTGCTGTTCCGGTGAGGCCGCGCGAACTCAGCCGAGTTCCGCGAGCAATCCCTGGGCGGCACCCTTCTGCTCGTCGTCACCTTCCGCGATCACTTCCTCGAGAATCTCCCGCGCACCTTCCTTGTCTCCCATTTCCTGGTAGGCCTTGGCAAGGTCGAACTTCGTCTGGACGTCGTACCATTTCTCGTCCTTGTTGCCCGTCGGAACGATCGTCGGGGAATCGTCGTCGCCCAGTTCCAGGCTGATCGTGGAGAGATCGAGATCGGTCGACGTTCCCGTACCCGGCCGCGTGGCGTCCGCCTCGAGGTCGGTGGAGAGATCGAAGTCGGGCACGGCGAGCTCGCCCGTTCCGGCCCCGGCAGCGGCACCCGCGGAGGATTCCTCGTGACCGTCTCCCGTGTCACCGAGTGGCGGGCTGTCGAGCTTCAGGGTGTCCAGATCGAATCCGACGTCGTCGATGGTGCCCGACACGCCTTCGCCGGACGTCGTGTCATCGCCACCCAGTTCGAAATCGAGCCCCTCGTCCGCCGCCTTCTTGCCCTCGTCGGCCATGCCGATGCCCGGCAATGTCGGCAGGTCGCCCGTATCGGGAGGAGCCAGCGCCGCCGTCGGGTCGAACGCCTCCATCTCCGATGTCTCCTGCGCCCCCTCGTCGCCCGACTTCACCTCGGTTCGCATCGTCTGCGTCGGGTCGAAGACCTCGTCGCCTTCGGCAGCGTCGCCGAGCAGCCCCAGATCGATGTCCGTCGTGGTCGTGCTGGAGGAAGCGAGTTCGTCGCCCAGCTGATTCAGGTCGAGATCGGTCGATGAACCCGAGCCGGACGGTCCGGAGTCGAAATCGAGATTGAAGTCGAGGTCGTCCCTGGGGTTCGATTCGAACGCCGGCATCTGCACGGTCGCCTCCTCGTCCGCGCCCGGCATGGTGCGATCCTCGCCCACGTCCTCCATCCGTCCGTCCGCATAGCGCGGATTCGTCGGATCGAGTTCGTAACCCAGGCGAACGGCCTTCTCCCAGAGTTCCCCCTGGCCACCCGTACCCATCTGCAACTGCTGCGCGACGGACTCGAACGCTTCCACGTCACCGCGCTTGGCGTAGATCTCGAGCAGCTTGGCATGGAGTTCGTAGCGCTCCGGCGTGACCGCAATGGCCTCCTTGAGACGCTCTTCGGCCTGCGCATCGCGCCCGTAGATCAGGAAGACTTCGGCTTCCGCCAGAGCATCGCTCTCGTCCCCGCCGCCCGTGGCAGGCGCCACGGAAGACTCGGCGGTCGCGGCACCGGCCGCGGCTCCCGCCGCGGCCGCGAATCCGGCCGGGCCGAACGTGTCCTCGGAACCTCCGATCGGCGGCGCCTCGTTCACCGCACCCGCACCGCCCTTGCTGCCGGCGCCTTTCGCACCGGCCTTTCGCTTCCAGGTCATGAACCCCAGCGCGCCCAGTGCGGCGACGATGAGTGCGCCTGCACCGAGGACCAGGGGATTGCCCATGAGATCGTCGACGAGACTCGGCGGTGGCGGTTGTACGAGCTTGCGCTTCGGTTTCGGGGGCGGTGCCGGTTCCGCAGGCTGGGCCGCGGGCGGTTCGGATGTCGCCGGAGCCATGGGCTGCGGCCCTTCCGCCACGGGCGCCTCGCCAGTGGCGTGCGATCCCGCCTCCCCGGGTGTCCCGGCGACGGGCGGTGCGACGGGCGGTTCGGGTTCGGTGACTGCCTTCGTTCCCGTGCCCTCGCCACCGGCGCTGCCGGCGGAATTCTGCACTTCCGACATGCCCTTGCTCTTCATCGCGAGCAACGACTGCATGTCCTTGATCTGCTTCTCGAGCTTCGCGATGCGGTCATTGGCGTCCGCAACCGCTTTTCCTTTCGCCGCGAGTTCCTCTTCGAGACTGCGAATGCGATCCTGGGCGGACCCCTCGGCAGCGCCCGCGCCGGCCTGACCACTCCCGGGCGGCTCTGCCTTCGACAGCCTGAGCACGTCCTTGGAACTTTCGTCGGCCGCCGGGCCCGACTCGGCCACGGTGGTGCTGACCTTCCCGGAGGCGGTCGGCCCCGCAGGTTCTTCCGTGGTTGCCGCGCCACCCGATGCGGCCGCAGCCAGCCGCTCGCGATAGGCGCGCCAGTTCGCGGCCTGTACCCGCACCTCCTTGTGTGCGACTTCCGGTGTCACCGTCCCGTATTCCGAAGGCTCGGGAAGACGCAGCACCTTTCCCGTGCGCAGACGATTCATGTTCTTGCCCGCGAACGCATCGGGATTGTTCCGATAGAGCAGCACGAGCATCTGATCGAGCGTCACGTCGGCGGACATGTTCGCGCGCGCGATCTTGGACAGCGTGTCCCCGTACTGCACTGGCCCGTACTCGGCAGGCGCGGCCTCGGCGGGTGCAGGGGCGGCCGCAGTCGTCGCGGGCGCCTCCGGTTTCATGCCCTGCGGCTCGGGGGGAGGCGCCGCGGGCGCTTCCGGCTTGATCTCGTGCTGGAGCGGCATCGGCTCCGGCTGGACGGGTGCGGACTGCGCGGTCGTCCCCGTCTCGGGCATCGTGACCGATCCCGGAGGAACCTGCCCCGGCGCGGGGGTACCCTGCACGACGGGGGGCGGCTCCAGGGGCTTGACCTGGGCACCCTGGGCCGGAGCGGCGGGAGCCGTTCCAGCCTCCGGGGCAGCAGTCTTCGCTTCGGGAATCGTCGGCGGGTCGACGAGCGCCGTGTACGCGCGAACGATCCGCCCGGTTCCGGAATAGAGTTCTACGAGAAAGTCGATGAAGGGTTCGTTGAGGGGTTGGGACGACGAGATCCTGAGGTAGGGTTCGCCGTTGGGCCGCTTCTCGATCGAGACCTTGAGGTTGGAGACGTAGGCCGTGTAGGGCAGGTCGGCCTGACGGAATGCATCCGGATTGGCCAGGCGCGCATTCAGGGAGGACAGCTCGTCCTTCTTGAGCGCGACCAGATTCACTTCGGCACGGAAGGGCTGGCCGAGCGCCGACAGCACCGTCAGCTGACCGAGACCCGCCGCGTTCGCTCCTGGCGACACCGCCAAAAGCACAAGCGCGGCAGCGGCCGCGCGTTTCAAACGTTTACTCACCGCGCCACCCTCAGACTCTTGGACTGTATAAGAAAAATAACATCATGGGGTTACCGATGCAAGCTAAACATTCCTCTCACATTTACAGCGTTTCCGACTATTTTTTCGGCGCATTTGCGCAGAACTGGAGAGTCAATGTCGAAACGCCGCGACACCGGCCCGAGTGCTGCCCGAGGCGGCGCGGCACGGTTCCGCCTGGCCCGTGTTCCGGATGTGCGCCCGGTCTGTCCGGTCGCCTGGCGGCGGCCGGACGAGCAGACCGGACCTCGCCGCTCAGCGACGGGCGAGCAGGATGCGGAGCATTCGCCGCAGAGGCTCGGCCGCGCCCCAGAGCAGCTGGTCACCGACCGTGAATGCCGACAGGTAGGTGGGCCCCATGGGAAGCTTGCGCAGCCGCCCGATCGGCACCGACAGGGTCCCCGACACGGCCGCGGGAGTGAGCGACGCGAGCGAGGCCTCGCGCGTGTTGGGAACGACCTTCACCCACTCGTGCGCGTCACCGAGAATGTCCTCGATTTCGGCGAGTGCGATGTCGTCCTTGAGCTTGATCGTGAGGGCCTGGCTGTGACAGCGCATCACGCCCACGCGCACGCATATCCCGTCGATGGGGATGGCGTCGCTGCCCTCGCGCGCCAGGATCTTGTTGGCTTCGGCCATCGCCTTCCACTCCTCCCGGCTCTGTCCGTTGCCGAGATCCTTGTCGATCCAGGGCAGGAGACTGCCTGCGAGAGGATGGCCGAAGTTCGGGACCGGAAAGTCCGGCTCCCCGAGCGCCTTCTGCACGGCGAGATCGACGTCGAGAATCGTGGCCGCCGGATCCTTCAGGGCCCCCTTTCCCGCCGCATGGGCCGCGCCCATCTGCTCGATCAGTTCCCGCATGTTCTGGGCACCGGCGCCCGAGGCCGCCTGGTAGGTCATCGCGGTCACCCATTCGACCGCCCCGATCCGGAACAGGCCGGTCATCGCCATCAGCATCAGGCTCACGGTGCAGTTGCCACCGATGAAGTTGCGAACGCCGTCGTCGAGGGCGCGGTCGATCACGCCGCGATTGACCGGATCGAGAACGATGGTCGCGTCCTCGTTCATCCGCAGGGCCGACGCCGCATCGATCCAGTAGCCGGACCACCCGGCCGCACGCAGCTTCGGATGGACGGCATTCGTGTAGTCACCGCCCTGACAGGAAACGACCGCATCCATCTCGGCCAGCCGTTCCACGCCGTTCGCGTCCTCGAGCGCACCCGTGGCGCGCCCGATCGCGGGGCCATCGCCTCCCACGTTGGACGTGCTGAAGAACACCGGCTCGATGTCCTCGAAATCGCTTTCCGCCACCATGCGCTGCATGAGGACGGACCCCACCATTCCACGCCAACCCACGAAACCGACGCGCATAGCTGCCATCTGGAACACCCCACCACTCGGTCAGAAATGCCGGGCACCTCGTTCGCCCGGACCACCCGTTGCCGTCCCTGCGACCCGGACATCCGTGCGGAAGCCCGGATCCCCGCCCGTCAGCGATGCGCCGCGTCCGCCAGCGCTGCCACGACGGCGTCGCCCATGGCCTCCGTGCCGATCGGCGTCGCTCCCGGCCCGGCGATGTCTCCCGTGCGCCTGCCGTCCTGCAACACGCGCGCCACCGCACGCTCGATGCGCGCCGCAGCCTCCTCGTTGTCGAACGTGTAACGCATCATCATCCCGAGAGACAGGATGGTCGCGAGCGGGTTCGCGACGTCGCGGCCCGCGATGTCGGGGGCCGACCCGTGAATGGGCTCGTAGAGCCCCTTGCCCTGCGCGTCGAGCGACGCCGACGGCAGCATGCCGATCGAGCCGGTCAGCATCGAAGCCTCGTCGGACAGGATGTCGCCGAACATGTTGCCGGTGAGGATCACGTCGAACTGCTTGGGGGCGCGCACGAGCTGCATGGCGGCATTGTCCACGTACATGTGCGACAGCTCGACGTCCGGGAAGTCGCGCCCGACCTCGGTCACGACCTCGCGCCAGAGGATGCTCGTGTCGAGAACGTTGGCCTTGTCCACCGAGCACAGCCGCCGCGAACGCTTGCGCGCAATCTCGAATCCGACTCGCGCGATCCTGGCGATCTCGGATTCCGAATACCTCATCGTGTCGAAGCCTTCCCGTTCGCCCGCGTCGTTCGTGCGTCGTCCACGGGGCTGTCCGAAGTAGATGTCCCCGGTCAGTTCGCGCAGGATCATGATGTCGAGCCCCGACACCAGTTCCGGCTTCAGGCTCGAGGCGCTCGCGAGTTCCTCGTAGACCATCGCGGGCCGAAGGTTCGTGAAGAGGCCGAGTTCCTTCCGGATGCGCAGCAGCCCCTGTTCGGGTCGCATCGCGCGCGGCAGGGTGTCGTAGCGCGGGCCTCCCACGGCACCCAGCACGATCGCATCGGCTGCGCGCGCGACGTCGAGCGTCTTCGCGGGCAGCGGATCGCCGTCCGCGTCGTAGCCGGCTCCGCCGATGGACGCCGTCTCGACTTCCACGGGCAGGCCGTCGGCGCGCAGGCGCTCGAGCACTTTCGTAGCCTGCCGGACGATTTCCGGACCGATCCCGTCCCCCGGGAGAACTGCGATTTTCATGATGTCATCTTCCTGAAGAAATGCGGCCGGCAACCGTCCGATGCCGAACCGTCACGACAGTACGGAACAGAAGGTGCGCCTGTCCGTGGCACGGGCGTAGCGTCGGCACCTGCCGGGCGTCCGGGCGTGCGTCGACCGCATCGGCCGAAGGCGCGCCCTCTTCGGTCACGCGAACTGCCAGGGCTGCGCGGCCTTGTGCCGTTCCTCGAACGCCCGGATCTCGTCGGCGCGCTGAAGCGTGAGGCCGATCTCGTCCAGGCCTTCGACGAGGCAGTGCTTGCGGAACGCGTCGATCTCGAACCCGAACTCCTGGCCACCGGGCGCGACGACCTTCTGACGCACGAGATCCACGGTGAGCTGGTAACCGGGTGTCGCGAGCGTTTCCATGAAGAGACGGTCGACGGTAGCCGAGGGCAGGATGACGGGCAGCAGCCCGTTCTTGAAACTGTTGTTGAAGAAGATGTCCGCGTAGCTCGGCGCGACGATCGCGCGGAACCCGAAGTCCATGAGCGCCCACGGCGCGTGCTCGCGGGACGACCCGCAGCCGAAATTCTCGCGCGCGAGCAGGATGCTCGCGCCCTTGTACCGCGGCTGGTTCAGGATGAACTCGGGATTCGGCGTGCGCGAGGCGGGGTCCATGCCGGGCTCGCCGTGATCGAGGTAGCGCCATTCGTCGAACAGGTTCGGGCCGAAGCCGCTGCGCTTGATCGACTTGAGGAACTGCTTGGGAATGATCGCGTCGGTGTCGACGTTCGCGCGATCGAGCGGCGCGACCAGTCCCTGGAGGATCGTGAACTTTTCCATGAGTGACTCCCGGGCTCAGAGTTGCCGAACGTCGACGAAACGGCCCGCAATCGCGGCCGCGGCAGCCATGGCCGGGCTCACGAGGTGGGTGCGCCCGCCGGCTCCCTGCCGGCCCTCGAAGTTGCGGTTCGACGTGGAGGCACAGCGCTCGCCGGGTTCGAGGCGATCGTCGTTCATGGCGAGACACATGGAGCAGCCGGGCTCGCGCCATTCGAAACCGGCATCCCGGAAGACGCGATCGAGTCCTTCCGACTCGGCCTGACGCTTCACGGGCCCCGACCCCGGCACGACCATCGCGAGCTTGACGCCCGACGCGACGGTTCGACCCTTCACGACCTCGGCAGCGGCACGCAGGTCCTCGATGCGCGAATTGGTGCAGGAGCCGATGAACACCTTGTCGATGCCGATCGACGTGATCGGCATGTTCGGCTGGAGCCCCATGTACTGCAGGGCACGCTCCACGGACTGCCGCTTCACCGGATCCTCGATGCGCCTGGGATCCGGCACGTGCCCGAGCACGCTGCCGACCATCTCGGGGGAGGTGCCCCACGTCACCTGGGGCTGGATGTCGGCCGCCCGCAGCGTCACGAGCCGGTCGAACTGCGCGCCCTCGTCCGAGCGCAGCGTACGCCAGTACGCGACCGCCCTGTCCCAGAGATCGCCTTTCGGCGCGAACGTGCGCCCGCGGACGTAGTCGATGGTCTTGTCGTCGACGGCCACCATGCCGGCGCGCGCGCCGGCCTCGATGGCCATGTTGCAGAGGGTCATCCGCCCTTCCATCGAGAGGGAACGCACGGCTGCCCCGCCGAACTCGATGGCATGACCGGTCCCGCCGGCGGTTCCGATGGTGCCGATGATCGCGAGCGCGACGTCCTTCGCCGTGACGCCGCGACCTAGCGCTCCGTCCACCTGCACGGCCATGCGCCGCGACTTCTTCATGTTGAGTGTCTGGGTCGCGAGGACGTGCTCGACCTCGGAGGTGCCGATACCAAACGCGAGCGCCGCAAACGCGCCGTGCGTGCTGGTGTGCGAGTCGCCACAGACGACGGTCATGCCGGGGAGCGTCGCGCCCTGTTCCGGGCCGATGACGTGCACGATGCCCTGCCGCCCGTCGAGGAACGGGAAGTACGCCTTGGCGCCGAAGGAACGCATGTTCGCGTCGAGCGTCTCGACCTGGAGCCGCGACACGGGATCCTGGATGCCTTCGTCCCAGTTGCGCGTCGGCGTGTTGTGGTCGGCCGTGGCAACGACCGAGTCGACCCGCCACGGCTTGCGCCCCGCGAGCTTCAGGCCTTCGTATGCCTGCGGGCTGGTCACCTCGTGCACCAGGTGGCGGTCGATGTAGAGGAGGGCCGTGCCATCGGCGTCCTCGCGGACCACGTGACTCGACCAGAGCTTGTCGTAGAGGGTTTGCGGCTGCATGACGATTCTCCGGAGAGCCTTGGATTATGTCACAAGGGGTGGGGGACTCGAAGGCCGGATCATCCGTCCCGCGGCGCCCCGGGACGGAGCCACCGTGCGGCCAGCCCGAAGGCGAGCAGGCCGGCCAGAGCACCTGCAGTGAAGGTCCACTGCCCGCCCACGCGTTCCCAGAGCAGCCCGCTGAGGACTCCCCCGGCCGCGCCTCCCGCTCCGAAGCCGATTCCGGAGTACAGGGCCTGCCCCTTCGACTGATGACGTCCGCGAAAGAACCGGTGCACGAGCCCGACCGCGGAGCCGTGGAAGATGCCGAACGTGGCGGCGTGTGCCGCCTGGGCCAGCACGACGACTGCGTGGACGTCCGGCAGCCAGCCGATCACGAGAAAGCGCACGAACGCGACCGCGTACGCGAACAGCAGCAGATACCGCGGCTCGAAGCGGGCCGTGAGGCGGCTCCAGGCGAAGAACACGCCGATCTCGCAGACGACGCCGAGCGCCCAGAGCAGTCCGACGTGTGCCTTCGAGTAACCGTGGTCGACCAGCCAGATCGAGTAGAAGGTGTTGTAGGGGCCGTGTGCGACCGACATCAGGAAGCAGCTCGCGAACAGTGCGAGCACCTCGGGTCGACGCAGAACGCCCAGCAGACCGTGTGCGTCCTCGTGGTGCGCATGTGGCCTCGCCTCGGGGACGAGATACGCGCTCACGGCGTGGAAGGCCAGCAGCAAGGCGATCAGCCACAGCAGCGAGCGCGTGCCGGCGAGATCGAGAAGGTAGCCGCCACCGACCACCGTCGCGACGAAACCGATCGACCCCCACGCCCGGATGCGCCCGTATCCGGAGTGGCGCTCGCCCAGGTGCGCCATCGTGGTGGCCTCGACGAGGGGCAGCGAACCGCACCAGAAGAGGTTCATGACGAGCATCACGCCGAACAGCCAGGCGAACGACACGCCCAGGAAGACGCCCGCGTACACGATCATCGTGACGGTCGCGGTCAGGCGCACGATGGCGGTCCGGCGGTCGCGATGGTCCGCGAGCCAGCCCCAGAGCGCCGGGCCGAAGACGCGCGTGACCGGCACGAGCGCGAGCAGCGTGCCGATCTCCGCCGCACTCATCCCGACGGACCTGAGATACAGCGGCCAGAACGGCGCGTAGGCCCCGAGAAACGCGAAATACCAGAAATAGAACGTCGCGAGCGCGAAGGCCGGCGAGCCTGCCTTCATCGGCGGGGGGACGTGGCGCGGAGAGTCAGGATCGCTCGGGATCCGTCGACGCACGCGACGGCTGCAGCGGATAGCGCTCGCGCGCACCGTCGGGCGCCACGGCGGGGATCACGGGCGTCGCGACGCTGACGTCCGCGTTCTGGGCTCGGTGACGCAGGCAGTGATCCATCAGCACGATCGCGAGCATTGCCTCCGCGATCGGGGTCGCACGGATGCCCACACAGGGATCGTGCCGCCCGAAAGTTTCCACGGTGACCGGCTGACCCGTCACGTCGATGGAGCGTCGCGCGAGACGAATGCTCGACGTCGGCTTGATCGCGACGTGCACCTCGATGTCCTGTCCCGTGGAAATGCCGCCCAGGATCCCGCCGGCGTTGTTGGACAGAAACCCCTCGGGCGTCATCTCGTCCCCGTGCTCCGTGCCGCGCTGCGCGACCGCCGCGAAGCCCGCACCGATCTCGACACCCTTCACCGCATTGATACCCATCATCGCGTAGGCGATGTCCGCGTCGAGCTTGTCGTCGACCGGTTCGCCCCAGCCAGGCGGCACTGCCGTCGCGCTCACGCTCACCCTCGCACCGACCGAGTCGCCCGACTTGCGCAGCTCGTCCATGTAGGCCTCCAGCCTCGGCACGACGTCGGGATCCGCGCTGAAAAATGGATTGTCGTGCACGGCATCCCACGAGCGGAACCCCACGGGGATCGGGCCGAGCTGCGACAGCCGGCCGCGGACCTCGATGCCGAACCGCTCGCGCAGCCACTTCTTCGCCACCGCACCCGCGGCGACACGCACGGCCGTCTCCCGCGCCGACTGACGTCCGCCGCCGCGGTAGTCCCGGACACCATACTTCTGCCAGTACGTGTAATCGGCATGGCCGGGACGGAACGTGTCCTTGATGTTGCCGTAGTCCTGACTGCGCTGGTCCGTGTTCCGGATCAGCATCGCGATCGGCGTGCCCGTCGTGCGCCCCTCGAAGACACCCGAGAGGATCTCGACCGTGTCGCTCTCCTTCCTCTGGGTCACGAAGCGGGATGTCCCGGGCCGGCGCCGGTCGAGTTCGGGCTGGATGTCCGTCTCGTCGAGCGACAGCCCGGGAGGGCACCCGTCCACGACGCAGCCGATGCCCGGGCCGTGGCTCTCCCCGAAGGACGTGACACAGAAAAGGCGGCCGACGGTGTTGCCCGACATGAGAACTCCTGCGCGAATCAGACGCTGAATGGGTAAGGGGAGTCTGCGATTTAATCACAGTAACCGGACCGGTGTCGCATGCCCGGTCGTTACAATACGGGCTCGCGAAGACTCGCGGCAGTACGAGCTGGAGCCACGATGCAGCAATACCACGACCTCATGAGACGCGTGCTGGAACACGGCGCGCGCAAGTCCGACCGCACCGGCACGGGAACCCTCAGCATCTTCGGCGCACAACTGCGCTTCGACCTCGCGGAAGGATTCCCGCTCGTCACCACGAAGAAGCTGCATCTCAGGTCCATCGTTCACGAACTGCTCTGGTTCCTGAAAGGTGACACGAACGTACGCTATCTGCACGAGCACGGCGTGACGATCTGGGACGAGTGGGCAGACGCGAGTGGCGACCTCGGCCCCGTCTACGGACACCAGTGGCGCTCGTGGCCCACCCCGGACGGCGGGCACGTCGATCAGATCACCCAGGTGGTGAACGACATCCGCCGCAATCCGGACTCGCGACGACTGATCGTGTCGGCGTGGAATCCGGCCGATCTGCCCAGGATGGCCCTGTCGCCCTGCCACGCGCTGTTCCAGTTCTACGTGGCCGACGGGCGGCTGTCCTGCCAGCTCTATCAGCGCAGTGCGGACGTGTTCCTGGGCGTGCCGTTCAACATCGCGTCCTACGCACTGCTCACGCTGATGGTTGCCCAGGTCTGCGACCTGCGTCCCGGCGAGTTCATCCACACGTTCGGCGACGCCCACCTTTACCTGAACCACCTGGACCAGGCCCGCGAGCAGCTCTCGCGCGAGCTGCGCCCCCTGCCCGTCATGAAACTCGCTCCGGGCGTGCGGGACATCTTCGCGTTCCGCTACGACGACTTCGAACTCGTCGGCTACGACCCGCATCCCCACATCAAGGCACCTGTCGCCGTCTGAGCGCAGCCTCGCGGCCGCGAGGAAGTGACCGGCCTCGACGGGCCGTACAATCGGGGCATGGAGTCCTCCGCCGCCCCCCCGAATTCACGCCCCGTCGTCACGCTCCTGGTCGCCGTCGCGCGCAACCGGGTGATCGGTGCGCAGGGACAGCTCCCCTGGCACCTACCCGAAGATCTCGCGCGCTTCCGGGCGGTCACGATGGGCCACGCGATCGTGATGGGCCGCAAGACCTTCGAATCCATCGGACGTCTGTTGCCGGGTCGCCGGTCGATCATCGTGACGCGCAACACGCGATACGTCGTGCCCGGCGCGGAAACCGTGCCGTCCGTCGAGGCGGCACTGTCGCTGTCGGCTGACGATTCAGACGTGTTCGTGATCGGCGGCGGCGAGGTCTACGCGCACGCGCTGCCGCTCGCCGACCGGATTCTCCTCACCGAGGTAGACCTGGATCCGCCCGGAGACACGTGGTTCCCGCCGATCGACCCCGCACGCTGGCGCGAGGTGTCGCGGGAACGTCACACGAGCCGGACGGGCATCGGGTTCGCTTACGTGGAATACGCCACGCGCCGCGACGCCCCCGCCGCCGACTACTTCCGTACGCAGTCCACGTAGTACGTGAGGTGACCACCCTCGTCCTGGTCGACGAGGCCGTGGATCTCCGTCTCGAAGCCGGGAAAGCGCGTGTTGAAATCACGCGCGAACTGGAGATAGCGGACGATGGTCCGGTTGAACCGTTCACCGGGAATCAGCAGCGGGATGCCGGGCGGATAGGGCGTCAGCAGCACGGCCGTCACACGCCCCTCCAGCTCGTCGATCGGGACGCGGTCGATCTCCCGGTGCGCCATGCGCGCGAAGGCATCCGTCGGCCTCATGGCGGGCTCCATGGTCGAGAGATACATCTCCGTCGTGAGTCTCGCGACGTCGTTGTCGTGATAGATCTCGTGGATCTGCGTGCAGAGATCGCGGAGGCCGACGCGCTCGTAGCGTGGATTCTTGGCGACGAACTCCGGCAGCACGCGCCAGAGCGGCTGGTTCTTGTCGTAGTCGTCCTTGAACTGCTGGAGTTCCGTCACGAGCGTGTTCCATCGACCCTTCGTGATGCCGATCGTGAACATGATGAAGAAGGAGTAGAGCCCCGTCTTCTCGACGATGACGCCGTGCTCGGAGAGATACTTCGTCACGATCGCGGCGGGAATGCCGGGCTCCGAGAACTCGCCGTCGACGTCCAGCCCCGGGGTGATCACCGTCGCCTTGATCGGGTCGAGCATGTTGAAGCCCGGTGCGATGTCACCGAAACCGTGCCAGCGCTCGTTGGACTTGAGCATCCAGTCCTCGCGCGTGCCGATGCCCTCGGCGGCGAGGAAGTCGGGCCCCCAGACCTTGAACCACCACGACTCGCCGAACTCCTCGTCCACCTTGCGCATCGCACGACGGAAATCGAGCGCTTCGAGAATCGATTCCTCCACGAGCGCGGTACCGCCGGGCGGCTCCATCATCGCGGCGGCGACGTCGCAGGACGCGATGATCGCGTACTGGGGGGACGTCGAGGTGTGCATGAGAAACGCCTCGTTGAACACGTCTCGGTCCAGGTGCCTGTTCTCGGAATCCTGCACGAGGATCTGCGAGGCCTGCGACAGGCCCGCGAGGAGCTTGTGCGTGGACTGCGTCGACACCACCATGGATTCCCTGCAGCGCGGCCGCTCGGCGCCGATGGCGTGGTAGTCGCCGTAGAAGTCGTGGAACGCGGCGTGAGGCAGCCATGCCTCGTCGAAGTGAAGCGTGTCCACATGGCCGTCGAGGGTCTGCTTGATCGTCTCGACGTTGTAGATGATCCCGTCGTACGTGCTCTGCGTGATCGCGAGTACCCGGGGCTGCTTGTTGCGTCCGCGCGAGAAGGGGTTCGACTCGATCTTCTCGCGGATCTTCTCGATGCTGAATTCCTCGATCGGTATCGGGCCGATGATCCCGTAATGGTTGCGCGTGGGCATCAGGAAGACCGGCACGGCGCCCGTCATGGTGATCGCGTGCAGGATCGACTTGTGACAGTTCCGGTCGACGACCACCACGTCGCCGGGTGCTACCGTGGAATGCCAGACGATCTTGTTCGACGTGGACGTCCCGTTCGTGACGAAGAAGAGGTGGTCGCAGTTGAAGATGCGTGCGGCATTGCGTTCCGACGCCGCGACCGGACCGGTGTGGTCCAGGAGCGCACCGAGTTCGTCCACGGCGTTGCACACGTCGGCACGCAGAAGGTTCTCCCCGAAAAACTGGTGGAACATCTGACCGACGGGACTCTTCAGGAACGCGACGCCCCCCGAGTGTCCGGGGCAGTGCCAGGAATACGAACCGTCCGCGGCGTAGTGAGTGAGCGCGCGAAAGAAGGGCGGCGCGAGCGAGTCGAGATAGGACTTGCATTCGCGCACCACATAGCGCGCGATGAACTCGGGCGTGTCCTCGTACATGTGGATGAACCCGTGCAGCTCGCGCAGCACGTCGTTCGGTACGTGTCGGGACGTCCGGGTCTCGCCGTGCAGGAAGATCGGGATCCCCGTGTTGCGGAACCTGATCTCCTGAACGAAGGCGCGCAGGTCGGCGATCGCCTTGTCCGCAGCCTCGGGGGACGAGAATTCCTCGTCGTCGATCGAGAGGATGAAGCACGAGGCGCGCGACTGCTGCTGCGCGAAGGACGACAGGTCACCATAGCTGGTCACGCCGAGGACTTCCATGCCCTCGCCCTCGATGGCCTTCGCGAGCGCGCGTATGCCGAGGCCCGACGCGTTCTCGGAGCGGAAGTCCTCGTCGATGATCACGACCGGAAAACGAAACTTCATGCTGGCTACTCTCCTGCCGCCCCCGGGGCGGTCGGTCGATGATGTCTAGATCTTCGGCAGGGTCACGCCGCTCTGACCCTGATACTTGCCGCCGCGATCCCGGTAGGACGTCTCGCAGACGTCGTCGGGCGCGGACTCGAAGAACAGGACCTGGGCGACACCCTCGTTCGCGTAGATCTTCGCGGGCAGAGGCGTCGTGTTCGAGAACTCGAGCGTGACGAAACCCTCCCACTCGGGCTCGAATGGCGTCACGTTCACGATTATCCCGCAACGCGCGTAGGTGCTCTTGCCGAGACAGACGGTGAGGACGTTGCGCGGAATGCGGAAGAACTCCACGGTGCGCGCGAGCGCGAAGGAATTGGGCGGGATGATGCAGTAGTCGCCCTTGATGTCGACGAACGACTTCGGATCGAAATTCTTCGGGTCGACGATGGTCGAGTTGATGTCGGTGAAGAGCTTGAACTCGTCGGAACAGCGGATGTCGTACCCGTAGCTGGACGTGCCGTACGACACGATTCGCTGCCCGTTCACCTCCTTGACCTGCCCCGGCTCGAATGGCTCGATCATGCGGTGCTCGATGGCCATCTTCCTGATCCAGCGGTCGGACTTGATGCTCATGCTCTCCCTCGGGTCCGTTGTCGTGCTGCCCCCGCATTCCGGGGTGTGGCGGGCGGGCGTCGTGTCTCGACCGGCGCGCTCATGTGTTCTGGATCACGATCTTCGGGAAGACCGCACTCGAGTCCTTCGCGAGTTCGGCGATCTTCACGCCGACGCGGCGCGCGATGTCGCGATAGGTGCGGCCCGCCGTTCCGTCCGGATCCGCCACGACCGTAGGCGTGCCCGCATCGGCCTGTTCGCGGATGCGGATGTCGAGGGGAAGCTCTCCGAGCAGCGTGACCCCATAGTCCGTGGCCATGCGCTCGCCTCCCCCCGCCCCGAAGACGTGCTCCTCGTGGCCGCAGTTCGAGCACACGTGAATGCTCATGTTCTCGACGATGCCGATGATCGGCACGTTGACCTTCTCGAACATCCTGAGTCCGCGCCTGGCGTCGAGGAGCGCGATGTCCTGCGGGGTGGTGACGATCACGGCCCCCGTCACGGGCACCTTCTGGGCGAGCGTCAGCTGGATGTCCCCCGTGCCGGGTGGCATGTCGACGATCAGGTAGTCGAGGTCGTCCCAGCGCGTGTCCCGCAACAGCTGCTGCAGCGCCCCCGTCGCCATCGGTCCGCGCCACGCCACGGCCTGTTCCGGGTCGATCAGCATGCCGATCGAAATGCCCTGGACGCCGTGGTTGCGCATGGGCAGGAACTTGCGCTGTTCCCCTTCGCCCACCACTTCGGGCTTGCCCGTCATGCCGAGCATGGTGGGCTGGGACGGGCCGTAGATGTCCGCGTCGAGGACGCCCACGCGTGCACCCTCATGGGCCAGCGCGAGCGCGAGATTGGCCGCGACGGTGGACTTTCCCACGCCGCCCTTGCCGGACGCCACCGCGATCACGTTGCGCACGCCGTCGATGCGCTGCGCGCCCCGAAGTGCCTCGTGGGCGACGATCTTCTGACTCACGCGGACCGCCACGGCCGCGACGCCCGGAAGCTCCCGCACTGCGGCCTCGACACGACTCCGCGTCTCGTCAAGCACGCTCGCCGCAGGGTAGCCAAGGACGATCTCGACGGAGACGTCGCCGCCTTCCACCTGGATGTTCCGCGCCTCCCTGCCCGTGACGTAGTCCTTGCCGGTCCAGGGATCCACGACCTGCCCCAACTTTTCCCGTACCGCCTCGACGCTCACCGCCATGCATCTACCTCTATGATTTAGCTTAAATTTTGTGGCCGTGAATTGTACACACTTTGATACAATCCCGGGCTTTACCGAAAGGCGCAACGTTTCATGTCCCGCCGACTCCTAGTCACTTCCGCGCTGCCCTACGCGAACGGCAGCATTCACTTCGGGCACCTGGTGGAATACATCCAGACGGACATCTGGGTGCGCTTCCAGAAGATGCAGGGGCACGAAGTGCATTACGTGTGCGCCGACGACACCCACGGCACCGCGATCATGCTGCGCGCCGAGAAGGAAGGCATCACGCCGGAGGAACTCATCGCCCGCGTCTGGCAGGAGCACACCCGGGACTTCGACGGTTTCCTGATCGGATTCGACAACTACTACTCGACGCACTCGGACGAGACACGGGAACTGTCGGAGGACATCTACCGCGGCCTGCGCACCCGTGACCTCATAGACGTCCGATCGGTCGAACAGTTCTACGACCCGGTGAAGGAGATGTTCCTTCCCGACCGTTTCATCAAGGGCGAGTGCCCGAAATGCGGCGCCCCGGACCAGTACGGCGATTCGTGCGAGGTATGCGGCGCAACGTACGCCCCGACCGACCTGCGCAACCCCTACTCCGTGGTGTCGGGGGCCGCCCCCGTGCGCAAGTCGTCGGATCACTACTTCTTCCGCCTCTCGCACGAAGACTGCCGCGCGTTCCTGCACGACTGGACGCAGTCGAACGACCATCTCCAGGAAGAAGCGCGCAACAAGATCCGCGAGTGGTTCGAGCAGGGTCTGAACGACTGGGACATCTCGCGCGACGCGCCCTACTTCGGATTCGGGATTCCGGACGCGCCGGGCAAGTACTTCTACGTGTGGCTCGACGCGCCGATCGGCTATCTCGGCAGCTTCCGGAACCTGACCCGACGCACGGGCGTGGACTTCGACGCGTTCGCGCGGCCGGGCGGCGATACCGAGATGGTGCACTTCATCGGCAAGGACATCCTCTACTTCCACGCGCTGTTCTGGCCCGCGATGCTGCACTTTGCGGGATACCGCGCACCGACGCGGGTGTTCGCGCACGGTTTCCTCACGGTGAACGGCGAGAAGATGTCGAAGAGCCGGGGGACCTTCATCACGGCAGGCAGTTTCCTCGATCTCGGCCTGAATCCGGAGTGGCTTCGCTACTACTACGCGGCGAAGCTGGGGCCGACGATGGAGGACATCGACCTGAATCTCGACGACTTCGTCGCGCGCGTGAACAGCGACCTCGTGGGCAAGTACGTGAACATCGCGAGCCGGGCCGCCGGCTTCGTCACGAAGCGCTTCGACGGCGCCCTCGGCACCGGCCCGGAAGCCGATGCGGTACGCAACCTGCGGGCACGCAGCGCAACGATCGCACGACACTACGACCAGCGGGAGTACGCGAAGGCGCTGCGCGAGATCATGCTCGGCGCCGATGAGGTGAACCAGTTCGTCGATCAGGAAAAACCCTGGGAACTCGCGAGGCAGCCCGATTCCGCGGATCGCCTGCACTGGGTCTGCTCCCAGACGCTCGAGGCGTTCCGGCTGCTCTCGATCTTCCTGAAGCCCGTGCTGCCGCGCGTCGCCGCGCGGGTCGAGGCATTCCTCGCCGTCCCGCCGCTCGACTGGTCGCACGCGCAACGGGCGCTGCCTGCGGGCCACCGGATTCACCCCTACGAACACCTGATGGCGCGCATCGACGGCAAGCAGGTCGAGGCGCTCGTTGCCGCGAACCGCGAAAGCCTGCGCGCCACGCCCGACTCACATTCGACACAACGGCACGCCCAGCACCAGGAGAACATCGTGACGGAAAACATCGCCGCCACCGGCTCGCCCGCCGACGCAACGCCCCCCGTACCGGACGAACCGGCGATCGCCCCCATCGCACCGACGATCACCATCGACGACTTCATGAAGGTCGACCTGCGCATCGCGCGTGTCGTGGACGCGCAGCACGTGGAGGGGGCCGAGAAGCTCATTCGTCTCGTCCTCGACATCGGCGCCGGGACCCGCCAGGTATTCGCGGGCATCAAGGCGCACTACGACCCGGAGACGCTGAAGGGCAGGCACGTCGTGATGGTCGCGAACCTGCAGCCCCGCAAGATGCGTTTCGGCGAGTCCCAGGGCATGGTTCTCGCGGCGAGCGCGGACGGCGCGGGCGTGTTCCTGCTGGACGCGGACGACGGCGTCACGCCCGGCATGCGCGTGAAGTGAAGTGGCACCCGGCGGGACGACCCGGCATCTCTCGATCCGCGGTCGGGTACAGGGCGTGGGCTTCCGCGACGCGATGAATCGCCAGGCCGTCGCGCTCGGCGTCACGGGCTGGGTGCGCAACCGGCACGACGGCAGCGTCGAAGCGGTCATCCAGGGAACGCCGGAACAGCTTGCCGCGATGATGCGATGGGTTCACGCAGGCCCGCCCGCGGCAAAGGTCCTGCGGGTCGAGGAGTCGGCCGCCGAGGGGACGTTCGACCGCTTCGAGCGGCGCCCCACCACGTGATCCGCGCGTCCCTGCCACGCACGGGCCTGCCGTGGCCGGGATCCGGATGAGAATTGCACATGACGGGCGTAGAATCCCGGGCTGATCCCGGCGGACCCAGTCGAAAATGGTCGGTATTCTGATTGTCGCGCACGGCACCCTCGGCGAGAGTCTCGTGAACTGCGCCACGCACGTGATGGGGTCGCGTCCGACACATCTGATGCACGTCGGCGTGCAGACGAGCGACGACCCGGCCCAGATCGTCATGCTCGTGCGCCAGTGTGTGCAGCAGCTCGATCGGGGCGATGGCGTCCTGGTCCTGACGGACGTCTACGGCGCGACGCCGAGCAACATCGCGTCGCGGGTGCTCCAGGCGGGGCGCGTCGAGGGCATTGCGGGTGTGAGCCTGCCCATGCTGGTGCGCGCCCTGACCTATCGCAACGAACCGCTCAGGACCGTGGTCGCGAAGGCCATGTCCGGAGGGGTCGAAGGGGTCTTCAAAATGCCAGCGGCGATCGCGAATGCAACAACGGAAAGTTGAGATCATCAACAAGCTCGGGCTGCACGCGCGCGCGTCTGCCAAGCTCACGCAGACCGCAGGCCAGTTCCAGTCGGAGGTCTGGCTGTCCCGGAACGGCCGCCGCGTGAACGCCAAGAGCATCATGGGTGTCATGATGCTCGCCGCGGCGAAGGGCTCGGAAGTCGAGGTCGAGACGAACGGCCCCGACGAGGCGGATGCGATGGAAGCCCTGATCGCCCTCGTCACCGACAAGTTCGGCGAGGCTGAATAACGCCGCCTCCCCCGTGCGACACGCGGCCGCGTCGATCGCGGAGGCTCGCCGACGCGGGCAGCGGCCCGGAGCCGGCCCGTCCGGTCGGCGTGACAACGACCGGCAACCGCCACCGTCCCGGTGGCCGGCGCGGTACGGCACGGGATCGAGTTCCGGCTCCCTGCCGGGAAACATGGAACATTCAAGACACTTCTGACCCATCGTCCCCGACAGCGAGCCCGCGAACGTGTCCTTCACCCTCCACGGCATCGGCGTCTCCGGTGGCATCGCCATCGGACGCGCACATCTGGTCTCCCACGCGCAACTCGAGGTACCGCACGTCGAGATCCGTCCCGACCAGGTCCCGGGCGAGCAGGAGCGCTTCACCCTCGCACTGAATCGCGTCCGGCGCGAGCTGTCCGAGCTCGTCACGCACATACCCGTCAACGCCCCCGCCGAGTTCGAGGCATTCCTGAACGTGCACCTCATGATTCTGGGCGACGACACGATCGCCGAGGTGCCCAGGGCCCTGATCGCAGACCAGCACTGCAACGCGGAGTGGGCGCTGAAGCAGCAGATGGAGGCCCTGATCGGGCAGTTCGACCAGATCGACGACCCCTACCTGCGCGAACGCAAGACGGACGTGAAGCAGGTGGTCGAGCGCGTCCTCGCCGTCCTGATGGCGGATGCCCAGTCCAGCGCGACGATCACCCTGCCCGAGGAGGGCAGCATCCTCGTCGCGCACGACCTGTCGCCCGCGGACGTCATCCTCTTCAAGCAGCACCGGTTCGCGAGCTTCATCACGGATCTCGGCGGCACGACATCGCACACGGCGATCGTCGCGCGAAGCCTGGGCATCCCGTCCATCGTCGCGCTCCACCACGCCCGCCGCCTCGTACGCGAGAACGAGCTGCTCATCGTGGACGGCACGCATGGCGTGCTGATCGTGAATCCCGATCAGAACGTCGTCGACGAGTTCCGTCTCAGGCAGCACGAGTGGGAACTCGAACAACAGAAGCTGCGCCGCCTCACGACGACGCGGGCGGCCGTGCTGGACGGCACGCGCATCGAGCTCCACGCGAACATCGAACTGCTCGAGGACGTCTATCAGGCGCGGGAGAACGGCGCGGCCGGCGTCGGTCTCTTCCGCACGGAATTCCTCTACCTAAACCGGGGGGAACTGCCGAGCGAGGACGAACAGTTCGAGGCCTATCGCAAGGTCGTGATGGAAATGGGCAGGCTGCCGGTCACGATCCGCACGTTCGACCTGGGTGCGGACAAGGAGATCGAAGTCGCGAGCCGCGTGGCGCCGAACCCGGCCCTGGGCCTCCGCGCGATCCGGCTGTGCCTCGCCGAGCCCCAGATGTTCCGGCGCCAGTTGCGCGCGATCCTGCGCGCATCGGCATACGGACGCGTGAAGATCCTGATCCCGATGCTGTCCTCCGCCACCGAGCTGAACCAGGCCCTCCACGCGGTCTACGAGGCGAAGCGCAGCCTCGACGAGGACGGCATCGAATACGACCGCGAAACGCCCGTCGGCGGCATGGTCGAGGTGCCCGCCGCTGCGCTGTCTCTCGGCACGTTCACGCGGAAGCTCGACTTCCTGTCGATCGGCACGAACGACCTGATCCAGTACACGCTCGCGATCGACCGCACCGACGAAGCCGTGGCCCATCTCTACGATCCACTCCACCCGGCCGTGCTCGGCCTCGTCGCGTCCATCATCCAGACCGGCGCAAAGGCCGACACGCCGGTCGCGGTCTGTGGCGAGATGGCCGGCGACGTGACGCTCACGCGCCTGCTGCTCGGATTCGGCCTGCGCCAGTTCTCGATGCACCCCGCGAACCTGCTCTCGGTCAAGCAGGTCGTGCTCAAGACCGACCTGGACGAAGTCACGCACGTCGCGAAGCGCATGCTGAGAACGGACGACCCGGAGAAACTCCGGTCACTGCTGCACAGGATCAACAGCCTCTAGGAGGCATGCCTCGTGCGACACGAGGCCGACCACACGACATGCAGATCGATTCCGAACAACTCGCCCGCCACCTGGAGCGTCAGCTCGCACCGCTGTACGTCGTTCACGGCGACGAACCGCTGCTCGCGATCGAGGCCGCGGACCGGATCCGGGCACGGGCCCGCGCCGAAGGCTACGCCGAGCGCGACCTGCTGATCGCGGAGAGCGGGTTCGACTGGCGCCAGCTCTGGGCGACCGGAGCGAGCCTGTCGCTGTTTTCCGCCCGCAGGATCGTCGAGGTCCGGTTGCCGACCGCAAGCCCGGGCACGGAAGGCGCGGAGGCACTGATCCGGTACGCGGCAGCACTCCCGGAAGACACGCTGACGCTCGTGGTGCTGTCGAAGGTGGAAAGGCGCACGCGCGACACGAAGTGGTTCGCGGCGCTCGAGACGTCGGGCGTGAGCGTCCAGGCGCAGCGCGTCTCCCTCGACCGCCTGCCTGGGTGGCTCGCCGGACGCCTCGCAGCCCAGGGCCAGAAGGCGGGCCCCGAGGTGCTCGACTATCTGGCCGCTCACGTGGAAGGAAATCTTCTCGCCGCACACCAGGAAGTGCAGAAGCTCGCGCTGCTCTTCCCGCCCGGCCCGCTCGAACTCGAGGACGTTCGTGGCGCCGTGACGGACGTCGCCCGGTACGACGCGTTCGGACTCGGTCCCGCCGTGCTGTCCGGTGACCCGGTGCACGTGCTGCGCATGCTCGACGGTCTCCGTGGTGAAGGCACCGGGCTTCCGCTCGTGCTCTGGGCACTCGCCGAGGAAGCGCGCGCGATGCTGAGGATCGCCCTCGCGCTCGAACAGGGGGCGCCGATCGCGACGGCGATGCGGGACGCGAAGGTCTGGGGCGACCGTGCCAGGCTGATGCCACGGGCCGTGCGCAGGCTCACGCTCCCCGCGCTGCGGCAGGCACTCGCGCACGCGGCAGCCATAGACAGGATCAACAAGGGTGCCGCCCCCGGAAACGCGTGGGACGAGCTGCGTGCGCTCGCGCTGAGGCTCACCGCACCGGAGCGCTCGTACGCCCCGGCGCCGTGAACACCGGACGGGGCACGGACCGAACGTTCCGGTTCAGGCCGCGCGAAGAAACGGGCTAGAATCGAGACGGATGGCGATGCGCCGCGTACCGGAGACATTCCCGCACGCGAGCACCGGCAGCACGGATGCCGGTTCTCATCCAGTCCTGGGCCGGGGGCACACGGGCCACATTCACTGAAAGGCAGGTCATGGACGTTCAGAGCTACATGCACGGCATCGGCCGTACCGCGCGGGAAGCGTCACGAGAGATGGCCCGTGCGGAGTCGCACGCGAAGGATGCGGCGCTGCTCGCGATCGCCGACGCCATCGAGCGCGACCTCGCACGACTGCTCGCCGCCAACGCGGAGGATGTCGCGGATGCCCGTGATCGCGGGCTCGACGCGGCCATGCTCGATCGCCTCGCGCTCAGCGAGAAGTCCGCCCGAACGATGGCGCAGGGTCTGCGCGAGATCGCCCAGCTCGCAGACCCGATCGGAGAGATCACCGACCTGCGCTATCGTCCTTCGGGCATACAGGTCGGCCGCATGCGCGTGCCGCTCGGCGTGATCGGGATCATCTACGAGGCCCGTCCCAACGTCACGGCCGACGCCGCGGGCCTGTGCATCAAGAGCGGCAACGCGACGATCCTGCGCGGCGGTTCCGAAGCGATCCGCTGCAACCGTGCGATCGCCTCCTGCGTGCAGGAAGGTCTGCAGAGCGCCGGGCTGCCCGCGTCCGCCGTGCAGGTCATCGAGACGACGGACCGTGCCGCGGTCGGCGAGCTGATCACGATGAAGGACTTCGTCGACGTGATCGTGCCCCGCGGCGGCAAGGGACTCATCGAGCGCATCAGCACCGAATCGCGCATCCCCGTGATCAAGCACCTGGACGGCATCTGCCACGTCTACGTCGACGACGAGGCGGACCCGGACAAGGCGGTCCACATCGCCGACAACGCGAAGACCCAGCGCTACGGAACCTGCAACACGATGGAAACGCTGCTCGTGCACGAAGCGATCGCGCCGCGCGTGCTGCCCGAACTCGCCCGCATCTACGAAGCGAAGGGCGTCGAGCTGCGCGGCTGCGAACGCGCGCGCGGCATCGTGGGCGCGACGATGAAGCCCGCGACCGACGAGGACTGGTACACCGAATATCTGGCACCGATCCTGAGTGTTCGGGTCGTGGCGGACGTGGACGCGGCGATCGCGCACATCAACACTTACGGGTCCCAGCACACGGACGCGATCGTCACCGAGAACTACACCCGCGCGCGGCGGTTCCTGCGCGAGGTCGATTCGAGTTCCGTGATGGTGAACGCGTCCACGCGCTTCGCGGACGGCTTCGAATACGGCCTCGGGGCCGAGATCGGTATCTCGACCGACAAGCTGCACGCGCGCGGACCGGTCGGACTCGAAGGCCTCACGTCGCTCAAGTACGTCGTGCTCGGCGACGGCCACGTGCGACGCTGAGTGGATGGGGCTGTCGTTCATGGCATCGTGGAGCTGGATCAAGTACGCACCGTGGGGCGAGATTGCCAGGGCAGCCTCGCGCGTGCCGGACCTCGTCCGGGACATCCGCAAGCCCCGCGAGGGCGGCGACGAGGCGCCGCGTTCCCCGGGTGCACCGGAATCTCCGCCCGACATCGCACAGCTCAAGTTCGAGATGGAGTTGATGAAGGCAAACCTGGAGCGTCTGCGTGCACACTCCGAAAACCAGGCAAAGGCGATGGAAGATCAGGCGCGAGTGCTCGCGGAGAGCTTCGATGCGATCTCCGCGCGGCTGCGCTTCGCGACATGGCTCGCCGCGTGTGCGGTCATCGCGGGCGTCGTCGCACTCGTCGCTGCATTCATGCGCTGACGCGCGCGCATACCCAACTGAAGACAGGAGCGGATGTTGAGCAATCTGGTCGAAGTTCGTGTTCCCGACATCGGTGACTTCAAGGACGTCCCGATCATCGAAATCCTCGTCAAGCCCGGCGACAGCGTGCAGGTCGAGGATTCGCTCGTGACCCTCGAGTCCGACAAGGCCACGATGGAGGTGCCCTCGCCCGCAGCCGGAACCGTTCGCGAGATCAAGGTCAAGGTCGGCGACAAGGTGTCCCAGGGCGCCCTCATCGTCACCGTGGAATCTCAGGGTGCGACGGCCGCCGCCCCGGAGAAGGCGGCAGGTGCCGCCGCGCCCGCGCCTGCTGCACCGGCACCTTCGGCTGCGGCGCCGTCGGCCCCGCCGTCGTCCGCCCAAGCGAAGAGCACCACCGCCGTCGAGCACGGTGACGTCCACGGCGAGGTGGTCGTGCTCGGTTCCGGGCCCGGTGGCTACACGGCCGCCTTCCGCGCCGCGGATCTCGGCAGGAAGGTCGTCCTGATCGAACGCTACGAGACGCTCGGCGGCGTCTGCCTCAACGTGGGCTGCATCCCGTCGAAGGCGCTGCTGCACGCCGCGCGCGTGATCTCCGAAGCGGAGGAGATGTCGCACTTCGGCGTCAAGTTCGGCAAGCCGTCCGTCGACCTGGACGGCCTGCGCTCGTGGAAGGAGGGCGTCGTCGGCCGACTGACCAAGGGGCTCGCCGGACTGGCGAAGCAACGCAAGGTGCAGGTGGTCACGGGCGTCGGGCGCTTCACCAGCCCGCACATGATCGAGGTGACCGCCGCGGACGGCAGGAAGACGCGCGTGTCCTTCGACAACTGCATCGTCGCGGCGGGCTCGTCGGTCGCTCGACTGCCCGGCTTTCCGTACGACGATGCGCGGCTCATCGACTCGACCGGCGCCCTCATGCTCCAGGACATTCCGAAGCGACTGCTCGTGATCGGCGGCGGCATCATCGGACTCGAGATGGCCTGCGTGTACGATGCCCTGGGCTCGCGGGTGAGCGTGGTGGAACTCGCCGACGGACTCATCCCCGGTGCCGACCGCGACATCGTGCGGCCGCTGCACAAGCGCATCGAGAAGCGCTACGAGTCCATCCTGCTGAAGACCAGGGTCTCCAGGCTGGACGCGCTGAAGGGCGGCCTGAAGGCGACGTTCGAAGGAGCCTCCGCGCCGGAGCCGCAGACCTACGACCGCGTTCTGATGGCGGTGGGACGTCGTCCGAACGGCCGCGACATCGGCGCCGAAAACGCCGGTGTGACCGTGAACGAACGCGGCTACGTTCCGGTCGACAATCAGCAGCGCACCAACGTCGCGCACATCTTCGCGATCGGCGACATCTGCGGGGAGCCCATGCTCGCGCACAAGGCGACCCACGAAGGCAAGCTCGCCGCGGAGATCATCGCCGGGCACAAGGCCGCATTCGACGCGCGCACGATCCCTTCCGTCGCGTACACCGATCCGGAAGTCGCCTGGATGGGTCTCACGGAGACGCAGGCCAAGGCGCAGGGCGTCGAGTACGAGAAGGCCTCCTTCCCGTGGGCGGCGAGCGGACGTGCGCTCGCGACCGGCCGTGACGAAGGCGTGACCAAGCTGCTGTTCGAGAAGAACACGAAACGGCTGCTGGGCGCGGCCATGGTCGGGCCGAATGCCGGCGAACTCATCGCCGAGACGGTGCTCGCACTCGAGATGGGCGCGGACGCGCAGGACATCGGCCTGACGATCCACCCGCACCCGACGCTGTCCGAAACGGTCTTCTTCGGCGCGGAGATCGCGGAAGGCAGCATCACCGACCTCTACATGCCGAAGCGCTGAGCGTGTCCCTGCTCCAGAATCCCGGATTCGTCCCGCTGATCTCGCCACAGGGCGAGATCAGCGGCGAGAGCTGGTGGTTCGTGTTCCGTGGCAACCACCTGCTCGTGCATCGCGACGAGGCCCGCGTCGGCATCCCGCTCGTCGCGCACCCGAGCGCGCTCGGCATCGAGCCGGTCACCAGCCAGTATCTGGGAACGCTGGAGGGCCGTCACTGCTTCGCCGCCGAATGCGACGAGCGCGTCGAAGCGCCGGAGGATCTTCGCTGGGCTGGCCTGCGCAGCCTGTTCGGTGTCATCGACGACGCAACGTTCCTGCTCGCGGGACGTGCCGTCCAGATCGTGGACTGGGACCGCTCGCACCGGTACTGCGGCCGTTGCGGCACGCCGACCGAGCGCCGCGAAGGCGAGCGTGCACGCGTCTGCCCTGCGTGCGGACAGACGCATTACCCCCGGCTTGCACCCGTGGCCATGGCTCTCGTGCGGCGCGGGCGCGAACTGCTGCTCGCCCGCTCTCCGCATTTCCCGCCCGGGATGTTCTCGGCCCTCGCGGGATTCGTCGAACCTGGCGAGAGCATCGAGGAGTGCCTCGTGCGCGAGGTACGCGAGGAGGTGGGTGTCGAGGTCGAGAACCTGCGCTATTTCTCGAGCCAGCCGTGGCCGTTCCCGCACTCGCTGATGATCGCGTTCCACTGCGACTACGTTTCGGGGGAGATCGTGCCGCAGCCGGGCGAGATCGAGGCAGCGGACTGGTTCACGCCGGAACGACTGCCGCCCGCCCTGCCCCACCGGCTGAGCATCGCGCGGAGGCTCATCGACGAGGCACTCGTCGAGCTGCGCGATCGGGACACCTGAAAGCAGCCGCATGATCGTCATCTGGGGTCGCGACAATTCGGTCAACGTGCAGAAGCCCCTGTGGCTCTGCGAGGAAGTCGGTCTGCCCTGCGACCGGCGCGAGGCCGGGGGCGCGTTCGGTGTCGTCGACACGCCCGAATACCGCGCACTCAACCCCAACGGCCTCGTCCCGACCATGGTCGACGATGGCTTCGTGCTCTGGGAATCGAACGCAATCGTGCGCTACCTCGCCGCTGTCCATTCGGAGGGTGACCTCTGGCCTCTCGAACCCAGGATCCGGGCCGAGGCGGACCGCTGGATGGACTGGCAGAACACCACGCTCTGGCCCGCGTTGCGACCCCTCTTCTGGAACCTCGTGCGCACACCCGAAGCGGATCGCGACGCTCGCGAGATCGCTGCTTCGCACGCGCTCAGCGGACAGGTGCTCGGCGTTCTCGACACGCACCTCGGCGACCGCGCCTTCGTCGCAGGTGACCGCTTCACGATGGGAGACATTCCCGTGGGCTGTGCGGTGTGGCGCTGGCTCGCCCTGCCGATCGAGCGCGTGGCGTTGCCGAACCTCGAGCGCTGGTTCGCGGCCCTTGCGGCCCGGCCCGCATTCAAGCGGGTCGTCATGAAACCGCTCACGTGATCACGCGCGCGTCGATCGACCGCCTCTGGCGCGGGATCGGCTGGATCGGCGTCGCCATCGTGACGTACTACTCGCTCGTGCCGAACCCGCCATCGCTGGACATCGAACAGGGCGACAAGGTCCAGCACCTGATCGCGTACGGCAGTCTCATGCTGTGGTTCGCGCAGATCCGGCTCGACCGCCGGCAGCGCATCGCCACGGCCGCGGCACTCGCGGCGATGGGTGTGGTGATCGAGTTCCTGCAGCGCTGGACGGGCTGGCGGGACTTCTCGGTGTTCGACATGATGGCGAACGCGTGCGGGGTACTCGTCGGCTGGCTCGCCGCGCCGCCACGGCTACCGAATTTCCGGGATCTCGCGAGGCGTCTGCTCGGTGTCACCTGAGGTGCCCCCCGGCCGCGACGAACCGCGCCCGGCAGAGCCACGCCGAACCCGGCTCGTGCCCGTACGACTGCAACGACACGACCGGGTCGCGACTCGCGGAAAGGCAATGACGCAAACACGGCCCGGGGCTCGTCGGCAGTGACACGAGCATTTCCGCGCGCCGCGTCACGGCAATCACGGCGGACCGGTTACGGAATCCGGGGTCCGGCCGCCGAGCGCGCGGGAGTCTGCCGTCGTTGCCCGACAGTCGGCAGTCCCACGGACCGCCGCCCCTGTCCTCCCGCGCGATCCCATCGGGCGATGGCCCGGCACCATCGTCCCGGCGACGCGTTCACCACGTCGCGGCGAGGGTGCAGGATCGAGCCAGACGCACCGCAGCATCGCAAGCACTCGATCACGGCGAGTGCCAGCAGAAGATGCCTCCCCGGCACGCTCTGAAACGGCTTCCCCCCGCAATTGACACTCGCGCTGCAACAAGAGTAGCGTGATTCGCGCCAGGATCAGCAGTCCCTGCGAGGCAGTCGCAGTTGCAGTTGCGTTGGCAGTCCCTGTCACGGAGCCTGTTACGTCATGCATGCGATACACGGCAGGTTCCGCACGACCTTTCCTCACACACAAGACATAAGTAGGGAGGCAGCACTGTGGAATTCAACATCCTGCAGCACTTCAAGGGTCTCGAGCACCAGCCACTGGATCCCTTCAACAGCGACGAGATCGGCACCTCGCTGTTCATGGCCGGCAACATGGGCCCGCGCATCTCCGAGAAGATGGACAAGTTCGCGGCCAGGGCCGGCATGGGACGCCGCAGCTTCCTGAAATCCTCGCTCGGCTTCACGGCCGCGATGGTCGCGGCGAACGAAGTCACGGGCATGAAGTTCTTCGAGGTGAGCGAGGCGGAAGCCGCGGACGTCGACGCGAGGAACGAGTCCTTCATGCTCGCACGCGCGAGCAGCGATTTCATCGTCGACGTGCACACGCACGTCTGCACGCGCCCGGGTCATTACGTGCTCGGCGAGAACACGACGGAACGCGGGATGTGGTTCGTGCAGCTGCTCGACGATCTCGGCAAGGCGTTCGGCCTGCCGAACGGCACGCGCGACATGAACGTCGAGAACTACGGCAAGATGATCCTCGAACAGAGCGACACGACCGTGGGCATCTTCAATCCGTTCGGATTCCGCGAGCACTACGGCGGCCAGGACATGATCCCGATGGACTACCAGGCCCAGGTGCGCCAGCGCTGGCCGAAGTCCACGGTGATGCTCGCAGGGGGCCTCACGCCCAACCAGGGCCTCGGCGAGACCATCGATCGTCTCAACATGTACGTAAAAGACTACAAGGTCTCCGGCCTCAAGCTCTACACGTTCGACGCGACGCCCCAGAAGGGCTGGTGGTTCGACGACGAGAAGCTCGCCTATCCCATCTGGGAGGAGTGCCGGAAGCTCGGGATCAAGACCATCGGCTGCCACAAGGGCATCCCGTTCGGCCAGTTCTACGCGCGCTATGCGCACGCCGAGGACTTCGACGCGGTTGCCGACGACTTCCTCGATCTCAACTTCGTGGCGTACCACTCCGCGTGGCCGTATCACGCCGAACTCGCGGCACTGAAGGGCTTCAAGCCCCAGCGCAAGAACCTCAACTGCGAGGTCGGGTCGACGTTCGCCGCCACGGTCACGAGCCGGCCGCTCGAGTGCGCGCACGTGCTCGGCACGCTGCTGCGCGACCTCGGCCCGGATCACGTGCTCTGGGGAACGGACTCCCTGCTGTGGGGCAATCCGCAGTGGCAGATCGACGCGTTCCGCAAGTTCCAGATCCCGGACGAACTCGTCGAGGGCTATGGCTATCCGAAGATCACGCCCGAGATTCGCCGCAAGGTGTTCGGTGAGAACGCGCTGCGCCTCTGGGACATCGACAAGACGACCGCGATGCAGGCGAAAGCGGAGATCCTCAGCACGGCGATGGCCTGATCCGCCAGTTCGCGCCCTGCACGCGAGAGGGGTCGGCTGCTGCGCGGGCCGACCCTTTTTTCGCCAACGCACCCCGGAGTTCCGACACATGCCAACGTACGAATACGCATGCGATCCGTGTCTCGTGATCTACCAGACACGCCACAGCATCGCCGCGTCCGGACCGGAGGCCTGCCAGCGCTGCGGCGGGTCCCTGCGGAAGGTGATCTCGGCGCCGAGCCTCAACACGAAGCGGTTCACGAGTCCGACCGAAGCGAAGTACTCGAAGCTTTCCGTGAGTGACGAAATCAAGAAGGAAAAGGAGTTGCAGAAGGTCTTCGAGACGATCTGGGTCCCGCCGGAGGTGAAGCACAATCCGTGGGACGAAGACGATCACTGACGACTGCCGCGCGAGTCATGGCGCCCCGCCGGTGGCCTTTGCCGCGTGACGTCGCGCGGATCTCCCTCGCGTGGGCGTTTGCCCTCGCAGGCGTCGTCGCTTCCGGCAATCCGGACGCACCCTCACGCGACAGCCTCACGGCGGGAGACCTCACCACGCCCGAGTCGGGTCCCGCGGCCCTGTCGGTCCCCGTCGCGATGCTCGACGGCCGGCAGCTCAAGGCATTCGCCGATGGCAAGGCGAAGTTCCACGAAGCGTGGGTGGTGGCACCCCAGCCGGACGGCGTCTGGGGGCTCGGTCCTACGTTCAACGAGGATCGCTGCGCCCGTTGTCACGTCGACAACGGGCGGGCGCGTGCTCCGGCGGAGGGCGAGACGGCCGGGAACGGTTACCTCGTACGACTCAGCATCCCCGGACAGGGCCCACACGGGGCACCCCTCCCTCATCCTGCCTACGGCGACCAGTTGCAGAACCACGGTACCGACACGCGCGTTCCGGCCGAAGGACAGGTCGTCGTGCACTACGCCGAGCACGTCGTCTCCCTTCCCGACGGCGAGCACGTGTCGCTTCGCCGCCCGAGCATCTCGTTCGTTGATCTCCGGTTCGGGCCGATCGGTCCCGACACGCAGGTATCTCCGAGGATCGCGCCGGCCATGATCGGCATGGGGCTGCTCGAAGCGGTCCCGGAAGAAGAGATCCTCGAGATCGCGAAATCGCAGACCGTGCGCGGGGTGAGCGGCAGGCCGAACCGCGTCTGGGACTTCGAGACCGAGACGGTCGTGCTCGGCCGCTTCGGGTGGAAAGCCAGTCAGCCGAACGTACGCCAGCAGACGGCCACGGCGTTCCTCGGCGACATCGGCGCGACCACGTTCATGTTTCCCGAGGAGAACTGCCCTGCCGTGCAGAGCGCGTGCCTCGACCTGCCCTCGTCCAGCAAGTGCAGCGGCCAGGGTGGGTGCACGGGCAACACGTACCGCCCGGAGGTCCTGCCGAGCCGCCTCAACAACATCACGTTCTATCTGCATGCGCTCGCGGTCCCTGCCCGGCGGCACGCGGACGATCCCGCGGTGGCGCACGGCGCCGGACTGTTTGCCGCCGCGGGCTGCGACGCGTGCCACGTCCCGACGCTCACGACCGGAAAGGACGCCGCGTTCCGTGCCCTCCGGAACGTCGCGTTCCATCCCTACACGGATCTGCTCCTGCACGACATGGGAGACGGCCTCGCGGACGGTCGGCCGGACTTCGAGGCCGACGGACGGGAATGGCGTACGGCCCCGCTCTGGGGCATCGGCCTGCAACGAACGGTGAGCGGCCACACGGACCTGCTGCACGACGGGCGGGCCCGCAACGTGACCGAGGCGATCCTCTGGCACGACGGAGAAGCCCGGCGTGCCCGGGATGCTTTCGCGGCGATGACGAAGTCCGATCGCGACGCGCTCGTCCGGTTCGTCGAATCCCTCTGACCCCCGAAACCGCCACGGAAACGACGTCGGCGCGTCGCGCGGACCGGGGGCACGCCGGATCAGATCACGGCGTCCTGGGCGAGTGACGAGATCTTCTCGTCCGAGTAGCCGAGCGCGCGCAGGATCTCGTTCGTGTGTTCGCCCTGCGCGGGTGCGGGCCGCTCGACCTCGAATGCGAAGTCCGTCATCCTGAACGGCGGTGCCATCTGAAGGACTTCGCCGGCCTGCGGATGCTCGGCGCGCACGAACATTCCGCGGGCCGTGTAGTGCGGATCGTCGAGCGATTCGTCGAAACCGCGAACCGCACTCACGCAGCAGTCATGGCCCGCGAACGCCTCGACCCACGCCTGCTGCGTCCGGGTCGCGAAGATGGTGCGCAGCACCTCGATGGCTTCGGCGGGATCGCCGTCTCCCGCCCAGTGATGCCGCTTGAGTTCCGGCCGTTCGAGCACGTCGCAGACCTCTTCCCAGAACTTCGGCTCGAGTGCCCCCACGGCCATGTGGCGGCCGTCGCTAGTCCGGTACACGTTGTAACAGGCCTCGCCTCCGGAAAGCAGGTCGCGCCCTGCCGGATCGGGACGCCCGCGCAGGACCGTCGCACTCAGCGCCTGAACGTTGTGCGCAAGCACGCCTTCCGTCATCGCGACGTCGACGTGACGTCCCTGTCCGGTTCGCTGCGCGTCGAACAGTGCGGCGAGAATTCCCATCGCCGGGACCAGGGCTCCCCCGAGAATGTCGGCCACCTGGAAGTTCGGGATCGCAGGCCGACCGTCGGGCGTACCGGCCTGGTCCGTGAAGCCGGCGAACGAACAGTAGTTGAGGTCGTGACCCGCGAGCCCGCGATAGGGACCCGTCTGACCGTATCCGGAAATCGAGCAGTAGACGATCCCCGCATTCACCGCGCGCACCGACTCAAAACCGACGCCGAGGCGGTCCACCACGCCCGGCCGGAAGCCTTCCACGACCACGTGGGCGGTTCGGGCGAGATCCAGGAACACCTTCACGCCCTCCGGCTGCTTCAGATTGAGCCGGAAGGAGCGCTTGTTGCGGTTGATGGCGAGAAAGACGGGAGCGAGCCGCCCTTCCGGCATCGCGAGCGTGCGCGCATAGTCTCCCGCCCCCGTGTCCTCGACCTTGATCACGTCCGCACCGAGATCCGCGAGATGGAGCGTGCACATCGGTCCCGGCAGGAGTCGCGTGAGATCGAGTACCCGAACGCCGGCTAGCGGTTTCGCGCTCATGGGTGCATCTTCCCGCCGGTGGCGGGGAACTTCCGGGTACGCCTCAACGGGTCTCGCTCCCCTCGGTCGTTTCCGGATCGCGCGCCCACGCAGGCCAGCGGCTGCGCACGAGCGGGCCGTCCGCGGCGTACATGTGGCAGGTGTCGATGAGAGCCGGCCGATTGCCATCGCTGCCTGACGGCTTCTTCCGCTCGCGCGCACCGTACAGCGTCTGGTACACGGTCGTCGCCACGGGCCCGAGAAGTTCGACCAGATGCGTGCATCCCTTGGTTCCTCCCAGCAGTGCCCGCGTTCTCATCGTGAAACCCGGCACGATGCGCAGCCCCTTGAGCGCCTGGAAGTTGGGCGTGATCGCGGCACAGCCCGAATAGGGGCCCCAGTCCGTCACGACCTCGACGTCGTGGATCAGGAGATCGATGTCCACCGTGAGGCGGATCCACATCTCGTGCATCGGCTCCCCGGCGTGCAGGACGCCGCCCGGACGATCCATGTTCGGAACATCGAACGGCTTGGTGTCGACCAGGTGCCCCTCGATGTCCCAGAGGCCATCTTCACGATGGTATCCGCGGCATTCGACCGTACGGGTGTGCTTCGGCTTGCGGGGTGCGGGTGGGGATAGCGGCATGATGATTCACTCGATGACAGGATTCGTTCAGCGGAAAGACCGTTCGTCGGTCGGGACGGGTGCGGTGTCAGCCCTCGCATTGCGATCGCCGCGCCTCGAGGCGGGCGAGCACGTCACGCTTCTCGTGGTCGCTCATGCCCGACCACCACGCGATCTCGTCGAGTGTCCGAAGACACCCGCGGCACAGCCCGGTCACCTCGTCCATCACGCAGACCTTGATGCAGGGCGACTCGACGGGCATCCCGTCACGCGCCGGCGGGGCCGGACCACGTTCAGGCGGCATGTCGCTCACGTTTGAGCGCGAGCGCGCGTCCTGCCCGGGAATTGTTCGTGCGGCCGATGGCCTCGCAGATGAACTGCCCCGTCGCGACGAGGCTGTCCATGTCGACGCCGGTTCGAATGCCGAGGCCGTCGAGCATGAACAGGACGTCCTCGGTGGCGACATTCCCCGTCGCACCGGGTGCGTACGGACAGCCGCCGAGACCCGCCACGGAACAGTCGAAAGTCAATACACCGCAGTCCAGGGCCGCGAGAATGTTCGCGAGCGCCTGCCCGTAGGTGTCGTGAAAATGGCCTGCGAGTCGCTCGACCGGAACGGCTCGCGAGACGGCCTCGATCATGCGTTGTGTCCGTCCCGGGGTGCCCACGCCGATCGTGTCGCCCAGCGACACTTCGTAACAGCCCATTTCGTGGAGACGCAGCGACACGTGCGCGACCGATTCGGGCGCGACGTCTCCCTCGAACGGACAGCCGAGCACCACCGAAACGTAACCGCGTACGCGCAGCCCCTGGGCGAGAGCGCGTTCGCAGACCGGTGCGAAGCGGTCGAGCGATTCGTCGATGCCGCAGTTTATGTTCCGGCGCGAGAAGGCTTCCGACGCCGCGCCGAACACCGCGATCTCCTCCACGCCTGCGGCAATCGCCGCGTCGAGCCCCTTCAGGTTCGGTACCAGCACGGGATAGCTCACGCCCGCGCGGCGCCGGACTCGCGCCATGACCTCCGCCGCGTCCGCCATCTGCGGGACCCATCGCGGGGAGACGAAACTCGTCGCCTCGACCGCGGGCAGGCCGGCGTCCGCGAGGCGCTCGATCAGTTCGACCTTGACCGAAGCCGGCACCATGACCGGTTCGTTCTGCAGTCCGTCCCGCGGGCCGACCTCCACAAGCCGGACGGATTCGGGAAATCGGATCATCGTTTGCCCTCCTCGTCGTGAGTCGGCGAAGCCGGCTCGAATGCAAGCAGCTCGACGCCCTCGCCGACAGGGTCACCCGGCGCGAAGAAGATCTCGCGCACGACACCCGCGCCCGGTGCAGTGATCGTGTGCTCCATCTTCATGGCCTCGACGAGCATGAGCCGCGCGCCACGCTCCACGACATCACCCGGGCGCACGAGTACCCCGATGACGGTGCCCGGCATCGGCGAGACGAGCGATCCCCCGTCCCCTGCATCGCGCTCCGCTTCCCGCGTGTGCAACGCCAGCCGGTGGGATCGCCCGTGCGCGAAGATCGTGATCTCGTTGCCCCGGACGACCGTGCGTACGAGCAGTCGGGCACCGTCGATGGTCACCGCCAGCGTCCCGTCGCCGATCTCCTCGCCGTCCACGAAAACGCGGCGCCCGTTCAGTTCGAGCTCGTATCCACGCGCGCGAAAGTGTGCGATGACCGCCACCTGCCGCTCGCCGTCACGGAATTCGAGAGCGTGATGGTTGTCCTCGTTGAGCCGCCAGCCGGTCGCGAGGTTC
Source organism: Betaproteobacteria bacterium (assembly GCA_016125475.1). Classification (GTDB taxonomy): domain Bacteria; phylum Pseudomonadota; class Gammaproteobacteria; order Burkholderiales. The sequence goes on from WGLR01000007.1 coordinate 99,623, forward strand.
CACGGGGAGTACGGATCCGACGAGCGGGAAGCCCGCTCGCGGGCACGCGACCGCGACGCGAGCAGACGGGACAGTGCCGCGACCGCGATGACGTCGTCCCCCGCCGGACCGCGATCCTCGAAGAGTTCGGACCGGTAACGCTCGATGAGTCCCGTATCGAGCAGTCCGGGGTCGTGATGGGCTTCCGCGAACGCACGGTGCGTGACGACCGAGGCGAGAAAATCGAGATTGGTGGTGACACCCGCGATCTCGTAGTCGGCCAGAGCGCGTCGCATGCGCCGCAGGGCGCCGGCACGATCGAGATCCCAGCAGACGAGCTTGGCGATCATCGGATCGTAGTGCGGCGAGATGTCGTCCCCCTCACGAACGCCCGTGTCCACGCGTACGTGCTCCGACCTTGCAGGCTCCCGCAGGTGATCGAGCCGGCCGATCGCGGGCAGGAAGTCGCGCGCCGGATCCTCGGCGTAGATGCGCGCCTCGATCGCGTGCCCGTGCAGGGGCACCTGATCCTGCGCGAGAGGCAGGGGTTCGCCCGCCGCGACGCGAAGCTGCCACTCGACGAGGTCGATGCCGGTGATCATCTCGGTGACCGGGTGCTCCACCTGCAGTCGCGTGTTCATCTCCATGAAGAAGAACTGCCCGGTCGCGTCGAGGATGAACTCCACGGTACCGGCGCCGACGTAGTTCACGGCTCTCGCCGCGGCGAGAGCGGCAGACCCCATCTGGCGGCGGCGCTGGCCGTCGAGCCCCGGCGCGGGCGCCTCCTCGAGAACCTTCTGATGTCGCCGCTGCACGGAGCAGTCGCGCTCGAACAGGTGCAGCGCGTTACCGTGCGTGTCCGCGAACACCTGCATCTCGACGTGCCGAGGGCGCTCCAGATACTTCTCGACCAGGATGCGGTCGTCGCCGAAGGCCGAGGCGGCTTCCCGCCGCGCCGATGCCAGCGCGTCCGCGAACGCGCGCGCGTCCCGCACGATCCGCATGCCCTTGCCTCCCCCGCCGGCGGAGGCCTTGATGAGGACGGGGTAACCGATGCGCCCGGCTTCGGTGGCCAGTTCCTCCGCGTCCTGCGACTCTCCGTGGTAACCGGGCACGAGCGGCACCCCGGCGGCCGCCATGATCGCCTTCGAGTTGCTCTTCGAGCCCATCGCGCGGATGGCCGATGCGGGGGGGCCCACGAACACCAGTCCTGCCCCCTCGACCGCTTCGGCAAAATCGGCGTTCTCGGACAGGAATCCGTATCCGGGGTGGATGGCATCGGCGCCGGCCCGCTGCGCGGCCTCCAGAATGCGGTCCGATCGCAGATAGCTGTCCCGCGCGGCAGGCGGTCCGATCAGAAAGGCCTCGTCGCAGACACTCACGTGCATCGCACGCGCATCGGCCTCAGAGTGGACGGCCACGGTACGGATACCGAGCCGCTTCGCGGTTCGCGCGATCCGGCACGCGATCTCGCCGCGATTCGCGATCAGGACCTTGTCAAACACGCTCGTACCCCGTCATTCCGGCTGCTCCGTGCCATCCATCCAGGCAGGGGTCCGCTTGTCGAGAAACGCGGCAATGCCCTCCCGCCCCTCAGCGCTCGCGCGTATCGACGCGATGCGCTGGGCAGTGTCCTCGATGAGTGCGGTCTCGATGGGCCGGTCCGCGACCGACCGGACCAGATCCTTCGCGGCCGCGATCGCATGCGGCCCGCCCTTCAGGAGATGCGACACGAAACGTTCCACGGCCTCGTCCAGCGCGGCCGGCTCGACCACTTCGTTCACGAGTCCGAGCCGGCAGGCCTCGTCGGCCGCGAAGCGCTCGGCCGTCAGGAAATATCGCCGCGCCGCGCGAGCCCCGATCGCCTGCACGACGTAGGGGCTGATCACCGCGGGAATCAGCCCGAGCCTCACCTCGGACAGCGAGAACTGTGCGCCCGCCGCGCAGACCGCCATGTCGCAGGCCGCCACGAGGCCGACGCCGCCACCGAAGGCAGCACCCTGGACCCGCGCGATCGTGGGCTTGCGCATCCGGTCCAGCGTGCGCAGGAGCTCGGCGAGATGGAGGGCGTCGCGTAGATTCTCGCCCTCCGAATAGTGGGCCATGCGCTTCATCCAGTTGAGATCGGCGCCTGCCGAGAAGCTCCGGCCCTCGGCGGCGAGCACGACGACCCTCGCCGTGGCGAGTTCGTCGACGGACCTCAGCGCTCGCGTGAGCTCGGCGATGAGCGCATCGTCGAAGGCATTGTGTACATCGGGTCGACACATCGTCACGGTCGCGACACCCGGGGGCGTCACCGCGACTCTGACTGTCTGCTCGCTCATGAGATCACATCCTGAAGATACCGAACGAAGTCCGCTCGACCGGCGCGTTGCAGGCCGCCGAGAGCCCGAGGCCGAGCACCATGCGCGTGTCGGCAGGATCGATCACGCCGTCGTCCCACAGGCGCGCGCTCGCGTAATAGGGGTGTCCCTGCGTCTCGTACTGCTCGCGGATGGGCGCCTTGAAGGCGTCCTCTTCCTCGCGGGACCACGTGCCGCCGCGCGACTCGATGCCGTCGCGCCTGACCTGCGCGAGCACGCTCGCGGCCTGCTCGCCGCCCATCACGGAGATGCGTGCATTCGGCCACATCCAGAGGAAGCGCGGACTGTAGGCGCGGCCGCACATGCCGTAGTTGCCTGCCCCGAAACTTCCCCCGACGATCACGGTGAACTTCGGCACGCGCGCGCACGCGACGGCGGTCACCATCTTCGCGCCGTCCTTCGCGATCCCGCCGGACTCGTACTTGCGCCCCACCATGAAACCCGTGATGTTCTGGAGGAACACGAGCGGAATGCCGCGCTGGGCGCACAATTCGATGAAGTGCGCACCCTTCAGCGCGGACTCGGAGAACAGGATGCCGTTGTTCGCGACGATGCCGACCGGATAGCCGAAGAGGTGCGCGAAACCGCACACGAGGGTCGTGCCGTAGTTCTGCTTGAACTCGTCGAGTTCGCTCCCGTCGACGATGCGCGCGATGATCTCGCGCACGTCGAAGGGCTTGCGCGGGTCCGTCGGGATCACGCCGCGAAGCTCCTCTGCCGCGTAGACGGGATCGCGCGGTTCCCGCAACGCGCCGTCCGGTCGCTTCACGCCATTCAGGTTGGCGACGATGCGGCGCGCGATCGCGAGCGCGTGTTCGTCGTCCTGTGCATGGTGATCGGCGACACCGGAAACGCGGGTGTGGACGTCCGCGCCCCCGAGGTCCTCGGCACTCACGACCTCGCCGGTGGCCGCCTTCACGAGGGGCGGACCGCCCAGGAAGATCGTGCCCTGGTTGCGCACGATGATGCTCTCGTCGGACATCGCGGGCACGTACGCGCCGCCCGCCGTGCACGACCCCATCACGACGGCGATCTGCGCGATGCCCTGGGCGGACATGTTCGCCTGGTTGTAGAAGATGCGACCGAAGTGCTCCCGGTCCGGAAAGACTTCGTCCTGGTTCGGGAGATTCGCGCCACCGGAATCGACGAGGTAGATGCAGGGCAGGCGGTTCTGCTGGGCGATTTCCTGTGCGCGGAGGTGCTTCTTGACCGTCATGGGGTAGTAGGTGCCCCCTTTCACGGTCGCGTCGTTCGCGACGATCACGCACTCCCGGCCCGACACGCGACCGATGCCGGTGATGATTCCGGCGCCCGGCGACTCGTCCCTGTACATCCCCCACGCGGCGAGCTGGGAGAGCTCGAGGAACGGCGAACCGATGTCGAGGAGCCTGCGCACGCGTTCGCGCGGCAACAGCTTGCCGCGCGCCACGTGCCTGTTCCGCGCCGCCTCTCCGCCGCCCTCGGCGACGCGTGCGACGCTCGCACGCAGGTCGGCCACGAGCGCGTCCATCGCTTCCGCATTGCGCCGGAAGTCGTCGGACCGCACGTTGAGACCTGACACGACTGACGACATGGCCGCACTCACCTCACTTCCCGGCCTTCTCTGACCGCTCCGCGACGGGCCCGCCGTTCTTCTTCCAGCCGTTGAAGCCGCCGTCCATGTGGCAGACGGGGCTCAGGCCCATCTCCTGCGCGACGGCCGTCGCGAGCGCGGAACGCCACGCCGATGCACAGTAGAAGACGAACTCCTTGCCGGATCCGAACACGTCCTTGTAGTAGGGGGTGTCCGGATCGATCCAGAACTCGAGCATGCCGCGTGGCGCATGGAACGCGCCCGGAACCATGCCTTCGCGTTCGAGCTCCCGCACGTCGCGGATGTCGACGAACACGACGTCCGGATCACCGTGCTTGCTCCGTGCTTCCTCGAAACTGATCGTCCGGATCTTCGCGCGGGCCTCGTCGACGAGTGCCTTGCAACCTTTCGTGATGGGCATGTTCGTTATCTCCTGGTCGGATGGGGAGCGATCCCCTGTCGGGGAATCGCGATGCAAGTGTGGTCGTTCGTCATGGTGCGATCCGGCTGCCGGCCCCCGCTGCGCGGCAATGCCGTCGCACGTGCCTCGTTCACGTGGCGCCGGACGTGAGCCAGCGCTCGACCTGCGGGGGTCGATAGGTCCGCAGGGCATCGAGCAGCTCGGCGGGCCGGGCGATCTCGCACACGATGTCCCGGTGCACCGGTCGCACGAATCCCTCCGCGAGAGCGTGATCGAACATCGCGACGAGCGGCCCGAAGTACGACCGCACGTTCACGAGCACGCAGGGCTTCCCGTGCATGCCGAGCTGTGACCACGTCACGATCTCGCAGAATTCCTCCAGCGTGCCGAACCCGCCGGGCAGCATCACGAAGGCGTCGGACAGGTCCGCCATCAACTGCTTGCGCCGGTGCATCGAGTCCACGACGTGCAGTTCCGTCAGGCCGTCATGGGCGACTTCACGCTTCTCGAGGGGCTCCGGAATGACACCGACGACACGCCCGCCCGCGGCAAGCGCGCCGTCGGCCACTGCCCCCATCATGCCGATGCGCCCGCCTCCGTAGGTGATCCCGACGCCGGCCTCCGCCAGCACGCGGCCGGTCTCGCGCGCCGTCTCCACGTAGACGGGATCGCCACCGGGACTCGACCCGCAGAACACGCAGACGCTGCGCACCAACTCAGAACCCTCCCGACTCGAGCCATCGCTCGATCTGGTCCAGGCGGTCCACGCCCCAGAACGGTTCGTCGTCCACGAACACGAAGGGGGATCCGAACACGCCCCGCGCGATCGCCGCCTCCACTTCCAGCTTCACCTTGTCCTTCAGGGCGGCATCCTCGAGCGCCGCCCGCAGCGCGTCGGCGTCGTGCCCGAGTCCTTCCGCGATCGCGATCGTGTCGGACGGATTCGAGATGTTCACGTCGTCCAGGAAGTAGGCTCGATAGAGCGCGTGCGCGAGGGCCTTCGCCGCGTCGGCGTCACGCTCGTTCACCCAGTGGAACGCGCGTGCGGGCGCCTGTGTGGGAATGGGAAAGACCGAGGGCTGCCGGAACGGCACGCCGTGGTATCGCGCACTTCGCGCGAAGTCGTGACGGGAGTAGTCGCCCTTCAGGGGCACGGAAGGCAGCGGCGCCTGACCGGTCCGCTTGAACGTGATGCCGAGCAGGATCGGGCGCCAGATCACCTCCCTGCCGTGCTTCCCGGCCAGTGCGTCGATCTTCGTGCTGGCGATGTAGCCGTAGGGCGAGGAGAAATCGAAGTAGAAATCCAGTGCGCGCGCCATGTTGCTGCCTCCCTGCCGGTATCGTCAGCCTCGGGGTCCGACGGTGACGTTGTTCAGAGCGGCCTGCGCCTCGACGAGCGACCCGAGCAGCTTGTCGGGGGCTCCGAAGCCGAGACCTATGGCCTGGTTCAGGCTCTGGTTCACGGCACTCGTGACGACGCCCGCGACCTGCGCTTCCGTCATTTCCTGCACGAAGTACCGGACGTCCTTCGCCGCGTTCTTCAGCGCGAACTTCATGCGCGTGAAATCGCCTTCCGCGGCACCACCCGCCACCATCTGGAACATCGGGGAGTTGATCGCACCCACGCTCACGAGCTTCACGAGCTGCGCGGGCTCGACGCCGAGCTTCGCACACGCGACGAGCGCCTCGGAGATCAGCGCGACGCTGCCGATCGCGACGAAATTGTTGATGAGCTTGATGGTGTGCCCCGAACCGACGTCGCCGATGTGGAAGACGTTCTCACAGAACGCACGCAGCACCGGTTCGATCTCCGCGAACGTCGCGGCATCGGCACCGACGAGCGTGTTGAGTCGACCCTGCTCCGCCTCGACCGGCGTTCTCGTGAGCGGCGCGTCGACGAAGCGGACGCCCTTCGCGCGGAACGCTTCGACCAGCCGCCGCGTCGAGCCCGGCTGACTGGTGGACGTGTCGATCACGATCTGCCCGGCGCGGCACGACGCGAGAATGCCCGCCTCCCGGAAGACGAGATCCTCGACTTCCGGCGTGCCCGTGACACACAGGAAGACGATGTCCGAATCCCGCACGAGCGACGCGACGTCGCCGCCGTCGCGCGCGCCACGCTCGACGAGGTCCTCGACCGGTGCGCGATTGCGGTGTCCGAGGACCGTCACGGCCCAGCCCTTTTCGAGCAGGTTCCTGGCCATGCCGTGTCCCATCAGGCCGACACCGATGAACCCGATCCGTTGTTCGCTCATTGCCTCCTCTCCTTTCTACCGACTCCGGCCGCGGGGCCGGGTGACTCAGACCATTTCCACCGCGAGTGCGGTCGCCTCGCCCCCGCCGATGCACAGGCTCGCGATCCCCCGTCGCATCCCGTGCTTCCGGAGCGCACCGAGCAGTGTCACGATGATCCGCGCACCGGATGCGCCGATGGGGTGACCGAGCGCGCAGGCACCGCCGTGCACGTTCACGCGCTCGTGCGGCAGCGAGAGATCGCGCATCGCTGCCATCGTGACGACCGCGAACGCCTCGTTGACCTCGTACAGGTCGACGGAATCCGCGCGCCAGCCGGTGCGTTCGAGCAGCTTGCGCATCGCCGCGACAGGCGCTGTCGTGAACCAGCCGGGCTCCTGGGCGTGCGTCGCATGTCCGACGATGCGCGCAACGGGCGACAGCCCACGGCGCTCGGCCTCCGACTGACGCATCAGCACGAGCGCGGCCGCCCCGTCCGAGATGGAACTCGAGTTGGCCGCGGTCACGGTGCCGTCCTTCCGGAACGCGGGCTTCAGCTGCGGAATCTTCTCGAAGTTCGCCTTGAACGGCTGCTCGTCCCGGTCGACGAACCGGTCCCCCTTGCCGGACTTCAGTGTGGCGGGTGCGATCTCCCACGCGAACGAACCATCGGTGTTCGCCTGTTGCGCGCGCTCGAGCGACGTGATCGCGAACCCGTCCTGCTCCGCGCGCGTGAAGCCGTACTTCTCCGCGCAGTCCTCGGCGAAGGTGCCCATCAGCCGCCCCTTGTCGTACGCGTCCTCGAGCCCGTCGAGGAACATGTGGTCCAGGACCTGCTGATGCCCCATGCGATAGCCCGCGCGTGCCTTGGGCAGCAGGTACGGCGCGTTCGTCATGCTCTCCATTCCGCCGGCGACCATGATCCGGTTGGTGTCCGCCACGAGCAGGTCGTGCGCGAACATGACGGCCTTCATGCCGGACCCGCACATCTTGTTCACGGTCGTGCATCCGGCTGCGAGCGGCAGACCCGCGCCGAGGCTGGCCTGGCGGGCCGGCGCCTGTCCCTGCCCGGCCGGCAGCACGCACCCCATGATCACTTCCTCGACGTCGGCCGGTGCCACGCCGGCGCGCTCCACGGCAGCCCGCACGGCGACCGCGCCGAGCTCGGGCGCAGCGAATCCGCCGAGCTCACCCTGGAAACCGCCCATCGGAGTGCGGGCAGCGGAAACGATGACGACCGGATCTTCGATCATGGTGAATCCTCCGTGGTGACACTGCCGGAATGCTCGGGGGCCGATTGTCGCACGCGCCCCCGGTAGTGTCGGGGGAAGCGGATCGCGAATCGCGCCCGCGGGGAATAGGGAAAGACGTCCTCGATGAATCCGTCCTGCACGCGCTGCTTGGTCGCATTCCAGAAGTCGGCGTCGAGCAGGTCGGCGTGGTGGGCCAGGAAGTGCGTGCGCACCTTCGTCCCCGACAGCAGGAACGGGGCGAATTCCTCCGGGAAGATGTCGTTCGGCCCGACCGGGTACCAGGGCTCGGCCGACATCTCGTCCTCGGGCGTCCGTGCCTCCGGGATGCGGCGGAAATTGCACTCGGTCATGTAGACGATCTCGTCGTAGTCGTAGAAGACGACGCGGCCGCCGCGCGTGATGCCGAAGTTCTTGAAGAGCATGTCCCCGGGGAAGATGTTCACCGAGGACAGTTCCTTGATCGCGTTGCCGTAGTCGACGACGGCGTCCCGTGCCTGCGCATCGTCGGCGTCGTCGAGGAAGATGTTGAGCGGCTTCATGCGCCGTTCGATGTAGAGGTGCTTCACGACGATCGCGTCGCCGTCTTCCTCTATCAGGGAAGGCGCCTCGGCCATGAGTTCGTCGATGAGGCCCTGCGTGAAGCGCGCGCGCGGAAAGGCGACATCCGCGTACTCCAGCGTGTCGGCCATGCGGCCGATGCGGTCGTGCCGCTTCACGAGCATGTACTTCTCCTTGACGATCTCGCGACTCACGTCCTTGGTCGGCGAGATCCTGTCGCGGATCACCTTGAACACGTAGGGATAGGACGGCAGCGTGAACACGATCATCACGAGCCCCCGGATGCCCGGTGCGAGCACGAAGTCGTCCGTGGAGTGCTTGAGGTGATGGAGGAAGTCCCGGAAGAACAGCGTCTTGCCGTGCTTCTGCAGCCCGAGGGCGGTGTAGAGCTCGGCCTTGGGCTTGCGCGGCAGCATGCTCGCGAGAAAGGCAACGAAGGCGGACGGCACGGACATGTCCGCCATGAGGTACGCCCGGCTGAACGCGAACAGCGGCGCGATCTGCCGGGCATCGAGCAGCAGCGCGTCGAGCGTGAGGCCACCCTCGTCGTCGTGGACGATAGGAATCGCGAACGGAAGCTCGAGCTCACCGTTGACGACCTTGCCGATCAGATAGCACCGCTTGTTCCGGAAGAACGGCGAGCAGAGCACCTGGATCTGGTGGTTGGCCTCGGCACGAAACGGCTTCGGCAGTCCGGCGCGTGCGGCACGGAGCACGCAGAGCAGATCGCGGCGCAGCCGGTGGAATCCGAGCGTGAGCCCGGTATCGGCGAGTATCCGGCGCATCACGGCGCGCAACCCGATCTTGTTCGGGTAGTAGCTCCGGTACGACGGCGCATCCGCATCGAGCAGTTCCGTGGCCACGGCCGGGCGCACGAAGATGAAGTCGTTGTGGTAGTAGGTGCGGTGCAGGAGCTTGCAGCTCACGGAATTGAAGAACGTCTCCGCGAGTTCCGGCTGCCGGTGGTCCGTGAGCAGGCCCACGTAGTGGAGCTTGATCCGGGACCACAGCGCCTCCCGCAGATGTTCGGCGTCGAACTCCCGCGTGAGGCGCTCGACGGTCTCCTGTACCCGACGATCGTAGAACGCGATGCGCTCGGCGTGTGCACGGTGCACGGCCGGCCAGTCACGTGCCTCGAACCGCCGGCGCGCGTCGCGGGACATCTCCCGGAAGATCCGGTAGTGCCGATCGAACCCCTCCAGCATCGAACGCGCGATCTCGTGTGCGAGATCCGCCCCGTCCACGAGCCCGGAATCGATGGCCGTCATCACGCGATCGGTCGACATGCGCCTGCCCGGTTCAGGCGGTCTCCCCGAACAGCTCGCGGCCGATCAGCCAGCGACGGATTTCAGACGTCCCGGCACCGATCTCGTAGAGCTTGGCGTCGCGCCAGAGGCGTCCGGTCGGATAGTCGTTGATGTAGCCGTTGCCGCCGAGACACTGGATCGCCTCGCCCGCCATCCAGGTGGCCTTTTCGGCCGAGTAGAGGATGGCGCCTGCGGCGTCCTTGCGCAGCGCGCGCACGGCATCCGGCGAGCTGGCGCGGTCACAGGCCTGACCGACCGCATAGACGTAGGCACGACAGGCCATCATCGTGGAATACATGTCCGCGAGCTTGCCCTGCATGAGCTGGAACTCGCCGATCGGCTGATCGAACTGACGGCGGTCGTGGAGGTAGGGCAGAACGGCATCCAGGCAGGCAGCCATGATCCCGACGGGACCGCCCGAGAGCACGGCTCGCTCGAAGTCGAGCCCGCTCATGAGCACATTCACCCCGCGCCCCACCTCGCCGAGCACGTTCTCCTCGGGGACCTCGCAGTTCTCGAACACGAGCTCGCAGGTATTCGAGCCGCGCATGCCGAGCTTGTCGAGCTTCTGCGCCGTGGAGAAGCCCGGGAAGCCCTTCTCGATCAGGAAGGCGGTGATTCCGCGCGGACCCGCCCCGGGGTCGGTCTTGGCATAGACGACGAGCACATTCGCGTCGGGGCCGTTCGTGATCCACATCTTGCTCCCGTTCAGGACGTAACGGCTGCCTTTCCGTTCGGCGCGCAGGCGCATCGAGACCACATCGGACCCGGCGCCCGGCTCGCTCATCGCGAGCGCCCCGACGTGCTCGCCCGATATCAGCCGCGGCAGATAGCGCTGCTTCTGCTCGCGCGTGCCGTTCCGGCGGATCTGATTCACGCACAGATTCGAATGTGCCCCGTAGGAGAGCCCGACCGCGGCGCTCGCCCGACTGATCTCCTCCATGGCGACGATGTGCGCGAGGTAGCCGAGGCCCGCACCGCCGAATTCCTCCTCGACCGTGATCCCGAGGAGGCCGAGCTGTCCGAGCTTGCGCCAGAGGCCCATCGGGAACTCGTTGCTCGCGTCGATCTCCTGCGCGCGTGGCGCGATCTCGCTCTGCGCGAACTGCTCGACGGTCGCGCGCAGCATGTCGATCGTCTCGCCGAGGTGGAAGTCGAGGGTGGGGAAGCTCTTGTGCATGGTGGTCGCCGTTTGTCTTTCGTGAACGGTTCGGATACGTCCCCGGCACGCGGCAGGGGTGGGTATCCGAGTCTATGTTCCGCTTACGTCAACGTCAATTTGAGTCCGCGGGCGTCCGCCTGCGGGTCACGCGCGGCGCCGGCGCATCCAGGAGCTTGCGGCACTGAGCCTCGAAAGCCCGAATTTCCGTCAGGGTCGCCTCGATGTCCTCTCGCTGCTGCTCCAGCGCTTCGCGCCGCTTGCGCAGCGTGGCGAGGAACTGCACGAGCTGCTCGCCCTCGTCCTGGGCCGCGTCGTAGATGTCGAGCAGTTCGCGAATCTCGGTCAGCGGCAATCCGAGGCGCTTGCCGCGAAGCGTGAGCTTCAGGCGTACGAGGTCACGCTTGTCGTAGACACGATTGCGCCCCTTCCGCGTCGGCGAGATGAGGCCGTGGTCCTCGTAGAACCGGATGGTACGGGTCGTGAGACCGAACTCCCGCGCGAGATCGGTGATCGTAAAGGTCTTATTGCTGTCGCTGACCATGAGGATCGTCGTCTTTTGTGCACCGCAACATTGCGTTATCATGCGAGTATAAGAAGACACTGCCACGAGCGGCGAGTGCCGTTCATTCCGAAGCCCGTCACGATGCCACCCCCCCTGTCCGCCCTGACCACCCGCTCGCTCCGGCACGACGAACTGTCGTTCCCGTACCCCGACGCACCGGCGCCGGCGGAATGGGTCGCGCTCGCCGAGGATGTCCGGTGGATCCGGATGCCGCTGCCGTTCGCGCTGAACCACATCAATCTCTGGCTGCTGCGGGGAGATGCTGGCTGGACGGTCGTCGACACGGGCATCAACACCGACAAGACGCGGAAAGCCTGGCAGGTACTGCTCGAGACGCACGCGCCGATCGAGCAGATCGTGATCACGCATTATCACCCGGATCACTTCGGCCAGGCAGGCTGGTTCGTCGGGACCCGTGACGTCCCGATGCTGATGACGGAGGCGGAATACCTCACCGCCCATGCCCTGTTCGAGTCCACGTCGGGGTACGACTCCGACAATCTGCGTCCGCTCTACGGCGCGCACGGGCTCGACGAGGAACGTCTGGACGCCGTCACGACGCGTCCGACGAGCTACCGCAACGTGATCAGCCCGCCGCCACGGACGTTCCGCCGCATCATGCACGGTGATCGCCTGAGACTCGGCCTGCACGAGTGGGAAGTGATCGTCGGCCACGGGCATGCCCCCGAGCACGCGTCGCTGTACTCCCGGGAACTCGGGATGCTGATCTCGGGAGACATGCTCCTGCCGAAGATCAGCACGAACGTGAGCGTGTGGTCGACGCAGCCCGACGGGGATCCGGTCGCGCAGTTCCTCTCCTCGATACGCGCATACGCCGGACTTCCCGACGACACGCTCGTGCTTCCGTCGCACGGTCTGCCGTTCCGCGGCATCAAGGCACGGGTGCGTGCCCTCGAGGATCACCACGCCGAGCGCCTCGAGGAACTCGTCGCGGCCTGCAGCGAACCGCGCACGGCGGCCGAGATCGTGCCTGTCCTGTTCCGGCGCGAACTCGACGTGCACCAGCTCTTCTTCGCGATGGGCGAAGCCATCGCGCATCTCAACTACCTTTTCCATCGCGGCCGCGTCCGGCGCACCGTCGGCAGCGACGGCGCCTACAGGTTTCACGCGCCGCGACCCTGAGCGAGGATTGTCCATCATGGCAGACGAGGCCCGGCCGGCTCCCGGCATCGACCCAGAGAAGCTTCAGAAGTCGCTGATCCAGATCGCGGAACTGTCCGCGGACGTGACGTCGAAGTTTCTCGAACGCCAGCCTCAGGTCGAGATGCTCCGCGACATGGAAGAACTGGGCATCACGCAGGCCTTCATGGAGCTCGGCACCAGGTTCCTGACGGATCCCGCGAAACTCGCGGAGTTCCAGATGCGCGCCTGGGACGACTACATGAAGCTCTGGAACAGCGTGCTGCAGCGCGTGCAGGGCGCGCCCGCGGATCCCGTGAAGGAACCGCAGCGGGGCGACAACCGCTTCCGGGGCGAGCTCTGGGAAAACAATTTCGTCTTCGACTACGTGAAGCAGTCCTATCTGATCGCAGCCGACCACATACAGCGCGCCGTGGCCGAGACCCAGGGTCTCGACAAGCAGACTGCGCGCAAGGTGAAGTTCTTCACGCGTCAGTACGTCGACGCACTCGCTCCGTCGAACTTCGCGCTCACGAACCCCGAGGTTCTGAAGGCGACCGTGGAAACGGGCGGACAGAATCTCCTGAACGGCCTGAACAACCTGCTCAAGGATCTCGAACGCGGCCACGGCAAGCTCGCGATCTCGATGACCGACTACGATGCCTTCGAACTCGGGAAGAACGTCGCCACGACACCGGGCAAGGTCGTCTTCCAGAATGACCTGATGCAGCTGCTTCAGTACGAACCGACCACCCCACAGGTCGACCGGACGCCCCTGCTCATCACGCCTCCCTGGATCAACAAGTACTACATCCTCGACCTGCGCGCGAAGAATTCCTTCATCAAGTGGGCCGTCGACCGCGGTCTGACGGTATACGTGATTTCCTGGGTGAACCCGGATGGCCGGCTCGCGCACAAGACCTTCGACGACTACCTGCTCGAAGGCCCCCTCGCCGCGATGGATGCGATCCGGGACGCCACCGGCGAGTCCGCCGTGAACCTGATCGGATACTGTCTCGGCGGAACGCTGACGGCGTGCCTGATGTCCTGGCTGCGCGCGCGGGGACAGGCGAAGCGCGTGAAGAGCGTGACGTATTTCACGACCATGATCGATTTCGCCGAACCCGGCGAACTCGGCGTCTTCGTCGACGAGCAGACGGTCGCCAGTCTCGAGAAGCGCATGGCGACCCGTGGCTACCTCGAGGGCGACGAGATGGCGGGGACTTTCAACCTGCTGCGGGACAACGATCTGATCTGGTCGTTCGTGGTCAACAACTACCTGCTCGGCAAGGAGCCGTTCCCGTTCGACCTGCTCTACTGGAATTCCGACTCGACCCGCATGCCCGCGAGGATGCACACGTTCTATCTCCGGAACATGTACATCAGGAATCTCCTCTCGAAGCCGGGAGCGGTGTCGGTGGCCGGCGAGCCGATGGAGTTAAAGAAGGTCACGACGCCGACGTATTTCATCTCCACGATGGAGGATCACATCGCCCCGTGGAAATCGACCTACGCGGGAGCGCGCCTGTTCACGGGCCCCGTGCGCTTCGTGCTCGGGGGTTCGGGACACATCGCCGGCATCGTGAATCCACCGGCGGCCCAGAAGTACTCCTACTGGACGAACGAGCAGATGCCGGATTCGGCAGACCAGTGGCTCGCGAGCGCGGCTCGCCACGAAGGCTCGTGGTGGTCCGACTGGGGCGCGTGGATCGCCGGGTTCGGCGGCGGCAAGGTCGCGGCACGAACACCGGGAGACGGAGGCCTTCGCGTGATCGAGGATGCACCGGGCTCCTATGCGAAGCTGCGCCTCGACAAGGCCGCCTCGCAGGACGCACCGTCCGCCGCGCCGGATGCTCCGGCACGGGAATCGAACACGTCGTCCGTGGACATGCTGACCGCCATCAGCGAACAGGTCGCGCCCGTACCCGAAAATCCGCCGGCCAGTACCGGAACACGCTCGACCGCCAGGAAGGCCGCCCGTACGCGCACCGTCGACGAGGCCGCGGCGAAATCCAGACCGGCAACAGGATCGCGCACGACCGCCAAGCCGAGGAAGACGACCCGAAAGGGGGGTGGAGGAAAATCCGACGGTGCGGGCGCGACCAGCCGGGAACGGGTGATCGCGCCGACCGGCTCGCCAAGTTCCGCGAACGCGATCAGCGCGTTGTTCAGGCAGCAGGGCAAGACGGCGCAACCCGCCGAAGGGACGCGATCGACCGGCGTTTCAGCGTCCCGGAAGGCGCGCGGCACGGGCAAGAACCCGCGCAAGTAGGCGGGCAGTCAGCCGTCGGCGCGCAGGATCTCCACCAGCCGCCGGAGTGCCTGACCGCGGTGACTGATCGCGTGCTTCTCGCCGGCAGACAGTTCCGCCGCAGTCCTGCCGAGCGCGGGCAGGAGAAAGTGCGGGTCGTAACCGAACCCGCCTTCCCCCCGCGGCACGTCGACGATCTCCCCGTACCAGCGACCGTCCGCGATGAGCGGCTCCGGATCGTCGCCGTGTCGCATGAGCACCATCACGCAGCAGTAGTGCGCCGATCGGTCGTCGCGCCCGGCAAGCCGCTCGATCAGATGCCGGTTGTTGCGTTCGTCACTGCGCGGTTCGCCTGCGAATCGCGCCGAGTGCACACCGGGCTCGCCGGCCAGGGCGCGCACGCAGATGCCGGAGTCGTCGGCGAGCGCCGGGAGACCGCTGATCCGCGCGGCGTGACGCGCTTTTGCGAGGGCGTTCTCGACGAAGGTGTCGTGAGGCTCCTCCGCCTCGGGAACACCGAGCGAGGACTGGGGCACGAGCGTGATTTCGAGCGGGGAGAGGATTTCGGCGATCTCGCGCAGCTTGCCCGCGTTGTTGCTCGCCACGACCAGTCTGTCCATCGGAACCCGACTCCCTACAGACCGAGCGCGGCCCGCTGCTGGGCAACGATCTGCCCGATGCCGGCCTCGGCGAGATCGAGCATTTCGGACAGTTCCGCGCGCGTGAACGGCGTGCCTTCGGCGGTGCCCTGCACCTCGATGAGCTGACCGCGACCGGTCATCACGACATTCATGTCCGTCTCGCACGAGGAGTCCTCGGCGTAGTCGAGATCCAGCACGGGCACGCCCTCGTGCACACCGACCGAGACGGCAGCAACGAAATCGCGAACGGGTACGCGCTCGATCGTCTCCTGGTAGACGAGGTGGTTCAGCGCGTCGTGCACGGCGACGAACGCACCGGAAATCGATGCCGTGCGCGTCCCGCCGTCTGCCTGGATCACGTCGCAGTCGACCTGGATGGTGCGCTCGCCGAGCGCATCGAGGTCGACCACGGCGCGCAGGCTGCGCCCGATCAGTCGCTGGATCTCCTGCGTACGCCCGGACTGCTTGCCGCGCGCAGCCTCCCGATCCATGCGGGTGTGCGTGGAGCGGGGGAGCATGCCGTATTCGGCAGTGACCCAGCCCTGCCCCTTGCCCCGCAGAAACGGCGGCACCTTCTCGTCGACGCTCGCCGTGCAGATGACCTTCGTTTCGCCGAACTCGACGAGCACCGATCCCTCGGCGTGTTTCGTGAAATGACGGTGCAGTCGCACCGGTCGCAGTTCGTGGCTCGCTCGGCCGCTCGGTCTCATGGTGGTTGCTCGCGTGTCGACCAGCGGATGCGCTCTGGTCGTTGGAATTCCGGGTGTGCTATCGTTTCGCCGCCCGATTCTCCGGCGCAGGGCGCCCTTCTGTAAAGCACACTCCATGATCTACAGCATGACCGGCTACGCGGCCGTGACGCGTGACCTGCCGCTCGGGACACTCTCGCTCGAGCTCCGGTCGGTCAATCATCGCTATCTCGACATCTCGTTCCGGGCACCGGAGGAGTTCCGCGTGTTCGAGCCCGCGATGCGCGAGGTGCTCGGCGGCAGACTCACTCGCGGCAAGCTGGAATGCCGGATCGGCCTGAACCGCGGGACGGCCACGCCTGCCTTGCTCGAGATCAACGAGCCTCTGCTCATCCGCCTCGTGGAACTCAACGCCCAGGTCCGCGGAAAGATGCCGGAAGCGGCCCCTCTGACCGTGAACGACGTGCTGCGATGGCCGGGCATGTTCGAAGCGGACACGCTGCCCCTCGACGAATTCCGCGACGCCTGCCTGGGTGCACTGGCCAGTGCACTCGAGGAGTTCACGGCGAGCCGCGCACGAGAGGGCGAGAAACTCGGGGCGTTGCTGCTCGAACGCGTGGCGAAGATGGAGACGCTCGCCCGCGACGTCGCCCCGCGCATTCCGCAGCTCGTGGCCGCCCAGCAGGAACGTTTCAACCAACGCATCCGCGAAGCAGGCGCCACGCTGGACGAGGACCGGATCCGTCAGGAGATCGTGCTCTATGCCTCGCGCATCGATGTGGACGAGGAACTCACCCGACTGCAGACGCACCTGGGGGAGGTCCGGCGGATCCTCGGACGCGGCGGCGCGGTGGGCAAGCGGCTGGATTTCCTCATGCAGGAACTCAACCGCGAAGCCAACACGCTCGGGTCGAAGTCCGCGGCCATCGAGACATCCCAGACGTCGATGAAACTGAAGGTCCTCATCGAGCAGATGCGCGAGCAGGTTCAAAACATTGAGTGAGGTTTCAGGGGGTCTCAAACGATCCTCTGAAATGATCTAACCCACTGTCGTGTAAGGATATTTTGTCCCGAGTCGTCCCAGGGCGTCGCAGCGAAGCGCGCGCAACCTGTGGGGTTTACTGTGGGGTTTTTCGGGTTCGCGGCGCTCTTGGCGCGTTCACTCGACAAAAAACCCCACAGCCTCACAGGAGCCGATGGGACATGAACACACAGCAACGACCAATCACCGACCGCGAACTCAAGGGCCTGCTGGCTGCAGGCGCCGTTGACCGCGGCGTTGGCGAAGGCCTGACCTTCGTCGCGAGCACCACCGCCGCGAAGGCCGGCAAGGCCTCGTGGATCCTCCGCTACCGGCTGAACGGCCGATCCAAGGAAAAGGTGCTCGGGCGCTACCCGGAGTTGTCGCTGAAGGACGCGCGCGAACAGGTGCGGCAGGACCGAGCACAGATCGAGCGCGGCATTGACGTGACGGCAGCCAAGCAGGCCGAGAAGGCGCTGCTGCTCGAAGTGCCCACGGTGCAGCGGCTCAGCGAAGTCTGGTTCGCGAAGTACATCCAGCCACGCTACAAGCATCCGGAAGTCGTGGCGCGCGTCCTGCGCAAGCACATCAATCCGGTGCTGGGGCCGGTCGCGCCGCCTGATGTGCAGCCGGCCCACATCGACCGCGTGCTGACCCGCATCGTCGCCGGTGGCGCGCCGACCGTGGCGAACGACGCGCTGCGCTACATGAGCCGCATGTTCCGGATGGCCGTGCGCAACCATTGGATCGACCGCAATCCGGCGGCCGACTTCGACCTGGTCGATGCCGGCGGTGACGAGGTATCGCGCGACCGTTGGCTGACCGTGGAAGAGCTGCAGCAACTCGCGCGGGCCATGCGGACAACGCAGAACTACGGGCGCGAGAACGAGTTGGCTGTCTGGCTGCTGCTGGCGTTGTGCGTCCGCAAGATGGAGCTGCTGTCGGCTCGCTGGGACGCATTCGATCTTGACGCGGGCATCTGGACCCTGGCCAAGGAGAGCACGAAGACCCGCTCGTCTATCCGTATCCCTCTGGCAGAACCTGTGATTACCTGGCTCAAGGAAGCCCGGGTCTTTTCGTTTGGCAAGCCCTACGTCTTTCCAGCTCGCCGCCTTGTCCGTTCGCGCATGGGCGTGGATCGAAAGAATCGGTACGAGCATGTCGGCCCCGACACCCTCAACGTTGCGCTCAAGCGCCTGAAGGTTCTCGACATAGAGCACTTCACCGTGCACGACATGAGGCGGACCGCGCGAACGCACCTCGCCGGTCTCGGCGTTGATCGCTTCGTCGCCGAGCGCTCGCTCAATCACAAGCTGGGCAATGTCGAAGGCATCTATGACCGGCACGACTACTTTGCCGAGCGAGCGGCTGCGTTGAGCGCCTGGGCAGCGCTGCTCGCGAACGTTGAACAAGGCAAGGTGTCTGCTGGTCAGACCAAGGCGCCACGCGTTGCAGCCAGAAAGGCTCGGCGCGCGAACGAGGTGGCGAGCGCCTGATCCGATGCGGCACTGCGCCCGCGTCCGATTTTGACTGCGCAGCGGTCTGTATCGGCTGCCAGGATGTGAACGGTCATGCAGGATTTCGCCCCGAATCCAGCACGTTGCCGATACCGCTCGCATCCTAGAGTTGCCGATATGCCTCTCACCGGAGACAACCTGTGCAACGCAACCCGTCTGTACCAACGCCCCGCCGCACCGAGGCCGTGACGCCGATGTTCCTGCGCATGCCCACCGTCATGCGGATGACGGGCCTGGGCCGCTCGACCATCTATCGGCTCATCGCGGACCGCAAGTTCCCGAGCCCAGTGCGCCTCGGTCCCCGCGCTGTGGCGTGGCGAAGCTCTGACCTCGACGAATGGAGCGAAGCGCGGCCAGTGGTTGCGCACTGAACAGCACCCGTCGTGCGCGGGGTGCCCTCGGCCCCAGGGGAGCTCAGGCCGGCATCGTGATCTTGAGAACGGCGCCGATCAGCAGCAACGCGCCCAGCACCTTCCCCCAACGCCAGGTCGTGAACCAATAGCGATGGTTGACCCACAGCGCGCGATGCAAGCGTCCGAGGCCGAGCAGCACCGCGAGCGCCATGATGAAGGGGCCAACAAGGCCTGCCGGTCCCGGCGCATACCGAATCAACAGCACCCACATCAGCGGCCACGCGACCGCATCGACGGCCGCGAGCAAGCGCCGGCCAGGCCAGTCAGGCGCGTCCGGCCGGGGTTCGCGAGCAACCAGCAGCCACATGACTCCTCCGATCCGGTTGGCGCGGGCGGGTTCACTCCGCCCGCGCATTCCGGGCAACTTCGCGGTCAGCCTGGCGATAGACGCAGCGGCTCCGGCAGCCAGCGCGTGCCGGCCAGCCGCGATGCCGCTGTGCTCACCAGCGCATCCTTCTTCATCGCCTCGACACCGCCACCAGCCAACTCGGGCCCGGCCTCCTTCAGCGCCGCGATGATCTGCGCCTTCGGCACATGGTGCAGGTAGGCCTCGGCGGTCGGCTCCCACCATTCGGCCATGTCCAGGCCAAGCGCCGCCGCGATGGCGTCGGCACTGGCCGATGCACTTGCGCCCGGCAGCGCGTTCACCGTCAGCGCACTGCACAGCGCCAGCAGGTCGATCAGCTCGTCCTGGGGCAACGCGATCAACCACGCGAGCCATGCGCCCTGGTCTTCGGGGAGGCGAGCGCGCCACGCCTCCTTAACCTTCTCCACCTCCTGCCATGCCCGGCTCGCCTTGAGATCGTCCGCAGCGGCCTCCAGCACATGCGCCGACAACTGCGGCGACACCTGCAGCGCCGACGCTTCGCGCGGGTAGTCGGCACCGAAGGTGCGCAGCACGAAGACATGGGCCAGCGAAGCCAGGGCGACGGCCGCGTTCTGCGTCAGCATCGCTTGAAGGGCCATCGTCCGGTGCGCCGCGAGCCGCTTGGTCAACGCCTCGCTGCAACCCGGCGCGCGGCGTTCTGGGGCAGTCAATGGTGGCGGCGAGCACTGGTCGTCGTCGCCCGTGTCATTGGGGCCGCGAAAACCCATCGCGCTCGTGGTGCGCTCTGCGGCGGCCATCGCCCTCCGATCTTCGTCGCGCACCAGCCCGCGCATCACCTCGACATCGCCGTCGCGGCCGATGGTGACGATGACGCCTGCGTGCGTCTTATGCTCCGGCGTCCAGGTCTTGAGTGCCTCACTGATTGCCTTGCGCCGTGCCGCGATGTCCTGTTCTTCCAGGTCGATCATCTCGGCTTCGTCGGCCGACCACTCGGGCGCGTCGTCCAACGCCTGCGCCTGCTGCTCAAGTTCAGCAGCGCGGCTTGCCAGGGCATCGAGTTCCTCCTGCTCAGTGGTCGTGGGCTTGCGGCTGACATGCGCACAGGGCACGAGCTGCCGGAGGGCCTGCGAGTCGACACTCAGCCGCGCCTCAACCCACTTCCAGCCTTCCTCCCGCACGGTTGCGGCCAGCACCTCCAGCTTCTCCTTCGCCAGCCGTTCCAGCAGCATCGAATCGGACAGGAAGCGGCTCTGCTCGTCGTCGAACAGGTCGCGCCGCACGACACCGCCCGCCGCCTCATACGCCTCGATGCCGACGAAGCGCACCAGCGCGCTGCCGGCAGCTTCCACCTCGCCGACCGTCATGCGGCGCCGCAACGCGGCCGGCGTCTTGTCCCAGGGCTGCGCGTCGAACCAAGTGCGCTCCTGCACCGCGTGGTCGTCGCTCAGCGTCAGCGCCATCAGCTGGTCCAGGTTGATGCCGTCCTCGCGGTACAGCGCCAAGAGCTTCGGCGACAGCGCCGACAGCTTCAACCGGCGCTGCACCGTCAGCACCGAGACACCGAAGCGCGCCGCCACGTCCTCGACGCCCTTACCCTCGTCGATCAGCGCCTTGAAGGCTTCGAACTCGTCCGCCGGGTGCATGGCCTCGCGCCCGCTGTTCTCAGCAAGGCTGACCTCCAGCGCGCGCTCGGGCGGCACCAGCTCGCACAGCACCTCGTATTCCTTCGGCAGGCGCCCGCGCTGCTGCAGCAGCAGCATCGCGCGGCGCCGCCGCTCACCGGCGGCGACAGCGAACTTCAGCTTGCGCGACTTGCCGCGGCCGACCGCCTGCTCGGTGACCACCAGGTTGTGCAGCAGCCCCTGCGACGCTATCAGTGCGGCCAGTTCCTCGACCTGACCGACCGAGTGACGCCGGACGTTGAACCGCGACGGCACCAGGCTGGCCAGCGGCACCGAGAGCAACTCCTTCGTGTGTTCCATGATGATTAACTCCATTGGTTGATGACACTTCGCGACCTCTTCTCGACAACGCATCACGGCGGCACGCCGGGCCAGGGAACGAGCCCGTGTTGAAAGCGCACGGCAACCGTTCGTAAGAACTGTCGTCCCGCACGGTCCTTCTCGATGTCGCATCGAATTCGCACGTCATTGCCCTTCTGAATCCAA
>WGLR01000008.1 GCA_016125475.1 Betaproteobacteria bacterium
GCGATTATACGGGTGCACAGGGATTCATGGCCGCCGGATTCGGCCCGGAAATTCGTGATCATTCATTGGGGCGGAAGACGAGAGTCAGGTCGCGGAGCCGATCGAACAGGTCGGGATCGGGCGGCACGGGGAGCGGCTGCGCCTTGTCGATGGCGATCTCGACCGCGCGATCGTAAGCAGGCACGCCACTCGACTTGACGAGCTGCTTGGTCGCCACGGATCCGTTCGGCAGAAGCTTCACGGAGAATACCGCCTCCGGATTGCCGGACATGCCTGGCGGCAACACCACCTTGTCGCGAATCGCGAGGCGGATGCTCTGGGTATAGTCATCGAGTTCCTTCTGTGCCTTGAGCGCCGCAGCGATCGCCGCCTTGCGCTCCGCAAGAATCCTCTCCTTGGCGGCCTGGATCTGCTCTTCGATCTGCTGCTGGTGCAGCAGGGCCTCGCGGACCTCCTTTTCCTGCGCCGCCCGCTCGGCCGCCTCCTTTTCCTCTTTCGCCTTTTCTGCTGCCTGTCGTGCCGCATCGGCCTTGCGGAGCTCCGCGTCCCGCCGATGCTTCTCGGCCAGCCTGCGCTCGGCTTCGCGCCTCATGGCCTCCTGCAGCCGCCGTCGCTCCTCCTGTCTTTGCCGATCTTCGAGTGCCTCGCGTTCGTGAAGTTTCCGCTCGGCCTCGCGCGCTTCTCGCAGCTTGATCGCGGCGAGATCCTTTTCCGGCCGCGGCGCCGGCTTGGGGGTCGCGTTTCGCGTTCGCGCCGAGTGGGGCGGCTCCGGTTTGGGCGCGCTCGACTCCCTGGGAGACTCCGCGGATTTCGGCAACCCCGACGTCGCGAATCGGTCCGGCAGCTGTTCTCGACGCGGCGCTGGTGCCGGACGCGAACGAGCTTTCGCCGGCGGCGGCGCCTGCAACGGAGCGATCTTGGGGAGGTCGCGCCAGAGCTCCACCACCACTTTCGGCGGAGTCGCCTGCTTCCACGACACCCCCATCACGAGGAAGCTCAGCAGGAACACGTGCACGAGCAACGCGAGCGCGCCCGAGACGGCCACGTCCGGGCGGTTGAACGCCCCGGTCATCAATTCGACCTCGGCCTCGTGAGCAGCCCGACCCGCGGAATACCCTCCTGCTGCAGCAGATCCATCACCTTCATGACCTTCCCGTATTCGACCCGCTGGTCCGCACCGATGACGACGGGGCGATCCGGCTTGGCTTCGAGAGCCTTGCGGATCTCGCGAACGAGCTCGGTCTGCGTGACGGATCGCGCCGACCCGCCGGCCATCCGGTCGATCAGGACGACCTGGCCGCCCACCTTGATCGAGACTTCCAGCGGTTCCGGCGGAGGCGCGGACGACTTGCCCACCTCGGGCAGGTCCACGAGGCCGGGGTTCATCATGGGAGCGGTCACCATGAAAATGACCAGCAACACCAGCATCACGTCGATGTACGGCACGACGTTGATCTGGCTCATCGTGTTGAAACGCTTGCGGCGCGAATTGATCATCTCGTTTGGGCCCCGGCGAGAAACGGTCGATGCGGGCGTGTGGGCCGACTACTGGGGCGCACGCAGCAGCAGGTTCTGGAACTCCTCCATCTGGCTCTCGAACCGGTTCGCGAGCCGGTCGACGTCGCGGGCATAGTGGTTGTACGCAACCACCGCGGGAATCGCCGCGAACAGGCCGATGGCCGTGGCGATGAGTGCTTCGGCAATCCCGGGCGCGACATTCGCGAGCGTCGCCTGACCGACGTTCGCGAGGCCGCGGAACGAATGCATGATTCCCCAGACCGTCCCGAACAGCCCGATGTACGGGCTCACGGAACCCACCGTGGCGAGGAAGTTGAGGTAGGCCTCGATGTGGTCCATCTCGCGCTGGTAGGTTGCGCGCATCGCCCGCCGCACCCCGTCCATCACCGAGGCCATGCTCTGGCCGGGCTGCCGACGCAGCCGGGCGAACTCCCGATAGCCGGACAGACAGATGCGCTCGATGCTCGCCGCGCGCGTTCCGTGGTTCGCCGCCTTCTGGAGCAGCGCGTTCAGATCCGTGCTCGTCTGAACGTTGCGGAATGCCTTCTCGAACTCTTCCGTCTGGATCTTCGCGACGCGGATGCCGAAGAGCTTCTGGAAGATGAACAGCCACGAGCACAGCGACAGCACGAGCAGCAGCAGCATCACCAGCTGGACGGTCATGCTGGCATTGGCGATCAGGTGGATGATGGACAGGTCTGTTGTGAAGTTCATGTGCAGGCGGGAGAAGGGTGGGTCGATCCACGGGACGAGAGACTGTCCCGCAGGGAAGGGGGTATCCGCGTCGGCCTGAGGTGGGCCGCGCTCACGCAGGCCAGCTGCACGCGCCCGTCGACGAGCAGGGTGTCGGCACGGACCACCTGCTGGCGCAGGTCGAGCTGCGCGCCGCGCACGTCCGCCGGTGCGAGACTCACCTCGAGATCGTCGTCCAGTCGGGCAGGTGCGAGATATTCGATCGCCACGGCGCGCACGATGAACAGCACGCCGCTGTCGACGGCAAGGCGACTCACCGGACCGTGGCACGCACGCAACCAGTCCATTCGGCAGCGTTCGAAGTAGTCAAGATAGCGCGCATGGTAGACGATGCCCCCCGCATCCGTATCCTGAAAATAGACACGTACGGGGATGCGGAACGCCGTCGCGGTCTCGCCTGGCGGCGGCACGGGCCTCATCCCGCGGCCGGCTCGCCCCCGGCCCCCCACAGGTCCGCGGTCTGCGGACGCGCGGGAACAGGTAGACCGAAGTGTTCGTAGGCGATGAGCGTCGCGACGCGCCCGCGCGGTGTGCGCTGCAGCAAGCCTTGCTGGATGAGATAGGGTTCGAGCACGTCCTCGATGGTGTCGCGCTCCTCGCCGATGGCCGCCGCGAGGTTGTCGACCCCGACCGGACCTCCGCCGAATTTCTCGAGCACGGCGAGCAGGAGCTTCCGGTCCATGAAGTCGAGCCCGTGCGGGTCCACGTCGAGCATCGACAGCGCCGCGTCCGCGACATCGCGCGTGATGATGCTGCCCGCCCGTACCTGCGCGTAGTCACGCACGCGACGCAGCAGCCGGTTCGCGATGCGGGGCGTGCCGCGCGCGCGCGAAGCGATCTCCATGGCGCCTTCGTCGACGATCTCGACGTCGAGCAGCCGCGCCGAGCGGTGGACGATCAGCGAGAGTTCCGCGGGCGTGTAGAACTCGAGTCTCGCGACGATCCCGAAACGGTCGCGCAGTGGATTCGTGAGCATGCCCGCGCGCGTCGTCGCCCCGACGAGCGTGAACGGCGGCAGGTCGAGCTTCACGGAGCGTGCCGCCGGACCCTCGCCGATCATGATGTCGATCTGGTAGTCCTCGAGCGCCGGATAGAGCACTTCCTCGACCACGGGGGACAGACGGTGGATCTCGTCGATGAACAGCACGTCGTGAGGCTCGAGATTCGTGAGCAGTGCCGCGAGATCCCCGGCGCGCTCGAGGACCGGCCCGGAGGTCTGCCGGAGGTTGACGCCCATCTCGCGGGAGACGATGTGTGCGAGCGTCGTCTTGCCGAGCCCGGGCGGGCCGAAGAGGAGTACGTGATCGAGTGCCTCCTGGCGGGATCTCGCCGCCTCGATGAAGATCGAGAGCTGCCCCCTGATCTTCTCCTGGCCGACGTATTCCTCGAGCTGCCTCGGCCGGAGTGCGCGTTCGAGCGAGTCTTCCTGTCTGCCAAGAGTTCCCGGAGCGATGAGGCGGTCGGTCTCGATCATCTGGCTGACCGGTGCGATTCCCGCGCTAGCGGTCGTTCGCCGCGCGGAAATCGGTCAGGAACGGATCGGCGAGCGCCGTCTCCGAAGCCGCCTCCCCGGGCAGGCCGCGCGCGAGTTCGTCGATCCGGGCGTTGAGGATGCCCGTGAGCTTGATGATGAGGGTCTTCTGGTACTTGGCACCGAGCGGCGAGAGTGCGAAGCGCTGACCTTCGATGTTGTTGCTCGACTCGATCGAGAAGCGCATGGCACGATCCTCGTCGTCCCACGCATACGTGAGCGCCTTCTGCTCTGCCTCCGTGCCGGGATAGTCCTGGATGAGCTTCCCGGACATGCCGTAGTAGCCGGCCACGTGGAATGCAATCGAGTGATCGATGATCTTCGCCTGCTTCTCGCCGATCGCCGTACGGAAGTGCCTGAGCAGTTCCGCGAGGTCCTCGGCCGAGAAGCTCTCGGAACCCATCTGCACCCATTCGGGCGTGAGCCACTGCAGCGACGCCCACTCGGCCTGCATGCGGGCGTGGAGCGGCTCGAGCATCGCGGCCTCGGCGCGATCCCAGAACGGATTGCCGCGCTTCCACTCGGGCCCGAGATGCCGTTCGCTCCCGAGCCTCTCCAGCACGCCGCGCACGGCGACGAGACACTGCTGCTTGAGATACCGGTTGCCGACGGCAACGGACGTGCCCAGATCGTGCACGCGCAGCAGCTCGGAAAGCTGCTCCGTGGCCGCCACCCCGGTCACCGATGTTGCCGCACGCGCGGCGGGGATGCCGGCCAGGACTACGGCACAGCACAACGCACACAGCGTGTGCAGAAAACGCGGGCCACCTATCATTCGTCGACCTTCATGCTGACCTGATTCACCACGGACACGGCGTCCGAAACCCCGCCGATTATAGGGGGTCTTGCGTTCCGGATGCTGAAGACGCAAGGCCCGGAAGACCTCCCTTCACTGCACGCGCGCGAGCACCCGAAGCGACTGCCTGATCGCCTCCTGCACGGAGAGGTCCGCGGCGAGCCCGCCGAGCGCCGCGCGCGCATCCTTCTCGCTGTACCCGAGCGCCACGAGTGCGTTCAGCGCGTCGTTGCCTGCGTCCGGAGGACCGGACCCGGCGGCCGGCCCGGTCGCGCCGAGCCTGTCCTTCATCTCGAGCACGAGGCGCTCGGCGGTCTTCTTGCCGATCCCCGGCACGCGCGTGAGCCGTGCACTGTCCTGGCGACGCACCGCCGCGTGGACCTCGTCGACCGACATTCCGGAGAGCAGCGCGAGCGCCATGCGGGCGCCCACGCCCGTGACTTTCAGCAGTTGCCGGAACAGCTGCTTCTCCGCGTCGGTGGCAAACCCGAAGAGGAGATGGGCATCCTCCCGCACGATCATCTGCGTGAGCAGCATCACCTCGCCACCCGTCGCGGGGAGCTGGTAGAACGTGCTCATCGGCACGTCCAGTTCGTAGCCCACCCCGTGCACGTCGACGACCACCGTCGGCGGACGCTTCTCGACGAGCACACCCCTCAGTCGCGCGATCAAACGAGTCTCCCTCCCCGTACCCGATAACCGGCCGTCGGCATGGCGCCGAGCCCGAGACCTGCGTGGGCGTGGCAGATCGCGCAGGCCAGCGCATCGGCCGCATCCTGCGAGGGCAGGCCGGGCAACTGGAGCAGGCGCCCCACCATCGCCTGGACCTGTTCCTTGCGCGCGTGGCCGTTGCCCACGACCGACTGCTTCACCTGGAGCGCCGTGTACTCCGCCACCGGCAGCCCGTGCGAGACGGCCGCGCAGATCGCGGCCCCGCGCGCCTGCCCGAGCAGGAGTGTCGACTGGGGATTCACGTTCACGAACACCTTTTCGACCGCGACCTGTTCGGGCCCTCCCTCGGCGATGACGTCACCGAGATTGAGCAGGATGGTGCGCAGACGCTCCGGCAGTTCGGCCTCGCCGTCGGTGCGAATGCAGCCGCTCGTGACATACGAGAGCTTCTGGCCGTCTCGAACGATGAGTCCGAAGCCCGTCACCCGGAGACCCGGATCGATGCCCAGGATCCGCACGGGCGCGGCCATCAGGACTCGTCGATCGTCGCGTTCGTGTAGACCTCCTGCACGTCGTCGAGACTCTCGAGCGCATCGAGCAGCTTCTGCATCTTCGCGCCGTCGTCGCCCGCGAGCGCAGTCTCCGTCGACGGCTTCATCGTGACCTCCGCGTACTCGGGCTTGAGCCCCGCCGCCTCGAGGGCTTCCTTCACGGTCACGAAGTCGTTGTTGGGCGCGGTGATCACCTCGATCGAACCGTCGTCGTTCGTGACGACGTCCTCGGCTCCCGCCTCGATCGCGAGTTCCATCACCTTGTCCTCGCTGGTTCCGGGCGCGAACACGAGCTGTCCGCAGTGCTGGAACAGGAACGCGACGGAACCGTCGGTGCCGAGGTTGCCGCCGTACTTCGAGAAGGCATGCCTGACATCCGCGACGGTGCGGGTCCGGTTGTCCGTCATGCAGTCCACGATCACCGCCGCCCCGCCGATGCCGTAGCCTTCGTAGCGGAGTTCCTCGTAGTTCACGCCATCCAGTTGACCCGAGCCCCGCTTGATCGCGTTGTCGATGGTGTCCTTGGGCATGTTCTGGTCCCGCGCCTTGTCGATCGCGAGGCGCAGTCGCGGATTGCTGCCGGCATCACCGCCGCCCAGCTTCGCCGCGACCGTGATTTCCTTGATAAGACGCGTGAATATCTTGCCGCGCTTGGCGTCGGCCGCCGCCTTCTTGTGCTTGATGTTGGCCCACTTGCTGTGTCCCGCCATGGCTACCTCGTGAAACCGCTCTTTCCCGCAGAAAGGGTTACGCAACGTGGGGCGACGAGCCCGCACCCCTGATTGATATACTTTTCAGAATGTTATCACTGCCCTCCCGGAGCCCGCCATGCCCGATCCCATGCTCGTCGCCAAGTCCGGCCACGATATCTTCCTTCTGCCTGGACTCGCGAACCGCCACGGACTGATCACCGGCGCGACGGGCACGGGCAAGACGGTCACCCTGCAGCGCATCGCCGAACAACTGTCCCGGGCGGGCGTGCCCGTGTTCATGTCCGACGTGAAGGGGGACCTCTCGGGAATGTCCCAGGCAGGCGCCTGGAACCCCAGGCTGAAGGAGCGCGCGGAGCGCCTGGGAATGGGGGACATGGTGTTCGCCCCCAGTCCGGTCGTGTTCTGGGACGTCTGGGGCGAGAAGGGTCACCCCGTGCGGGCCACCATCTCGGAAATGGGGCCACTGCTGCTCGGCAGGATGCTCAACCTGAACGACACCCAGCAGGGCGTCCTCACGCTCACGTTCAAGATCGCCGACGACAACGGACTGCTGCTGCTCGACCTCAAGGACCTGCGCGCGATGATCCAGTTCGTGGGCGAGAACGCGAAGGAGTTCATCACCACCTACGGCAACATCTCAGCCGCGTCGATCGGAGCGATCCAGCGCAGCCTGCTCGAACTCGAGCACCAGGGCGCCGACCGCCTGTTCGGCGAACCCGCCCTGAACCTCGACGACATCATGCAGACCGATAGCAACGGTCTCGGCGTGGTGAACATCCTCGCGGCGGACAGGCTCATGATGACGCCCAAGGTCTACGCGACGTTCCTCCTCTGGATGCTCTCGGAGCTCTTCGAGCAGTTGCCGGAGGTCGGGGACCCCGACAGGCCGAAACTGGTCTTCTTCTTCGACGAGGCGCACCTCCTCTTCAACGACGCGCCGCGCGCGCTCCTGGACAAGATCGAGCAGGTCGTCCGCCTCATACGCTCGAAGGGCGTCGGCGTGTTCTTCTGCACGCAGAATCCGGTGGACGTGCCCGAAACCGTGCTCGGACAGCTCGGCAACCGCGTGCAGCACGCGCTGCGGGCTTTCACGCCACGCGACCAGAAGGCGGTGAAGGCCGCCGCAAGCACGCTGCGCGCGAACCCCGCCCTGGACACGGAAACGGTCATCACGGAACTGGGCGTGGGGGAGGCGCTCGTCTCGTTCCTCGACGAGAAGGGCAGACCCGAGGTCGTCGAGCGCGCCTTCGTCTGCCCGCCGGCCAGCCGCCTCGGCCCCGCGACGGACGCGGAACGCGCGCAGGTCGTCCAGCGTTCGACGATCTACGGTGTCTACGAGAAGGCCGTCGACAGGGAGTCCGCCTACGAGATTCTCCAGAGTCGCCGCCCGGGCGTGGCAGCCGGCGCCGCAGCGGCATCCGCGACCGCGCAGACGGCCACGACAGAAGGCGGCATCCTCGGGGGCCTCAAGGACATCCTGTTCGGAACCACCGGACCGCGGGGGGGCAGACGCGAGGGAATGATCGATGCCGCCGCCAAGAGCGTCGCGCGGACGATCGGTTCGACCGTCGGACGCGAGATCGTGCGCGGAGTGCTCGGATCCATCCTCGGAGGCAGCCGTAGACGCTGACGCCACCCCGACGGACTCGCAGCGCCGCGGCTCGCACGTCCCCGCAGACCTTTCCGGGAGCGGGGTCGGCGCCATTCTCGTGTTCCTCGCCGCCACGGGCTTCGCGACGAAGTCGATCCTGATCAAGCTCGCCTACCGGTACGGGGTGGATGCGACCGCCCTGTTCGCACTGCGGCAGATCTTCGCGGCGCCGCTGTTCGCGGCGATGGCCTGGTGGTCGCGCGATGCCGCGGCCACACGTTCGCGCCCGTCGCGGCGGGACTGGTTCCAGCTCGCCGGACTCGGACTCCTCGGCTACTACGTGGCAGCCTGGCTGGACTTCCTCGGACTGCGTTACGTCAGCGCCGCACTCGAACGCCTGCTGCTCTTCCTCTATCCGACGATCGTCGTCCTGCTTTCGGCGTGGCTGCTGGGCGTGGCGATCACGCGCCGGCAACTGGTCGCCCTCTTCATCTCCTACGCAGGCATCGGTCTCGTGTTCTTCGCACAGGTACGCGACACCGGTGGCAGTGCGGACCTGGCGATCGGCGCGACGATGATCCTGCTGAGCGCGATCGCGTATTCCCTCTACCTCATCGGTTCTAGCCGGGTAGTTCACCGGTTCGGTGCGATCCGGTTCACGGCCTGGGCGATGCTCGCGGCGACGGTCGTGGGCGTTTCACAGTTCGCGGCGACGCATGGTCTCGACGCCCTGAGGCTTCCCCTCCCCGTCTACGGTCTCTGCGCGGTCATGGCCGTGTTCGCCACGGTGCTGCCCGCCCTGCTCATGACCGAAGGACTTCGTCGCATCGGCGCAAGTCAGGCCGCGCTGGTGGGCACGATCGGCCCCGTGATCACGATGATTCTCGCCGCAGAGTTTCTCGGCGAGACGATGGGGCCCGTGCAGGTCGTCGGCGCGACACTCGTCCTCGCGGGCGTCCTGGTCGTGAGCCGACGAGACGCCCGGGTGCGCCGCTGATCCCGGAACCGGGCGGCACGGCGATCCGACTCCCTCACCGATCCGTCGCGGTCTCGATCCGGCGCCGCGTCCAGTCAGCTTTCGCGGCGTCTCCCGCGGCCGTGGCGCGCTGCTCCTCGAGCGTGAGCCAGGCAAGCAACGGGCGGCGATAGCCCTCGGCCGATGCCGCGTCGATCGCGACGTCCGCGCCCCCCGGGGGCAGGCGCCCGGCCCGGTACAGGGCACTGGCGGCCACGAGACGTGACACGGCAGGGTCGACGTGCTTCAGGGCGGCGAGGCGCGCGGCCGCGTCCGGCGCCTCGACCACGCTGCGATACCGAATCGGCAACGCGGCAGGCTCGAGGCCCTGCCATCGCCCGGACAGGAAGCGTGCATAGGCACTGATTTCCGCCTCCTGCGACTGCTCGAGATCCTCGAGCTCCGAGCAGGCCGCGAAGTCCAGCGAGGCGACGACGATGCCGCAACGGAAGAGCTGCGCACGCGCCACGAGCGCAGGGTCGCCGGTCGCGGACAGTTCGCGTCGCGCACGGACGTACGCACCGTCTGCCTCGCGCGCATCGCCCCGCAGATACAGCCGCTGGAAGTTGTCGAGCGCGGCGCTGCCCTCGGTGCGCCACTCGGGCACGGGCGGCCCGCCCGCGCATCCCGCGAGCACCACCAGGCAGATCGTGAATGCGGCACGGGCGCGTTTCATGGCAGTTCGATCGCGGGCTCCCGCCTGAACGGCCACTTGCCGTCGAGTTCCCGGAGCAGCCGGCTGCTCCTGCGAACGCTCTCGTCCACCTCCCGGCGAAGCGACGAGAGGTCCGCCGTGGCATCCCGCGCCGATCGGGAAACGGTCCTGATGTCCGCGGTAGCCGCCTGTGCATTGTCCAGCGCAGCGTCGAGCTTGCGCACGCTCGCGCGCAGTTCGCCGAGACCGGAATCGAGCTGCACCATCGCCTTCCTCGCCTCGTCGGCGACACCGTCGTCGCCGAGCAGCCGGGCGTCTGCCCGCGCGATCACCTGTTCCAGGCGTCGCGCGGAGCGGTCGAGCGTTCCGGCGAGCACCGCGACCCGGTCGATGGTTTCGACGACCTTGTGCGCACTGTCGTCGCTGCCTGTCAGTCCGGCGAGGATGCCGTTCTCGCCGGCCATTCTCGTGGTCACGACCTCCAGTCGCGCCAGACTGCGACTGAGGCTGGAGTCCGCCTGCGTGAGACGCTCGACGTTGCCGAGAATCGTCTCCACGCGTGCCACGATGTCCGGCAGGTCCTTCATCGCATCCTCGACGAGCAGTCTGCCGCGAGCACCGTCGGGCAGCGGCGGATCGTTCACGTTCGGGGAGTCCACGCGGATCCGCGCCCCGCCCACGAGCGGTCGCACCAGGGAGAAGGTGCTGGACGTGCGCAGCCAGCGTGCGTCGCGTTCCCGGACGGACACCTCCACCCACACCGCACCGTCGTTCGAGAGTCCCATGCCGCTCACGGAACCCATCGGGAAGCCGGAGAACGTGACAGGCATTCCGACGCTCACGCCATCGACGTCGCGCGCGACGAGAACGATGCGGCGCGACGCCTCGAAAACGCCGCGCGCGTAGAGGGCATAGGCCGTGAGCGCCACGATGGCGAGCGGCACGAGGAGCAGCAGCGCGCCGACCTTCAGCCTGAGGTGTCGGAGTCCGGACGGTCGTACAGCGGCGCGTTCCATGCGTAATCCAGGATCGAGCAGTTCCGATATTCGCCGGCGAGCGGCGCGAGCACGGACTCCAGAAACTCCGGGTATGGAATGTCGGGCAGCTGCAGCGCCGGCCGATCGACGAGGATTATAGGCTTCGTCATCAGCACGCCGCGAACGAGCTTCGTCACGAAGCGGTCCTCCCGGCTGATGTCCGGATCGCGGAGTGCCGCGCATTCGGTCCGCCCTGCCAGCGCGAGCAGCCGCAGGCCCATCGCGGCGGCATCGTCGAACGACAGCCCGAGCCGGAACTGGGGTACCAGGGCGATGTTCTCGATGACGGTGAGATTGGCGCGCAGCGGCAGCCACTCCGCGACGAGAGCCGCGTCGGGGTGCCGGGAAATGATGTCCTCGCGCTCGGCGGAGTCGCGCACGAAGATCGGC
Source organism: Betaproteobacteria bacterium (assembly GCA_016125475.1). Classification (GTDB taxonomy): domain Bacteria; phylum Pseudomonadota; class Gammaproteobacteria; order Burkholderiales. The sequence continues at coordinate 11,223 of WGLR01000008.1, forward strand.
AGCCCCTTGGGCGTGCCCAGAACGGGCGCCGCGGTGGATGCGGGAGCCACGCGAGACTCAGGCATAGAGAATCACCAGCGCGACCACCTCGATCAGCATCACCGCGAAGAAGAGCCGCACCATGCCGTGGAGCACGGCGATCGGCGCGAAGAAGATCTTGCGCGGCGCACTCATGGATTCCGCGATCGGGATGACGGTCACCGCGAGCCCGAAGAGCAGGGTCTTCGACCAGAGCAGCGTCATCGTGACGCCATCGAAGACCGTGCCGACGACGGCCCGGAGGTCGGCGGACGGCGCACTCCAGGGTCGGTACCCGGTCACGACGAAGTGCGCACAGAGTACGGAAACCGCGACGCCCGTCGCCGTGAGGGACAGGACGGAAAACGTGCCTCCGATCACGCGCGGGATCAGCTCGAGCCTGACGGGATCGATTCCGGCGCGTTCGAGCGCGCCGATCTCGTTCCTTATGCGCATGAGCGAGACTTCGGTGGAGATCGCGGCTCCGGTCCGCAGAGCCACGAACAGTGCCGTGAGCAGCGGCACGACCTCCAGGACGAGTGCGCGCAGCGTGAACTCGAGGGCGTATTCGTACACACCGTATCGCCGCGCGGCAACCGCGAGGATGTGCGTCACGACCAGGCTGAAGATCGCGACGAACAGCACGTAACCGCCGATGATCTGCCAGGCCGTGAAGTAGATCTGGCGCAGCACCACCTCACGCGTCGCACTGTTGTAGGTCGACCGGGCGCAGACCCCGCGCAGGGCAACACCCGCGAACCGGAACACTTCGCTCCACGCCTTCAACCGGTTCTCGAAACCGGCGCCACGTCGGACCAGATAGTCGCCCAGAGCACTCATTTCGGTTCCGTTCTCGCTTGCCCTGCCGCTCGGTAAATGCGCTGAATCCTACCCGAGTGTCCGCCATCGAATCGCCTCCCGTGCCTTCCGCCGCAACCGCTGCGGGAGCGCCCGAACGTGTCCCCACGGGATAGCGGGTCTTCTGTCGCCCTTACATACATTGCCACCAACGAAACTCCTTATCCGATTGATTTCATTGGCGGGCATCAGTCTTGCCAAGGAGGGGACGTTCAGTAGAACAACGCGCCGCCGGAGACTGTTCCGCAACATGTGTCGGCAGGCGCGTACATGCGCCACCCGCGGGTGCTGGGTGGCGCCGTCGTCCAGAATAGCAATCCAGGAGAAGTGCTGTGTCCCTGTTCCAACGTATCCTCGTCGCTTGTGCAGCTTTCACCGGTCTCGCCTCCGGTGCTCAGGCCGCTCCGTTCAACTTCCTCGATGACTTCTCGCCGCAGACAGGTTCCTGGTCGGTGTCGAACACGAGCACCGGGGCAGCCGGCATCCTCGGCCAGCTCGACGGAGGTTCGGCCACGCTCTCGCTGAGCGCGCCGGGCGCGGGCAACGCCACCCTCTCCTTCGACCTTCTGGGCTTCGGTAGTGTCGACGCCTACAACTGCTGCACGGACATCTTCTCGCTCTCGGTCAACGGCAATGCGCTGTTCCGCGCCGCATTCAGCATGGGGGGTGGTGGTACGGAACAGATCGACCTCAACACCGCGGGAGCAACCGTCACCGGCACCGGCACGATGAGCAGGCACATCTCGATGTCGATCCTGCTCCAGTCCGGAACGAACTCGCTCGTGTTCGACTACGGCCAGATGCAGGGACTGAACGACGAATCCTGGGGACTGGACAACGTCTCCGTCTCCGCACGAGATCTCGTCGCACCCGACAATACCGTTCCCGAGCCTTCGACCATCGGCCTCGTCGGTGCGGCGATCGTCGCGTTCGGCATGCGCGCCCGCAGGACGGGCGCGAAACGCTGAGTCGTCGGCTCACGGCGTCATCACGCATCGGGGTCTCGTGCACTGCCGGCACGGGCTCTCCGATGCAGTACCGCCCGTCGATCGGCCTGGTCATCGGACTTGCCGGAGCCGGTCCGATTTCAGGGAGACGTGTCTCGGTCGTCCCGCTCAGCCTTCCGCATCGCCGTCTCCGCCTCCGCGATGGCCTGACGTTGCTGCGGCTTCCACCGGTTGCTCCAGCCCCGTTTGTGCGGCTTGCAGAGCGCACAGCTCCGATGCTTGCGCCTGTACTGTTTTCTCACGCGTCCTCCTCGTCTGCCACACTCCAGCGTCTGGAACCGTATCAGTGGTAGCGGACGATGTAGAGCGCCGTCGGCAACGCGGCGATCGCGATCGTGACCAGCTGACTGACCCACCCGGTCCGGATCAGGAAACTCTTCGCCGGATTGCGCGGATCGTAGTAGACAGTGACATGACCCTCGTCGTCCGACTCGACCCCGCGCAGCTGCGCGTTCAGCAGGAAGCGCATGTTGCGGGACGCGACCATCATCCAGGGTGACACTCTCTTGCCGAGATAGCGGCGCCCGTCGACCTGGTATTCGTACAACGCCTCGGGCACGTACTGCTGGTCGGTCTTCGCCCACGCGGTGCCGCCGAACCTCCTGACGCCGGCACTGATCAGCCTGCCCCTCACACCCGGCCACCGCGAGATCCTGTTCTGGTGAAACGCGGAGTACGCGCAGACGAGGACCAGGTAGAGGCAGGCCAGCAGGAAGATGCTCCGTCGATCCCCGTCGAGGGCCGCGAGGATCGTGTCATGCGCCGCTTCGGCCAGGGTCATGCCCCCTCCATCAGCCCGATCGCCATCATCGCCAGACCGCCCACGCTCACCAGCCACACCGCCGAGCGCAGGCCCACGATGCCGCTCACGTACGCCGGGACGTAGAGGACGCGAGCCACCAGGAAGATCGTTGCGGCGTGGGCGACCTTGCCCGTGTCCCCGCCCTTGATCAGCGCCATGAGGGCCAGCGGCAGGAAGATCGGCAGGGCCTCCAGCATGTTGTTCCTGGCGCGTTCGAGTCGGCCGGCGAGGATCGACGGCTCGGGCGGATCGTCCCGGTTTCCCAGGATGCCCCGCAGGTCGAATCCGAAACGCGAGGTCTCCTGCAGGAAGATCTGCACGAAATAGAGAGCCAGCACGAGAAGGATTGTCGTCGTCAGAGTCATCGACGCGTGCTCCTGTCGGGGCATGCAGGGCGAGTCCGGGAGGATGCCACGTCCGGGTCCGGACGTCCGGGCGAAACCACCGTCAGCCTCTCCAGCTCTGCCTGGGCGGCTCCGTCGGTGCGACGCCGGCATGTGAAGGAGGTTATCCTTGCGCGTCCATTGCCTCGACGTCCCGCATCCGGCGCCGTCAATCCTGTTTCCGCGAAGCCCGAATGTCGCGTCTCAACTTCAAGGTAGAGCGTCAGGCCACTCGTTCGAAAGCGCGTGCTGCGAGATTCCAGACGCTCCACGGTGAGGTGGAGACACCGGTCTTCATGCCCGTCGGCACCCAGGCAACGGTCAAGGGGCTGTCGGTCGACGCCCTCGAGGCAGCGGGTTCTCGCGTGCTCCTGGCCAACACGTACCACCTGCTGCTCCGGCCCGGGCCCGACGTGTTTCGTGCACTGGGAGGCATCCACCGCCTGATGAACTGGCAGGGTCCGGTGCTGACCGACTCTGGCGGCTTTCAGATCTTTTCACTGCCGACCGACCGATCGGTGGACGAGGAGGGAGCGCGCTTCCGCAGCTATGTCGACGGCAGGACGCACCTGCTGTCACCGGAGACCAGCATCGGGATGCAGCGGGCCATCGGGAGCGACATCATCATGGCGCTCGATCAGTGCATCCCCTCGACCGCGTCCTGGCCGCAGGCCGAGGCGGCGATGGAACTGACGCACCGCTGGGCGCGGCGATCGCTCGAGGCGCGCGACGATTCGCCACAGGCCCTGTTCGGAATCGTTCAGGGTGCGTGTCACCCGGAACTGCGGAAGCGGAGTGCCGACTTTCTCTCGGCATTGCCTTTCGACGGCTTCGCCGTCGGCGGCCTGGCGGTCGGCGAGACCCACGCCGAGCGCTACGAGTTCACCGACCTGGTGACGGACCATCTCCCCGCGGACCTGCCACGCTACCTCATGGGTGTGGGCACGCCGATCGACATCCTCGAAGCGGTACATCGGGGCGTCGACATGTTCGACTGCATCATTCCGTCGCAGCTCGCCCATCGCGGGACGGCCTTCACGTCTCACGGCAGGATTCACTGTCGCCGCACCGTCTATCGTCTGTCGGAAGCGCCTCTGGACTCGGCCTGCGACTGCCGGACCTGCCGCGAGTATTCCCGTGCCTACCTCTGTCATCTGGTGCGGTCCAACGAGGCCCTCGGGACGCAGCTCCTCTCGATTCACAACCTGACCTTCTATCACCGGCTCATGCGGGAAATCCGGGAGAGCATCCTGCGCGACGACTTCGAGACGTTCCGTGTGCGCAAACGCGAAGAACTCGTGCGCCCGGACGACGACAACCCCAGCGTCGATCCCGCGAAGGCCAGAGTCAGGCCACCACCGCGGCGGGGTGACTACGAGGTCGTCGCGGGTCCTTCGGGCGCCTTCAGCATCCGGCAGATCAGTTCCGGCGAAGTCATGCATCCGGTCGGCGCGCCGGGCGACGAGGCGAACGCGCTGTACGTCGTGCAGTCACGGCTCGCGCAGCGCCTGCTTCGACGGCCGGGCGATGCGGCGATGACGGGTCCGCACGACCTGGTGATCTGGGATGTCGGGCTCGGCGCAGCGACCAACGCGATGGCGGCGATCACCTGCTTCGAAGAGGTCCTCCGGCACCACGGCACCCCGGCCTTGCGGCCGACGCGGCTGCTGAGCTTCGAAAATGACCTCGACGCGCTCGTCCTGGCCGCGAGTAAGTCGGCGTGGTTCCCCCATCTCCGGCACGCTGCCCCTCACGCATTGCTGGAATGCGGCCGCTGGACGCACGCCTCGGGTCTGCTGACCTGGGAACTGGTCAGGGGAGATTTCATGACCAGCTACGCGTGCGCGGCGGCACCCGATCTGGTCTTCTACGATCCATTCTCCCTGCACACCGACACGGCGCTCTGGAGTGCCGAGGCATTTTCCCGGGTGGCGGCGCACGGCGGGACGAAGCCGATGGGGCTTTTCACCTATTCGGCGTCGACGGCGGTGCGCGCGGCGCTGCTGTGGGCGGGCTTCTGGGTCGCGGAAGGCCTGGGGACGGGTCCGAAGGCCACGACGACGATCGCCTTCACGTCCGCGGACGGGGAGCCGCCGGATTGCGGGGGCGACCCCGGTTCGATCACCTGGCTGGGCGCAGCCTGGCTGGCACGCTGGCGACGAAGCGATTCGAGGTTCCCGCCCGGCCTCGGCGATGCGGAGAAAGACGCCTTCTGCCGGCGGATCGAGTCGCACCGCCAATTCGCGATGCGATCGGACGTTTCGATAGGCAGCCGTCCCGGCTAGTCGGCCGGTCTTTCCGGACCGGCGACGTTCGCCGTGCGTGCCTGTCTCTGGCAGACCGGCCAGCATCGGATCGATGCCCACACGCATTCCCGGAAGGTAACCGGACGACCACAGGTGCCGGCGCCCCGACACGACCACAGGCGCGTGCCTCGCCGGTGGTCCGGAACTCCGCGGACGAATCCCGCCTTGCGGGATCGTCAGACGTTGAAGCGGAAATGCACGACGTCGCCGTCGCGCATCACGTACTCCTTGCCTTCGAGACGCATCCTGCCGGCCTCTTTCGCGCCCTGCTCCCCTTTCAGCGCGACGTAGTCGTCGTACGCGATGACTTCCGCGCGGATGAAGCCCCGCTCGAAATCCGTGTGGATCACGCCCGCAGCCTGAGGTGCGGTGTCCCCCTGATGGATCGTCCACGCGCGCACTTCCTTCTCGCCCGCGGTGAAGTAGGTCTGGAGGCCCAGCAGCCCGAAGGCCGCGCGGATCACGCGATTCAGACCGGGCTCCTCGAGTCCCATGTCCGCGAGGAAGAGCTGCTTGTCCTCGTCGGCCATGTCGGCGATCTGCGCTTCCGTGGCCGCGCAGATCGCGACGACCGGAGCCCCCTCCTTCTCCGCGTGTGCCCTGACCTGCTCCAGGAGTGCGTTGTTCTCGAATCCGTCCTCCGCGACGTTCGCGACGTACATGGCCGGCTTCATCGTGAGCAGGAAGAGCGGCCGGACCAGCGCGAGCTCTTCCTTCGACATGTCGAGCGTGCGTGCGGGCCGGGCCTCGTCGAGCACCTTCTGCAGGCGTTCCAGCACGGCGACCAGTCGCTGTGCCTCCTTGTCGCCGCCCGCCTTCGCGACCTTACTGTAGCGCGCGAGCTGCTTCTCGACCGATGCGAGATCCGCGAGCGCAAGCTCGGTGTTGATCACCTCGATGTCGGAGACCGGATCGACCTGACCCGCGACGTGCACGACGTTCGAGTCGTCGAAGCAGCGCACGACGTGCGCGATGGCGTCCGTCTCGCGAATGTTCGCGAGGAACTGGTTGCCGAGCCCCTCTCCCTTGGACGCGCCGGCCACGAGCCCCGCGATGTCGACGAACTCGACCGTTGCAGGCAGCACGCGCTGAGGCTTGACGATCTCGGCGAGCCTGTCGAGACGCGTGTCCGGCAGTTCGACGATCCCAACGTTCGGCTCGATCGTGCAGAACGGATAGTTCTCGGCGGCGATGCCCGCCTTGGTGAGGGCATTGAACAGGGTGGACTTGCCGACGTTCGGCAGTCCGACGATTCCGCACTTGAGGCTCATGAATTGGCTCGCTTTCTGGAAATGGTCGACGGAGCGGGCAACATCTCACGCGTCTCCGCCACGGTGGCGCCGCGTGTGCAGCTCGAGCATCGCGGCCTCGGTGTCGTCTTCGAGCAGCAGAGGCCAGACCTCCAGACTCTTCATGATCGCGGACTCGATGGCGGTCATCTCCTCGCGGCGGGGTGCCTGAAGCACATAGTGGATCACCTGGTTGCGATCACCGGGATGACCGATGCCGATGCGCAACCGCCAGAAGTCCTGGCCGATGTTCGCGATGATGTCCTTCAGGCCGTTGTGTCCTGCCGCACCGCCTCCGCGCTTGAGCTTCACGTCGCCGGGAGCCAGGTCCAGTTCGTCGTGCACGACCAGGATCTCCTCCGGCGGAATCTTGTAGAAGCGCGAGAGCGCGTTCACCGCTCGTCCGCTCGCGTTCATGAAGGTGAGTGGCTCGAGCAGCCAGCACTCGCGACCGCCTTCGTTCGCGCGCGCGACGGCGCCGTGGAAGCGCGACTCGTTGCGCAGGGCAACACCACACCGGTCGGCCACGGCGTCGACGAACCAGAAGCCCGCGTTGTGGCGAGTCGGTTCGTACTCGCGACCGGGATTGCCCAGGCCTACAAGCAATCGCATCTCTGATGGAATCTCCGTTCTAGCCGGCCCGACCGCTCGCCGTGCGAGTGGCCCCCACACGCGGGACATCGTTCGGACGGCGAGCGCATCGGGGTCGTCATCGAATGGTCCGCGCCCCGCGCACCGTGTGATCCTGAACGGCGCGGGCCGCGACAGGGCCGGAAGCACCGATGGGGCCAGCCGCTCGCCTGCCCGGGGCCGCCTCGCATCAAGGGGAATGACCGGATCGAAAAAAGCCCGCCACGAGCAGTGCTCAAGGCGGGCCTGGTGCCGTCCCGAGGAATGCTCCCGGGTGACAGGTTACTTCGTTGCCGCTGCGGCGGCCTCGTCTCCGGCCTCGCCTTCCTCGGTCTCGGCAGCACCCCCGCCACCAGGAGTCTGAATGGTGACGACGACAGCGTTCTCGCCCCGCTTGAGCTGGCTCGATTCGGCGCCGGCCGGGAACTTGATGTCCGCGAGGTGAATGGACTGTCCGAGCTGCATCTCGCCGAGGTCGATCTCGATGAACTCCGGCAGGTTGTCGGGCAGGCAGTGTACGTCCACTTCGTTCATCACGTGGTTCACGACACCGTGGCCGAACTTGACGCCGGGTGCCATTTCCATGTTCAGGAAGTGCAGGGGCACCTTGACGTGGATGACCTCGTCCTTCGCCACACGCTGGAAGTCCACGTGAAGGACCTCGGGCTTGTAGGGGTGCATCTGCACGTCCCGCAACAGCACGCGGGAGGTGTCGTCACCGACCTTCATCGTGAGCACGGACGCGTGGAAGGACTCGTGCCGAAGGCGCTGGATCAGTGCATTGTGGTCCAGTTCGATTGCCTGGGGAGTGGCTCCACCGCCATAGACGATCCCGGGAACCAGTCCCTTGCGGCGCAGGCGGCGGCTCGCACCCGTTCCCTGCAACGACCGCGGACTTGCGATCACTTCCATTTTCATGACTTTCTCCTGAGGTTCGGCACCGGCCGCGACCAGTCGGCACCGCCTTTCGAAAGGGGCCTTCGCCCCGCCTTCGGAGTGCCTGTCGGCTACTCCATGAACAGCGAGGACACGGAGTCCTCGTTGCTGATCCTTCGCATCGTCTCGGCGAGCAGGCCGGCCGCGCTGAGCGCCCGGATCTTGCCGCACGCACGCGCGTCGTCGCGAAGCGGAATCGTGTCCGTGACGATGAGTTCGTCGAGCACGGACGCGGAGATGCGCTCGATCGCCTTTCCCGACAGCACCGGATGGGTACAGTACGCGAGCACGCGCGCCGCCCCCTTCTCCTTCAGGGCCAGCGCTGCCTCGCAGAGCGTGTTGGCCGTGTCCACCATGTCGTCCATGATGATGCAGGTGCGTTCGGACACGTCCCCGATGATGTTCATCACCGTGGCGACGTTCGGACGCGGGCGGCGCTTGTCGATGATCGCGAGATCGCTCTCGAGGCGTTTCGCGAGCGCGCGGGCACGCACGACCCCGCCGACGTCGGGCGACACGACGATGAGATTCTGGTACCCGTGCTTCCACACGTCCCCGAGCAGGATGGGGGCCGCGTAGATGTTGTCCACCGGAATGTCGAAGAAGCCCTGGATCTGGTCCGCGTGCAGATCCATCGTGAGCACCCGGTCCACGCCCACGGACTGCAGCATGTTCGCGACGACCTTCGCGCTGATCGCGACGCGCGCCGATCTGGGGCGGCGGTCCTGTCGCGCGTAGCCGAAATACGGAATGGCCGCGGTGATCCGCCCGGCGGACGATCGCTTGAGGGCGTCGACCATCAGCATGACTTCCATCAGGCTGTCGTTCGTGGGCATGCAGGTGGACTGGAGCACGAACACGTCCTTGCCGCGGACGTTCTCGAGCAGTTCCACCATGACCTCGCCGTCACTGAAGCGGCCCACCGTGGCACGCCCGAGCCTGATGTTCAGATGCTTGCACACATCCTCGGCAAGACGGGGATGTGCATTGCCGGTGAACACCATCAGACTGTCGTAGGCCATGCTGTTCTGCGGCGAAGGTGAGGAAAGTTTGATACGACTCAACATGTTGCAGCTGCTCAAGCCGGACGGCGCCCGGCGACGGACGGGCCAGCCGCGCGGGACGATCGTCGGCACCCGACGATGTCCCGCCGCCACGGGGTATGGCTGGGGAGGAAGGATTCGAACCCTCGAATGCCGGAATCAAAATCCGGTGCCTTAACCAACTTGGCGACTCCCCAAGAATTCCTAATTGACGCCCAGACGCCGGAGAGGATGCTCATCCACGCCGGCAGCCACGAATCCCGCCCATCCGGCGGGCCGCTGCGCGAGCACGGACCGGGCTTCGGCCTCGGTGGCAAAACCGCAGAACGCACACGCACCGGAACCGCTCATCCGCGCATCACCGAACTGCGACAACCACCTCAAGGCGTCGTCTACCTCGGGATGAAGCGCCCGCACGACCGGTTCGAGATCGTTGCGAGTACACCCCGAAAAAAAGGCCGCCATTCTGATTGGATCACTATTGCGTGTCAATTGCGGGTGGGAAAATACTGCGGCCGTCGACACTTCCACAGGGGGCACGAGCACGACGTACCAGGCCGGCTCGAGCGTGACCGGCTGCAGGAGTTCCCCGACGCCCTCGGCAAGCGCAGTGTGCCCGAACACGAACACCGGAACATCCGCGCCGAGCGTCAGCGCGACGCGCTGAAGGTCCTCGCGCGGGAGGTCCACGTTCCAGAGACGATTGAGCACGATCAGGGTCGTCGCGGCATCGGAGCTTCCGCCCCCGAGACCGCCGCCAAGAGGCAGTCGCTTTTCCAGGTGAATGTCGACGCCACGACACCTGCCGGCGCGCGCCTGGAGCGCCCTCGCCGCCCGGACGACGAGATCGGATTCCGGTGCCACGCTCTCGGGCCCCTTCACGCGCCGCACGAGGGAATCGCTCCGCACCTCGAAGCGCAGGCTGTCCCCGAAGTCCAGAAAGCGGAACAGTGTCTGCAGGGTGTGGTAGCCGTCCGGACGGCGTCCTGTCACGTGCAGGAACAGGTTCAGCTTCGCGGGTGCCGGGTACACCGTGCCCGCGTCGTCGCGCGTCATGCCGGGACCGCTTTCATCAGGCGGGGGTCGCCCAGCGGGAGACGATCATCTTCACACGCAGATCGGGCGCATCGAGATCGAGCCGGTCCGGCAGGGGTTCTGCGCCCTCCTTGAAGTACGAACGGTAGCGCACGCGCCACGCACCCTGCGTGAGCGAGGTCACGCGTCCGTCGTCGCCGGTCTCGACGGAACCCGGCACGGAGTCGGGCGCCAGACGCGTGAAGAGCCAGTAAGGCAGGTCGTCCAGCGGCAGTTCCCATCCGAGCACCCTGCGCGACAGTGCGGCGGCGTCCCGCTCCTCGAAGCGCTTGCCGTCCGCAGTCTCCATGACCGCGCCGCCCGCATCCCGCGTGAGCCGCGCGTACAGGGTGCCGATGGGGGAATACAGTTCCACGACGTCGCGCGCGGCAACGTGACGCCAGCGCAGCGTGCCGCTGTATCCGTCATCACCGTAACGCACCGCGATGCGACCCGAGAGTTCGAAGCGGTCCACGTCCGGGTGGCCGAACACGCCGCTGCCCGGACCGAATGCGGCGCATCCGGACAGCCCGAGAACCAGGACCAGGACTGCCCACGCGCGGGCCATCGTCCGCGCCACGCGTCACTTCAGGAACTTGGCGACGGTCGCCTTGAGGTCGTCGTTGTCCGGGTTCTGCGCGAGCGAATCTCGCCAGACCTTCTCGGCTTCCTGCTTGAGACCCTTCGCCCAGAGGACTTCGCCGAGGTGCGCGGCGATTTCCGGATCGGGTCGCTGCGCGAACGCCTTGTTGAGATAATCCAGGCCCTTGTCGAGTTCGCCCTGGCGGTAGTACACCCACCCCATGCTGTCCAGGATGAACGCGTCGTTCGGCGAGAGCTGGAGCGCCTTCTCGATGTAGCTCTGGGCCTCGGGAAGCCGGACGTTGCGGTCCGCGAGCGTGTATCCGAGCGCGTTGTATGCCTGGGCGTGGTCGGGCTTGAGTTCGATGAGCCGTTTCAGCTTCGCCTCGAGCACATCGAGCTTGTCCACCTTCTCCGCAGCCATCGCGACGTCGTACAGCAGGTCGGGATTGTCGGGCTGCTTCGCCAGGGCATCGTTCAGCAGGTCGTAGGCCTGCCCGTACTGTTTCGCGTCGCGCAGCACCTGCGCCTCGGCCTGCACGAGCAGCACCTTCTGCTGGTCGTCCTGGGGCTCGATACCCTGAAGGTACTGCCGCGCCTCGTCGAACTTCTTCTCCTTCGACAGGATGAAGGCGTAGCGCGCCGCCGCCGGGATCATCTGGTCGCCCGAACGCACCTGCGAGTAGTACGCGAGGGCATCGCTGTCACGACCTTGCTCCTCGGCGATCTGTCCGAGGTAGAAGCGGAGCGTGTCCGGGTCACGGTACTTCAGCTCGATCGCCCGCTTGAGCTTGGCCTCGGCCGTGGCGTTGTCGTGCAGCTGCAGGGACAGCAGACCGATCATCACGGCGACGTCCGCGCTCCCGGGCATCTCGGCCTCGAGCAGCTGGAACTGCTTGCGCGCGTCGTCGGGCTGCTTGTTCGCCGCGAGCAGCCGCCCGTAATAGAGGCGCACGTCCCGGGCCTGAGGATTGTCCGAAACGTACCCGGCCAGATAGGCGAGCGCGTCGGGAACGGACTTCCGCCGCAGTAGCTGGGCCTTGAGCAGTGCGGCCGGCTGCAGGTCGGGCTTCAGCGCGAGCGCCTGGTCGGCTTCCGACTGCGCCACGTCGAAGTTCTGGACCCCGACCGCCGACTGCGCGACGGCCAGGTGGGCTTCCGGCAGTTCACCGTAGGGCTGAGCCAGTTCCTGGACGAGCCTGAAAGCGGCGTCGTGGTCCGGATACCGGCTGAGCAGGGGAGGAAGCTGCAGGAACAGCGAGGGCGTTCTCGCCTTGTCGCTCGCGAGCAGCTTCTTCAGCAGGGGCTTCGCGTCCGCGAGATCGTTGTTCCCGAGCAGCGTCGCGATGAGTGTCTGCCGCGCCTGCTGCGAGTCGGGGTCGATGTCGAGCCAGACACTCGCCGCCTGTGCGGCGATGTCGTTGAAGCGGCCGTACAGGACGACCTCGGTCGCGCGCTTCGCGACACGCGGGTCGTGCGTGGCCTGCGCGAGTTCCAGATAGGCACGCGCGGCCAGTCGCAGGTTGCCGCGCTGGCCGGCGATCTCCGCGAGCAGGAACTTGTAGAGCAGGTCCTGCGTCAGAGCGATGTCCGGAAGATTCGCGACGTTCGTCGACGCGCCCCTGGGGGCGTCGGGCTTGACGGTGACGTCGTCGGATCCCTCGACCTGCGCGAGGAGCTGGGCGTCCGGAAACCGGGCGCCCTTCGAAGCGACGTCGGCCTGGGACAGAGGGCCGATGCGATAACGGCTCTGCTGCGCGCACGCAGGCAGCGAGAGAGTGAGAGCGATCAGGAGAACGTGTATCCGCATGGGTAGGGCAGCTTCTCGCGTTGCAGTCGTTGAATCATGTAACGCGACGCTGCCTCTCGTGGATAGCGGGCGTCACGCAACCAAAAGCCAAGGTTAGAGATGAGCGTTTGCACCTTAGTTCTTGGAGTGGAAACCCAGTTTAGGTATATTTCCCCCTGGTCACAAGCCGGACAAACGCCGGTGCGTGGACCGTCCTCGCAACCTCTCGAAACCACCTCTTAAGTTGGAAGCCGGATTGGAGCCGACCCTCTCCGCCGTGAACCTGGTGCGGAATTTCGGCACGCGTCATGCCGTGGAAGGGGTCTCGATCACGCTCAATCGCGGCGAGGTCCTCGGCCTGCTCGGCCCCAACGGCGCGGGCAAGACCACGACCATGCAGATGGTGACCGGCAACCTCGCGCCGACCGCGGGCGAGATCCGCATCTGCGGCCTGGACCTGCTGGAGGAACCGACCCGGGCCAAGATGCGCGTGGGGTACCTGCCCGAGACCCCGCCGCTCTATCGTGACTTCTCGGTCGACGAATACCTCGAACTCGCCGCAAGGCTGCACCGCCTCCCGCGCACGCGTACCGCCGAGGCGGTGGCACGCGCGAAGAAGCGCTGCGGCCTCGCGGACATGGGCAACCGGCTGATCGGCACGCTCTCCAAGGGGTATCAGCAGCGCGTCGGCATCGCGCAGGCGATCGTGCACGATCCCGACGTCGTGGTGCTGGACGAACCCACCGTGGGACTCGATCCCAACCAGATCCGCGAGATCCGCACCCTGATCCGCGAGCTCGCGGCCGAGCACAGCGTGATCCTGTCGACCCACATCCTGCCCGAAGTGGAGTCGGTCTGCGACCGGGTCCAGATACTCAACGCGGGACGCGTCGTCTACACGGACACGATCGCCGCGCTGAAACAGCACCGCGGCGGTCACGCGCTCACCGTGGCGTTCCGGCGCCCCCCCGAGATCGGACAGCTGGCCGCCCTGCCGGGCGTCAAGAATGTCGAGCATCTCGGCGACAGGCTCTTCCGGATCTTCCACGACCTCGACAGCGACCCGACGGACTCGCTCGTGCGGCAGTCCGTGGAGATGAACTGGGGGCTCCGGGAGCTCACCCCGGTCGAGACCTCCCTCGAGGAAGTGTTCGTGAACCTCACGCAGCGCGAGGACGATGTGGCGGCAGGAGCCGACACATGATCCTCACGATTGCCCGCAAGGAACTGCGCGCGCTGTTCGGGTCGCCTCTGGCGTGGATCATCCTCGCCGTGCTGCAGGTCATCTTCGCGCTCTACTTCCTGTTCTCCCTCAACAGCTTCCAGGAGATCCAGCCCCAGCTTGCGCTGCAGCCGAACCATCCCGGCGCGACCGAACTCGTCGCCGCACCCGTGTTCGGCATGGCCGCGATCGTGCTGCTCATGGTGGTTCCGCTGCTGTCCATGCGCCTGATCGCGGAGGAACGCCGCAACCAGACCCTCACGTTCCTGCTCTCCGCGCCGGTGAGCGTCACGGAGATCGTCCTCGGCAAGTTCCTCGGACTCCTCGGTTTTCTCGCAGTGCCCGTGCTGCTCATCGCACTCATGGGCGTGTCGCTGTATGCCGGGGGCGGCGCCGACATCGGCCTGATCGGCGCGAACGTGGTGGGGCTGCTGCTCCTCGACGCCGCATTCGTCGCGGTGGGACTCTACCTGTCGTCCCTGACCTCGCAACCCGTCGTCGCCGCGGTCTCCGCGTTCGCGGTACTGCTGGCGCTGTGGATCGTCGAGATGGGCAATTTCGCACCGGGCAGCCCGATGGAACTCCTGTCGCTGCTCAAGCACTACCGGAGCTTCTTCCAGGGCACGCTGCACACCGGTGACCTGGCCTACTTCGTCCTGCTGACGGGCCTCTTCCTCGCCCTCACCATTCGCCGGCTCGACCGGGACCGGCTCGCAGGCTGACATGATCGTCTCCCGCCGCACACGCATAGCCACCCTGATCCAGAACGGCGTGTTCGCCGCACTGCTCGTCGCGGCGGTACTGCTCGTCGCACGGTTCACGCAGGAACACTTCAAGCAGTGGGACCTCACCCAGAACGCCACGAACAGTCTCAGCGAGGGCAGCCTGCAGACGCTGAAGCTGCTCAAGGACCCCGTGAAGATCACGGCGTACGTCACGACACTCGATGCGTCGCAGGGCGACCTGCGCAAGCAGATCAGCGACTACGTGGCCAAGTACCAGCGCGCGAAGCCGGACATCGAACTGAAGTTCGTCGATCTGCGTGAGCAGCCCAAACTCGCGGAGCAGGCGAACATCCGGCTGAACGGCGAGATGGTGGTCGAATACGACGGGCGCTCGGAGCACCTCACGAAGCTCGACGAGGAGACGCTCACGAACCTGCTCGCACGCCTTGCGCGCAACACCGAGCGCACCGTGATGTTTCTGGACGGACACGGCGAACGCAAGCCGACCGGCATCGCCAATCACGACCTCGGCGAATTCGGGAAGCGTCTCGAGTCCAAGGGTTTCCACATCGCATCGCTCAACCTGAGTGCCGCGCAGGCGGTCCCCGACAATGCGTCCGTGCTCGTGATCGCGAATCCGCGCGTCGACCTGCTGCCTGCGGAGGTCGCGAAGATCCGCGCGTACCTGGAAAAGGGGGGCAGCCTCCTTTGGCTGATCGACCAGGAACCGCTGCACGGTCTGCAGCCCATTGCCGACTACCTCCATCTGCAGCTCGGACCGGGCGTGGTCGTGGACCCGGCCGCAAGCGTGCTCAAGGCGCCCGCGACGCTGGCCATCGCGTTCGCTTACGGGCATCACCCGGTCACGGACCACTTCTCGCTCAACACGGCGTTCCCGAGCGCTCGCCGGATCGCGGTCACGGACGACCCGGCCCCGTGGCACTTCACCCCGCTCGTCGACGTGGCCCAGCAGGGGTGGATCGAGACGGGCGCGCTCGAAGGAGACGTCACCTACGACGCGAACCGGGACATCAAGGGGCCCGTGACGGTGGCAGGCGCGCTGGAGCGCGAAGTTTCCGGAAAGCCGCAGCGCGTCGTGGTGGTCGGTACCGGCAACTTCCTCGCGAACACGTACGCCGGCCTCCTGGGCAACCTCGACCTCGGCATCAACATGGTCAACTGGCTCGCAGGAGACGAGAACCTCATCACGCTGCAGCCTCATCCTCTCGTGGACGGATCACTCGAATTCGCGCGTGGCTCGCTGACGTTCATCGCACTCGGCTTCCTGCTGGCACTGCCGGCTGCCTTTCTCGCGACCGGCGCGATGATCTGGTGGCGCCGCCGTCAAGGCTGACGGTCGCGGCATGAAGCGCTCGACCATCGTCAACCTGCTGCTCGCGCTCTTCGTGGCTGGCCTCGCCATCTGGATGTACGAGCGGCCCGCGGGCGAGCACGGCTCGCCCGAAGTGGCGCTGTCCAGCCTGAAACGCGACGACATCGGGCGTATCGAGGTCCGGCGGACCGGATTGCCCGAGTTCGTGCTCACGAAGACGAAGGACGGTCGCTGGCTTCAGGAAAAGCCGTTCGTCGCGCGGACCGACAGCGGCCAGGTGGGACACCTGCTCGATCTCGCCACGGCCACGGCCCGACAGAAGCTTTCCGCGGACGACCTCGGCCGGTTCGGGCTGGACAAGCCCGCAGCCACCGTGACGCTCGGCACGGAGCGGTTCGAGTTCGGGATCATCAACAGCGTCACCAACGAGCAGTACGTGCTGACGTCCGGTGCTGTCTACCCGGTATCGCCCGTGTTCGGCTACGGTCTGCCCACGCACCCGGGGAGCTTTGCCACACACATGCTGCTCGCGGACGACGAGATTCCGACGGGCATCGAGACGCCGGGACTCAGCCTCGAGACGAAGGATGGCAAGTATTCCCTGCGACCTGCGAAGACCGGGGAGGACGAGCTCTCGCAGGACGATCTCGCCCGCTGGATCGAGGAATGGCGTTTTGCCTCGAGTCTCGCGACGCAGCCCGTCGAATCCATACCCCACGGCGAGAACGTGAAGCTGACTCTGAAGAACGGTCACACCGTCGACTTCGTCGTGTCCCGGCGGGAACCGGAGTTCACGCTCGTGCGCACGGACGAGAAGCTGAGATTCGTGTTCCCCTCCGAAAAAGGCGCCAGGCTGCTCGCCCCCACCCGGAAGAAGTGAACCATGCCCGAGCTGCCGGAAGTTGAAACGACTCGGCGGTCCCTCGAACCCGGCCTGCTCGGCCGGACGATCGTGCACGTCACGGTGCGCGATCGTCGACTCCGCTGGCCGGTTCCCGACGATCTCGAACGTGCGCTCACCGGAGCCGTGGTCCTGGGCATTCGGCGGCGCGCCAAGTACCTGCTGATCGAAACGGACAGGGGCACGGTGATGGTGCACCTCGGCATGTCCGGCAGTCTCACGCTGAACCCGCCCCTCGTCCCGCCCGCGAAGCACGACCACGTCGAAGCGCTTCTCGACACTGGCTGGACGCTGAGACTGCACGACCCGAGACGTTTCGGCAGCGTGCACTGGATCACGGGGGACGAGCGCTCCCACGCGCTACTGCGGGAACTGGCCCCCGAACCACTCGATCCGGACTTCGACGGCGATTACCTGCATCGCATCACGCGCGGGCGGAGTGCGGCGATCAAGCAGATCCTCATGAACGGACACCTCGTGACGGGCGTCGGCAACATCTACGCATCCGAAGCCCTGCATGCCGCGGCGATTCATCCCGGAACCCCGGGTCGCCGGCTTTCGCTGCGCCGGTGCGAAACGCTCGCGAACGCCGTCAAGCAGACGCTCGCCCGCGCAATCGAGGCCGGCGGATCCAGCCTGCGGGACTACGTGAATGGCACGGGTACGCCCGGCTATTTCCAGCTGCAGTCCGCCGTGTACGGGCGTGCCGGTCAGCCCTGCCTGCGGTGCGGGGGAACGATCCGGCTCGTGCGCCACGGCATGCGCGCGACCTATTACTGCGCCGCCTGTCAGCACTGATCCCGCGGGAACGGGACGCTCCCGGCCGTCGACTCAGACCGCGGAGTGTCCGACGGCGGGGCGCAGATCGTCGAGAAAGTCGTCCCCGGCAAGCATTTCGTGCGCTCGGGGTGTGGCGTCGAGAAGTTCTCCTGCCTGTGCGACGACACCTCGCAATGCATCGAGCGTCAGAGGTTTCGTGAGATAGTCGTCCATGCCGGCGGCAAGGCATTCCTCGCGATCGCCCTTCATCGCGTTCGCGGTCAGCGCGACGACGAATGCCCGTCGGCGTTCCCACGGCACACCGACCCGTGACGCTTCACGGCGCCGGATCTCCCGCGTGGCTTCCAGCCCGTCCATGACCGGCATGCGGCAGTCCATCAGAACGAGGTCGAAAGTGTCGGCGGCGATGGCGGCGAGCGCGTCCTGGCCGTTCTCGACCATCCGGACCTCGCAGCCGAGTTTCTCGAGCATCGCCGTGGCGATCCTCTGATTCACCGGATTGTCTTCCGCAAGCAGCACGCCGAGACCCACACCCGGTTTCTCCTGATCGCGGCGGGTCCCGGTCGTTGCGGCGGAAACATCGACGGCGTTCTCGGCGCACGCAAGTTCGAGACACCGGAGCAGTTGCGTGAGCCGGACCGGCTTGATGACGTATCCGTCGAGCACCTTGAGTCTCGGCGCTTCCGTGGCGGCCTGGCCGACCGACATGAGCCATACGACACGGGGTTGCGAGCGAAACGGCAGGTGACTCACCGATTCGACGAGATGGTGGGCCTCGTCGCGGTCGACCGGAAACCCGGCGAGCAGAACGTCCAGCCGGTTGCCGGGCAAGTTCCCGGTCCGCAGCCGCAGGACGGCCTCCGGTACGGACGCCGCATGTTCGACGACCGCCCCGAGCGCCGTGAGGTCGGCGACGATCGCCGCGCGCGTGGTCTCGCGCTCGCCCACCAGCAGGATGCGGCGATCACGGACGGCTTCCACGGAAGCCGCGTCGGCGCGAGGCATCGCGGCCCGGTCGAGAACGGCCGTGAACCAGAACACCGTCCCGCCCGAAGGACCGTTGTCGACGCCGACGGTACCCCCCATCAGCTCGACGAGCCGCTTCACGATCGCGAGGCCGAGCCCCGTGCCCCCGTACTTGCGGGTGGTGGACACGTCCGCCTGCGTGAAGGCCTCGAACACGCGATCCCGCATGCCCGGTTCGATGCCGACGCCCGAATCCTCCACCGAGAAGCGCATCGAGGGGTCACCCGCCGGGGCATCGAGCAATTCGAGCCTGATCACCACGGTGCCGGTCTCGGTGAACTTGATCGCGTTGCTGACCAGATTGCTGAGGATCTGCCGGAGTCTCCCGGGATCGCCTGTGACCAGCGGCGGGAGTGGCTCGGCACAGATGCAGAGCAGTTCGAGGCCCTTCGCTTCCGCGCGCTCGGCAAAAAGCTCCACGACGTCCTCCGCGATGCCACGGGCGTCGAACGCGAGTCTCTCGAGTTCGAGCCGGCCGGCCTCGATCTTCGAGAAGTCGAGGATGTCGTTGATGATCGCGAGCAGCGCACGGCCCGAACGTGTGATGGTGTCGACGAGGCTGCGCTGCCCGGCCCGCAGTTCCGTGTCGAGCAGGAGTTCGGAGGCTCCGAGCACGCCGTTCATGGGTGTCCGGATCTCGTGACTCATCACGGCGAGGAATTCGCTCTTGGCACGGCTCGCGGATTCGGCGACGGCTCGTGCCTCGCGCGCCTCGACGATGGCGGTCTGCAGTTCACGGTTCATCTCCGACAGATCGGCAGTGCGGCGAGTCACCCGAGCCACCATCGTGTTGAATGCCTCGCCGAGCCGCATCACCTCCCCTGCCCCCTCGACGACGACCGCGTTCGACCCGGACCCGTGGGCGAGAGCATCCGCGGCCTCGCACAGCCGCAGCAGCGGTCGCACGACGCGTGCTCCGAGCCACATCGTCACGAGCACCGACGCTGCGAGCGAGACGGCCGTCGCGACGAGCAGGAGCACGACGCCCCGCCGACCCAGCGACTCGAGGACGCCGTTGGCATCCGTCATCGCGCGACCGGTACGTTCCTCGATCGACCGGTTCGCATCGACGATGTCCTTCGTGAGGGTCTCGAAATCCACGGCGTGCGGATGCAGACCGGGTTCCCTGTCCGGGGAAGCATCGATGGCCAGCCGGTAGGCTCCGAGCATCGACTTCAGTCGCTCCACCTTCGGATCGAGATCCCGCATCGACTCGTTACGGACGATGAGCCGCTCCAGATCGGAGATGTGCCCGCGGGCGGCACGAAGATGCGCGCGTGCTGCACGTGAGCCCGAACCGTTGCGCGCGCCGCCGGCTTCGTCCTCCGCAATTCTCGCAAGCAGGAATTCCTGTTCGATCCGCAGGCTCGCCTCGCGCATTCTGGTGGTCGAGGCGAGCATGTTCCGCACGCTGTCCTGCACGGTGGTGAGGCTCAGGTAACTCACGAGTGCGGTGGTCGCGCCGAGAAGGACGACGAGGCCGAGTCCGGCGAAGAACTGGACGCGCAGCGACGCGCGCGTCACGCCTGTCCCGCGTCGGGACGGACCTGTCAGGGCGGTCATGCGGGGCACGGAACCACGGTCCGGCCTTCTCGCGGGTACCGGGGACACGGGAACCGTGCGCCGTGCCGCGCGCGCCGACGCGGATCGGACTCGTCCGCCAGGCAGAGAATGGTCATCGTGTCTTCGAAGATCGTCAGTCGGGTTGCCCGCACGGGGCGGGAGCGAACGGCGACTCCAGCCCACGGGATGTCAACCTGATCAACGGCGGCGCGCGTCCGTCCTTGAGAGGTACGCGAACGGAACACCCCTGCGCGACGCCACTCTGGTATCGTCCCGACCCCATGAATACGCCCGCACGAACGGCCCGGTTCAGGGCGCTCCTGATCGTCATGGCTCTGGTACTGGCCGCGTCATGGCCTTGCGCACGAGCGGCAGACAGAATGGCGATCTGCCTCAACTGGACACCCGGGGCCGACCACGCCGCGTTCTATCTGGCGCGGGAACGCGGCTGGTTTGCCGAGGCCAGACTCGCGGCGGAACTGCTGCCGGGGGCGGGATCGCCGGACGCGCTCGCAAAGCTGGGCCGGGGAGAGTGCGACGCGGCGGTCGCGGACTTCACGGCGCTGCTGTCCGCACGCCGCAAGGGGCAGGACCCGGTCGCGGTCATGGCGATCGTCTCGGACTCGCCGCTGTCGTTCTTCGCGGTTGCACCGCGTGTGCTCTCCACGCTGGCCGACGTCGAGGGAAGCAGAATCGCCTCCGACGAGAAGGAACCGGGTCGCCGGCTCTGGCCGAGACTCGCTCGCCTCGGGGCCGTCGATCCTTCGGGCGTCCGGTGGGTGCAGACCTCGAACAATGCCAAGGTCGAG
Source organism: Betaproteobacteria bacterium (assembly GCA_016125475.1). Lineage (GTDB taxonomy): Bacteria > Pseudomonadota > Gammaproteobacteria > Burkholderiales. The sequence goes on from WGLR01000008.1 coordinate 32,299, forward strand.
GCGCTGCGACAGGGCAGTGCGGACCTCGCCATGAGTTCCTTCTATCACCACGAACTGGAATTCCGTGCGGCCTTCGGTTCACGCCTGGTGACGCTTCGCTGGCGCGACATCGGCGTGAACCCCTACGGCAATGTCCTCGCGGTCAGTGCACGCACGATCGCGACCAGACCGGAACTCGTCAGGAGACTCGTCGCCGTGGCCCAGCGCGCCCATGTCGCGTGCGTGGATGCGCCCGACCCGTGTCTCGACGCACTGCTCGCGGCCAGTCCCTACCTGGATGCCGCCGGCGAGGGCGCGAAGTGGGGTCTGATCCGGCCCCTGATCGCCCCGTCGCGCCTGCGCGGATCGACCTTCGGATGGCTTGACCCGGAACAGGCGGCGGACAACCTGTCCGGGATCGGCGGACGAGAGGCCCCATCGGATCTGCGGGCATCCATGGACGACCGGTTTCTCGATCCGTCGGTTCGCTCACCCTGACAACCTGCGTCGCGGATGGCTCGCGAAGCTGCACCGTGTCCGGGCCCGGCACGACCGTCAGACAGCCTTTTCCTTCCCTGCCTGCAGGCCCTCGTACTTCTGCTCGAGCGACTCGCGTGACTCGACCCGGTCCGGATCGGGAAGAATGCAGTCAACCGGGCAGACCTCGACACACTGGGGTTGTTCGAAGTGTCCGACGCACTCCGTGCAGCGACGCGGATCGATGACGTAGAACTCCTCGCCCATCGAGATCGCCTCGTTGGGGCATTCGGGTTCGCAGACGTCACAGTTGATGCATTCGTCGGTGATGAGAAGAGCCATGTCGCGGAATGACGTGATGACGTGGAAAGGGATGGCCGGCTCCCGGTGGAAGCCGGCAGATGCGCTCAGCGCTGCTGCGCCTTGGCCTTCAGGCGGTCGAGCAGCATCGGGTTCACGAACGGCGAGACGTCTCCGCCGAGCGTCGCGATCTCCCTGACCATCGTGGCGGAGATGAACTGGTACTGATCGGCCGGCGTGAGAAACAGTGTCTCGACGTCCGGATAGAGGATTCGGTTCATGCCGGCCATCTGGAACTCGTATTCGAAGTCGGACACTGCGCGAAGGCCACGAAGGATGATCCTGGCATCGACCTCCCTCAGAAACGCCATGAGGAGCCCCGAAAAACCCATGATCTCGACGTTCTTGTAGGGTGCGAGCACCTCGCCGGCCATCTGCACGCGTTCCGCGAGCGAGAAGAACGGTGTCTTGGCACGGCTTTCCGCGATGGCGACCACCACCGAATCGAACAGCTCCGAGGCACGGCGCACGAGATCCTCGTGTCCTCGCGTCATGGGGTCGAAGGTGCCTGGATATACCGCGCGCTTCATGAGTCTCTTCGTAGCAGATGTGCGTGAACGTTCCCGGCCCTGAACTGCCGCAGGACGGACCATCCGGAAGGCGGCGAGAAGCTCGACGCAGATTCGAGATAGACGCGGACGTCCGCCGTCGTTCTCGCCATTAGGGCCGCCAGAACGGAGTCGTATTGCGCCGACGCATAGGGCGGATCGACGAACACGACGTCGTACCGGCGCCGGTCGGATGCGAGGAAGTGTAACGCATCTGCACGAACAGCCTCGACCGCCGGCATGCCGAGCGCGCGCGCGTTGGCCGCGAGCGCGTCGACGATTGCCCGCTCGGAGTCCACGAGCACGACGGACGCCGCCCCCCGGGACGCGGCCTCGAGCCCCAGAGCGCCACTGCCCGCGTAGAGATCCAGGCAGTGACGGCCGGTGAGATCCTGCCCCAGCCAGTTGAACAGCGTTTCGCGCACACGATCCGGCGTGGGACGCAGGCCCGGGAGCGAAGGAAAACGCAGGACGCGGCTCCTGAGCGCGCCGCCGATGATGCGGACGCGGTTCGACGGCACGTTCGCGCCGCCGGTCCCTCGTCGCGTCACTTCTGTCCGTCGGTACCGCCGACCACCACGGTGACCATGCGGTCGGGATGGATCCGGCGCTGGAACGCGTCCTTGACCTGATCGACGGTCACCTCCGAGATGCGCTGCACGAACTCGTCGAGATAGTCGAGAGGCAGATCGTAGAAGCCGATCACCGCGAGGTATTCGTGAATCTTGCGATTCGAGTCGATCCGGAGCGGGAACCCGCCGATCAGGTTCTGCTTGGCCGCGTCCAGTTCCGCCTCGGTCGGTCCGGACTCCACGAAACGGGACAACGTGTCGCGCACCACTTTCAGTGCCTCCCGCGCCTGGTCGCGACGCGTCTGCAGGCCGATCTGGAACACGCCCGCGCGCGCGAGCGGCGCGAAGTAGCTGTACGCACTGTACGCGAGTGCGCGCTTCTGCCGCACCTCGTCCATGATGCGGGACGCGAAACCGCCACCGCCCAGTATGTAGTTGCCCACGAACAGGGAGAAGTAGTCCGGATCCTTCCTCGCGATGCCGGGCTGCCCCACGAGGATGTGACTCTGTGTGGCCGGATGATCGATGTCGCGTTCCACGGGCTTCTCGAGGGGGGCTACAGGGGGCAGCGCCGGCACGTCGCCCGTCGCCCGCGGCAGATCGGCGGTCAGACGCATCGCTATCGCGTTGGCGTCGTCGTGCGAGACATCGCCCATGATCGCGACGATGGCCCAGTCCGACCGGTACCACTGCCCGTAGAAGCGCCGGAGGTCTTCCGTGGACAGCTTTCGCAGCGTGTCGATTTCCCCTGAGGCTCGCAGCCCGTAGGGGTGGCTGCCATACACCGCCGAATAGAAGGCTCGCTCGGCGATGGTCTCCGGCTTCGTGTTCGACTCGGTGATCGCCGCTATGAGGCGGCCGCGCTCGCGCTCGAACACCTTCTCCGGGAAAGTCGGCTTCTGGAGAATGGAGGCGAGGAGACCGATCGCCTGGTCGCGCTCGCGCTCGCTCGACAGCGTCCGGACCGAGTAGCCCGCGCGGTCGGCGTCGAAGCGAGAGGAGATCTGCGCGCCGATGTCGGCGAAGCGAGCCGCGATGGTGTCCTCCGAAAGGTCACCCGCCCCGAGCTGCATCATGCTGACCGTCATGTTCGCGCAGCCGGACAGCGCCGCGGTATCGCGCGAATAGCCCGCCGGGAAATCGACGCTCACGTCGAGCATGGGCAGGGCCCGGTTCTCCACGAACAGCACGCGCGCGCCGTTCGGCAGATGCCAGGATTGAATCGGAAGCGTGGCGTTCGCCGCGATCGGCATCGCGAAGAGCGTCAGGAGCACGAGCGCACGGCCCCATGCCGTACGGAAAGTGCGGATCCAGAACAGGTGCATGCCTGCTGTCCTCGGTTGGTTGGGTTTACTGGTCTGACGGACCGGCGTCCGGCGTGGCCTTCTTCGCGAGAGTCTGCGGTTCCAGCACCGCGACCGTGAGCGTGTCGTCCACGAGATACTTGCGCGCAACGTCGCGAACCTGCTCCGCCGTGATCCCGCGAAGCTTCCTGACCTGCGCGGCCGCGGAGTCGTAGGGCAGGCCGGAGGTGCCGAGCACCCCCATCTGCATGGCCTGATAGAACATCGAGTCACGCTGGAAGACCTGCTGCGCGATGACCTGCGTCTTCACGCGTTTCAGTTCCTCGTCGCTGACCCCTTCGTCGACGATCCGCCCGACCTCGCGCCGCAGTGCGGATTCCACGTCCGCGACGCTCTTTCCCTTTGCCGGCACGGCATCGAGCATGAACACGCCCGGCCCGCGATTCACGTCATCGTAGCTCGCCCCTGCGCTGAGGGCGACTCCCTGCTGGCGCACGAGATCGCGATCCAGACGGGCGGCATCACTACCGTCCAGAACGCCGACCAGCACGTCGAGCGCGTAGGGTTCCCAGTCGTGTTCGACGTCGCGCAACACGGGCACGTGCCATCCCATCAGCAGATAGGGCAGTTCGCCAGGTGCCTTCAGCGTGATGCGACGGGTTCCGCGCTGGGCCGGCTCGACCTGGGGCTTCCGTGCGGGCAGTGCCCGGGCAGGGATCGCCCCGAAATTCTTGTCGGCAAGGTCGAACACGTCGTCCGGCGTGACGTCACCGATGACGACGAGCATGGCATTGTTCGGTGCATACCACGTCCTGTACCAGTTTCGTGCGTCCTCGATCGTCATGTTCTCGAGGTCGTTCATCCAGCCGATGACGGGCCAGTGATAGGGGTTCGCGATGAACGTGGCCGCCATGAAACGTTCGTAGAGGAGGGACCGTGGCTTGTCGTCCGTGCGCATGCGCCGCTCTTCCATGACGACCTTGATCTCCTTGGCGAAGTCGTCCGCGGCAAGCGTGAGGTTCTGCATCCGGTCTGCCTCGAGTTCGAGAGCAAGGGGGAGCTTCGATTTGTGCAGCTGCTGGAAGTAGGCGGTATAGTCCTTGTTCGTGAAGGCGTTCTCGCGGCCGCCCGCCGCGGCGATGATCTTGGAGAAGGCATCACCCGGATGTTTCGTCGTGCCCTTGAACATCATGTGCTCGAGGACATGGGCTACTCCGGTCGTGCCGCTCTTCTCGTCGATGCCGCCCGCGCGGTACCACACCATCGAGACGACGGTCGGGGCGCGGTGATCTTCCATGACGACGACTTTCATGCCGTTGCCGAGCACGTGCTCCCGGACATCGCCCTGCGCCGCGGATGCAACCCCCGCGAGCAAGGCCATCGAAGCCGCAAGCAGGAGCAGCGCGGCGCTGTTACGCAACGTTCGAATCATATTGGCGTAGTCGTTCCGGTTCAGAATAGAATTTGTCACCGAGGGCCGCGTCGGCCCTTCTTCGAAACAGAGGGCACGAGAAGGTTTCGCGTCGCGACCCGTCCCGTGCCCGCAGGTCTGACACTCTATCATCATGCTGAGTTTCCTTAAGGGAGCTGACAAGGAGCCCAAGGAGCCCGCACAGCCGAAGCGTTCGTGGACGCAGCGCCTGCGCGACGGGCTCTCCGCGACACGCGAGAAGCTGGGCGGACAGCTCAAGGATCTGTTCGCGAGTTCAGGCAGGATCGACGAGAGCTTCTACGAGGAACTCGAGGCCATCCTGCTTTCCTGCGACGTCGGTGTGGCGGCAACCCGCCATCTCATCGAGGTGACGCGTGCGCGGGTGCGCAAGTCCGGCGCCAGCACCCCCGAGGACGTCCGGACCGAACTCAAGGCTGCCCTCGCCGAGCTGGTCGCTCCGCTCGAACAACCGCTGGAGATTGCCGGGGCGCGACCGTTCGTGATCCTGCTCTGCGGGGTGAACGGAGCGGGCAAGACCACGTCGATCGGCAAGCTCGCTCATCTCTACCAGGGGCAGGGACATTCCGTGCTGCTCGCGGCGGGTGACACGTTCCGTGCCGCCGCACGGGAACAGCTCGCGGAATGGGGCGCCCGGAACAACGTCACGGTCGTCGCACAGCAGTCCGGCGACCCCGGCGCGGTCGTCTTCGACGCCGTGCAGTCGGCCGTCGCGAAGTCCATCTCCGTCGTGCTCGCCGACACGGCGGGCCGGCTCCCGACCCAGGCTCATCTCATGGAGGAGCTCAGGAAGGTCAAGCGCGTGACGGGCAAGGCACTTGCAGGCGCGCCACATGAAAGCCTGCTCGTGATCGACGCGAACACCGGGCAGAACGCCGTGGCACAGGTCAAGGCCTTCGACGACGCGATCGGTCTGACCGGTCTCGTGCTCACGAAACTGGACGGGACCGCCAAGGGAGGGGTCATCGCGGCCATCGCGCGCGAGCGTCCCGTTCCCATCCGTTATGTGGGAGTCGGCGAAACGATGGAGGACCTCAGACCGTTCGAGGCGCGCGCGTTCGTCGACGCGATGCTCGACTGATGACGAGGCACTCGATCCCGCTCCGGGCGTCGGGCGCCACGTTCGGGAGTACGGTGCCGTGATTCGGGCCTTCTCCCACGACACCCTCGCCAGGACTGGTGGCCCGTGATTCGTCTGTCGTCCGTCTCCAAAAGGTACGCAGGCGGGCAGGAAGCCCTCCGGAACGTCTCGATCGAGATCTCGAAGGGGGAGTTCCTCCTCCTGACCGGACACTCAGGTGCCGGAAAATCGACGTTGCTCAAGATCATGGCGGCGATCGAACGGCCTTCCGCGGGGCAGATCTGGGTCGGGGGCCAGAACCTGGCCGGGCTGCGTGCGGCGGCGATCCCTTATCTGCGCCGGAACCTCGGCCTCGTCTTCCAGGACCACAAGCTCCTGTTCGACCGATCCGTGTACGACAACGTCGCACTCCCGTTGCGCATCACGGCGTTCGAGACACGCGACATCAGCCGCCGCGTACGGGCCGCCCTGGATCGGGTAGGGCTCCTGGGGCGTGAACGTGCGAATCCCGTCGCGCTCTCCGGTGGCGAACAGCAGCGAGTCTGCATCGCGCGTGCGATCGTGCACCGGCCCGCGATCGTCCTCGCCGACGAGCCCACGGCAAACCTCGACGATGCGTACGCGCGCGAGATCGTGACGCTCTTCCAGGCCCTGCATCAGGTCGGCGTCACGCTTCTCGTGTCGACGCACTCCGCCGCCTTCTTCGACGACGTGTCGCCACGGGTGGTCGAACTCCAGAACGGGGCGCTGGTGTCATGAGAGCCTGGCTACGTGAGCAGGTACTCGCTTTTCTGGATGCGCTGAGCCGCATCCGACGCCAGTTCCTCACCGCGATCCTGAATGTCCTCGTGATCGGTGTCGCGCTGTCGCTTCCGGTCGGGCTCTACGTCGTGCTCAACAACGTGAGTGGGCTGATCCAGCGCGGCACGACCGAACCGCAGCTCACGCTGTTCCTCGACACCGCGGCCACGCAGGCGGACACGGACGCGATACGACAGCGGCTCAAGGAAAGCCCCGATGTCCAGGGCTTCGAGTTCGTGCCGAAGGACAAGGCACTCGCGCAGCTGCAGTCCTCGAGCGGGCTGGCCGACGTGCGCGAGGAACTCGGGGAAAATCCCCTTCCGGACGCGTTCATCGTGTCCGGCCGCGCGACCCGGGCGACCGCGCTCGAGAAACTGCGGGACGAGACCGCGAAGTGGCCTCATGTCGAACTCGCGCAGCTCGACAGCGTGTGGGCCCGACAGCTCGAAGCCGGGATCCGCGTGGGCAAGGCGTTCGTCGCGATGCTCGCGATCGTGCTCGGGGTCGCGCTGGTTGCCGTGACTTTCAACACGATCCGCCTGCAGATCCTCGGCAGGCGCGAGGAAATCGAGGTCTCCAAGCTGATCGGGGCGACCAATTCGTTCATCCGGCGTCCCTTTCTGTATTTCGGTGCGCTGCAGGGGGTGCTGGGCGCGCTGTTCTCCTGGGGGCTCGTGAGTCTGGCTCTCGCGCTGCTGGAGCGCCAGCTCGGTGTCGCGATCTCGGCCCTGTCCGACAGCGGGCAGCTGCGCGGCCTGTCGGGCGCCGAAGTCCTTTCGGTCGGAGCCGTCGCGGCCGGACTGGGCTGGATGGGGGCCTGGATTTCCGTCTCGTCGCATCTTCGCAGGCTCGACCCGGACTGAGCGCGCCGTCCCCCCTCCGACCGGCGGAGGCATGGGCGCGACCGCTTCCGCGTGAGCCTTGGCCACCCTCGTCGGCGACCGGGCAATCGGTCCGGAACCATCCCCCGGCACGGTGCTGTCGAAGCACCTGAACCGGGCGGGGCGACCCGGATGCGGGGCGCGAACGCCCGCACAAATCGTTCTGTCTCCTAAAGAAATCGAAAACTTTTCCGATTTCTGGCACTCAAAGGTTATGAGTGCTAACATCGTTCCCAAGGAGGATCATGTCACCCATGTCTACCGCACTGTCCCTGCCCACTCCCCTGCCGTCGGTGGCGAGCATCGACAGCTACATCCAGGCCGTGAACCGCTTTCCTCTCCTCACCCAGGAGTCGGAGACGGCGCTCGCTCGCGACTTCCGCGACACCGGCAACGTGGATGCGGCGCGGCAGCTGGTGCTCTCGCACCTGAGGCTGGTGGTCGCCGTGGCGCGCGGGTATCTCGGTTATGGCCTGCCGCAGGCCGACCTGATTCAGGAAGGCAACATCGGCCTCATGAAGGCGGTGAAGCGCTTCGATCCCGAGCGCGGTGTACGGCTCGTGTCCTTCGCGGTCCACTGGATCCGTGCCGAGATTCACGAGTACATCCTGCGCAACTGGCGGATCGTGAAGATCGCGACGACGAAGGCGCAGCGCAAGCTCTTCTTCAACCTCCGCAGCATGAAGTCCGGCCTCAACACGCTCACGCCGGACGAGGTGGATGCCATGGCACACCAGCTGCGCGTGAAACCGGAAGAGGTCGTGGAGATGGAAACCCGCCTCGGCGGCGGCGACATCTCCCTGGAACCATCGGCGGACGACGACGAGGATACGTACAGCCCGATCGCGTATCTTTCCAACCCCGACGACGAGCCCGGACTCTTGCTAGAGCATGCCGAAGTGGAGCGCGTGCGCTCCGAAGGGCTCGCCGAAGCGCTGGACAAGCTCGACGCCCGCAGCCGCCGGATCATCGAATCCCGCTGGCTGAAGGAAGACGACACCGCGACCCTCCATGAACTCGCGACCGAATTCGGGGTGTCCGCGGAGCGGATCCGGCAGATCGAAGTGCAGGCGATGAAGAAGCTTCGTCTGGCGATGGCAGACGCAGTCTGAACCGGAAAAGATCGCACGAAAAAAACGCCCCGGAAGGGGCGTTTTTCATTCGCGCGTCCGTCGCGCGCCCGAAGCCCGGATCAGAACCGGACGTAGTGGTCGATGAGCAAGGCGGCGAAGAGCAGCGTCAGGTACACGATGGAATAGCGGAAGGTCTTCTGCGCGAGGGCATCCGAGTAGTCGACGTAGATCCGCCACGCGTAATGCAGGAATATGCCGCCCAGGACGAGCGCGCTCGCGAGATAGATCAGCCCGCTCATGCGACACGCGAAAGGCAGCATGGTCACTGCCGCCAGGATGATCGTGTACAGGAGTACGTAAAGACGCGTGAACTTCTCGCCGTGGGTCACGGGAAGCATCGGCAGACCCGCCTTCGCGTACTCGTTGCGTCGGTAGAGGGCGAGGGCCCAGAAATGCGGAGGCGTCCACGCGAAGATGATCAGGAACAGCAGCAGCGCCTCGTGATTGACCTGACCGGTCACGGCAGCCCACCCCAGCACCGGAGGCATCGCTCCGGACGCACCGCCGATCACGATGTTCTGGGGCGTGGCCGGCTTGAGGAGCACGGTGTAGATGACCGCATAACCGACGAAAGTCCCGAGCGTGAGCCACATGGTGAGCGGATTCACCAGCGATTCCAGCGTCCAGAGGCCGACGCCGCCGATGATGAGCGCGAAGACGAGCGCCTGTCCCGACGACAGTTGCCCCATGGGAAGCGGGCGGGCGCGGGTGCGGGCCATGAGCGCATCGAGCTTCTGCTCGACCAGGCAGTTGATCACTGCGGCGGCCCCTGCAACGAGCGCGATGCCGACGGTGGCCGCCAGCAGCGGCTGCAGCGGCACCCATCCGGGCGACGCGAGAAACATGCCAATGACCGCCGTGAAGACGATCAACGACACGACTCGCGGCTTCGTGAGCGCGTAGAACTGCTGCAGGCGCGAGCCCAGGCCCGGCAGGGTCAGCGTGGTCGCCATCGATCTCGATCTCCGCTATGTCGGCACTTGGTAGTCGGCGGAGTTTAGCATCGTGCTCCCGCACGGAATACCCTTCGTGGCGCGATGATCGTCGGGAGGCACCCTCGGACCGGAATCAACCGACCTGGGACACCTTGAGAAGATGCGTGAGGTCCTTCTTGACCCGGGACAGGTCGGGACTGTCGGGAAAACGCATCATGAGGTTGCCCTGCGGATCGATCAGGAAGATGTGCTTCCTCGGGTCGCGGTCCGCGAGGGTCCGGACCAGGCCCGGCACCTGGCTCCCGCGGAGCACCAGGGTTCCCTCGTAGTTCTCGAGCAGCACCGGATCCGGCGTGGTGTCGTCGTCCACGAGCCAGGCGCGCGCGACACGGTCCATGTCCTTCCCCTGCGTCAGCCTCAGCTGGCGCATCTGCCAGAGCTTGTTCCGGCAGGGCCCCGAACATTCGCCGGAGTCGACGATGACCATGGTCCACTTCCCCTTCAGTCCGGCCAGACCGCCGCTGGTACCGGGGTGGTCGAAATCGTTCAGGGGCACCGGCCCGATAAGTTCCCCGTAATTGTTCGTGTGTGCCGGGCGCCAGTTGTAGTAGAGCAGGTAGGAAGCGGCCACCGGCGCGATGCACAGCAACGCCAGGATGACCAGCTTTCGGCGGGCGCTACGCTGGGCGTTTTCTGAAGGTGAAGTAGACATAGAGAATCACGATTAGGGTCGCCATGGACCCCCACTGGAAGGCATAGCCGTAATGCATCGCGGAGCCGGAGGCCGGCTTCGGCCAGTCCCGCACGAGTCCGTCTCCGCTGTCGCTGTGCTGCTCGAACACGAGCGGTTCGAAGTGCAGGCCGAAACGCTGTTCGTAACGAGCCACGGTGACGTTCTGCCACACCGGTCCGTCGAGGCTCGCGTGAGCCAGTTCGAGGAACCGGTAGCTCGGCGGAAGGGCAACCCCTTCGATCTGCACGGTGCCGTCGGGGACTGGCACCTTCGGAAGCTCGCTGCGATTCAGGCTGCCGGCAATCCACCCGCGCTTGACCACGATGTTTCGCCCGTCCTGGAGCCTCATGGCGGTGAAGACGAGGTAACCGGGCTGGCTGCCGTGCGGCTGGTTGTCCATCAGGATCGTGGTGTGGGGGAGCATGATCCCGCGCGCGCGAATCCTGCGGAAACGCAGGGCGGGCTCCGACACTGGCGCAACGTCAAGATCCACGAGGCCGGAACGGCTGCCGGCCTCGGCCTCCGCTGCAATGCGGTCCTTCTCGCGCCCCCGTCCGTACTGCCAGATGCAGGCACTTACGGTGATCGCGAGACCCGCGAGCGCGATGAGCGTGACCGTCAGCCTGGAGCGTGCCATCGTCGAGGTCCTCGGGAAAGTGCCGGGTGGCGACTCGGCCTGTGTCCCGTTAACGTGTACAGTGGAGGGCTTTCCCCGACTCCGCAACGGTAGGTCTCGATGAAGATACTGGTAATCGCCGTTCTCGCTCTCATCCTGTTCAGCCTGGGCTCGGCCCTGGTCTATCTGATACGCGACAAGGGGAGCACCGACCGCACGGTGAAGGCGCTCACGGTGCGCGTCGTCCTGTCGATCGTGCTGTTCCTGATCCTGATGGGCAGTTACTACTTCGGACTGATCCCGGGCCACAAGCTTTAGTGCGCTGCACATCCGCCGCGTTCCGCGCCGCGGGTCAAAAAAAATCGCCGCACGTCCTGTGCGGCGAAGTTTTTCGTGGCGCCCCGTCTCGAGGATGGGAACGCCCCGCTCACTTATGGTCGACCGGCAATCACAGCCAGTAGACGAGGATGAACAGCAGCAGCCACACCACGTCCACGAAGTGCCAGTACCAGGAGACCGCCTCGAACGCGAAGTGATGCTCGGGCTTGAAGTGGCCCGCAAGACACCGGAAGAGAATCACGATCAGCATGAGCGTGCCCATCGTGACGTGGAATCCGTGGAAACCGGTGAGCATGAAGAACGACGCCCCGTATGCTCCCATCTGCAGCGTCAGGTTGTACTCGTGAATCGCATGTACGTATTCGTACACCTGAAGACACAGGAAGGAGATGCCGAGCACGATCGTGAGAAACAGACCGAAATTCAGCTGTCCGCGATTGTTCTTCTTGAGCCCCCAGTGCGCCCACGTGACCGTCGCACCCGACGTCAGCAGGATGAGCGTATTGATGGCCGGAATGCCCCAGGCCCCCATCGGCGTGAACGTCTGCTCGATACCCGGGCCCGAGACGGGCCAGCCAGACTTGAACATCGGCCAGAGATATTCGCCCGTCGGGCCGCTCCCGAGTCCGGGAACGGCGAGTTCGCGCATGTAGAAGAGCGCGCCGAAGAACGCCGCGAAGAACATAACTTCCGAGAAGATGAACCAGCTCATGCTCCAGCGGAAGGAAATGTCCACCTGCGTGTTGTACGTCCCGGTTTCACTTTCCCGGGACACCGTCCCGAACCACCCAAACATCATCCAGGCGAGGATCACGAGCCCCGTCACGAGCACCCAGGGTCCTGCCTCGATGTGGTTGATCCACAGGGCAGCGCCAAAGCCCATGAACAGCAGCGCTACGGACCCGACGATGGGCCAGTGCGATGGACTGGGTATGTAGTAGTGCTGAGCGGCTTGCATCGATAACTCCCCTTTCTTGATGACTGTTGTCCTGTGGCGAACGCGTTACCCCGGTAGCCTGTTGCCGGCCGACGCGGAGATCTTACTTCGGGATGCAGCAACGTCACGTGGCCCATCTCCAGTCACGACTGTCCCGCGTGAGCAGCGAAACCTCCGACGGATGGCAGTCACGTGGGCCACAGGTAGCGACGGATGATGATCCCGAAGAAGAACAGGGCGACGACCGTCAGCAGAATCGCGAGCGTTCTCGCGATGCGCGCCTTCGTGACCTCGCCCTTCTCCGACATTCTTCTATTGCACCTGCGTCACTTGACGATGGGCGGAGTCTCGAAGCTGTGGTACGGCGCCGGCGACGGGAGCGTCCACTCGAGACCTTCGGCACCGTCCCACGGCTTCGCGGGAGCCTTTTCGCCGCCACGGATGCACTTGACCACGACGTACAGGAACAGGAGCTGCGTCAGACCGAACCCGAATGCTCCCAGCGACGCGATCATGTTGAAGTCGGCGAACTGCGGGGCATAGTCCGGGATGCGGCGCGGCATGCCCGCGAGTCCGAGGAAGTGCATCACGAAGAAGGTGAGGTTGAAGAAGATGATCGACAGCCAGAAGTGCAGCTTGCCGAGCTTCTCGTCGTACATGTGACCCGTCCACTTGGGCAGCCAGAAGTACACCCCGGCGAACAGGGCGAACAGGGACCCGGCCACGAGCACGTAGTGGAAGTGGGCCACGACGTAGTAGGTGTCCTGGATCTGGATGTCGATCGGAGTGATGGCGCACACGAGCCCCGTGAAGCCCCCCATCGTGAACACGAAGAGGAAGCCCACCGAGAACAGCATGGGTGTTTCGAACGTCATCGACCCTTTCCACATCGTCGCGACCCAGTTGAACACCTTCACGCCCGTCGGCACCGCGATGAGCATCGTCGCGTACATGAAGAACAGCTGCCCCGCGGCCGGCATGCCCACGACGAACATGTGGTGCGCCCAGACGATGAACGACAGGATCGCGATCGACGCCGTCGCGTACACCATCGACGTGTAGCCGAAGAGGGGCTTGCGAGCGAAGGTCGGGATGATCTGCGAGACGATCCCGAACGCGGGCAGGATCATGATGTAGACCTCGGGGTGCCCGAAGAACCAGAACACGTGCTGGTAGAGGACCGGGTCACCGCCGCCCGCTGCATTGAAGAAATGCGTGCCGAAGTGGCGGTCGGTCAGCAGCATCGTCACGGCGCCCGCGAGAACCGGCATCACCGCGATGAGCAGGTAGGCCGTGATGAGCCACGTCCAGACGAACATGGGCATCTTCATGAGGGTCATGCCCGGCGCGCGCATGTTCAGGATCGTCGTGATGATGTTGATCGAACCCATGATCGACGACGCGCCCATGATGTGCACCGCGAAGATCGCGAGATCCATCCCCATGCCCTGCTGCACGGAGAGCGGCGCATAGAGCGTCCACCCGGCTCCCGTCGCACCGCCGGGTACGAAGAACGACGTCACGAGCAGGATTGCCGCAGGGGGCAGCAGCCAGAAACTGAAGTTGTTCATGCGCGCGAACGCCATGTCGCTCGCCCCGATCATCATCGGGATCTGCCAGTTCGCGAAGCCCACGAACGCCGGCATGATCGCGCCGAACACCATGATCAGTCCGTGCATCGTCGTGAGCTGGTTGAAGAACTCCGGACGCCAGAACTGCATGCCGGGCTCGAAGAGCTCGGCCCGGATCCCCATCGCGAGCGTGCCGCCCGTCAGCAACATCAAGAAGCTGAACCAGAGGTACATCGTCCCGATGTCCTTGTGGTTCGTCGTCGTGAGCCAGCGCATCAATCCCGTCGGGTGATCGTGGCCGTGATCGTGTGCGTGGTCGTGACCGTGAACGGCTTCCATGCTCGCTCTCCTGCTCTTTGCCGTGATTTCTGTGTGTTGTCGAACCGTCCGATTACTTGGACTGGCTCACCATGTAATCGACCGCGGCCATGACAGTGGCGTCGGACAGCGCGGGGTTGCCGCCCTTTGCGGGCATGGTCTTGAATCCGTGAATCGCATGCTGGTGCAGCGTATCCACGCCCTGCGCGATGCGCGGCGCCCAGGCAGCCTTGTCACCGAACTTCGGCGCGCCGGCGATGCCCATCGCGTGACAGGCCGAGCACAGGCCGTCGTAGGTGGCCTTGCCGTCAGCGGCAGGTGCGGATGCACCGGACGAAGCGGCGGGTTCGGCCGCTGCCACCTGGGTGGCCTCCGCGGCAGCGGGTGCTGCTTCCGCGGACGGGGCGGACGTCGCGGCGGCGGGCGACGCGTCGGACCGGTGCTTCGAGGCCCAGTCCTGGAATTCGGCGTTGTCGACGACACGCACCACGATCGGCATGAAACCGTGCTCCTTGCCGCAGAGCTCCGCACACTGCCCACGGTAGACGCCGGTCTTCTCGGCCTTGAACCACGTGTCGCGGATGTAGCCGGGAATCGCGTCCTGCTTGACACCGAAGGCCGGCACCCACCACGAATGGATCACGTCTGCCGCGGTGGTGAGGATGCGGATCTTCTTGTTCACGGGCACGACGAGTTCGTGATCGACCTCGAGAAGATAGTGATCGTCCTTGTTCGCGCTCTTGTCGTAGATCTGCTCCATCGGCGTGGCGAGCCTGGAGAAGATCTGGATGCCGTCGCTCACACCGGCGAGATCGCCCTCGCCTTTCACGTATTCGTAGCCCCACAGCCACTGATAGCCCGTCGCCTTGATCGTGAGATCGGGGTTCGACGTGTCCTTCATCTCGATGATGGTCTTGGTCGCGGGCCATGCCATGCCCATGAGGATCAGGAACGGAACCAGCGTCCAGATGATTTCCACCTGGGTGTTCTCGTGGAACTGCGCGGCCTTGTGCCCCACCGATTTGCGGTGATTGATGATCGCGTAGAACATCGCGCCGAACACGAGCACGAAGATCACGACGCAGATCCAGAGGATGAGGGTGTGCAGGGAATAGATCTGCCGCGCAATCGGCGTCTCCGGGTCCTGGAAACCGAACTGCACGGCCGCCGCCAACGGACTGTTGGCCAGCGCCGCGAACGCGACTGCAAGCAATGACAGCACCTTTTTCATGCTTCCCCCAGACTCCTTCAATCAATAATTCTTAAGCCGTCTGCGCAGCTCGCTCGCCACGGTCAGCCGCTGTTCATCCGTGAGGTAATCGCCGAAGCCCACTTCCTTGCCGTGCGACCTCAGGGCCAGTCCGCAGCGATCCCCGGGGCCGAGCCGCCTGACGACCAGCTGGGCCCAGTACCTGTTGAATTCGTGGCGGCTCCTGCGTCCGCGCTCGTACCGCTCGACCACCACGCGATCGTCCGAGATCGAGACCATCTCGCAGTCCCCCGCGTGACTCTCGAGCACGCGCAGCGCGATGTACAGCACGGCCATCTCGATCACGGCAAAAGGAAGGACGACCCACGCCCCTCTGAACCACCATGCGATCGCGATGCCGAACGAGACCACGACGATCGACGCAAAGAACAGCCGCCGACCCCGCGGACTCAGGGAGTCGTTACGCCTGCAGATCAGGCGGTAACCCGATGCATCAACTTCGGCGATTTGCATGCTTGCGCGACGACGGACGCCACTTCCGCCAGCCTCCACATCGACGATCGCTCAACGGCGCCGGACAATAGCACGCGCCTCTTGGACGAAGCAAGAAAAATAGCCTGTTCAAGGCCCTGTTCCGGGGGGGCGCCGCACACCGCCAAGCCCATGAATCTGCACGATATCCAGACCAGATTCTGTCCTTCGGGGACCGCCCTCCGGCCACCACGCGTGCCCGTAGACGACCTCGAAGCTCGCCGGCACGCGCCCGGAGTCGCCGCGCGCCCTCAGTGCACCCAGGAATTTCGCCCACCGTCGCGGCCCGAGCAGACCGCGGGGACGCATGCGCGCGGCATTCACGGCGCCCTGATCGCGCAGGTCCGCGACGAGTCGTACGGGATCGTCGTATGCGAGCGTGATCACCTCCATGTCCATGACCGGGTCGGCGAATCCCGCGTGGACGAGCGCATCACCGACGTCGTGCATGTCCGGGAACGGCATCACGGCGTCGGGCCGGCCCGTCTCGCGCCACGCGTGCCTGAGCTCGCGCAGCGTGTCCGGGCCGAAGGTCGAGAACATCATCAAGCCGCCCGGCCGGAGCACCCGACCCGTCTGGCGCCAGGCACGCACCGGATCCGCGAACCAGTGTGTCGCGAGGTTGGACCAGATCATCGCGAAGCTGCCCGGCCGGAACGGCAGCGCGTCGATGTCCGAACAGATCGTTCTCGTTGCCGGTCGCCGGAGCGCCGCGAGGAACCGCCCCCGCCCGGCCGCTTCCGCCGCCGCGCGACGCGCCATGCGCAGGCTCGGCTCGAGCGCGAAGACCTGCCGTTCGGCATAGCGCGCCTTCAGTCGGCGCGTCCACGCGCCGACGTTGCAGCCGAGGTCGAGGACGTGCCCTTCGGGTGGCCGCAACAGATCGAGGCGTTCGGACATGCGACGCGCGACCTCGTCCGCGAGCACGGCCGACGCGGCGAACCGCTCCGCTGCGCGATCGCGATTGCGGCGCAGGGCGCGCGCGTCCAGCGCATACTCTGCGGCGTGCGCGATCTCAGGCGACGCCATCGACGCCTCCCTTCGGGCGGGAGGCCGCCGGTTCGCGTGCCGGAAGCGTGCAGTCACAGACTCTATTCGACATGAACTCGATCATCGTGGATTCGCAGGTTTCGGCGCCCCTGTCGCGGCGACTCGCCGACGCGGTGCGCGGGCTGCTCGGGGAGCGCTGCGCAGCCTGCGGCACGGGGAGGAGCCCGGGAGGATTCTGCGCGGACTGTCGCGCGCATCTGCCGCGACTGCCCGAGGCCGTCTGCCCGACCTGCGCGATCGCGAGCGCGGGCAACGCCGTCTGTGGCAGCTGCCTGCGCAGGCCGCCCGCGTTCCACGCCACCGTCGCGGGCGCCCTGTTCGATTATCCGCTCGATGCCATGGTGAAGGCCATGAAATACGCAGGACGCATCGAACTCGCCCGTGCGCTCGCGAGTGTGCTGGCCGAGCGCGTGCAGTCGCTGCCGCTGCCGGATCTGGTCGTTCCCGTGGCCCTTTCCGTCGAGCGTCAGCGGGACCGCGGATTCAATCAGGCGCTGGAGATCGCGCGGGCGCTGCCCGCGCCGCTCGCTGCGCGCGTCGACGCGTCCGCGTTGTCACGCACGCGGGATGCCCCGCCGCAGGCCGCGCTCACGCTCGAGGAGCGCCGCCGGAACGTGAAGGACGCATTCACGACGTCGCGCAGGCTGGAAGGGCTGCGCATCGCGGTCGTGGACGACGTGATGACGACCGGCATGACGATGGACGCCGCGGCCCGGGCACTCGTCAGGGCGGGTGCGTCGCGCGTCGAGGCCTGGGTCGTGCTGCGCACGCCCTCGCCCCGCTAGCCGCCGGCGTGCAGGGCGTCGATCTGGCGCTCGACGTACCGCCGCACCTCGGGGCTCAGCGCTCCCGAATCGAGCGAACGACGAAAGTCTTCGTTCGCCTCGCGCGCACGGCCGAGTTCCCGGTAGGAGATCGCGCGTCCCATCCGCCACACCGCGCGGTCGTCGCCGAGCGCCAGTGCCATGGAATAGCGCCGGACCGCCTCGGCATGACGCCCGAGTCGCTGCAGCAGTCCGGCGGCGAGGGCCTGGTACTCGGCGTTGCTCCTGCCGGCCGCGTCGTGCTCTTCGAGGACCCCGAGAGCGCCCGGAAGGTCGCCTTCGTCGACCATGAGCCGCGCCGCGACGACCGCGAACGTCGCGTGGGCCGGTGCGTACCGCAATCCCTCCGTCATGAGCTGCCGTGCTTCCCCGCGCCTGCCGGCCTCGAGCATCACGCCGAGCAGCGCCTCGCGCGGCGCGATGCTGTCCGGCTGGATTTCGAGCGCGGCGCGAAACCGGGCCTCGGCCTCGGTGACACGGCCCTCCCGGAGTGCCTTCGTCCCCGCGCGAAAGGTCAGATCGGCACGCTGCCGGGATGTGAGGGGATGCAGCTTGCGCTCGATCGTGCCCGTCGGCGCGGATGACGGCTTTGCCACGTCGGTGATGGGCGGCACGGAACCCGCACGGACGGGGACGCGACGAGTGGTTTCGGGTGAAGGCGTCGCAACCGGTTCCGGTCGGGGCACGGGCTTCCGCACAGGCGGAACCACGGTCTTCGGGGCTTCGTCCAGACCCTTGCGAGCATCCGGGAGTGGCTGTCCCCAGATGGCGTCCGGCCGCGGCTCGCGGTCCGGGCGGGCACGTTCCGTCGGCAGCTTCCCGGCCATGTCGCGCTGGCTGTCGGGAGCGGTCGAGGCCACCACCTGCTCGCGTGCGGTCGTCACTTCGGCTGGTAGCCGCGCGCCCAGGCCGCGGGATGACGATGGCAGCCACTGTGCGGGCAGCACGGACCACGCTGCCGCAGCGGCCACGACGGGTGCGACCCAGAACGCCGCGCGACGCGGACGGCTCGGACGGCGTGCTCCGACCGCACGCACGGGAACTGGCGACGCGGCACGCTCGCCGGCGCCCACCGCGTGACGCAGGTCGAGCTCCCGCAGGACCGTGTTGATGACGCTCATACCAGCCAGGGAATCAGGACGTGCCGCGCCGCGCCGGTGTCGCGTGCGGCCAGGAGCACGTGGCGCATCCCGATGCGGTCGTTGCCTTCGGCGTAGACGAGCAGCATGGCCTTGTGCGCGAGGATGTTCACGAGACGGGGAATGCCGCCCGTGGCGCGATGGAGCAGCCAGATCGCAGCGTTCGAGAAGAGCTGCGGGCCGGCGTATCCCGCGACACGCAACCGGTGCCGCAGGTAGTGCCTCAGCTCCGCCCGGCCGAGACGATCGAGCCGGTAGTGGAACGTGATCCGCTGCTTGAGCTGACGCACCGCCGCATTGTCGAGGTTGCGATCGAGTTCGGGCTGCCCGAACAGCACGACCTGGAGGAGCTTGTGCTTCTCGGTCTCGAGATTGGACAGCAGCCGCAACGTCTCGAGCGTCGCGAGCGGCATCGCCTGGGCCTCGTCGATCAGCACCACCACGCGCTTGCCCGCGATCGACAGGCGCACGAGCGTCTGGTTGAGGCTCTGGAGCAGCGTGAGCGGATCGTCCCGCGGATTGAGCTTGAGGCCGAGTTCCTGCCCGAGCGTCGCGAGCAGCCCTCGCGGCTCGAGCAGGGGATTCGGTACGTACGCCGTCACCCAGGGCTCGTCGAGCGTGCTCAGCAGGCGCCGGCACAGCAGCGTCTTGCCGGTGCCGACGTCGCCGGTGATCTTCACGAACCCTTCGCCCGCGTCGAGCGTCACGAGCAGCACGTTGAGGGCCTCCTGGTGCGCACGACATTCGTACACGAAGGAGGTGTCGGGCGTGATGCCGAACGGTGGCTCCCGCAGACCGAAATGACCCTGGTACATGGCTTCAGACATGTGTCGGCAACTCCTCGCTGTGGCTTCGCCCGCACGCCGGGGACGACCGTGAGGGCCTGCGCCGGAGTCCTTCCATCCGGGCGCGGGCATTCATGGCGTGTCCCCGCCCGACGGGGGCTCGCCGTCGGTGGACGTGTCCGTCGCGTCGTAAGAACGCAGGCGCGCACGGATCTTCTTGAGATCGTCGACGACACCCTCGTCGCCCTGGATGACGGTGGGCTTGATCAGAATCACGAGTTCGCTCTTGCGCGTCTCGCGGGATGTCGAGCGGAACGCCGCTCCGATGATCGGGACGTCCGCGAGGCCCGGCACGCCGGAACGCGACTGCTTCGTGGATTCGCGCATGAGGCCGCCGATCGCGACGATGTTGCCGTCGCTCACGCGCACGACCGTGTCCGTCTCGCTGATCGTGCTCGACGCGAGGGGCAGCCTGAAGTTGCCGGACGTGCCGAGGTCGATGTTCTTCGTCTTCTCGACGACGTTCGAGACCGACGGATGCACGTGCAGGATGATCTCGCGGTTCTCGTCGATCTGCGGCGTGACGTCGAGCGCCACGCCGGAGAAGAAGGGCTGCACGACGATGGACGGAGACTGCGTGGTGCCCCCGGCCGCGTTCGTGAGCGTCGTCGTGGTCACGTTCGTGACGAAGAACTCGTCGTTGCCGACCTTGAGCACCGCCTTCTGGTTGTTGAGCGCGGCGATCCGGGGGCTGGACAGCACCTGCAGCTTGCCCTGCGTCTGCAGGAACGAGAGCAGCGACGAGAAGTTTCCGGTCTGAAGCGCGAGGCCGAATACGGTGCCGGGAACGCCGACCCCCGCCGAAAGGGTGCCCGGACTGGACGGGTTGGTGGTGAGGGCCGAATCGGAGCTCACGCTGCCGTCCGCCGCGCGCGCCGTGGGCGCCGAGATCGTGCCCTGGATCCCGAGCGACGCGCCGGGCGAGAGGACGCCACCGGCGAGGCGCGCGTGATCGTGGAACGCTGCCCAGTTGATCCCCGTCTGGTAACCGTCGGAGAGCTCGACCTCGATGATCTTCGCCTCCAGCATCACCTGGCGTTCGATGACGAGTCGCGTGGCGCGGAGATAGCTGTCCACGGCACGGATCTCGGCAGGCATCGCGCGCACGACGATCACCCCGGACTGCGGGCTGACCACCACGTTGCGTCCGCCCTCGGTGCCGACGATGGTCTTCAGTGCGTCGTTCAGCTCCCGCCAGAAATCGCTGTCCGTGGTCGTGACGACGCGGCTGCCGATGACCGCCTGCGAGCCGGCGCCGCCCCCACCGGGGACGGCGCCCGGCCGGGACGGGATTCCGGGAGTGGGCGTGCCACCCGACATGCCGGGAATGCCGGTGCCCGGCATGCCTGCGCCCGGGGCCACGAAGTCGGAGATGGCACCCGACGTCACGCGCACGTCGCTGCGCCCCTGGCGCTCGCTCATCAGGTAGTTCACGTGGAAGACGTGGGTCTGGATCGCGGGCGGCTCGACGATGATGCGCGTGCCCTGCACGCGGAAGTCGTAGCCATACAGATCGCGTACGGTCTCGAGAGCTTCCTTCACCGTCACGTTCTTGAGCGAAAGCGTGATGTTGTCCTTGATCGCAGGGTGGACGATCATGCTGTAGTGGGTGCCCTGGACGATCGCCATGAGAACCTTCGAGGCCGGCGCATCGGCCACGTTCAGGTCGAAGCGTGGTTCGACGGTGCCACCCTCGGGCCTGGGCATCTCCACGACGACGGGCGGAAGCAGCGCCTGCGCCACGGCGTCCGGCTCGCGCGCGGGTTGCCGGTTCGTGACGGCGGCATCGAGCTGCCGGTCGACCGTTTCGAGCGTCGAGTGCTTCCCGGGTCCGACGCTTCCGCATCCCCCCAGAGCCACGGCTGCCGCGACGAGAAGTGTGCACGGCAGGCGTCGCGTCCCGCGGAATGCAGGCCGGTGGATCGCTTCGCTGGATCGCATCAGGGTTTTGCCATCTTCATGGTTTTCGTGACGCGCGCCCCGGTCGCGCGCCGGTCCACCCCGGGCAACAGCCGCAGGGCCACGGTACCCCCGGGTCCGTCCAGCAGGACGTCCGCATCGCCGATGCGTTTCACGACGAGGCCCCTCACGCGGTCTCCGACCTCGAGAAGCTGCCCGTCGATCACCGCGATGCGCCGAGCTTCCGACACGAGCACCGACTGCAGCACCGGCGTGCCGCCGGCACCGGGAGCGGCGCTTTCACCGACCGGATCGACGTCCGTCATCGCCGGCCTCGTCGGGTCGGGAAGGCCGCGCCCGAGAGCAGGTGCTGCAGCGAGGGCAACGAGGAGCGGGCACGCGATCGTCACGATCGAACCGCGGGTCACAGAGTCATCCATGTGCGTTCCGTACTGAGGGTGTAGAGCGTCAGCGTCATCGAGACGCGGGGATAGTGCGTCGCGTCAATCCGGGTCCGGTGCCACACCGTCTTGAGCGGCATGTCCTCGAGACGCCGGCAGTACGCGACGAGCGCCGGATAGGCGCCGGTGACCGTGACCTCTATGCCGTGGCGGAACAGTCCGCTTTCTCCGTGCCGTCGTGCATCGTCCGTCCCGGTGGCGCCGTGGGCTTCCTGCGCGTCGCCGAGAGCGTCCACGGGAAGGGTTTCGAGCGCCGCGAGCGACACGCCCGGCGATCGCGTCACGAGCTCCCGCACGACGGCCGGCATGCGTTCCGGCGGAACGAGGTTGCTGCTGAGCGTGCCGAGGCTTGCGTCGACGTCCCGGATGCGGGCCTCGAGTGCGGCGACTTCCTGGCGGACGGAGTCGTCCGGATGCCCGGCGAGCCGCGCATCGAGTGCCCGCTTCTGGGCCTCGAGGGCCGCGACCGCATCCTGGCGCTGGGCGAGTTCGCGCTCGAAACGCGAGTGGCGCGCTGCGGCGGGTTCGAGCAGGCCCACGCCGAGAATCGCGACGACGAGCAGGATCCCGGTCGCGAAGACGACGCAGCGGCTGCGATTGTCGAGCGCGTCGAGCCGGGCCACGGTCTTCTGCAGGAGAGGGCTCTTCACCGGGAACCGCCCTTCGCGTCCACGGGACGGGACGCGACGACGAATTCGACGTACGGCGGCCGGCGCGCATGTGCGTCCGCACCGCCGTCCTTGTCCGACGACGGATCGTCGTGTGGCGTCCGGAATTCCATGCGATTGAACGCCTGCCCCCGCAGTGTTCCGTCCTGTCCGAGGCGGCGCAGGTAATCCGACACGCGCTCGGGATCGAGTGTGCGCCCCTCGAGGACGAGGTCGCCTCCCGATCCGGTCACCGTGACGCCGGTCAGCCAGAGCCCTGGCAGCACGTTGCGCGCGAATGCCGTCAGAAGTGCCGAGTGACCGCTCGTGCTGCCGAATTCGCCGTTCCTGAGCTGCTCGAGGGCGAGCGTCTTGTCGCGGAGGACTCGCTCGCGTTCGGCACGCTCCGCCGTGATCTCGGCCGACGGGCTGCGCCCGGAAAGGGTCGCGGCGGCTTCCTTCACCTCGCGTTCGAGCTGCGTCTGACGTGCACGCACGCTTTCGAGCCGCAGGGCCGACGCTCGTGCCTGCACGTTCTGCCACGCGAGCGCCGCGAGCAGGACCGCGCCCGTGCCGACCCATCCGGCCAGGACGAGTCGCGCCGGAAAGACGTTGCGCGGGCGGCGCAGCACCGGGTCGAACAGGTTGATCTCGGCCCGAGTGCTCATGTCATTCTCAGGGCACCCCCGATCACCCGGAGGTGGCGGCCCTGTGCGAGAGGATCCCGCAATTGCGGGACTTCCGTGAGATCCAGCCTCGATCCGACATCGAGGATCTCCACGGGCACGTAGACATAACCGGCGAGGGCGTCCCTGACTTCGGTCGCCGCCGGAAACGGGACCACGACGATGCGCGCCACCTGGAGGCCGCCGGAGTGTCTGTCGAAGTGATCCAGCGACCGCTGTACCTCGAGCACGATGCGATCGACCAGTTCTTTGTGCGGCTGCGCGGCGGTTCCGGACAGGGCATCGCCGTCGACGTCGATGGCGCGTGCGAGATGCAGTTCGCCGCGGGCCGTCACGGTCAGCAGACCGGCCGCCCCCTGGAAGGAGATCATCGCGACCGCCTTCTCCCCTTCCTCCACGAGTGCCGAGACGTTGCGCTGCGCCATCTCGCGGATGTCCACGGCCTTGAGACACAGGCGCGCGGCGTCGAACGTGTCGATGTAGGCAGTGATGCGTTCGGCACGGGTGGCGACGGCCATCACCTGGGCACGGCGGTCGATCCCGGCCGCCGATCCGGGCAGCCGCAGCACGTCGACCGCTGCCTCGTCCGGGGGATAGTCGAGCGTGTCCTTCAGGCGCCACCGCACTGCCGAACGCAGTTCGTCCGACGGAACCTCCGGCGCTTCGAGCACGTGCGTGTCGTACTCCCCGCGCGCGAGCACGAGGCTCACGGGACCGCGCGAGATGCCGAGTTCCCGGGCGCATCGCCTGAGCCCCGCCACGATGCCGCCGTCGGCCACGACGCTCGTGAACGACGCGAGCGCGCGTTCCCTGCGGGATGCCATGCGCGCGACGTCGATGCGGTTCCCGTCGATGGTGACGGCCCACCACGGGCCGTCGGCGTCTTTCCTGTTTCCCCCGATGTTCACGGCTGGGTGACCGACTCCGTTGTTGAACACGTGCACGGGTCCACGTGCCCGGCAGGGGCTATAACGACCGCTAGTAGGATTCCCTTAGAAAAATCACGTCATTCGCATTCGTATGCCGTCCGAATACCGCGCGCGCGGAGGGATCCCGGTCGTACGTGCCGGCGTTCCAGTTGCCGCGCAGCCAGACATGCGACGCGGGTGTGGCGGTCACGCTCGTGCCGGCCGTGCACGAACTGCCCGTGGCGGTGTCCCCGAGGTTCGCCCGCAGATCCACCGAACCGCTGACCCGCGGCGCCGTGAGCCGGAGGTTCCCCCGTCCCGACGCGAACGAGACGGCGTCGGTCCCCGCGGGCGTGGCGGAAACGATGCAGGCCGTGAGCGGCGCGTGGAAATTCGAGAATGCGAACTGCGTGTTCGTGAGCCGCGTGCACGAGTCGAGCGCGTTCGTCGCGAACGCGAGCCCCGTCCAGTATTCGAGCGTGAGCGGTACGGGAAGCGTGAGCTGCGGCGCTCCGAGCGCACTGCCGAGACGCAGCCGTCCGAAACGCACGCGCGTGGGTGACGATCCGTTGAGCGCGCTGGCGGTGCACCCGCCACCGCAGGCGCCCGTCGATGACGCCGCCATGTCGGCCCCCGTGACGACGGCGCCGTCGGGATCGGTCACGGTCACACCCAGCACGAGCGAGTCGTACGGACCGTCGGGCGACGCGAGACGCGCGAACTTCGCCCCGGACGCGCTGAACGCGTACTGCCCGGCCGACCACGTGACGGCAGGCATTCCCGTGAGCCTCGCGCCGAGATCGGTCCCCGAGTCCGCGTTCTCGGCGACGAGCCTGACGGTGCCGACCCCGTAGAGTCCGTCCTGATAGTTCACGGCGACGGTGTCCGACCGGCTCCTGGCCTCGAGCGTGAAGCGGATCCCGATCCCGGGTTCGTCCATGTACGTGAAGCCACCGGCCGCGCACGACGCGGACACCGAGGCCCCGGAAAGCAGCGTGAAATGGTCCGGATAGAACCGACCTACACGAGCCGCCTGGCCCGTGGACGCATTGACGGCGGTACCCGAGACGTTCGCTCCGGCCGCATTCAGGTAGCTGGTGGCCGATGCGTCCAGACCGATGCTGCCGACATCGCTGTACGTGAGGTCCGACACCGTCGCGACTCCGCCCGTGAAACCGCCGGCGGGGACGGTCGTCGTGCCACCGAGCGTTCCGGGCGTCCCGGCACCCGGCGTGAACAACCCGGCGGTCGTCGCAACCGACAGGCGGGTTGGCCACGCGAAATGCGCCGCGAGACCGTTGTCGAGAACGCTCGCGCCGGCATCCGGGACGCCGTCACCGTTCAGGTCATCCGCGGACTGCCAGAGATACGCGCCGACGGACGCCTCGAACGTGTCACCGGCCGCGACGAACTTCGCACCGCTCGTGGCGGTGCCTTCGGGATTCACGAGACTGCCCTTGCGCACGGGCGTGATCGCGAGCGCGAACGGGCGCACCGTGACCGTCGGCGAACTGCCGTCGATCGTGACCGCATTCGCGAAACTCCTCGAGTCGTCCCGCAGATTCAGCGCGAACCTGCCGACGTCGGTGGTGGTCAGCGTGAACGCGGCGACACCCGCCGAGAACGTGAGAGCCACGTTGCCGGTACCGGGCACGCCTGCAGGCAGCGCGGTTCCGCCGTTGATCGACGGCGCCGTCGCGCCTGCGGGGTGATCGAGACCGGCGGTGTACCAGGCCTTGAGCGTCTTCGACCCCGCGTAGTCGGTGGCGACGAGACAGTTCGCGGGTGACTGCGCGGTGTCGCGGCGGTACAGGGTGGCCCTCAGCGCGTGCGGCCGTCCGGCCACCGCGGTCGTGCCGAGCGGATCGGTCACGTCGATCACGAACGCGTTGTCGCGAAAGCTGATCGTGCCCGACGCACCCGTGACCGTCGCGAGCGTGCTGTCGGTCGCGGTGACCACGAGATCGTCGGCGCTCGCGTCCGAGAGGACGAGCGACACACTCCCGAAGTCGGACGACCGGAACGTGTAGCGCGCGGCACCATCGTTCGCGCTCCCGGTCTCGGTCACGGGCCCCGACGACGGCCCCGCGCTCCACGCCCCGCGGTTCGTGCTCGTCGACAGGATCACGGTGCCGGTGTAGGTCGTGTCGAGGTTGCCCGCGCCGTCCAGCGCCGAAATCGTGACGGCGTGGCCGGTGCAGGTGCTTGCCGAGGTCGTTGCCGTCACGGCGAACCGCGCGACGGTACATGCCGTCGCGGCACGTGACGTGCCGTCGTAGTTCCGGCCTGAGGCCTGATTGCCGCGAATGGACGCGATCTCCGAATCGTCGAGCGCACCGCTGAAGACGAGCATTTCGTCGATGGGTGCGCGCAGACCCTGGGCGCTGTTCGTCGTCACGTAATCGTACGAGGCACCGAGAAACGTGAAGGTCCCGCCACTCACCTTCCGGGACACCGAGTCCCTGAAGCTTCCGTCGACATAGAGTCGCGTCTGGTTGCCCTTGCCGACCAGCGCGATGTGATGCCAGCCCGTCGAGAGTGCGCTCAGCCTGTAGGCACCGGCGGTCGTTCCAGACGTCGTGTACACGCCCCAGCGGAACCCGTCGGCGTCGTCGAAATAGGCGAAATCCCCGCCTCCCGCGATCGAACCGAGCACGTGATAACGCGACCCTCCCGACGTCGAGGCGGGCAGCTTCATCCAGAAGCTCAGTGACCAGTCGCGTGACATCGCGATCGAGGTCCGGACCCACTTGTCGTAGCCGTCCAGCGCGGCTGCGGCCCCGATCACGCCGGACGGCGTGGTCGTGAGTCCGTTCTGTGCGACGCCGTCGTTCGATCCGGCCGAGTCCCTGACTTCGCCGGCGGTGCCGTTGTATCCGCATTCGTCGAAGCGGTACTCCGTGACCAGGGCGGCCGCAGGCTTCAGCGCGACGAGACCCCCGATGTTGTCTGCCGCGGTGCTCACGGTCGCGGTCTTCGATCCCGTGGAGCCCGAAGTCGTGAGCGTCCGTTCGGAAGCCATCACTGCGACTCCGGTGGATCCGCTCCCCGTACTCACCTCCGAGATCTCCGTCATGCCCGAAGGAGGGGAGAACGTGCCACCCGTGGCGGCCCCGAACACCCCCACGAGCGTTGCCTCCTCAAGACCGACGCTCACACTGCCCGCCTGGACCGAAGTCGACGACGCATTGCCCTGGATACGGGACACGTCGACCGGCGCGACGCCATCGACACCGCGGTAGGTGACGATGACACCGACCGCACGGATCGAATGATTGAAGTACGCCGAGTAGCTGGCCGGCTCGGACGCCGACGCGTAGCGGTAGAAGATGCCCTGCAGCAGGCTGCTGCCCTGGTAGGTCAGCTGCACGGGCGTCCAGCCGGCTGGACCGGAGATCGACGTGCCCGACCCACCGCGCATCGCGACGACGGCGAGCAGCAGGTCTCCGGCCTGCGTCCCCGCGGGAACGGCAACGGAAATCGACGTCGAACCTCCGGATCCGGTCGTGCCGGTCGCGACCGCGATCCGCGAGATCTCCGCAAGAGCCGGGCTGGCCGTTACGCAGGCCAGGACGAGGAGGTACGCGGGCATCCACATGCGTGCCGAGCGGGCGAGACGCGCCGTCATGCTCCGGAAATCTGCGACACCGGTCATCATGGGCAGGCGTAGCGTGGTGCCACGCCACCGGGGTCCACACAGCGGGAGACGGTGGCGCTCACCTCGCGCGCGACGGGAAACGCGCCACCGCCCGTGTCGACCCGTGCCGTGAGTGCGTAGACCGCGATCTGCCGATCGGACTCCGTGGTGGCCGTCCGGGCGCACGTGACGACCACCTGCGCGCCGTCGAATGCTTCCCCGAGCGGCAGGGTCGTCGCGCCGAAACACCCGGGGGGCCGTGGCGGAGACGCGGCGAGACCGGCGTCCGCGTCGTGGGGATCGAGCACCTGCGCGATGCCCCACTCGATGCCGGCACGCGCGCCGAGGTACGCGCGCGTGCCGCCGACGTCGAGCGCCTCCGTACCGTGTTGCAGCCCGGACACGGTGAGCGCGTAGACGCCGAGCGCCGCGAGGACCACGAGCAGGAAGATCGCGGTCGGCAGCGCGAAGCCGGTCTGCAGGCTCGGTCCCGTGCGCGGCGTGGCCATCATGCGTTCACCCTCGTGGCGCCTTCAGGGAACGTTCGGCACGTGCGCCTCGGCGAACAGCGTCACGGCCTCCTGGTCCGAAGACAGCGCGAGGCGCAGCGACACCGTCCCGTAGCGCTGGAGGATCTCGTTGGGGTCGTACGCGAACGCACAGTCGGACACGTGCGTGGCGAGCAGCGCGTTGCTGCCCCCGGACGGCGGCGTCGCCTGGGACGGCGAGATCGCGTAGCCCCAGTAGCGCCTGACCACGCCCGCAGCGACATCGCACTCGTACGTGACGGGGTACTGCACGACGTGGAAACGCCTGCCCGGGGATTCGAACGGAAAGAGCTTTGGCGCCGTGAGGGTGACGCGCGAACCATTCACCGACGCGATGGTGGCACGGTTGTTCGACGTCCCCTGGTACGCATCCGCCCCGGTGAACCCGGAACCGAGGTTGAAGATCGCGATCTGGTCACCCGGTACGGCGGGTGGCATCGCGCCTATCACGTCGAACGACGTGTCGCCGCCAGGCCCCGCGAAGTCGAGCACGTCACCGCCACCGGCCGAGTCCACCTGGGCCCGGTAGCGGCCGCCGCCGCTCACCTGCAGGAATTCGACGTAGCGACCGGTCGCGTCGACCCGCACGCTGTTCGGCAGCGCGAGCCGCAAGTCGCGCACCATCCTTCGCAGGGCGACATCCGCCACGTCCGACAGTTCGGCCCGACGGGCGGTGTCGAAGTAGCCCTGCACGGGCCGCTGGATGATGAGCGAGACGACGGCGGACACGATGCCGATGATCGCGATCGTCATGGTCGCCTCGATGAGCGTGAACCCCCGTTCCCGTCGACGCTGCACGGCACACGTCAGCACCTGCGTGTCGCCTCCGCTCATGGCAGCGCGTTCGGGGCATAGCGCACCCGATAGCCATGCAGCACCACGGACTCGTTGCCCGGCCCGGTCACGGTCACGGTCACGAGCGCGACGTCGGAAGCATTCGCGATGCCGAGCCCTCCCGCCGTTACCCTGACACTCGCCGCATACGCACCGAGTCCCGGGACGGGCGTGCCGGTCAGGTCGCGTATCCCGGCCATCGTGAAGCCGTCGTAGTCGTTCACGTTGTCGAACGGCGCGGTCGTGCTGTAACGGCTTTCTCCCTGCGCGGTCTCGGGTCCCGGAGTCGTCATGCTCTCCGGCGTCGCACAGTCGGTCTCGGCAGTGGCCGTTGCGGCGGCGGGATCGTCCGGGTCGCAGTACGTGAACGGCATGAGGGAAATCTCTTCCAGAAGCGACTCCGCCACGGACAGTGCCTGCTTGCGGACCAGCGGATCCGCGCTCCGCGCGGCGGTGACGTTCAGGATGCCGAGCACGCCGACCAGGCCAACACTCACGATGACGATGAAGACGACGAGTTCGACGAGCGAGAGCCCTTGCTGTGCACCCGTGCCTGGCGAAAACGTCTTCTGCTCAGGGGTGTGCATGACCGGTCTCCGCCTCCACGACGAACGTCTTCGCCTGCGCCGGGCTCGCGACCGTGACGGTCACGGGCCCGATGCTCGGTCGCCCGAGCGCGTCGAACGTGAAGCTGGTGCCGCTGACGGTGATGGACGACGAGCCCGACACCGCGAGCGCACCGCCCGTCACCGGACTGGTCACGTCCGCCGTGCAGGTCCCGGACGGGGCGAAGCAGGCCGATACGGCATTGGCGCCGAACGTGACGGCGACCGGGGTATGCGCACCGATCGCGGCCTTCTGGGCGTAGCGCACGACGGCCAGGGTCTGGTCGAACGTTCCTGCGAGAGAGAAGTCATACTGGTTCGCGAATCGCGGCAGCGCGACCGCCGCGAGCACGCCCACGACCATGATCACGACGACGAGCTCCGTGAAGGTGAAACCGCGCCCGAGAGCGCGGTCCGGCCGTCGCGACCGCCATCCGTGCACGACGCCCTCAGGCCACACCGGGCGGTCGACTCACGCGGAACCCGGATGCGATCAGTTGGTGCAGACGATCGACGAGGTCGCCGTGACGCCCGTGCTGTTGGCATCCGTGAGGGTGCAGCTGACCACGGCGCCATCCCCGCCCGTGCTGCAGTTTCCGGTGCCGCTCACCGTGTAGAGCGGATTGCCGCCGGAGTCCGCGGGCAGTGCTCCGCCCTGCATGAGCGAGCCGAGGATGCTCGACGTGCACACGTTGCTGCCGTTCATGCGCACGACGCCGGCCCGGGACGAATTCACCTTGAACGCCCCATAGTTGATCGACGCAGCCGAGGACACGGCACCGGCAACGCCCTGGATCGCCGACGCACGCGCGTCGCTGGACAGGTCGATGAAGCGAGGCAGTGCAACCGCCGCGAGAATCCCGAGAATCACGATGACGACGACGAGCTCGATGAGCGTGAAACCCTGTTGCCTGACTTGCATGTGTTGCACTCCGTATCGAGGGAAAAGGAAGGAATCGTGAAGCGCCGCGCGACCGCTCGCGCTCAGCACCCGCCCGTCACCGGCGGAGCGATCGCAGGCGCCTGCCCGCGCCCCGGCGGCTCCTGATAGGTGATCTGACAGTTGACGGCGTCGACGGCACCCTGGACCTGGATGACCAGAGGGTTGCCCGACAGGATCTTGAGCTGGTCGGTCTGAGGATTGATCTGCGCGGCGGTCACGATGCCGCTCCCGTCGGCGGTCGGATAGCCGTAGCGCATCGTGACGGCGTAGCCGTCCATGTTCACGGTGCCGCCTTCCTGCGTGCACGCCGGAACACTCGACAGGCCTGCCAGGTCCACGCGGCACGCCGCGGAGGCGAGCGCGGCGGCCGAGCGCACGGCGCCGTATACGGCGTTCAGCTTCGCGACGCGGCTCCGGCTCTGCATGTCGATGTAACGCGGCAGCGCGACGGCGGCGAGAATGCCGATGATCGATATGACCACGACAAGCTCGATCAGCGTGAAGCCCCCATGGGCGCGGCGGGTGATCATGGCAGGCGTGATGACCGGTGGATGGGACGATTTGTCTCGTGCATGCGCCCAATAGCGGCAGGTCCCGCTCCGGACTTTAGGCGGCGCGGCCGACAGCCCCCGCTTCCGTGCACGGTCCGCGATCATCCCTTGTGGAAGGCTGCCTGACCGAGATCCCAGATCGGCAGGAACACGCCGAGCGCGAGGATCAGCACGAGGATGCCGAGACCCACGATCAGGATGGGTTCGATCTGCGCGGACAGCGTCTTCAGCTCGTACTCGACGTCGCGCTGGTAGAGCTCGGCGACCTCTTCCATCATCTCGTCGAGAGAGCCGGATTCCTCGCCCACGACGATCATCTGGAGTGCGACGGGTGTGAAGACGCCGGCATTGACGGCCGTCCTCAGCAGGCTCTCGCCCCGCTCCACGCCCTCGCGCATCTTCTCGACCCTGAGGCCGACGTAGGCGTTGTCGACGGTCTGCGCCGAGAGCGTGAGCGCCTGCGTGATCGGAACGCCGCTCCGGTAGGCGAGCGAGAAACTGCGCGAGAAGCGCGCGATCGCCGCCTTGGACGCGATCTTGCCCGCGATCGGCAGCCGCAACCGCAGACGGTCCCAGTACAGCCGCCCCTGCGACGTCTGCACGAAGCCCCGTGCCGCGAACGCGGCGGCCACCACGACCGCCAGCAGGTAGGGCCACGCCGCCAGAGTGAAGTCGGAGCACGCGATGAGCAGTCGCGTGACGAGCGGCAGGTCCGCACCGAATCCTTTGTAGACTCGCGCGAACGCGGGAATCACGAACAGATTGATCACGCCGATCGCCGCGGCCATCGCGACGACCACGAACGTCGGGTAGCGCAGCGCGGACTTCACCTGCGCGCGCATGTAGTCCTGGAATTCCAGGTGGCGGAAGAGACGCAGGAACACCTCCTCGAGCCGGCCCGTGCTCTCGCCGACGTAGACCATCGCGACGAAGAACGGATCGAACGCGCCTCTCTGGCGCTGCATGGACGCGGAGAGATCGCGCCCGCCGTCGAGGCCTTCCCGCACGCCCCGCAGCGCCTCGCGCAGGGCGGGATTCGTCGCGGATTCCTGCAGTCCGCCGAGCGCACGCATGATCGGCACCCCGGCCTTCAGCAGCGCATGCATCTGACGACACAGCAGCATGAGGTCGGGTGTCTGCACGCGCCGGCGCGCGAGCACGTCGCCGAAAGGCGCCGTCCGTTTCGCGGGTGTCGCGTCCTCGACGCGGATCGACACGGGCGTGATGCCGCCCGCCATGAGCTGGGTCGCGGCAGCGGTTGCGTCGACGGCTTCGAGGACACCCTCGACGGCCTGACCACCGGTTCCGCGCCCCCGATAAGCGAATGCCGCCATCGCCGCCTCAGTCGAACGCGTTCGAGGCGTGCATCGCCTCGGTCACGGTCGTGCGCCCGCGCACGGCGAGTTCGACAGCGGACCGCCTCAGGGTCCTGCCCCCCATCTGTCTGCGGGCCGCCTCGACGAATGCCTGGGGCTCGCCTTCCGACGCGGCCTCGACCACCGGGCGGGTCATCTCGAGCATCTCGTAGACACCCGTGCGACCCAGGAAGCCTGTCTGGTTGCACTGGTGACAGCCGTCCCCGCGACGGTACGGGAACGTGCCGGCACGCTCGCCAAGTTCGAGCGCGAGCCATGCACGCTCGTGCTCGTCGGGTTCGTGCGGACGCGCACACTGCTCGCAGACCAGTCGCACGAGGCGCTGTGCGAGCACGACCTGCAGCGACATGGCCACCATGTATCGTGGCGCGCCCATGTCCATGAGGCGGATCGGCGTGCTGGTCGCGTCGTTCGTGTGGAGCGTCGACAGCACGAGGTGTCCGGTCATCGCGGCGCGCAGCCCGGTCTCTACCGTGCCCTGATCGCGCAACTCGCCGACGAGGATCACGTCCGGGTCCTGGCGCAGGGCCGTCCTCAGGACACGTCCGAAGGTGAGGTCGATCTTCTCGTGGACCTGGACCTGCGCGAGCCCCGGCAGTCGGTATTCGACCGGATCCTCGACCGTGATGATCTTGCGCTCGGGAGAGTTGAGTTCCGCGAGCGCGGCGTACAGCGTGGTGGTCTTGCCGCTGCCCGTCGGGCCGGTCACGAGCACCATGCCGCTCGGTCGCTGGATGACTCGCCGCAGCCGCTCGACGACGGGCGCGGGCATGCCGAGACTGTCCAGCCGTGTGATGCCTCCGGACTGGTTCAGCAATCGCATGACCGCGGACTCTCCGTGCTGGGTCGGCATCGTCGAGATCCGGACGTCGAGACGGGCCGCCCGCACCTGCACGTTGAACCGGCCGTCCTGCGGCAGTCGCTTCTCCGAGATGTCCAGCCCCGACATGAGCTTGAGTCGCAGCAGCAGGGGCGCGGAGATCTTCGCGTCGGCCTCGGTCTGGACGTGCAGGACGCCGTCGATGCGAAAGCGGATGAAGAGCCTCGTTTCCTGCGGCTCGATGTGAATGTCGGATGCCCGGGTCCGGACGGCCTCGTCGAAGACGCTCTGAAGCAGCTTGACGACCGGCGCGTCGTCCGTGGAGGCCGGGACGCCGAGCTGTGCGAAATCGATGCCGCCGTCGCCGACCTCGGCGCCGAGCTCCTCCGCGAGGCCCGAGATCTCTCCGGTACGCGAGTACACACGGTCGAGAACCGCGAGCAGCTGCGATTCCGCCACGACGCAGACCTCTATCTCCTGCCGCAGGACGCGATTGAGTTCGTCGTAAGCCAGAAGATCGGTCGGGTCCGCCATCCCGACGACCAGCGCGCTTCCGGAGGCACCGATGACGAGCGCGCGGAAACGCCGTGCCTGGGATTCCGCGAGCCGCGAAACGAACTCGGGCCGCAGGGCGGTCTGGCGGAGGTCCACAAATGACGTTCGCAGCTGTCGCGCGAGCGCTTCGCAGATCTGCTCCTCGGTCACGAAGCCGGAGTCGACGAACACCCGCCCGAGACGCCGTCCGGATTCCTTCTGGGCCGTGAGCGCCTGTTCGAGCTGCTGTTCCGTCAGGAGTCCCTGGCGCAGCAGGATCTCGCCGAGTCTGATCTTCTCTGGTCTTGGCATGAGCGGGAAACGGCGTGCCTCGCCGGATCCGTTCCCGGAAGTTGGTGTCGCTCGTGAACTTCGGTTCGCAATGAGGGAAACTTGAGGGTCACGGACCTTCCCGCATGCCCCTGCCATGTTCGACGTCGTGCTCTTCGAACCCGAGATTCCGCCCAACACCGGCAATGCGATCAGGCTCTGCGCCAACACGGGGGCGCGCCTGCACCTCGTGGAACCGCTCGGATTCCGGATGGGAGAGAAGGAAGTGCGGCGCGCGGGCCTCGACTATCACGAGATGACGTCGGTGACGGTCCATCCCTCGCTCGCGGCCTGTCTCGCGGGCTTCGCGGGCAGGCGCGTGCTGGCGTTCAGCAGCAAGGCCACGGGAAACGTCTTCGCGACAGAGTTCTCGTCGACGGACGTGCTTCTGTTCGGACCGGAGACACGCGGGCTGCCCGCCGCGGTCATCGACGGCATCCCGGAATCCCGGCGACTCCGACTGCCGATGGTCCCCGGCAATCGCAGCCTCAACCTGTCGAACGCCGTCGCCGTGGTCGTCTTCGAGGCGTGGCGACAGCTCGGGTTTCCGGGCGCCGCGTGATCGGGCGCCGCCGGCGGTCAGGTGCCGGGTGCCTCGGCTTTCGGATCGCGCCGGAGCAGTGCTTCCGCCGCCGCGGCCGCGTCGATCTCGCCGTCGAGCAGGCGGCACACGGCCTCGGTGATGGGCATCTCGACCTGCACGGACCGGGCGAGGCGCCGGACCTCGCGGGCCGTCCCCACGCCTTCCGCGACGTGACCGAGGTCGGCGAGGATGCGGTCGATCGGGTGCCCGGCGGCGAGCGCGAGCCCGACCCGACGGTTGCGCGACAGGTCGCCCGTGCAGGTGAGGATCAGGTCACCCGCTCCGGCGAGCCCCAGGAATGTCTCCATGCGGCCGCCCAGCCGCAGCCCGAGCCGCGCGATCTCCGCGAGGCCGCGCGTCATGAGCGCCGCCCGAGCGGAAAGACCGAGCCCCAGCCCGTCCGACACGCCCGCGGCGATCGCCATGACGTTCTTCACGGCTCCCCCGACCTCGACGCCGGGCAGGTCCGTGCTGGAGTAGATCCGCAGGCGGGACGAGTGCAGTTCGCGGGCGGCCGTCTCGGCGAACTCCGTCGTGGTCGCTGCGAGGGTCACGGCAGCCGGCAGGCCGCGTGCGACCTCCTCGGCGAAACTGGGGCCGGACAGGACGCCCCGCGGCACGGCGGCAGGCAGCGTTTCGTCGGCCACCTCGTGCGCGAACTTCGACGACCCCGGCTCGAAACCCTTGCAGAGCCAGACGACGGGCGCCCGGCAGAGCGGCACCACCGCAGCGAGGACGGCGCGCAGCGCGGAGGTCGGTGTCGCCACGACGACGAGATCGGCGCCGGAAAGGGCAGTCGCGAGGTCGTGCTCGAGCGCGATGGTCGCGGGCAGGACGTGCCCCTTCAGGAAGTCGTTCTCGCGCGTCGCGCGCATGGCCTCGCAGTGGGTCTGCTGCCACGTCCAGAGCGACGTCTCGTGGCGGGCGCTCTGGGCGAGCGCGAACGCTGTCCCCCATGCGCCTGCGCCGAGTACGGCCAGCTTCACGATGCGCCCCAGACCTCGGAAACCCGCACGTAGCCCGTGGGCCCTTGCGCGTGGCGCACGCGGAGCCAGGGACCTGAGGCGTCCAGCAGTTGCAGGATGACGCCCTGCCGGGCCTCGAACACCGGCGTCGCGTCATCGGCTGCCTTCGCGCGCACGACGGCCGTCGGCACCGTCACGACAATGGTCCGGCGCGGCACCACATCGGCGGCGCGGGCCCAGGCGAGCCGCCCGCCGGCTTCGCGGACCTTGACCCAGTCCGAGATCACCGTGAGAACCTCGACCGGCGACCCCGGGCTCACGACGAGCACCCGGGTCGCCTTGTCAGAGGGTCCGTCGTAGAGGACCGCGGGCGCGTCGCCGACCGAGCGGAACTCCAGGGCGGCAGCGCCTGCCGCCCAGAGGGCACACGCGAGAAGGAGTGCGAGCCGGATCAGTGCGTCTGCTCCGCGGCGGGCTGCTCCGCCTCCTGGCGCTGACGGTAGATCGCCTCGAAATTCATCGGCGCGAGAAACACGGGCGGAAAGCCCGCACGCACCGACAGATCGGAAACGGTCTCGCGGAGGTAGGGCAGCAGGATCGTCGGGCAGGTGATCGCATAGACGAGTTCCATGTCGGACTGCGGCACCCCCTTCACCATGAAGATCCCGCCCTGGCTCGCCTCGATCAGGAACACCGTCTTGTCGCTGTCCTTGATCTTGGCGGTGATCGTGGCGGTCAGCACGATCTCGTGGTGATCGTTGCCGATCGCCTGACCTTCGTTCCGGAACTGGAACTCCAGTTCCGGCGAGGCACGCTCGAGGAAGACCTGCGGGGCGTTGGGGATTTCCACCGAGGCATCCTTGACGTAGATCTTCTCGATGTTGAATTGCGCCTGGGCGGGCTGTTGTGGCTGCTCGGCCATGAAAACTCCGGATGTTGGGTGAGGAAAGGTCAGTCCGGTAGTTTAACCCGCAATTCTTACAGTCTTCGCACCCGGCATGCGTCATTCCGGGAGCGGTCCGCGCCCGCCCCCGTGCGGGACGACGCGCGGATCAGACCCCGTTCTGCGCCAGCCAGCGACCCAGGGACCCCGCATCGAGGGCGCCGGAGACCCTCGCGACCTCCGCGCCGCCGCGGAAGAGGATCAGCGTCGGAATGCTCCGGATGCCGAAACGCTGCGCAAGCCCTCCTTCCGCCTCCGTGTCCACCTTTCCGAACACGGCGCGCCTGCCGAACTCCTGGGCCGTCCGTGCGAACGCGGGCGCCATCATCTTGCAGGGGCCGCACCACTCGGCCCAGAAATCCACGACGACGGGCAGTTCGCTTCGCCCGACGACGCGGTCGAAGGCGGTGTGGTCCAGTTCGACTGGCCGGTCGGCCAGTACCGGTCCACCACATTTTCCGCACTTGGGAGCGTCCTCGAGGCGGTCACCCGGGACGCGATTGATGGCAAGACAGTGGGGACAGACGATGTGCATGACGTGACGTGGATCCTCGATGGTTTGCAGGTCACGGGCGAACGGTCCGTGACGCGCAAGCCGACGGATCCGGTTCCCGGTGTCCCGGCGGGCAGTTCCGTGCCGCCCGGCGGAACGCATCGCGAGGATCCCGCCCCCGATCGTGCGCCGATCCCGCTCGGGAATCAGGTGGTGGCCGGCCCGTCAGAAAGCAAGGGGTCGAGACGCCCGGCCTGCTCCAGTGCCGACAGGTCGTCGAAGCCGCCGACGTGATGCTCGCCGATGAAGATCTGGGGCACGGTGTGACGCCCCGTGCGCTGTCGCATCTCGGCACGCAGATGCGGTTCGACGTCGACGCGGATCTTGTGGATCTCGGCGACGCCCTTCGACTTCAGCAGCCGCTCCGCCGCGATGCAGTAGGGGCAGATCGCCGTGCAGTACATCGTCACGTCGCGCATGCCTATTTCTCCAGCGGCATGCCGGCCTGCTGCCAGGCTCCCACTCCGCCCTGCATGTTGAAGACCTCCTTGAAGCCCGCCGCCTTCAGAAGCCTGGCGGCGTTGTGCGAGCGATTCCCGGTCGCACAGTGAACGAGGATGGGACGGTCCTTGAACTTGTCGAGTTCGCCGATGCGCGTCTTGAGTTCGCCGAGCGGGATCAGGCGTGCGTGCGGGAGATGACCATTGGCGAACTCGCCCTGCGAGCGCACGTCCAGCACGACCGGATCACGCCGGTTGAGCAGGATGACGGCGTCCCCGACGCCGAGCTGCGGGATCCCCGACATCCGCTTCGCGATCGTCGGCCAGATGATCCCGATGCCACTTGCAACGGCCATGACGAACAGCCACCAGTTGTCTTTCACGAAACTCACGATCACGAATTGTCTCCAGTAGGACTTCCCCCGACCAGTGCCGGGTCGGGGTTCGACAGGGCGGCACGCCGGGCGACGGCCAGCCATAGCGGCGCCTGTGCCGGATAGCATGCACGCGCGCGCCGCCACCACAGATGCGCCCCCGCTGCATCGCCGCTCGCGGCGAGCAGGAGCGCGTGGCGATAGGTCACGTCAGGCAGCGGAAACACCCGCACGACGGCCGACGAGAGCGCGACCTTCGCGGACAGGCCTCGCGGACCGACGTCCATTCCGCGCAACAGGCCCACACCAGCGTAAGCGGAGAGCAGCGAGACCCGCTGCATGTCGGCAAGCCGCTCGATCGTAGCGCGTCGCACCCTTCCATGCGACGTTCCGGAGCCATCACCGAAGGCGCGCAGGAACGCGTAATCGGACGCCAGGCTCGCGAGCACGACGACGCCGGCAAGCACGCCCCCCGCCCGGGCAAGGCGGGCCGGACGACCCAGGGTCAATTCTAGGCGAGGGCCCTCGGCAAGACCAAGCGCGAGTGCCGCGGGGCCGAGAAAATACGTGTACCACAGCGGGTATTCGACGAGGCTGTGGACGCCGACGATCCAGACGACGGCGATGGCCCACCCCGTCTCGGGCGTCATGCGACCACGTCTCACTCCTCGCCACCAGAGCCAGGCCGACACGCCCGACAGTACCAGACCGACTGCCCCGAACTCGACCCCGATTTCGAGCGGCAGGCTGTGCGCGTGCGTGGACATCGTCGACGGCACCGGCCCCGGCAGCTCGGGCGCTGTCTGGAGAAAGCGCTCCGCGAACGTGCCCTGCCCCGACCCGGTCAGCGGGGACTGCGCGAGGATGCGCAGCGCGCCGCGCCACAGCGCCACCCGTTCCTCGGTGGATGATGACGCAGCAGTCATGCGGCCCAGGGCAGAGTAGCGGGCCTCGGGCGGCCTGACGACCTGGCCGGCGAGTTCGACCAGGACGAACAGGCACGCGAACACGAGCAGCAGGCGCCGCAGCGTGCGGCCGTTCTCGACGCCGGCGCGGCGTCCCAGCAGCACCCCACCCGAGAGAAGCGCGAGCACGAGCAGCCACGCCATTCGCGACCCGGTCCAAGAGAGGCCCGCGGCCAGCAGCGCCGCCGCGGAAAAAGCGAGCGTTCCCGACATCCGGCGCGTCACCCGCAGATAGGCGAGACTCGCGACGCCGAGAGCGAGATGCGTGGCGAGGTGATTGGGCTGTCCGAGATTGCCACCGGGGCGTGCGCCCGTGACGGGGAGGATCCAACCCTGCAGGCCGTCGGCCCACGAAAATGCCTGCGCCGTCGCCGCAGCCGCGTTCAGCATCGCCCCCGCGAGCAGTGCGGTCGCCACGGTCGCGATGCAGCGTCCGGCATCGAGCCCCGCACGTATCCGTGCGCCGAGGCACGCCATCAGGCCTGCCCACGCGAAATAGAGACAGGCCAGCGTCGCCAGGTGCGGGTCGGCGACCCGTCCGGTCGCCACCTGGATCACGACGAGACCGCACAGCCCCGCCGGAAGCAGCACGATGGCGGGCACCGACAGGCCCCCGCTGCCGCGGCGCGAGGCCAGCGCGGCCCCCCAGGCCGCGAGCCCGAGCAGGGCCGCCACCCATTCCGCCTCGAAGGACGGAATCGGACTGGTGCCGAGGGGCAGGACGAACGGGAGGCTGCACATCAGACCCAGCAAGAGTGACGCGCCATCCGGTCGCGACAGCCGCTGAAGGAAACTTCGCATCGTCATCCTCGATTTCGGTGGAGGGGCCTGGCGGGACGGGGCCCGCCCCCGGGCGTGGTCACGGCCGGGGCGGCATGACCGCAACCGGACGACGTCGCGCACGAGCCCGGGAACGAAATGCGGGCTAGAATTCAACGGATTCACCATGACGTTTCTTGAAACGAATTGACGAGGTTTCCGCGGATGACCCACAAGATCGTGCTGCTTCGGCACGGAGAAAGCACCTGGAACAAGGAGAACCGGTTCACCGGCTGGACCGACGTCGACCTGTCGGAGAAGGGGCGCGAGGAGGCACGCGAGGCCGGGCGCCTGCTCAGGTCACTGGATTACACGTTCGACGTCGCGCACGTGTCCGTGCTCAAGCGCGCGATCCGCACGCTCTGGATCGCGCTCGACGAGATGGACCGCATGTGGCTGCCGGTCCAGCATTCGTGGCGGCTCAACGAGCGCCACTACGGCGGGCTGCAGGGCCTCGACAAGGGCGAGACCGCCGCGCAGTTCGGCGAGGACCAGGTACTGGTCTGGCGCCGAAGCTACGACACGCCTCCGCCTCCTCTAGAAAGGACGGACAGCCGGTATCCGGGCAACGATCCCCGGTATGCGGATCTCGACGAGAACGATCTGCCGCTCACGGAGTGCCTCAAGGACACGGTCGCCCGCGTGGTGCCCTACTGGGAGCAGGTCATCGCGCCCCAGATCCGGGAAGGCCGGCGGATCCTCGTGGCGGCCCATGGAAATTCGATCCGCGCACTGATCAAATACCTCGACGAGGTGTCCGAGCAGGAAATTCTCAGGCTCAACATCCCGACCGCGATTCCGCTCGTCTACGAACTCGATGCGAAGCTCAAGCCCGTCAGGCACTACTACCTCGGAGACGCCGCCGCTGTCGAAGCCAAGATCCAGGCCGTCGCCGCGCAGGGCAAGGCGAAATAGCGTCGGCGTCGCGTTCGCGCTCGCGGTCCTCGTCGCAGGGCCCGTCGGATCCGGCGTGGCGGGGGTGTCCGCCGCCCCGAAGCAGGACCTCGCGGACCTGAGGGAAAAGCTCGATGCCCTGCGCGACGACCTTCGTGCGAGCGAACAGAGCCGGTCCGACGTCGCCGAGAAGCTCCGGAAGTCCGAAGTCGCCATCAGCCGCGCGAACCGTGAACTGCGGGATCTGTCCCGCAAGCACGCTGCCGTCGTCGCGAAGATCGGCGAACTCGAGGCGCAGTCGAACGCGCTGAAGACGCAGATCGACGCCCAGCAGCGCAAGATCGCCGAGGGCCTCAGGGACCGCTACGTGAACGGCCGCACGGCGCCGCTCCGGCTCGCGCTGTCCGGTGGCGATCCGAACCGTGTCGCTCGCGACCTCCATTACCTTTCGTACGTGGCGCGCGCGCGGGCGGCACTCGTGGACGGACTCCGCGACAACCTCGCGCGCGTGGCGGAACTGGCGCGCCAGGCTGCGGACCGTGCCGCGGAGCTCGATCGCCTCAAGCAGAAGCAGGCCGAGCAGCGGCAGGCCCTCGAACGGGAGAAGGCCGAGCGCAGCAAGGTGCTCGCGTCGATCTCGTCCGACCTGCGCCGGCAGCGGCACGAATACGCGACCCTCAAGCAGGACGAGGAACGCCTCGCGGAACTCGTCGCCAAGCTCGCGGCGACGGTTGCACGCCCCCCGTCCAGGCCCGGCAAGGCGCTCGCCATCAACAACGACACGCCGGAGCCGGTCTACGGAAACTCGACATTCCGTTCGTTGAAGGGCAAGCTCCGGCTTCCCGTGGTCGGGGAACTCGTGAGGCGCTTCGGCAGTCCACGTGGAGACGACGGATTTTCGCGCAAGGGCATCTTCATACGCGCCCACGCCGGTCAGGAGGTGAAGGCCGTCGCGAATGGGCGTGTCGTGTTCGCTGACTGGATGCGCGGCTTCGGAAACCTGTTGATCATCGACCATGGCGGGGGTTACATGAGTCTCTACGGCAACAATGAGGCTCTGTACAAGACGGCAGGCGATCCGGTTCGTGCCGGCGACGCAGTCGCTGCGGTCGGCGCGAGCGGTGGTCAGGAGGAGTCGGGGCTATACTTCGAACTGAGGCACGAGGGCAAGGCGATAGATCCCCTGCCCTGGGCGCCGCCGCGTCAGTGACGAACCGTCAGCTCAGTCGGGCCGGTCTTCGAGCCGCCCGCATTTTTTTTGCATGACAACCGTCGATCGTTTTTCGGAGAGCCGCATGGTCACACGTTTCAAACAGGCAGGCCTTATTATGATCGGTGCCGTCCTCGGCATCATGGTGAGCCTGCAATATTCTGCAGTCGCACAGAAAGACCCTGGCCCGCTCCCGGTCGAGGACCTGCGTGCATTCTCCGAAGTGTTCGGCCGCATCAAGGCCGACTACGTCGAACCGGTCACGGACAAGAAGCTCATCGACGGCGCCATCAACGGCATGCTGTCGAGCCTGGACCCGCACTCCGCCTACCTCGACGCCGAGGCGTTCAAGGACCTCCAGGTGGGTACGCAGGGCGAGTTCGGCGGCCTCGGCATCGAGGTCGGCATGGAAGACGGCTTCGTGAAAGTGGTCTCCCCGATCGAGGACACCCCGGCCTACCGTGCGGGTGTCAAGGCAGGGGACCTCATCATCAAGCTCGACGACACGAACGTGAAGGGCATGAGCCTCAACGACGCCGTCAAGCGCATGCGCGGCAAGCCCAACACCCAGATCACGCTCACGATCGCGCGCAAGGGCGAACTGAAGCCGATCATCGTCACGATCACGCGGGCCGTGATCCAGATCCAGTCCGTGAAGGCCAAACTGCTCGAACCCGGGTACGGATATTTCCGCGTGACCCAGTTCCAGGAGCACACCGGCGAACTCCTCGCGAAGCACATCGAGGAAGTCGTCAAGGAGAACAAGGGTCCGCTGAAGGGCATCATTCTCGACCTGCGCAACGATCCGGGCGGCCTGCTCAACTCGGCGGTGGCCGTGTCGGCGGCGTTCCTTCCGGACGACTCCCTGGTGGTCTACACCGAGGGCCGCACGCAGGATGCCAAGATGAAACTCACCGCGAGCCCCGAGTACTACCTGCGCGGCACGCGTGACGACTATCTGAAGAAGCTGCCGCCCGAGATGAAGACGGCGCCGATGGTCGTGCTCGTGAACGGCGGTTCCGCGTCCGCGTCGGAGATCGTGTCGGGCGCACTGCAGGACCACAAGCGTGCGGTCATCATGGGCACGCAGACGTTCGGCAAGGGTTCCGTTCAGACCATTCTCCCGCTCGGCAACGGCACGGCGATCAAGCTCACGACCGCCCGCTACTTCACGCC
Organism: Betaproteobacteria bacterium; assembly: GCA_016125475.1. Lineage (GTDB taxonomy): Bacteria > Pseudomonadota > Gammaproteobacteria > Burkholderiales. The sequence goes on from WGLR01000008.1 coordinate 75,634, forward strand.
GGCCGGCCGTTCGATCCAGGCGAAGGGCATCACGCCCGACATCGTCGTGGAGGAAGCGACGATCAAGGAGAATCAGGAGCAGGGCATCCGCGTGCGTGAAGCGGACCTCGGCCACCGGCTGTCCAACCCGCAGGATCCGAACGCGGGCAAGGACGAGAAGGCCGACGATGCGTCCAGCCCTGCCGCGAAGCCCGGCGACGGAAAGAACGCGCCGCCGGACATCGTCTCGAAGTCGGACTACCAGCTGAACGAGGCGGTGAACCTGCTGAAGGCGCTCAGCATCGTGAGCGCCAACAAGAAGTAGGGCTCCGGACAGCGCCGGAGGAGGTATCGTCCGGCAATCGCTGCCGGCGACGGAAAAAAGCCGCGCGGAGCGCGGCTTTTTTCTGTGCAAGCGGACAACTCGGCCAACCGGCCCGGAACGCCATCGTGAACGACAACCAGCTTCTCCGATACAGCCGACACATCCTGCTCGACGAGATCGGAATCGACGCCCAGCAGGCCTGGCTCGATTCGAACGCGCTCGTCATCGGCGCGGGAGGTCTCGGCTCCCCCGTCGCGATGTACCTTGCCGCGAGTGGGGTCGGCACGCTCACGCTGTGCGATCCCGACGAAGTCGACCTGACGAACCTGCAACGCCAGATCATCCACCGCATGCAGTCGATCGGTCGGCCGAAAGTCGATTCCGCGCGCGAGACGCTGTCCACGATGAATCCGGAAACGCGCGTCGAAACCGTTCGCGAACGGGTCTCCGGGGAACGTCTCGAGGCGCTCGTCCGCGACGCGGACGTCGTCGTCGACTGCTGCGACAACTTCGCGACGCGACATGCCGTGAACCGTGCGTGCGTGAAGTTCCGCAAGCCCCTCGTGTCGGGTGCCGGCATCCGCTTCGACGGTCAGGTGTCGGTGTTCGACCTGCGCGCACCGGACAGTCCTTGCTACCACTGCCTGTTTCCGGAAAGCGGAGACCTCGAGGAGATGCGTTGTGCGGTGATGGGTGTCTTCGCGCCCGTGGTCGGGATCGTCGGGGCCGTCCAGGCCGCCGAGACTCTCAAGGTCCTCGCGGGCGTGGGGCAGTCCCTGGCGGGACGCCTGCTGATCCTGGACGCGCTGTCGATGCAGTGGCGACAGGTGCGCGTCCGCCGCGACCCTGCCTGCATCGTGTGCGGCGGGGACACCACCAGGCTCGAAGCCGGAGCGGCCGCCCCGTCCTGCCACGGCTGACCGCCCCGGGTCAGCCCGGCCGCGTCATACGTCAGTCGCGATAGCGCACGCCGTCACGATCGAGCCCGCGCTTGAGCGCCGTCCAGGCCTTGCTGACCTCGGCACCGCCCGGACCCTGGAACTGCTCGAATCCTTTCCGCGCGACGTCCTCGGGAATCATCTTGACGTCGACGCGTCCCGCCCCGATCGCATCGATCTGGATCTGGCATGCGCAGTCGAGGTAATACATCAGCTCGAACGCCTCGCCCACGGTCGCGCCGAGCGTGAGCAGCCCGTGATTGCGCAGGATCATCGCCTTGGAGGTGGGTCCGAGGTCCCGCGCGAGGCGCGTGCGCTCGTCGAGGTCGAGCGCGATGCCTTCATAGTCGTGATAGGTGAGCATGCCGTACGTACGCAGGGCGTGCTGGCTGATCGGCAGCAGTCCGCACGCCTGCGCCGAGACGGCGACGCCCGCGCGCGTGTGCGTGTGGATCACGCAGTTCACCTCCGGCCGGGCTTCGTGGACACAGCCGTGGATCACGAAACCCGCGTGATTCACACCGAGTCCCGTGGTGTCCTCGACCACGTTGCCGTCCTTGTCGATCCGGACGAGACTCGACGCCGTGATCTCGTCGAACATCAGGCCGTACGGGTTGATCAGCATGTACTCGCTGCCGGGAACGCGTGCCGTGAAGTGGGTGAAGATGAGGTCCGTCCACCGGAAACGCGCGGCGAGCCGGTAAGCCGCGGCGAGCTCGCAGCGGACCTCCCACTCCTCCGCGCTCACGCGGTCTTGCAGCGAGCCTGGGGCGACTGAGCGCAGGGTTGTCGTTTTCTCGGACATGGCAGTGATCCCGGTTCGTCTCGATCCGCCGATCATACGCCACGGTGCCGGACGGCGGGACCGCTCAGTGCGCGAGGCAGACGGGCCCGTGGCAGTGTTCGGTGATTCGAATCGCGTGGTCCCGGAACTGGTCGGCGTTGCGGTGGAAGACCCAGTGCGCAGGCTGTGCGGTGTCGAGATCGTCCGGCACCTTCTCCATGTCCAGCAGCAGTCCGACCAGCGGTAGCCGCACTTCGAAGGACACGTTGGCGACGGTGCGTCTCGCGTCGAGCGTGCCGCCCGTGCCCGCAAACGTCCAGCCGCCCGACGCGCGCGTGCCGAGAATCGGTTCGAGACGCGCCCGCGCCAGGTTGATCAGCGCCTGCCGCTCGCGGACGGCCATCTCGGCGAGCTTGCGGGGCGGATACCCCCGGGTCGAGAGGTCCTCGGCGAGGGCGATGAACAGCGTCCGGACGTGTGCCTCGAGGTCGATCAGCAGGTTGCGGCGAACGACCTCGAGAAACTCGCGTGGAAACCCGGGATCGTCCCGACGCACCGCCACGATTCGCCGGAACGCGGCCGGATCGTGTTCATACACGGACAGGAACGCGGCGCTCTTCACGCTGCTCGCGCTCAGCACGACCGCGAAGCGCGCCGCCCGGGAAAGCACGTCGGAACCGGGCGGCGGCTTCGGCACGGCCGGGGGGGCGGGCTTCGGTGCATCCCGCAGCGCCTCGAGCAGGTCGTTCGTGGTCTCCGGCGCGACGTCGGGCGAGAGGTACTGCGGGCGCGAAGGCGGCGCGGACGCGACCCGCCTGCGGTGGGACAGCAGCTGCCGGAACGTCCCGGAATGTTCCAGGACCGCCGCGAGGGCAGCCTCGTCGGCCTCCATCATGAGCGGGTCTCCGTCGTAGCGGTCCGGGTTCCCGCCCCCGAGCGCGAGGGCGACCACGTAACGGTCGAGGGACTTGCCGCCGACCGAACGCATGGCCTGGAGGGCGGTGCGCGCATCCGCGACGGCCTCCGGCGCCAGGTCGGCCTTCACGGATTCAGCGAGTTCGGGCTCGAACGCATCCGTCCGGCACGTCCCGGCCGCCGCGGGATCCCCATGCGGGCGGACGTTCCAGATCAGGAGGGCGGCGAGCAGCCAGGGGATCCCTGCCCGCAGGGCACTCCGGAATCCCCGCCAGGCATAGCCCCCCGCACCGCGCGTCGGCATGGATTTCGGATTCAGAGCAGCAACCTCGTCTGGGCGTCCAGTCCTTCCATCGGGCTGCGCCGGAACCTGCTCTTCGCGAACTGGTGCCACTTCCCGGTCACGAACGCCATGATCAGGTTGGCCTGGGCCGACACGTCGCGGTCCTGCGGCAGTTCGCCCTGCGTGACCGCGAAACGCAGGGACTGGCGCAGCTGGGACTCGAGCCGGTCGTGGAGCTGGTTGATGCGCCCCTGGAGACGCTCGTTCTCGTGGACGAGTGCGTCGCCGATCAGCACGCGCGTCATGCCGGGATTCTTGACCGCGAACCCGAGCAGCACGGGGATCATGCCTGCCACCTGTCCGAGACCGCTCGGCTCCTCCGTCGAGATCTTGTTGACGAGCCCGAACACCGTCTGTTCGATGAACTCGATGAGCCCCTCGTACATCTGGGCCTTGCTGGCGAAATGCCGGTACAGCGCGGCTTCCGAAACGTCGAGCTTCTCGGCGAGAGCGGCCGTGGTGATCTTTTCTCCGGCCGGGTCCTGGAGCATTCCCGCGAGCGTCTGGAGGATCTGGAGTTTGCGTTCACCCCGTTTGAGCGGCATGGAGAGCTCCCCGGCGGCACTTGGTCGATCCCGTAAAGTTAGCACCCGCTCCGCCGGAACGCCAGCCCACGGTCGAACCTCATCGTGAGGGCACGGCATCCCGCCAGGGCCGCGCACCGCTAGAGCCTCCGGATCAGCGACGGCAGCCGGGAGACGTCGACGATCGCGTGATCGACACCGAGGAAGCGTCGCGGCGGTGCGCCCACGAGCACGGTGCGCATGCCGAGACGCTTTGCCGTCAGGAGATTGTCGAGACTGTCCTCGATCATGACGCACTGGCGCGGATGGATACCGTGCCGACGGAACAGCCGCAGAAACCCCGTCGGATCGGGCTTGGGCCGGAAACGCGTGTGCTCGATCGTGAAGACACCGTCGAACAGGTCCGACACGCCCAGCACCTTCAGCACTGCCCGGCAGTAGTGTTCGGGCGAGTTCGAGAACACGATCTTCCGGCCGGGCAGCCGGAGCAGCGCGTGTCGCAGCGCCGGGTGCCCGAGCACCATCCGCCCGAGATCCGGGAACTGGTGGGTGTGCCAGAGAAAATGGTGCGGATCGGTTCCGTGGTGACGCATCAGGCCGAGGAGTGTCGCGCCGTAGCGGCGCCAGTAGTACGTCCGCAGTTCGTTCGCGCGCGGCTCGTCGACACCGACGTGCCGTGCGACGTAGGCCGTCATGGCGTGGTTCATCCGCGGGAAGATGTGCGGCGAGGCATCGTGCAGCGTGTTGTCCAGATCGAACACCCAGATGCGCGGTGACGAATGCCACGATGCGTGCCCGGGCGGGGCACACGGCGGTGCGGACCCGGGCGTGCGCTGGTTCCGGTGTGACGGGAGGTGGCGAAGCATGAGGCAGTCGGACCGCTCGAAGTGCGGCACAGGGCGGCAAGGCCCGGCAGATGATCGGAGAGGGCGAGCTTATACCGCCTTCAGGACGATCCGCAGCCGATCCGCATCCGGAGGGGCGGCCGTGCGGAGCCCTCCGACCCGGACGACACCGTTCGGCGACGCGCGACGGCCGTTCTCCGCGTGCCGGGCACGCGTGACGCATAATGCGGAGACCCTTTCCGCCCCGACCGTCGACCGCCCATGCCATCGCCCGACCCGCTGCAGCAACTTCGCGACGCCCTGCGCGTTCTCGTGGATGAACGGGACTGGGACCAGTTCCACGCACCGAAGAGTCTCGCCATGAGCGTCATGATCGAGGCCGCGGAACTGGGCGAGCATTTCCAGTGGCTCGGCACCGGTGACAGTGCCGAGCTTCCCGCGGACGAACGCGATGAGGTCGCCCTCGAGATCGCGGACGTGCTCCTCTATCTCGTCCGTCTCGCGGACAAGCTCGACATCGACATGATCGACGCCGCCCGGCGCAAGCTCGTGCTCAATGCGCGGAAGTACCCGGTGGAAAAGGCGCGCGGCCGATCGACGAAGTACACCGAACTCTGACCGGCGGGACACCGCCCTGCCCGGGCAACGTCCCGCCGGCGTGCCGACCGCTCAGTGCGGTACCTTCGCAATCTCGCGCGCCTTCGCGAACGCGTCCTCGAAATCGAAGCAGCAGGGCTGCGACGCGTTGCGCATGAGTTCGAACAGCGTCCTGCCTACCTGATAGCGGATGTTGTTGATCACGAGCGCACCGATCCCGATCGCCTTCTTGCTGAGCGCCGCGGCCAGAGGCGCCCCGTCGTCCATGACGCCCACACCGGCGATACCGGCGGGCGGAAGCGCGTTCAGGTCGGCCGCGATCAGCAGTGCACCGGAATGACGCATCGCATCCGCGGGCAGCACCTCCACACCGGCTCTCGCGGCGGATACGATGATCTCCGCACGCTCGACGAGCGCGAGCAGCTTGTCGCCGATGCCGAAGGCCGGATTCGCCTCCACGCCGTAGCGCTGCGCGATGACGTCGCACGCATGCCGCGCACGGTCGAGGCTCGTGTGGCTCGCGAGGTCGACCTTCGCGCCGAGACGCCCCGCCAGCACGGTCGCGACGCGGCCGACGGCTCCGGTCCCCCCGAGCACGAGCACCTGCTTGTCCTTCAGATTGCCGTTGTGCGTGAAATAAAGATGCTTCTCGATCATCGCGATCGCGCTCGCAGCCGTCGTGAAGGCCCCGCCCGGATCCGCGAACACCGAGACTTCGAACGGCGGGACCATCGCCTTGCGTGTCGCGTCCATCATGTCGAGAGCGACGTCCACTTCCCTGCCGCCGATGAAGATCCCGGTGCGCCTGCCGCCTTTCGCGCCCCGGGAGAAGATCGCGTCCTGCGTGAGTTCGGCCACTGCTTCGGGTCCGACGCCCGTATAGGGCACGACCACGTTGTAACCCGCGTCGTGCGCGATGTTGACATCGAAGGGGCTTGCCTGCGGTATGGGGGTGAAGAGATGAAGGATGTACGATTTTTCCATGGCTTGTCTTGTCTCCGAATCGCTCATTGCCGGCGGCTCCCGTGGTGTTTGCCGTCCGAATGTAACGAGCCATCCGTGCCAGCCATTTGAGGAACCTCAACTTTCAGACATCGCCCGGCACGCGGAGGTTTCGATCGCAGGGTGCCGTTCGAACGTCGAGATCGATCGGCCATGACGGCCGCCGGGGCACGACGACGGCCTGATCAGCCGTGGGCGGCCTTGGCCCTGAGCTTCGCCGCGATGTAGTCGGCGTGCGGCACGTAGAGCAGCTCGGCCACCTTGCGCACGAGGTGCTGTTCCCACGCGCTCAGTTCCTCGTCCGCGTAGGCCACGCGCCACATCTGCTCGATCATCTGCACCTTCTGCTCGGCGGAGAAGTGCCGGTTGAGCAGCGACGTGAACTGGAAGTAGTCCGTCGCCTGACTGGCCTGCCGCTCCGCGAGGGCGAACAGTTCGTCCGCCTGTTCCGGCGTCAGGCCGAAACGGGAGCGCACGGCCTGCAGGATCGTGGCACGTTCCGCGGCGTCGATGTCGCCATCCATGCGCAGCATCTCGAGCAGCAGCGCCGCCGTCGCGATCTCGATCGTGCGCTCGGAGTCACGCTCGGACCGGGACGGATCCAGGTTGCGCTCGAAGAAATCCCTGATCGCGGTCAGCATGCGCGTTTGAACCCCGGAAATCCGCCGTGGTTCCGGCGGAGGTGCCGTTCACTCGTCACGGACTACCGGTGCCGACGCATCTCGTAGCCCACCTCGCAGTCGGCGTGAGCCTCCAGCTTGGCGACCTGCAGGTGCACGGCCTGCACTTCCCCGTGGCGGAAACACATGCCCACGATGCGCTCGCCGAGCGTTTCGAGCAGATTGATGTGACCGGCCGACAGGATGTCGAGTACCCCCTGGCGAAGACGGTCGTAGTCGAGCACGTCCTCCAGGCGATCGTGCCAGTCGAAAGGCGGCTTGAGATACACGACGAGATCGAAGCGCACGCGCTGCGCACGCTGCTTCTCGTGTTCGTACACCCCCACGCGTGCGAGGGTGACGAAATTCTTCAGGAACAGCGCCCGGACATCGCTCTCTTCCTCGCGTCGCCAGCCCAGAGGATGGATGTGCAACAGCGATTCACTCATGTCTCGGTACGCTCCCAATTCGTCCCCTTTCCGCGGTCCACGGACTTGCCGGCTTCGTCCCGTCACGACACTGGCGTGCCCCCGTCCGCCACGCGATGCGGGAACGCCCGTGCCACGCCACGGCCCCGGGCACGTGCCTGACCCTTCGATACGAACTGGACTGCCATTTCACCGTGGATCACCGATCCTCGGCGTTCACGACGCGCGACCCGCTGGGGATCGGCGAGAGACCCCGTGTCGCGCGTGCGCCGGGCCCCACCTGTCGAGGCGAAACGGCTGCACCAGACTGCACGAGCCTCGTGCACCCGATGCTACACCAATCCCGCAGGATGTTTCCCGCCGGCATTCGTCGCGATCGCGGCACCGGCGGCAACCGGTCGCTCGGGGAAATGCCCGGGCCTGGCCGGGCGCGGGCGGACGGAAGGGGACGAGGCGACTCAGCGGCTCAGGCGATTGCGCCCGCGCCCTTTCGCACGATAGAGCGCCTGGTCTGCGGCCTGCAGCACCGATTCCGGCAGGAGGTGGCGCGGGTCGCGCTCGGCGACACCGATGCTGACGGTCACGCGCAGGGCCCCCGGACGCCGGGCCTGTCGACCGCCCGTCGCCCCGGACCGCGCATCCCCATCGTCGCCGTCGGCTGCCCGCAGCTGCAGCCGATAGTCTTCGATCGACGCACGGAGCCGTTCCAGATGGACGATCACTTCGCGCGCCGACTTCCCCGGAAACACGAGCGCGAATTCCTCGCCGCCGTAGCGGTAGGCTCGTCCGCCACCACCCGTGCGGGCGAGGTGCGCCGACACCATCCGCAGCACGTGGTCGCCGACGTCGTGGCCATGGCTGTCGTTCACGCGCTTGAAGTGATCCACGTCCACCATCGCGATCGCGAAACGCTCGCCGAGCGTGAGCAGCTTCTCGTTGAGGGCGCGGCGCCCGCCGAGTCCGGTGAGCTCGTCGACGAACGCCAGCCGATAGGCATCCTGCAGGACGCCCACCGTGAGGCAGATCGCCCCGACGCTCACGAGAAACCCGAACGCGTGGGGAACTCCGGTCAGCAACCCGCCCGCGCACACGGCGATCGTCGCACTCACGAACGCGGCGTCGATCGCCGTCCTGGTGACCGAGAGTGCGTGCGCCGTGGCACCGATCGCGGCCATCGCAGCGATCGCCTGCACGACGGGCAGGCCGATGCCGACGACCGACACGGCCGGCATGGCACCTGCGATGAACTGCCAGGTGCCATCGGCTGTCCACCATGCCGAGAGGCCGACACCGAGCGCGAGCGCGAACAGCCTGCGCACGGCGTGTCGGGTGAACACGCCACGCTCGGCGACGAGCGACAGTCCCGCTAGAGAGAACGGAACGAACACGGAGACGGCGAGCGCGGCAGGTGCCAAGTCGCCACCGCGGCCGGCGAACATCCCGTATCCGGCTGCGAGGACTCCGATCGCGAGCGCGACGCGCCCGCGGTTGAACGCCGCCGCGAGGGTACCGGCCACGACGAGTGCCACGACAGGACCATAACGGTGCAGACCCTCGAGTTCGCGCGGCAACAGCGGCAAGAGTGGCGCGAGAGCCCCCATGCCCACGAGCAGGACGAGCTGCACGGCGAGGCACTGGATGGTGCGATGGCGCCCGACCCTGCCGGGAAACTCTGGCTCGCACACCTGATCGGGGGCGGGAACTGCCTGCATGTCCACCTTCCTGCCGGTCGCTGAATGGCGCGTACCATAAGCGCTCCGACGCCTGCCCGCCAGTGTCTCGAAACAACGACTGCGCCCGCGACGGCCGTGATGGCGGCCTCCGCGCGAGCCTGCTGCTGCGCGTTGCCACTGTCCCGACGCCGCAGCGGAAGGCGCGCGCTGCCCCAAGACGGAACCGCCGATGACCACGTTCATGCTCTGGCTGCTCGCCGTAATGCTGGTCCTGACCGGACTCGCGGGCGCCATCCTGCCCGCGCTGCCCGGAATCCCGATGGTTTTCGTCGGGCTCGCGGTCGCTGCCTGGATCGACGACTTCAACAAGGTCGGAATGTGGCCAATGATCGTCATCGGTGTTCTCGCCGCACTGTCCCTGGTAATCGACGCGCTCGCCTCGGTACATGGCGTGCGCCGCGCCGGTGCATCCCGACAGGCCCTCGTCGGCGCCGCCATCGGCACCGTCGTCGGCATGTTCTTCGGACTCCCGGGCCTGCTGATCGGCCCGTTCGCGGGGGCTGCACTGGGCCAGCTCGTGGCGGGCGGCACCCTGATCGCGGCCGGCCAGGCGGGACTCGGAGCCTGGGCCGGTTTCGTGGTCGGCAGCGTGGCGAAGATTGCCATCGGCCTCCTCATGATCGCCATATTCGTGATTGCATATGTGGCCTGACCCCGCGAGCCCGGTTCACGCGCCGCCCCGACAGGGCGTCAGCACGCTACCCGGCCGGAATGCGGGCTAGAATCGGCGACCTGACATCCAGCCGCCGCACCCGCGGCGCCGACCCTCTTGAGGAAAGATCCATGAATGCACCCGCCACCGATGCCGGCCTGACGGCCGGCGTGAAGGACCACCAGAACCTGATCGACGGGCAGTGGCGCGCCGCATCCGACGGCCGCTTCGTCGACGTCGTGAGCCCGAGCGACGGCGTCGTGTTTGCGCGCATCGCACGCGGTACGCCGCAGGACATCGACGCGGCCGTGCAGGCCGCGCGCGCCGCATTCGAGGCGGGCCCCTGGGCCAGGATGACCGCGGTCGAACGCGGCCGGCTGCTGACGAAGCTCGGCGAGAGGATCACGGCGAACGCGGAGGAACTCGCGCAGCTCGAGGCACGGGACACGGGCAAGCCGATGAAGCAGGCGCGTGCCGACATCGTCGCCACGGCCCGGTATTTCGAGTTCTACGGCTCTGCCGCCGACAAGTTCCACGGCGACGTGATTCCGTTCCTGGACGGCTACACGGTGACGGTGCTGCGCGAACCCAAGGGCGTGACCGGACACATCATCCCCTGGAACTATCCCGCCCAGATGTTCGGACGCACCGCTGCCGCGGCGCTGGCGATGGGCAACTGCGTGGTCATGAAGCCCGCGGAGGAAGCGTGCATGACACCGCTCAGGATCGCCGCGCTCGCGCAGGAGGTCGGCTTCCCGAACGGCGTGCTGAATCTCGTGACCGGCATCGGCGAGGAAGCAGGCGCCGCACTCTCGGGCCACCCGGGGATCGACTTCCTGTCGTTCACGGGTTCGCCGGAAGTCGGCACGCTCGTCCAGATCGCGGCCGCCAGGAACCACATCGGGTGCACGCTCGAACTCGGCGGCAAGTCCCCGCAGATCATCTTCGACGACGCGGACTTCGACGCGGTCATTCCCGTGGTGGTGGCCGCGATCGTGCAGAACGGCGGACAGACCTGCTCGGCGGGCAGCCGCCTGCTGATCCAGCGCAGCGTCTACGACACGCTCATCGAGCGGATCTCGGAACGGTTCCGCCAGCTTCGCGTGGGTTCGCACGAGATGGACCTGGACTGCGGCCCCCTCATCAGCGCGAACCAGAAGAAGCGCGTCGAGAGCTTCGTGCAGCGCGCGAAGAACGACGGCATCGCGGTACTGGCGGAGGGCACCATCGCCGACGGAACGCCGGCCGGCGGGTTCTACGCGGCCCCAACGCTCTTCGGACCCGTTCCGCGCAACAACACCCTCGCGTGCGACGAGGTGTTCGGCCCCGTGCTGTCGGCCATTCCGTTCGAGGACGAGGCCGACGCCGTGAAGCTCGCGAACAGCACCGACTACGGGCTCGTAGCGGGTATCTGGACGCAGAACGGCGCGCGCCAGATGCGCGTCGCGAAGGCCATGCGCTGCGGTCAGGTGTTCGTGAACGGGTACGGGGCCGGCGGCGGCATCGAGCTGCCGTTCGGGGGCGTCAAGAAGAGCGGCCACGGCCGCGAGAAGGGATTCGAGGCGCTGCGCGAGTTCTCGCACGCGAAGACCGTCGTGTACAAGCACGGCTGATCGCCACCGCCGGACCGGCGAGCCCGCGGCCGTGGGCTCGCCGATTCCCCGCCCGCGCGCGGGCAGGCGATCACTGCCCGCAGCAGTTCTTGTATTTCTTGCCGCTGCCGCAGGGGCACGGATCGTTGCGGCCCGTCTTGGGCTCGTCGCGCCGTGCCGGGGCGGGCTTGCGCCACTGGACCCAGTAGTCGAACGCCTGCTGGACGGCGAGAGGCAGTTCCTCCTCGCACTGTCGCCTGAGCTGTTCCTCGTCACCGCCCTCGGCCTCGAGCGCCTCCTGCAGGTCGTCGTCGTCCTCGAGCCCCCCCGCGAGCACCACGAGCGGAAACAGCAGTTCGTCGACCACGGCCTCGTCGCCCGACTCGTACCAGCCCGGTTCGGCGAGTTCGACCCCTTCGAGATAGCCGGAGACCCACGGGACGAAATCGAATTTCTCGCCGGACTCGTCCGTCGGATAGAGCAGCAGCGGCAACCCTTCGCCCTCGACGAGGTCGCGCAGGACGTCCTCGCGCAGACGGTCGACGAGCCGCACGAGTTCCGCGGCGTCCGCATCGGCATCCCAGTCACGGTCCGCCCCGAGAGCGATCTCGAGCCAGCGCGCACGCTCGACAGGCTTCGGCGCGCTGACCACGGCCGCGATGAAGCCCTGCAGCGAATCGAGCCAGAGCGGCTCGGCACCGGCGGGGGGCTCCTCGAGCAGGGTCTCGAGTCGGTTGATCTCGGCTTCTGTCATCGGCACGTCGGCCATGGAATTCCTTGCAGGTGTGGTTGCGAAGTGCCGGATGGAGATCGGGCCGTCACTTGGCCTTGATCAGCGTTCCGACGCCCTGATCGGTGAGAATCTCGAGCAGCAGCGAGTGCTCGACACGCCCGTCGATGATGTGAACGCTCCGCACACCGCTGCGCGCGGCATCCAGCGCGGACGATATCTTCGGCAGCATGCCCCCGGACAGGGTGCCGTCGGCGAAAAGTTCGTCGATCTGCTTCGGCGTCAGCCCGGTCAGGAGCTTGCCGTCCTTGTCGAGCACGCCGGGCGTGTTCGTGAGCAGCACGAGCTTCTCGGCGTGGAGCACCTCCGCGAGCTTGCCGGCCACGACGTCCGCGTTGATGTTGTACGACTCGCCCCCGGCCCCGACGCCGATCGGTGCGATCACCGGGATGAAGTCGCCCGTGTCCAGGAAGGAGATGATCGAAGGGTCGATCGACACGATCTCGCCCACGAGACCGATGTCGAGCAACTGGTCGGGACGGTCCCGGCTGGGCATCAGGAGCTTGCGGGCCCGGATGAAGCCGCCGTCCTGCCCCGTCAGCCCGACAGCCTTCCCGCCGTTGCGATTGATGAGGTTGACGATCTCCTTGTTGACGGCACCACCCAGGACCATCTCCACGACGTCCATGGTCTCCTCGTCCGTCACGCGCATGCCCTGGACGAACTCCCCCTGCTTGCCGATCCGCTTGAGCAGGTCGTCGATCTGGGGCCCCCCGCCGTGGACGACGACCGGGTTCATGCCCACGAGCTTCAGCAGGACCACGTCCCGCGCGAAACTTTCCTTGAGGGTGGGGTCGGTCATCGCGTTGCCGCCGTACTTCACGACGATCGTCTTGTCCTGGAACCGCCGGATGTACGGCAGCGCCTCGGCGAGGACCTGGGCAGTCTGGAAGGGCTGGGGGTGAACGTCTTCGCTCATGACCGTCATGCGTGGGGTGGATTCCCGATTGTAGCCACCCGATCCGGCCCTGACCAACCCGCGCCAGGTCCGAACCTGCGCGACGGGCGGCCGAGGCAGCGCCACGCACTCGGCACGCGCCCGCCACACGACACTGCGCGTGGATGAACGGGACGTCCGGGCACTTCCCGCGAGCAGGCACCGATGAACCGGAGTGGCCGCCCGCCTGCGGAGTTCTCGATGTCGTGAATCCGGTCCGGCCGCATCCCCGTATAGGCCCCTGCGACCCGTTCGGGGTGGCGAGGTACCATCGCGGTCCCGTCGCAAGACGTGCGGGACCTGACCACAAGACGGAAACTGTCCTACAGGAGAAATTGACCATGGCTCGAAGGAAAACCGCTCTCACGCTCGCAGTCGGTTCCGCATTCGCGGCGTCGCTCGCCACGCCCGCCCTCGCCCAGCCGGGCAGCAACCCCTTCGCCATGCAGTCCCTGAAGACCGGTTATCAGGTCGCGGACGTGATGGACGGCAACGGCAATCCCGTTCCGGGGGTGAACAAGGCGAAGGAAGCCAAGTGCGGCAGCGACAAGGCGCAGGAGGCTCAGAACGACAGCGACAAGAAGAAGGAAGGCAAGTGCGGCGAGGGCAAGTGCGGCGGCAGCAAGTGACCGCCCGCCCGGGATCGCGATGATTCCGACAGGCGTGTCGGGCGCAGGCCTCGGGCTGCGGCGGGAACTGATCCCGGCGCTCCTGGATCGCGTGCCGCCCGACATCGCCTTCTTCGAGGTCGCCCCCGAGAACTGGATGGAGATGGGCGGGGCCGCGGGCAGACGCTTCCGGCATTTCACGGAACGCCATCCGTTCGTCGCGCACGGCCTGTCCCTGTCGCTCGGCGGGCCGCGGCCACTCGACGAGCCGTTCCTCCGGCGTGTCCGCCGCTTTCTCGACGAGCACCGCATCGCCCTCTACACGGAACACCTCGCGTACACGACGGACGACGGGCAGCTCTACGACCTGCTGCCGATCCCGTTCACGGGCGACGCGGTCCGGCACGTCGCGCGTCGCATCCGCCTCGCGCAGGACATCCTCGAGCGCCGCATCGCGATCGAGAACGCCTCGTTCTACGTGAAGGCCCCGATCGACGAGATGGACGAACTCACGTTCGTCCGTGAAGTGCTGCGGGAGGCCGACTGCGCCCTGCACCTCGACGTGAACAACGTCTACGTGAACAGCGTCAATCACGGCTACGACCCGCGCGCGTTCCTGCACGCGCTCCCGCCGGAGCGGGTGGTCTACCTCCACATGGCGGGACATTACCGCGAGGCACCGGATCTGCTGGTGGACACCCACGGCGCCGACGTGATCGATCCCGTCTGGGAACTGCTCGATCTGGCCTTCGGGCTCTTCGGCGTACACCCCACGCTGCTGGAGCGTGATTTCAACATTCCGCCGCTGCCGGTCCTCGAGCGGGAGGTCCGGCGCATCGCCGACCTGCAGGCCCGCCACACGGGAGCGCCCGCGCACCGCGCGCCCGCCGGCGGACGTCGCCATGCGTTCTCCTGAGTTCCTGGCCTATCAGGCCGCCTTCACGCAACACACCCGCGACCCACGGAAGCACCCGCGCCCGGCACGAGTGTCCGCACGCAGGATGCGCGTCTACAACGAGCTGCTGTTCGGCAACTTCCGCGGCTTCCTGGACGCGTGCTTCCCCGTCACGCGCGAGCTGCTCGGGGACGTCCGCTGGACGCGTCTCGCGCGGCGCTTCTTCGCCACGCACCGGTGCGCCTCGCCGCTGTTCCGGCAGATTCCGGAAGAATTCGTCGGCTGGCTGCGGGACGCGCGTCACACGATCCGGATGGCGGACTACGTGCCGCATCTCGTCCACTACGAATGGGTGGAGCTGGCGCTGGACGTGATGCCGGACGAGTCCCCCGAAGTCCTCACCGATCGGCAGGCCGATCTTCTCGCCGGCCACCCCGTCCTCAACCCCGTGTCGAGGCTGCTCGAGTACCCGTATGCCGTCCACAGGATCGGCCCCGCATACCGCCCCCGGCCGAACCAGCGCGAACACACGACGATCCTCGCGTTCCGCGACGCGAACGACGAAGTGCGCTTCATCGTCATGAACGCCGTGAGCGCGCTGCTCGTGCGCCTGCTGCGCGACGGCGAGCCGACCGGACGGGACGCTCTCGAGCGCATCGCCGTGGAGATCGGGCATCCGGACCCCGAGATTGTGCTCGCGGGCGGGGCGGAAATACTGGACAATCTGCGCGCTGAAGGCGCCATCGTCGGCAGTCGCGCCCCGGGACGGAACCCCTGACCCTCGCCACGAGGCGGCTGGCTTCGCAATCCGGCCACACACGGCCGGTTCGTCCCGGTACCGGAACCTGCCGGTCGCGCTGCCGGGAACTGGCGTGATCCCGTGGTGTCTGGCATCGGTGGCAGACCATCCCCCGAGGAGCCCGACCATCGAATGCCCGGAAACGGCAGAGTCCTGCGCAGCGCGATGCGTCGACGCATGCGAAAGGCTCTTTCGTGTCGTGCCTTGCCGGCCCGTGTTCCGGATTCCGGCTGGTACCTCCCCGACCCGCCCGTGGGGCGATCGTGCGATCAGAAGAACATCCGCGGAATTCCGCCATCGAACCGCTTCGCGCGCGCATCCCGGCCTCTATAATCCAGTCTTTGCATTGTCATGATCATGAAGCTGCTGTTTTCCCTTTTCCTCGTTCTGCTTTCGACCTCGACCGCTGTCGCACAAGGGACACTCACGCCGAGCCCGCCGTCGCTCGAGGCGAAAGCCTGGATCCTGCTCGACTACCAGACGCGTCAGGTGCTCGTCGCGCACGATCCGGACAAGCGTTACGAACCGGCGTCCCTCACCAAGCTCATGTCGGCGTACATCGTGTTCGATGCGCTGCGCCAGAAGCGCATCACGCTCGACCAGATCACGAAGGTCTCCGAACGCGGCTACAAGGCGGAAGGATCGCGCATGTTCCTGGATCCGCGCGTACCGGTGACGGTCGAGGACCTGCTGAAGGGCATGGTCGTGCAGTCGGGCAACGACGCGACGATCACGCTCGCGGAGACGGTGGCCGGCAGCGAGGAAGCCTTCGTCGAACTGATGAACCGGCAGGCCGAACGCATGGGCCTCAAGAACACGCACTTCGCGAATTCGACCGGTCTGCCCGATCCGCAGCACTACTCCACCGCACGTGATCTCGCCTATCTCGCCGCGAACCTGATCCGCGATTTTCCGGAGTATCTGCCGCTCTACTCCACACGCCAGTTCCGCTACAACAACATCACGCAGTACAACCGGAACCGGCTCCTCGCCATAGACCCCCATGTCGACGGGCTCAAGACCGGCCACACCGAAGCCGCGGGCTACTGCCTCATCGCCACCGCCAAGCGGGATCCGCGGCGACTGGTCTCCGTCCTGCTCGGCGCGGCGTCGGACAGTTCCCGCGCGATCGAGAGCCAGAAGCTCCTGAACTACGGCTTCCAGTTCTTCGACACGGTACGTCTGTACGCCCACGACCAGGCCGTCAGCACGATTCCCGTGTACAAGGGCACGAGTTCCGAGGTGAAGGCCGGCTTCAAGCAGGACTTCATGCTGTCCGTGCCGGCCGGGATGGGGAACAAGCTCAAGGCGTCGCTCGAGAGCATGCAGCCGCTCGTCGCGCCGATCACGGAAGGTCAGCGCGTCGGCACGCTGAAGGTCACGCTCGACGGCAAGCGCATCGGCGAGTATCCGGTGGTGGCGCTCGCGCCGGTTGGTGTCGCGAACTTTTTCGTACGTGCCTGGGACAGTCTGCGTCTGATGCTGCAGTGAGGTCGCGCACGGGTGCCGGACGTGTGTGACCCGTGCGCCCCGGCACCGGATCGACAGGAGGACTGCGAACGCAATGATCTGCTACCTGAATGGCGAGTTCCTGCCGCTCTCGGAAGCCCGCATTCCCGTGCTGGACAGGGGCTTCATCTTCGGTGACGGCGTCTACGAGGTCATCCCGGTCTACCGTCGCCAGGCATTCCGGCTGGCGGGGCACCTCGCACGCCTCGGCCGCAGCCTCGACGCCGTCCGGATCGCGAGGCCGCACGACGACGCACGCTGGGCCGAGCTCATCCGCGAACTCGTCGCGCACCAGGAACACGACGACCAGTCGCTCTACCTGCAGGTGACCCGCGGCGTCGCACGGCGTGACCACACGTTTCCCGCGGGGGTGACGCCGACGGTCTTCATGATGTCGGGCGCGCTCACGCTCCCGCCCGCCGACGTGCTCACGCGGGGCATTCCGGCAGTCACCCAGACCGACAACCGCTGGTTCCGGTGCGACATCAAGTCCACGGCCCTGCTCGCGAACGTGCTGCTGCGCCAGGCCGCGTCGGATGCGGGGGCAGGGGAGGCCGTGCTGCTGCGGGACGGTTTCCTGACCGAGGGTTCCGCCTCGAACATCTTCGTCGTGCGGGGCGGGACGATCCGGACACCCGCGAAGAGCCACCTGACGCTGCCGGGCATCACCTACGACGTGATCGCCGACCTCGCGCGCGACAACGCCCTGCCTTACGAACAGTGCGACGTGCACGAGACCGAAGTTCGTGCCGCGGACGAGATCTGGCTCGCCAGCTCGACGCGCGAGATCCTGCCGGTCACGGCACTCGACGGAAGGCCGGTTGGAAACGGCGTTCCCGGCCCCATGTTCCGACGCATGTACGAGCTGTTCCAGGCGTACAAGGACATTCATTGCCCGCCGGCCGGCTGACGCCGGGCCACGCGGGGGACCCCGATCGTGCAGTGGTGGGGCCCCTTCCGCTGCCGGCGGGTGCCGGCCGGATCCCGTTCCCGGGCCACCAGGAGAACATGTCGTGAGCACACCGGAAGCCCCTTCCCTGATCGAGTATCCGTCGGACTTTCCGATCAAGGTGATGGGCCGCCAGTCGCCCGGACTCGCGCAGGAAGTCGTCGACATCGTCGTGCGCCATGCACCGGATTTCGACGCAGGGTCCGTCGAGATGCGCACGAGCGCACAGAAGAACTATCTCTCGATCACGTGCGTGATCCGCGCGACGTCGCGCGATCAGCTCGACAATCTGTATCGGGAGCTCTGCGACCACCCGGATGTCGTCATCGTCCTCTGAGGCGGAAACGCCAGTCATCGATACCGTCCGCATGCCGGTTCCTGTCGTACGCGCGCTCGGAACCGTGGCGTACGCGCCGACGTGGGAAGCGATGAAGGCGTTCACCGACGGGCGCGGTCCGGACACCCCGGACGAGTTCTGGACGCTCGAGCATCCCCCCGTGTACACGCTGGGGGTCGCCGGCCGCGAGGAACACCTGCGGACGACGGACGGCAGGATTCCGGTCGTGCGCACCGACCGGGGCGGGCAGGTGACGTACCATGGTCCCGGTCAGGTCGTCGTCTACACGCTGCTCGATCTGCGGCGCCTGGGCCTGACCGTGCGCACGCTCGTCCGCAGACTCGAGGCGGGGGTCGTCGCCCTGCTCGCGGCGCAGGGCGTCGAAGCGCACGGCGACGAGACGCGTCCGGGCGTCTACGCGGGAGATGCGAAAATCGCGGCACTCGGCCTCAAGATCCGGCGTGGCTGCTCGTACCATGGCGTGTCGCTCAATGTCGACATGGATCTCTCTCCGTTCGCGGCGATCGACCCGTGCGGCCATCGCGGGCTCGTGGTCACGGACGCCCGTCGACTCGGGATCGGCGCCGGCACGACCGCGCTGGCCGACACTCTCGTGAAGCATCTGATGGAGCAGTTCTATGGCTGAAAGCAGACAGGATGGGGCACCGCCCCGGATACGGCAGACCGGAGCCGACAAGACCGCGCGCAACCCGATCAAGATCGTGCCGGTGGAAGCACTCCGGAAGCCTGCGTGGATCCGGGTGAAGGCCCCTGCCAGTCCCAGGTTCATGGAGGTCAAGGCCGCCCTGCGCAGCCACGACCTCGTCACGGTCTGCGAGGAAGCCTCGTGCCCGAACATCGGCGAGTGCTTCGGGAAAGGTACGGCCACGTTCATGATCCTCGGGGACGTGTGCACCCGGCGCTGCCCGTTCTGCGACGTCGCGCACGGGCGACCCCGGCCGCCCGACGCCGACGAACCGCGCAACCTCGCGCTCACCATCCGGGACATGAAGCTGCGGTACGTCGTGATCACGAGCGTCGACCGCGACGACCTGCGCGACGGCGGTGCACAGCACTTCGCGGACTGCATCCGGGAGGTACGTGCGCACGCGCCCGAGATCCGGATCGAGGTGCTCGTGCCGGATTTCCGCGGCCGCCTCGACAAGGCGCTGGACATCCTCGCGGCGACGCCGCCGGACGTGATGAACCACAATCTCGAGACGGTGCCGCGTCTCTACCGCCAGGCGCGCCCGGGCGCGAACTACGAACACTCCCTGAAACTCCTGCAGGAGTTCAAGCGCATGAAGCCCGGGGTGCCGACAAAGTCCGGACTCATGCTCGGTCTCGGCGAAACCGACGACGAGATCCTGGAGGTCATGCGCGACATGCGCGCACACGACATCGACATGCTCACCCTGGGCCAGTACCTGCAACCCTCCGCCGGACACCTGCCGGTGCTGCGCTACGTGGAACCGGCCCGCTTCGAGCAGTTCGAGCGCGAAGCCTACGCGATGGGGTTCCGGCACGCGGCGTGCGGGCCGCTCGTGCGCTCGAGCTATCACGCGGACGAACAGGCCCACGGCGCAGGACTCGCGGAAGCCGGCTGACGCCGGTGCACGGCACCCGGGAAGCAGTGGGCGCTACGCCAGCGGTGTACGGGTACCGAGCACGCGCTCGACCTCGGCGATCACCGTTCGCGGGAACATCTCCTGGAGGCAGCGACTGAGACTCGCGACGTGCCGGTCGCAGCCCTCGAGCAGACAGGGTACGCACGCCCCCTCGCCCTGCACGAGCGTCACGTTGCCCCGTCGTTGCGTTCCGCGCATCGTCCACGGACTCGGTGCCGTCGTGCAGCCCCGGGGCCAGGGCCCCCACTTCACCGGGTTCGACGGGCCGAAGAGTGCCACCGTCGGCACGCCCGTCGCCGCCGCGAGGTGCGTGACGGCCGTGTCGGTACCGACGGAGACCTTCGCGGCAGCGATCAGCGCAGCGAGATCCGGCAGCGACAGGCGTCCCGCTGCATCGACGGCCCCCGCCGGCAGGTCCGCGATCACGCGGGCCGCGAGGTTGCGTTCGTCCGCGGCCCCCCCTGCGCAGATCACCGGCCTCACGCCCAGATCGAGGAGCCGTGCCGCGAGCGCCCGCCAGCCGTCGACCGTCCAGCTCTTGTACGGGAATCTCGGCGAGACGTGCAGCACGGCGTACGACTCGGCACCGGCACCCAGTTGCAGGCCGGCGGCCACTTCCTGCGACGTGCGCGGCCCCTGCGGCACCACGACCTCGTAACACTTCTCGATCCCCAGGCTTTCGCAGAGCGCCAGATCCGCGACGACGGTGTGGACGTTCAGGTCGTCGAAAGGCTCCCATGCGTCCAGCAGGGCACGCTTCCACCAGGGTGCACGCGCGGGGTCCAGCAGGCCGGTGACACGCCGCCCTGCCGCCCACGCATACAGCGTGGTCCGGTCCGAAGTCTGGGTGCTGCACGCGAGATCGTAACCACGCCAGAGGGCGCGCAGCGAGGACAGGCGCGCCCCCGTCCCGTCACGCTCTCCGACCGTGATCACTCGCGAGACGTCGGGGTTGCCTTCGAGCGCGCTCTCGGTCCCCGCGAACGCGAGAAAGTCGATCGTGGCACCGGGCCACGCGCGCTTCAGGCTCCGCACGAACGGCGTGGCGAGCAGCACGTCGCCGATGCGCCGCGTGCACGCGACGAGGATGCGTCCGGGGGCGGCGTCCTCCGATGCCCGGAGCGGTCGTGTCCGGCGGACGGTATTCGCGACGGAAGCCATTGCCGCTAAGGCCGGCCCGGCGCGGAACGGTCGGTGGAGGCGTCGCGCGGCGCGGCAAGCATCGCACCGAGGATCAGGGCGATGAGGTGTCCTTCCGGGAAGGTGCGGAAGTGCGAATTGACCAGGCTCGTGAGCAGCCAGCCGAGCAGTGCCGCGACGCCGAGCCACGCGTGCACCGAGTCGCGGCGCGCGCAGCGGAACGCCGTCACGACGATGGCCCCGAATGCCACCAGCCCGAAGACGCCCGTCTCCATCGCAATGAGCATGTACTGGTCGTGCGGATCGGACGTACCCTGGCCCCGCCAGTCGTCGTACCGGCGCGAGACGTGGGCCGTGTAGACCGCATGAAAGCTGCCGGTGCCGTAACCGAGAACGGGATTCGCCGCGATGAGTTCGAGGGTGTTCCGGTAGACGACGGCGCGGAAGCCCACGGAGGTGAGAATTTCGGAGCGGTCCGCGTTCAGGGCCTGAGTGACCGCGAGATGCACCCGGTCGTGCACGAGCGGCACGAACTTGTATACGGCCCCGGAGAGCAGGAGCACGACCACGACGAGCAGGGGAATCCGGCGCAGGCCGAACCGCCGGGCACCGAGCACGAGCGGTATGGCGGCGATCACGAAGTAGGCGCTGCGACCGGGCGAGACGAACAGGACGTTCAGCGTCAGCAGCACGACGCTCGCGCCGAACACGAATCGAGTCAGCCCCCTTCCCTGGACCGCGAGGCGGGCGCAGAAGAGTATGCCTGCCGCGAAGAAGATGCCCTGCGTCGTGTGATTCTGGAACAGGACGCCGATCTCGTTATTCGGCCGCGACGGAATCCAGCCGAACCACGCGATGAACGACGCCACGACCCCGACAGCGGCCGCCACGGCGAACGTCCTGACGAACCTGTCCTTCCAGACCGCCGACCCGAAGAGTCCCAGCAGCAGGAATGCGTAGAAGAGCTTGCGCCAGCTCCAGAGGCTGTCCCAGCGCTCGTGCCAGGTCGCCGGACCGTGCAGCATGCCCAGCGCGACCACCACGAAGAAAAGCACGATGGCGCGCCCCAGCGGCTGGCGGAACGCATCTCGAATCACGACGTGCGCGCGCCCGGATGCGAGCAGCGCGAGCAGGAACACGCCGATGGACACGCTTGCGAGCGCGGTTGCGAACGGGATGGATGGAATCGCGGCGAGGGCCGCCCACCGACTCACGTCGAGCGAGCGGCGGGACCAGCCAGAGGTTTCCTGGGCATGCGCAATCATGGTGTCCTGGGCTATCGCCATAGCTGATAGAGATACTTGCGGCGGAATTTCTCCCAGCCGAACTTAAGACGCTGTATCGGAGGGGGTGGCGCCGGCTCCACCATCGACTGGAACCGGCCGTTCTTGCTGCCCTGTTCGACGACGGGATCCTCGAGCCAGAGCATGGTGATTCCGAGTTCGAGGTCGATGGCCTCGAACTGGTTGTCGATCGGCCTCGCGATGCGGTGCGCGGCAATCCAGTCGAGGCGCCGGCCAGCCGTCTCGGCACCGAGGATGTACGAATCGCCGAACCGGCCGCGCCGCGCGGGGTACAGCCGCTGTCCGGGTCTGCGCTCGCTGCGCGGGGTGAAGAAGTTTCCGCCCGACCCGACGAAGGTCACCCTGGGCTCCGGCCAGCGCGCGCCTTCGTCGAGCGCGGCGCGAATGCCCTCCGGAAAAGCAGGGTCGAGCACCACGTCGTCCTCGAGCACGAGCGCCGCGCGACACGCCCGCTCGCGGACGCGCTCGAGTGCGGCGACGTGCTTGAGGGCGCACGACTTCTGGTTCGGGCGCAGGTCGGCGCCCGGAACGAACCAGCGCTCCTCGAGTCCGGGCGTGAGGTCGTCCGCGTCGTATTCGTGCACGAACTCCGCCGTCAGGCCGAACCGCCCGAGTTCCGACTCGACGTGACGGCGCCGCTCCGTGAAGCTGCGCACGTTGATCACGAAGATCGCGTCCAGACCGAGCGTGTTCATGCGTGCCCACGCCTCCGGTAGCCGTGGAACCACTCGACGAACCGCGCGACACCGGTCTCGATGGGCGTGGAAGGCGCGAACCCGACCTCCCGCGACAGTGCTTCGACGTCCGCGAAGGTGGCTTCCACGTCGCCGGGTTCCATGGGCTTCAGCGCGACCGACGCCCGCCGTCCGAGCGCCGACTCGAGCAGGGACACGAAGCGTCGCACGTCGATCGTGTCGTGATTGCCGATGTTGTAGAGCCGGAAAGGGGCCCAGCTGCGCTCCGGAGAATCCGCGACGGCCGACGGTGAAGGCGACGGCACGTGATCCATCACGCGCACGACGCCCTCGACGACGTCGTCGACATAGGTGAAGTCGCGACGCGACTCACCGTGGTTGAACAGGTCGATCGTCCGCCCCTCGACGATGGCGGACGCGAACAGCATCGGCGACATGTCCGGGCGCCCCCACGGTCCGTAGACGGTGAAGAATCTCAGGCCGGTGGTGGGAAGGCCGAACAGATGGCTGTAGGTGTGGGCCATCAGCTCGTTCGCGCGCTTGGTCGCTGCGTAGAGACTCACGGGGTGATCGACGGGATCGGACTCGTGGAACGGGAGCTTCGTGTTGCCGCCGTAGACGCTCGAGCTGCTCGCGTACACCAGATGCGCGATCCCGTGATGGCGGCATGCTTCGAGCACGTTCAGGAACGCCGTGACGTTCCGGTCGATGTAGGAACGCGGATTCGCCAGGGAGTAGCGCACGCCGGGCTGCGCGGCGAGGTGGATCACGCGATCGAAGCGGTCGCCCGCGAACAGTGCCTCCACGGCGCCGGAGTCACACAGGTCGAACTCGTGATGGCGGAGACGCTCGTGCGCGCCGAGATGCGCGAGGCGGGCCCGCTTGAGCGAGACATCGTAGTAGTCGGTGAGACAGTCCACCCCCACGACCTCGTGGCCGGCCGAGAGCAGGCGTGCAGCCGTGTGCATGCCGATGAATCCTGCACTGCCCGTCACGAGTATCCGCATCCTGCCTGTCCCGTCATGCATGCTGGTCGAGCCCCGCCCGGGCGCGCACGCGGTCCGAACGCACGAGGTCGCGCAACTGTGCCTGGTTGTGCGCGAGGCGCGAGCGGTCGTTCTCGCGGTGCCAGAGATGGAACACCGGTGTCGCGAAGCGGCCGTTCTTGTGGCGCACGCCCGCGTGCAGCAATCTGACCACCAGGTCGGAATCCTCCATGCCCCACCCCGTGTACGCCTCGTCGAGACCGTTCACGCGCACGAGGTCGGCACGCCACACGGCGAGGTTGCAGGTCTTCACGCCCTCCCACCGACCGGCGTCCCGCTTGCGCCACGGTCCGTCGCCCAGCGCGAGCAGCGGCGCGACCCGGTTCACGTCCCGGCACAGCCAGGCTCCGGCCCAGCGGGCGCGGCCCCAGCGATGCACCGGCAGGTGCTCCGCGAGTATCCGCTGCGTGAATGCGTCCGACAGCAGCACGCGATTGCCCGCGACGAACCACCCTTTCTCGGCGAGCGCGCGATGCCGGGCGACGAAGGTGCGGGAGGGAATGCAGTCCCCGTCGGTGAAGATCACGTAGTCCGCCCCGCTCGCCCCGACGGCCTTGTTGCGGATCGCTGCCGCACGGAAGCCCACGTCCTCGTGCCAGACGTGACGGCACGGCCACGGTGCACGCCTGGCGATTCGCGTCACGACCTCCGCGGTCTCGCGTGTCGATCCGTCGTCGGCGACGAGCACCTCGAAACCGGAGTCGGACTGCTCGGCATAGGCCTCCAGCACGGCCTCGAGTGCCTCGGGCCGGTTGTACGTGGTCACGATCACGGCGATCTGCATCATCGCATCCGGCGCCCGGCGAGCCAGATCTTCAGATAGCGGTAGTACGTGCCCTCGGCGTTCGCGACGGCCAGCACGAACCCCTCGCGACCGTCGAGGAAGCCCGCACGCAGCACGTAGGTGCGCAGGAATGCCCACACACCGTGCACGACGGCCCCGCCCACCGACCCCCGCTTCCCGCGGGAGAGCCGCATTTCCGCACCGGCCGTGGAGTAGCGGTTCATCTTGTCGACGACCTGTTCCAGGGACACGAACGACTCGTGCCGGAGTGGCTCCGTCAGGCGTCCGACGGAACCGTCCACGATCACGCGCTCGTGGACGAGGTCGTCCGAGAAGCGGGCGCGCCCGCGACGGAACAGGCGCACGATGTAATCCGGCCACCATCCGGAGTGACGCATCTCGCGCCCGCAGAAGCTCGACGACCGTGGCAGTTCGAACGCGTCGTGCGCACCCGGATTCGCGACTGCCGCGCGGATCTCGCGGGCCAGCGGCTCCGTCACCCACTCGTCCGCGTCGAGCGACAGGATCCAGTCGCCCGTCGCGAGCGCGAGCGCCCGGTTCTTCTGGGGACCGAAACCGGGCCAGTCGTCGCTCTCCTGGACACGCGCCCCGAGGGCACGCGCAATCTCCGTCGTGCGGTCCGAGCTGCCGGAATCGAGCACCACGATCTCGTCCGCCCAGGCCACGGACTCGAGACACCGCCCGACCGCGGCTTCCTCGTTCCGGGTGATGACCACCACCGAGACGCTCACCCCGTCGCACTCCGTACGACGGGTGCGCGCACGCCCTCGCCGGCCGGCGTTTCCGCGCGTTCCGGCGGCTGGTACTCCGGGACCCAGCGGACGAGGCCGGCGCGCACGTCCGCGTCAGTCCTGACGCCCTGACCCTGCAGCCAGTCGAGGATGTCGGGCACGACCGCGGCGGGTGTGGGCCGCGAACGCGCGATGCGCAGCTTGGGGTGCGGTGTCGGCAGAGTCGTCTCGTCGTCCGCGAGCACTTCCTCGAAGAGCTTCTCGCCGGGACGCAGACCGGTGAATACGATCGACACCTCCTGCTCGTCCAGGCCCGAGAGCCGGATCATCTCCCGCGCGAGATCGACGATCCTCACGGGCTCGCCCATGTCGAGCACGAAGATCTCCCCGCCCTCGCCCATGAGCCCGGCCTGCAGCACGAGCTGCGCAGCCTCCGGAATCGACATGAAGTATCGCGTCATGTCCGGATGCGTGACGGTCACCGGACCGCCGGCCGCGATCTGTTCGCGGAACTTCGGTATGACGCTGCCTGTGCTCCCGAGGACGTTGCCGAAGCGCACCATCACGAACCGCGTGCCGGGATCCTGCTGGAGGGACTGGCACATCATCTCGGCGAGCCGCTTGCTCGTGCCCATCACGCTCGTCGGATTCACGGCCTTGTCGGTGGAGACGAGCACGAACTTCTCGACGGCGTACTCGCGGGCCAGCCTCGCCGTGCGCCACGTGCCGAGAACGTTGTTGCGTATGCCTTCCCAGGCGTTGCCGGTCTCGACCATCGGCACGTGCTTGTAGGCCGCGGCATGGAACACCACTGCCGGCCGCCACTCGTCCATCACCGCGCGCAGGCGGACCTCGTCCCGCACGTCGCCCAGCACGCAGGTCACGCGCACGGGTCCGGGCCGGGCGGCGAACTCCTGCTCGATGGTATAGAGCGCGAACTCGTTCAGCTCAAAGAGCACGATGCGCGAAGGCTCGTAACGCGCGATCTGGCGGCACAGCTCCGACCCGATCGATCCACCCGCACCGGTGACCATCACGACCCGCCCCTGGAGCCACTGCTGCAGCCCGGAAGCGTCGAGCTCCACGGGATCCCGGCCGAGCAGGTCGTCGACTTCCACCTTGCGCACCGCCGAGAGACTGACGCGTCCCGAAACGAGGTCCTCGTAGGACGGCACGGTGAGCGCCGCCACGCCCGCCTCGCGGCAGAGATCGATCGCGCGCTTCCGCGCGGTGTGTGCCTGGCCGGGCAGCGCGATCACGGCCTGCTCGAGATTGAGCGTGCGCGCGAGCGAGGGCAGATCGTCGAGTCTGCCGATCACCTTCACGCCGTGGATCTCGCGGCCGTACTTGCGCGGATCGTCGTCGAGCAGACCCACGACCACCCAGTCCCGGCTGCGTGCGACGGTCTCCAGCAGGCGCGCGGCGGCACTGCCCGCACCCAGGACGATCGCTCGCTTCGCGTCCAGCCGCGAAAGCGGCACCAGATGGCCTTCCTTCCAGGCGCGATAGGCGACGCGGCTGCCCGCCATGACGCTCACGAGCAGGATGGGATAGAGCACCAGTGCCGACCTGGGTGTCTCGCGCAGCTGAAAGAAGAAGAGCACGATCGCGATGGCCATGGCGCCCATCGCAGCCGACGCGACGATCCGCCGGAAGTCCGTGATGCTCGCGTAGCGCCAGAGTCCACGGTACAGGCCCAGGCGCCAGAAGATCGCGGTCTGCAGCGGCACCACCCAGAGCAGCTTGGTCCACATGCTGACGGCAAACTCCGGGGGCATGTCGAAATTGAACCGGAGCAGGAACGCGAGCAGCCACGCCGCCGCGCAGGCCGCGATGTCGTGCAGCAGCGCGGCTGCGTTGCGCGAGAATGCCAGCGGGTTGTTCATCGAGTTTCGGCGGTCATGGATTGCTCTGGCGCGGACGGCGCCTGGCGCACTGCGGCGGCTGCGTCGTGCCGGCCTGGTTCATCGGGCGTGCCGCCCGATCCCATTTCGGCTGCCTCCCGGACAACGCGTCGACGATGGATCATAGATGCATTCCGGACCCGTTCGTTCGGCATTCCGTCCGGCCGGTCGCTTCCGGCACGGCGCCGGTGCGGCAGCAGGCCGCGATTGTACGGCGTACGCCTCGCCTCGGGCGGTCACGTCCGCCCCGCGGCCACGTGCCTGGCCCACGCCCGGTCCACGAGGACCAGCAGCACGGCGAACACCACTGCCACGAATCCCAGCAGCCCAGCCGCGACGGCGGGCGATGACTGACGCGCGGCGAGGGCCAGCACGGCGCAGAAGAGCATGAGGGCGTACTCGGCGAGCGCCGTCCTGCGGTGTCCCCATCCCAGCTGCACGAGGCGCTGGTAGTAGTGGGTCCGGTGCGCCCGCCAGAACCGTTCACCGCGCAGCATCCGGCGCAGCAGGGTCACGGTCGCGTCCACGATGAAGGGGCCGAACACGACGACGGGAAACCACACCGGCCAGAGTCCCCGATCCCAGCCGGTCAGGCCGAGCGTGGCCGCGAGAAAACCCAGCGGGACGGAGCCTGCATCCCCCATGAAGACGCGCGCGGGCGCGAAGTTCAGGACCAGGAAGCCCGCGGCGGCTCCGGCGATGCCAGCACCTGCCAAGGCAATCGTCGCGTCGTGCCCGGCGTAGCCGGCGACCGCGTAGGCGCCGAACCCCAGCACCGCCATGCCCCCGGACAGACCGTCGGAGCCGTCCATGAAGTTGTAGAGGTTCGTGACCCAGACAACTCCGGTCACGAGTGCGGCCGAAACCAGCCAGGGGTGCCCGTGCATCCCGAGCCCGACGAAGGCCAGCGCGGCGGCGATGTGACCGCCGAAGCGCGCCGCGATTGGCAGGCCACGCCGATCGTCCGCGAAGGACAGGAGCGAGAGCAGGGCCGCCGTCATCCACAGTTCCGCTCCCGCCCCCGACAGGGTGAGCGCGAGGAGGGTGCCCGTCATGATGCCGATGCCACCGACCCGGGGAACCGGCCTGACGTGCAGGGAGCGTTCGTTGGGGTGATCCAGCACGAGGTCCGCTGCGCGCGAGCGCAGCAGCCAGAGCAGCACCGAGTAACTGAGCGCGGCCGTCAGCGCGGGAACCAGCAGGAGCAATTCAGGCGTCTCCTCTCGAACCGACCTGTCCGCCGGCGGACGTCGCGGATCTGCCGTTCAGGAGATCCCGATAGACGGCCAGCGTCTCGCGGATCACGTAGTCGATGGAGAACTCCGCCTCGGCCCTTTCCCGCGCGCGGCGCGCCATCTTTCCGCGAAGCACGGGATCCCGGAGCAGGCGCCGCAGGGCCGCCGCGAGGCCGATGGCATCCCGCGCCGCGACGAGCAGCCCGTTGTCGCCGTCACTCACGACCTCCCGACAGCCCGGCACGTCGGTGGTGACGATCGCGCGGCCGCAGGCGGCCGCCTCGATGAGCGCCTTCGGCAACCCTTCCCGATACGATGGCAGACAGACGATGTTCGCTCCCTGGAAGACCGACACCATGTCCTCCTGCCAGCCCCAGTACTCGACGATGCCCTCGCGCGCCCAGTCGAGCAACCGGCTCTCGGCGATGCACGCGGGATTTTCCTCGTCCGGCTCGCCCGCGAGCACGAACCGCGCGCGCAGCCCCTCCGCCCTGAGCGTTCTCGCGGCCTCCACGAATTCCTCGACGCCCTTGTCGCGAAGCATGCGGGCAGGCAGGACCACGACCGGCTCGCCCGGCGGTTCGGGCACCACCGTGAACCGGCGAAGATCGACTCCGGATCCCCGGACGAGCCGGACCCGCTGCCGGTCGACGATCCCGCTTTTCGTGAACTGCTCCACGTCGTCGGGATTCTGGAGGATCAGGCGCGCGTTGTCCCGGTCGAGCAAGAGGTGGAAGCCCGCCCTGACGACCGGGCGCAGGAGCCGCGCCCTGGCATCGTGCGACGCGAAGATGTACCCGAGCCCGGCGACTGCGTTGACCACGAACGGCACGCGCGCCACGCGTGCGGCGAGGGAACCGTAGAGCACGGGCTTGATTGCGACGTGATGCACGATGTCCGGCCGGCACCGGCGGTAGACACGGATCACCTCGCGCAGCGCCGCCAGTTCGCGCAGCGGGTGCGTACCGCGACGCGACCAGCCGAGCGGCACCAGGTCGATCCCGGCTGCACGGATGCGGTCCCCGTCGTCGGTGACGCGTGTCGCGACGGTGACGTCGTAGCCCGCCTCGCGCGCCGCGACGGCGAGTGGCAGACGGTGGGAGCAGAAGAACCAGTCCTCGCTGATCAGGAACAGAAGCCTCCGTCGGGTCACGTCGAAAGCCCCTCCCCCCAGGTCTCCAGCCAGGTCCCGAACATCAGCACGATCCAGAGATGATGCTGCCAGTTGCGCGTGCCGGCCAGGTGTTCGTTCCAGTGCTTCCGCACGAGTCCCGGATCGAAGAATCCCTCGCGTGCGAGTCGTCGTTCGTCGAGGAGCGCTTCGGCCCAGTCGCGCAGCGGCCCCCGCAGCCACGAGTCCAGCGGAATGCCGAACCCCATCTTTGGGCGGTCCACGAGGTCCCGCGGCACGTGACGGTACAGCACCTCCCGCAGGACTTTCTTCCCGGAGCGGTCGTCCAGCCTGAACGCGGGCGGGAACCGCCAGGCCAGTTCCACGACGCGATGATCGAGGAACGGCACGCGGGTCTCCAGGCTCACGCCCATCGCGGCCCGATCCACCTTCACGAGGATGTCGTCGGGCAGGTAGCCCAGCGTGTCGCGCAGCATCATGCGCTCGGAAAGCGTCGCCCGCCCGAAGTCGTGCGCGGCCAGCCAGGGGCTCGAGGCAGACGACGCACCCGGCACGACGTCACGCTCCCAGAAGGACGTGAACTGCTCGTAGAGGGCCTGCGGATCGTCGACCGCGAGCAGCCCGGCCAGCTTGTGGATCCGGTCGCCCACGGCCTTGTACCGCCGTGCCCCCGGTACGGCAGCCTCGACGCAGCGCGCGACGTGGTCCCACCCCGAGGGGCTGACGGCCCGCACGCCGTGCGCCAGCCCCCGACGCAGCCAGAGGGGCACGCGCCCGGCGACCCGCTCCAGTCGCCGGGCGAGCCGGTGCCGGTTGTAACCACCGAAGGCCTCGTCTCCCGCGTCGCCGGAGAGACTCACCGCAACGTGCCGTCGCGCGAGCATCGACACGAGATGGGTCGGTATCTGCGACGAGTCGGCGAACGGTTCGTCGTACAGGACGGGCAGTCGCGGGATCACGTCGAGCGATTCCTCCGCGGAGAGCTTCCATTCCGTGTGCGTCGTTCCGAGGTGCGCAGCGACCGCGCGCGCATCGATGGCCTCGTCGTAGTCGGCCTCGCGGAAGCCGATCGTGAACGTGCGGACGGGCTGCGCGCTCTGCGCCTGCATCAGCGCGACGATCGTCGAGGAGTCGATGCCGCCGGACAGGAACGCCCCGAGGGGAACGTCGGCCACCATCTGTTCCCTGACCGTCCTGGACAGGGCCGCCTCCAGCTCGTCCGCCGCGTCGCGCAGCGTCCCGCGAAACGGCGTCTCCATGCCCCGCCGCGCGACCTCGTCGAGCAACCAGTACGGCTGCGGGGACGAAGGGCGTGCCGTCGCGAGCTGCTCCGGCGAGAACCGCACGAAGTGTCCCGGCGGGAGCTTCGCGATGCCGCGATAGATCGACCGGGGCGCGGGCACGCACGCGTGCCGTGCGTAGAGCGCGAGTGCGTCGCGATCCACTGCGCCACGGAAATCCGGATGCGCGCGCAACGCCTTCAGTTCCGAGGCGAAGAACAGCGTGCGTCCGGACCAGCCATAGTAGAGCGGCTTCTCGCCGAACCGGTCCCGGACCAGGGTCAGACTGCGCGCACGCCTGTCCCAGAGCACGAACGCGAACATGCCGACCATGCGGTCGAGCGCAGACGCAAGCCCCCAGCGCTCGATGGCGGCCAGCATGACTTCCGTGTCGGAGTGTCCTCGCCACCGCATCGCCTCGCCCGAACCGTCGAGTTCCGCGCGCAGGGACTCGAAGTTGTAGATCTCGCCATTGAACGCAATCACGAGGTCGCCGCTTGCGGAGACCATGGGCTGGTGGCCTTCGGCAGACAGGTCGACGATGGACAGGCGCCGGTGTGCGAGCACGATGCCCGCCGCGGCGTCGCACCACAGGCCGTGGTCGTCGGGACCACGATGGGCGATGGCCGTCGCCATGGCCGTCGCAGCGCGCGCGGCTTCGTCCGGGTCCAGAGGGCCCGGGCGCCAGAATCCCGCGAGTCCGCACATCAGCGGTCCTCCCCGTGTCCGGCCCCGGGCGTCATGCCGGGTTCAGGCGGCGCCAGAGCGACTCCCACCGCTGCAGTTCCCGGTCGGTGGGCAGAGCCCTGGTGCGCTGCAGGAACAGGGACTCGCAGCCGGGCACGGCGAGCACGACGTCCATCATGGCCTTGCCGAGCGTCACGCTCGTCGCGGCGAGGAGTTCCAGCGGACGGCCGGCGGCGAGTGCATGGCGCGACACCGCCCGGAGCCGCCCGACCCGGCCCTTGAGCATGCGCGACAAGCTGTACGTCCCCTGGCGGTATCCCAGGAGGATCTCCGGACAGGCAGCGTAGCGACTGTCGAACCTGGCGCGAATGAGCAGTTCCTGGTCTTCGGCGCGGAGTGCGTCCGGGACGGCGTAGCGGAAGCGGCGAAACCACTCGATGCGGCCGAACCACGTTGGATGAGGCATCGGGATGCCGCTCCAGGGCTTCGCGCAGATCGCGGCGTGGTCGGCGCGGTAAGGCAGCAGGCCTGTCACCGCCCCGTCGCCGCGGAACGCGAGTGCCCGCGACGCCACGAGATCGACGTCCGGATGACTGTCGAGGAATGCCATCTGGGTGCGCAGCCTCTCCGGATAGGCCAGGTCGTCCGCGTCCATGCGCGCGAGGAACCGTCCGCGCGCGAGGTCGATCGCCTGGTTCAGCCGGGTCGCCAGTCCCGCGTGGCGTCCGTCGGCGTGTACCGATATCCGTCCGTCCTCGATGGAACGGGCGACCGCGACCGTATCGTCCGACGACCCGTCGTCCATGACGAGCAGTTCCCAGGATTCGAGCGTCTGCCAGCGTATCGATTCCAGCGCGACGCGGAGCGTCGCGGCCGAATTCCAGGCAGGCAGCACGACCGTGACCGCAGGCCGCCCCACGGAATCCGCGTCGTTCATCGCTCGCGCCATGCGGTTTCGAGAACGTAGATCGTGTTCACGTGGGTGTCGGCGTAGCGCATGTAGCCCGCACCCACCATCAGGTCGTCGATCTCGCCGATGCGATCGCCCTGTCGACGCGAGGAATACGTGAGCGTCTCGACGCAGAAGACCGTCGGCCGGCAGGTCGCGAAGTCGATGGATTTCAGTATCGCGACGTCGAGACCTTCGACGTCGAGAGACACGAAGTCGGGAGGACGTTCGCAGTGTTCGTCCACGAGCTCGCGGAACGTGCGCACCGGGACGCGACGCGTCCCGGTCACCTTCGCGTTCCCGTCCGCCTCGTAGCGCCGGGCCTGCGCTTCCGAAAACGTGCTGAGCGTGGGCTCGGACATTTCGTAGAAGACCAGTTCGGCCGCCTCGGGGCCGACACCGACGTTCAGGTTCACGTCCCGCGGACGCGCGCGCCGGAACGCGGCGATCGCCGCCGGCGAGGCATCCACGTTCACGCCGCGGCTCCCGCCACGGTAGAGCGCATAGGTGTTGCTCAGATAGGTGGGATGATGGGCGCCGAGGTCGAGAAAGAACGGGCGATCGACGCCGAGCGCATCGAACACGAAGCGCACGATCATGTCCTCGCCGCACTGCGCGTAGGACCGCCGGTAGTGAACCCCCGCCTCGCGCAGCAGACGTCGCCTCAGTCGCGTGAGCAGCGAACTCATGCGACCACACCACAGCCATGGTTCGGGAAGAGGTGTGCCTTCACCAGTCGATCTCCTCCCACGTGCGGGCGCTCGGAACCCAGTACTCGAGATCCTGCGGACGCGGCGCGATGACCCGCTTGTCGTGCCCCGACGCGAGCCATGCCCCCCACCAGCTGAGCGTGCTGTTCGAGACGACGAAGTGGCGACTTCTCGTCATGAGCCAGAGATCGTCGACTTCTCCGCCAGGAGCGGAGTTCCAGTCGACGACGGTGTGCGGAATCGTGCTCGGCAGGGCCTGAAGCAACCATTCGGGTTCGTCTCCGAACAGGAAGATGTGATCGATCGGCGTCGCATCCGCAAGCCGTCCGATCGCGCGCCGATAGTACTGCACGTCCAGACCCGCACGCCCCCGGGCCGGCTGCACGGTGCCGTCAGCGAGACGATGGTGGTGGCGCCTGCAATGGATGGCCACCGAACCGCATCGCGACATCGTCTCGCCCAGGCTGCGATTGCGTTCGCTTTCGGGCGCACGTGGCACGAGTTCGGCACGCACGCGATCCCCGGCGGACTGGAAATAGCGCTCATCCTGCCAGTAGCCGTCGAGAACGAGCTTCCCGCTCACACTGCAGGTCAGGAGTTCGTCGTGGAAAGTCTTGGCGTCCTTCTCGACGATCGCGGTCGTGCCCGGAACGAGGCCTCGCTCCAGCAGGATGCGCCGGAGGCGCCACCAGCGAAGATCGAGACTGCGGGGCAGCAGACGCTTCGTCGTTAGGACGTCGTGCGGGCCGAGTGGCAGGCAGTCCAGCCGGTATTGTCGCTCGTAGCGGACGTCCGACCGGAAGAAGTCCAGGTCGAGGACGAGCCCGGCGCCGGTACGGCAGGAAACGGCACGGCCTGCCGCGTAGCAGAACAGCTGGTTGCCGAGCCCGCCGACCACTTTCGTGATCACGCACGCCTGCGCGGTGGCGGTCATTGGCGTGCCGCGACTGCACGGGTCGCCGTCACGTGATAGCCGACGGTGAAGCGACGTTCGCGATCGAACCGGTCGAACACCCTGCACACGGCTGGCACGAACACGGCGAGCAGCGGCGCGAGGAGGACCCAGAACGGCAACCAGAGGGCGTCGAGGGCGAGCGGCATGCCGAGCCTGAGAGGGCGGGTCGCTCGCACGAAACGGATGCACTCCTGCGCGAAGAACGCGAACGATCCTCCGTTCGGCTCCACCGTGACGTCGCGGAACCCGACATCCCCGAGGAACAGGCGGTACCAGTAGGGCGTGTAGCCGCCATAGAAGTGGTAAGGCTCCTGATGGATGCCCGACCCCAGCGGTGCCGTCAGGATGAGAATGCCGCCGGGCCTGAGGACGCGCGCGATCTCGCGGACCACCGCACAGGGGTCGGGTACATGCTCCAGGACCTCCGTGCACAGGACCGCATCGAAGCTCGCGTCGGCCACCGGAATGCTCCGGGCGTCGCAAACGTAATCGATCGTGCCGTAGCTGCCGTAACGGAGCTGCTCCGCCCCCAGCTGCACGAAGTCCTGTGTCTCGTAACGGCAATGCGCGAAGGCGCCGCGATACGGGCACGACCCGGCACCGACGTCGAGCACGCGTGACCCGGCCGGCACCTCGGCGGCACGCGCGCGCACCCACGCATCGCGGCACGTCGCGTTGAACGAGAAGAAACGCGAATGCGCGAGCCGCTGTCGCAGGCGATGAAGCATGGCTGCCGCCGTCACCTCTCGCCGCCCCCGGAAGCACCGACGCCAAGTTTCTGCGCGATGCGGCGCAGGAGCAGATAGAGAGGCCTGCGCAGCAGCGGAGAGCGCGACCATCGCGTCCATCGAAACGCGGCACCGAGCCGTTTCGCGTCGGCACGCGAGAGCGTGCCGATCTCGCGTGCGGAGCCGTCGCGGAAGACCATGGCCCTGCGACCGGCCGTCACGGCCCTGCGGTGATCGTCGACGTCCGCGTTGTAGCGGAGCTGCGCGGGGCGCTCGATGTGCCAGAGACGCTTTCCGCGCTGGTCCGCGTGCAGCCTTCCGAAGCTCACGACCTCCGGGAGGAACCACGGCAGGTAGCCCCCGACCATGAAATCGTGCATGAAGCCCAGGTGCGGGTGGATGCGGAAGTGCTCCGGCGAGTCGGCCGTCGGGAACAGCCGCCTCAGGACGTCCGCACGCACGCAGTAGTTGCTCTCGGGAAAGGGCATCCTGGTCGCCCACCAGAACGACAGGAAGTCGCGCTTCTGCGGAGGGGGGTCTTCCAGGAAATCAGCGTAGGCGACCGCCTGCAGGATGCCCGATTCCGTCATGTACTGCGGCAGCGCCCACACGAGGGAGAGTTCGGGATCAGCATCAAGGCACCCGACCGCGCGCTCGAACCAGCGCCGGTCGTGAAACCCGTCCGAGACGCAGCACTGGATCACGTACTCGCCCCGCACGCGCGCAATGGCCTTCTGGTAGGCATCGACGATGTCGCGGTCCTTCTCGGATATCCACCTGACGTGCGGGTATGACTGGAGGATCTCGACGGTACCGTCCGTGGATCCGCCGTCGATCACGATGTGCTCGAACGACCGGAAGGTCTGCGCGGCGATCGTCTCGATCGTTTCCCGGAGGAATCGCGCGTGGTTCAGGGACGGCGTGATGACGGAAAGCCTCGGCGACGTTACCTGGCAGAGATCCTCGACCACCATCGTCAGCTCCGGCCTGTCCCGGCGGAAGGCTGCCGGCGAAAGTGGAACAGGCCGCAGCCGTAGTCGCACGCATCCGCGTCGCGGTGCGAAGCCGACACGTGGAAGGTGCCGCCGTCGTCCACGAGCGAGAAGGACCGAAGCTCCAGTTCACCGAAGAGCCGGGCGATCGTCGCGTGCGAGAAGACGCGGTGGGCGTTGAAGCAGACGCGTTCGCGCCCCACCGGCGTGCTCAGGTACAGGTCGCCCCCCGGCGCCAGGACTCGCACGAGCTCGGCGGCCGCCTTCTCGTGACCGGCGGGATCCAGGGGGTCTCCGTAACGCGCGAGCCCCACGTGCTCGATCACGTGCAGGCAGGACAGCGACGCAACGCTGCGCGACGGGTGGTCCATGGCCAGGAGGCTTCCGGCCCTGGGATCGAGCCCGGACAGTTCCACCGCGAGCGGCCGGATGTCGACGAACTCGACGGGGACGAACGCGCTCAGCACGCCGATCATGCCCACGTCGGAGCCGACGTCCACGTGACGCTCGGGGCTCGCAGCCGCGAGGCGTCGGGCCAGCCATGCAGCCTGATGGAAGTAATGCGGGTCGAAGGCCGTGCGCGACGTCGCGTCGGCCAGACACGGATACGTGTCGCGCGCGGGCGCCGCCATGGCCGAGCCCGCTGCGAAGCGTCGCCACTGAACGAGATACCCGGGGATGCGGGGGAGGGACAGCACGCCCCGAACGTTGAGCGCGAGGCCGCCCCATCGGAGGACGAGCCTGGCGAGCGGGTTCCGGGACAAGGGCATGTCTGTGACGGCAGGAAAAACCGCAAGTTTACCGGCCGTCGGGACGAACGGACACCCGGCCGCAACCCCGGGAACGGCGGCAACGAGTCATGTGCCCGCGTGCACCCTGCCCAGCCAGGGTCGCGCAAACCACCAGATCATCCCCAGCGCATAGACGCCCATCACGCCGCACGCGGCAATGGAGGACAGTGGAGACCATGCGCCCGCGGATGCCGTCACGACGCCTGCCAGCACCATGGGCGCGCCAGCGGCCCCGGCACCCGCGATCCGTCGCCACGGCCAACGGGCTCCGGACGCCATCCGCGTGATCCCGTACACCGCGACCAGCACCACGGCGCTCGCAGCACAGAGCGCCTGCCCCGTGCCGGTGACGGGCGAGCTCGCGGACAGGAGGAAGACCAGCAGCGGCGCCGTGACCGCACCCGCGAAGGCCGGCGGCAGCAGCCATCTCATGTCGATCCTGGCGACGCCCAGCGTATGGTTGACCGAACTCATCGCCCGGAAAGTCTCCGAAAGCGCCGGCCACACGAAAAAGGCCGCCCCGACCTGGAACGCAGGACCGAGCGCAATCCGCGCAACGTGGGGGGCACAGCCGGCAAGAAAACACCCGCAAAGGACAATCGACGGCAGGTACGCGGACACGTAGTCGTTCCAGGCCGTCACGCGTCCTTCCCCGCCCTGACTCTCGAAGTCGCGGTACAGCGTCGGCGAGTAGAGTTCGTTGAAGGCCGCCTCGAACGCCTGCATCGGCACCGAGACGAGCGCGTAGGCCGCGAAGAACACGCCGACCGCCGCCACGGTGCTCACTTCGGCCAGGACGAACCGGTAGCTCTGGGACTGGGTCCACCAGAGCGCGAACATGGCGACCTGCGGCCAGACGAAGGTCCAGACCACTCCCGGTCGCAGCGACAGCGGATCGTTCGTCGCGCCGGCGATTCGCTCGGGACTCGTGCGCCGGATGGCAAACAGGGCGGACGCGGCGACGAGGTAGCCTGCGAAGATGCCGAATGTCCAGTACCAGGCCGAACCCTGCCGCACGAACAGTACGGCGGCGATCACGAGCCCCCCCCAGGCCGCGACGTTCGACACGACCGCGCTGCGCAGACGCTGGCCGAGCACCGCAACGCAGTTGAGCGTGAGCGTATAGAGCGAGAATCCGAAGACGTAGAGCGCGAAGAGCACTGCGAACGTGCCCGCGCCGATACCGTGAACCAGGTGAAAAGAACCCTGCAGCACGGACCCGACGGGCGTGAGCACGAGGGTCGCGACGACGACCGCGATGCTCACTTCCCGCAGGCGCCGGCTGAACTGACCAGCATTGATCCACCCCACGATGCCCCGCGCGAAATACACGACGAGCGGCACCACGAGCCCGGTCGCGAACAGGTTCACGAGCGCGAGCAGCTGGTTGATCTGGCCCACCTGGCCCGGCGACATCAGCGTGGTCGCCAGCTTCAGCGTGAAGAATGCCGCGACCATCTGCAGCAGCCGGCCGACGGCGACGATGACGATCGCTTTCATGCATGCCCCCGGGCATCGTGATCCAGGCGCTTCCGGTCGGCCCGGAGGGCGCGTCCCGGCTGCCCGAGCCCGTCGACAGGGCCGGCGGCGGGAGCCACGAACTTCGGCACGGGAAAGGGCTCGATCACGCGCGAAATCCCGACGGCTGTCCGCGTGCGACCGATGGCGGACCCGGACGAAACTTCGAAATCATGACTCTTGTCGTCGTCCGGTGACTGGCGGGAGGCACGATGTTAGCGCCACCCGAGCGGCCGCGGTCACCCCGATCGCGGCCTCCCCCGATCGGCGACGTCCCCGGGGACCGCGCCGAAGCCCAACGCTTCCGGGTCGAGGCGGAATCCTCCCGGGGCGTAGCCGAAGTCGCGCGTCGCCGGCTCGTGACTGAAACAGAGGTCCTCGCCCATGCGGGTCACGGCTTCCGGCGACACGGACCGGAATGCGGGCGCGATTGCGAGCAGCGGGATCATCGACCGGAGAAGCGCGCCGGAGACGGGCAGGAAGCGCGGCGTCCGGTCCAGGGCCTCGAACACGCGGGAAACCATCTCCCTGTACCGGAGTGTCGTGCCGCCGCTGAGGTCGTAGTCGCGGAAGTGGGTCGCCTCCCGGTCGATCGCTTCGATCGTCGCGAGCGCGAGGTCGTCGGCATGGACCGGCTGTCGCAGGCCGCGCGCACCCCCGACGAGCGGAAAGAATCCGAGTTTCCTGATCATTCTGGCCACTCTCGCGACGTTCTCGTCCTGCCCGCAACCGTAGACGAGGGTGGGCCTGAACAGCGTCCAGACGATGCCGTCCCGTGTTCCCGCGTCCGCAAGCCGTTCCTCTGCCTCGGTGATCCGGCGGGCAAAGTCTCGCTCGCGCGCATCTCTGGAAGACGCCTTGTAGAAGCGCGCAGTCGTGCTGAACGCGACGAGTCTGCGCACCCCCGCAGCCTGCAGGTGGTCGAGCACGCCCGGCAGGACGTCCAGCGGGGGCAGCCAGACGAGGGTGTCGATCGGGCACTCCCCGACGAGCAGGCGGTCCAGCGGGGCTTGCACGCCATGTATCCAGCGCACGGACCGTGTCGAGGCCCGGGCGACACTGCTGATGACCGTCACGGCATTGCCGCGTTCGACCAGCCTCGGAATGAGGAAGCGCGCGATCTGGCTGCCGCCACCCACCACGCACACGCGCCCCCGGTCTGTTTCCATCCGTCATGTCCGATGACTGGTGTTCGGGGTGGATTCAAGGATCCGGCGCGTGGCCTCGACGATGGACGGAACGTACGGCACGGCGGGATCCACGAGCGCTCTCGATCGCTGCCCGTAACCGGTGGCGACGAGGATCGGCGTCACGCCACAGGCGGTCGCCGCGTCGACGTCCGTCTCGCGGTCACCGACGAGGAAGGACCGGGAGAGGTCGAGGCCGTGCTCGCGTGCGGCGCGTGTCAGCATGCCGGGACGCGGCTTCCGGCAATCGCAGCGGACGTGGTCGCCGAAATCGGGGTGATGCGGACAGTGATAGAAGGCGTCGATGCGGGCCGCGCCGCGACGCAGATCGGACACTACCCTTCGATGCAGCGCATCGACGTCGGCATCGGCATAGAGCCCCCGCGCGATCCCGGCCTGGTTCGAGACGACGATTACCCTGAACCCCGCGGCATTCAGTGTCCGGATGGCGTCCACGGCACCGGGAATCCACTCCCAGTCGTCGTAACGATGCAGGTAGTGCTTCTCGACGTTGATGGTCCCGTCGCGGTCGAGGAACACCGCCGCGCGGGCGCGG
Source organism: Betaproteobacteria bacterium (assembly GCA_016125475.1). Taxonomy (GTDB): domain Bacteria; phylum Pseudomonadota; class Gammaproteobacteria; order Burkholderiales. The sequence goes on from WGLR01000008.1 coordinate 115,747, forward strand.
TCGCGATCCGGCACGGCCCGGTTCACCGCGCCGTCATGAGCGCGAGACGACAGACGAGGATCTGCGTGGAAGGATCCTCGATGGCGCCGTCGTCGATCATGGCGTGGACGGCGTCGGGACCGAACCATTCGAGGGCCTCGTGTCCGAGTTCGGACGGCGCGTAGTCACGGACCGCGCGACAGCGACGCGCCAGGAAGAGACGGACTCTCGCCGCGATCACCCCGGCTTCGGGCGTGATGGCCCCGACCGACAGCAGATCCTCGGGAGCCGCGGCGAGACCGGCCTCCTCCTCGAGTTCCCGCATCGCGGACACGGCGTCGCTCTCCCCGGGCTCTACGAACCCCCGCGGGACTTCCCACACGGACCGTCCGATTGCGTGCCTGTAGACACGAATGAGACCGAGCTTCCCCTCGCGCTCGGGAAGGACGCTGACGCCCGTCACGGAACCGGGGTGGGAATGCTTCGGTGCGACGACGAGGTACTCCGGCACCGGCTCGCCGTCGCGCGGCACGACGTGATCGAAGTACAGGTCGAAGACGCGATTGCCGGCGATCCGCCGCCGCGACAGCACGGTGACCAGCGGCCGTTCCTGATCCACCTTCCCACCGCCACGATCGTCGGCCATCACGCCACTCCCCAGAAGCATGGATACCTGGACCCGGATGCATTTCCGGAACCGGCCGGGACCCGGCCGCAGCACGGTCTCGGGGACCGGCACCCGTCGGACCGATCGTACCAAATGATGTCGCGACCACCGACAGACGCCGGTCCCGCGCACCGCGCGGACGCGGGCCCGTCGCGCCGGATCGCGACGCCTCCGGTGCGATAATGCCGACGCCTCGTGCACGATGCCGGGAAGGATGTCGCGGACCCGCCCCCCCGGATGTTGCGCATGCCAGCCGCTTAACGGATCATCCCCGGCATCAGGAAACTTGACTGGCCGACCATGACGTTCCCATTAATGAGAAACAACATCCTGAGGGAAGATCTCGATGCGGTGATCGCACACCTCCGTCAGGACGACCCGATACTCACGCACGGCGCTCACGTGCGTGCCTTCGAAGCCGAGTGGTCCGCGTGGCTTGGTGTCCGGCACAGCGTGTTCGTGAATTCCGGCGCATCGGCCAACATGCTCACCCTCGCGATCCTGAAGCTCAGGCACCCGGAAGGCGGCGAGGTCATCGTACCCCCGCTCACGTGGATCTCGGACATCGCCTCGGTGATCCAGAACGGGTTCACGCCCGTGTTCGTCGACATCGATCCCCGCACCCTTTCGGCCGATCCTGCGCAGGTCCTGGCGCGGCTCACCGACGCGACGCGCGCGGTCTTTCTGACCCACGTACAGGGATTCGACGGACTCAGTGACGAACTCGTTTCGGAGCTCGCACGAAGGAACATCCCGCTCATCGAGGACGTCTGCGAATCGCACGGAGCGACCCACGGCGGGCGCAGGCTCGGCACCTTCGGGTGGATCTCCAACTTCTCCTTCTACTACGCCCACCACATGAGCACCATCGAGGGCGGAATGATCTGCACGGACGACCCCGTCGTCCACCAGCAGGCACGGATGCTGAGGTCGCACGGCATGGTCCGCGAGGCCAGCGACCCCGGGCTTCGTGACCGGTACCGCGCGGAGAACCCGGACCTCAACCCGGACTTCATCTTCGCGTATCCCGCCTTCAACACGCGCAATACCGAAATCGGCGGGATCCTCGGACGCAGCCAGCTCAAGCGGCTCGACTGGAACGTGGGGCGGCGCACGGAGAACCTGAACCGCTTTCTCGATCGAATCGACGGCTCCCGCTACAGAACGGATTTCAAGGTGGAGGGATCGAGCAATTACGCCTTCAATCTCGTGCTGAAGGAACCCGACCGGGAACTCGCGGAACGCCTCATGAGCACCATGCGATCCGCCGGCATCGAATTCCGGCGCGGCAGCGCCGGCGGTGGAAACCAGCTCCGGCAGCCGTACCTGAAGAACGTGGTTCCGGAAGGGCATCATCGCGATTTCCCCGAGACCGAGCACATCCATTTCTTCGGTTTCTATCTGGGCAACTTCCCCGATCTGCAGCCATCCGAGATCGACGAACTCTGCACGATCCTGAATGGTGTCTAGCATGCTGCCGCGGTCCGCGGTCGTTCTCGCGGGCGGACTCGGGACGAGGCTGCGGGAAGCCGTTCCGGACCTGCCCAAGCCGATGGCACCCGTCGGCGATCGCCCGTTCCTCGAGCACCTCCTCGACTACTGGATCGGACAGGGCATTTCGAGATTCGTGCTGTCGGTCGGCTACAGGCACGCCGCTATAACAGAGCACTTCGGCGGCCACTACGCAGGCGCTGCGATCGACTACGCAATCGAGGGCGAACCCCTGGGCACGGGCGGCGGCGTCGTGCTCGCGTCGCGACATCTGGACGAACGGGAGCCGTTTCTCGTGCTGAACGGCGACACGTACTTCAGGGTCGATCTCGCGACCCTCGCGCGTTTCTTCCTCGACCATGACGCGGACTGGTGCTTCTCCCTCTTCCGCACTCGCGAGCAACAACGGTACATGGGACTGACCCTCGACGCAGACGGCCGGATTCTTTCCCTGAGGGCCCCGATCGGCCCGGATGGCGGGCTCGCAAACGGCGGGGTGTACCTGATGCGTCCCGGCGCGCTGGATGCGTTCCGGTCCTTCGAAGGGAAGCTGTCGCTCGAGGACGACATCTTCGCGAGAGCTTTCACCTCCGGACAGAACCTGTTCGGTATCGAGTTTGCCGCACCATTCCTCGACATCGGCATTCCCTCCGACTTCAGGAGGGCTGCCGAGGTCGTCGCGAGCTGAAACCGTGGACCAGCCGGCGCGTGATCGGCGTAGCGGCGGAGCGGTCCGGACACCGGGCACATGCCGTGGACGGCGACGGGCCGCCGGGAGCGCGACTCCTCGTCTCCGGCATGCCGCACGACCACCCGGAGGCGGTATCGTGGCCCCGGGCGGTCGATGGCGCCGCCCGATGGCGCGGTCGCCCTTTCGTCGTGCGAAGGCTTGCATGAAAATCGGATGCAGTGAGAACTTGCGTCCGGACGACAAACCAAGAACACCTGGAGCAACAAGATGGCATTCAAGATACTCGTGACCGGTGGCGCGGGGTACCTCGGCTCGACCCTCGTCCCGGAGCTGCTGGCGGCGGGCCACAGCGTGACCGTACTCGACAACTTCATGTTCAGGCAGTCGAGCCTCAATCACGTCTGCCACCATCCCGCGTTCGACGTGGTGCGGGGTGACATCAGGGTGGAGAGCACGATGGCGCCCCTGCTCCGGCAGGCGGACGTCGTGATCCCCCTCGCGGCGCTCGTCGGCGCCCCCCTCTGCAACATGGATCCCGTGGGTGCGACGACGACGAATCACGACGCGATCGTGATGATGCTGAAACTGCTTTCCCGCGATCAGGTGGTGCTGATGCCCACCACGAACAGCGCGTACGGAACCGGGGACGAGAACAACTTCTGTTCGGAGGAGTCCCCGCTGCGTCCGATCTCCCGCTACGCCAAGGAAAAGGTCGCAATCGAGAAGGAACTCATGCAGCGCGAGAACGCCATCAGCTTCCGTCTCGCGACCGTGTTCGGCATGTCGCCGAGGATGCGCATCGATCTGCTCGTGAACGACTTCACGTACCGGGCGGTGCACGACAGGTTCGTGGTCCTGTTCGAGAGTTCCTTCAAACGGAACTACATACACGTCAGGGACGTGGCGCGGGTGTTCCTGCACGGGCTCGACAATTTCGCGACGATGAAGGGCGAGATATTCAACGTGGGCCTGTCGGACGCCAACGTGTCCAAGAAGGAACTGTGCGATCACATCCAGGCCCGGATTCCGGAGTTCGTGGTCCTCGAGGCTCCAGTCGGCAAGGATCCCGACCAGAGGAACTACATCGTGTCGAATGCGAAGATCGAGGCCACGGGCTACAGGCCGGTCATGTCCCTCGACGCCGGCATCGCGGAACTCGTGAAAGGGTTCACGATGATCAAGAACAGCCAGTACGGGAATGTCTGACGCCGCGGCGCAAATCGATTCCCTGAACGACCCGGGCTCTCTCGGCGCCCGGGCGGCAACGGACGACGTCCCGGTCGGGAGGGACGCCGCGGCGACCCGCGTCGGCGAGGGGATGCACTTCGTCCGCCGCAGCCGGCGTGTGCGTCCGAAGGTCAGCCTCATCCTCCTGGACTGGAGCGTCCGGGAGAGCTTCCATCTGCTCCACTACCTATCTCTCCAGGACGTCGATCGCGAAAGCTTCGAGGTCCTGATCGTCGAGTTCTATTCCAGAACCGCGAGCGCCATCGAGGCACACGTCGATCAGGTCGACACCTGGGTGCTCCTGCGCATGCCGGAGACCTGCTACTACCACAAGCACCTGATGTACAACGTCGGCATCGCTCTGGCGCGCGGCGAGATATGCGTCATCTGCGATTCCGACGCGATGGTGAAACCGGGATTCATCCGGGCCATCGTCTCCCGCTTCGAGGAGCAGCCGGACATGGTCCTGCACCTCGACCAGTTCCGCAATTCCCGCCGCGACCTCTACCCGTTCTGCTATCCGGAGTTCGACGAAGTGACCGGACGGGGCTGCATCAACTATGCCGCAGGGGTCACGCGGGGTCTCGCGGACGATCGCGACACCATCCACAGCCGCAACTACGGTGCATGCATGTGCGCGCGCCGGGACGACCTCATCGCCATCGGTGGCGCCGACGAGCACATCGACTATCTCGGACACATCTGCGGCCCCTACGACATGACGTTCCGGCTTGTGAACAAGGGGCTCACGGAGGTGTGGCATCCGTCCGAGTTCATGTATCACACGTGGCATCCGGGGCAGGCGGGGGAGAACAACTATCTGGGCCCTCACGACGGTCGCCACGTGTCGACGACGGCGCTGGACGCCCTGCGTGAACGTCGCGTCCTGCCGCTCGTCGAGAACGGGACCATCCGGACCCTGCGCACGCGCCCGAGTCCGACGGAGTCCCCGGACGACGTGTCCACCGCGAACGCGGCCGCGTGGCTGCACGCGCTCGACGGCGACGATCGGGAAGGGTCCGGATCGACGTCCACGCGGCGGATCTGGAACGGGTTCGTCGTCGAACGCACCGCGAACGCGGTCGTCGCGCGTCCGCTCGTATCGGAGGATCCGTCGTTCGGGGCGGACAGGGGGGTCCCAGAGTTCCGGGGCGAATCCGAATCGGAGGTGAGAGACGCCATCCTGGGGTCGCTCCCCTGGTCGCTTCGCCTCGCACTCCCCGTCGTGGACGTGCTGACCTACGTCTCGCGCGCGATGGGCAGCTGTCTGCTCTTCGCGCGCCGTCGCGTGTCTCGCTGGCTAGGCACGGGAGGATCCCGTTGAGCGTGCGCTCCAGCATCGTCTCGCGATACCGGCAATATCGCACCGAGTCCGCCATGCTCGCCGCGGCGCTCCGCTCGCTGCTCGTAAACCTCGACTACATCCACCGCACGGGACGGTCCGCGACCCGGAGGCTCGTGATCGTCGACAGCTGGCGGGAGGCCCTGCTGCTCAGAGTGCTGGTGCTGCTGCGGATCGCCAGGCGGTGCGCGGTGAAGGTCGTCACGCGGCCGGAGCAGCTGACACGCGTCGCCGAGCAGTCGAAGGATGCCGGTTTCCTGGTGATCCTGACCTTGCGCGTGTGCTCCAGGCACTATCAGACGGTCGCCGCACTGCGGCGACGAACAACCATTCTCGTGATCTGAATGGTGCCGGCACCTCCTGTCAGACTCCTGCAACGCATCGTCGGCAACAGGCGATCCGTCGTCGCGCTGGCAAGACGCCACCTGCTGGCCCGGTACGCCGGCACGCTGCTGGGAGGCCTCTGGGAGGTGCTGCACCCGGCGCTGACGATCCTCGTGCTCTGGTTCGTGTTCACCGCCGCGTTCCACGCCCGCGGGCCCCACGACATGCCGTTCATCCTGTACTTCGTGACCGGCATCGTGCCCTGGCTGCTCATCTCTGAGTCCATCAACCAGGGCACACAGGGCGTGGTCGCCCATGGGTTCCTCATCAAGAAGATGGTCTTTCCGTCGGAGATCCTGCCATTCGTCTACCTCGTCGCATCCGCCGTGAGTCACGTGCTGCTTCTCGGGCTGGCCGCCGTGGTGCTGCTCGCGAACGGCGTGCCGGCGAGCATCTTCTGGATCCAGTGCATCTACTATTTCGTCGTCGCGTGCGGTCTCGTGCTGGGCATCCAGTGGCTACTGTCCGCGCTCATGGTCTTCCACCGCGACCTCGGACAGGTCGTGGGTGTCCTGCTCAACCTTGCGTTCTGGGCCACGCCGGTCGTCTGGGTCCCCAATGGCGTCGTGCCGCCGAGGCTCGCATGGATCCTCTACGCGAACCCTTTCGCGTACGTGATCGACGGCTATCGCAAGTCCCTGCTGGAGCGTCAGCCCTTCTGGACGGACTGGGCGCACGGGCTTTATGTCTGGACTGTCCTGCTGGCTCTCCTCGTGGTGGGGGGCACCGTGTTCCGCCGGCTCAAACCCCACTTCGCGGACGTCCTGTGATCGATCGCGCCGCGAGCCCGGTGCCGGGCAAATCGAACGAACCGGTCGTCCTCCTGGAAGGCGCTTCCAAGAGCTACCGACTGTATCGATCCCCCAAGGAGCGCCTCCTGGAAGCCCTCCACCCCGCCAGGAGAAAGCTCCACGAGGAGTTCTGGGCCGTCCGGGACGTGACGCTCCACGTGGCGCGCGGTGAAAGCCTGGGGCTCGTCGGTCAGAACGGCGCAGGCAAGTCGACCCTGCTGCAACTCATCGCAGGCGTCCTGACCCCGACGAACGGCACGGTCCGGGTTACGGGCCGTGTCGCGGCCCTGCTCGAACTCGGTGCCGGATTCAATCCGGACCTGACCGGCCGCGAGAACGTCTCTCTCTTCAGCGTGATCGTCGGCGTAGACCGGGCGGCCATCCCGGACCGCATCGCAGCCGTCGAGGCATTCGCGGACATCGGCGATTTCTTCGACCAGCCGATGCGGATCTACTCGTCGGGCATGTACGCACGCGTGGCGTTTGCGAACGCCATCCAAGTGGATCCGGACCTGCTGATCATCGACGAGATACTGGGAGTCGGCGACGCGAAGTTCCAGGAGAAGTGCTACGCGAAGATCGAGGAACTGCGACAGGGCGGGACGAGCGTCCTGTTCGTGAGTCACAGCACGGACGCGATCCAGCGCAACTGCAGCCGGGCCGCGCTGCTGCACCAGGGCCGCGTCGTCACGACGGGGGCGGCCGACGAAACGATCTCCGCGTATCACGACCTCCTCTACGGGAGCCGCCAAGTCAACGCACCTGTCCGCCCGCATGCACAGCCGGCGAAAGGCCGGGCTTCCGACGTCGAGGCTGCCCCGCACGAGGGCCTGCCCGACACGGTGAGAGAACTCCTCGATCGCGAGCACCCCTGTCACGCGGACAGCCCGTTCTACAATCGGTACGAGCGCCGGTTCGGCTCGCGGGAAGCGGAGATCGTGGACTTCTGCATCACGGTCGACGGCGAGACGCGCTTCGGCAACCTCCGGGGCACGGAAACCCTGAACGTCTACCTGAAAGTCCACTTCCACCGGGACGTCCCCGCTCCGCAGATAGGCTGGGGGCTGGTCACCCCTCAGGGGCTCGTTCTCGCCGGATCGAACACCAGCATGCAGCGCAAGGTTCTGACGCCCGCCCCGGCAGGCAGTTCGCGCCTGTACGGAATCGAACTGCGACCGGCGTTGTGCCAGGGCGAATATTTCCTGAACATCGGTGTAGGCGAGTGGATCGACGGCGCCTGGGACTTTCTCGACAACAGGCGATCGGCCATCCACCTGACCGTCGGGAGCACGCCCCGGGGAGGCGGGTTCTTCGATCTGCCTGCCCGGTGCACGGAATTCTCCATGGAGAAGCACGAACAGTGATTTCCGAGAATGCATTGTCGACGCCCTGGCTGGTCGTCGGCCCGCCGCGCGGCGGCTTCACGCTGCTTCTGTCGATCCTGACGTTGCTGCAGCGTGACGCGGGCTGGATCAAGCCGGATTTCCAGGAGGTCGCGGACTCCCTGATCGCATTCGCGGGCGAGGCGTTCGACGCCACGCTGAGGAAATTCTTCCGCGAGCGGGTCGGCGACGACCGGCTGTTCTACAGCCGCGAATTCTCGACCCTCATCGGAGGGCCGAAGTGGCTGTCCGCGGACGACCCGGACACCGCCTGTGTGCGCAAGTATCTCGGCGTGAAGGGAATCGGCGATTTCACGTTCGTGCTGTACGTGCCGAGCTGGACACTGTCCTTCGATTCCATCGTCCACTCGCACTCGCATCCCGACCGGTGGCCGGTCCTGCCCGCCTATCGGCACTTTCGCCGCTTCGCGTCGATACGTCACCCCGTCGACATCGTGCATTCCTCGGTCTTCTCGATCAACGCACTCGCGAGCGAGTACATACGTCGCGAGCTGAACGTGGACGAACACTACATCCGCCGCGAGCTGGCGCTCAACAAGCTGACGAAACCGGAAGTCGTGGACGGCCTGATCGCGTTCATCTGCAAGTACCTGGACCAGTTCGCGGGAGCCGCGCAGCACTACCTTCACGTCATGCGGTGGGAGGATCTGATCGACGAACCCGTCCGGGAGATCAGCCGCATCGCGGACGCGGCGGGAATACCGGCCACCCCGGCTGCGGCGGAGCGCATCTGGCAGGAGATCGAGCACCGCAATCTCACCCGGCACCATCGCCACAGCTTCCGGCGCGGACGACTGGACGACTGGAAGAACACGATCACGAACTCGCACCTGCGGCGCTTCCGGGACGCCGGGATCGATGCCCACCTCGCGCGTCACGGCTACGCCCCGATCTCCTTCCTCGACGAGTCCTCGTACACGCCGGACCAGATTCTCATCGAGGAACGCCTTGCCGAGGGAAGGCCCTACGTCGAGCATCTCGACCGGGATCTCATCCGCTTCGCTTTCAACAAGACGAACCTCGTGGCCGGCGCCTCGTTCGGTTTCGAGCACCACGACCGCATCGGCGCCATCGAGATCGAACGCTCGTCCATGCTCGGTTCGACGCTCGCGTCGGACTTCCAGCGTCACGTCGCGGATCTGTCCGAGACCGTGTCCCTCTTCCTCCGGGACCTGCGTCCCGCAGCGGTGGCCGCCGCGGCAGGGCGGTTCGACCTGCTCGATGGCCTCGTGCGCGACTATGGTCGGCGCCTCCCGGCGACGGACGCGGGCGACCTGCGGAGTGCCGTCGACGCCGTGAAGTCCGGTACGTACCGGAAAGACGTCCCGCTGCCGCAGCTCGTGGCGAGCGAATCCGGATTCAACATCGTCCGTCTCGACCGGCGGTACGTCTGCGTGCCGCAGGCCCTGGGACCGATGGATCTCACCGGCGTGGCGGTGGAGTCCCTCCCCGCCGGCGTGATCGTCACCGACTCCCTGGAAAGCGCGTTCCGGGCCGTCGCGACGGCCGTGTCGGGATGAGCAGGCGCAAACTCGCGTTCTACGATCCCGCGGCGCCCGGCACACTTTCCGCCGCGCTGCGCGAGAGCGTCGAACAGGGTGCCAGCAGCGCCCTGGTCCCGGGGGCTGCGCCACCCTCGTGGATGGAGCAGAGAGCACGCGAGGCAGGCCTTCGAACGCTCCGGCCCGGCGGAACGCTTCCGGCCGGAGCCTTCGAATCCTGCGACCTCGTCGTCATTCCTCCCGGCGACACCGACACGGTAGCCGGCTCGCTTCACGCGCTGCTGGGCGAGGACATCGCGGTGCTCGCACCCGTGACCGACGGACACTTCAGCCGGCGCGTCGTGTACCTCCTGTCGATTCCGAAGGCGGGTACCCACATGATGCTTCGTCTGTTCGAGATCATGGGCCTGCCGCGATCGCCGGAGAGACACCCGCAGCCGGGTAGCTGGTGCACCGTCGTCGGCTACCAGTACCACCCGCCCTGCCGCGAACTGTTCGCCGGCGACTGGTTCGAACCTGTCGGGCGACAGCTCTTCCTGCGTTCCCCCGGGGTATTCGTCTACCGGCACCCGCTCGACATCGTGGTGTCGGAACTGGACTGGTTCCTGAAGTCGGAACACGCTTTCTCCGGATTCCTCCGCGGATTCCACAACGACGACGATCGCATCGAGGCGCTGATCGCCAACGGGTCGGTGATGGGCACGATCCGGGAGCGGGTGATGCGTCATGCCGGGTGGATCCACTTCTCCAACGTGTGTCCGGTCAGCTACGAGGAACTCGTCGGGAGCCGGGGACAGGGTTCGGACAGCGAGCAGGCCGACACCATCTGGGCCCTGCAGCTCAAGCTGCAGATTCCCGGTGACCCCGCCGCGTTCGCGGCACGACTCTACGATCCCGGCAGCGCCACGTTCTCGAAGGGACGCATCGGGCGGCACATCGAACGCTTCTCTCCCCGTCATTTCGAGGCGGTATCGAGGCTGCCTTCCGACTTTCTCGACCTGCTGGGGTACGTTCCGGGACGCACCCACTCGTCCCGGTCGACGGTGCTACGCGAACGCCCCCTGCACGTCAAGCAACTCCAGTTCGACCAGCTGTACACGCCACGGCTCGTGCGCGAGGGGCTGGCGGGGGACAACATCGTAGAGATCGCGGGGCGCTATTTCGCGGTGAGGCAGGGTCGCTCACTGCTGTCGTCCTCCGACGCATTCGAGATGGCGAGGACCGAGGAGGGATTCGCCGCCATCGGCGACGCCATCGAAGCTGCACCGCGGCACCGCTCCGACGCACCAGCCGGCGCCACACCACGGTCCGTGGACGAAACCTTCTTCGGTTTCCGTGTCGTGCGCCTTGTAACGGACTGGGCCGCCGTCCGGCTGTCCGCAGGGGACGTCGACCTGAACGCAGCCGACACGGGCGAGGTCGCGAGGCTCGAGGCCGAAGGGCTCGTCGTCAGGGCAGGCAGCGAACCCCGGCTTCTCGCCGCAGTGCTCGAGCGCGTCGTCGAGGCCATCTGGGAGCTTCCCGGCAGCCCGGCGAAACATCCGGTCGCCGGCGGGAACGGGATCACGTCCATAGCGACCCGGCTTGCGCGCATCGCTCGCGAGATCGACGACTTCAGGGCCGGAATGGCCCGATGGCACCCGGAGCCGTCGGCCGCGAATCCACTTGTCATGGAAGGTTTCCTCGGCTTCAACCTCGTGTGCGTCGACACACGATGGCTCGCCGTGGACCAGTCTCTCGGCCCCACCGACCTGCGCGAGATGCGGGCGGATACCCGCAATAGTCTGGAACGCCAGGCACTCATCGTGTCTGGAAGCCGTCCGGGCCTGGTTCTGGGGCGGGTGCTGATCCGGGCTCTGAGCCGGATCGTCGCGACGTGCAGCCGCGAACTCGACGGCGCGTCGCCCCGGGATCACCGTCGCGACGACGTTTCCAGGGCGCTCGCAGAGGTTAAAGCCCGATGGCGGGATCTCGAAGCGGATCTGGAACCGGCTCGTGCCAGCCCGCCGGCTGCGGACGACGCGGGCGAATCGGACTATTTCGGCTTCGACATCGTGCACGTCGCCGGCCGCTGGTTCGGCGTGCCCTCGGCCGGCCGCGATGCGGCAGACCCTAGTCAGTCGCCGGATGCATTTGCGAGAATGGTACGCACGGGGGTCGCGGTCGCGGGTCCGACGGTCGATGCCGTCAGGGTTGCCGTGCTCGGGATCGTGATCGGCCGGATGCGCGAGCGGGAGCAGATCGTCGAAGACACTCTCGCAGGCGTGATTCGCGAGATTCGCGGGCACCGCGACGGGGGGATCAAGTGAGTACCATCGTTCACAAGGATGCGGGCCCGCCGAACCCGAGTCTCTCCATCATTCTTCTCGACTGGGGTGTGCGCGAACGCTTCAGCACGCTCGACTGGCTGCTCCGGCAGGACGTACCGAAGGATCGCTACGAACTCATATGGATCGAACTCCGCGACCGCGTGATCCCCGAGGTGCTGGAGAAGGCGGACGTGGTCATCAACTGCAACCAGCAAGGGAAATACCACAAGCACAAGGGGTACAACGTCGGCCTCCTGCGCGCGAGGGGCGAACTGGTCTGCGTGTGCGACAGCGACGCGGTCTTCCCGCCGGACTTCGTGTCGTCGGTGTTGCGGGCCTTCCGCGTCGGCGCAGGGCGGACGCCCGCGCCGCTCGTGCTCATGCATCACGAATGGCGGACCTCGTTCCTGTATCCGGACGATCTCACCGACACGGAGACACTCGGAGACCATGAGCGCTGGAAATGGTGGCCCCTCGTCGAGAACGCCGGTGCGTGCATGACCGTCCGGCGCTCGGATGCCATGCGGTTCGGCGGCTTCGACGAATGCCCCACCCTCGCCGGTTATCTGTGCGGCCCCTACGACCTCGGCTGGCGACTCGTGAACGCAGGCTACGAGGAAGTCTGGCACGACCCGTCCGTCGCACTGTGGCACTTCGCCCACCCCGATCCGATCGGGACCAACGGCCAGCGGGCGTCGCTCTCCCAGCTGCTCGAAAAGGCCTACCCCCACGTGAACGGGCACGCGCTGTCCGCCGTGGAGGCCTTCTCGACCGGCCGGTTCCAGCCTAGGCTAGAGAACCCGGAGATCTGGCGACGACGCATGGCCGATCGCCGGGTCGGGTCGGCCCTCGAGGCCCGGTACTCGGCACTCACCGGCCAGGCGGGGTACTCGAGACGCGAGATCCGGCGCATGTGGGTGTCCCTGTACAGAGAAATCGCCGGCCGCTATCTCGGCTCCCGCCTGATCGACCCGCTGAGACGGATGCTTCCCCGACTCCTCGGAGAGAGGATCCACGCCCGGCTGCGGAACCTGTATCGTGACCATGTCGCGGTGTACCGCGTGAAGCACGACGTGCACACGGAAACACCGGTCGTGCTGTGCTCGTTTCGCGGGTACAACATCGTCCGGATCGAGGATCACTTCTTCGCCGCACACCACGGCATCGGCGATCTCGATCTCACCACCGAGGAAGGGAGACGGCACCCGGACCTCGTCCGGTCCAGCAACTACCGGGAACTGATTCGCATCGTGCGGCGCGCGAGCGCGGTCGGCACGCGACGTTCGGCATGAAGAGACAACGCGAAGATTCGAGAAACGACCCGGTTCGGCGCAACCTCCCGACTGGCAGAAAGGAACGCACGCAATGACCGAGCGTCACACGTATGATCTATTCATCACGCATGCGTGGCGTTTCCACGACGACTGGAATCGCCTCGCCGAGATGATGGATGGCCTACCGGATGTTTCCTGGCGCAACTTCAGTCTCCCGTGGCACGATCCGGCCATGGATCCGAGAACGGAGGTGGGCGGCAGGTTCATCCGCAGCTTCCTGGAAACGCAGATCATCCCGGTGCGCTGCGTGATCTTTCTCTCGGGTGTCTACGAGGTGAAGAGCAATCGTCGCTGGCTCGACCTCGAAGTGGAAATGGCCAGACAGCACCGCAAGCCCGTCGTCGCGCTGCCGGCACTGGGTTCCGAGACGATCCCGGACGAGGTCGCTGCGCTCGCCGATGCCCGGTCGAACTGGGACGTCCGGGAGATCCTGGCGACGATTGACAAAGTCATCTAGGCACGCAAGTATTTTCCGGAGGGCCGGCCACGGTCGCCCCCTTCGACAGACACGAGGCGATGAACATGAACAGTGCTTCCGTGACAGTTTCGCTCCGGCACCGCCGGAACTTGTCGAGGGTCGAGGGTACGAGAGTTGCCTTCAGCCCGTTCCGCTGCTTCGCGTTCGACGACGGGCCCGAGGATCGCCGTTGCCTCGAGCTGCTGGGCCGCCATGTCCTCGGCATGCCGGCGCCGGCGCTGGTGGGCAGCGGGCAGTTCGTGGAATACCTGCTCCGGCACGTGCCCGATCTCGCGCAGCACGTGGTCACGACGGTCGCGCACGACGCAGTGCCCGGCCCCCTCGCGAGTCCGCCCGTGCCGGCCCTCCCCGACACTGTCCGGTCGGTGTTTCTCTGCGAGACGATGGCGTACCCGCGAGCACACCTGCGTCAGGCTCTCGGGTCGGCCATGCGGGTCGACGGTCCGGAGGTCCTCGCGGACATCGCTCCGGAAGAGCTTCCGCGGCGCGCGTGGACACCCCTGCAGAAGAACATCTATCCGATCGATCTGCCCCTCGTGAAGGTCGAGGAGGGACTCGACTTCGTGATCGCCGACTGTCCGTCGCGCAACCTGTCGCTGATGCCAAACGGTCTGGGGTACGTGAACAACGCCCTCAAGAAGACCGGGGTCGCCTTTCAGATCGTCGACCTCGACATCATCGCGTACCACCGCTTCCACGTTCATCGCCTCTTCGACGTGGGTGGCGAGGTGGTGCTGCCCGGCGCCCTCGTGGTACCCGAGGATCCCTGGCAGGCCGAACACTACGACCTCTGGACCGCCACCGGTGGCGGAGCGGACGGGCCCACGGGCCGAAACGAAGTGCTCGAATTCTTTCGGCCGTTGCTCGACGAGTTCATCGAGGAAGTGGTAAGGGCGCGCCCGAAGGTTCTGGGCCTTTCCATCCAGGGCTGCAACGAGGCCGCCGCCCGGGAAGTGGCGATCGGCGTGAAGGCCAGGCTCCCCGAGATCGTGATCGTCGTGGGTGGCTTCAGCTGCTACAACGCCGATGTCGGTCGCCGGGCCTTTCCCGAATGCGACTACATGTGCATCGGCGAGTCGGACCTCACGGTCGGACCGCTCATCGAGGCACTCGCGCGGGGCGAGCGCCCCTTCAATCAGCCCGGCATCCTGTCCCGTCACGACACACCGGACTACCGCTACATACCGGCCCCGATGATCCACAACCTGGATCAGATCGAGTTCCCGAAGTACGAGTGGTGCGACCTGAGCGTGTACCGGAATTTCAACGACTACCAGCTCACGCCGATCATCGCGAGTCGCGGCTGCCGGTGGTCCCGGTGCACCTTCTGCGCAGAGCGTTTCTACTGGCGCATCCGCACCCCGGAGAATTTCGTCGACGAACTCGAGTGGCTGGTCGATCAGGGCTGCCACCTGTTCATGTTCAACGAGAGCGATCTGAACGGCATGCCGGAGCGCGTTATGGAGATCTGTGACGAGATCATCCGGCGCGGCCTGCACCGGAAGGTCAAGCTGACCGGCCAGTTGCGCATCCACAAGAAGTCGAACCGGGCATTCTTCGAGAAGCTCCGGGCCGCGAACTTCGTGGCGCTGCGTTTCGGCGTGGACGCCTTCTCGGAGAACACGCTCAAGCTCCAGAAGAAGGGATACACGGTCGAGATGGTGTCCCAGAATCTGAGGGACTGCTGGGAAGTCGGCATCTTCACCGAAGTGAACTGGGTCATAGGCGTCCCGGGCGAGACGGACGCCGACGTCGAGGAAGGCATTCAGCTGATCCTGAAGAACCGTCAGTACATCGGACGGCTCGCGAACATCAACCCGCTGATCCTCGTGAACGGGAGCGTCTACTGGATCGATCCCGAAGCCCACGACATCGTCTTCCGTCAACCCAGGGAAGAACTCTACGCAAGGTACCCCCGGGCCCTGCCGGCCGACCAGTGGTACAGCATGAACCCCTACATCGACGCACAGGTACGAAAGGAACGCTTCGAGCGGATAGTCGTGGCCCTGCACGATGCCGGATTCAACGTCGGCGCCTGGGCGAACAGGATCATCGAGGACGTCAAGCTCTCGCGCGACAAGGCACGGACGGGCGGATCGGATGCAGCCGGGGATTTCGGCGAATTCGCCACGCGCGAAGCATCGACCGCCTCGGCGGAGACGCCGACGGCGACGGCGACCGACGCGGTGACGGAATCATCCGCACCCCACGATGGAGCGGATCGCGTCGCGGGATTCCGGAAGGTGATACCGCTGGAACTCGTCGATGACGACAGGCCGGCGGGGGCGGACAAACCTCTCGCGGAACCGCCGCTGTTCCGGGTGGCGGGCGAACCGCCCAGGGTCGTCTGTCGCACCGACACACACGAGGTCGTGTTCCACGACGGCTGGTACTACGCCGTGCCCACCGCGCTTTCCGGGATCGACATCACCTCGCCGGACAACGCCGGTCTTTCCGGAATTCTGCGTCACCACAGCGAGGCGGAAGCGCTCGCCGCCATCGAGGAGGCCGCCCGCTGGGCCGACTCCCGAGGCCAGTACGACGACCAGCGTCGGCAACGGGAGAGCGGTTCGTACATGCGTGCCGACAGCATCGGGAACCTCGAGACCGACGCGGACATCGCCGACTCCGCCTGCATCGTGCGTTTCGGAAAGCAGTTCGTGTCGATCGATCGCTCCGTCCTCGCGGATGCGGTTTCGGGTGACGTGCGGCGCTCGTCCGGGAGCACCTCTTCCCGCCACGCGGGTCTGACCGTACCGATGCAGGGAGGCTCCTTCATCCGGAGACTCGCGAGCCGCCTGCCGCCGCAGATGATCTGGCGAATGCGGCAGCTCATCCGGCAGCAGCAGTTGCGGCACGACACGCAGGCTGGCCCGCTCGTCACGAAAAGCGACGGCGAACTCGCGCGGATGCTCGCACGATCCGTCCTGCACAGCCTGCTGTCGCGACCCCTGCAGTCGCTTTCGCGCCGCAGGAACCCGGCGCCCGCAACACGCACCGTGATCCCGGTGGGGGCCGACGAGGTGACGATCGAGTCCGTCGTGTCGACCGGGGCGCAGCCCGAGCTCATGTGGACGATCGGCAACTACAACTTGGTCAGGTTCGACGGGATGTTCTACGGTATTCCGCACGGCACGTCCGTCGACTGGGAAAGCGGCGATCTCGAGACCACGCCGGGCGTGGTCGCGGCCGACAATTTCGGCGACGTCGTATCGGCCATCGAGGGACGCCTTCCGACACAGCAGCGGCAACACACGCAGCCCGCCCGTTCGGTCGCATCGGATCCGGTGGACGCGAAAGTCCCGACCCTCATGAAGTCGATGAACGACGAGGGATACAACGTGGTTGCCTACGAGGGCTGGGTTTACGGAATTCCTCACGGACTCGGCCCGCTGGATCTCGCCGAGACGGACGTGATGGAAATGCCCGGCGTGATTCGTGACGTGTCTGCGGACGTGGTCGAGAACGAAATCCTTCTCAGGGCTCGCGAGAAGCGCCGGGCCGCCTGAGGTCGGACGGATTGCGCTTCCGGATTTTCTCCAGGTCGAGGAGCCGCGACATATCGCTCGTTTCCGGCGCACTGGAGAATGCCGACCCGACGAAATGGCAGGCACACCGATTCGGTCTGTCTCGGGAACGGTGGGGCAGCCTCGCGGGGCGAAGCTACTGGATCACGGGTGCCGGCACCGGCTTCGGCCGGGCGATCTCCACCGTGCTCGCGGCAGCGGGAGCACGAGTCTTCCTGACGGGGCGGCGCGCGTTCCGGCTGAACGAAACGCGGGACGATACGCGCGGGTTCGGCGCCGCGAGCGAGCGCTGCATCACCGTCCCGGCCGACATTCGTGACGAGGATCAGGTGCGAGCCGCCGCCTCGTCGATCGCATCCCGAACCGGTCACCTGCACGGACTCGTGAGCTGCGCGGCCGTACCGGAGCCCGGCGACATCCGGTCCCCTCTTTCCGAACTCACGCTGGCGGACTGGGAAAACCTCGTCGCCACGAACGTGACCGGGCAGTGGCTCGTCGCGAAACACGCTCGGCCCCTGCTCATGCGCCATCCCGGCGCTCGCACGATCTTCCTGTCATCGGAGGCAGGCTGGGCAGACACGGCAGGATTCGGCCCCTACAATGTGAGCAAATCGGCGCTCAACAGTCTGGTCATGTCGATTGCCGCGGAGTGGGCGCGTGACTTTCCCGATCGCGACTCGCAGGTAAACATCCTGGTGCCCGGAGAGGCACGTACCGAAATGAACCAGGGATCCGACCACAGCCCGTACGCGGTCGTCAGCATGACGCTGGCACTGCTGACGCATCCGCCCGAAGGACCGACCGGCCGATTCTTCCACCGCGACGGACGTCATCTGGAATTCGGCCACGCGAGGCCGTACCACAGGGATCTGTTCACCCGTTGACTCATCGAAAGACACTCGCGGCCTGACATGATCTCACTGCTGCTTCCGACTCGCGGTCGTCCCGCCCTCGTCGAGAGACTGTTCGAGAGCATCGTCGCCACCACGTCCCGGCTGGATCGTGTCGAGGTGGTGCTCTACGTGGACGACGACGACCGCGCGAGTCATTCGCTGGACTCCGGCGAGATCAGCGTCACGCGCATCATCGGTCCACCGACGACGATGGGGCACTACAACACGGCATGCCTCGAACGCAGCCGGGGGGACATCGTCATCCTGGCGAACGACGACATGGTCATTCGCACCCCTGCGTGGGACGAACGCATCGAGGAAGTCCACGCCGAATTCCCGGACGGCGTGTATCTCGCCTACTGCAACGACCTGTTCAAGAATCGCGGCTGGTGCACCTTTCCGATCCTGTCCCGACGATCGTGCGAACTGCTGGGCGAGCCCTACCCCGTCGCATACCGCGGGGCCTTCATCGACACGCACCTCGTCGACATCTTCAGGCGCCTCGATCACGCGGGAACCCCACGCACGCGCTATCTCGAACACGTGGTGTTCGAGCACCTGCACTACCGTGTCGGCAAGGCGGAATTCGACGCTACGTATCGCAACCGGGGACGGTTCGCGGACGACCACACATTCGTCGCGCTGGCATCGGCCAGGCGGGAATCGGCCATCCGGCTGCGCGACGCAATTCTCGGTCGGGCAGCTGCGGATCGGCAACCGGCGAGTCCTCCACCGGGCGAGCCGGCAAGCCTGGTACAGGCGCTCGGTCTCTTTACGAAGACGTTCCTGCTGGATGGGGATCTTCCGGTCCGCTGGCGCGTGTTTCTCTGGTACTGGTTCGTGGGTCGTTATCTCGCTGCCCGGGGACTGCTGGGCCCGCTCGGACGGTCCTGAGTCCCCGCACGCGGCAGCGGAGGCGCCCCCTGCGAGCGGGGCCATCACCTCCCGACCGTCAAGGTGTCCCGCGTCCGGGAAGGCTCGCGCTCACCCGTCCAGCATGGAACGGATGACGCTCTTCATCCTGTCGACACCGGGATAGTAGAACTGCTCGAGCGCGAACCCGGCGGGGGTCGGAATGTCCGGCAGACCGATGCGCCGCACGGGCGCCTTGAGCAGGTGCCACCATTTCTCCGCGGCCAGGCAGCCGATCTCCGCGCACACGCCCCCCGACTGCCAGCCCGTGTCCACGACGAGCAGGCGTCCTGTCTTGGAGACGGATTCCTCGATGATCGCCTCGTCCAGAGGCTTCAGCGTACGGAGGTCGATCACCTCGGCATCGATCCCCTCCTGCTCGAGCTGTTCGGCAGCCTGCCTGGCAAGCTCGATCGCGTGAGACGCACCGACGATCGTGATGTCCCTTCCGCGGCGCCGGTAAGCGCCCTTTCCCAGCGGTACCTGATAGAACCCCTCGGGCACGATACCGTCCTTCTTCATCAGCCACCGGTGCTCGAAAACGAGGACGGGGTTGTTGTCCGCGATGGCGGAAAGGAGCAGGCCCTTCGCGTCCGCGGGCGTGCTGGGCATGACGATCCTGAGGCCCGGCACGCCGAGGAGCAACCCCTGTATCGCCTGCGAATGCTGCGCACCGGAACCCCATCCGCGTCCGATGGCGGCCCAGATCACCATCGGTACGTTCGTCTGGCCGTTGTCCATGAAATGGAACTTGGACGCGTGCGTGACGAGCTGGTTGAACGCAAGCAGTATGAAATCCGGGCGGTTGTGCATGTAGACGGGCCGCATGCCGTTCATGGCGGCGCCCGTGCACACACCGGTCATCGATTCTTCCGCGACAGGCGTGTCGAACACGCGATCGTTACCGAACCTCTCCTGTAGACCGCGGGTGGTGCCGAACATCGCGCTCGGATCGTCCACTCCCTGGCCGAGAACGAAGACCGAAGGATCGTGTTCCATCGCGAGCGCCAGAGCTTCGTTCACGGCCTTGACATAGCCGAGCACCCGCCCTTCCGACGGATCGGGACCTTCGTACACGAGCGAATTGACGAGACCTTCATCCCAGGGCATCTTGGAGTTGCTCCTTAGTCGCTGTAGACGTGCGTGTAGAGATCCTTCTCGGTCGGCTCCGGGCTCGCCAGAGCGAACTCGAACGCTTCCCCGACCTCCCGTCGACTCTCGGCATGCATCTGCGCGACGTCGTCCTCGCTGACGAGACGGCGCTCCTTCAGGAACTCGCCGTACGTCGTGACGGGATCGACCCGTTCCCATTCCCTGACTTCTTCCAGGGAGCGATAGCCGGTCTTGCTGTCGTCGCCCGCGCCGCCATGCGCGCGATAACGGTAGACTATCGCTTCTATGAACGTCGCGCCGCCGCCGTGGCGCGCGCGCTCGACCGCCGCAGCCGTCGCATCGTGCACATCAAGGACGTTCATGCCGTCCACCTGCACGCTCTCGACACCGTGCGAGGCTGCCCACTTGTGTATGTCTCGCACGGGCTGCCGCGTGAAGAGCGGGGACTGAACGGAATAGAAGTTGTTCTCGCAGAGGAAAACGAGCGGGAGACGCTTCAGCGCCGCAAAGTTCAGCGTCTCGGCGACCACTCCTTCCTCCGTCGCGGCATCCCCGAGGAACACCGCCGCAAGGCGGTCCGAGCCCTTCATCTTCAGCGCCAGCGCAGCACCTGCCGAGATCGGCACAGCGCCGCCCACGATCGCGGATGTTCCGGCCATTCCGACGCTCTTGTCGATCAGGTGCATCGAACCACCACGCGAGCCGGCGCAACCGTTGATCCGACAGTGCATCTCGCAGAGCATCGCTCGAAGATCGCCTCCCTTCGCGAGGTACGCTCCGTGCGTGCGATGCCCGCTGTAGAGCAGATCATCTCGCGTCAGCGCAGAGCAGAAGCCGACGCTAGCGGCCTCCTGGCCGATCACGAGGTGAATCGGCGTCTTCATCTGATCCTGGTGATAGCGCCGCTCGATTTCTTCCTCGATCTCCCGGATGCGAATCATGTCCCTCAGCAAGGACGTGCAGAACGCGGGCGTCTGCGGAAGATCCCGATCCTTCCAGTCCGCGAAGCCCGTTCCTCTATAGCCGTACCGGATCACTGACAGTTCCTCTGCAATGTTGTCGACCAGCGTCGGAAACTCTGGGCGCTCAAAGACCATTCGGTTGATACATGACCACCCTGCTTCCGGCGCTTTCGAAACGGAACGGAACGTGGACGAGCCTTGACAGCGCCTTTCGCACGTCCGCCTGAACCTCCGGCCTCGCGAACAGCAGCAGGAAGCCGCCACCTCCCGCACCCAGCAGCTTGCCGCCTATGGCACCGGCCCGCTGACCCGTCGCGTAGATCTCGTCGATCAGCGGCGTCGAGACCTTGTCGGAAAGGCTGCGCTTGTACTCCCACGCAGCCGCCAGCATGTGGCCGAATTCCGTCATGGGCGTGGCTGGGTTCTGAAGAAGCATGATTGCCTCGTTCACCATCTCTCCCATGCGCCGCAGTTCCCGCTCCTTCTTGCCGAAGTTGTCGATCTGTGATTTCGCCACGTCCGACGCGAAACGGGAGAGGCCCGTGAAGAACAGCATCAGGTGACTCTGCAATTCCTCGACACGACCGGCCGGCAGCACCATCGGGCTCACGATGAAGTCGTCGTTCGGGGAGAACTCGACGACGTTGAAGCCGCCGTAAGCTGCGGAAACCTGGTCCTGCGAACCCACGTTCTCCTTCAGGACGTCCTGCTCGATCCGGATCGCCTCCCTCGCGAGATACTCCTTCGACGCATAGCGTCCCTCGAGCGCCGCCAGCGTGTGGATGAGGCCGACCGTGAACGAGGAACTCGAGCCCAGGCCGGAGCGCGCAGGAAGGTCTCCGTCGTGATGAATCTCCAGACCCCGCTCGTCGGACAATTCGCCGAGCACCGCACGGACGACGGGGTGCGCGATCTCCGACGCCTTCAGTACATTCTCGATCCTGGAATAGACGATGCGGTGCCGGTGCTCGAAGAAGGGCGGGAGATACCTGCACGACACGTAACAGTACTTGTCGATCGTGGTCGCGAGGACGGCTCCACCGTTCTGGCGATACCAGCCTGGATAGTCGGTTCCGCCGCCGAAAAACGAGATCCGGAACGGAGTTCTGGTAATTATCATGAAGACTCGGCGCAGCGGTTGGGGGCGTGATGCCGACCCTGCGGGTTCCGACCTCGAAAGGCGTCAGGCCGCGCGGGAGGCACCAGTATCGTCGTAGAGCTGACGCTTGAGCTTGATGCGTGTCATGTCCTTGACGTGTGAGACGACCTTCTCTCCGAAACGACGGCGGACGAGTTCGAGATAGCGCGCGTTCGTGAAGTATTCGTGGAACGCGTCGTCCCGGAACTTGAGGACCTCCGCATTGGTGAGGGCCTCCGTCCGGAGCGGAAACGTCTCGAAACTGTGCTGGGAGTAACCGATCCAGGAAGGCGGCAGTTCCCAGCCGTTCTCCTGGGCGAACGTGTAGAGCTTCGACCCAGGATAGGCCATGGCACAGTAGAAGTTCGCGAACTCGCAGTTCGCCTCGAGGGCCAGATCAAGCGTCTCGCGCATGGAATCGTAGGTGTCGTCCGGCAACCCGAAAATGTAGTTGCCGATCACGTTGATGCCAGCATTCTGGATCTTTCGCACGACCTGGATGATCTCCGACGAACCGAACCGTCCCTTCTCGACACCATCGCGCACGTGCTTGCTGCCGGATTCGATGCCGAGGGCGAGCCAGCGGATGCCCGCCCGGTTCAGCTTGTCCAGGAACTCGTCCTTGACCGTGTCCACCCGGGCGTAGGCCCAGATGTTCAGCTTGTAGCCCCGCTCGATGATGTGATCACAGATGCCGAGGACGTGCGCCCGGTTGAGGACGAACATCTCGTCGACGAACTTGATGTTCCTGACGCCGTACCTGTTGACGAGCACGTCGATCTCCTTGATCACCGCCTCGGGAGACCACATCCGGTAGGACGACTTTCCGAAAGGAGCATTGATGCAGCAGAAAGTGCACTTGTAGGGGCAGCCCAGGCTCGTGTGCATGGACACGTACGGACTGCGTTCATCGATATGCTCGAAACAGTGCCAGTTGTGTGCGCGGTACTTGTCCATGGGCAAGAGGTCCCATGCGACGGACGGCATCTGATGATCCAGATTGTCCATGAGCGGTGCGGGCGGATTCGACACGATCGCGCCGTCGCGTCGATACCAGAGGCTCGGAATGCCGTCGAACGCCGTCGCTCGGGCCTTCAGTGCGCGTGCAGTCAGCAGGATGGTTTCCGGGCCTTCGCGATCGCACACGAAGTCGACCGGTTCTTCCCGCATGGTCCGTTCTGGCAGCGCGGCGGGATGCGTCCCCGTCATCATGATCCGGCATCCCGGGTCGAGCGCCTTCAGCGCCTCGCACGTCTCCCGCGCGGCCGGCATGTTCTGGGTGGACGCCGACGGCTGAAAACCGTAGACCACCATCACGACGAGCGTCGGGGAGTACTCGGCGTGCACGAGTTCCGCGACGGCCTGGGGACTGAGGTTGTGAGCAGGTGCGTCGACGATCTGCACGCTCAGCCCGTTGCGACGAACATATTCGGCGAAGAGGCCCGCGAGCGACGGCGGTTCAATCGCCGAGAACTCGTTCCCGAGCTCCTGGTACACGGCCGCCCGGCTGCCGGGATTGATCATGAGCACGTCTACCGATGACTTTGCCATAGCCTGACTCTGTTGCGTTTTCTCTTCGGGACGATACCAGAAATGACTGTTGCAGGGCCATCGGACCACACGCGGGAGCCTCGCCCGGCTCGCATCCGTGCCACCAAAAACTATAATGGCATGCGCCATCCGCCCCACGAATCGTGATCGAACCTTGCGTCCATCCTTCCTGCTGGTCAAGACGTCTTCCCTGGGCGACGTCGTCCACAATCTCCCGGTCGCCTCGGATCTGGCTCGCGCCTACCCGGGATGCCGCATCGACTGGATCGTGGAGGAAACGTTCGGGGCAATTCCGGCGATGCACGCGAACGTCGACAGGGTGCTGCACAGTGCAGTCCGCAGGTGGCGTCGCAGTCTCTGGCGCGCAGAAACGTGGCGGGAGATCTCCGACCTGAGGAATGCCCTCCATGAACGACGCTACGACGCCGTCATCGACACGCAGGGCCTGCTGAAGAGCGCGCTGCTCTGCACCCTGGCCGAGGGCCCCCGGCACGGACTCGACTGGCGCAGTTCGCGGGAGCCGCTCGCGCTCTTCTACTCGCGGACGCATCGTGTCCCGTGGGGACAGCACGCGGTCCTGCGCAATCGTGAGCTCGCCGCCCGGTCGCTCGGGTTCGAACCGGCGAGCGGGATCGACTACGGCATCACCGCGCCGGCATTTCCCCCTGCGGAGTCACGTGACGACTCCCCTCCCGATCCGGACCACCCCTGGGCAAGGGGATCCGCGCGATTCGCGTGGGTCCCGGATGGCCCATTTGCCGTTCTGCTGCACGCGACCAGCGCCGACCGGAAGCTGTGGCCGGAACACCAGTGGAAGAAGCTCGTCGCCCAGCTCGGTGCGGACGGCGTCGAAAGCGTGCTGCCGTGGGGTTCGCCCGCGGAGCACGAGCGCGCGCGACGCATCGCATCCGGCCTGCGCCACGCGCACGTACCGCCTCGCCTCGGTCTGCACACGATGGCAGGCCTGCTCGGACGCGCGCACGCCTGCGTCGGCGTGGACACTGGGCTCACGCACCTCGCCGCAGCCCTGGGCAGGCCGACCGTGGGCATCTACGTCTCGACCGATCCGGACGCTACCGGTGTGCTCGCCCCCGGAAAGGCCGTGAACGTGGGCGGCAGGGAGGGGGCTCCCGGCCTGGCGGACGTGCTCGACGCCCTGTCGACCGTCACATGAGCCGGCTGTGGTTCGCGATCTATTCGGCGATCGCAACGCTCCTCGTGCCCGTCGGCCTGGTGCACCTCTGGTTGCGGAGCCGGCGCCAGCCCGAGTATCTCGAGCACGTGCCCGAGCGGCTCGGGCGGTACGGGATCACGCCTGCGCGGCCCGTCATCTGGATTCACGCCGTGTCCGTGGGAGAAACCCGAGCGGCACAGCCCCTCGTGCACGCGCTCGCGGAGCACCACCCCGGGTACGACATCCTCGTCACGCACACGACGCCCACGGGCCGTGCCACGGGCACGCAGCTTTTCGGCGAGTCCGTCCTGCAGGCCTATCTTCCGTATGACGCACCGTTCCTCGTGACGAGGTTCTTCGGACGGTTCGCTCCCGCCGTGGGCATCCTCATGGAGACGGAGATCTGGCCGAACGTGCTGCGGACGGCGGCACGCCGGGGAACGCCGGTGTTTCTCGTGAACGCGCGGATGTCGGCGCGATCGGCACGCGGCTATGCGCGGGTATCGGGCCTGACACGCCCCACCCTGCGCCTGCTGACCGCCATCGCGGCGCAGACGGAAGCCGACGCACGGCGAATCGCGGAACTGGGCGGCAGAGACATCGAGGTGACCGGAAGCATGAAGTTCGACGTGTCGCCCCCGGAAACCGCGGTGCAGCTCGCCCGCGAGTTCCGGGCGCGATTCGGCGGCGAACGCCCGGTCTGGATCGCGGCCAGCACTCGCGAGGGCGAGGAAGCGCTCGTTCTCGATGCGCTTCGGGAAATCGATGTCCCCGGCGTGCTGCTGATCCTGGTGCCTCGACATCCGCAGCGCTTCGACGAGGTGGCCGGCCTCCTGGCCGAGCGCGGCCTGACGTACCAGCGCCGTAGCCGGAACGAGACGATCCGTCCGACGACGCGCGTGGTGCTCGGCGACAGCATGGGCGAGCTGTTCGCGTACTACGGTGCGAGCGATGTAGCCTTCGTGGGGGGGAGCCTGCTGCCGCTGGGGGGGCAGAATCCCATCGAGGCGTTCGCGATGGGCACACCCGTGATCGTGGGACCGCACACCTTCAACTTCCTCGACGTCACGCGCGCTGCATGCGAAGCCGGCGCAGCCGTCGAGGTCGGCGGCCCCGCGGAGCTCGCGCGGCAGGTGTCACGCCTGCTCGCACGGCACGCCGAGCGCGAGACCATGAAACGCTCCGGGCTCGAATTCGCGTCGCGACACCGGGGCGCCACGAGCCGGATCGTCAGGTTGATCGAGTCCAGATGGGACCGTCCTCGGTGATCACGGCGTCCATCCCGAGATCGTGCGGCTCCGTCGGCACGACGTCCAGGACCTGCACGCCGAACGCGCCCGATACCGTCCGGCCGACGGACACGCGCGCGAGCATCCGGTCGTAGAAGCCCGCCCCGTACCCCAGCCGACGCCCACACCTGTCGAAGGCAACACCCGGCACCAGGGCCCAGTCGATCGGATAGTCCCCCTGCCAGCGCACGCAGAGGCCGGGATCGGGCTCGCCGATCCCCCAGACGCCAGGCGTAAGCTGACCGGAAAGGTCGGTGACGCGATAGAGCTCGAGTACACCGGCATCGCGATCGATCCGCGGCAGCAGAAGCGCGCGGGAGGCGGCGAGAACGGCTTCGTTGAATGCACGGACGTCCAGTTCGCTGCCGAACGATACGTAGCTCAGCACGACGCGGGGCGCATCGTGCAGGACGGCTGACAGGAGATGCGTGCACACGCGGGCCGACAGGTCGGCGCGCTCGGCGTCGGAGAGGGCATCCCGACGCGCGCGCACCAGCTGCCGGAGACGCTTCTTCGCGTCGCGCGCGTCGTCCTCGCCCACGAATCCGTGACCGCGAGGGGCCGTTACTTCGCGGGCTCCTGCAGGAGACGGTTGACGGCGTCGAGATCGTCGACCGTGAGCCGCCCCACGGCCTGCTTCAGGCGGAGCTGGGCGACGATCGAGTCGTAGCGCGCCTTGGCCAGATCCCGGCGGGCGTTGGCGACCTGCTGCTGGGAATTCAGCACGTCGACGGAAGTGCGAACCCCGACATCACGTCCGAGCTTCGTCGACTCGAGGGATACGAGGGAGGACTTCAGGGCCTGCTCGAGTGCCTTGACCTGCGCAAGACCCGAGGTCACGCCGAGGTAGGCCTGCTGGGTCGCGAGGACCGCGCTGCGGCGGGCGGATTCGAGATCGTCCTCGGCCTTGGTCTTGTTCGCGACGGCCTCCCGGACGCGGGAATTCACGCTGCCTCCCAGGTACAGAGGCATGTTGACCTGGACACCGATCGCCACCTGATGGAGGCGAGTCCCGATGTTCAGGGCACTGGAATTGACCTTCGAATCGGTGTAGCCGGCGACCGCGTCGACCGTCGGCAGGTGTCCGGCCCGCTGCTTGGAGACTTCCCGATCGGCGATCTCCACCGCCGTCTTCTGTGCCTCGACCTGGAGGCTGCTGGCCTGCGCCTGATCGACCCATGCGCTCATGTCGGCAGGCTCGGGACGGTGCAGGACGATGGGCTCCACGGGAGCCGCGAGTGATCCCGGCGACTTGCCGATGATGGCGGCGAGCGCGCGGTTCTTCACTTCGAGATCGTTGAGTGCAGCGACCTCCTGGGCGTTCGCGAGGTCGTAACGTGCCTGGGCATCATTCGTGTCGGTGATCGTCGCGGTCCCGACGATGAAGTTGCGCTTCGCCTGCGCGAGTTGCTCGGCGATGGCGGATTTCTGCGCGCGGATGAAGGTGAGGTTCGCCTCGGCCTGCAGCACGTCGAAGTACGCCTGCGCGACCCGGACCATGAGGTCCTGCGCTGCCGCATTCAGCTGGATCTCCGACACGAGAGCCTGAAGCTTTCCCTGTTCGTAGGTCTCGCGGTTCTGCGGCCGGTAGAGCGGCTGGGTGAGCTGCACGCCGAACGCGCGGCTGCCGAAATCCTTCTGGGCTGCGTACGTCGAGTTGCCGAAGTTCTGCGCGTCGAGATTCGTGTACGTGACATTCGCGTTGGCGGTCACCTGCGGCAACAGACCGGCCTTGCCCTGCGCCACGCGCTCCTGGCCTGCAAGATACGAGGCCCGTGCCGACGCGTACTGTGCGTCGGACACGACGGCTTCCCTGTACACCGACATGAGATCCGCCGCCGCCGCATTTCCGGCGCCCCACAAGGCGAACAAGGCGATGACGATTTTGGCTTTGCGCATGACTGTGTGCTCTTCCTTCAGATTCGATGTATCGGTTCAGTATCGCGCGATCGCAGGATCCACGTCCCGCGCCCAGGCGTCGATACCCCCCTGGAGATTGAAAACCCGCGGAAAACCCAGCCGTTCGAGAAACGAGGCCGCGTGCAGGCTCCGGACCCCGTGATGACAGACGACCACCCAGTCGCGTTCCGCATTCAGGTCGCCCGCACGCGCGGGCAGCTCCGCCAGTGGCACCGCGACGGATCCCGCGAGCGCGCAGAGGGCGTGCTCCCAGGGCTGTCGCACGTCGAGGATGTCCGGCGGATCACGCGTCTCGTCATCCAGCCACGACTTGAGCTCCGTCGGAGCGAGCTGTCGCATCAGAACACGAATCGCTCGGGTGCGCGCGCATGACGCAGCGGCGGAATGCTCGTCTCGAACAGGCCCTCTTCCGTGAACGTTCCGGCCGCGATGCAGGTGACCAGCCGGGCCGTCATGATGGGAGGAGAGCCGACGACCGCCAGCAGCCTGCCACCGACGGCAAGCTGCTTCCTGAATTCGTCCGGCAGGACCGGCACCGACCCCGTGAGCAGGATGGCATCGTACGGCGCATTGCGTTCCCAGCCGGTGGCACCGTTCGCCGTCTCGACGGTCACGTTGCGGATGCCGCAGCTCGCCAGGGTCTGCCTCGCGGACCGGGCGAAGTCGTCCACGATCTCGACGCTGTACACGTGACCCGCCATGCCCGCGAGCAGAGCCGCCTGGTAGCCGGAGCCCGTGCCGATCTCGAGGACCTTGTCGCCGGGCTTGAGCCCGAGTGTCTGAAGCAACCGGGCCTCGAGCTTGGGCGAGAGCATCACCTCGCCACGCCCGAGCGGTATCTCCATGTCGGCAAATGCAAGGTTGCGGAAAGCGGCGGGCACGAAATGCTCTCGCTTGACCTCGCCCAGCAGATCGAGCACGCGCTGATCCAGCACCTCCCAGGTGCGGATCTGACTCTCGATCATGTTGGCCCGCGCCAACTCAATGTCCATGGGTGATTCGATGGGAGCGCCTGTTAACTTTGGATTATGGCACAGGAGTGCTCGCGGCAACGAACTGTGCTCGAGAGGCCGGCCCCGACGGACCATTTGCGCGGAGACTGGCGCTGCGGTAGCCTGCACCAAGCAGACACAGGGGTCCGCTGCAGGGCGGCGACACCGTGCCGGTTCGCCCGTGCGACTACCCGCCGCACCGGTGTTCAGGGTGCGGAGTCGCTTCGACCGTCGCCCCGCGCGGTGAGACAGTCCCTTTGAACCTGAACCGGATCATGCCGGCGTAGGAAGATGTCGCGACAGCAAACCCTCTCCCCCACAGTCGTCAATGCGTTGTCCGTTGCCGGGATCGATCCTTCCGGCGGCGCGGGGCTCATCGCCGACATCAAGACCTTCTCGGCGCTCGGCGCGTACGGGTGCGGCGTCGTGACGGCCGTCACGGCCCAGAACACCTGCGCCGTGACCGGCGTGCACCCCGTGCCGGGGCCGTTCCTCACGCTCCAGCTGGACACGCTCTTCTCCGACGTCCGGGTGGACGCGGTGAAGATCGGGATGCTGGCCAACGCCGAGATCGTCGGTCGCGTTGCCGCCGCGATCAGGGCCAGCCGGCCGCCGTTCGTCGTGCTCGACCCGGTCATGGTTGCGAAGAGCGGCGACCGGCTGCTGGCGCCGGATGCCGTCGACGCACTCAGGGCCGAACTGCTGCCTCTCGCGACGATCGTCACGCCGAATCTTCCCGAAGCGGGCGACCTGATCGGTCGCGTCGTCTCGGACGACCCCGAGGACATGCGGGCGGCCGCCGAGGAGATCGCCGCCCTCGGCGCCACGAACGTGCTCGTCAAGGGAGGACATGGCGAGCGCTCCCGTCTCACCGACGTGCTGTTCGACGGCAGGCTGACATCGGAACTTCATTCGGACCGCGTGGAGACACGCAACACGCACGGCACCGGCTGCACGTTCTCCGCGGCCATCGCGGCACTCGCCCCCGCACGGCCGACCATGCGCGCCGCCGTCGAGGATGCCCACGCCTACGTGGCGGGCGCGATCCGGCACGCCGATGCACTCTCGGTCGGCCGGGGCCACGGCCCCCTCCATCACTTTTTCTCGCTCTGGCCGCAAGTGCCGAGCCGACCACCGCCAACGGATCAGGAACTGTCGAGGTAAATGATGAATGCTCCCAAGGAATTTGTCGCCGCGAACGCACACGTCGACGAAGCGGCGATCGCGCCGCTGCCGCGCTCGCGCAAGGTCTACCTGACCGGATCGAGGCCCGACGTTCGCGTCCCCATGCGGGAGATATCGCAGTCGGACACGCTGTCGAACTCGGGCCGGGAGAAGAACCCGCCCATATGTGTCTATGACACGTCGGGGCCCTATACCGATCCCGACGTGCACATCGACATCCGGCGGGGTCTTCCCGCGCTGCGCGCCGCATGGATCCTCGAGCGCGGAGACACGGAGGAACTGGCCGCGCCGTCGTCCAGTTACGCGGCCGCACGGCTCGCCGACCCCGAACTGGCGCGGCTGCGGTTCGACCTCGAGCGCACGCCCCGCCGGGCCCGCAGCGGGCAGTGCGTCACGCAGATGCACTATGCGCGTCGCGGCATCGTCACGCCCGAGATGGAGTTCATCGCGATCCGCGAGAACCAGAAGCTCGACCGGTACGGCGAACAGCTGCGACGGCAGCATCCCGGCGAGAGCTTCGGCGCCAGCCTGCCGAAGGAGATCACGCCGGAATTCGTACGGGACGAAGTCGCGCGCGGCCGCGCGATCATCCCGGCGAACATCAACCACCCCGAGTCCGAGCCGATGATCATCGGCCGGAATTTCCTCGTGAAGATCAACGCGAACATCGGCAACTCGGCCGTGAGTTCCTCGATCGGCGAGGAAGTCGAGAAGATGACCTGGTCGATCCGCTGGGGCGGCGATACCGTCATGGATCTCTCGACGGGCAAGCACATCCACGAGACGCGCGAATGGATCGTGCGCAATGCCCCGGTGCCGATCGGCACGGTCCCCATCTACCAGGCACTGGAGAAGGTCGAGGGACGAGCAGAGGAACTCACGTGGGAGATCTTCCGGGACACGCTCCTCGAACAGGCGGAACAGGGCGTCGACTACTTCACGATCCACGCCGGCGTGCGGCTGCCTTTCATTCCCATGACGGCCGGCCGGATGACCGGGATCGTGTCACGCGGCGGGTCCATCATGGCGAAGTGGTGTCTGGCCCATCACAAGGAATCGTTCCTCTACACCCACTTCGAGGACATCTGCGAGATCATGGCCGCGTACGACGTGTCGTTCTCGCTCGGGGACGGCCTGCGGCCGGGATCGGTCTACGACGCGAACGACGAGGCGCAGCTCGCGGAACTGCGTACCCTCGGCGAACTCACGCAGATCGCGTGGAAGCATGACTGCCAGGTCATGATCGAAGGGCCGGGGCACGTGCCGATGCACATGATCCGCGAGAACATGGATCTGCAGCTGAAGTACTGCCAGGATGCTCCCTTCTACACCCTCGGTCCGCTCACCACCGACATCGCGCCGGGTTACGACCACATCACGAGCGCGATCGGCGCAGCCATGATCGGCTGGTACGGCACGGCGATGCTCTGCTATGTCACGCCCAAGGAGCACCTCGGACTCCCGGACAAGAAGGACGTGAAGGACGGGATCATCGCGTACAAGATCGCGGCACACGCCGCGGATCTCGCCAAGGGCCACCCCGGTGCACAGGTACGCGACAATGCGCTGTCGAAGGCGCGCTTCGAATTCCGCTGGGACGATCAGTTCAACCTCGGCCTGGATCCGGACACGGCCAAGCAGTTCCACGACGAAACCCTCCCGCAGGACGGCGCGAAGCTCGCGCATTTCTGTTCGATGTGCGGTCCGCACTTCTGCTCGATGAAGATCACCCAGGACGTGCGTGATTACGCCCGGAACAGCGGCGTCACGGAGGCCGAGGCGCTGGAGAAGGGCATGGAACAGAAGGCCGAGGAGTTTCTCGGCAAGGGAGGCGAGATCTACTCGAAGGCCTGAGGCTCGGCCACCGCCACAAAGTCGGGACTCGGCGGCGCGGGCCCGCTATAATCCGCGCCGCCCATGGATCCGATCGTTCTCGTCAAGGCACTGATCCTCGGTATCGTGGAGGGTCTCACCGAATTTCTCCCGATCTCGAGCACCGGCCACCTCATCATCACGGAGCAGCTGCTTCAGTTCAATGACGAGCGGGCGAAGGTCTTCGCGATCTTCATCCAGCTCGGTGCGATCCTCGCGATCTGCTGGGAATACCGGGAGCGGCTTCTCCGCTCGATCGAGGGCATCCGATCGGAACCGCAACAGCAGCGCTTCGTGCTGAACCTGATGGTCGCATTCATGCCGGCAGCCGTGCTCGGGCTGCTTTTCGGCAGTTTCATCAAGGCGCATCTGTTCCAGCCCATTCCGGTGGCACTCGCGTTCGTGATCGGTGGTGTGCTGATCCTCTGGGTCGAGCGCCGCGAACACCGCGTCTCGGTCGACCGCGTCGACGACATGACCACTCTGGACGCGCTGAAGATCGGGTTCGCCCAGGCACTCGCACTGATTCCCGGCACGTCCCGGTCCGGATCCACGATCATCGGCGGACTGTTCTTCGGCCTTTCACGCAAGGCCGCCACCGAGTTCTCGTTCTTCCTCGCCATTCCGACACTGACGGCCGCGGGCTTCTACGACCTCTGGAAGCACCGCGCCCTCCTGTCCCACGACGACCTCGAAATCTTCGGTGTCGGGTTCATCGCGGCGTTCCTGAGTGCCATCGTCGCCGTGCGGGGCCTCATCCGCTACGTGGCGAATCACGACTTCACGATATTCGCGTGGTACCGGATCGCATTCGGCATCCTGGTGCTGGTGACCGCCTGGACGGGCTGGATCCAGTGGACGCCGGACTGACGCCAGCCGTTCTCCCGCACGATCACGACAGCCTGCGCGCCCCAACCGGGACCCGGCGCGTGCCCGACGTTGCGGCACGCGCGGATCGTTACGCCCGAGGTCTGGCCGGCCGTCAGCTCTGGATCCAGGGAAGCCCCGAGAAACGCCAGCCTCCCACGGTGTTGCGATGACTCTGCGGGTCCTTGTCCCCCTCGAAACCCTGGAGCACGTTGTAGACTTCCGTGTAGCCGAACTGCTTCGCGGCCGCGGCCGCGGCGTGCGAGCGCCCACCGCTCCGGCAGAGAAACATGACGAGAGATTCCCGATCCACCTGATGCGTCAGTTCGGCCTCGAAGTCCGGGTTCGGTTGCCCACCGGGGTAGGTTTGCCACTCGATCTCCACGCTGCCAGGAACCCGTCCTACCCATTCCAGTTCGGCGCGCGTGCGCACGTCGACGAGCCGCGCCCCCGGCGCGAGGGACAGGAGTTCGTGAGCCTCCGCCGGCAGGAGTGCCCCGTCGTATGGCAGACCGAGTTCCTTCGCCCTGCCCTGAGCCCCTTCGAGAATCTGTGTCAGTCTGCCCATCGGTTACCCCTTCATGCTCAATGGTTTGGTCTTCCCGGGCGTCGCTCCGGGCCTCCGAAGCTCGCACCAAATTTGTGCGCGAGCCACCGGGCACGCACCCGAACGGTGCCGAGCGCACTCGATACGGAGTGTTAACGGATTGTGGCACAATGTTTTTTCGGCCAGAAGTGATGGCATGGAATCTGCACCAAGGCGGACTTGTCAGCCAAGCCCGTGACTCGTCACGGGATTTGTTTGTTTTCCAATACCCTACCCAGTTCTAGGAGAGAAAGGATGTCCCCAGCCGACGTCATGAAGATGGTCAAAGACAACGAGGTCAAATTCGTTGACTTCCGGTTCACCGATACCCGCGGTAAGGAACAGCACGTTTCGGTGCCGGCCAAGGCCTTCAACGAGGACAAGTTTGTCGACGGGCACGCGTTCGACGGGTCCTCGATTGCCGGCTGGAAAGGCATCCAGGCCTCCGACATGCTGCTGATGCCCGATGCAGGGACCGCCCGCCTCGACCCGTTCACGGACGAGTCCACGCTCATCCTCACCTGCGACGTGATCGAACCGGCGGACGGCAAGGGCTACGACCGTGACCCGCGCTCCATCGCGAAGCGCGCCGAAGCGTTCCTGAAGTCCTCCGGGATCGGCGACGTCGCCTACTTCGGTCCGGAGCCGGAGTTCTTCGTGTTCGACACCGTTACCTGGAACGTGGACATGTCCGGATCCTTCGTCCGGATTTCCTCGTCGGAGGCGCCCTGGTCGGCCGGCCTCGACATCGACGGTGGAAACATGGGGCACCGCCCGGCGGTGAAAGGCGGGTACTTCCCCGTGCCGCCCGTCGATTCCCTGCAGGACCTCCGCTCGGCCATGTGCCTCGCCCTCGAGGAGCAGGGCGTCGAGGTCGAGGTGCACCACCACGAAGTGGCCGCGCCCGGTCAGTGCGAGATCGGCACCATGTTCGCGCCGCTGGTCCAGCGTGCGGACTGGCTGCAGATCCTCAAGTACACGGTCCACAACGTCGCCCACCAGTTCGGCAAGACCGCGACGTTCATGCCGAAACCGATCGTCGGTGACAACGGCTCGGGCATGCACTGCCACCAGTCGATCTGGAAGGACGGCAAGAACCTGTTCGCGGGCAACGGCTACGCAGGCCTGTCCGAGTTCGCGCTCTACTACATCGGCGGCATCATCAAGCACGCCCGCGCACTGAACGCCCTGACCAATCCGTCGACCAACTCCTACAAGCGGCTGGTTCCGGGATTCGAGGCACCGATCAATCTCGCCTACTCGGCGCGCAACCGTTCGGCGTCCATTCGCATTCCGTTCGTCCAGAGCGAGAAAGCTCGCCGGATCGAAGTGCGTTTCCCGGATCCCACGGCGAATCCTTATCTGGCCTTCACGGCAATGCTCATGGCTGGACTCGACGGCGTCCAGAACAAGATTCACCCGGGCGATCCGATCGACAAGAACCTGTACGACCTTCCGCCCGAAGAGGCCAAGATGGTTCCGAACGTCTGCTCGTCCCTCGACATGGCGCTCGAGGCCCTCGACAACGACCGCGAGTTCCTCACGCGTGGAGGCGTGTTCTCCAACGAGATGATCGACGCCTACATCGCACTCAAGATGGAGGAAGTCACCCGGTTCCGCATGACGACCCATCCGGTCGAATTCGAGCTCTACTACAGCGCCTGACCGGAACGCACCACATCGCGGTTCCCATCGCGACTCGAAAGGCGGGGCCGATACCCCGCCTTTCTTTTTTCCTCCCGTGGTCCCTGCGATTGCAGAGCCCCGAGCCCTCGCATAGACTCGTCCGACGAGAGGGCCTCGCCAGGGCGGCCGAGTCCCGACGCACCGAGAGCGACCATGCGATTCATCACACTCGCTGCACTCACTGTCGCCTGCATCGCACCGGCGCTGGCCGGGCAGACATGCAAGTACGTGGATGCCGACGGGCGGATCACGTTCGCCAATGTCCCGGTGAAGAATGCCCGAAAGGTGATGTGCTTCGAACCGGTGCCCCATGCCGCACCAAAACGGCTTGGCCATGCACCAGGATCGAGCGCGCAGCCCCCCGGGCAGGATCGGGAGACCGTACGGATCGATCCTGCCACGCAACAGCGGCGCGACCTGGACCGGCGTCAGATTCTCGAGCGGGAACTCGCGGAGGAGCGACGTCTGCTCGAAGCGGCTCGCCGCACGCTTTCGCAGAGTACCTCCACGAGCGGTCGCGAGCGCGAGTCTCCCGATCCGGCGCTCGAAGCGGTGCAACGCCATCAGCGCAACGTGGAAGCGATCGAACGCGAGCTGTCGGCCATCCGCTGAACGCCGCCCTCGGGAACCGTTCGACTTTCTCGCGCTGGCCTCACATTCCCAACTCCGGTGGCGCGCTAATTGCAAAGCCACCGTCATGGCTCCGGAGCGCATACAAATGAAACCAGATGCTCTCCAAGGTCTGGACCTCCTCTCGACCGCCGTGCTGCTCGTCGACACGGAACAGCGCGTGAGATATCTGAATCCCGCTGCGGAAGATCTGTTTCGCACGAGCAGGAAGAGCATGATCGGGCAAACCCTCCAGGATGCGTTCGTTGATTCCCACGACCTCGAGGCCGCGGTGACGGCGGCCCTGCGTGATCGTGCGACGGTTACCCAGCACGATCTGGCGCTCGTCGCGAACACGGGGACGGCGCTCCAGCGGACCGTGATGACCTGCACGGTCACGCCGTACGAGAGCGACGGTGAATCGGGCACGCTCGTGGAACTCTCGCCGACGCAGCAGCAGCTCCGCATCGCACGCGAGGAACGCCTGCTCGGTCAGACGCAGGCCAACCGCGAACTGCTCAGAAACCTCGCACACGAGATCAAGAATCCGCTCGGTGCGCTGCGTGGTGCGGCTCAGCTCCTGGAGCGCGAACTCGACCGCGCGGACCAGCGGGAATACACGCAGGTGATCATGAGCGAGGCGGACCGCCTCCAGTCGCTCATGGATCGCATGCTCACTCCCCATCGGCTGCCGAAGCCGGTCGCGCTAAGCATCCACGAGGTCACCGAGCGGGTCAGGACGCTCCTTCTCGCGGAGTTCCCCGGCATAGCGATCAAACGCGACTACGACTCCAGCCTGCCCAACATCGTGGGAGACCGCGAGCAGCTGATCCAGGCGGTACTGAACGTGGCCCGCAATGCCGCGCAGGCGATGAAGGGCCACGGGACGATCACTTTTCGCAGCAGGATCCTGCGCCAGCTCACGCTCGGCAAGAAGCTCTACCGCCTCGCCGTGTCCCTGGACGTGATCGACGACGGTCCGGGCATCCCCGACGAGATCAAGGAACGCGTGTTCTTCCCGCTCATTTCCGGCCGGGAAGGCGGAACCGGGCTGGGCCTCACGATCGCCCAGACCTTCGTGCACCAGCATCATGGAATCGTGGAGGTCGAGAGCCGTCCCGGTGAAACCTGCTTCACGATTCTTCTGCCGATCACGGAGACGGTCGTGACCAACGGCGACTCCAACCGCAACCAGAGGCACTGAGCCGAGCCATGAGACCAGTCTGGATCATCGATGATGACCGCTCCATAAGATGGGTGTTCGAGAAGGCCCTTGCACGGGAAGACATCCCGTACCACACGTTCTCGAGCGCCCAGGAAGCCCTTGCCGCACTCGGGTCGACACCTCCGCAGGTCGTGGTGAGCGACATCCGGATGCCCGGCGGCTCCGGCATAGAACTGCTGCAGCAGCTCAAGACACGGTTTCCCATGCTGCCCGTCATCATCATGACGGCGTACTCGGACCTCGAGAGCGCGGTCTCCGCGTTCCAGCACGGCGCTTTCGAGTATCTCCCGAAGCCTTTCGACGTCGACCAGGCGGTCGACCTGATCAGGCGCGCGATGACCGAAGTCGGCCAGGCAGAAGAAGTCGGCGACGCCATGGAGAGCGCGCCGGAGATCCTCGGCCAGGCCTCGTCGATGCAGGAGGTCTTCCGGGCGATCGGACGACTGACCCAGTCCCAGGCCACGGTACTGATCAACGGCGAGTCCGGAACCGGCAAGGAACTCGTTGCGCGGGCACTGCATCGCCACAGCCCGCGGGCCGCCCACCCGTTCGTCGCGATCAACACGGCTGCAATCCCGAAGGATCTCCTGGAATCGGAGCTGTTCGGGCACGAGCGCGGCGCATTCACGGGCGCACAGACGACACGCCGCGGACGGTTCGAACAGGCGGAAGGCGGCACGCTTTTTCTCGACGAGATCGGCGACATGCCGTCGGACCTGCAGACACGCCTGCTGCGCGTATTGTCGGACGGCCAGTTCTATCGTGTGGGTGGCCATCAGCCCATCAAGGCCAACGTCCGGATCATCGCCGCCACGCACCAGGATCTGGAGTCCCGCGTGAAGCAGGGGCTGTTCAGGGAAGATCTGTTCCACAGACTCAACGTGATCCGCCTGCGACTGCCGAACCTTCGGGAGCGTCGTGAAGACGTACCACTGCTCGCCCGGCACTTCCTCGCGAAAAGCGCACGGGAACTCGGTGTCGAGCCGAAGCGACTGACCGACGCCGCGATGAAATATCTCACGACGCTCGACTGGCCCGGGAACGTTCGTCAGCTCGAGAACATCTGCCACTGGGTCACGGTGATGGCACCGGGATCGAACGTGGACGTCGCCGATCTGCCCGGCGAGATTCGGGAGAAACCGGACTCGAGTGCGGGAGAGAACTGGATCGGGGCGCTCGAACGTGAGGCCGAGAGCGCGCTGAAGCGCGGCGAGCGTCGCATCATGGACGACATGACCCGCGCCTTCGAGCGCGCGCTCATTCTCAAGGCGCTGGCCCACACGGGCGGCCGTCGCATCGAGGCCGCGAGCCTGCTGGGCCTTGGCAGGAACACACTGACGAGGAAAATCCAGGAACTCGGCCTCGACGAACGGTCACACCCGGATCCCGGATGACATGCGGCGCGGGCCGTCCCCATGGCCCCCGAGGTCCGCACCTCGTCGCCGGCGGGGTTCACGACTCCAGTGCGAGCTCCGCCACGACGGGCGCGTGATCGGACGGGCGTTCGAGAGCACGCATGCCCGTCTCGATCGTGCAGGCTCGGCACGCCGGCGCGAGAATCTCCGAGACCAGGATGTGATCGATGCGCAACCCCATCTTCCGTCGGAAGGCGTTCATCCTGTAGTCCCACCACGTGAACGAACGCTCCGCCTGTGGGAAGAGCCGGAAGCTGTCACGAAAACCGAGCTCGCAGATGCCGCGAAAGGCCGCACGCTCGGCCTCGCTCACGAGCACCTGACCTTCCCACGCCTTCGGGTCGTGGACGTCCTGGTCTTCGGGTGCGATGTTGAAATCGCCCAGGACGGTGACACGCCCCCAGTCGGAGAGTTGTGACTGGAGCCAGCGCTGGAACGCCGACAGCCACTCCAGCTTGTACCGGTACTTGTCGGAATCGACGCTCTGACCATTGGGTACATACGCGCACACGACGCGCACACCGCAGATCGTCGCGCTGAGCACCCTCTTCTGCGGGTCATCGAACGAGGGGATGCCACTCTCGACGTGCTCGGCCGGGTATCTGCTCAGGATGGCCACGCCGTTGTAGGTCTTCTGGCCGGTGAACGACGAATGGTAGCCCAGGGCGTCGAGTGCCTCGACCGGAAACGCCGAGTCCTCGAGCTTGGTCTCCTGCAGACAGACGACGTCGATCGCTTCCCGCGCCAGCCACTCCTGCAACTGGCCGAGCCGCACCTTGAGCGAATTGACGTTCCACGTTGCAATCTTCATGTCACTTCGGGGATGTCGGTCGCTCCGCGGTCGCGGCCGTCCCCGCCGGGTTGCCGGAGGCCGACGCCCCGGGTGCACCGACCGCGCTCCCTGTCGCGGATCGCGCCTGCACGCCGGGCGGCAGCCTCGATGCCCGCGGATAATCGGCCGCGTCGAGCGCGGCGTTCCATTGCCCGGCCTCCCAGCCACGGGTCACGGACTGCCCGACGATCAGGATGGGCACTTCCACCGACGACGAGCCGGTACGACCTCGAATCTCGGCCTGAACGACAGGGTCACGTGCGTCCTTTTCCGTGTAGGGCACCCCTCTCGATTCGAGGAGCTTTCGCGCGCTGTCACAGGGCGTTCCGCAGTCGGACGCGTAGACCGTTACCGGGAAGAGCTTCATTGCGCGCTGCAGGTCATACGGTAGAGATCCGCTCCCGGGCCGGTCGCCGAGCGCCTTGCGTTCGACATTCCGGGCCTCCCCGGGTGGCACGCGATCCGTGTAGAAGACCCTGCCGTCCGCATCGGTCCAGCGGTAGAGCTTCTGTTGAGCCACTGCGGTGCCGCTCAGCACCACGAACACCGAAAACCCCATCAACCAGAGCCTGCTCATCGCACGTGTCTCCCGACGCTTCGTGAACTCTCAGGCAGCGACCATGCCATTGTGTCTCAGGAGGGCATCGATCGACGGCTCGCGCCCGCGAAACGCCACGAAGGACTGCATGGCAGGACGACTGCCGCCGACGCCGAGAATTTCCTTCCAGAACCGGCGGCCCGTGTCACGATCGAGAACCCCTGCTTCCTCGAACAGCCCGAAGGCGTCGGACGAAAGCACCTCCGCCCACTTGTAGCTATAGTACCCGGCCGCGTAGCCGCCCGCGAAGATGTGGGCGAAGCTGTGCGGAAAGCGGTTGAATGCGGGCGGATGCACCACCGCGACCTCCTTCCGGACTTCCTCGAGCAGATCCATGATCGACACGTCTCGCGCAGGCACGAAGTCGAAATGCGCGCGGAGATCGAAGAGCGCGAACTCGAGCTGCCGGGCCATCTGCATGCCGCTCTGGAAGTTTCTCGCCGCAAGCATCTTGTCGAAAAGGCCGCGGGGGAGCGGATCCCCGGTCGACACGTGTCCGGTGAGACCGCTCAGCACCTCCCATTCCCAGCAGAAGTTCTCCATGAACTGGCTCGGCAGTTCGACGGCATCCCATTCGACGCCGTTGATGCCGGACACGGCCAGGTCGTCCACCTGCGTGAGCAGGTGGTGCAGGCCGTGTCCGAACTCGTGGAACAGGGTGGCGACCTCGTCGTGCGTGAAAAGCGCCGGCCTGCCCGGCAGCGGCGCCGAGAAGTTGCAGTTCAGATAGGCCACGGGGGTCTGCACACCGCCGGCGAGGCTTCGCCGCGCGCGCGCGTCGTCCATCCATGCGCCACCGCGCTTGGACGTCCGCGCATAGAGATCCATGTAGAACTGACCCACGGTCTGTCCACCCTCGGACACGACCCTGAAGAAACGCACGTCGGGATGCCAGACCGGCGCGTCGTCGGGCTGGATGCTCAGGCCGTAGAGCGTCTCGACCAGACGGAACATGCCGGCGACCACGCGATCCTCGGGGAAGTACTGCTTCACCTCCTGTTCGGAAAAGGCATAGCGCTCCTGGCGCAGCTTCTCCGAGGCCCAGGCGATGTCCCATGCCTCGAGCTCGTCGAGCCCGAGAGTCGCACGAGCAAACGCCTTCAGGTCCGCGAGGTCGCGCTCGGCAAATGGCCGGGCGCGGGCCCCGAGGTCCCTCAGGAACTCGAGGACATGCTCCGGCGACTCCGCCATCTTCGGCACCAGCGACACGTCGG
This sequence comes from Betaproteobacteria bacterium, assembly GCA_016125475.1. Lineage (GTDB taxonomy): Bacteria > Pseudomonadota > Gammaproteobacteria > Burkholderiales. The sequence goes on from WGLR01000008.1 coordinate 156,905, forward strand.
CGTAGCTGCGGTACCCCAGCAACTCGGCCTCCTCGCGGCGCAACGCCAGAATCTCGGCAATGACCGGCGTGTTGTCCAGACGTGGATCGCCGAACTCGGACGCCCGCGTCACGTACGCCCGGTACATGCGTTCGCGGAGGCGGCGACAGTTCCCGTACTGCATCACGGGAAGGTAGGACGGAATCTGCAGCGTGAACTTCCACCCTTCGCGCCCCTCCCGCGCCGCCGCGCCTCGGGCCGCCTGCAGGTCGTCCTCCGGGATGCCTGCCACGTCGTCAGCGTCGGACGTATAGAGCGCAAAGGCATTCGTGGCATCGAGAACGTTGTCGCTGAAGCGCGACGACAGGTCCGCGAGACGCTCCGCCACGGCCTTGAAGCGATCCTTCTTCTCGGGCGGGAGCTCCGCACCACCGAGCCGGAAATCCCGGAGCCGGTTCTCGACGATCCGCTGCCTGGCCGGTCCGAGTGTCGCGAACGCCGCCTGATCGTGCAGGGCCTTGTACTTCCTGTAGAGACCTTCGTTCTGGGACAGCTCCGTGCCGTACTGGGCGATCTTCGGCAGGGTCGAGTTGTACGACGCGCGAAGTTCGGGGCCGTTCATGACGGCGTTCATGTGCGCGACCTGACCCCAGGCGCGATACAGGCGTTCGTTCGCGTCATCGAGAGGCTGAACGAACGAGTCCCAGGTCGGCGCGCCGGCATCGTTGACGATGCGATCGATGATCCGGCGGTTCTCGTCGAGCAGCGTGTCGACGGCCGGCGCGACGTGCTCGGGACGGAATTCGTCGAATTTCGGCAGACCCGAAAAATCAAGGAGCGGATTCATAGGCATTCCTTCGGTATCGATTTCGTTGGGGCGCCGCGAACGGCCCCCGCCGGAGTTCGCGAGTCAACGCTCGAACACGACCTGACCGCTCACGAGCGTGTAGCAGGCACGGCCCTGAAGCTCGTAACCCAGGTGAGGAGTGTTCTTCCCCTGACTGCGCAGGGCCGACGGTTCCACGCGCCACCATAGCGATGGATCGAAGACGCAGAGGTCCGCCCGGGCGCCTGCGTCCAGTGTCGGAGCCGGAATGCCGAGGACGCGTGCAGGCCCCACCGTGACGGGCCGCAGCACTTCGGGCAGCGGTCGGCCCCCTCCCCACTTGATGGTGAGAGGCAGCAGGAGTTCCAGCCCGGTCGCCCCCGGTTCGGCCTCCGAGAACGGCAGATCCTTGCCGTCCTCGTCCACCGGCGTGTGATCCGAGCAGATCGCGTCGATCGTCCCGTCCACCAGCCCCGCCACCAGTGCGTCGCGATCGCGGGGATGGCGCAACGGTGGCGAGAGGCGACAGTTCGAATCGAAGAACCCGATGTCCATTTCGGACAGGTGCACGTGATTCGCGGACACGTCGCAGGTGACGGGCACGCCGTCGGCCTTCGCCTCCCGCACCATGGACACGCCCCTCGCGGTCGAGATCCGGCACAGATGCACCCGTGCACCGGTTTCGCGTGCGACCAGGAGAATCGTCGCGATCGCGACGGTCTCCGCAAGCGAGGGTATTCCGGGCAGCCCCAGGCGGGTAGCGACCTCTCCTTCGTGGGCGACGCCCCGGGACGCGAGCGCGGAATCCTCCGGCCTCAGCCAGACCGCGAGGTCGAACGTGGCGGCGTACTGGAGTGCCCGGAGCAGCACGGTGAGATCCGCGAACGGTGCATCCGCCTGCGAGAACGCGACGCAACCGGCCTCGGCGAGTTCCATCATCTCCGCGAGCCTTTCGCCGCCCAGCGATCGCGTCAGGGCTCCGACGGGATACACGTTCGTGAGCGCAAGGCTCGACGCGCGACGCTTGAGCATTTCGACGAGACCGGGCTCGTCGAGCGGCGGATCGGTGTCGGGCGGGCACGCGACGGAGGTGATGCCGCCTGCCGCCGCCGCCACGAGTTCGCTCTCGAGCGTCGCGCGGTACTCGAAGCCGGGTTCCCTCAGACGAACCCCCAGGTCCACTAGTCCCGGCGCAACCACGAGTCCGGTCGCGTCGATCACCCTGTCGGCGGTGAATCCGTCGGGCGCACGACCGGAGGCGACGATCGCGCCGTCGGCGACGAAGAGGTCGCCGACCTCGTCCCGACCGGAAGCCGGATCGACGAGACGCCCGTTCGAGATGCGGACACGGACCACGTCAGCCTCCACCCGCGAGAATCGCCATGACCGCCATCCGGACCGCGATGCCGAACGTGACCTGCGGAAGGATCACGGACTGTCGGCCGTCGGCTACCGCGGAATCGATCTCCACGCCCCGGTTCATCGGCCCCGGATGCATGACGATCGCATCGGGTTTCGCGAGAAGCAGCCGCTCGGGCGTGAGTCCGTAGGTCTTGAAGTATTCCTGAGCGGAAGGCAGGAGCGCGCCGTTCATCCGTTCGTTCTGCAGTCGGAGCATCATGACGACGTCCGCGCCGCGCAGTCCGCGCGCCATGTCGTGATGGACATGGACGCCCAGCTTCTGGACGTCCGGTGGTATCAGTGTCTTGGGGCCGATCACCCGGACTTCCGGGACGCCCAGGGTGGTCAGCGCGTGAATCTCCGATCGTGCCACTCGCGAATGCATGAGGTCGCCGACGATCGCGACGGTGAGCTTCGTGAAGTCCTCCTTGAAATGGCGGATCGTGTACACGTCCAGGAGGCCCTGGGTGGGATGCGCGTGGCGCCCGTCTCCTGCGTTGATGACGTGGATGTCCTGAGACAGGTGACGGGCGATGAGATAGGGGGCGCCGCTGGACGCGTGGCGTACCACGAACATGTCGGCCTGCATGGCCGCAAGGTTGGCCACGGTGTCGAGCAGGCTCTCGCCCTTCGTCTGCGACGACGTCGCGACGTTGAGATTGATCACGTCGGCCGACAGGCGCTTCGCCGCAATCTCGAAGGTCGTCCGCGTACGCGTCGACGGCTCGAAGAATACGTTGAAGACCGACTTGCCGCGCAGCAGCGGCACCTTCTTCACCTCACGCTCCGTGACCGACACGAACGACCGCGCAGTGTCCAGGATGTTCACGAGCACGTCCCGGGGCAGGCCGTCGATCGACAGGAGGTGACGCAGTTGCCCATCCTCGCCCAGCTGCGGATTACGCTGCACCGCGCGGCTCCTTCATCGCGAGTGCCAGTGTGCCGTCGTCGGCCCGCGCGAGCGATACCACGCGCCGTTCCTCGCCCAGATCCACGGCCCCGCCCACGAACTGGGCGCAGATCGGCAGCTGCCTGCCGCCGCGATCCACGAGCGCGGCAAGACGCACACGCCCCGGGCGTCCATAGTCGAACAGGACGTTGAGCGCCGCCCGGACCGTGCGCCCGGTGTAGAGAACGTCATCCACGATGATCACGTCGTGCCCCGAGACGTCGAACGGAATGGCCGACGGCTGGACCTCGGGTTTCAGGCCGCGCTGACCGTAGTCGTCGCGATAGAACGCGACGTCGATCGTGCCCAGTGGCGTCTCGAGGCCGAGCATGTCGTGCAGGCGTTCGGCCACCCACACGCCGCCCGTGTGGATACCGATGAGACCGGTGTCGGAAGCGACCTCGGGCCTCATCGAGTCGGCGAGCCGTGCCAGCAGGGCTTCCGGGTCAGGCAATCGCATGCTGCCCGTCCATGAAATCCTGCAGGATCTGCTGCGCCGCCACCGCGTCGAGATGGCGTTTCTGGCGAACGCCGCGCACGCCGGTCTCCGCGAGGGCCAGACCGGCCGCGTGCGAGCTCAGGGATTCGTCCACGAACCGGAGGGGTACCCGGTAGCGGTCGTGCAGCCGTCCCGCCCAGGCCCTGATCGTGTCCGCGAGCCTGTGCGGCCTGCCGTCGTCCGTGGTCGGCATGCCGACCACGAACATGACCGGCTCCCATTCGGAGACGAGCCGGTCGAGATCCCGCTCGAGAGCGTGCCCGTCGCCCGATGCGAGCGTCACGAGGGGATGCGCGACGCCGAGAGCGAGATCCCCCACGGCGACCCCCGTACGCTTCAGGCCGAAATCGAATGCGAGCACCGTGCCGCTCGCGGGCACGGCCGCCGCGCCGTCGTCAGGTTTCGAGGCGAGGGTCCCGGGGTTCACGCGTGACCCGCCTCGTCCGACAGAAAGGCGGGCGAGATTCCGAGAAGGTCCATCGCGGCAGCGAAGCGTTCCTCGGGCTGCATGCCGAAGATGAGCCCGGGCCGGGCGACGACGGTGAGCCACGCGTTCTGCTTGATCTCCTCCTCGAGCTGCCCCGGCGCCCAGCCGGCGTACCCGAGGCTCACGAGCAGGTCTTCGGGTCCGCGGCCCTCCGCGACCGCCTGGAGAATGTCGCGGGAGGTCGTGAGACCGATCTCGTCCGCGACGGCCAGCGTCGACTGCCATTCTCCCAGGGGCCGGTGCAGCACGAACCCGCGATCGACCTGCACGGGGCCGCCGTAATAAACGGGCTGGTTCAGCAATTCGTTGTCGGTCAGATCCAGCTCGATCTGGGCGAACAGTGCCCCGAGCGTCATGTCGATGGGACGATTGACCACCACCCCCAGCGCGCCCTGCTCGTTGTGCTCGCAGACATACGTCAGAGTCTTCGAGAAATTGGGGTCCGCCATGCTGGGCATGGCGATCAGGAAATGATGGGTGAAATTGATCGTTTGCATCGGTTTGCGCCGAGTGGCCTATTCTAGACCGGAAATCCGCCGGTCCCTCCGGTTCGCCCACGTCATCGCATCGGCTCCGCGGGCGGCCATCGGAATCGATGGAAGCGTCTCGGGATGCTAACATCCGCCCCGCTTCGCCGGGACCTCCAGCGCTCCGTCCGACCCCTAGAAAGGCTCAAGAATCTGGCTACCGAGCAGGAAATTGCCAATTTTCTCGCAAGCGTGGAACGTCGTGCGTTCAAGCATGCGGTATTCGCTGTCCGCGACGATCATCTCGCCCTGGACCTCGTCCAGGACTCGATGCTGAAGCTCGCCGAGAAGTACGCGGACAAGCCTGCCCCGGAACTGCCCCTGCTTTTCCAGCGAATACTCCAGAACACGATCCGGGATCACTTTCGTCGCCAGAAGGTCCGGAATCTCTGGAGCACGCTGCTGTCCTCCCTCGGCTCCGGACCCGAGGATGACGACTCCGATCCGCTCGAGCACATCGAAGTCACCGAGGGCAGCAACCGGGATGGCGGGCCTGCCGAACAGGTCGAGCGTGCCCAGGTCGCCGGCATGATCGGGGAGGCCATCGAAAAGCTCCCCACGCGTCAACGGGAGGCATTTTTGCTCCGTTATTGGGAAGAACTGGATGTCGCGGAAACGGCTGAAGCAATGGGTTGCTCGGAAGGCAGTGTGAAGACGCATTGCTCGCGGGCAACGCATGCCATTGCGGCATTTCTGCGGAAAAGGGGTATCGAGCCATGAACGAACACGAGGTGGGGGCACGCGTCGCCCAATATCTCGACGACACAGTGGCCGACCTGGATCCCCGAATCCTGCGCCGCCTTCAGACTGCTCGCGAGAGTGCGGTCGTTCGCGCTCGCGAGCGCGAGGCCGCAGGTCGTATCGGCTGGTCGTCCGGCGGCGCACATCTGTCCGGTCACTCGCGCTTCGGCGCAGCGAAGATCCTGGTCCCGGCCACGGCACTCCTGGTGGCCCTTGTCGGCATCTACGTCTGGCAAGAGTCGATGTTTCCTCCGGAGACGGAAGAGCTGGAGCTCCTGGCGGATGAGCTCCCCCTCAATGCCTACCTCGACAAGGGTTTTCATCAATGGATTTCCGCATCGCTGCAGGACTAGCCTTCGTCGGCTTGCTCACCGTAGGCCCGACGGCCGGCCACGCCGAGGGGACCTTCTCCGCCCCGACATGGGGCCAGCTGAGCACCCAGCAAAAGGAAATCCTCCAGCCCTTCGAGCGTGACTGGGACTCGCTCGAACCCGAACGTCGCGAGCGCTGGCTCGTGATCGCGCAGAAATATCCCTCGCTCAGTCGGGCACAGCAGCGCCGGATCCAGAACCGGATGCAGCACTGGGCGTCCCTCACCCCTCAGCAGCGGGCGGAAGCCAAGGAAATCTTCAAGCAGATCCAGCACCTGCCGAAGGACAAGCGGCGCGAGATCCTGCAGAAGTGGCTCGAATACGAACAGTTCCCGCCCGAACTCAAGGACGCGTTGCGGGACGCCCGGACACGCCACCCGTGAGCGGCGCACAACCCGCCGCCACCGATTCCTCCCCCCCCCCACCCGGGGGAAGCGGCGACGTGCCGCATGGCAACGCCAACGCTCGCCTCTGGCCGCGGTTCGGAGCCTTCGTCTACGACGGGATGCTGATGTTCGGCCTGACCTTCGTGGCCTCGTGGGCATTCACCGTGCTGCTCGGGGATGCGACCCACGGCCCGCTGCGCGTCGTGTACCAGCTGTATCTCGTCGTCGTGGCCGGCGCGTATTTCGTCTATTGCTGGCACCGGACCGGACAGACGCTCGCGATGAAGACCTGGGGGCTGAGGGTCGTCGGACCAGCGGGGCGCCCTCTCTCGATCGGACGGGCGACCCTCCGCTACGTCCTGGCACTCGCGGGGCTGCTCGCTTTCGGCCTGACCTTCTGGTGGGCCCTGCTGGATCGCGAGAGGCAGTTCCTGCACGACAGGGTGCTCCGTACGCGCGTCGTCCGCGCGCCCACGAGCTGACCCGGGGCGGCCGGCCCTACCGTCTCTCCACCTTCCAGAGCAGTACGCCGCCGGCGAGGAGGAACAGCAGCGTCGGAAATGCCGCGCTGAACAGTGGCGGCCACGCGTTCAGCAGTCCGAGGTGTCCGAACAGACGCGATATCAGGTGGAATCCGAGGCCCAGCATGATGCCGACGAACAGCTTGCCGCTGATGCCCCCTTCCCTCACGCGCACGTAGCCGAACGGCAGGGCGAGGATCATCATCACGATGACGGCGACCGGGTAGGTGATCTTCGAATACAGCGCGATCTCGTGCCGCGAAGTGGCCTGGTGGTTTTCGCGGAGGTGGCCGATGTAGGTGTACAGGTCCGCCAGGGACATCCGCTCGGGCACCACCATCAGCACATTGAGGATGGAGGGGTTCAGGACCGAACGCCAGGTCGATTCGGCCTCGTGCCCGGCCTCGGTGTGATCGCCGAAGAAGCGCGTTCGCGCGACATCCTTCAGCAACCACCGGTCACTGCCCTGGTACTCGCCCGTTCGCGCCTCGCTTATGGCCCGCAGCCGGTAGTTGTCGTCGAATTCGTAGATGCGCACCGAACTCAGCACGGCATCCGTGCTCACCTGCGCCACGTTCACGAAGCTGTTGAAGTCCTTGACCCAGAGGCCCGACCGGAATTCCTGGGCCACGACACGGGTGTTGGTGGCACGCAGCAGCAGTCTCTGGGCGGCCGTCTCCGAGTAGGGCACGACGAACTCCCCGATCATGAAGGTGACCGCCGCGAACGCCATGCCGAGCGGGAGGATCGTCGCGATCATCCTGAATGCCGACACGCCCGAGACCCGCATGACGGTGTATTCGGAATGGGCCACCATCTGCGCGAGCGCGAACAGCGTCCCGAGCAGCGCCGCGATGGGAAACAGCTCGTAGATGTGCCCCGGGATCGACAGCGCCACTTTCAGCAGGGCGAGCATCAGCCGGTACTTGCCGCGCCCCACGTCGCCCAGTTCCTGGATGAAGTCGAAGAACGAGAAGAGCATCAGCAGCGCAACCATCACGAGCACCGTCGACGTGAGGATCTGACGCGTGACGTACCGGCGCACCGTCTTCATCGCCGACTCCTGGCGAGCAGCGGCCGGACCGAGATTCTCCTCCACAGCAGGAAGGCGAGCAGGACGAGCATCGCTCCGTGAACGCCGGTCCAGCCCAGCCAGGTCGGCAATCTTCCCTGGCTCACCCAGGACTGGAAGATCGACAGCAGGTTGCTGTAGACCATGTAGATCAGCATCGCGAGGATGAGATTGAGCGAGCGCCCGGCCCGCGGATTGACGAAGCTCATCGGGATCGCGAGCAGCGAGAGGATAAGCGCGCTCACGGGAATCCCCACGCGCCAGGTGAGTTCGGCCTGATTTCTCGCAGTGGGATCACGTACCAGATCCAGCGAAGGCACGGAACTGATCGAGGGCACGAACTTGCCCGATTCCTTGGTCTCGATGCGCACGGCGTAGCGGCCGAACTCCGTGATCCGGTAGTCGGCCGAGCCGGGCCGACCCTCGTAGCGCCGACCGTTGAGCAGAACGAGAAAGCGGTCCCCGTTGGGCGCGGTTTCGGCGTGCCCCCGCGCAGCCACCATGACCCCCGTACGCCCGTTCTGCTTCGAATACACGAATATGTTGGACACCATGGACAGGTCGGCGGTGAGCTTCTCGACGAAGTAGACGCGGTCAGCGTCCCTCGACTCCTTGAACACGCCGGGCGAGATGGCCGAGACGTCGTCCCGATTCTCCAGCTGGTGACGATAGACCTCGGCCTTCCGCACGGACCACGGCGAGAGCACGAGTGACAGCACGGCGATCGTGACGACGAACGGCAGGCAGAACGTCAGTACCGGCCGTACCCAGGCCGCGAGACTGCGGCCAGACGTGAACCAGACGACCATCTCCGAGTCGCGGTAGCTGCGCGTGAGCGCCGTGAGCACGGAGATGAACACCGTGAGCGCGAGCAGGATGGGAAGATAACGAAGCGCGGCCAGCGACAGCAGCACGAGAACGCCGTCAGGGGGGATCATCCCCTGGGCAGCCCATCCCAGCATGCGGATGAGCTGGGTGGTCACCGTGATCATGAGCAGCACCGCGAACACGACTACACCGGTATTCGTGAACTCACGCAGTAGAGCGCGGTGAAAGATCACGGCTTTGACTTTTCTCTGACGCGGCGGGGATAATTTTCGAGCGGGCGCCAACCGGCGGCGCCCTCCTCAATGCTAACAGGAGCGCTCGTGGAATTCAGCCTAAAACACACTTCTGCCGACCGCGCGCGGAGCGCGTGCATCGTCGTCGGGATCTATGAAGGTGGCAAGATGTCTCCGTCGGCGAAGGCCGTCGACAAGGCCTCGTCAGGCTATCTCGCGACACTCGCGCGTCGCGGCGACATCAGGACGAAGGCCGGGGACTGCACGCTTCTCCACTCGGTCCCCGAGGTCGGCGCCACCCGCGTGCTGGTCGTCGGCCTGGGCAAGGCCGATCAGCTGGGACTGAAGGGTTTCCGGGACGCCGTCGCCGCCGCGGTCAAGACCGCGGCGAGTTCGGGGGCGCACGAGATGCTCCTTTTCAGCCTGGAGTGGGAGAGCGGGGACATGGCGCCGGCCGACCGCGCGATGCACTCCGTCCTGGTTACCGGCGACGTCTCCTATCGCTTCGACCGCTTCAAGAGCAGGAAGCCGGACGGTGGCGCAACCCTCTCCAGGCTCGTGATCGGAGCGTCCGGAAAGCCTTCGGCCGCCGAAGACCGCGCCGTCGCTGAGGCTGCAGCGCTCGTGGAGGGCGTGTCGCTCGCGAAGGACCTCGGCAACCTGCCCAGCAACGTGTGCACGCCGTCGTACCTCGCCGCCACCGCACGCGGCATCGGCAAGGAGCACAAGTTCAAGGTGACCGTGCTCGAACGCCGGGACATCGAGAAGCTCGGCATGGGGTCGTTCCTGTCGGTGACCAGCGGCACGCAGGAACCGCCGAAATTCATCGTGATGGAGTACTCCGGCGGCAAGAAGAAGGACAAGCCCGTCGTGCTGGTCGGCAAGGGCATCACGTTCGACACGGGCGGCATCTCGCTGAAACCCTCGGCGGACATGGACGAGATGAAGTACGACATGTCCGGGGCAGGCAGCGTCCTCGGCACCATGAAGGCCGTCGCCGGGATGAAACTGCCCGTCAACGTGGTGGCGCTCGTTCCGACGTGCGAGAACATGCCGAGCGGAACGGCCACCAAGCCGGGCGACATCGTCACGTCGATGTCGGGGCAGACGATCGAGATCCTGAACACGGACGCGGAAGGTCGCCTGATCCTCTGCGACGCACTCACGTACGCCGAGCGCTATGACCCGAGCGCGGTCATCGACGTCGCGACCCTCACCGGCGCATGCGTGATCGCACTCGGCCACGTGGTCACCGGCATGTACGCGAACAGGCCGGAACTCGCGGCGGAACTCGAGGCGGCGGGTTCGTCGATCTGGGATCGTGTCTGGCACATGCCGCTTCTCGACGACTACCAGGAACAGCTGAAGAGCCCGTTCGCAGACATCGCCAATATCGGCGGTCGCCCCGCCGGAAGCGTGACGGCTGCGTGTTTCCTTGCCCGTTTTGCGGAGAAGTACGCGTGGGCTCACCTGGACATCGCGGGCACGGCCTGGAAATCGGGGCGCCACAAGGGTTCCACGGGGCGGCCCGTGCCACTGCTCACATCGTTCCTGATGCGTCACGCGAGCCGGTGACCGACGCACCGATGACGCGCATCGACTTCTACACGCGCGCGCCGAACAAGCTCCGGACCGCGTGCAGCCTGTGCCACAAGGCCGTCTCGCGCGGCATGCGCGTGGCCGTGCTGACACCCGACGCGGCCACAACGGAAGCCGTCGGCCGGGAATTGTGGAGCGTGCCGCCCACGGGGTTTCTCCCGCACGTACGCGCCCGTCACAGGCTCGCGGGCGTGACCCCCGTCATCGTGGATCACGATCTCGCGGAGCTGGACCGCGACGAGGTGCTGGTCAACCTGCGCCTCGACACGCCCGATGTCTTCAGCCGTTTCCACCGGCTCGTGGAAATCGTTTCGCTGGACGAGGAGGACCTCGTCGCGGGTCGGCTGCGGTACCGCTTCTATCGCGACCGTGGTTACGACATACATTCCCACGATCTGAGCAGGAGCCCGACGTGACCGACCGGCCGACGATCGGCTCCGAGGACGGGCAACCGGACGAGGATCCCGTACTGGACCGCGTGGAATCACTGATTCGCCGCCACAAGGGCGTGCACGAGCGCTGGCTTCCGGCCGCCCTGCCGACGGAAACCGACGAGACGCCGATCCCCACCCTCACGGATCTCGTGAGTCCGGGTGCCCGCACGTCCGAGCCGTCGTGCAGCGACGCGCGCGATCCCGCGCCGCCAGTGACACGGCAGCAGACCCAGGATCTGGAAAACGAGGTCTATCGCCGCCTCCAGGACCGACTCGACCGGGAAATCGGCGCACTCCTGGAACGGCGAGTCATGCCGGAGCTGGCGGGCTCTCTTGACTATGCGCTGAACCACATCGCCCGGGAGCTGAAGGGCAGCGTGCGGCAACTGGTGCGCGAGGCGATCGAGGAAACGCTCAACAGCCGTGTCAGGAACCTGGCGCTACCTCTCGACGACGCGTCGCACGAAGCCCCGCCGGGTTCCGGGGAGTCATAGCAGGCCGGACGCGAGAGCACGCGTCGCCCGGACCGTCGACCGGTCATGGGAAACGAGCGTCCCGTCGAAGGCCGGAGATGTAATGATGCCCGCTATAATCGGGCCCCGTTGTCTGTCCCCATCCGTAGGCCCACATGGACCTCCCCAAGAGTTTTGAGCCGGCCGAGATCGAGCGCCGGTGGTATCCCTTCTGGGAATCGCAGGGTTATTTCGGCGCGGCCTATGCGCCCGACAAGGCCGGATTCTGCATCCAGCTCCCGCCTCCGAACGTGACCGGCACGCTCCACATGGGGCACGCGTTCAATCAGACGATCATGGACGCGCTGACGCGCTATCACCGGATGCTCGGCCTGAACACGCTGTGGCTGCCGGGCACGGATCACGCCGGCATCGCCACGCAGATCGTCGTGGAACGTCAGCTCGAGACGGCCGGCACCAGTCGTCGCGACCTGGGTCGCGACGCGTTCATCCAGAAGGTGTGGGCCTGGCGGGAAGAGTCCGGCACGACGATCACCCGGCAGATGCGTCGCCTTGGAGACTCGTGCGACTGGAAGCGCGAATATTTCACGATGGACGCGAAGCTCTCGCACGTCGTGACCGAAACCTTCGTGCGGCTCTTCGAACAGGGCCTCATCTACCGCGGCAAGCGGCTCGTGAACTGGGATCCGGTCCTGCGAACGGCAGTGTCCGACCTCGAAGTCGAGAGCGAGGAGGAAGACGGCCGGATCTGGAACATCCTCTACCCGTTCGCGGACGGCCCCCAGGACGGTCTGCCCGGACTCACGGTGGCCACGACGCGCCCCGAGACGATGCTCGGTGACGTGGCCGTCGCGGTCAATCCGGACGACGACCGTTACAGACACCTCGTCGGCAAGCGTCTCGTGCTCCCGCTCACCGGCAAGACCATCCCGGTCATCGCGGACGAATACGTCGACCGGGAGTTCGGCACCGGCTGCGTGAAGATCACGCCGGCGCACGACTTCAACGACTATGCCGTCGGCACCCGTCACGACCTGCCGCTGATCAACATCTTCACGCTCGACGCGAAGATCAACGACAACGGTCCCGCGGACTATCGCGGTCTGGATCGCTACGATGCGCGGAAGGCGATCGTCGCCGATCTCGACTCGCAGGGGCTGATCCAGGGCGTCAAGGCGCACCGGATGATGGTCCCGCGCTGCGCGCGAACCAGTGCCGTGGTCGAGCCGATGCTCACGGACCAGTGGTTCGTGGCCATGTCCAGGCCCGCCCCCGACGGCACGCTGCATCCGGGGCGTTCCATCGCGGAGGTGGCACTCGACGTCGTACGCAAGGGCGACGTGACGTTTTTCCCCGAGAACTGGGTGAGCGTCTACAACCAGTGGCTCACGAACATCCAGGACTGGTGCATCTCGCGCCAGCTGTGGTGGGGCCACCAGATTCCCGCCTGGTACGACGCGGACGGCAACGTGTATGTCGCGCGGGACGAGGATCACGCGCGCGAACTGGCACGTCAGGCAGGTCGCGACGGTCCCCTGACCCGCGACGAGGACGTGCTCGACACCTGGTTCTCTTCCGCACTGGTCTGCCACTCGACGCTCGGCTGGCCATCGCCCGAAGGCGAGGACGAGAAGGCGTTCGACCTCTACCTGCCTTCGACCGTGCTCGTCACGGGATTCGACATCATCTTCTTCTGGGTCGCCCGGATGATCATGATGACGACTCATTTCACGGGCCGTGTCCCGTTTCGCCATGTCTACATCCACGGCCTCATCCGGGATGCGGAAGGCAAGAAGATGTCGAAATCGGAGGGCAACACGCTCGACCCCGTCGACCTGATCGACGGCATCGGGCTCGACGCACTGGTCGCGAAGCGGACGACGGGGCTGCGCAAGCCCGAGGACGCACCACGGATCGAAGCGAAGACCCGCAAGGAGTTTCCTGACGGAATTCCGGCGTTCGGCGCCGACGCGCTGCGCTTCACGATGGCCGCGTACGCGACGCTGGGACGCAATATCAACTTCGACCTGAAGCGCTGCGAGGGGTACCGGAACTTCTGCAACAAGCTCTGGAACGCGACCCGCTTCGTTTTGATGAACACGGAAGGCGAGGACTGCGGACGGGACGAAGGGGCCTCCGTGTCGCTCTCCCACCCGGACCGCTGGATCGTGAGCGCGCTGCAGCGTACCGAGGCGGAGGTCGCGAAGGGCTTCGCCGATTACCGCCTCGACAATGTCGCAACGGCTCTGTACCGGTTCATCTGGGACGAATACTGCGACTGGTACCTCGAACTCGCCAAGGTGCAGATGCAGAGCGGAGACGACGCACAGCAGCGAGGCACGAGGCAGACGCTGGTGCGGGTGCTCGAGGCCGTCCTGCGTCTGGCGCATCCTGTCATCCCCTTCATCACCGAGGAACTCTGGCAGAAGGTCGCGCCGCTGGCCGGCAGGCAGGGACCGAGCATCTGCATGGCGCCGTTCCCGCGTTCGGAAGAACACAGGATCGACGCGGCCGCCGAAGCCTGGGTAGCACGGCTCAAGGGTATCGTGGATGCCAGCCGCAACCTGCGGGGCGAGATGAACATCGGTCCGGGAGAGCGTGTCCCGCTCCACGTCGCGACCCCGGAGGACTTCGCGGCCTTCGTCCCGTACGTGAAGGCGCTGTCTCGCCTCTCCGAGGTTCAGGTTGCCCCTTCGCTGCCGGACGTCGAAGCGCCGGTTGCCGTCGTCGGAGAGACCCGTCTCCTGTTGCACGTGAAGGTGGATGTGGCAGCGGAGCGCGAGCGGCTCGCGAAGGAGATCGCCCGGGTGGAAGCCGAACTCGCCAGGGCACAGGGCAAGCTCGCGAACCGGGCTTTCGTCGACAAGGCACCGGAGAAGGTCGTGGCGCAGGAACGCGAACGCGCAGCCGCTTTCGAGGCAACACTCGCGAAGCTGCGTCCCCAGCTCGAGAGACTGGGCAGGCACGGCTGATCGCCGTCCGGGCGGCAATGCGCGCGACCGGCAGTGCACCCGTTCACGCCTGACGGTCACCGCTTTCCGCGCGCGCCAATAGGCTTTCGGCACGCCGCCCTGGCGTGCCAGCCGTGCGCCTCCTCCTGCGGGTGATGGCCATGTACCGCCTGCGTCACACCACGAGAGCGTTCCGGCACCGCGCGTTCCGACGCTTCTACGCCGGCCAGTCGATCTCCGTGATCGGGTCCTGGATCCAGACGATCGCGCTGTCGTGGCTCGTCTATCGCCTCACCAGTTCACCGACGCTGCTGGGGCTCACCACGTTCCTCACGCAGGCGCCGATCCTGCTGATCGGCTCGGTCGCGGGTACGTTCGGCGACCGATTCGATCGCAAGCGCCTGCTGCTCGTCGCGGAGGCCCTGCTTGCCTGCCAGGCCCTGGTGCTGGGTGCGATGACGCTCGCCGGCGTATCCGACATACGGGGATATCTCGCGATCGCTCTCGTCCAGGGCCTGATCGCGTCCGTCGAAACCCCGGTCCGCCAGTCGTTCCTCGCCGTGCTGGTCCCGGAACGCGAGGATCTTCCCAACGCGGTGGCGCTGAACTCGTTTCTCATGAACAGCGGCCGGCTGTTCGGCCCGGCGATCGCGGGCCTGCTGCTCTCTCTAACCAGCGAGGGCGTGTGCTTCCTGATCAACGCGTTCAGCTTTCTGGCAGTGATGGCGGCGGTGGCCGTCACGGACTCTCCATCGGTGACGCCGAACGTCCGGGCATCCTCTGCGGCGCACAACGCGTGGCGGGAGGGGCTGCGGTATGCGAGCGGGCATCCTGTCATCCGAACACTCCTGCCCGTGGTCGCAATCGTGAGCTTCTTCGGGAGCCCTTACGTGACACTGATGCCGGCCGTCGTCGGAGAATCGTTCGGAGGGGATGCCCGTACGCTCGGCTGGCTCGTCAGCAGCGCGGGGCTGGGCGGCATTGCGGGAACGGCCTACCTCGCGAGTCATCCGCGTGTGCAGGCGCTGCCGATGGTCACCGTATTTGCCTGCGTGATGCTCGGATCGAGCCTGGTGGCGTTCTCGGTTTCGCATGCCCTCTGGTTCTGCGTGCTCATGATGCCGGGCATCGGCTTCGGGGTAATCGCTGCCGCCGCTTCCGTGAACATGCTGATCCAGTTCGGAACGCCCGACCACATCCGGGGCCGGATGATCGGGCTCTACATCACCAGTTTCCTCGGCGTCGCGCCGCTGGGCGCCCTGGCCGCCGGCATCGCAGCCCAGCACATCGGCACCAGACACACTCTCGCAGTGGGTGGCGTCGTGTGCATCCTCACGGCGCTACTTCTCCGTCGGCGGCTCCCCGCCCTGCTCGCGCAGACACGTGACGATCACCTGCCCGACCAGGCAAGCGGCCGATAGCACGCCGGACCGCGGCCGTCCGGCGTCCACGTCAGCGCGCAATTGACTGCTCACGCGAGAGCCATACCGGTACGAGCGCTTCGAAATTCGTCCGGAACCCTGCCGTTCCGGATGGCGGAAGGGATGCCGCGTCCGGCTCGTTCGCGCAGAGGAAGATGAGATCCGGAAACAGTCGCGTCCTGCGGACAACGGAGGCCGAAACGAAAACGGGCACCCGAAGGTGCCCGTTCTTTCCAAGAAACGGAGTTCTTAGAAGGAGTGCTTGACGAGAATTGCGATGCTGCGGACATCGCCGCCCGTGTTGGTACGGGCCGCGTTCGTCGGCGTGCCGACACCGGCGATCACGTAGCGGGCCAGCGGGTCGTTGTTGACGAGCGTGCCGTAGAACAGCAGCTGAGTCTGCTTGCTCAGGTTGTGCTGATAACCAAGGGCATACTGCGTGGAGCCGCTGTCGTTCGCGTTACACGCGGCGCCGCCGGCGATCTGGCACTTGCCGTCGTTCGCGATGCCGAACTGGGCCACGATGGCGCCCGTCGACACGTTGTACTTGAAGCCGAACCACGTCGCATCACGCTTGTACTCGTTGATGTTGCCGGTAGCGAGGCCGTCGGACTTGTACTTGAGCTGCTCGTAACGCGCGAAGAGCGACATGTCGCCAAACATCAGGCCACCGCCGAGCTGCATGCCCGTATCGGTCGAGCCCGACGCACCAGCAGTACCCGTGATGACGTTCAGACCGAAGAAGTCCTTGTGACGCTCGTACGCGGCGTTCACGAAGAACGGCAGGTCGGCGGGCTTGTACTGGACGCCCATCGACGTGAAGGTCGGCTTGGCACCGCCGGCCGAAGACTGGTAGGCGTTCAGGCCCTGGGCGATACCGAACGTGAAGCCGTTGATGTCGGGGCTGTCGTACCAGATCGAGTTGCCGGAACGGCGATAGAAGCCCGCGCAACCAGCGTTCTGGGCGCAGCTGCCGTTGCCGTTGTCGAACACGACGCCGTAGCCGGGCGAGCCGAGCATCTGGAGGTTGCCACCGATACCGGCCGCGCCGTCGAAGACGTCGGACTGATACATGTAGCGTTCGTAGATCTGCTCGTTGATACCCATGCGCAGGCTACCCCAGCCACCTTCGAAGCCGAGGAACGTGTTGCGCTGACGCAGCGCGCCGGACGTGTCGTGCACGGTCGAGCCCGTGTTCGAGAAGTCGAGCTGCGCGTTGAACACGACCTTGTTGCCGTCACCGATGTCTTCGGTCGAGTTCAGGTTGACGTTCGAGTAGTTGGACGTGAAGCCCAGCGTGCTCCAGCCCTGACCACCGGCGGACGTGACGACCGAGTTGCTCTGGCCGGCTGCCGTCGGGTTGGTCCCGGACGCGTACTGCGGACCCATGTTGATCGTGCCGCTGATCGTGACGTCCGCCATGGCGGCCGGCGCGACGAACGCGCTGGCGATCGCCAGAACGAGTAGCTTCTTGCTCATCTCTTCTCCTGAGTGGTTGGTAATCAAGTGTGGGCACGGTTGTCCGCACCTCCCCTAGAGACGCGCTGCGTTTGCGCCCCCACAGATACCTCTCCAGGTTGGACAGGTGGCCGGATTCTGCCCACGCCCCCGGGGAGACACAAGCGGAATCACGTGTCTTTTTTCATGCCGACGGGCTGAGTGTTGCATTTCTGCCACACATTGCAGTCTTTCCGGGTACTGGGGAGGGAATTTCTTGTTTCGGCCGAACAGAAAAAGAATTAACCGACAAAGTTAAAGTGAATTCTATTGCCGCAGCGCAACATTCGTGGCGACGCTACAACACCGCCCGATCGCGCCGCCGCCTAGCCGATGGCGAACAGGCGGGCGAGTTCCCGGCCCGGATCGGGCGCACGCATGAATGCCTCGCCGACGAGGAACGCATCGACCGCGTGCCGGCGCATTCTCGCGACGTCTTCGGGGGCGTGGATTCCGCTCTCGGTCACGACGATGCGGTCGGCGGGCACCGCCTCCAGCAGCCCGAGCGTGGTATCCAGCGAGGTATTGAACGTCCTCAGATCCCGATTGTTGATACCGATCAGTGGCGTACGCATCGCCAGCGCGCGTTCCAGCTCGGAGGCGTCGTGGACCTCGACCAGCACCGAAAGACCGAGATCGAGCGCCACGCGCTCGAGTTCGATCATGGCATCCTGTTCCAGCGCCGCGACGATGAGCAGGATGCAGTCGGCCCCCATCGCGCGTGCCTCGGCGACCTGGTAGGTGTCGATGGTGAAGTCCTTGCGGAGGACCGGCAGGCTGCACGCCTCGCGTGCCAGCCGGAGGTAGTCGGGACTACCCTGGAAGAACTGCTCGTCCGTGAGGACGGACAGGCACGTCGCACCGTGACGCTCGTAGGTCCGCGCGATGTCGGCGGGCAGGAAGTTCTCGCGGAGCAGCCCCTTGCTCGGACTCGCCTTCTTGATCTCCGCGATCACGGCCGGCGCACCACTCGCGATGCGCGTCCGGATGGCGCCGACGAAGTCCCGACAAGGGGGCATCGCTCGTGCCTGGGCCTCGACCATCGGCAGCGGCACGGCATTGCGGGCCGCGAGAATCTCTTCCCGCTTCACGGCAAGGATCCTGTCGAGAATGTCGCTCACGCAGCGCCTCCCTCCGCGAAGGTCTGCGTGAACGCGACGAATTCGTCGAGCTTGCGTCTGGCCGCCCCGCTCTTCATCGTCTCGAGCGCCTTCCGCACACCCGCTTCGTGGCTCGGACAGACACCCGCCGTGTAGATGGCGGCCCCGGCATTCAGCGCGACGATGTCCCGTGCCGGACCTTCCTCGCCACTCAGGGCCGCCAGCACGAGATCTCGCGAGATCTCGCCCGTGGGAGCCTTGATCGCGTCGATCGGCGCCCGGCTCATGCCGAACTGCTCGGGCGTGATGGTGTACTCGCGAACCTCCCCGTCCTTGAGTTCGCCCACCAGGGTCTCGTCTGAAATCGAGATCTCGTCGAGCCCCTCCGAACCGTGCACGATCATCACATGGCGACTGCCGAGCCGCTGCAGAACGCGCGCCTGGATGCCCACGAGATCGGGATGGAACACGCCCATCAGCTGATTCTTCGCACCCGCGGGATTCGTGAGCGGCCCGAGGATGTTGAAGATGGTCCGCACGCCCAGTTCCTTGCGTACGGGCGCCGCGAACTTCATCGCACCATGGTGGTTGGGTGCAAACATGAAACCGACTCCCAGCTCGTCGATGCACTTCGCGATCTGGGACGGAGCGAGGTGGATGTTCGCGCCAAAGCCCTCGAGCACGTCCGCACTCCCGGACTTGCTCGAGACCGATCGACCGCCGTGCTTCGCGACCTTCGCACCCGCTGCCGCGGCGACGAAGACCGATGCCGTCGAAATGTTGAACGTGTGCGCCTCGTCGCCTCCGGTCCCGCCGGTATCAACGAGATTCGCGTGGTCCGCGACCTCGACGCGGGTCGCGAACTCGCGCATGACCGTGGCCGCCGCCGTGATCTCCCCGATCGTTTCCTTCTTCACCCTCAGGCCGATCACGATGCCGGCGATCAGTGTCGGCGACAGTTCGCCCGTCATGATCGATCGCATGAGGGACAGCATCTCCTCGTGGAAGATCTCGCGATGCTCGATCACCCGCACGAGCGCCTCTTGTGGTGTCATGCTCCGGCCTCCTCCAGGAAATTCTTGAGAAGCGCGTGTCCATGCTCCGTCAGGATCGATTCCGGGTGGAACTGCACGCCTTCGACCATCATCGTACGATGCCTCACGCCCATGATCTCGCCATCGTCCGTCCAGGCAGTGATCTCCAGTTCGGCCGGCAGCGAGTCGCGCGCGATCACGAGCGAGTGATAGCGCGTGGCGGTGACCGGGTTCGGCAGCCCCCGGAACACCCCTTCGCCACGATGATGCACCGGGGACGTCTTGCCGTGCATGAGCTGCTTTGCGTGGACGATCCTGCCGCCGAACGCCTCACCGATGGACTGGTGACCCAGGCAGACGCCGAGCAGCGGGATGCGGCCGGCGAATTCCCGGACGAGGGGCACGGAGATCCCAGCTTCCTTCGGGGTGCAGGGTCCGGGCGAGATCACGATACGAGCCGGGTGCATCCGACCGACGTCCTCCAGGGTGATCTCGTCGTTGCGGAAGACCCGCACGTCCTCACCCAGCTCGCCCAGATACTGCACGAGGTTGTAGGTGAAGGAATCGTAATTGTCGATCATGAGGAGCATGACTCACCTCCTCCGTGAACGGGCTTTCCCGGTCCCGCGCAAGGGCCGGTCACGGCTGATTCGATCGTCATCATTTGCTGCGCCCCGCGGACAGTCCGGCCTGAGCCAGTTCGGCCGCCCTGAGAATGGCTCTCGCCTTGTTCTGTGTCTCGACCCATTCGTTCGCCGGGACCGAATCGGCCACGATGCCCGCCCCGGCCTGGACGAACAGGCGGCCGTCCTTCACGACCGCCGTCCGGATCGCGATCGCGAGATCCATGTCGCCGTTGAAACCCAGGTAGCCGACGGCACCCGCATAGACGCCCCGCTTCGTCGGCTCGAGTTCGTCGATGATCTCCATCGCGCGCACCTTCGGCGCGCCGGACACGGTGCCCGCGGGGAAGGTCGCCTTCAGCACCTCCACGGCGTCGAGCCCGGGCTGCAGACGCCCTTCCACGTTCGAGACGATGTGCATCACGTGCGAGTAGCGCTCGATGGTCATGTTGTCGGTGACCCTGACCGTTCCGGTCTCGGCCACCCGCCCCACGTCGTTGCGCCCGAGGTCCATGAGCATGACGTGCTCGGCACGCTCCTTGGGGTCGGCGAGCAGCTCGTGCTCGAGGGCGTCGTCCTCTTCCCGGGTGCCGCCGCGCGGGCGCGTACCGGCAATGGGCCTGAGCGTCACGACGCCGCTCTCGAGCCGCACGAGGATCTCCGGACTGGCCCCCACGATGTGGAAACCGCCCATGTCGAAATAGAACATGTAGGGCGACGGATTCAGCGCGCGCAGCGCCCGGTAAAGCGCGAGCGGGGATGCCGGATAGTCGTGGGACAGTCGCTGCGAGAGCACGACCTGCATGATGTCCCCGTCGAAGATGTAGCGCTTCGCACGCTCCACGGCATCGAGAAACTTCTGCTCGCTGAACTCCGATACCGCAGGCACCGATGCGCCCGGCACCTCGACCGGAACGCCGACCGGCTGCCGCAGGGCCGTCAGGAGGGCTTCCAGCTCGCGTTGCGCGCCAGCGTATGCGCCTTCCTCGTTGGGATCCGCGTAGACCACGAGGTAGAGCTTGCCGGAAAGGTTGTCGACGACTGCGAGCCTGTCGGACAGCATGAGCATGATGTCCGGACAGCCGAGCGCGTCGGGCTTGTCCGTGTGGGCGAGGCGCTTCTCGATGTACCGGACCGTCTCGTACCCGAAATATCCGACGAGCCCGCCGACGAATCGCGGCAGCCCGGCGAGAGGGGCGGCGCGATACCGGGCCTGGCAGGCCCTCACCCAGTCGAGGGGGTCGGTCTGCTCCGACTGCGAGACCAGCGTGTCGCCGCGGTATTCGGTACAGACGTGGCCGCGAACCTCGAACCTCACGTCCGAGGGCAGGCCGATGAAGGAATAGCGCCCGAACCGCTCACCGCCCTGGACCGACTCCAGGAGATACGAGAACGGACGATTCGCAAGCTTCAGATAGACGGAAAGCGGCGTGTCCAGGTCCGCGAGCGTCTCGAGAACAACGGGCACCCGGTTGAAACCGCGCCCGGCAAATTCCTTGAATTCCACTTCTGTCATGGTGACTCCGGTCGATCATCCGTACGACACTACGGCGGGAAGGCGAGGCGATGCCTCGCGATGGCAGGGGCTGGGTCCTATCGGCGCCAGGGACGCCAGATGGCCGCACAGCCGAGCCAGCCCACGCGGAAGAACGGATACGGAAGCACCATGTCAGGTCAGGAGACGGACTAGATCAGGGATTCCCGCGACTATAGCATCGGCCCCGAGATCGCGCACATCGTGCCTCCCGGCATAGCCATAGGGCACGCACACGACCTGGCAACCGGCCACGCGCGCAGCCGCGACATCGTTTGCGGAATCCCCGACGTAAAGGAACTCCACCGGCGACGTCGCGAATCGGTCCATGCAGTGGACGAGCGGCAGGGGGTCGGGCTTCCTGCGCGGCAGCGTATCCCCCCCCAGCACCACCGCGAACAGGTCGGCAAGGCCCTGATCGCGCAGCAGCGCGAGCGTGAAGCGCTCGGCCTTGTTGGTCACGCACGCCATCCGCATGCCCTCGGCATGCAGTGCGCGAAGCGCGTCGACCACCCCCGGAAACGGCTTCGTCAGGCGGCTCACCCCCGCGAAATAGTGGCGCTCGAACGCCGCGAGCGCCGTCGCGAAGAGGCCTTCTTCCGGCTCCGCATCCATCGACCCCGTCAGCAGACGTTTCGTCAGACGACCTATGCCGTCGCCGATGTAGCCACGGACCACGTCCGCGGCAACGACGGGACGCCCGATGTCCCGAAGCATCGCGTTCGCGGCGGCGGCGATGTCGGGAAGCGTGTCGAGCAGTGTACCGTCGAGGTCGAAGCCGACTGCGCGGATCGCCCGCGGATCGAACGTCACGGGCACGCGAGGGCGAGTTCGGCACGCATGGCGTCAATCGTCCCCTTGTAGTCCTGGCTGTTGAATATCGCGGAGCCCGCGACGAATGTGTCGGCACCCGCGGCCGCGACCCGCGCGATGTTGTCCACCTTGATGCCGCCGTCGACCTCGAGCCAGATGTCCCGACCGGTCGCTGCAATCCGGCTGCGAACCAGCCGGACCTTCTCGATCGTCGACTCGATGAAGCTCTGCCCGCCGAAGCCCGGGTTGACGGACATCACGAGCACGAGGTCAAGACGATCCATGACGTGATCCAGATGATTCAGCGGTGTCGCCGGATTCAGCACGAGCCCGGCCCGGCAGCCGTGGTCACGGATCAGGGACAGGGTGCGGTCGACGTGATCACTTGCCTCGGGATGGAAGGAAATGATGGAGGCACCGGCATTCGCGAACATCGGCACCAGGGCATCGACCGGGCGGACCATGAGGTGCACGTCGACCGGAACCGTTGCATACGGCCGAATGGCCTCGCACACGAGCGGCCCGACCGTGAGATTCGGCACGTAATGATTGTCCATCACGTCGAAATGGATCAGGTCCGCCCCGGCGCTCACCACCCGCGACACCTCGTCACCGAGGCGCGCGAAATCCGCCGAGAGGATGCTGGGGGCAATGCGAAACATGATCTGAACCGGAAGATGTCGAACGGGAATTCTACCCGGCCCGACTCCCGAGTTGAGCAAAGGGCCCGTTTGTTGTGCAATACCGTGATGGACCAGCCCAAACGATACGAGATCTCCGTGACCACGCAGTGCCGGTTCGTTCCCGAACAGTCGGATGTCGAGGAAGGCCGGTACGTGTTCGCCTACACCATCAGGATCCGCAACACGGGCAACGTCGGCGCGCGGCTTCTCAGCCGGCACTGGATCATCACCGACGCCAACGATCACGTCCATGAAGTCCGCGGTGAAGGCGTCGTGGGCGAGCAGCCCTTCCTGGAGCCCGCCGAACAGTTCGAATACACGAGTGGTGCCGCCATACTCACCCCGGTCGGCACGATGCGCGGAAGCTATCGCATGGAGGCCGAGGACGGCGTCACGTTCGAAGCCTCCATCCCGGAGTTCGTGCTCTCCATGCCGAGGGTGCTCCACTAGCGTGCATGCGAGCCGTTCAGTCCGAAGCTGCCCGAGGGTTCGTGGTGGAACGCAGGCCATCGTCACGAGGCCACGCACATCGCCGACGCCTCCTGCCAGGCGCCCGCCTCGCATCGATCCGTCCTGCAAACCTTCCCGACGTGCCTGAGTTCCACCCGCCTCCCGTTCCCACGGACACCGGTGCGAGCCTGACCGGACGTCTGGCAGCCTGCCTGCTTGCGGCAGTACTGGGAGCCTGTACGACGACCGTGCCCCGGCCATCGGAGCGCATCACCGTGCCGGAATCCCCGGCCCCCTCGAGCGGCGTACCGCCGGTTGCCGCGCCCCGCCTCGTCGAGAGGCCCTTCTCCGATCTCCCGGGCTGGACCGCCGACGACCTGACGGCCGGACTCCGGGCATTCGTCAACGGGTGCCGCGCACTCTCGGCGCAGGCCCGGTGGGCCACCGTCTGCGCGGCTGCGAGTGGCGACGCGTTGTCGGACGCCGACCATGCGCGAGCGTTCCTGGAGACGTACTTCGTGCCGTACGAAGTCGCGGCTGCCGACGGTCGGGCAGAGGGACTGCTCACCGGATACTACGAACCCCTGCTGCACGGCAGCCGGTTGCCGACGGCTCGTTACCGCTATCCGCTCTATGCCCCGCCCGACGACCTGATCACGGTCGACCTCTCGTCGGTCGTACCCGAGACGAAGCACATGAGACTCAAGGGCCGGCTGAACGGACGAAAGCTGGTTCCCTACTGGACGCGAGCCGAGATCGACAGCGGGCAGGCCTCGCTCGCGGGCCGGGAACTGCTCTGGGTCGACGACCCGGTGGAACTCTTCTTCCTGCAGATTCAAGGGTCGGGCCGCATCCAGCTGCCGGATGGCGAGACCATTCGCGTCGGTTACGCCGACCAGAACGGTCAGCCCTACCGGTCGATCGGCAAACTGCTCGTCGAACGCGGAGAACTGCGGCTGGATCAGGCGTCGATGCAGGGAATCAAGGCGTGGGGCGAATCACACCCGGACAGGCTGCGGGCACTGCTGGACGAGAATCCGTCGTTCGTGTTCTTCCGGGAACTGCCGGGCTCGGACACAGGGCCACCCGGGTCGCTCGGCGTACCGCTGACGGCGGGCCGGAGCATTGCGGTGGATCCTTCGGTCGTACCGCTCGGCGCTCCGGTCTACATCGCGTCGACGACGCCTGGCGACGAGATGCCCCTCGACAGGCTGGTGGCCGCACAGGACACGGGCGGCGCGATCAAGGGTTCCGTGCGCGCCGACTTCTTCTGGGGATTCGGCGATCGCGCCGAGACGATGGCGGGGAAAATGCATCAGCCCCTTCGCATGTGGGTACTCCTGCCGAAGCACGACTGAACCGCTTCCGGAACGTCAGCCGCCGCCCCCCCGCCCGCTTCACTGCTTCATCGACTCCGTGTGCGCGTCGAAGGTGACTTCCACGGGCAGTCTGCTCCGGACGGCACGACCGTTCTTGCGCCCGGGATGGAAGAGCGTTCCCCGGAAACTGTCGATGGCAGCCTGTTCGAAGTACCCCGGCGGATCCGCACTGATCACGGACGCGTCCACCACCATCCCGAGTTCGTCGATCTTGAGCAGCAGCGTCACGGTCCCGCTCACCCCGCCCGTCGCCGCGGCATCCGGGTAGTGCAGGGTGATCTCGCCGACCGGCCTGGGCAGGACGTCCAGCGCGCGCGCCGGATAGAACTCCGGATCACTGACCTGCGGGACTTCGACTGCGGGCCCGTCGCGCTCCGGTGCGGGCCGCAGCGCGAGGCTCGGCCGTTCAGGCTGCCACGGCCCCGAGGGACGCGAAGGAAGGTCGGGAGGCCGCACCGCGACGACCGCGCCAGCCGCCGGGGACGCCGCTTCGGGAACCGGCAGGGCCTCCAGCGACGGCAAGGGCGCCACGCGACGCTCGACCGGTTTCCGCCCGCGTTCTGCAGGCAGGCGATCCGTCGCCCTGACGGACGGGCGCCGCGGCGCGGGTTGCGAATCGTCGGGGCGCCCGAGGTCCACGTTCATCACGAACCCGGGAACGCTCGATCCGGCCCGAGGCGGCACGACACGGACCGACGTGATGAGCCACGCGTGAATCATCGCAGATGCCGCGATCGCGACGACAAGCCTGCGAGCCCCGTTTGGCGGAAGCACGGCCACGGCGCCTCCGCAGCGGACTCGGCGATGGCTGCCCGGGCCGACCGTGCAGCGTCACTTGCCCGAAGCCTTGGCCGCGTTCGCGAGCTGTGTCTCCAGCTGGGAGGCGTTCAGTGCGCCCGGGACCCGGGTGCCGTCGGCAAACACGAGCGTCGGCGTGCCGTTCACGCCCTTCCTGGCACCATAGGCGACGAGGTCGGCGACGGGATTCGGGCAGTCACCCTTCGCGGTGGGCGTGACACCGCGCAGCATGTAGTCGTCCCACGCCTTGACGCGGTTCGGAGAACACCAGATCGCCTTCGCGTGTTCGACGGCTTTCGGGTGCAACTGCTCGATCGGGTAGAGGAGGACGTAGATCGTGACGTTGTCGAGTTTCTCGAGTTCCTGCTCGATACGCCGGCAATAGGGGCAGTCCGGGTCGGAGAAGATCGCGAACTTCCTGGACCCGTCACCCTTCACCTTCTTGATGGCACGGTCCAGAGGGAGGCTGTCGAAGTCGATCGCCGTCAGCCTGTTGCGCGTCTGCTCCGTCAGGTCGGTCATCGTCTTCGTGTCGACGAGACTGCCCTGCATCATGAAGCGGAAATTCTCGTCGGTGTAGATGATCAGTGGCTCGCTGCCCCGGGGAATCACGATCTCGTAGAGACCGAGATCGGGCAGGGCGTGGACGCTTTCGACCTTCGCCTTCGGAAACTTGGCCGTGAAAGCGGCCTTCACCGAGGCCTCGTCGGCGTAGGCCGCGGCGGAGACCAACAGCAGCCCCACGAGGGCCTGCGACAACATGCGCTGAATCATGAAAAGCTCCTAAATGGGGAACTGGAAAATTCGTTCGGAAAGCATCACGCCAGGGCATGCCGGGCGAGAGCCCGCCTCAGGATCGGCAGTCGATCCGTCAGGGACAGGCCGAGATTCCGGAGCCCCTCGAGGCCCGGAACCCGGCTCGAGAACAAGCGCTGGAGACCATCCGTGACCGCGATCATCGACGACACATCCTCCCGCCGTGCCCGCTCGAACCGGCGCAGCAGTGCCAGACTGCCACAATCCACTTCGGCGCCGCGCCCCCGGAGGACGGCCGCGATTTCCCTCACATCGCGGAAACCGAGGTTGACACCCTGCCCCGCGAGCGGGTGAACATTGTGTGCGGCATCACCGATCAGGGCAAGGCGTGGCCGCACGTAATGGCGTGCGTCCATCCACCTGAGCGGGAATTGTGCCGAGTCGCCGACCTGCGCGAGTTCGCCGTGGACCCCGCCCGACGCGGCTCCCACGCGCGCTCCGAGTTCCGCGGGATCGAGCGCGCGCAGTTCGTCCGCGAACGCGGCCGGGGCCGACCACACCATCGACACGTGCCGGCCGGGCAACGGCAGCAGCGCGAGCACGCCTTTGTCCGCGAACCACTGTCGCGCTGCCCCGCCGTGATCCCGCGATGCGAGAAAGTTGGCCACGACGGCATCCTGAGGATACCGGCGCTGCCGCACCTCGATACCGCACTGCTGTCTCACCCACGACCGGGCGCCATCGGCGCCGATGACCAGCGCCGCATCGATGCCTCCCCCGGCCTCGAGCGTGATCTCGACGGTGTCGGCGTGAATGCGAAGGCCGGCAGGACGCTCGGGCACGCGAAGCTGGACGCCGCCACTTCGCTCCAGCACCGCAGACCAGATCGCTCGCCAGAGTTCGCCGGACTCCACGATGTACGCGAGGCACGGCACGCCGGACTCCACCGCGTCGAAGCCGAGGCGCACGTCCCGCCGGTCACCGAACACTTCCATTCGGGACACGCACTGCACGCGCGCGGGATCGAGACGCCTCCAGACGCCGAGTGCTGCGAGGAGGTCCCGACTTCCCGGGCTGAGTGCGTAGATCCTCGTGTCCCATGTGTCCCCGACCCTTGCGGCGGGCTCCTCCGCACCGACCAGGCACACGCTCAGACCTTCGGCGGAAAGCGCGAGCGCCGCACAGCTCCCCACGAGCCCGGAACCCACGATCGCCACGTCGAAATCGCTCATAAGGCCTTCATCATTGCGAGAATTTCAGGTACCACGGTTGACAACCGGGGGAGGTGACAGTAGATTTTGCCCCCCTGTCGAAAGGCACGTGGCGAATTAGCTCAGCGGTTAGAGCAGCGGAATCATAATCCGTTGGTCCGGGGTTCAAATCCCTGATTCGCCACCATCTCTCATTCTCGTATGGTTGCCGCACGGCAGTTCCTGCTGGGGTCCTGTTAACCATGGCCGACAAGTTTTCGTGGCACCGGCTCGCAGCCCTCGTGCTCGGCATCTTCGTCCTGTCGACGTCCACCGCCCAGGCCTTCCGGCTGTTGCCGGACAACATCCGCCTCGGCGAGCTGCAGGGCATCGAGCAGAACAGGATCACGATCAGCGGAAAGACCTACAGGATCGCCCCGGGTTCCAGGATACGCGATCGAAACAACAGGATCGTGGTTCCGGGGTCGGCCCCCGCGACCGGAAGCATCGCCTTCAACGTGGACTATCTGGGCCAGGTTCTCGGTGTCTGGATCCTGACACCGCAGGAAGCCGAGACGCTGTCTCGCCGCCTTTCACCCCCGGACTGAGGGCCGCCGATGTCGCACAAGGTCTACATCAAGACGTTCGGCTGCCAGATGAACGAGTACGACTCCGAAAAGATGCGCGACCTCCTGACGGTGGAGGAAGGGTATCAGGTCACGGATGACGCTTCGGCAGCGGACCTCATACTGTTCAACACCTGCTCGGTCCGCGAGAAGGCCCAGGAGAAGGTCTTCACCGATCTCGGGATGGTACGCAAGTTCAAGAACGACAATCCGGACGTGATGATCGGCGTCGGCGGCTGCGTCGCGAGCCAGGAGGGCGCCGCGATCGTCGCGCGAGCGCCGTTCGTCGACCTCGTGTTCGGCCCGCAGACCCTGCACCGGATTCCCGAAATGATCCGCGCACGGCGTACGTCCGGGAAGCCCCAGGTGGACATCACGTTCCCCGAAATCGAGAAGTTCGACAGCCTGCCGCCGCCCGCCGCGGTCGGTGGCCAGGCCTTCGTCTCGATCATGGAGGGGTGCAGCAAGTACTGCAGCTTCTGCGTGGTTCCGTACACGCGCGGCGAGGAAGTGTCGCGACCGTTCGAGGACGTGCTGACCGAGGTGGCCGATCTCGCCGAGCACGCCACGAAGGAAGTCACGCTGCTCGGCCAGAACGTGAACGCCTACCGCGGACCGATGGCAGACGGCACGATCGCCGATTTTGCATTGCTTCTGGAATACGTTGCCGAAATCCCCGGTATCGAGCGCATCCGCTTCACGACCTCTCACCCGAAGGAGTTCACCCAGCGACTCATCGACGTGTACGCGCGTGTGCCGAAGCTCGCGTCGCACGTGCATCTGCCCGTCCAGTCGGGGTCCGACCGCGTGCTGGCCGCCATGAAGCGGGGCTACACGGCGCTCGAGTACAAGTCCACGATCCGTCGACTCCGCGAGGCGAGGCCCGACATCTCGCTGTCGTCCGACTTCATCGTCGGATTTCCGGGCGAAACCGAGCGCGAGTTCGAGCAGACGCTCCGGCTCGTGGAAGACGTCGGCTTCGACGCCAGCTTCAGCTTCGTCTACAGCGCCCGGCCCGGAACGCCGGCGGCCGAGCTGGCCGATCCCGTGCCCAGGGCGGAAAAGCTGCGGTGGCTTCAGCGCCTTCAGTCACAACTCGAAGTGCAGGCGTCTCGCATCAGCGAGTCGATGCTGGGGAGCCGGCAGCGCGTGATCGTCGAGGGGCATTCGAGGAAGAATCCGGCGGAGCTGGCGGGGCGGACCGAGAACAATCGCGTCGTGAACTTCGGAGGTCCGGAACGCCTGATCGGACAGTTCGTGGACGTCGACATCACCGCCGTCCTCCCGCATTCGCTCCGTGGCGTCGTGCTCACGCGGGAACCTGCCTAGACGGCGCCGGACCACACCCCCGGTGGGCCGGTCGGCTTGTCTCTATAATCGCCCCTGATACCACCGGACGGAGGATGGGTCCCGGGGCCCGTCCGGGCCCCGACCAAGACCATCGCGACACCATCGAACCCTTGGAACTGACGCTTTCCCCGGTCGACAATGACCGGCTTGCGAATCTCTGCGGCGTGCTCGACGAGAATCTGCGCCAGATCGAGAACGCCCTCGATGTGAGCATCTCGCGCCGGGGCGAACATTTCCGCATCGCGGGCGACGCGGGACAACAGCGGCTCGCCGTACAGATACTCCAGCGGTTCTACTCGCAGGCCGATCAGGACCTCGCAGTCGAGGACATACAGCTCGGGTTGATAGAAGTCGGGCACGAGGACTCCGCCACCGTGGAGGACGAGCCGCAGCTTCTGACCAAGCGCAGGGACCTCCATGGCCGGACCCCGACACAGGCGGAGTATCTTCGCGCCATTCTCGGCCACGACATCAGCTTCGGCATAGGGCCTGCCGGGACCGGCAAGACGTACCTCGCAGTGGCCTGCGCGGTCGACGCACTGGAGCGCGATACGGTCAAACGCATCGTCCTGGTCCGTCCGGCCGTCGAAGCGGGCGAACGCCTCGGCTTCCTGCCGGGCGATCTCACTCAGAAGGTGGATCCCTATCTGCGACCGCTCTATGACGCCCTGTACGACCTGATGGGATTCGAGAAGGTCGGAAAGCTCTTCGAACGAGGCACGATCGAGATTGCTCCGCTCGCCTTCATGCGTGGCCGCACGCTGAATCACAGTTTCGTGATCCTCGACGAGGCGCAGAACACGACGCCCGAGCAGATGAAGATGTTCCTCACGCGCATCGGCTTCGGGTCCAAGGCCGTACTCACCGGTGACGTGACCCAGATCGATCTGCCTCGCGGGCACAAGAGCGGCCTCGTCGAGGCGAGCGAAGTTCTCGCTCAGGTGCGGGGAATCGCATTCGTGCGATTCACCGCCAGGGACGTCGTGAGACACCCGCTCGTGCAGAGAATCGTGAACGCGTACGAGGCCTTTTCGCAGAAATCCGGTCCGGATTCGTGACACGCCACCGACCCGTTCTCTCGCTCGATGTCCAGGTCGCGACCCGCAGCGCGAACCTGCCGTCGGCGGAAGTGCTGCGCGAATGGTGTCGTGCGGCGCTGGTGCGCGATTGCGAGGTGACCATCCGGCTCGTGGGCACGCGTGAGGGCCTCGCACTGAATTCCGCGTTCCGGGAACGAGACTATCCTACAAACGTACTCACGTTCGTGTACGAAACAAGCCCCGCGTGCGTGGGGGACATCGCAATCTGCGCGCCGGTCGTCCGCCGGGAAGCCCGAGCCCAGGGCAAGGCGCTCGAAGCCCATTGGGCACACCTCGTCGTTCACGGGATGCTGCACCTGCAGGGATACGATCACCTCCGCGACGCGGACGCACGTCTGATGGAACAAACGGAAGCACAAATCCTCGCCGATCTCGGGTATCCTGATCCCTATGCAGTAGCGGCCTGACAGAGCCGCAGCGGGCCCGCCCGACGGCCCCCGATCCTTTCTATGGACAGTGCCCAGACGGACAAACCTTCGTTGCTCGAAAGGCTCAGTGCCTTCCTCATGCGCGAGCCGGAGGACCGCGACCAGCTCATCCATCTGCTGCACTCCGCCTACGAACGACACATCCTGGATGCCGATGCCCTTTCGATGGTCGAAGGCGCGCTCCAGATGTCCGAATTGCAGGCGCGAGATGTCATGGTGCCTCGCGCGCAGATGGACCTGATCGACATCAGCGAACCACCGGAACAGTTCATTCCGAAAGTGATCGAAACCGCCCACAGCCGTTTCCCGGTTATCGACGGCTCCAAGGACAAGATCATCGGGATCCTGCTCGCGAAGGACCTGCTGCGCTACTACGCCGGCGAAGAATTCAACGTCCGGGACATGCTCCGCCCCGTCGTGTTCATCCCCGAGTCCAAGCGACTCAACGTCCTGCTCAAGGAGTTTCGCTCCGCCCGCAATCACATGGCCATCGTCGTCGATGAATACGGCGGAGCGGCGGGGCTGGTCACGATCGAGGACGTGCTCGAGCAGATCGTCGGAGACATCGAGGACGAGTACGACTTCGACGAAACAGAGGGCAACATCGTCTCCCAGCCGGGAGGGCGATACCGGGTGAAGGCGACGACGGAAATCGCGGACTTCAACGAGGCGTTCGGGACCGGATTCTCCGACGAGGATTTCGACACGATCGGCGGCGTTGTCGTGAGCGAGTTCGGACGCGTCCCGAAGCGCGGCGAGGAAATCGCCCTGTCCGGACTGCGTTTCCGGGTCCTGCGGGCCGACAGTCGTCGCGTGCACTCCCTGCTCGTGGACAGGATCATTCCCTCCGAATGATCCCGAGCGCGTGGGCGCGCGCGATCGCTGCCTTCGTCTGTGGCGCGGTAATGGTGCTCGGTTTCGCGCCGCTGCGCCTGTTCCTCGTTCCCGTTCTCGGCACGGCTTTGCTGTTCTCGCTCGTGTCGACCGAGGACCGCCCACGCAGGTCAGCCGTCACCGGGTTCGCGTTCGGACTCGGCCTCTTCGCCGCGGGTATCGGCTGGATATACGTCGCGCTGCACACGTATGGTGGCATGCCGCCCTGGCTGGCCGCGGTGTCCACGCTGGTGTTCGCCAGCTTCCTCGCGCTCTTTCCGGCGATCGCATGCGCCGCCACCGCGTGGTTTCCACGTGAGTTGCGCTGGGCGGCTTTCGCACCACTGTGGGTACTGACGGAATGGCTGCGCAGCTGGATCTTCACGGGCTTCCCGTGGCTGTCGCTCGGTTACTCCCAGATTCCGGCCAGCCCGCTTTCCGGCCTCGCGCCACTCCTCGGCCTGTTCGGCGTCACGTACGCGGTCGTCCAGACCGGCGCCTGCCTGGTCGCCCTGTTGTCGGGACGCAGCCGGGGCGCTCCGGCCGTCGTGCTGGTCGGGATCGTCGCAGTCGCCATCGGATCGTCTGCGGTGCAGTGGACTCGCCCGGATGGCCCGGAAATCACGGTGTCCCTCGTCCAGGGTAACGTCGCACAGGACCTCAAGTTCCGCGAGGATCGCCTGATCAAGACCCTGACGTTCTACGAAGCGGCGGTTCTCGCGTCGAAGTCGCGCCTCACGATCCTCCCGGAAACCGCACTGCCACTCTTCGTCCACGAGATTCCGCCGGCTTATCTGCAGAGACTGAAGGAAAGCGCCACCTCGAGAAAGGCGGACGTGATCGTCGGTGTGTTCGAGAACGATCCCGTCGGAAGCGATCGCTACTTCAACGCCGTGATCAGTCTCGGAGACTCTCCGACACAGACCTACCGCAAGCATCACCTCGTCCCGTTCGGTGAATTCATCCCTCTGAAGACTTTCCTCGCACCCATCATCAACGACTGGCTTCACATCCCCCTCGCCGACCAGACGCCCGGGGCGGCCCGTCAGCCGCCACTTCGGGTCGCGGGCGAGAGGATCGCGATGGACATCTGCTACGAAGACGTGTTCGGCAGGGAAATCATTCGCTCGGCCCCCGAGGCGACGATCCTCGCGAACGTGAGCAACGATGCGTGGTACGGCCGCTCGTGGGCGGCGGAACAGCACCTCCAGATTGCCCAGATGCGCGCGCTGGAAAGCGGGCGCTGGATGCTCCGCGCCACCAACACCGGCGTGACCGCGATCATCGACGAGACCGGTCACGTCCGGAAGGTGCTGCGTCAGTTCGAGGCAGGCGTTCTCGAGGGCGTGGCGCAGGGCCGAACCGGCGAAACGCCCTACGTCAGGACCGGCAACGCCGCCGTCGTGGTCTTGTGCACGGGGACGGTGTTCACGCTGTGGTCACGCAGGCGCCCCGGACGCCGGAATCACGACACCCGGAAACGTCAGGCCTGACCTGCAGCGACGGATCGGGAACGTCGCCACCCCACGGCGTTCGAGGTCCCGCCGACGTAGTCGGCAATTCGTGAGACCGTCGCGCACTCCGGGCAGGCACCTGAGGAAGTCCGTCTGAAGCTGGTCGCGGGCCCGCCGCCCTCTCGCGTGACACATCCGGCGAACCGAACGGCGATCGCGCCCCCGGCGAGCCAACCGGTCGGACCGGTCTTCCCGATCCGGATGTCACTGAAGCTTCTTGAGGTATTCCTTCGTGAAGATCTTGTCGGGCAGGTCGACCATCTTCATGCCGCCGTACTCCATCACCGAATGCGTATCGGCGCGAATCGCATCCGTCATGACCAGCCTGGTCGGCCGGACCCTGCCGCCGAGCGACTTGTACCCTTCGTACGAACAGGTCTTGAGCAGGCGATCGGAGATCGAATAGAACTCGGCCTTCACCGGCGCGTCATCCGCGATCCGCACCCAGTACTTCACCTTCTGGTATGCCACGCCACGTTCGGTGGCCGAGAGTTCGAGAACGTGGCACTTTTCGCCCCCCACTGCCTCCGATCCCGTGATCCTGGGCGAGTAATCGCCGCTAAAGTTTGCCCGGGCGATGTCGCCATTAGAGACCACGCCCGTCAGGCGCTGCGCCAGGGACAACCGTACCGGTTGTGACACGTTGGGAACGAAAAGCCACAGATCACGCCCCTTCATCAGCAGTATCTGCCCTCTCTCCGAGGCGGGTGCGAGTGTCTGGACGATCGTGTTGTCGTTGCCCTTCGACCAGACACGGAGATCCCGCGTTTCCAGGCTGCCGCCGCTCTCGACCGAACGGATCTTGACGAAGACTTCGAACGCCCGTGAAGGAAAACGGATCTCGTCTGCCCGGCGAACGATGGAGACCGCCTTTTCATCGACCTCGCCGGACACCGGCTCCTCCGCGCGAACGAGCCCTCGCGGGATGCCCGCCACCGGCATGGCCAGCGCCCCGAGCAGGAGCGCTCGGCGTCTCGCGACTCCCTGTTCGGAAAGATGAAAACGCATTTCGGAACTCCTCGTTTTTGGGCAATCATCACCTTATCATAATGCCCTGATCGAACTAGGGACACACCGCATGTCGATTGTAGTTCTGGAGCACGTCACCAAGGAGTACCGGCTTGGAGAACACATGGTTCGCGCGCTCGATGACGTATCGCTGTCGATCGAAAGCGGCGTGTTCCTTGCCATCGCAGGCCCGTCCGGCAGTGGCAAGTCCACCATTCTCAACATCATCGGCTGCATCGACACGCCTTCGAGCGGAAAGGTCCACGTCGCGGGGCACGATGTCAGCGGCCAGAACCCCGACCAGCTGGCAAGCCTGCGGGCTCGCACGATCGGGTTCATCTTTCAGACCTTCAATCTTCTCCCGGTCCTCACGGCGGCCGAGAACGTCGAGTATCCGCTGCTCCAGATGGAGGAACTCGACAGGGAGGACCGGAAGGAACGGGTCCAGGAGATGCTCGAACTCGTACAGCTCTCCAAGTACGCGAAACATCGTCCGAACCAGCTGAGCGGCGGACAGCGCCAGCGGGTAGCGATTGCCAGGGCGCTCGTGACGAAGCCGGACATCGTGCTGGCCGACGAGCCCACCGCGAACCTGGACCACAAGACGGGCGAGGGGATACTGGCGCTCATGCGCGAGATCAATCGAAAGTTGCGGACTACGTTCATCTTTTCTACCCACGACAAGAAGGTCATCGACGCCGCTGACCGCCTGATCGGGGTGGAGGATGGTACCGTCAGGCTGCTCGGCGTTCGCAAGGAAGGGCAGTGGGCCATCACGAACGTTGCGCGCAAGGCGCCTGCCGCGCAGGCGCAGGGCAAACCATGAGGACCGGAATGGACACGCACGATCGTCTCGGACTGCTATCTTTCTGGCTCGCCGCGAGCCTGCTTCCCTGGCTGGGGTCGGTGCCCACCGCCCACGCAGTGGACACGATCGTGGTGGCCGAAGGCGATGCACCGGACGCGTCATCCCGGGGGGACACCGAACCGGCGGAACCGGATTTCACGCTCCCGCCGCTCGACAGCGCGAGCACCGGTCAGCCGAGTGACGTCACCGGCTTGCCCGATGTCCTGGGGGGTGAGCAGCAAGGTCTGCGCTTGGTGGGCTTCGCCCAGCAGACCACGGCTTACACGTATGCGGATCCGGGCCACTGGTCGACTGCGGTCTTTCGCGCCCAGGTAGGTTCGTCCGGACGAATCGGCCCGAACCTGAAATGGCACGCGTCGGTGCGCGGCGAGTTCGATCCCGTCTACGCCTGGACCGATTACTACCCCGACAATGTCCGGCGAGACCAGCGTGTCTACGGACTGATCGGGGAGACGTACATCGACACCAGCCTCAAGGGATGGGACCTCCGGCTCGGGCGTCAGAATGTCGTATGGGGAGAGATGGTGGGCCTCTTCTTCGCGGACGTCGTGACCGCGAAGGATCTGCGGGAGTTCATACTTCCGTCGTTCGACGTCATCCGGATCCCGCAGTGGGCCGCACGCGGGGAATACTTCTGGGGGGACTCGCACGTCGAGCTTCTGTGGATTCCCTATACCAGTTTCGACCGGATCGGAAAGCCCGGAGCCGAGTTCTACCCGTTTCAGGTGCCGGCACCCCCTGGATTCGTCAACAGATTCCAGGACGATCAGATACCTGCGCGCAGCGTCAGCAACTCCAACGTGGGGGCACGCTTCACCACCCTGCAGAACGGCTGGGATCTGTCGGCGTTCTTCTACAAGAGCATGGACAGTTCGGCCACCTTCTATCGGGAAGTCATCCCGACAGGACCAGCCTCCGGCACGATTCTCTACACGCCGCGACACGACCGCATCTGGCAGACCGGAGGCACCGTTTCGAAGGACGCGTCCACGGCAGACATCGTGAAGGCGGAACTCGTCTTCACGTCGGGACGCAGCTTCAACGTGACCCGTCTGGGCGACGCCGACGGGGTCGTCGCGAAGGACACGATCGACTATGCCATCGGCGTCGATCACACCCTCCCGGAAGACGCAAAGCTGAACGTCCAGTTCTTCCAGCGTGTCTATTTCAATCATGACCCGGACATGCTCCAGGACCAGTTCGAGAGCGGTTTCACCGTTCGTTACAAGCGTCCGCTGCGACCGAAGCTCGATGCCGTGATTCTCTGGATCCAGAGCATCAACCGCTGGGAGAACCTCGTACGCCCACGCATCACGTGGGACGCCGGACACAACCTGCACATCGCCTTCGGAATCGACATCTTCAACGGGCCGGTGACGGGTTTCCTGGGTCGGTTCCGTGACCGGGACCGCATCTATGTGGAATCCCGGTATGACTTCTGAGCCTGCACGACTGACATGATGTGGCTGCACCATGCTCGAGTGACGGAACGCCGGTCCGGCCATCGCCGTTTCGTGCGGGTAGAGACGACGACGGTGTCCGCATGAGTCGGTTACGGGAGAGGCTCCAGGACTGGTTCGACGAGTGGAAGAAGACCGCCCGACTGGATTACTGGCTCGCGCTGCGCAGCGTCACCAGACAGGGACGCCGCTCGGCCATCGGGCTCGTGGCGATTGCCGCAGGCGTCGTGTCGATGTTGCTGGCCGCCGGATTCTTCGAGTGGAACTACAACGGTCAGCGCGAGGCCACGATCCGATCGCGGATCGGCCACATCGAGGTCGTGCGGAAGGGTTACATGGATGCCGGTGCGGCCGATCCCTTCGGTTACCTGATCCCGGAACACTCGCCGGCGCGAAAGCTGATCGAGACGTTTCCGCAAGTGGACACACTCGCCCCGCGATTGTCCTTCAACGGGTTGATCAGCCTCGGTGAATCCACGATTTCCTTTCTCGGAGAAGGCGTGGACCCCGACAGGGAGAAGAAGCTCAGCGGCGCCCTGACGATACTGCAGGGTCAGAATCTTTCGTCGTCCGACGCGAAGGAAGTCATTCTCGGACAGGGGCTCGCCCAGACTCTCGGCGCGAAGGTCGGGCAGAACGTGGTGCTCCTCACGAACACCAAGTCACGGGGCATCGGTGCAGTCGAGGTACGAGTGGCCGGAATATTCTCCACGGTCACCAAGGCCTACGACGACTACGCACTGCGGTTGCCGCTCAGGACTGCCCAGCAGTTGCTGAAGACCGACGGCGTGCACATGTGGCTCGTGCTTCTGCACGAGACCAGCCAGACGGATTCCACGCTGGAGAAGATGCGGGAGAAGGTCGGAGACGACTCTCTGCAGTTCGTACCCTGGTACGACACCGCGGCCGCCGATCTCTACAACAAGACGGTCGAACTCTTCTCCCGTCAGGTCTTCGTCGTGAAAGTCATGATCGCGATCATCATCATCCTGAGCATCACCAACACGATGACGACGGCAGTCCGCGAGCGGACTGCCGAGATCGGCACCTGCATGGCGCTGGGCGACACCCGCCGGACGGTGATGAGGCGGTTCCTGGCAGAAGGCGTGGTCATGGGACTCGCCGGATGCATCGTGGGGGTCATCGCAGGCCTCATCCTCGCGAGGGTGATCACGGCGATCGGCATTCCCATGCCGCCGCCACCGGGGATGGCGCAAGGCTATATCGCCGGAATTCTCGTCACGCCCCGACTCGTTTTCGATGCCGTGGTGCTGTCGGTCGTGACGGCGTTCATAGCCGGCCTCTATCCGGCATGGAAGGCCTCGAGACTGGAGATCGTGGATGCCCTCAGGCACGCGCGCTAGACGACCCAAGCGAACGTCGCTGCCCTGGACGACGACGTTCGCTCTGGCCATCAAGAACGTCCTGCGGCAGAAGGGGCGAACCGCTTCCATCGTCGCGGCGGTCGTCGCGGGCACCGCAGGCCTCATTCTGAGTCAGGGATTCATCCGGGACGTCTTCGTGCAACTGGCCGAAGCAATCGTCCACTCGCAGTCCGGGCACATCCAGCTGGCAAAGGGCGGGTATTACACCTACGGGGTGCACCAGCCGGACAAGTTCCTGGTTTCGGACCCGGAAGGCGACAAGGCACGCATCGCGTCCCTGCCAGAGGTGGAGGATGTCATGGCGAGGCTCGGTTTTTCGGGCCTGCTCAGCAATGGCCGGGCCGATCTCGCGGTACTGGGCGAAGGAATCGAGCCGGACAAGGAGGCCAAGCTCAGCAGCTTCATGAGAATCGCGGAAGGAAGGCGCCTGAGGTCCGATGACCGGTACTCGGCGCTCGTGGGCAAGGGGGTAGCGGACGCACTCAGGCTCCACATCGGAGACCGCGTGGTGCTGATGGTGACCACCTCGGACGGTGCAATGAACACGGCCGACCTCGAGATCGTCGGCATCTTCCAGACATTTTCCAAGGACTACGACAACCGGGCGGTGAAGATGCCCCTGAGTGTCGCGCAGGAACTCATCAACACGAACAGCGCGAACACGCTGGTCATCTCGCTCAAGCACACGTCGGACACGCAACGCATCGCGGCATTGTTGCGGGAACGCACGGTTTGGCGCGACCAGGAAGTGCGCACGTGGGACCAGCTGAACGACTTCTATCCGAAAACCGTCGAAATGTACAAGAAGCAGTTCGGGGGGTTGCGCCTGATCATACTGCTGATGGTTCTGCTGGGCGTGGTCAATGCCGTCAATTCATCCGTGTTCGAGCGAACCGCCGAGTTCGGAACGCTTCGGGCACTGGGCAACAAGGGACGGCACATTCTTCGGCTCGTGATGGTGGAATCGTTCATCATCGGTGCGACCGGCGTGACGCTCGGCATCGGGGTCGGCGCCGCAGGCGCCTACCTGATCTCGAAGATCGGCATCCCGATGCCGCCTCCACCGAATGCCGATCTGCCGTACACCGCATACATTCGCTTCTCCTGGGATGCGGCCTGGACGGCGGCCGCGATCTGCCTGAGCGCCACCGTGCTCGCGGCCATCATCCCTGCGATCCGTGTGGCGCGGATTCAGATCGCACACGCCTTGCGTCAGGCGATCTGACTGGCCATCGCAGACCCGACACGATCTCCGGCGTGATCGCCCGGATCTCGAAGCGATGCGTGCAGCACCGGAGCCGACCGACGTTCCGTCTCGGTTGCAGGGCGCGCATCCCCGAGTGCGCGACGCACTCGCATTCATGGCTCTCACAGCCCGCGGGGCTGTCCTTTCTTTCCGTGCGGGTCGATTGCCGTTCAGAGCCCTTCGTGACGAACGTGGAGGCACCACGCACTCTAGCTGGCCCGGTCATCTCTCGGGGCGTCACGGGTTTCAGCTGGTGCCGGCGATCCCGATCAGGGGGCAGGAGACCAAACGACCGCAGGGCAGACATCCCCCGGCCACGGACAACGCCACGACGGACGCTCGGGCGGACAAAGCTGAAGCCGGTGTCTTCGACCAGCGGGTTCGTGCCCCTTCCGGAATACCCCCGGAAGCGAGACGTTCCAGGCCAGGATCGACGACCCGGTTCACGCCGGAAACGTTGGACCCCCGGCCAGCGACGCAGGAGTGATGCCGGCCGGAGGCTGGCCGGCAGGGCCAGACGAAAAAAAAGCCCGCTCGAATGAGCGGGCTTTTCAGCTTTGATAACCGGGCGCGTTGGTCAACCCAATTGTTGTGGAACTCGAGACTCAGGCCTTGCGGCTGCGGCGACGGGCGAAGGCACCAGCCGCGAACAGGGCGAGACCCGTCAGGGCGATGCCCGCAGGTTCCGGAGTCGTCAGACGGAACTGACCGTTGTTCGAAATCACGAACCGGCCCGTGCCGTCGGCACCGGTACAGGGGCTGCCGGGAACCGCGCCAGCAACTTCACCGGGCAGACAGTTCGTGAACGGAAGCTGCATGCCCGCGTTGATCGAGGGCGACTCACCCACGACTTCGGTGAGCACAGTGGTCGTCGGGTTCACCACACGCGAGGCGTTCGTCGTCGCGAAGCCGAACAGGTTGCCACCGACGTTCGCGGACAGGTCGTTGCCGAGGCTGTCGAAGAAGTAGCCGGCGGCCAGGAACGTCGCCTGGGCGGAGATGGTCTGCTGACCGTTCGGGATACCCGTCGGATCGATGTTGCCGCCACCGGTCACCGGCGAGAACGTTCCGATCAGGATGCCGTTGTTGGCACCGTACATCGAACCGGCCGTGACCGTACCGAAGTCCTGGGAACCAGCCTGGGCGTAGACATTGATGGAACCGGCGGTGTAGGCGACTGAGCCACCCAGCGTCCCGGCACCGGTAAGATCGAACACGGCCGTGACTTCACCGGTCAGGTTGAAGTTCGAGCTGATGAGACCCGACTGGTCGACCAGGCGCCCGGAACCGTCCGCACCGGTGATCTGGACCGCGCCGACTTCGTTGAACGAGAAGTTGCCGGCGGCCGGAGTCGTGGTCGACACGTAGCTGGGACCGACCAGATCCAGAAATTCGGCAACCGACGTACGCTGATTGTTGAAACCCGTACCGTACGGGTTGAGGGACCAGTTGGTCAGGAAATAGGCAGAAGCGTGTCCGCTTGCCAACGATCCGGCCACCGCCGCTGCAACCAAAACTTTCTTCAACATCGTAAGCCTCCTAATGGCTGGGAAATGATGCGATCAACGCGCACCCTTCTATTAGCAAAGCACGGGCCAACAAATTAAGGGACTGTTTTATATACGATAAAAGCAGAGGAAACCGGCTGCCGAGGAGGTTCCAGGGGCCCCCTGTAAAGCGCGTCGACAGAGGGCTGCACCGTTCCATACGGGGCGCCGGCACGGTGGTCAGCGGAATCCGTACTTCCCCGGCGCCAGGACGCCGTCGGGATCGATTGCCCGCCTGATCCTCGACATCATTTCGAAGAACTCCGGATTCTTCTCCGAAAGGGTGGTCATCCCTGCCGTACTCACTCGGTAGGACTGGTACCCGGCATCCGCGGTCTTCCTCGAAAGGCTCCCGTACAGCGCGGCGGCCCTGTCGCACTGCACAGGGTCATCCTTCAGAAAGAAGATCGCGGTGAGAACGATCATGGATCGGGGGTTCTGGATCAGCAGGGCCACGTAGAAGTCGAAATCGAACGCCTTGAATTCGGCCTCGCAGAGATCGACCATGAATCGAACGTGGCTACCCGTCATCGGCACGATGGGAGCGAACCAGATCAGCCCGCAGCCATCCCGGTCCGGATGGGCATCCCGGGGCTTGGGGAGCGGGGATTTGAAATAGGCGTGGCGAACGAAGTAGTCGCTCGGCACACCCTTCAACACGTCGTGAATCTCGGGGGCGGCGGCGAGCATCTCCGGCGACTTCCCGCTCGCAGCCCTCACGGCCCAGTCCACGGGACCTCGCCACAGCGGATTCTGCCGCCACACGAGAAGACGCCGGACGAGTCCGATCGTGCGGTCGTCCACGAATACCAGTCGCCCGAGCGGGGCAAGCCGACGTCTGAGTTCCCGCTTCGCGGCGCGCACGAAAGCACGCCTGCCCTGAAGACCGCCACCGAAACTCCAGCGGGCGATCCCGAAGTGTGCCCGCATCGGGGCAAGTTCCTCCTCGGGCAGCCGGGAAAACCTGCGAAGCTGGTCGGGCGTGTACTGCGACATCACCGCCAGCGAAACGACGTCGTTGATGAGGTGCACTGCGCTCGTCACGACGCCGGTCAGCGCGAGGTCCCGGATGATGTCCACCAGTTCGGGCAGCGTTTCCGGTCGCGCCAGGTCGAACGTGAACGACACGAACGCTTCCGGTCTGGGCATGAGCCACACGCCGGCCTTCACGACGATCCCGAGGCTCGACTGGCTGAACAGGCCCTCGGCGTAGGGTCCGACACCCCACTTGTGGGTGTGCCATGTCTTGCATCCCGGCACCCCGCCACCCGTTCTCACGATTTCACCGGTCGGAAGGACGACCTCGAGACCACAGAGCGTCGCGAAGTGATCCGCGTAGTGCGTCGTTCCCAACCCCCGGTCCAGTGCGTTACCGATCACGCTGCCTTGCGGTGTCCCGTCGGTGCAGTCGCACCAGAGCTCCGGATGCTTCGCCTCCAGATGATTGCGAAGCTGCCGATAGGTCACACCAGGCTCGACCACCGCGTAGGCGAGTTCGTCGTTCACCTCGAGGATACGATCCATTCTTTCGAGAACGACGACGACGGACCCCCCGACCACGGGAGTCGCCGACCCGTAACCCCAGTTTCGCCCGCGGCTGCACGGCCACAGCGGTATCCCGTACCGCCGCGCGATGCCGACGACCGCGGCGACCTCCTCGGCGGTCGATGGATATACTACGGCAGAGGGCCGCCGGGACTGCGGCAGGGTCGATCTGGACAGCACGTCGACGTCGCCTGGAAGCGATTTCACATGTTCGACACCGAGAACGTCCTGCAGCGCCTCCACGGCGGCAGACAGGACCTCGCCGGAGATCGACGCCTCTGCCTTTTCCCAATCGATATCGAGCACCAGTCTCTGTCTCCCCTACGGATTTCCGAACCTTGAACGACCTGCTTCCAGCGACCACGTTCCTACCGCAGAAATCGACGGGTGCGGGGTTGCCGCCGTCATGCGACACTTCCGACGGGTGTCGCGCGCAGATACTCGCCCCCGGTGGCACGGGACCTCGATCGAATCACGGAAGCGCATCCATTTTCGAGAGTATGCACCAGAGGATGAGCAGCTGCCGCCGCTCCGGACGCTCCGGCAAGTGAGAGTCCCATGAGCGTCAGCCCCACCATCGCCGACACCCTGCCAGGGCTCCTGGCGTACCGGCAGCGACAGAGCCCCGACCTGCCGGCATACCGCGAATGGACGGGCCCCGGCGTCACGGGCGACACCTGGACCTGGGGCCGGTTCGGCTCCGCGGTCTCCCTGCTGGCAGCGCGGATGGCAGGCGCCGGCCTCCGGCCAGGCGATCGTCTCGGAATCCTTTCTCCCACCAGCATGAGGTGGGAACTGGTTCAGATGGCGGCCCTCGCGTGCGGCGCCTCGGTGGTGGGCCTTGACCCGCATCATCCGGCCGAGACGGTGACCAGATTGATCGAAAACACGGAAACCAGGTGGCTCGCCGTCGATCGCGAGGAAAGGATTGCCGGCATCGGCGCGCGCGCACTCGGTGCGCTGGAGGGCGTCGTGCTGCTCGCAGGCGACACCACCCGGACCTGGCCCGCCCCAACCGTTCGCGTCGAGGAAATCGTGGCACGGCCCCATGACAGTTCGGGCCCGGCGACGCCAGGCATCGAGAACCATTCCAGGCCGGACGGCGCGGCACTCGTGACGTTTTCCTCGGGTACCACGGGAACGCCCAAGCCGATCGAATACACGCACGCGCAGGTGCTCCATGCGGTGCAGTGCATCGTCGAAAGCTTTCCCCGCCTCGCTTCTCCGGCACAGTTGCTCTGCTGGCTACCGCTCGCAAACCTGTTTCAGCGCATGATCGACTTCTGCGCGATGGCGCGAGGGGAT
Organism: Betaproteobacteria bacterium; assembly: GCA_016125475.1. GTDB lineage: Bacteria > Pseudomonadota > Gammaproteobacteria > Burkholderiales. The sequence goes on from WGLR01000008.1 coordinate 200,715, forward strand.
TGCAGCTGGATGGTGGGTGATCCCCGGGCAGTGATGGATGCAGTCAGGGATGCAGATCCGCATCTGTTCGTCGGCGTGCCCCGTTTCTTCGAGCGCGTTCATGCCGGTGCTTCGGAGCGAATCGCGCAACTGCCGGGACCGGCAGGATGGTTCACTCGCCGTTGCGTCGCGAAGATCGTCGGAAAGGCGCACCGTCGCCGGCTCGCCGGCCAGACGTCCCCGAGGAACACCTGGATCGAGAATGCCGTGGCCAGTCGGCTTCGCGAGCTCTTCGGGCGGAACATCCAGTATCTGGTCAGTGGGTCCGCCCCGCTCGCTCCCGCGATTCACGATTTTTTCGACGCGATCGGCATTCCCGTTTACGAGGCGTATGGCGTCAGCGAAAACGTCGTCCCGATCGCGCTCAACCGCCCAGGCGCGCGACGCCCCGGCTCCGTGGGGCGGCCGGTGTCGCGCAACGAGGTGAGCCTCTCCGCGGAAGGGGAGATCATGGTGCGGGGACCCGGCGTCTTTTCCGGCTATCTGGGCACGGAAGGCACGGCACCGAAACCCGACGCATCGGGTTACTGGGCCACCGGGGATCTCGGCGCTTTCGACGACGACGGGTATCTGTACGTCAAGGGACGCAAGTCGGACGAATTCAAGCTGTCGACCGGCCGGTGGGTCTCGCCTCCGGCGATCGAGCGTCATCTGGCCGGCCTGCATTTCGTGGATCACGCCGTGATCGGGGGCGAATCCCGCAAGGCGGTGATCGCGTTGCTGGTACTTTCCGGAGACCACGATTGGTCGCGCACGTCCCGGAGCGACATGGAACGGCAGCTGGCGCAGTCCCTGCGGGAACTCGCAGGGGACTTGCCCTCCTATCAGGTCCCGGCAGGTATCCTTCTCAGACGCGAGCCGCTTTCCATTGCGGATGGCGAACTGACCACGAACCTGAAGGTACGTCGAAGGGCGATCTGGGACAGGCACCAGGCCGACACGGATGCACTCTATGACCGAATCGACAAGGCGCGTGCCGAGGCCCCGGATGCCAACGATGGCGTCGTAACGGTGTTCACGTTCCTGTGAGATCCTATTTCATGACCGGTGCCACGGGCGTCGTCGGCAGCGCGATCCTGGAACAGTTGCTGGCCGACCCGGAGCAGCCACGAGTGTGGCTGCTCGTTCGGGCACGCGACTCGGCCGAACTGCAACGGCGCCGACGCGAACTTCTGGAGTACTGCGGAGGCCAGGACATGCGCGGCGTCGACGACCGGGTGATCGCAGTAGCCGGCGACACGACCGCGCCCGACTTCGGCCTCTCTGGCGAGAACCTCACCCGGATCACTCACGAGTGTTCCAACATCGTTCACAGCGCGGGGGTCGTCCGGATGAATCTCCCGCTGGAGAAGGCCCGCGCGTCGGCCGTGGGCTCCACCCGCAACATTCTCGCGCTCGCGGACAGCATCACCATCGCCCGGAAGCGTGCGCCCAAGATCGAATTCGTGAGCACCGTAGGCGTCGGCGGTCGTCTGAAGGGTGAACTGCCCGAAGACTGGATCGATACGCCCCGCGAGTTCCACAATTCCTACGAACAGTCCAAGGCAGAGGCCGAGTCTCTGGTCGAGCAGGCCGTCACACGAGGCGCCCGCATCACCGTTCATCGTCCGAGCATGGTCGTAGGCAACTCGACCACGGGAAAGGTCGTGCACTTCCAGGTCTTCTATCACCTCGCGGAATTTCTGTCCGGTCGTCGGACCTGGGGAATCTGCCCGGACACGGGCTCGACGACCCTCGACCTGATTCCATCGGATGTCGTGGCATCCGCCATCATCTGGGCGTCGCGAACACCTTCGGCAGAGGGGCGGATCCTCCACCTGTGCGGCGGCCCCGAAGGCGCGATCGCAGTGTCCCGCCTGCACAGCGAGATCCGGGAAGCCTACAAACGCCATGGCATCCGCCTTCCCGCCGCCCGAGTGGTTTCGCCACGCACCCTCCGGTTTGCGCTTCCGCTCGTCGGTCTCTTCGTGGGCGAGAAGAATCGCCGGGCGCTCGGCACGCTTCCGGTCTTTCTGGACTATCTGAACAGCGCCCAGAGTTTCGGAAATGCCCGCACGCGGTCGACGCTGCGAAAGGCAGCGATCGAGATTCCCGAAGCGCAGCAGTTCGTGCACACGATGCTGGACTACTATCTCCGGCAGAAGTACGGCAAACCGTCGGCGCCGCGTCGCTCGCAGTGACCTGCGGCACCACCGGCCGGGCGCCGCGCTCGGCCGCACGCCGGACCCCGCTCGCGGAGGATGCCCGGCTGTGAAACGGACGAGGATTACTGACCGGCGAGAAGCTTGTCGACGACCCTTTCGAGTGGCGACCCCTGTGTCAGCTGCTTCGCGGCCGCGAGTTCGGTTTTCGCCTTGTCCGCCTGACCTGCGCCAATGAGCGCCTTCGCGAAGTTGACTCTGGTCGCGGCGGAAGTGGGATCCAGCCTGACGGCCTCGCCCAACAATTCCACGGCCCTGTCGAACTTGCCGCCTTCCATGTACAGGCGTCCGACCGTGTCGAGAACCGCTCCGTTCCGGGGGGCAAGCTTGATCGCCCTCTCCCCGACTTCGAGCGCTTCCGGCTTCTTCTGTTTGCCGAGGATCCAGGCAAGATTGTTCAGGATCGTCACGTCATCGGGACGCACCTTCTCCGCACGCCGGTACCATTTCTCGGCACCCGGGTAGTCCGCCCGTGACAGTTCCGCATTCCCGATCACGGTCATGGTCTTGACGTCGTCCGGATGCTGGGCCAGCCACTTCTCCACCGACGCATCCGCTTCCGTCTGCCTGTCCGTTGCGGCAAGCAGCAGGTACAGCTGATGAAGCAGCGATGGGTCGCGCGTGGCGGAGAGCCCGCTCTCGAGCGTCGACTGCGCCTCCGCGTAGCGCTTTTCGGCCACCAGTACCTGTGCTTCTGCCGAGTAACCGGCAGCGATCTTCGGCCATTTCGTCCGGATCCTGATCGCGTCCTTCCTGGCCACGTCGAACTGTCGACTCTTCAGACCGACGTCAACGCGCGCGAGGTAGGCAGGCACGTATGCCGGCGCGATCGAGATGGCCCGATCTATCGCGTTTCTGGCTTCGGTCCAGTTCTTTTCCGCCACCTGGACCTCCGCCTGACCGAGTGCGCTCGCGGGAGACTTGGGCATCACGGTGCCAAGCTTGGCGTAGGTTGCGAGAGCCTGACTGTGTTCACCCGCTGCCGCCTGCACCCGCCCGAGGCGCAACAGGACCTCCGGCGAATCGGGCAGGACGGACGATGCCTGCTCGGCGGTGTCCGTGGCCAGCTTGACATCTCCGTTGGTGAGCGCGAGATCCACTTTCGTCACCCGCAATGCGGCGCTGGTCGGATTGACCTGAATCGCGGCATCCAGGACCTTGTAGATGTCCGCCGGAGTCCGGCCGGTAGCACTCATGAGATTCGCGAGGGCAATGGCAACCGATTCCTGGCCCGGATCCTTGTCGAGAACCGCACGGTAACGCTTCTCTGCGAGATCGGGCCTGTCATCCTGGAGATCCAGGCGTGCGAGGTTGAGTGCGGCGGCTGCATTGTCGGGTTGCAGTTCCAGTGCCTTCTCGAAATCCTTCCGGGCCGCCGCTGTGTCCTGGCCGGCAAGTTCCGCGAGCGCTCGCGCATTGAAAGCCAGTGGCGCATTCGGATGCCTCTCGATCAGGGAATCCCCGACCTCGAGCGCCTTGTCGACCTTGCCGAGTTGCGCGTACAGGTTGATCAACTCGATGTATGCGTCATCCTTGTCAGGCTCGACCCGCGTGGCTTCGAGCAGGGACTTGACGGCAAGATCCGGCTTGCCCATGAGCATGTAGGACTGCCCGATCCTGACCAGACTGACCGAGTCCTTCGGGTTCAGCGCCGCCGCCTTTTCGAAGTATCCGAGAGCCTTCGGGTAGTCCTTGCGAGCGTACGCGATGTCTCCCGCAAGGATCAGCGTCTCGGGGTGTGAGTCGATACGATCCTGCAGCTTGTCCAGCAGCTCGCTCGCACGGTCGACCTGGCCTAGCTTCACGTACGTGGACGCGAGCAGGCGACGGGGCTGCACCTGTTCCGGGCTCAGCGAGACGGCCTTGCTGAGATCCTTCTCGGCGATGGAATAGTTTCCGAGTTCGAACTCGATCGAGCCGCCGAGCGTCAGGGTCGCCGGATCATCCGACGAGGCCTCGATCGCGCGCCGTATGGCGTCCCGGGCCTGAGACATGTCATGTTTTACGAAAGAGACGAGCGCCCGCGCGTAATCGGTCATCGCCGCGCCCGGCACGAGTTTCTTTAATGCCGCAAGGTGCGCCTCCGCTTCGCCCAGATTCTTCTCGGCAACGAAGATCGGGATCAGGCCTGCATGAGGGCGAGGATCCGAGGGCGCGACGGCTATCGCATTCTGATACGTTTCGGCAGCGGCCTTGAGACGCCCCAGGCGCACCTCGGCGCCGGCTTTCAGGAGAAGGGCCGGGACGTCGTCCGGATGCCGTGCAACGACGGCATCCATGATCTCCACCGCCTTCGGAAGGTCACGTTCCACGATGGCAAGCCGCGCGAGCCCCATATGTCCCGTCGCGTCCGACTCGTCGATCTTGATGGCTTCCTCGTACGCCGACCTTGCGTCGTCGGGCTTGCCGAGACCGAGCAGTGCATCTCCCTTCAGCGCCATCAGTTCCGCTCGCGCGCCGCGGTCCGTCACGGGCTTCGCGGTAATCTGATCGAGCGCCATGCTCAGTGCGCCACGGTCGATCAGGGCACGAACCAGTTCGGGTTGTACCTTGTTGGGGTCGTACCCGAGGCCGAGAGCCTTTCTGAGTTCGATCTCCGCCGCGGGAGGATCGAAACTGCGACGGAGCGCGACACCAAGCCAGTAACGCACTTCGCCCTGGTCGGGCTGTGCGGTCGCGGCATTCTTGAACTCGATGACGGCCGCCGAGATCTCGCCCTTCGCAAGATGATCCTTGCCCAGCTGAAGGTAGTTCTCCGCCCCCTTCTTACCACAGGCCGACACAAGGAGACACAGCACGACAGCCGTGATTGCTGCCTGACATTTTCGTTTCATCATCTGACGGGACGTTTGACTGGACAGGACCTGAAAGACAAATTGATCGAAACATCGGTTCGCGCAAGACACGCCCGGGCGTTCGCCACGATACCGGGGAAGTGCCGACAACGACACGACACGACCTGCCTGCACCCGACCGGCATGGAAGAAGACCCTGGGCCACGAACTGCAAGCACGGGGCACGCCAGTCGTGCATCCGTCGCATGGTTGCGCCCCGGTCGCCAGCGCGCCGGGACGGTCATTTCGACAGGGAGTCCATCAACCGCGAGATGAAGGCGATTGGCAGGGCGTAGGTGATGCCGCTGGGTTGAGTGAGCGCCTTTTCTCGCCCACCCTTGACGAATACCGAGTTGATCACGCCGACGACGACGCCGGTGCCGGGTATGTACAGCGGACTGCCGCTGTTGCCCGGATAGGCCACCGCGTCCAGCTGGATGATGTTCTCCGCCCCCTCCGCCAGGCGGCGAATCTGGCTGGCGTCCAGCTGACTGGCGTTGGACTGCGGGATGACCAGTGGCGTGAGCGCCGAGATCATCGCACGATGTGTGGCGGGAATGAGTCCGAGCACGGAACCGATCGGAAACCCCGTGAAATAGAGTTCTTCGCCTTCCTGGAGGGCGGTCCCGGCTGCTGCGAGTTCAACGGGGGGCAGGTGCCCGTCCCGGAGCTTCAGCAGTGCCACGTCGTTGCTGCGATCCGCCACCGTCACGGTCGCCGCCCAGAACCGGGACGCCGCACCGGCTGCTCCGGGTAGAGCGATCACGAGGGTTTCGTTGTGCTCCAGATCGAGGGTAAGGGGCAGGACGTGTGCATTGGTGGCGACGAGAGTTCCATCGCCAACCGCGAATCCGGTACCGGAGAATACGAATGCCGGATTACGAACCCGCGAGTACGTGCCGACCGCCACGACCGACGCCTTGATCCTCTGAATCGTGTCGGTGGGTGCGCCGAACGCCACCCGGTACCCGCTGCAGGTCAACGCAAGGACCACGACCAGCAGAAGACGCCGCATGACCGAGTCAACAGAGGCAGTTGTCGATACCGAACTCATCGTCCTTGCACGCGATTCCACTGGCCTGGCAGTCCGCTGCCGCTTCGCTGCGGCGTGACACGACGGTTCGACCGTTTCAGACCGCCTCGTCCTCGGCAGAAGTCATGCTGGCAATGTACCACGGAAGCGCTTCGGCAAGCCCTTCCGCAAGTTCGTGGGTCGGGCGGTAGGCCAGCCGTTCTCGCGCCTTTGAGATGTCGGCAAGAGAATGTCGTACATCGCCTTTCCGGAAGTCCTCGTGGACTGCGGTTGCGTTCGCCACGTCGGGGCAGGACCTTGCCAGCAGTTGCCGGATCAGTTCGAACAGACCGTTCAGGGAAACCCGCTGACTCACCGCGACGTTGAAGATCTGGCCGTGAACGGCCTCCGCATCCACGGTCGCCGCACGGAGATTCGCCTGCACGACATTCTTGACGTAACAGAAATCCCGCGATGTCTCGCCATCGCCGAAGATCCGTACGGATGCGCCTGCCAGCATGGCCTGGATCCACCTCGGGATCACTGCCGCATAGGGACCGTCCGGATCCTGGCGCGCGCCGAAAACGTTAAAATACCGCAGCCCGACGGTCGCGATGTCATAGGTGGTCGAAAACACGGATGCGTAGAGTTCGTTGACACGCTTCGTGACGGCGTAGGGCGAGAGCGGAGTGCCGATGGAGTCCTCCACTTTCGGCAGACCCGGATGATCGCCGTAGACCGAGCTCGACGACGCGTACACGAACCGGTTCACGCTCGCTTCCTTCGCCGCAACCAGCATGTTCAGGAAACCCGTGACGTTCGAATCGTTGGATGCGATGGGATCGGCGATGGAACGGGGCACCGACCCTAGCGCTGCCTGGTGCAGGACGAATTCCGCACCGTCGCAGGCACGCTTGCAGGTCTCGAGGCTGCGCACGTCGCCTTCGATCAGTCGATGCCTTCCCCAGTTCGCCTCACCGACCGACCTTCGAACGTCCTCGAGGTTGCGAGCCTTCCCCGTCGAAAAATTGTCGAGCGTCGTGACACGCTGACCTGCCAGAAGGAGTTCCTCGACGAGGTGCGAGCCGATGAAGCCTGCCCCACCCGTCACGAGCCAGCGACGTTCTCCAGCGCCCAGAATCTCGCGGAAATGAGTCATGTTGGTCAGAGTCGCCAAACGTCCACGCCCTTCTGCCGGAATGCCTGCGCATCGGCTCGACTCTTCACGTCGATCAGAACACCGCCAGGCTTCAGTTTCGACAGAACGGTGTCGAGCGGCATCGACACGAATTCATCGTGCGCGACGGCATAGACGATCGCACCTGACTCCGGAAGGTCTTCCCATGCGGTCAGATCGATGCCGTACTCGTGCTTCGCCTCGGATGCGTCGGCGACAGGGTCGTGCACGACGACGTTCGCACCATAGGCACGCAGTTCGTGGATGACATCCACGACCCGCGTGTTTCGCGTGTCGGGACAGTTCTCCTTGAACGTGAGGCCGAGGACGATGATGTTGTCCCCTCGAACCGTCGAGCCGGCCTGAATCATCTTCTTGACCGTCTGCTCCGCGACGTACTTCCCCATGCCGTCGTTGATCCGGCGGCCGGCCAGGATGACTTCAGGATGGTATCCGACCTTCTCCGCCTTGTGCGTGAGATAGTAGGGATCCACGCCGATGCAGTGGCCTCCCACCAGACCCGGCCGGAAGGGCAGAAAGTTCCACTTGGTTCCCGCGGCCTGCAGGACTTCCATGGTATCGATGCCCAGACGATGGAAGATGAGTGCGAGCTCGTTCATGAGTGCAATGTTGAGGTCACGCTGTGTGTTCTCGATGACCTTTGCCGCCTCGGCAACCTTGATGCTGCTCGCGCGATGGACACCAGCCGTGATCACGAGCTCGTAGAGGCGTGCGACCTTTTCGAGTGTTTCCGCGCAATCCCCCGAAACCACCTTCGTGATCTTCGTGACCGTTCGTTCCTTGTCCCCCGGATTGATGCGCTCGGGCGAGTAGCCGACGAAGAAGTCGCTCCGCCACTTCATGCCCGACGTGTTCTCCATGATGGGAACGCAGACTTCCTCGGTCGCACCGGGATACACGGTCGACTCGAAGATCACGACGGCCCCGCGCTTCAGGTGCTTGCCCACGGCGGTACTGGCACCGACCAGGGGGCTGAAGTCCGGGTGGTGCGCGTCGTCGACCGGAGTCGGTACCGCGACGATCACGTAGTCCGCCTCCCCGAGACGTGCCGCATCGGTCGTCGGTTCGAAGTGGACCGCGGCCCGGAGATCTTCCGACCCGACCTCACCCGTCGGATCCCTGAATTCCTTGTAGGCGCTCACCTTCGACGCCGAGAGATCGAAGCCGATGGTCCGCATGCGCTTCCCGAACTCCACCGCGAGCGGAAGGCCGACATAACCGAGACCTACTACAGCAACTGTTGCGTCCATGAAAAAATTCCGGGTAATTGATCGAATTGGATATTCAGTGAAGGATGACTCTGCCTGCGACGATCGCCGGCTTCCGCCCCGGCAGTCCCGGCCCGACCGTCCGGTCAGCCGGACGCCCCCGCCTGCTGCGGTTGACGGAGACCGTACTTGTCCATGAGATCGTAGAGCGTCGGGCGACTTACCCCGAGCATCTCGGCAGCCCGGCTTATGTTGCCGTTGACGCGACTGAGAACCTTCATGATCGCCTCGCGCTCGGCTTCGTCGCGGACCCTCCTCAGATTGAACAGCTCGGGCTCCGGAGCCACGGCCGACAGGCCGAAATCGTCCGACGTCAGCGCATTTCCTTCACACATGATGACCGCCCGCTTGACACGATTCTCGAGTTCCCGGACGTTTCCGGGCCACTCGTACGCCTCGATGGCGTCCATGGTTTCGGGCAGAAGCGCCAGGCTCCCGGAGCGTTGCTCCGCTGCGAAACGCCGAACGAATGCGTGAGCAAGCAGACTCGCATCCCCCTTGCGGGCTCTCAGCGGGGGAATGTTCAGTACGATCTCGGCAAGACGGTAATAGAGGTCCTCTCGAAACTTGCCTTCGGCGCTCAACGCGAGAAGGTCGCGATGGGTTGCGCATACGATACGGACATCCACCGGAATCTCTTCCCGCCCCCCGATCCTCTCGATGACTCGTTCCTGAAGAAAGCGCAGCAGCTTCGCCTGGAGCGAGAGCGGCAGGTCGCCGATCTCGTCGAGGAAGAGCGTGCCCCCGCTCGCAACCTCGATCTTGCCGATCGTCTGCTTCGCCGCGCCGGTGAAGGCACCCTTTTCGTAGCCGAACAATTCGCTTTCGAGAAGATTCTCGGGAATCGCCGCGCAGTTGATCGCGATGAATCGATTCGACTTGCGCGGTGAATTCACGTGCAGTGATCGCGCAAGCAGTTCCTTGCCCGTCCCCGATTCTCCGAGGAGCATGACGGTTGCATTGGTTGCCGCCACCTTCTCGGCGGTACGACAGACCTTCTGCATCTCCGGGTCGCGTGAAATGATGCCTGCGTTGCCCGGTGCGAGCTGAGCGTTGAGCAGCTTGTTGTTCTCGTCCTGAAGTTCGAACAGGCGGTAGGCTCGTTCGATGATCAGGCTCAGGATCTCGGGCTGAAAGGGCTTCTCGCAGAAGTCGTATGCGCCGAGCGCAATGGATCGGACCGCGTTCGAACGGTCGTGCTGCCCGGTGATGACGATGACCTTCGTCTGCGGCAGGAGAGAAAGGATCTCCTGGAGCAGGGCAAAACCCGTGGTGGTGTCGTCGGGAGTCGGTGGCAGGCCGAGATCCATGGTGACGACCGCCGGTTCGTGTCTCCGCAGCTGCGCGATCGCGGAATCCCGGTCGTCCGCGAGAATCACCTCGTACTGATCGAACGCCCACCGCATCTGTTTCTGCAGTGCGGGATCGTCCTCTATCACGAGTAGTGGTTTTCTCTTCTCAGTCATGCTGCTGCCTCTTCGTTCGGGAGTGAACCGACGTCCCGGGTGCGCGCCGGAAGGTAGACACGGAAGCGTGTCCCCCTGTCAGGGTGGCTGTCGACGGTGATTCGCCCCCCCAGTTCCGTGACATATTGCTGGCTCTCGAATGCCCCGATGCCCATTCCGGTCGACTTCGTCGAACGAAACGGCTTGAAGAGTTCGTCGCGGACGAACTCCGGAGTCATGCCCTTACCCTGATCCTGGACTTCTATCACCACGAACCCTTCTTCCTTCTCGGCGCGAACCTGTACGGCACCTTTACCGTCCATGGCATCGAATGCGTTCTGCACGAGGTGGCCGATCACCCGCTCGAGACGATCCTCGTGCGCCATGGCCCAAAGGTCGGGGACGGAAGTCGTGCCGACCTCGCGGCCCTGCCTGGCCCAGGCTGCGCGAATGCTTGCAATGACCGTACCGACGTCGACGGAGGCAGGCTTCGTTATCGGGACCGTACCGGACCTCAGCTGAAGCAACAGGCGATTCATTCGCTCCACCACGTGCTCGATCGTCGCCCGCATGTCCGCCTGAAACTCCGGATTGTTGCCGTGACGTTCGGCGTTCCTGAGCATGAGGGACAGTTGGGCGACGAGATTCTTGAGGTCGTGAACCACAAAAGCGGACATGCGATTGAATGCGCTGAACTGCTTGGCCTCGACGAGCGCCTCGGTCGCACGGACCTGCGCGATCACGGTTGCAGCCTGCCTGGCAGCGGTCTTCAGCAGGTCCAGGACTTCCCAGTTCAGATCCACCTGCGCGCGCGGACGGGAAAGCACGACGAAGCCACCGAGTGCGGATCCGGTCGGCAGGGGAATCACGATCCAGGCCGAATCCATCTCCAGGAGCCAGTCAGGAAGCGTGAGGCCGGCATATCGTCCGGGATCCCGGCGGTACTCGGGCAGGCTGACGACCCAGTTGGTTTGCTCGAGAAACGCTGCGAGCGAACCGTCCGGCGGCTCGGTGACCTCGCCTTCGACGGCCCAGTTCCAGGTTCCGGCCACCCTGAACTCGCCCTGGGACGTTCGCCACCACTGCGCCCCCGCCGGGCTCTCGACCAGATCGGCAAGAGCCTGTATCGCCCGCGTGACGATGTCACCGGAATCATTGTGGCCGGCCAGCACACTCGTGAACTTCAGCCATTCCTCCCGGTAGTCGTACCGGTAGGAAAAGAAATTCTTGTTGATGAACACCTTGATTCGCGCACGCACGGTTCCCGAAAAGAACAGGAACGCGAGCACCAGCAGCGCGCCGAAAAGGAACGTGACCTGAACGGCAGTTCCCCAGTCCCCGCCGAAAAAGCGCACGAAGTAACCAGCGCCGGCAACCGCGAGCATGTACAGGCCGGAGAGAAGCAACGTCGTCGAGCCGAAGACGACACTGCGCGAGACGGAGACGTCGATCGTCCATTCGCGGTTTCGCGCCGCGGACAGCAGCAGAAACGGAATGGCGAACGCGTGTGCAAGCCCGCGCACGCTCCATATCTGGAGATCGAGTTCCTTCAGCAGAAGTGCGTCCGAGAACATGAAAAGGTCGAACGCGTAGGCAGCCCCGAGACCCAGGCACAGGGGCTTGGCCGCCCACCGGCCAGCTTCGGTGGCGCCACGAAACAGTTGCTCGCAGAGACTCAGCCCCGCTACCGACACGACGGCGAATGCGCCGAGGACGACTGCATAGGCCCCGAGCGCGACGCGCAGATCGTCCCGGTACGCCGCGACACCGGCGATCAGCGTCCAGAGAACCACGAGGCAGCCGATGCCAAGCGCTGCGCGCCGCCCTCGCGTCAGGGGGATGGCTCGCCCCGGAATCTGGAGGGCCGGCATGAGCGCGAGAAGAAAGGCGATCCACGCCGCGAAGCGCGCCCCGTCCGCCAGGAAGTGGCCAAAGACCCACAGTCTGCTGGGCCACAGGGCAACGCCGACACCGCTGAATTCCCAGAGTGCCGTTGCGGTCGCTGCCACGATGAGCAGTCTTCCGCGGGCGCTGTGCATGGACCTCGCGCCGACCATGATCGCCAGCAGGATGTAGGCGATGCAGCCAAGGCCGTAGCACGCCGCCGCAACATGTGCCGCAGTCAATTTGTCGTTCCGTCAATGTGCGCGAAGCGCCCGTCGATGAACGCACGGAATGGGCCGCGTAACGAGCACTTCGAGGCGGCCGCGAACGGGCACCGGACCTCAATGCCCCCGTACAGCGACGCGGTACGCTCGAATGCCCGGGGCATCAGCGCGCGCCTTCCCCCATCAGGACGACCCGTACCGTGCTCACGAGAATCACGAAATCGAGCATCACGGTGTGATTCTTCACGTAGTAAAGATCGTACTGGAGTTTCCGGACGGCGTCCTCCACCGAGGCGCCGTAGCTGTATCGAACCTGCGCCCATCCGGTCAACCCCGGTTTCACGGTATGTCGAGCACCGTAGAACGGAACCTGCTCGGTCAGCTGGGCGACGAAGAAAGGCCTTTCCGGTCGCGGACCGACAAAGCTCATCTCGCCCTTCAGGACATTGAAGATCTGAGGAAGCTCATCGATGCGCGTTCGCCGGATGAAGCGACCCACACGAGTCACCCGAGGGTCCCCTGTAGCCGCCCATCGGGGGACACCGTCCTTCTCGGCGTCGGTTCTCATGCTTCTGAACTTGAGCAGCATGAACGTCCTTCCCCCCAGCCCGACACGCTCCTGCCTGAAGATGATCGGCCTGCCGCTCTCGAGCAGGATCGCCATGGCGCCAAGGAACATCACGGGACTCGCGAGCAGGAGCAGAACGGCGGACGCAGAGAGATCGAAGGCTCTCTTGACGAGTCGACGGGTCCACCCTTGCCGGAAACCGTCCCCGTATATCAGCCAGCTCGCCTTGAGGGAGTTCACCGGCACCTCCCCCGTCATGCGTTCGAAGAATCCCGACAGATCGGTGACACGAACGCCCCGCAGGCGGCAGTTGAGCAACTGGCTGACGGGAAGCGCGCCACCTCGCTGCTCCTGAAGGGCCACGATGACCTCGTTGACGCGCAGACGCTGGATCGCTTCCTCGAGAGAGCCAGCCGATCGAATGACGCGGTCGGACGAGACTGCGGGAGGCGTGGAAGACGAAATGGGGAAGAACCCCAGCAGGGTCACGCCGGAACGCCCCATTCCCTGCAGCGTGCGCTCGACGGCGAGCGCTTCGGAACCCGTCCCGAGCACCAGAATCCGGTGTGAGAGCCAGTCCATCTCGATTCCGAAGACGAGCAGCAGGCGGACCAGAAGAAGCCCCGCCGCGGAAAGCAGCAGTGCCTCGGGCAATGCGGCACGAAACTCGTCACCGTTCGGAAACGCGGCAAACAGCGCGTACACGACGCCCGCTCCTACCGCCAGACTCAGCGCGACGCGAACGGCAAACGTCGAAGCCGACGTCCCGCGATCGAGCCTGTGAAGCTGAAAGGCACCGAGGCACAGTACCTGGCTCAGCGCGAAGAGCGCGACCGCAGCCCCGAGCATGAGGTGACCGCCGGCCATGTCAATGATATGACCTGAGGCGGCACTCACGAACGACAAGGAAAACACGAGCACCGCCAGGCCCAATTCAAGGACAGAAACAAGCGGAACCCTCTGATTAAACAGCAATACCATTGAAGAATCGTCCCTGGAAAACCGACCGCCGGACCCGGCACTGGTGGCCTCGGTCCAATCCCTAAGCGAGCAGGATGCCCGCCGCGGCGCAACGCTGGAAATTGCGGAGACGCCGTCGACAGCGCAGCGACGACGGAACGAAGGCACATGAGCCGGCGCTGACAGCGTGCCCGGTCTGAGCCGGTGGATGGCCGGCAGTTCCGTGGCTGCGGATCGCGGACAGCGTGCCGCTGTGCGTCACTCGATTTCCGCCCTGACTCTCTGCAACCGGTTCGGGGCAGGTCCCCGCAGGGCGCGCTAGGAGCCGGCCGGTCGCGAACGACGCATGCCGCGGATCATCTTGCTGGAAGCGTGATAGAGGAGCACGGAAACAGGGAATCGCAGCCAGACCGAACGCGCCAGAAGCGCCTTGCCCCAGAGGTCGTCGGCGAACCCGGGGCGCCCGTCCGGATGAACGGGAAACATCACCCGCGAAATCGACGCGTCCATGACCGCGCGCGCGATGGCTGTCGGCCTGTGCTGCGCAAGCGCATCCAGAGTCCCCTGCGGGACGGGTGTGCCGAGCCACGATGTGGTGAACCGGATCGCATACCAGAGACAGCGCCCCAGCCCGTGAATGCGGGCCCTTTCGAGGAGTTCGACCCAGAATTGCCGGTCGCTCGCATGCGTGCGGAGCAGTTGATCGATGTCGACGAGATCCCGCAGCTTGCCCACGCAGTCGGAATCCTGGAAGAGGTGAGCCGATGCATGCAGTACCTGATCACAGGACCCGAGCACCGACCAGCGCGTACCAGAAATCGGAACCGCATCCCTCAGCAGCAGGGACGTGACAGGTCTCGCGCTTCCCAACGGGGGCAATATCGTGTGGTGTACGTCGAGTTCCATCGCAAGGGCAGCATGCTGCATGGGTGGCAGCTCGTGTGCCCAGCGCCGATAGTAGTGCTGATCGTATGCATCGGGCTTTTCGGTGATCCAGCCCGCATCGGCGAGAAGTCCTTCCGCCTCCGCCAGATCGGCATGCGGAATCAGGATGTCGAGGTCGTTGCAGGTCCTGCCGACCGCGAAATCCAGCTCCTGCAGGACGTAAGCGGCCCCCTTCAGGAGCAGAACAGGGAACCTCGCGGGTCGAAGCGCGCGCTCGACCCCATCGACCGCGTGCAGCAGCATCCTTCGATTGTGCTGATACGAGAGCAGCGCTCCGGTCAGGTGATTCCGGGCGTACTCCGGGATGTCGCCCGTCAGCCCCGCACGGTCGATCCGATGCGCAAGGATTCCGAGGAGTTTGGCTGCCCGGGCAATGCGAATCAGGAGATCCCATTGCGTGCCATCCAGGCGGCGCACATGCGAGCAATCGGAGAGAACCCGAAGGAGAAGCAGGACATCGGGCCTGTCGTCCGAAATTCCCGCGAATTCGGAACTCTCGGCAAGTGGTCGGTGAACAGGCCGCGACGGTGAGGCCTCGCCCTGCACGTCGCCATTGCCGCAGGCCCGCGTCATCCCGTCAGGACGGCCACCGGCCGCCCACCCCTTTCCGAACCGGAGATCCTGCTTCGCACAAGTTCGTCCACGAGGGATACGGCGGCTCCGAGATCGTCGAACTCGATCCTGCGGCAGGTTGCGTTGCCGACGATTCTGGCCACCGCGTCGAATGAGCTCGACCCGAGAAACTCGTAATTGAAGGAATTCACCGAGAGCTTGCTGAAGGCGGTCTCGGACGACACTTCGGAAACCGACGCGGCGGCGCCCTTCTGATACTTCGGGAACAGCACGATGGATGGGCTCACGACATCGTGTCGACGGTCGATGCTTTCGGGTGTCGGCTTCAGGTGCGCGACGGTACCTTTGCGGGTCTTCGGAAATTCCGGGCCGAGTCTCGCCAGGTCCGAAAAGGACCGGATAACGGAGATGGACTCGTTCTTGAGGGCGATGGGCCGGACCATCGGCGACACACAGTCACGGTCGAGGGAGACCACCGCGAACTCGTCGGAGAGCAGCCGATACCCCCGACACATGAGTGCTGCCGTCAGGGTGCTCTTCCCCGACCCGGGGATAGCCGGCAGCAGAATCCCGATCCCATCCTTTTCGACGACTCCCGCGTGCAGCAGGAGCCTGTGTACCATGCGGTCGGTCAGGGCGTAGTTCATGCCCCACTCGAGAAGTGGTAGGTGCGTAACGGCGGGAAACGGCTCGAACGGCAGCTCGCCGTCGCTCACGAATTCGATCTGCTGCCGGAGCCATCGCCGCGGACCGCGAACACGCCTCACTGCGACCGTCACGTCGTGAAACGATGCGGCGTCGACGCTCTCGTAGTCCGAATAGACCTGCCCGAAGGCCCGAGCGAGCGGCGACACGTCCGAAAACACTCTGACTCGCGCTGCCCCGAGATCCAGGCCGACACCCTGACCGGCGAGCATTCTGGCCAGATCACCGCCAGGGACTTCACCGATTCTCACTGGGTAACATCCGGCAGACGAGCCCGGCCTCTTCCAGTTGCTCGAGGGCACTTTCGAGGGCGGCGGATACCTCCGCCTCGGTGAAGCCCGCGTGCTCGAGCGATCGTGAAAGGTCCGCGATCGAATGGCGTCCCGCTTTCATGGCAACCAGAATGGAGGCGACGATGCTCGAGACGAAATGCGTTTCACCACTCAGGGGATTGAAGACCATCGCGCCCTCGTCCCCGGAAAACATGCGGAACTCGTCAGGCTGACGGATCTGCCAACGGACGACGGAAGGGTCCGGGGATCTCAAACGTCACGAGCAGACGGAAATTCCGCCAGCGGTCCGATCACGGGCGGAAAGATGTCCAGCAGCTTTTCGTGATCTTCTGACCGGCCTTGGTTTCCCATTTGAATCCGATGATCGTGCCGGTCGTGGTGTCCACCTGCACGAGTGCTCGCCTTTTTTCGCCTGTCGGTGTTTCCTGGATGAACACGCCGGGAACCGGGGTGGACACCGCCTGCGGTGTTCCGAATCCCGTCAGGTCGATTCTCCAGTAGATGTCGGGATTCGTACCGGAGATGCTCCGGATGTACTGACCCGGGAAGATCGTGTTGGTGCTCGTATCCTTGAGCGTCAGGACGACCACTTCGGTCCTGAGCCACACGTCGGGGTCCGGATTCGTCGGATCCGACGTGGGAAGGGGCAGCATGGCCGGGTCGGGCTTGGCGAGATCGTTCGCCTGGCATTGGCTACTCGTCGCAGCGACAGCGGACCCCGGATGTACTGTCAGGATGAGCGGAGCAGCGGCACTGCCGCTCAAGAACTTCCTGCGCGATTTGATTTCGTTGCTCATCGGCAAACCCCAGAATTCGGACGTCGTCGCAATTTCACCACATGGTTCAGCAATTCGGATACCACCGCGCGAACGACACCACAAGTAATTGATAATAATGCATCTACGCGCATGACACTCCGTCTGGCCGCACCTCTCTTGTAAAGCCTCTCGACAAGCTAGAGAGAGAACCCCGGCGATCTGGCCCTGAGCCACTGTTCGAGCATCATGAGAATCCAGATCGCCTCGCCGTAGTATCCGGAGTGTTCGGCCAGGCGTGCTCCCATCACCTCGTCCACGAAGGAGGCGTGAACCAGTCGCCGCCTGCAGAGACCGGCGAGACTGTCCGCCGCGAATTCGCGCAGCGCATCGTTCGACGCCACCCAGGCCCCGAACGGAAGACCGAATCCGTGCTTGGATTTTTTCAGGATCTCGTCCGGCAGGAACCCGCGGGACGCTTCCTTGAAGAAGTAACGGAGTTTAACGCCATTGACCTTCTGCAACTCGGGCAGTCCGTTGGCGAAATCGACGAGTTCGTCCGCCAGCATCGGAAATCTGGCCTCGCATCCCGCAAGCTCGGCTGTATGCACCACCTTCGGCAGATCGGTGTCCGCGAGCGTGAACTTGAGGTCGTACGCGAGCATGCGGTTGACGACGGAAGGGTCCGTACATGTCGCGAACACCTCGGCCTGGTGACGGGCAGGAGCATCCTGATCCACCCCCTCGAGCACCGGGCTCGTCAGCACATTGGCCGCTCCGAGTCTCGTGAGCAGATTGTAAGTCTCGAGCCTTGCCGGAAGGCCGAGCTTTGCCTGCCGGATGTAACTCCCGACCTTCCGCGCCAGCGGCAGGTTCCCGATCCCGGTCCCGAGGAATACCGGCTCGAGAACCCCCTTTCGCAATGCGTCGGGGAGATCGCCATAGAACTCGAACACCTTCTGTTTCGCGTAGCGAGTATTGCCGCCGAAGATTTCGTCGCCACCGTCTCCCGCCAGCATCACGCTCACACCGTTGTCACGGGCCTTGCTCGCACAGAAGTACGCGGGCAGCGCAGAAGAATTGCCGAAGGGCTGGTCGTAGTGCGCGGCGATCACGGGTACCCCGGCGACGATGTCTTCGGGCGTCACGTAGTACTCGTGATGCTCGGCTCCGAAGTGCCTCGCCGCGATTCGAGCGTATTCCATCTCGTCGTAGCCGGCCGCGTCGAACCCGATCGAAAAGCACTTTGCTCGCGAATCCGCCACACGCGACAGCCATCCGGTCACGGAAGAACTGTCCGTCCCGCCACTCAGATAGGACGCCGTGGCGTCGGGGAGGATCTCTCGCGCAACGGCGTCCCGCATGAGCTGCATGAACTCTTCGCGCATGTCGTCCATCGAGCGTTCCCGCGCCGCGTACGAAGGCTGCCAGTACCGTCGCACGGTCAGGCGGCCCTCGGCAAACTCCACGAAGTGCGCCGCTTCCAGTCGCTTCACGGACGAATAGACTGTCCCGGGAGCGGGAATCACGTGGAAGTACAGGTAGTCGAAGAGCGACTGGACGCTGAGGTCGCTGCCTCCCGGCAGGAAGTTCGCGACCTCGTCGGCGAATCTGCCGACGATCACCCCGCCATCGAGCGCCCGGTAGGCGAGCGAGTGGATGCCGAAACGGTCTACCCCGGCGAGCGTGGAGCGACGCGATGCATCGTGGACGATCAACGCGAACCCCCCCGCCAGGCCATCCAGAAAGCCGGGACCGTGGCGTCGATACGCGTCGAGCACCTGCTCCGGGCGCATGGGATTCAGTTCACGACTGCCGCGGACTCTTGGATGCCCGAGAACGATGCAGAAACCCCGGTCGTCGTCGATCCTCTCGAAACGATCCGGTCTCGTGCACAGGAACCAGGCTGTCTCCCTCGAGTGAACGGCGCAGTCGCCCGGAGATCCGGACTGGCCCTCGTGCCGGGCAGTCTCCAGAGTTGCCTTCGCGAAGCCAGGGTCGTCGCTCACGACCCCGATGATGCGATTCCGATTCAAAGCGATTCCTCAACCATGTCCGCTCGCGCGGACCGTGCGAAATGAGAGCCCAGGCGCGTCGCCAGCTGCAGGCCGTTTCGTGCCCAGGGCGTGAATCTGGGCAGCTGCAGGAGATCTGCGTCGGGGGTGGCGACGCCGTGAGCCGTTGTCACGGCGCACGTGAATCCTGCGTTCCGGACCATGCGAACATGCGTCGGGCGATAGTCCGTCCGAGGCTGCCCGTTCGGATACGCGAACGCCTCGACACCCCGTTGGAGGAGGTCCTCGAGATCCCGTTTCGAACCGGCGATCTCCTGCTGGGCAGTGTCGTCGGCCTCGGATGCAAGTATGGGATGCCGGCGCGTATGCGCACCGATCGCGACCCCGGACGACGCGAGCCGTCGCAACTGGGTCGACGTCAGCATCAGGTCCGACGGCACCGGACTCCTTGCCCTCGCGACGATCCGCTCCGCGACCTCCGTGCGCCGACCCAGCGGCAGATACTTCACCCGAGAGAGCACGGATTCGATGGCTCGCCGACGGTCATCAATGGTCGTTAGAGGGAACGTCGCCAGGTCCATGTCACGGAGATCCAGCGTCTCAAGCGTGCAGTGACGGATGCTCTCGATGATGGAATCGTTCCACATGCGTCCTCCGTCGAGATAAGCAGTCGCGACGAAGACCGTCGCCGGAATGCGGTATCTCTCGAGAAGCGGTGCGGCCACGGTGAGGTTGTCCGCGTAGCCATCGTCGAACGTCAGGCAGGCGGCGGACGGCGGCGTCGTTCCGTCACGCAGGCGCTTCGCGAGGTCGACGAGCGGAAGCACCACGAACCATCGTTTCAGGAATTTCAGGAGAGACTCGAATCTCGCCGCGTCCATCTCCCCGGGGAACAGCGAGTCGGGTTCCCTGTGGACCCGATGAAAGATGAAGATGTTCGCCTTTGCACGTGCCCCGCCGGGAGAGACGGCACGAAAAGGGCTCCAGGCCGGATTCATGCCGTTCCCTCGCCGATCGGGCAGCAGTCGTCCGGTTCGTTCAGCAGACCCCGCACCTCTCGCATTCTCAGACGAGCACCTCGAGAGGCGCCGGATGACTCAGGAACAGGTGCGGACTCGCCGTGAAGCCATACGCCCCCGACATGAGCACGCAGATGAAATCGCCAACCTCCGCTCTGGGCAAGGCGACCCTGTCACCGAGAATGTCGAGTGGCGTGCACAGGGGCCCGACGATGGAAACGGGCTCTTCCTGCTCGCCCCTCATCCTGTTCCCGACAACGATCGGATAATTCTTGCGAATCACCTGGCCGAAGTTCCCTGACGCCGCGAGATGGTGATGCAGTCCGCCATCGGTCACGAGGAATGTCTGCCCTCGCGACACCTTCCTGTCGATCACGCGCGTCACGTAGACCCCGGCGTGCGCGACGAGATAGCGTCCAAGTTCGATGACCAGTTCCGCGTCGGGCATGACCGACGATGCCCGTTCCCCGATCGACGCGAGATTTGCGACGATGGGGTCCAGATCCAGCGGGCGGTCGTTCGGGAAGTAGGGCACACCGAATCCGCCACCCATGTTCAACAGCCGGATGGGGCCCGGGGCATGCTCGGCCAGCCTCAGCGCCAGATCGAACGTCTTGTTCTGCGCGTCGCAGATCGCTTCCGGCTGCAGGTTCTGGGATCCGCTGTAGACATGGAACCCCATGAATTCGACAGCCTCCTTCGCGAGCCCACGGAGCAGGGCCGGCACCACCTCTGCGTCGACCCCGAACTGTTTCGGCCCGCCGGACATCTTCATGCCGGAGGCCTTCAGCTCGAAATCCGGATTGACGCGCACGGCGACTCTCGGACGGACACCAAGGAGCTCACCCGCCGACACGATCGTCGGCAGTTCGGAAGAGGACTCGATGTTGATGGTCACGCCGGCGGCCACTGCCTGATGCAGTTCCTCGGGTCGCTTCCCGGGTCCGGCAAAGCTCATCGTCTCGGGACGCGCCCCGGCGTTCAACGCGACCCCGAGTTCACCGCCGGATGCCAGGTCCAGACCATCCACGAGCGGGACCATCGTCTGGACCAGCGCCGGCATCGGATTGGCCTTCATGGCGTAGTGCAGCGAAATGCTCGACGGAATGACGGCCCGTAGCGCACGCACGTGCGCTTCCAGAACGGAACGGTCGTAGGCGTAGAACGGCGTCCGGCCGACCCGGGCAGCGAGCCGGTCCAGGGGAATGCCGCCGATCATCATCTGCCCGTTCTTCTCGGGGAAAGGACATGGATCGATCACGGCTCGTCGATTCGGCTTGTCGGCAGGGGTCATTTCGTCGCTTCGGCGGAGAAGTGGTCCTTGAACTCCTCGGCAAGGAGCTTTCGGTCGAGCTTGCCGTTCGGGTTCCTCGGCAGAGCCCCCTTCTTCAGCGCAATGTGCTTCGGAACCATGTAGGCGGGAAGCGTCTGCTGGCACGCCGCCATGATGGCCTGTGCGTCGACCGGACCGGAGGCATCTTCGGTCGGCACGACCACGAGCACGACGGCCTGACCGAACTGGTCGTGCGCCACGCCCAGAGCCGCCACCTCGGCGACGAGCCCGGTGCGATAGACGACCTCCTCGATTTCGGTCGGGCTCACACGATATCCGGAGGTCTTGATCATTTCGTCCCGACGTCCCACGAAGTACAGGAACCCTTCCTCGTCGGAATACACCGTGTCGCCCGAGAAGACCGCGATCTCGGGAAGCACGAAACCGGACTCACGGCCCGGCAACGGCTTGTAGCGTTCGGCGGTCTTGTCCGGATCGTTCCAGTAGCCCATGCCGACCAATGCACCACGATGAACGAGTTCGCCATGTTCGTGCGGCGCACACCGTGACCCGTCTTCCCGCAGCACGAGAATCTCGGCGTTCGGTATCGCCTTTCCGATGGAGTCCGGACGGCGATCCACCTCATCCGGAGGCAGATACGTGGACCGGAAGGCTTCGGTCAGACCGTACATCAGGAACGCCTTTGACGCCGGAAGGCGGCTGCGGAGTGCGTCGAGCGTCGTCCGCGGCATGCGGCCGCCCGTGTTTGCGATGTATCGCAAGGTACCCGCCACGGCCTCCGGCCACGGGTGCTGCACGAGCTGAAACCACAAGGGCGGCACGGCCGTGAGGCCCGTGATGGCCTCGGTCTCGAGGGCCCGGATCGCGTCACGCGCCATGAAGTAGTTGTGCAGGACGACACACGCCCCCACGTGGAACGCCGTCGTGAGCTGACTGAACCCTGCATCGAACGACAGCGGCAACGCCGCCAGCAACCGGTCGTCGGGCCGGTTCTCGAGGTAACTCGATACGCTTGTCGCCCCGCAGGTGATGTTGCGATGGGACAACATGACGCCCTTGGGTCTGCCGGTGCTCCCCGACGTGTAGAAGATGGCGGCCAGGTCCGTGTCGATGTGCCGATGCGCACGGACGACGGCGCACGGCTTCGCGGACGGTGCGGGCCAGGGCATCAGGTCGTAGCCACGGGGAGTCGCATCGCCCACCCCCTCCACGAGCATCACGTGTCGCAGATCGGCGAGGCCCTGGAGAGTCGGCGCCAGGACGGCATGTCTCTCGGACGACGTCACCAGGACCCGCACATTGCAGTCGGCCAGTATGTGGCCGACCTGCTCCGGCTTCAGGAGGGGATTGACGGGCACGAAGACCAGACCGGCCATCGATGCACCGAACATGGCCACGACGGTCTCCGGACGCTTCTCCAGGTAGATCGCGACACGCTCGCCTCGACCGAGCCCTGCGTCCAGCAGACTTGCCGCGAATGTCCGGCACGCTTCCGCGAGTTCCCCGTAGGTAAGCTGGGAAGCGCCGGACCTGACTGCAATGCGATCGTCCCGCCCATCTGGCCGAACGAGATCGTCCACCACCATTCTTACGATTGATGTCACGTATTTCACTAGATCGTCAATTGATGTGAAACGACGTCACGGAAACGCACCCTGTAGACGCCGGCCAGGGCTCATCCGCGAATTTCGGGCCTGCGAACGGCATGCACGACGGCTTCAGTACGGCGTGCATCGGCAAGCACCCGAACCACGGCCTACGCCCGGTCCCGTCACGGCGGGAACTGACCAACACCGGCATCGTCGCACCGTCGAAGATGCGGCGCCGGACCGCACGACATCCGGCGGGTTTGAACGCGGCACGGCATCAGGCCTGTGGACGGCGCGATTCACCCTCGCAATTCGTGATGGTATTGGTAAGGTTCTTGCTGCGACGCACGCTCCAGCAAGTTTCCGAACATCCGATCAAGCTCTTCAGATGCCCTCTACCGAAGAAACCCTCTCCGCGGTCCGCGGAATCCTGGCTCAGGCGCTGAGCCTCGGTCCCCGTGCGAATGCCCTGACACCCGAGTCGAGACTGCTCGGCGCGATCCCGGAGCTGGACTCCATGGCCGTCGTGACCGTCCTGACGTCCCTCGAGGACAAATTCGGCATCACCGTCGACGACGATGAAATCAGCGCGTCGACGTTCGAAACGCTGGGAACCCTGACGGGCTTCGTGGAAAGCAAACTCTAGCCTTTCCGATGCTCGGGATCAGCCCCGCGTTCGAGGTCGGTTTCGAGGACATGGGTACGGGGCGGCGCTTCCTCGCCGCCTGGGCCCCCCGGAACCGTGCACCCCATGCCGTTCTCATCCTGCTTCCCCCGTTCGGCGAGGAAGTCAACAAGTCACGCCGGACGATTGCGGCATCGGCACGATTGTTCGCACTGCGAGGTTTCGCTTCGCTGGCGGTAGACCTCCTTGGCTGCGGCGACAGCCCGGGGGATTTTTCGGAGGCATCGTGGTCCGCCTGGGAAGCGGATGTCCGCGCAACGGTGGACTGGGCTGCATCGCGCTGGAAGGCACCTGCGATCGCCTGGTGCATTCGCGGTGGCGCGCTCCTCGCTCCGGCGTTGTCCGACAGGGTGGCCTCGTTCCTGTTCTGGCAACCCGTCACGTCCGGCGAAACGCAACTCGTCCAGTTACTCAGGATGCGTGTCGCGAACGAGCGTCTCTCGGGCCGGAGTGCGAGCACGACGAAGGAATTGCGGGCCACGCTCGAGGCCGGCGAGACTCTCGAGGTGTCGGGCTACGAACTCGCACCGGAACTCGTCCTGCCCATGTCCCGCGTGGAACTCGGCAAGTGGTCCGTGCCTCGGGCTCCGTTCGGCATCTACGAGGTGGGATCCGGCGAGGATCGCACCTTGTCCGCGGCAACGGCGAGGTTCGCGAGTCACGCAACAGCCGGCGACTGCGATGTCACTCAGGCTGCAATCCCCGGAGCCCCTTTCTGGAACAGCCTCGAGATCGTCGAGAATCTCTCGCTTGCCGAGGCGAGCCTGCCTGCGCTCGAGGCGACCGTTTCATGACTTACGGCGAAGAGGCCCTGGTCTTCCCGGTCGCCGACGACGAACTCGTGGGCATCCTGACCCGGCCCGCATTGCCCCGCAACGTGGGCGTCGTGATCGTGGTCGGCGGACCTCAATATCGAGTCGGCAGTCATCGCCAGTTCGTGCTCCTCGCACGCGATCTGGCGGAGGCAGGCTACGCCACCTTCCGGTTCGATTACCGGGGAATGGGGGATTCTTCGGGCGAGATGCGTTCCTTCGAGGATGTGCACGACGACATCCGCGCGGCGATCGACGCGCTGGGACGCGCCGTGCCCGACGTCGAACGCGTGGTCATCTGGGGGCTGTGCGATGCGGCTTCCGCCGCTCTGATGTATGCGCCGGGCGACACCCGGGTGGCTGGACTCGCATTGCTGAATCCGTGGGTCAGGAGCGACCAGAGCCACGCCGCGGCGCAGGTGAGACACTACTATCGGGAGCGCCTGATGAATCGCGACATGTGGGCGAAGATCCTGAGCGGACGGTTCGATTTTCGCGCCTCCGCACGTTCACTGTTCGACACGGTTCGACGAGCTGTGGCGAAGGGCCCTTCGGGCGACGAACGGCGCTCATTCCAGGAACGGATGCTCGAGGGGTGGCAGTCCTTCCCGGGCCCCGTGCTGCTCGTGCTGAGCGGCAACGATCTGACAGCCAGGGAATTCGAGGACCACTGCGGCGCAAGTGCCGGTTGGGCGGGAATGCTGCAACGGCACGACCTCACGAGACACTCTCTCGAGGAAGCCGACCACACTTTTTCCACGCGACGGTGGCGCAACGAGGTCGCGCGGATCACGACCGAATGGCTGGGAAACAGCCTCGGCGGCCCGCCGTCCGCGTCTCCGCACTGAATCTGCGGCCGGCTCATCGGCAAGAAAGCGCACCCCTCACCCTGGCCGCGTCCGGGATGGGCGCGATGGCCCCATAGCCCGTACAGGACAACGCCGCTGCGACGCACGCGTACGTCACCGCGTCGCGGAAGCCGTCCCCGGCGGCGAGTCTTGCGACGAGCGAGCCGGCAAAACAGTCCCCCGCCCCGGTAGCATCGACGCATTCGACCTTGTGTCCCGCAATCCTGTCGACGGAACCGGACTCGGCAAGCATGGCGCCATCGGCACCCAGCTTCAGAGCCACATGCCGCGCGCCCGTACCCCTTGCCCATTCGAGCACATCGCGCGGATCCGTCCGCCCCGAAAGCATCCTCGCATCGTCCAGACTCGGCAGAAAATAGTCGCTGTCGCGCGCGGTGACTTCGACGATTGCCTTCGCACGGGAAAGAGGCCAGAGCGACAGCCGGAGATTCGGGTCGTACACGACCGAAACGCCGTGGGACCGCGCGTGCGCGACGGCCGCGAACACGGCGTCGCAGGCCGAAACGCTGATTGCCTGCGTGATGGCCGAAACGTGCAGGAATCGGCTTTGCTGAACAAGCGCCAGAGGGACGTTCCGAGGGGACAGCCTGCTCGCCGCGGAGCCGCCTCTCAGGTAGTGGAAATGGTGCCCGTCCGGGCCGTGTGTGACGAAGTAGCAGCCCGTCGGAGCGTCGACGTCGACCGCTATGCCGGCGGTCCCGACCCCTTCTCCTTCCAGCAGGGAACGGATGAGGCGCCCGAACCGGTCGTCCCCGACGCGCGAGACGAAAGCCGCCCCTGCGCCCTGTCGCGCCGCCGCGATCGCTGCGTTCATGGTGTCCCCGCCAAAACCCTGCAGATAGCGGTCCGCCTGGTCGGGCAATTGCGTGAATTCGACCAGGGGCTCCCCGATCGAGACGAAATCCAGTGTCTTCCCGACTTTCCCTGCCTCGGTCATGTTTCCCCATCCCGCCTGCGAGCCTCCTCTCCACGGACCGTCGTCACGGCCATGGCGGAAATCGCTCTCTGTTAGACTGACACCATCCTCAACTCGTGTCCAAGCGCAACAATGTTAAGAGGGAAAACGGCTGTCGTCACAGGCGCCACGAGGGGTATCGGGCTGGGCATTGCCGAGGCCCTGGCCGGGCGCGGGGCCAACATCGTCCTGAACGGGCTCGGCGACGAGCATGAGACACGAGCGCTGGTCGAACGCCTGAGATCCACCCACGGTGTGGACGTCGTTCATTCGGCTGCCGACATGAGCAGGCCCGACGAGATCGAGCGGATGGTGACGGATGCCTCGGAGCGGTTCGGCACGCTCGACATCCTCGTGAACAACGCCGGCATCCAGCATGTTTCGCCCGTCGAGTCGTTTCCGGTCGACAAGTGGAACCAGATCGTCGCCATCAACCTCACTGCGGCGTTTCACACCACTCGCCTGTGTCTGCCAGGGATGCGAGCCCGCCAGTGGGGACGCATCGTCAACATCGCGTCTGCTCACGGTCTCGTGGCATCACCCTACAAATCTGCCTACGTTGCCGCCAAGCACGGTCTCATCGGTCTGACGAAGACGGTCGCTCTCGAAACCGCGCGCGACGGGGTCACCTGCAACGCCGTGTGCCCGGGGTATGTCCTCACCGAGCTCGTCGAAAGGCAGATCGACGATCAGGCGGTGTCCCACGGGATCGCGCGCGAGGAGGTCATCGAACGCGTCATTCTCGAACGTCAGCCTTCGAAACGTTTCGTGAAGGTCTCGGAAGTCGCAGAGTTCTGTGCCTATCTGTGCGGCAATGATGCGTCGTCGATCACGGGTGCACAGCTGTCGATCGACGGGGGGTGGGTCGCCCAGTGAGTGTCGACGAGTTCGCTGGCCGGACAGGCATCCAGGGCCGATGCCTCCCACCGAGAGCGCGTTGGCCTCACGCCGTTACCAACGTCCGCTCTTGCGCCCATCCGGCGTGCGCGTGAAAGGGAAGGGCAATGCATGAATAGCGATAAAGGCAACGCAAGGCTCCTTGACGTGCTCGAGGACAGGGCCCGCCAGGTACGTCGCGACGTATGGCGCGCCCTTCGTGCCGGCGGAAGCGGGCACGCAGGCGGGTCGTGTTCGGCCGCGGACCTCCTCGCCGCGCTCTACTTCCACCGCTTGAACGTCCGCCCCGATGACCCCGACTGGCCGGACCGCGACCGTTTCGTACTGTCGAAAGGGCACGCCAACGCAGCTCTCGTGTCGGTTCTGGTGCGCGCCGGATTCGTCCCCGAATCCCTGCTCGACAGTTTCTATGCTTTCGAATCCCCTTTCGGCATGCACCCGGACATCAAGATGGCCGGCGTGGAGATGTGCACGGGAGCACTCGGCCACGGGCTTCCCATAGGTGTGGGAATGGCACTCGGTTCGCGACTCCGGCAACAGTCGTTCCACACTTTCGTTCTCCTCGGTGATGGAGAGCTTCACGAAGGGTCGAACTGGGAGGCCGCCATGGCCGCCTCCCATTACCGGCTCGGACGGCTCACGGCAATCGTGGACTGCAACAGGATCGCGCAGAGCGGTCCGGTCTCGGAGTTGATGAGCATCGAGCCTCTCGCGGCGAAATGGCAGGCGTTCGGCTGGTCGGTCGTGGAAATCGATGGACACGACATGAACGAGATCGTGACGGCGCTCGACTCCGTGCCCTGCGAGGAAGACAGACCTACGGCCATCCTGGCGCACACGGTCAAGGGCAAGGGCGTCAGCTTTGCCGAAGATACGCATGTGTGGCACAGCAATGCCGTGGACGACGAAACGTACGCGAAAGCCCTCCGGGAACTCGAGAACTGAACATGGAACCTGATCCGGTCCAGCTGGAATGGCGCCAGCGATCCCTCAACCAGACTCGGCTGGCGTTCGGGCAGGCACTGCAATGTCTGGCCGGCCGGGATGACCGCACGGTGGTGATTTCGGCGGATACGCAGGACCTCCTCGGAATCCGGTCCTTCCGGGCTGCCTTTCCCGATCGCTTCATCGAACTGGGCATTGCCGAACAGAACGCGATCGGTGTCGCATCGGGGCTTGCCACCACCGGCATGCGGCCTTACGTGTGTGCCTATGCGCCATTCATCACCGCCCGAAGCATGGAGCAGGTCCGGAACGACGTCGCCTACGCACGACAGCGTGTCGTGATAGGCGCGGCAGCGAGCGGCATCACGCTCGGCGTCGCGGGTGGCACCCACCACGCCCTCGAAGACATCGCGCTGATGCGCTGCCTGCCCAACATGACGGTCGTCGTCCCGGCTGACGTGGAGGAAGCCTACTTTGCCACTCTCGCCACGCAGGATATCGATGGTCCGGTGTACATGCGCCTTGGCGGACGAGTCGAAGAACCGTCCGTGAGCCATGTCGACGGCGATTTCCAGGTCGGCAAGGCCGTTCGACTGCGTGACGGAAACGACGTCGCGATCATCGCGTGCGGTGCCCTGGTGGCCATGGCCGTTCAGGCGTCGGATGCGCTCCGGAAGAGCGGCATCGACGCACGCGTGATAAACATGCACACCATCAAGCCGCTGGACGAAGACGCGATCCTGGAGGCTGCGGCCGATACCGGCAGGATCGTCACGGCCGAAGAGCACCGCCTGACGGGCGGACTGGGCGGTGCGGTCGCCGAGCTGCTGTCGACACGACTCCCGACACGGATGCACATGATCGGCATGCCCGATGAGTTCGGCATCGTCGGCCCGACGCCCGAAGTGAGGGCCAGGTACGGACTGAGCACGGAGGCAATCGTGCACGCGTGCGAGAGTGTCCTCGGCCGGGGGGACGGCTACGACCCGGGTGCACGTTGAAGGGATAGCGGCCGCGAGGTCACGTCCAGCACGCCGTCGCCCCGAAGCGCCGCAGCACCGTGTCGCACGCGGGGCCGCCCAGTACGGCCACTTTGGTCAGAGCATCGGCGATGACGCACGTGCGTGCGATGACGGTAACGGTCCCGGAGCGTTGCGAAGGCTGGCCGACTCTTGGATCAACGATGCAGCCGAGCAGCCTCGGCTCGTCACGATCCGAACCGGATCCCGCGTTCGAGCTCGCCAGGGCACCGCACTGCAATGCCCCAATCGCTCTTATTCCACCATCTGTCCGGACATGGATGGTCTCGCGGTCGGGGCCGAAACGACGCAGATCCCCGCCGGCGTTCACACTCGCGGCGTGACAGCCTGCCCGTCGGAGAACGTGCACGGCGACATCCACGGCGAATCCCTTCGCAATGCCGCCCAGGTCCAGTTGTAGCGGGCATTCGAAGCGCACCCGACAACCCGGAAGCAGCGTCACCGCCTGCCACGAGCCGTCGCCGGCCCCGCCGCCTGCCGGAGCCGGAAGATTTCCGATCCTGACCAGGATCGGAGCGACGCTCATGTCGAAGAGGCCACCGCTCGCCCGCGAAACGGACAGCCCGCGCCGAAGCACGGCGTACGTCCACGGATGGACTGGCTGATCGGAGTCCGCGGCGTCCCGATTCAACCTCGACAACTCGCTTTCGGGGTCGTGAAAACTCATGAGCCGCTCGACTCGGGAAACCGCAGAAAACGCTTCGTCGGCGGCACCCGCGAGACGCGTTGCATCGGGACCTTCGGCGGAAATCTGCACGAGCGTCCCCATTCCGGGTCGAGCCCGCTGAAGCCGATTCATTCGGACTGTCCGGTTGTCCTAGGTGAGGAATGCAACCAGTTCGCGCGCGGTGTCGGCAGGTGCCTCCTCGGCGAGGTAATGTCCACAAGGAAGTGGGGTCGCGTGCACGCTGTTCGACCAGCGTCGCCAGATCGCGGGAACGTCGTACCATTCCTGAAGGCGCCCTCTCTGACCCCACAGGACCAGCGTCGGACAGGAGATGCGTCGGCCCGCGTCGCGATCGTGTGCATCGTGCGCGACGTCGAGTGTGGCTGCGGCACGGTAGTCTTCACAGATCGCACGGACGGTCTCGGGGTCGCGAAAGCATGTCAGATAGTCTTCGAGCGCATCGTCCGTAAAGACATCGCTCGACTGTCCTCTGCTCGTATGCCATCGCCAGAACCATTCGGGATCCGAGCCGATCAGTCGTTCCGGTAACGGGCTCGGCTGGGCGAGGAAGTACCAGTGGTAGTAGCCCAGACCGAACGCTCGCCCGGCCGTCTCGAAGGAGTCCAGGGTGGGGATGATGTCCAGGACCGCCAGCGCGCTCACGACTTCCGGCTCGTCGAGGGCGAGTCGATACGCGACGCGACCGCCACGATCGTGGCCGCATACCGCGAACCGTCGGAATCCGAGCTCGCGCATCACGACGAGCTGATCGCGCGCCATCGATCGTTTGGAATAGTGATCGTGCCCGGGCGTG
Organism: Betaproteobacteria bacterium; assembly: GCA_016125475.1. Taxonomy (GTDB): domain Bacteria; phylum Pseudomonadota; class Gammaproteobacteria; order Burkholderiales. The sequence continues at coordinate 231,220 of WGLR01000008.1, forward strand.
GATACAGGCTTGCTGCTCATGCCGTAGCCCGTGAGATCCGTGGTCACGACGGTGAAATGCTCATACAGGAAGGGTACGACCTTGTGCCACATGACATGTGTCTGCGGATTGCCATGAAGCATCAGGAGAGGTGGACCACTCCCGCCGATGCGGGCACGAATGGACACGTCACCCGCCTTCACGACCTGTAGGGTAGATCCTTCGAACATCGGTCGATTCCTCCTGCCTCCGGCTTCCGGATGAAAAATGGACTCACGGCACCACCAGACGTGACAACGTGCGCGATCGCTCGCCGGGTCGCACTGCGAGGGCCGGCGTCCGACGCACGCAAGGCCTCTCCCGGGTCTGCACGATCTCCGACGAAATCCGATTCCATCGCACTATGATATGCCGCACGTCGGAACCGACAATCCGGCTCCGATGTCATGATCCCCGGCTGCCTGTCAGTTCAGATGTCACGGGACCGGCACAGGGCAGCTCGTGAGCGTTCCGGCTCGCAATCCTGCCAACCACATGGACCCTCGGAAACCACATGAAGCAAGTTCCCGCACCTGAAGCGATCGCGATTCGCGGCGCTCGACAAAACAACCTCAAGGACGTTTCGGTGGACATTCCACGAAACGAACTCGTCGTTGTAACGGGCGTATCGGGCTCGGGCAAGTCTTCCCTTGCGTTCGACACACTGTACGCGGAGGGGCAGAGGCGATACGTCGAGACCTTCTCCCCTTATGCCAGGCAGTTTCTCGATCGCATGGACAAACCCGCCGTGGACAACATCGACGGCGTCCCCCCGGCCATTGCCATCGACCAGACCAATCCCGTCCGGACGTCACGGTCCACCGTCGGTACGATGACCGAACTGAACGACTATCTGAAACTGCTGTTCGCGCGGAATGCCCGCCTGCACTGCAGGCAATGTTCGCGCCCCGTGGTTCGCGATGACGTTGCATCGATCGCCGCTGACGTCACGCGGCGGGCCGCACAAGCGGGAGATCCGAGACTGGTCGTGTCGTTCCCGGTGACGATCCCCGAAAATTTCTCTCGGGACGAGATCCGGCGCCTGCTCGAGGCTCAAGGGTACTCGAGATTTCTCGATGGTCGCGAAGGTCTGTTCGAAGTCATCCAGGACCGGTTCCGGCTGAGCGTTGCCGGCAGTGAAAGATTGACCGACGCACTCGAGTCGGCACTGAGAACGGGGCATGGTCGAGTGGATGTTCGTCCGGTACCCGATTCCGCCGCAGTGGACACGGGCACCGCCGCGAATGCGGCCGCACCGGCATTCACGGCTGACCCGGCTCCATGGCGCTATTCGACGGACCTCCATTGCCCGGATTGCGACATCGACTATCAGGATCCGCTGCCCAGTCTGTTCTCCTTCAACTCCCCGCTGGGCGCCTGTAGCGAGTGCCGGGGATTCGGGCGCGTGATCGACATCGACTTCGGCCTGGTCGTCCCCGACGAGACGAAATCGCTTCGGAACGGCGCAATCAAACCCTGGCAGACGCCAAGCTTCCGGGAGTGTCAGGACGATCTCGAGAAGTTCGCGCCGCAGCGAGGCATCTCGATGGAGACACCCTGGAAGGATCTCCCCCCTGACCAGCGAGACTGGATCCTCGAGGGCGACCAGGGCTGGAAGGACTGGACACGTTCGTGGCCGGGCACGTGGTATGGCGTAAGACGATTCTTCGCCTGGCTCGAAACCAAGTCGTACAAGATGCACATACGCGTGCTGCTCTCGAAGTATCGTGCATACCGGGAGTGCCCGGCGTGCAGAGGCGCACGCCTGAACCACACTGCGTTGCTATGGCGTATTGGAACTGTCCACGACGCCGAGACAACCGTGCCGAGACGTGACCGATTTCTGCCACCCGGAGTCGACTGGACACGAGACGATCTCGAGTCTCTCGCAGGGCTCTGCATCCATGACGTGATGAGACTGCCGCTGGACAGGCTGCACGTGTTCGTCGAGGGACTGGCGCGAGCGACGCCGGGATCGGTGCCGATCGGCGACGATGCATTCGACCTCGTGATGGGGGAGATCCGGACGAGAACGGGATATCTGAACCAGGTCGGACTCGGATATCTCAACCTCGATCGACAATCCAGAACGCTTTCGGGCGGAGAGGTTCAGCGGATCAATCTGACCACGGCGCTGGGAACGTCTCTGGTCAACACGCTGTTCGTTCTGGACGAACCGACGATCGGACTGCACCCGCGGGATGTCGGACGGCTGATTTCCGTGATGCAGAGACTCCGCGACGCGGGCAACTCGCTGGTCGTGGTGGAACACGAACCGCAGGTCATGCTGTCGGCGGATCGAATCCTGGAGATGGGTCCGGGCCCTGGTGCATTGGGGGGGCGTGTGGTGTTTTTCGGAACGCAGGAGGAATTCCGTCGCCGCGCATCGAATCCTGAGTCGATGACAGCCGCTTACCTGTTCGGTGCCAAGCGTGCCGGCGAAGGGCTCGCACGACGCGCGACGGACGCCGGGACCCCGTCGATCACGCTGCGAGGTGTCCAGGAGAACAATCTTCAGGATATCGACGTCCGCTTCCCGCTTGAGCGCCTCGTGTGCGTCACGGGCGTCTCGGGCTCGGGGAAATCCACCCTGGTCCAGAACGTTCTCTACCGCGCGCTGCTCAGGGCCAAAGGGCGGCCTACAGAGGCGCCAGGCGCCTTTCGCGACCTGACCGGTCACGAACTGATTCGCGATGTCGTGATGGTGGATCAGGCGCCGATCGGCAAGACCTCGCGCTCGAACCCTGCCAGCTACGTGGGCGCGTTCGATGCGATTCGGCGGATATTCGCCGGGACGCCCGTGGCACGGGAACGCAACTACACCGCGGGCACCTTCAGCTTCAATTCAGGCGATGGACGGTGCGCGACGTGCGGGGGAAGCGGTTTCGAGCACGTCGAGATGCAGTTCCTGTCGGATGTCTATCTTCGGTGTCCGGACTGTGATGGGACACGTTTCAAGAACGAGATTCTTGAAGTACGGGTATCCGGAAGGAACATCGCTTCCGTCCTGGAGATGACCGTCTCCGAAGCTCTGGAATTCTTCCGTGACGCCGAAGATCTGACGAGTCGCCTCCGACCGCTCGTCGACGTCGGTCTGGACTACCTGCGGCTTGGCCAGCCCGTACCCACTCTGTCGGGGGGCGAGGCCCAACGCCTGAAACTTGCCGGCGAACTTGCGAAAACGTACGCCGGGAAGGTGGAGGCAACGCTGTTCCTGTTCGACGAACCAACGACGGGCTTGCACTTCTCCGATACGGAAAAGCTGCTCGGTGCGTTTCGGAATCTCGTGTCCGCCGGCCACTCGGTCGTCGTCATCGAGCACAACCTCGATGTGATCAGGGCCTGTGACTGGATCATCGACCTTGGACCGGAGGGAGGCACCCTGGGAGGCAGGGTGGTCGCCGCCGGCATGGTAGCGGACATTCTCCTCGCCCGGGATTCCCACACAGGTGCCGCACTGCGGGAGCCCTCGACAGGGGCGCACCTCCAAGAACCGGGAGTGCGTGAGGACGCTCCCACCCATGCCAGGTATCACCCGCGCGACAGCTATACGCGTGCAATACGCATCCGGAACGCTCGGGAACACAACCTCGTGAATGTGAGCACCGAAATTCCACACGGCAAGTTCACCGTCGTAACGGGAGTCTCCGGATCCGGAAAGTCGACGCTGGCATTCGACGTGGTGTTCTCGGAAGGCCAGAGACGCTATCTCGAATCCCTGAACGCCTACGCGAGGCAGTTCGTCCAGCCCGCGTCACGACCCGATGTCGATTCCATTGTCGGTCTGCCGCCGACCGTTGCCATCGAACAGAGGACGAGCAGAGGTGGACAGAAGAGCACCGTCGCGACGTTGACCGAGATCTATCACTTCATTCGTCTGCTGTATGTGAAGCTGGGGGTACAGCATTGTCCGCTGGACGGTTCAGCGATAGAACCCCAAAGTCCAGAGGCTCTGCTGGCGCGACTGACGGACGCCTATCACGGACAGCACATCGGGATACTCGCGCCACTCATTCACAGCAGAAAGGGCGTCTACACGGATCTCGCCGCCTGGGCGAAACGCAAGGGTCACGACTATCTGCGGGTCGACGGGGAGTTCGTTCCGACCGAGCCCTGGCCGAGACTGGAGCGATTCAAGGAACACACGATAGAACTTCCGGTTGCAGACGTGATTGTCGACGCAGGGGCACGAGAGGCGTTGCGAACCGCCGTCGATGCGGCCTTGGCGCTGGGCGGAGGTCTGGTGAATGTTGTGGCGCCTCTCGATGGCCTCATGAAAGGTGAAGCGAGGGTTCACGAGCAGAGCTTTTCGACCAGAAGAGCCTGCCCCGCCTGCGGACAGAATTTTCCCGAACTCGACCCGCGGCTGTTCTCCTTCCATTCCAAGCATGGTTGGTGCGAGCACTGTTTTGGCACCGGACTGACGATCGACGGGTTCGACGAAGTGCAAACGGGAGATGAACCGGAATGGGTCGAGGGCACGCCACGCGAGCAGGTGCAGTGCACTTTCTGTCAGGGCACGAGGCTGAATTCCGTCGCGCGGAACGTCCTTCTTCGAGGCGTACCGATCACGGAAATGGTGTCGTGGCCTGCGGGGCAGGTGCGGCAGTTCGTCTCCACGATTGAATTCACCTCGAGAGAGATGGAGATTGTGCGAGACGCTCTCTCGGAACTGACGCATCGGCTCGCGTTTCTCGAAGACGTCGGCCTCGGCTATCTCTCTCTGGATCGTTCCGCTCCAACGCTGTCCGGAGGCGAGGCCCAGAGAATTCGACTGGCCGCACAACTCGGATCCTCTCTACAGGGTGTCTGCTACGTCCTCGACGAGCCGACGATCGGGTTGCATCCCCGAGACAATGGCGTGTTGCTCGATACCCTGCGCAGACTGCAGAGGAAAGGAAACACGCTGGTCGTCGTGGAACACGACGAGGATACGATCAAACAGGCAGACCATGTCCTCGATCTCGGCCCTGGCGCGGGCAAACACGGTGGACACGTGGTTGCCAGTGGCACGATGGAAGACTTGCTGCGGAGCGCCGAGTCGGTGACGGGCGAGTTTCTCCGCCAGCCTTTGATGCATCCCCGCCATGCTCGGCGCCCCGTGGACCAAGGGACGCCTTCCGTCCTGATCAAGGGTGCTTCTCTGCATAACCTGAAGCACATCGATGCGCGCATTCCGCTGCAGCGCCTGACGGTCATTTCCGGCGTTTCGGGATCTGGAAAATCGACGCTGGCACGCGACATCCTCCACCGCAATCTGAGTGCGGCAACGTCGGATGGCGCGAAGAAGAGCCAGCCCCCCGAACTCTTCGGCTGTGCGCATATCGAGGGAATCACCGCGGTCAGTCGTGTGCTCGAGGTCGACCAGACCCCCATCGGCAAGACGCCGAGATCCTGCCCGGCCACGTATGTCGGCTTCTGGGATTCCGTGAGGACCGTGTTTGCGTCGACGACGGAAGCACGCGTCCGGGGCTACCGGGCAAGCAGATTCTCCTTCAACACTCCGGAGGGTCGCTGTCCTCATTGTGACGGACAAGGCATACGGAAGATCGAGATGAGCTTCCTTCCCGACGTTGCCGTCGTCTGCGAAATCTGCAACGGGATGCGATTCGACCCGGCAACGTTGGCGGTGGCGTACCGGAACAAGTCCATCGGCGACGTGCTCAGCATGAGCGCGGACGAAGCGGTCGAGTTCTTCGCCGCGCATCCCAAGATCCGGAAGCCTCTCGAGCTTCTGCAGGACGTCGGCCTGGGATACCTGATGCTCGGGCAGCAGAGTCCAACCCTGTCGGGCGGGGAAGCGCAACGGATCAAGCTGGTCACCGAGCTCGCAAGAGGGGATCTGGTCGGAAACAGTGACGGAGCGCCTCGGGAGGCTTCGACCGGTCGGCACACGCTGTACATACTGGATGAACCTACAGTTGGATTGCACATGTCGGACGTAGCCAAGTTGATCGGCGTGCTGCACCGGCTAGTGGATGCGGGCAACACCGTGGTGGTGGTCGAGCACAACCTCGACGTGATGGCAGAGGCAGACTGGATCATCGACCTGGGCCCCGAAGGTGGAAGCGAAGGTGGTCGGATAGTCGCCCAGGACACGCCTGAAGGCGTATCGAAAGCAAGTACACGCTCACATACAGGAAATGTACTGCTTCGATTTCTCCGGGAGCGTCAGCAGCCGACGCGGTCCGCCAGCGAACAATGATCCTCCAGTTGCTCAAATTTCAGGATGGCACGACGGTTGTTCGTCGGCTATAATCGGTAGGCTCTGCCGGGCATTTCCGTGGTTCTCGTCATGAACGACGCTAGGCTTCACCGTTTCGCGCCGTGGCTGGTGGGAACTTAGTCTGCTTCATTTGCGAGTGGGAATGGTTCAGTAGGTTGTGTTCTAGACGGCCAAGTAGCTCAGTTGGTAGAGCAGAGGACTGAAAATCCTTGTGTCGGTGGTTCGATTCCGCCCTTGGCCACCACCGGAAGTCGCAATTGCCTGTTCCCGAGTGGAAGTGGTCTTCGCCCATGTTGGTCCAGAGCAGCGACGGGTCGTTGTCAGCCCGGCCTTATGCGCTCAGAGCCAACTCGTCTGCCGCAAGGCCCTGTGCTGGCGTGCCTTCGGGGCAGTCGTGCTGTGCACCAGACAATGGAACTGGTAGCTCTCGGCGTTAACTACCAGACTGCGCCGCTTTCCATCCGGGAGCAGATTGCTTTCGGCTTGGATAATCTCCAGCCAGCGCTTCAGGAATTGGTGGGCCAACACCCTGTTCGCGAAGCGGCTATCGTCTCGACATGCAATCGAACGGAAATCTATTGCGCCACGTCGTCACCTACGGAGGTTGCTTCGTGGCTCGCTCTCTATCATCAAGTAACCCCTGAGCGCCTCCTTCCTTACCTCTACGAACTGCCTCGGGAACGGGCCGTGAGTCACGCATTTCGAGTGGCGAGTGGACTGGACTCAATGGTGCTCGGAGAGCCGCAAATTCTTGGGCAGATGAAGCAGGCGGCCAAGACCGCCGAACGCGCGGGGACTCTGGGAACGGTCTTACACAAGCTATTCCAGAGAACATTCTCCGTCGCAAAGGAAGTCCGGTCGCGCACGGACATCGGTACCAGTTCCGTCTCCATGGCAGCCGCGGCAGTCCGGATTGCAGAGAGAATCTACCCGTCGATTGCCGAACAGTCGGTTCTATTCGTCGGCGCCGGCGAAATGATCGAGCTGTGTGCCGCTCATTTCGTCGCGAGGTCGCCACGGCACGTCGTGTTCGCGAATCGCACCCTCGAGCGTGGACGCGAGATCGCACACCGATTCTCGGGAGAACCGATTGCCCTGGAAGAGGTTCCGTCGGTCATCGCGAATCACGACATCATCATCACTTCTACCGGAAGCCCTCTCCCACTGATCGGAAAAGGCCTTATCGAGAGGGCGATCAAGGTGCGCCGCCATCGCCCCATGTTGATCGTGGATCTCGCGGTTCCGCGGGATGTGGAGCCTGAGGTTTCACGGCTGAATGACGTATTTTTGTACACCGTGGACGACCTGGGGCGCATCGTCAAGGAAGGCATGGACATGCGTGGCGCCGCAGTGAGCGCAGCAGAAAGCATTATCTCCGAAGGAGTCTCGGATTTCATGCGATGGCTATCGTCTCGCGAAGCCGTTCCCGCCATCCGAGCACTGAGAGAGCAGGCCGAAGGCGTGCGGAAAATCGAGGTCGAGCGAGCGATGAGGGCTCTGGCACGCGGTGAACCCCCCGAGACCGTGCTGGAAGCGCTGTCCCATGGTCTGACAAACAAGTTTCTTCATGGCCCCACTCACGCCCTTCATGGCACGCAAGGGGAGGACAGGGAAAGACTGGTGTCGATGCTGTCCCGTTTTTACTTGAGCCAGCGACGTAGCCGATGAATGCGAACCTCGACGCCAAGCTCGCGCATCTCAAGAGACGCTGGGACGAACTGAACAGGTTGCTCGCCAGCGAACAAGTGACGTCTGACTTGTCCAATTACAGGAGGCTGTCGCGCGAACATGCGGAACTGGAACCGATAGTCACCCTGTATGTCGCCAGGCAACAGTGCGAACAGGACCTGCGGTCAGCCATGGAGATGACCAATGATTCGGAACTTCGGTCATTGGCCGAGGACGAGGTTCGCGAGTCGCGGGCACGTATCGAGCAATTGGAGACTCTGCTGCAGAGAGAGTTGTTGCCCAAGGATCCCAATGATGACCGGAACATCTTCCTGGAGATACGGGCCGGAACGGGTGGCGACGAATCTGCACTGTTTGCGGCAGATCTCTTTCGAATGTACTCGCGCTTCTCGGAACGGAGAGGTTGGCGCATGGAGATTGTTTCCGAGAGTCCCAGTGACCTAGGTGGTTACAAGGAATTGATTGCGAAGATCTGGGGACATGGCGCCTATTCGCAGCTCAAGTTCGAATCAGGCGGACATCGGGTCCAGCGGGTGCCAGCGACCGAAACGCAAGGCCGCATTCACACGTCCGCCTGCACGGTTGCGGTGTTGCCGGAGGCGGACGAAGTCGCAGAGGTGGAATTCCGTCCCGGCGACTTACGAATAGACACGTTTCGTGCGTCCGGCGCCGGCGGTCAACATGTGAACAAGACGGATTCGGCGGTGAGGATCACCCACGTGCCGACGGGAATCGTTGTGGAGTGCCAGGACGACCGGTCGCAACACAAGAACAAGGCGCAGGCACTCGCAGTGCTGGCGGCGCGATTGCGGGATCGTCGCATCCGACAGCAGGTCGATGAAACCGCCGCGCATAGACGATCACTCATTGGAAGCGGCGACCGGTCGGAGCGTATTCGTACCTACAACTTCCCGCAGGGCCGGGTTACCGACCACCGGATCAATCTGACACTTCACAAGATCACCCAGATCATGGATGGCGATCTGGATGACTTGATTTCGGCGCTGACCGCCGAGCAACAGGCTGAACAGCTGGCAGCACTATCGGAGGAGCCATGAGCCTTTTTACCCTAGGTGCGCGTCTTACGGCGGACGCGAAGAGACTGGCGGCAACAATCAAGATTCCTCGACGCGAGGCGCTCCGGGAAATCCGAATGCTGGCCGCGCATGCACTCAACCTGACTCCTGCTCAACTGGTCGTTCGTGAGCGGGAGTCTCCAGGACGCTATGATCTCTCTCCGTACGGAATCGTCTTCGATCGCCGGCTCAAGGGCGAACCGATCGCGTACATCATTGGTGAGTGTGGTTTCTACGAGCATGCTTTTCGCGTCACCCCCGGCGTACTTATCCCTCGCCCGGAAACGGAGCTGCTCGTCGAATCCGCGCTTCAGTCGCTGCCGGAGGATAGTGACGCGTCGATCCTGGACCTCGGTACTGGTAGTGGCTGTGTAGGAATCTCGATCGCACTGGCGCGTCAACATGCTGTCATTGTGGCAGCCGACTCGAGCACCGATGCATTGACAGTCGCACAGGAGAACGCACTCCTTTTGGGCGCGAAGAACATTCGTTTCGTCGATTCTGACTGGTACGCGGCGCTCGGCGACGAAAAGTTTCACGTCATAGTGTCCAACCCGCCATATGTCTCCGAAGGAGATCCTCATCTCGCGGATCTTTCATTTGAGCCGACAGCAGCACTCGTTGGAGGGCCGGAAGGTATGGATGCGCTCGAAACAGTAATAAGTCAGGCCTCCGGACATCTTGTAAGCGGTGGACTCCTGGCGGTGGAACACGGTCGAGATCAGCAGGAAAAGGTCATAAAGCTCTTCGAGAACTCCGGCTTTGAAAATGTTAGAGGCAGCCCCGATCTAAGTGGGCATCCGAGGTTGGTAACTGGTCGGTGGGCGGAGAACTCCTCAGCCAGACCGAAGCGCAGGAAAGCCGCCGTGAGTGCTTGAGCCCTTGGGTTACCTATGCGGCTTCTGCTCGCCAGACACGTGGACCGGATGCGCCACGACCGCAAAAGTCATGGCTTTTTCGGGCAACACCGATCCGTCTTGAACATCCGGGAACAATGCTGATGGCCGGCCATTGTTCCCGACTCCCGAACCCAGGCCAGAATGGAGCGTAGCGACATGGACATACAGGACAAGATTAAGCAACAGGTGACAGACAACCGAATCGTCTTGTACATGAAAGGCACTCCGGAGGCCCCGATGTGCGGCTTCTCGGCGGCAGCTGTGCAGATCCTTGAGGCCTGTGGCGTGGACGAAGTCGCCACGGTCAATGTGCTCGATGATCCTGATGTCCGTCAAGGCATCAAGGAATTTTCCAATTGGCCGACCATTCCGCAGCTCTATGTCGGTGGCGAATTCGTTGGAGGAGCGGACATCATGCGGGAGATGTTTGCGAGTGGCGAACTGTCGGAGCTGCTGCAACGCGGGTGAGTTGGCGTAGGGTTGGCCCGTCGGTAACCGTCCGGCGAACCCGTCTTGCCGTGGGCACTGAATTGATTCAGTGAGTGTCGTGGGGTACCCAGCGGTGTGGGAGCAATTCATCGATCCGGCTGGCGGGGTGCGTGGGCAGTCGGTCGAGAATGTCCTTGAGGTA
>WGLR01000037.1 GCA_016125475.1 Betaproteobacteria bacterium
GAGTGTCTGGTGGCGAACAACGCGTTGCCTCGTCCGCGTGCGCGGTGCGCACCCTGCGGGCCTGTATAGCCCGGACACATGATGGACACGTGCGCAGGGTGCGCACGGCGCACCGGGCGACATCTCATCCCTCGCGGAGTGTCTGGTGGCGAACAACGCGTTGCCTCGTCCGCGTGCGCGGTGCGCACCCTACGGGCCTGTATAGCCGGGACACATGGTGGACACGTGCGTAGGGTGCGCACGGTGCACCGAGCGACATCTCAGCCCTCGCGGAGTGTCTGGTGGCGAACAACGCGTTGCCTCGTCCGCGTGCGCGGTGCGCACCCGACGGGCCTGCCACCCATCCCAATCCTCCCCCGCAAGCTGGGGGAGGAGCGCCCATCGCCTATCGCCTATCGCCTATGAACCATCCCCCATCCCGAACGCCTCCACTCCCCGGTCGATCAGCGACTCGAAGCTCTTCCTGAGCCTTGGTGACATGCGGATGAGACGCGAACGGCCGTCCTCGGGATTCTCCAGTTCCTCGAGGTAACCTTCCTCGATCGCACGCTTCACGTACTTCATCGCGGTCTGCGCGCCCACACCCTTCACGTAGCCGTATGCGTCGGTCTTCGGGACGGCCCGGTCACCGAGCAGCCAGAGTTCGGTGAACAGGCGCGAGAAATAGAGGTCGCTCAGGCCCGTTGCCTGGAAGGTCTCGAGCCAGGCGGAGTCGAGTTCGCGCAGCGCGTGCAGGAACCGGGTCCTGCGCGCCCGCACACGCACCACGCCGGTCCTGCCCGAAGGGGCCGGTGCACCATCGTCGTTCACGGTGCTCCTGCTCGGCGCCCCGGCCCCGGAACCTTCGACGCGCACTTTTCCGCCTCGGCTCAGTCCCTTGCGGGCGGGCTCGTCCGATCGACCGACGGGGGCCCGAAAACTGCTTACACTTTTGGAGGTACTTTTACTTTTGTTCATGGCACGCGCACGGTAGCGCCCCGCACACGCGCCCGCAACCGTCCGGCGTGCCCTCAGATCATGACCGACATCACGCACTCTTCCGGGAACGGAGGTCTCATGCGCGAGCGCGCAGGGGTCCTGCCCAACATCGCCGCGATCGGCTATGCGACCCTCGGCCATCTCGCGGGACTGACGCTGCTCACCGGAGATTCCGTGCTCGTCGTGGCGTGCGGTGTCCTGCTGACGGCGCACACGATGGTCATCGCGGCCTACCTCATCCACGAGGCCGCGCACTACACGCTCTTCCGCGATGCACGCCACAACCGCGTGGCCGGCGAGATCATGGCCTGGATCTGTGGCGCCGCGTATGCGTCGTTCGAGCGCATCCGCCACATGCACCTGCGCCATCACCGCGATCGCGCGGACGTGACGGTGTTCGACTACAAGGCGCTGCTCCGGCGTCATCCCGTTCTGCGCACGATCGTGTTCGCGGCCGAGTGGCTCCACGTCCCCGCGGTCGAACTCGTCATGCACGCGCAACTGCTCGTGCGACCGTTCGTCCGCCGGCAGGAGCGTGCCCGGCGCGCGCGCGTGCTGGTCGTGGCGGCCACGCGGGTCGCACTCTTCGCGACCCTGTTCGCGTTCTCGCCCCTGGCACTCGCGGGCTACGCGCTCGCGTACTGGCTGCTGCTCACGACCCTGAACTTCTTCGACGCGTTCCACCACACCTTCGACCAGTACTTCACGAACGACGAGCACGCGGTCGTGCCGCTGAACGGGCGCGGCCGGGCCTACGAACAGGCCAACACGTACTCGAACGTCGTGTCGACGCGCCATCCGTGGCTGAACCTGCTCACGCTCAACTTCGGCTACCACAACGCGCACCACGAACGCGCCGCGATCCCGTGGTACCGGCTGCCGGCCCTGCACCGCGAACTGTTCGGCGACGACTCTCGCGAACTGCTGCCGCTCGCCGAACTGCTGCGAACGTTCCACCGCAACCGGCTGAAGCGCGTTCTCGACGACGACTACGGTGCGGTCGGCACCGGGCCGGGACGCGCCGACGGGTTCGTCGGTGCGCACGGCGTGTCGTTCCTCACCGTCGTCTGACGTGACACGAAAGCCCCGCACCGACGGCCTCGCGGTGGGCGCCCTGCTCGCGAGCGGCCTGCTCTGGGGCACGACGTGGATGCCCCTCAGGCACTTCCACGCGGCAGGCCTCGGCGGCCTGTCGCTCACGCTCGTCACCTACGGCGTGATCGGTGTCGCGGCCCTGCCGTTGCTCGCGCGTTCACGCGGGCGCTGGCAGCCGCAGTGGCGCTGGGTCGGAGCGGCCGCGATCTTCGGCGGTCTCGCCAACGCATGCTTCGTGACGGCCCTCATGGCCGGATCGGTCACGCGCGCGATGCTGCTCTTCTATCTCGCTCCGGTCTGGGCAGTACTGGGCGCGGGCGTCGTGCTGAGGGAGCGCCCGGGACCGCGCAGCATCGTGGCGATCCTGCTCGCGCTGACCGGCGCGCTGCTCGTGCTCGGTGGACCGTCGACGCTCGACGCCCCGCCCGACACGCTGGATCTGCTCGCGCTCGTCTCCGGCGTGTTCTTCGCGATGCAGAACGTCTGCGCGCGCCGCGCCGATCGTGTCCCGGTCGCGGACAAGACCCTCGCGGCGTTCGCGGGCTGCACCGTGGTCGCCGCGGTCGCACTGCCATTCTCGGGTCAGGCGTATCCACCGCTTCCGGGCACGTTCGCTGTGCAGCTGGCCCTGTTCGCGGCGCTCTGGCTCGTCGGTGCCATGTGGACGCAGAACTACGGCGTATCGCACCTGCCCGCCAGCCGCGCGGCCGTGTTCGTGATCTTCGAACTCGTCGCGGCGGTCGTGACGGCCGCCCTGATCGGCGGCGAGCGACTCGCCGTGGCGGGCTGGATCGGCGCGGCGCTGATCGTGTCGGCCACCCTCGTCGAGTCCCGGTCGTCGCCGGCCTCATCGGACACGTTCACAAGGAGCCCCGCATGAAGGAAACCCTCATGAACCGGCTGAGCTGGCCGGAATACCAGGACCGCGTGCAGCGCGAGGACGCGACGGTCTTTCTGCCGTGCGGTGCCACGGAACAGCACGGCCCGCACCTCCCCCTCGGCACGGATCACCTGCTCGCGACGGCGGTCGCGCAGGGCGTCGCCCGACGTGTTTCCGGGCTCGTGGCCCCGCCGCTCGCGTACGGCTACAAGTCCCAGCCGAAATGTGGCGGCGGCCAGCACTTTTGCGGCACCACGAGCCTCGACGCGGCGACGCTGATCGGCAGCGTGCGGGACACGATCCGCGAATTCGCGCGGCACGGCGCGCGCAGCATCGTCGTCGTGAACGGTCACTACGAGAACCAGTGGTTCCTCACCGAAGGCATCGATCTTGCATTGCGAGAAATGGATTCCGCGTGCGGGACGAAGGTGATGCGCCTGGAGTACTGGGACTTCTTCACCCCGCCCACGCTCGAGCGGATATTCCCGGAAGGGTTTCCCGGTTATGCACTGGAACACGCCGCGGTGCTGGAGACATCGATGATGCTCCACTACCACCCGGAACTCGTGCGCCTCGACCGGATTCCCGACGACGGCCCGGCGGACTTCCCGCCCTACGACATGTACCCGCCGCGCACCGAGTGGGTGCCGCCCTCGGGCGTGCTGTCGTCAGCCAGAGCCGCCACGCGAGAAAAAGGGGACTGGATGGTGGAGGAACTCACGGATCGCATCGCGCGCGCGGTGCGGGCCGAATTCGACTAGGACCCGGCCGCGCGCTCCGCAGCGGGCATGCCGCCGACACGCGATCGGGCCCCGCAAGACTCTGGAGTGTGCTGTGAGAAGCTGGTTGCCCGTCGTCCTCTCCCTCCTGTTCGTGTCGCTGTTCACGGGTTCCGCCCGCGCCGACGATCGCCTGCGCGTCGGTCACGACCCCTGGATCGGCTATGCGGGCGCGTTCGTCGCGCGCGACGAGGGATACTTCGCCGACGAGGGCCTCGACGTGGACATGATCCCGTACGCGGGCCCGGGCGACACGCTCGCACCCCTGGCCGCCGGCCGCATCGACGTGGCCTTCACGACGATTCACCATCTCGCGCGCATGGTCGGGCGCGGCCACGACGAACTCGTCGCGATCTACCTCATCGACACCTCGGACGGCGCGGACGCGGTCGTGGCGCGAGCGGGCATCCGCACGCCGGCAGGGCTGCGGGGCTGCCGCATCGGCGTGAGACTCAACGACATCGATCACATGCTGCTGCGTGCGGCCCTCGAACGCGGCGGGCTCGAGCGTGACGACGTCGACCTCATCGACATGTCTCCCGACGCGGCAGCCGCCGCGCTCATGTCGGGCCGGATCGACGCCGCCGTCACCCGCGGCCACTGGATCGCGCAGGCCCGTGCAGCCGGTGCGCGCGTCGTTTTCAGTTCGGCACAGACGCCGGACCTCATCGTGAACGCGGTCGTCGTGCGCAGGACGTCGCTCGAGACACGACGCGATGCGCTCGCGAAGCTCCTGAGCGGCCTGGAACGGGGCCGGGTCTTTCTCCAGACGCACGCGCGCGAGGGGCGGGCGCACGTCGCGCGCTGGCTGCACACGCGGCCGGCGAACGTAGACGAGATGCTCGCGGGCGATCGCCTCTTCAGTCCCGAGGACAACCGCGTGCTCGTGGGCAGTCACGAGTCGCCGGGCCCCGTGCTGGCATCCTTCCGCCATGCCGTCGACTTCGTGGTGGACCGCGGCTACGCGACCGATCCCATTCGGGCAGCCGCGCTGTTCTCGACGGCCCTGATCCGCCCGGCAGTGTCGCGGCCGGTTCCGCAGTCCGTGCAGGCCGCCGACGACACCGCCGCATACGGCGCACTGCATCGCGTGACCGTGCGATGACCGCATCGCTCGATCCGGCCCGGACCGCGCTCGTCGTGATCGACATGCAGCGGGACTTTCTGGACGAGCGAGGCTATGCGGCACAGGCCGGCCTCGAGGTCGGGCGGCTGCGGGAGGCGATCCCGGGCGTGCAGCGCCTCCTCGCGTGCGCGCGGGCGGCGGGTGTCTGGATCGTCCACACACGGGAAGCGAACGCGCCCGATCTGTCGGACGTGCCACCCGCCTTCCTCGCGGCGACACACCGGTCCGGTGCGCCCGTGGGCAGTCCGGGCCCTCTCGGCCGGTTCCTGATCCGCGGGGAGTACGGGGCGGGCATCGTGGACGACGTGGCCCCGGCCGACCGTGAACCCGTGATCGACAAGCCCGGATTCTCCGCGTTCGAGGGCACCCCGCTGGACGCGATGTTGCGCGCGAAAGGCATCCAGACGCTGGTGCTGTGCGGCATCACGACGGAGGTCTGCGTGAGCTCGACGCTGCGCACCGCCGTCGACCGCGGGTTCCGGTGTGTCACGGTGCGGGATGCCTGCGCGTCCGCGTACCCGGATCTCCACGACGCGGCGCTGCGCATGATCGAGGTCGAAGGCGGCGTGTTCGGCGAGGTGGCCGACACCGCCGACATCGAACGGCGGCTGTCCCGGACGTGATGCAGGCCGACGACGGGAAGCGTTATCCTCTTCCGGGGCGGTCCGGCACGCGATGTCGCCGGTTCCGCCAGTGGCTCCGACACGATTCCTCCGGTACGACCCGATGCCCGCCAACCGACTCACTGCACTGCTGACCGGCACCCACCGCTACGAGAAGACGCTGTCCACGCGCCATCGCGGCGCGGGCGTGATCGTGCAGGCGCCGATCCTCGCGTACCTCGTCGAGACGCCGAACGGACGCATCCTCTACGACGTCGGCTGCGACTACTCGAAGGTCGCGGACCCCGCGAAGCGCGCGCGCTATTTCGCGCCCGACGCGTTCACGTACGGTCCGCCCGAGATGGACGAATCACAGCGTCTCTCCGCGCATCTGCAGCGACTCGGACTCGCGCCTGCGGACATCGACGTCGTGTTCCTCGGCCACCTGCACTTCGATCACGCGGGCGGAATCTGCGACGTCCCCGGGTGCGAACTGCACGTGCAGGCCGACGAACTCGCGGCCGCCCGTGCACACGCGGACATGGCCTATTTCCCCGACGAGTTCGCGGCGCACTACAACTTCCGGACGATGCGCGGCGAGTACGACCTGACACCCGGCGTGCGCGCAGTCTCGACGCCGGGCCACACCGCCGGCCACATGTCGCTCTGGGTCGAGCTCGGTTCCGGACCACCGATCCTGCTCTGTGGCGACGCGGCGGACCTCACCGAGAACATCGAGCACGAGATCGCACCGGGCCTGTGCTGGAAAGACCGCGACGACCTCGCGCTCGCGAGCATCCGCAAGCTCAAGGACCTCGCGAAGGAGACGGGCGCGCAGCTCTGGCCCAATCACGACCTCGCGTTCTGGGGCGGCACGATGGCCGCACGCGAGTGGCATGACTGACCCTGGCGTGCGGACGACGGACGGACAGGGGCGGGACGCGCGGCCGTGACCGGTTCCGTGCCCGAAGCGTTCCTCGGCGTCTGGAAACGCACGCTCCTGCGTACGGACACGCACGAGGACACGACGAGCATCGTCTACTGGCTACAGACGCCGACGTGGCACGCGGACATCCGCATACCGTCCGACAGGCCCGCGTTTCCGCACGCGCGATCGTTCGCCGATCTCACGCGCACGGACCTCTTCGCACTCGCCCGCCAGCAGGGCTTCGCGGGAATCACCACCGTGGACGGCGACGTCTGCCGCTGGCACCGGTGGGTGGACTTCCAGCCGCCGTCCGGTTTCGAGGACGTCGGGCGCATCGTGTTCGAATCGCCCGACCGCATGCTCGAGCACGGCGTCACGCAGGAGTATCTGGAGATCTGGGAACGCGTGCCGGGCAGCACCGGTCCGTGGTCGGCGAGCGAGGATACGAACGCCAACAGCACCTGCTGGCTCCTGCGCAGCGGTGACCGCGCGATGCGCGTGCGGGCACGACAGCGGGCGCTCCCGCCGGCGGACAGTCTCGTCCGCTTCGGCGAGACGTTGCCCGACCCCGAGTTCGCGCGCTGTCTCGACTTCGAGATCAGCTACTGCGTGCTCGAACCCGGCGGATCGTGGCGCATCCGGCACTCGACGCTGCCCTGGCTGGAGGGGCAGGTGCTCACCCGGGAGCCCCTGCCGGGCGGGGACGCCCCGGAAGACGAATCTCCCCCGCAGGCGCACTGGCGTCCGCTGGGGGCGATCGTGCCTGCCCGCGACCCCGACGCCTGACGCCCGCAGCCGCGACAGCCCGTCGAGGCCGTTTCCGCGGAGCGCGAGAATTTTCAATGGAATAGCGCTTGCTTCGAGGGAGATTCCTCAAAGCCCTCAAAGTGCTCAGGTTCTGCAAATCCATGAAAATACATCCGGTGATCCTCTGCGGCGGTTCGGGTACGCGTCTCTGGCCACTGTCCCGCAGCGCCTACCCCAAACAATTTCTGCGACTGGCCTCCGACCACAGCATGCTGCAGGAGACGCTGCTCCGCCTCGAGGGCCTCGACGACGTCGCCGCACCGATCGTCATCTGTAACGAAGACCACCGTTTCCTCGTGGCCGAACAGCTCCGCGCGATCGACGTGCGACCCGAGCGGCTCCTGCTCGAGCCCATGGGCCGCAACACCGCGCCCGCCGTGGCGGCCGCCGCCCTGTCGCTCGCGAAACAGGATCCGCAGGGGCTCATGCTCGTGCTGCCTTCGGATCACGTCATCAAGGACAAGGCGTCGTTCCACCGCGCGATCCGCCTCGCCGCGGCCGCCGCGAACGCCGGCATGCTGACGACGTTCGGGATCATCCCCGACGCGCCGGAGACGGGATACGGGTACATCAACCGCGGCGCGACGTTGCCGCGGATCGAGAGTGCGTTCGCGATCGAGCGCTTCGTCGAGAAGCCGGATCTCGCGACCGCGAAACGCATGGTCGACTCGGGCGAGTACTACTGGAACAGCGGCATGTTCATGCTGAAGGCCGACGCGTTCCTCGAGGAACTGCGGAGCTTCGTCCCCGACATCGTCACGGCCGTCACCGAGGCACTGGACAACGCGAAGGCCGACATGGATTTCTGCCGGCTGGACAAGACCGCCTTCGGCAGGTCGCCGTCCATCTCGATCGACTACGCGGTGATGGAGAAGACCCGTCGGGGCGCGGTGATTCCCGCGAACATGGGCTGGAGCGACGTCGGATCCTGGGACGCCCTGTGGGAAATCCAGGACAAGGACGGCGACGGCAACGTGTTCGACGGCGACGTGCTCGCTGCACGGGTGTCGAACACGTACGTGAAGGCGGAGGACCGGATGGTCGCCGCGGTAGGGGTGCAGGACCTCGTCATTGTCGAGACGTCGGACGCCGTGCTGGTATCGCACCGCAACGCGGCCCAGGACGTGAAGACGCTCGTGGACAAGCTGAAGGCCGACGGACGCTCGGAACACATCTTCCACCGCAAGGTGTTCCGGCCGTGGGGTGCGTACGAGGGCATCGACGCGGGTGACCGCTACCAGGTGAAACGCCTGACCGTGAACCCCGGGCAGAAGCTGTCCCTGCAGCTCCACCATCACCGGGCGGAGCACTGGGTGGTGGTGACGGGTACCGCGAAGGTGGTGCGCGGCGACGAGGAAATCCTGCTCACCGAGAACCAGTCCATCTACATCCCGCTCGGCGTGAAGCACCGCCTGGAGAATCCGGGTCTCGTGCCCCTGCAGCTCATCGAGGTCCAGTCGGGCAGCTACCTCGGCGAGGACGACATCGTCCGGTTCGAGGACGTGTACAACAGGTAGGTTCCAGGTTCCAGGCACGCGCAGGGTGCGCGAGCCGCACCGGGCGACGCCCCATCCCTCGCGGAGGGTCTGGCGGGGAACAACGCGTTGCCTTGTCCGCGTGCGCGGTGCGCACCCTACGGGCCGGCCCCCGCCACGCCAACCCTTCCCCGCAAGTGCGTAGGGTGCGCAAGGCGCACCGGGCGATGCCCCATCCCACGCGGAGGGTCTGGTGGGGGACAACGCGTTGCCTTGTCCGCGTGCGCGGTGCGCACCCTACGGGCCGGCCCCCCGCCACGCCAATCCTTCCCCGCAAGTGCGTAGGGTGCGCAAGGCGCACCGGACGACGCCCCATCCCTCGCGGCGGGTCTGGTGGGGGACAACGCGTTGCCTTGTCCGCGTGCGCGGTGCGCACCCTACGGGCCGGCCCCCCACCCCAACCCTCCCCCGCATGCGAGGGCGGGGACGCCCCTCGCCTATTGCCTATTGCCTATTGCTTACCGCCTGCCGCGTCACTTGAGCAGCTTGCCGATCTCCGCGTCGTTGATGCTCACGGGCGTCTTGTTCGTCATGAACGTCAGATAGGCACGCTCCGTCTCCTGTGCGCGCCGCAGCCGCAGTGCCCCGATGATCTGGTCGCGCACCTCGGTCAGCGGCCGGACGCCCTTCTCCCGCACGTCCTCGAGCTTCACGATGTGCCAGCCCTGAGGCGTCTTGATCGCGTCGCTCACCTCCCCCTTCTTCATCTTCCCCACGACGTCGCGCAGTTCGGGAATCAGCGTGTTCTCCGCGACCCACCCCATGTCGCCGCCCTTCGCGGCGCTCTCCTTGTGTTCCGAGTGGGCCTTCGCGAGTGCGGAGAAATCGCTGTTCTTCTTGTGCGCGACGCTGACCAGTGCGTTCACCTTCGCGAGTGCCTTGGTGTAGCCGGTCTTGTCGGACTCGGGCGGCGCGAGCACGAAGATCTGCTCGAGGTGATACTGCTTCGCCACGGCGAACGCGTCGCGGCTCTGGTCGTAGGCCGCACGGATCTCCGCCTCGGACGGATACGACGCCGGGGGCCGCGCGACGTTGTTCATGTAGCTCGACACGAGCGCCTGCTCGCGAGCCCTCTCCATCTGCGCCTCGACCTCGGGTCGCTTCTCCCAGCCCTTCGCACGGGCCTCCGCGGCGAGCGCCTTGCGCAGGAGTTCGGTCCGCACCAGACGATCCACGTCGGCAGGGGAATCCGCGAGCTTCGCGCGCGCCTCGGGCGAGGCACTGTCGAGAATCTGTTTCAGTTCGTCGGCGCGAAGGTCGACGTCGCCCATCTTCGCGACGACGCCGGCCGGCAGCTTTTCCTGCGCGGCCGCGGTCGTGACCACCGCGAACAGACTCAATACCACCCAGAACCACTTCATCGGGGAATTCCTCCAGTCAGCGAATGAGCGAAACTAACGACCGAATGTTACAGAATTCGGACATGCGGCCTGCCGAACGGACCTCGTCAGGACTTGCCGGGCGCGCGGCGTGACTGCAAGCTCGCGGCTCCGGTCATCAATGCAAGGAAGCTGCCATGACAGACACGCCGAAAGGAGAAATCCGCCTCATCAACCCCGAAGGTCTCGCGGACCTCGGCACCTTCTCCCACGTGGCGGAGACGCGCGGAGGACGCACCCTCTACGTGAGCGGACAGCTCGGCTGGGACGCGTCGATGCGCCTCGTCGCGCCGAACGACCTGGCGGCCCAGACGCAGAAGGCCTTCGAGAACCTCGGCATCGCGCTCGCAGGCGCGGGCGCCACGTTCGGGAACGTCGTCAAGTTCACGATCTTCGTGGTGGACATGAAACCGGAGGACCGCATCGTCGTCTCGGACATCCGCAGGAAGTTCGTGGACACCGCCCGTCCGCCCGCCAGCACCCTGATCGGCGTGTCGTCGCTGATCGTCGAGGGGGCACGGATCGAAATCGAGGCCGTCGCGCTCGTCCCCTGAGCCCGCCCCGGGCGCCGCGCCCGGGCTTTGCGTCACCCCTGTCAAACGATATCATCCGCTCGATTTGACAACTCACCGGATGCCGTGATGACGCCCCTCGACACGCCCGTTCCGCCCCCTTCCGCGAAGTCCGCGATCCAGGACGCACCCGTCGCGCGCTGGAGCGTCGCGGCGGTGGAAGAACTGCTGGCCCTGCCCTTCCCCGAACTCCTCTACCGTGCGCAGTGCGTGCACCGCGAGCACTTCGACCCGACACGCGTCCAGCTCTCGACGCTGCTCTCCGTGAAGACCGGCGGCTGCCCCGAGGACTGCGCCTACTGCCCGCAGTCGCGCCGCTTCGACACGGGGGTCGAGGACGAGGCCGTGCTGCCGCTCGACGACGTGCTCGACGCCGCGCGCGCCGCGAAGGCTGCGGGGGCGACACGCTTCTGCATGGGCGCCGCCTGGCGCGGCCCGAAGCAGAAGGACCTCGACCCCGTGCTCGAGATGGTGACGGCCGTGAAGGCCCTCGGCATGGAGACCTGCGCGACGCTGGGCCTGCTGCGCGACGGTCAGGCGGAACAGCTGAGGGCTGCGGGCCTCGACTACTACAACCACAACCTCGACACCTCGCCGGACTTCTACGGCGACATCATCTCGACGCGCACCTACCGCGACCGCCTGGACACGCTGGAACGCGTGCGCGGTGCGGGCATCAGCGTCTGCTGCGGCGGCATCGTCGGCATGGGCGAGGACACGCACGACCGTGCGGGACTGATCGCGCAGCTCGCCAGCCTCGACCCCTATCCCGAGTCCGTGCCGATCAACGCACTCGTGCAGGTCGAGGGCACACCGCTCAACGGCCGCTCGCCGGTCGATCCGCTCGACTTCGTGCGCATGATCGCGGCGGCGCGGATCACGATGCCGAAGGCGTACGTGCGCCTGTCCGCCGGCCGTTCGCAGATGACCGACGAGGCACAGGCGCTGTGCTTCCTCGCCGGTGCCAATTCCATCTTCTACGGCGACCGGCTGCTCACGACGGGCAATCCGGAGGCGGACAGGGATCGCGCCCTGCTCGACCGCCTCGGGATGCGCCCCCTCTGAGCGTGCGGGACTTCCGGGCCGCGCTCGCCGCACTCGATGCGGACGGCATCCGGCGCAAGCGCCGCGTCGTGTCGGGCCCCCAGGGCCCCGTGCTCGACGTCGACGGCGAGGCGCTCCTGGCATTCGCGTCGAACGACTACCTCGGACTCGCGTCCCACCCGAAGATCGCGGCCGCGGCCGCGGACGCGATCCGGCGCTGCGGCGTGGGTGGCGCGGCGTCCCATCTGATCTCGGGTCACCACGAGGAACACGAGCGGGCCGAATCGGCGCTCGCACGCTTCGTCGGCACGCCCCGAGCCCTGCTGTTCTCCTCGGGCTACATGGCGAACACGGGCGTGATCCCCGCACTCGTGGGCCGCGGGGACGCCGTGTTCTCCGACGCCCTGAATCACGCGTGCATCATCGACGGCGCGCGCCTGTCCCGCGCGGACGTGAACGTCTATCCGCACGCCGACATGAACGCGCTCGAGGACCTGCTGGCCCGTTCGTCCGCGCGCAACCGGCTCGTCGTGTCCGATGCCGTGTTCAGCATGGACGGCGACGTGGCCCCGATCGCGGATCTCCTCGCACTGTGCGAACGCCACGACGCGCTGCTGCTGCTCGACGATGCACACGGATTCGGCGTGCTCGGCCCCGATGGTCGCGGAACCGTCGCCCGCGCCGGTGTGGTCTCCGACCGGATCGTCTATCTCGGCACGCTCGGCAAGGCCGCCGGCGTCGCGGGTGCGTTCATCGCCGGCGACGCGGATCTCGTCGAGTGGCTCGTGCAGCGTGCCCGCACCTACGTGTTCACGACCGCGATGCCCCCGATGGTCGCCGCCGCCGTGCGCGCCGCGGTCGACGTGATCGCGACCGAAGGCTGGCGGCGGGAGCGTCTCGACGCCCACGCGCGAACGCTGCGCGAAGGTCTCGACGGCAGCCGGTGGCCCCTGCTGCCTTCCGAAACCGCCATTCACCCCGTCATCGTCGGCGCGAACGATCTCGCCATGCAGCTCATGCAGGCGCTGCGTGCGCGCGGACTCTGGGTCCCCGCGATTCGCCCGCCCACGGTCCCGGCCGGCACCGCCCGCCTGCGGATCTCGCTGTCCGCGAATCACTCGGGCGACGACGTGCGCAGGCTCGTGGACGCGCTCGCCACGCTCGCGGACGAAACGCGGACCGCGGCATGACGCCCCCGCCGCGCGGCGTCCCGGGCAGCGGCAACGCCGGCCTCGTCGCACGCAGCCTGCGCGCCGTCTGGCATCCGGCCACGCAGATGAAGACGCACGAGACCGTGCCGCTGATTCCGATGGTGGCGGGCGACGGTCCGTGGCTCGTCGACGCCGACGGCAGACGCTATCTCGACGCGATCAGTTCGTGGTGGGTCAACCTGTTCGGTCACCGCGAACCGCGGATCTCCGGGGCGATCCGCGACCAGCTCGACCGCATCGAGCACGTGATGCTCGCGGGATTCACGCACGAGCCCGTGATCCGCCTGTCCGAGGCGCTCGGTGCGCTCACGGAGGGGCAACTCGGCCACGCGTTCTACGCGTCCGACGGCGCCTCCGCGACCGAGATCGCGCTCAAGATGAGTGCGCATTTCTGGCGCAACGCCGGGAAGCCCGGCAAGAACCGCTTCCTGAGCGTGGCCGGCGGCTACCACGGCGAAACGCTCGGTGCGCTCGGCGTGACCGACGTGCCGCTGTTCCGGACCGCCTACGAGCCGCTGCTGCGCGCAGCCACGACGATGCCGTCGCCCGACGCGCGTGACGAAGTCGCGGCGACCCGGGCGGCCGACGCCGTGGACCGCCATCTCGCCGAGCACGCGGACAGCGTCGCCGCGATCGTCGTCGAGCCGCTGGTGCAGTGCGCCGGCGGCATGGCCATGCACGCGCCCGCCTACATCCGGCGCCTGCGCGCGTGCTGCGACCGGCACGACGTGCATCTGATCGCGGACGAGATCGCCGTCGGGTTCGGCCGCACCGGGACGATGTTCGCGCACGAGCAGGCCGGCATACGGCCCGACTTCCTCTGCCTCTCGAAAGGCATCACGGGCGGGTTTCTCCCGCTGTCGGTGGTGCTCACGCGCGACACGATCTACGAGGCGTTCTACGACGACAGCGCGGCGCGCGCGTTCCTGCACTCGCACTCGTACACGGGCAACCCGCTCGCGTGCAGCGCGGCGCTCGCGGTGCTAGACATCTTCCGGGACGACGACGTGATCGCGCGCAATCGCGAACGCGCGCAGCGCTTCGACGCACTCGCCCAGCCCCTGCGCGACGACCCCCGCGTGTCGGCGTTCCGGCGGACCGGGATGATCTGGGCATTCGACGTGCCCGGTGCACCCCGGGGGTTCGCGCGCACCTTCGCGCACGCGGCCCTCGAAGCAGGCGTCCTGCTCGTGCCGCTCGGACGCACGGTCTATTTCATGCCGCCGTACGTCGTCGAAGACGAGGCCTTCGCGCACATCGTGGACACGACCCGCCACGCACTCGCGCGCGCGTGCCCGGGCGCATGACCTCGCCCCGGGGCTTCTTCGTGACGGGCACCGACACGGAAGTCGGCAAGACGCTCGTGGCCGCCGCACTGATGCACGCGCTGCGCCGCCGGAATCGGTCCGTGATCGGAATGAAGCCCGTGGCAGCGGGAGGCGAGTGGTCGAACGGCACCGTGCGCAACGAGGACGTCGACACGCTGCGGGCCGCGGCCACCGTGGTCTGCGACGACGACGCCACGCACCCGTACGTGTTCCGCGAACCGATCGCGCCGCACATCGCGTCGGAGCGTGAAGGGCGGCCGATCGAACTCCGGACGATCCTGGCGAGTTTCGCGACGCTCGCGAAGCGCGCGGACGTCGTCGTGGTGGAAGGCGCCGGCGGTTTCCTCGTGCCGCTCAACGCGCGCGAGACATTCGCCGATCTCGCGACGGCCCTTGGCCTCCCGGTCGTGCTCGTCGTCGGCATGCGCCTGGGCTGCATCAATCACGCCCTGCTCACGCAGGAAGCGATCCTCGCGCGGGGCCTGTCGTTCGCGGGCTGGGTCGCGAATCACGTCACGAAGGACATGCCGGTGCGCGCGGAGAACGTCGCGACGCTGCGCGAGCGCCTGCGCGCACCACTGCTTGCGGAGATCCCTCACAGCGACCGACCCGACCCCGCGACCACGCGCGTGGAGGTACCGGGCGACGCGTGAGCACGCGTGCCGGACGCCGCGTCAGCCCATGGACGCCGGCACCCACTGGGTGCACCAGCCGTTCGGGCTCACGGGCCCTTCGAGGATCACGCACTCGCCGTGGCCCTGGTACAGCACGCACTTCGCGCAGCTTCTGCCGAGGTACGGTTCGTCCCGGTAGCCGACCTCTTCGCGCGTGCGACGACGCAGCGCATCCTTCGGCTTCGGCCGCTCGACCGCGGCGACCGTCCCCGCCATCGCGGCCGAGGCAGCCACCGCGCAACGACCCAGGAAACGCCGACGTCCTCTGCCCGATTCGTTTCCGTTCATGATGACGGCCCTCCGGGGTGAAAAAAACGGCGCAGGAGCCGGAGCTCCCGCGCCGTGTCGCGCGACCGCGCTCAGGCGGTGCGCTTGCCTATGTAACCGTAGAACGCGTTGTTGCGCTCCACACCCTCGCGCTGGTAGACCGCCTTCATCTCCGCGAGCTTGTCGTGGTTCAGCTGCTCCACGGCATCGGCGGTGTAGTTGAAGCCGTAGAGCTCGGCCGAGTTGCGCCCGAAGATCCGGCGCTTCACGTAGCTGTCGTCGTCGCCGAGGCGAGTCTTCCAGCCCATCTTGGCCATCATGTCGTCCGGGATCTCGAGACGGCGGAAGGCCTCGATCTGCCACTGGGGCGAACCGTACCAGACCGAGTCCGTCCCCCAGACGACGCGATCGACGCCGAGACCGTTCACGAGCGTGCCGACCACGGCCGCGGCGAAGCGCGGATTCGCGACCGCCGACGTCGCGAACGTCGTGCCGAGTTCGCCGTAGACGTTCTCGAGCCCCTGCTCCTTGCGCATGCGCGCGAGGTCGGACACCCACTTGATCTCGCCGGTCTTCTCGAACTCCGCGAGGTCGTGCGCGGGGTCCTCGAGGAACACGCGCAGCGCGCCGTGATAGATCACGAAGTTCATCTGCGGCCAGTCCTTCGCGGCCTTCGCAACGTCGTCGACCGTCGCGTGCTTCCAGACGCCGGGCCAGGACTGCTCGTAGTCGCGCGGCAGCAGGCCCTTATGGATGCAGATCGTGCGGATGCCGGCCTTCACGGCCTTCTCGTAGAACGGATAGACGAGCTTCTCGTCGTCGAGCCGCCATGCCGTGCCCTTGGAACTCGGGGACAGGGGATCACCGATCGTGTACCCCTTCCAGGAATCCGGGCGGTATTCCTCGATGGCCTTGTCGACCTCGTCCATCCAGCCGTCCTGCCCGGGCGTGATCACCGAGTGGCAGAACAGGCGGCGGCTGCCGGAGACCTTGTTCACGATCGCACGTGCATCGCGCAGCTGGTCGTTGAAGAGCAGGTACCAGTTCGGATCGTCGAACGGCGCACTCGAGAGCAGGGCGACCTTCGTGTCGCTGTCCATGAAGATTTCCTTCATGTAGTTCTCGAACTTGTAGCGCGCGAGCGTCATGGGCGTCTTCGCCATGTCCGGGTTCCAGTGCTCGAGTGCGTACTTGCCGAGACCGAGCAGCCCTTCCTTGTCGAAGTCGTCGCGCACGAAGTGCGTCTGGTCGTCGAAGATGAACTGCTTCGACAGGCGCGCCGCGCGCTCGTCCGCCATTTCCTTGTCGGCAGCCTCCGCCTCGGAGACCTTCCAGACCGGACCGAACACCTCGTTCATCGCGAGAAACGCAGCCGCGAAACCGGACGAGGACTTCAGGAACGCCCGTCGGTCGACGCCCTGCTGCTTCGCGAACTTCTCGCTGTACTGTTCGATGAGCCCCTCGACCTGGCGCTGCTTCTCGGACTGCGGGGGCGGGTTGTATTCACCGTTGGAAACGATCTGGGTGGGCACCGGGGACCGGTACGCGAACCTGTCTGCGGGAGCAACGTCCTCCAGTTCGCGGTCGGTCAGCCAACCTGCTGGTCTTTCGCTCATTGCAACTGCCTCCCAACATAGTTATGTAACGTTGTGCAACGGAACAAAGCGGGGAGAACCATGGCAATGCGTGGCATGGAAGCCCCGCTACCTGACCATGAACGGCATCGCGACCGAAGGCATCGCGACACGCCCGGTCCTGCTCGTGTTCACGGCGCGAACCACGGCGATTCCGCGAGGAACGGAAAAGAGGCGCCGGCGTTCGCGCACGAGAAGTGACACGAGCGGGCAAGGTAATCCCAAAGGATGCGCGATGTAAAGATGAGGACAGGTTCGCGAGGACGAGTTCCGGCCGCGCGGGGATCACGCAACCCCGCTGCGTCGCAACACATCCGTCCGGTGGTGACGCCCCCGGCTGCACCGCCACAGATGCGTCCGGCTCAGGGCTGCAGGTGCTCCGTCAGGAATTCCACGAGACGCTGACGGGCGGCGTCCTCGCGGAACGCCTGGATGTGACCCGCGTCATCGAAGACCCAGAGCGTCTTCGGCGCACGTGCTGCATCGAACAATTCACGTGCGTGGTGCACGGGCACGATCTCGTCGCGTCCGCCGCCCACGAAGAGCACCGGCGTGGGTGCGATGTCCGCGACCACGTCGATCGGACTGTATTCGTCGTCGACCAGGAGCCCTGCCGGCAGTGCCAGCCAGCGCGTCCACCAGAGCTGCGCGAGCTTCTCGCGTGCGATCGCCCGGTAGCTCGTGAACGAACTGTCGATGACGGCCACGCGGACGTCACGGCGCAGCGGGCCCCGGGCGGCGTAGTAGCACGCGAGCGCGGCGCCGAGACTCTGTCCGAACAGGACGATCCGGTGCGGGTCGACGTCCTGCCGCGAGAGCAGATGGTGCATCGCGGCGTCTATGTCGAGCTGCACACCCCCGAGTGTCGGCACGCTGTCGGACCCGCCGTAGCCGCGGTAGTCGAACAGGAACACGTTGAATCCCCGGGCCGGCATCCAGTAGACCGATCCGATGTGCGTGCTGATGTTCTCGGCGTTGCCGTGCAGGAAGAGGACGGTGCCCACGGCGTGCCCGCTCGCCGGCAGGAACCAGCCGTGGAGGCGGACGCCGTCCCGGGCGACGAACTGCACGTCCTCGAACGGGAGCCCGATGTCGGTGGGCGTCCGGACGAGATCCCGCTGCGGCTGGAAGAAGAGTCCCGTGCACCCGCCGACACCGACGGTGGCCAGCGCGAGCAACGTGCCGAGACGCGCGCCGGCGAACCTCTGCCATGCGCTCCCGAACCATCGCGCGAAACGACTGAACACCCTCACCGTCCGTCTCAGAAATAATGATCCAGATAGGCGCCTGCCGTGCTCCACCAGAACCCGAACTCGTGTCGCCTGTCGAGTTCGATACGCAGGCCGAAGTCGCGCGCGAGCGAGATGTCCGACTCGATCGCGAAACGCTCCCGCCGCGGCTCGACACCGTCGAGATAGCGGACGGACGCCGCGTGAAGATGCACCCGCCAGGCCGCGGCAGGCGTGAACAGCACCCCTCCCCGCACACCGGCGCCGATCGTCGCCCGCTGCTCGAGCTGTGCCGAATAATACGTGGCCAGTTCCCCCAGAACGTAGAGGCTCAGGCGGGGTGTCGCTGCTGCCGTGAGCCCGGCCCCGCCGGACACTTCGTACAGGAGAGGCCGCATCGAGTCGCGCGCACGAGACCGGTCCACGCCGATGTGGAATCGCCAGGACGGTCCCCGGGACAGCGTGTCGTGCGGTGCGAGGGACGTGACGTCGATCAGCGTGAGCCGTTCGAGGAAGGGTGCCCCCTCCCCGTTCTCGTGGCGGGCCACGATGTTCCCGAACTCGATCTGGGCGCCCCGGCCGTAGCCCGGGTCGGGATCGAGCAGGTCGTGGTAGGCCCCCCGGAAACGCAGTTCCTGGAAGCCGCGACCGGCCGTCGTGCCGCCGCCGAAACCGATGCGGGCCGAGGCATGTCCCTGGTCCGGGCGGACGGCCGGGGCCGGCGCCGGGGGTGACTGCGGAGAATCGACTCGCGCGCGTGCGAGCATGAGCTCGCGCAGTCTCGAACCGGTCGCCTCGTCCCGCGCGGACCCCGAAAGCCGCCGGAAATCGAGATACTCGAACGCGAGATCGAGCACCCGGGCGCGCTCGTCCGGCGCACGCAGGCCGAGTGCCGGCTCGTTCACGGGCACGTGGCCTTCGGCAAGCGCGCGGGCGAGCGACAGATCCGCAGCCGTGGCGCGTGCCGCCTCGTACCGGAACTGCGTGCCGCGCGACGGCCGGAAGCGGATGTCCGTCACGAGCCCCGGCTCGTCGAGCACCGCACGGATCGTGTCCGCAGGGATGACCCACAGCGGAAAGCGGTCCGTCAGGTGCAGCCTGGGACTCGCGACGTCGAGCAGCCACAGCAGCTGATAGGAGCAGTTCTCGTCGAGAAAGTAGTAGTCGAACCTCGTCGGCCCCAGCTCCCAGACGTGCTCGAGCAGCCGCTCGATCTCGTCCGGTCCGAGCGCGAGCCGGTACTCCCAGATGTCCCGGCTCTCGAGATCACTGTATTCCGTGATCTTGAGGTAATAGGGCGTCAGGCTGAATCGTCCCTCGTAACCGCCGAAGAGCCCCTTGTACGCAAACGCAAGACCGTTGTCGCGACCGGTGTGGGCCGCGAAGTTCACGGCGTAGTCGAGCAGCCGCGTCCGTTCGGTCTGCGCACGGCCATCGAAGCGCAGCAGGGTGTGACCGTACATCGACGCCGGGCTGTTGATGTACGCGGCCGGGAACACCAGTGTCACGCTGACCGGATCGATCTCGCCACGCCAGCGCAGGAAACGCCGGCACGGACGCTCCGGGAGCCGCGCGGGATCGAAGTCGAGCCGTGCCTTGAGCCAGTGGTAGCGCGCGACGAACCTGCACTGGGGATTCTGTTGGGTGTCGGTTTCCGGCGTGTCGGAAAAGAACGCCCGGATCGTGGCCGCGAGTTCGGCGCGGGGATCCGTCTTGCCACGGGGCGAGTTGAAGAAACCCGGATCGTCCGCCTCGCTGCGGAAGCCGCCCCACCACGTGGGCCGGTAGTGACCGAGGCGGAGCCATTGCGGATCGCCCGCGAGGCCGGCCCGCTCGGCGCGGGAGACCAGCTCGTCGGCATAGCCGGACGCGCGGCTGCCCGCGGCGAAGGTGACCAGCAGAAGGAAAAGCAGGATGCGCACGAAAAAACACCCAGTGCGTGCGCACTGGGTGTCTCGTCTGGACGACTCTGGAATCAGATGTGCGCGACGTAGCCCGACAGGGACCCGTTCGCCGCCAGCACCTCGCGCAGTCCGGCGCGGATGTCCTGCGTCGACGCATCGGCGCTCGGGAAGATCCGGCCGAAGTTGTCACGCGTGGACCGGACGAACGCGGCCTTGTCCTGGTCACGGACGCCGATCAGCTGCGCGAGCGCGTCGAGCGTCTCGCCGGAACCACGCGACATGTCGCGGGCGAGGCGGTCCTTGTTGCCGTCGATGAACGCGGCGAGCTTCCAGTTGGAATTGACGGTGCCGTCCTGCGTGCAGCCGGACGTGCCCGACGTGATGCCGAAGGTCTGGTTGTAGGACGTGCCGTTCGTCGTGACGGCGAGAACCTTGGCGGCGAGACCGGACTGGCCGTCCCAGAGCTTGGAACCCCAGCCACAGCTGCCGACGTCGTCGTCACCGCCGGCGGCGTGGGCAGCGAGGGGGAGTGCGACGAGGGCGGACGCGACGATCACCGCACGTGCGGAAAAGCGCTTCATGAATCTGCTCCTTTGAATTCGTTTGCGGTTCGAGCGCTACGATCAGACGCGCGCGCCGTAGGTGGACAGCATGTCGTCCGCGCCGAGCGCCGCACGCAGGCCGCTGCGAATCTCGTCCGTGGAGGCACGCTCGCTCGGGAAGATGCGCCCGACGTTGCGGCGCGTGACTTCGGCGAAGCGGGCCTTGTCCTGCTCCGGAATGCCGAGCAGCTGGGCGAGCGCGTCGAGCGTCTCTCCCGCCCCGCGCGACATGTCGCGGGCGAGCCGGTCCTTGTTGCCCTCGATGAACGCAGCCGTCTTCCAGGAGGATTTCACCATGCCGTCCTGCGAGCAGCCCGAGGTGCCGGAAGACATCGCGAAGGTGTTGATGCCGGCGAAGTTGTTGGTCGTCACGGCGAGAACCTGCGGTGCGATGCCGCTCTGCCCCTCGAACAGTCGGGAACCCGGTCCGCACGCACCGACGTTGTCGCCGCCAGCGGCGCTGGCGATCAGCGGCACTGCGGAAATCGAGACGGCCAGAACGGCCGTGCGGAAAGCCTTGTTAGTCATTCGAGCACTCCTTGTTAGCTCTGGGAAAGGACGGAACCCGGCACGCTTATAGCCGTTCCCTGTTCCGTGCGTCAACGGCGTCCGCGCAAATGTCTGAAGGATTTTACGTCCGCGCCATTGCAGTTTCGGGGCAGGGAGGTCAGAACTTCCCGAACTTCCGGTACGCCTCCTGGGGATCCATGCCCGACAGGATGGCCGTCCGGACCTTGTTCTCCTGCTGCAGGACACGT
This sequence comes from Betaproteobacteria bacterium, assembly GCA_016125475.1. GTDB lineage: Bacteria > Pseudomonadota > Gammaproteobacteria > Burkholderiales. The sequence continues at coordinate 21,333 of WGLR01000037.1, forward strand.
TCCGTCTCAGCCACCACCTCCTGCACGATGCCGCCCGGGATCACGACGACGCCGTCACGGTCACCGATCATCCAGTCACCCGTGCTCACGGTCACGTCGCCGATCGTCACCGGCTCGCCGAAGCTGTCGGGAACCCACCGCCCCACGATGTCCTTCGGCGTGCGGAAGCTGCAGTAGACGGGAAAACCCAGATTGAGCACGAACTCCGTGTCGCGACAACCGCCGTCCACGACGTAGCCGCGCACGCCACGGAAGTGCAGGGTCTCGGCCGAGAGTTCGCCCATCAGCGCGATCGCGTGCGTGTTGGGCTGGCAGACCAGGACCTTGCCGGGCGGCGCCTTCGCGAGCAGTCCCGTCCAGGCGAGGAGTGTCTCGTGCGGGTCGCGCGTATTGTCGACGTGCCCGCTCACGGTGTAGACCTCGCCCGCAAGCTTGCGGGAAGGATCCAGCGGGCCGATGCCGGACGGGAGCACGCAGTTGCCGTGTCCCATCCCGCGCAGGACGTCGTGGACGGCTGCCGCGTAGGTGGCTTCGAGACGTTCGGCGAGATTGGCCGGGTCGGGGATCATGGTGAATTCCTCCAGTCAGACATTGTTCACTGCGTCACGCCCCCGAGCCGCGCACGTCGCCGGATCCGACAGTGCTCCGGAGGCGGGCGTGCTCACGAGGCCGGAGCCGGTACCACGGGTCTGCGCATCAGCGACAGGGCCGTGTCCACCGCGAGCGCGGCGATCACGATCACGCCGCCGGCAAGGGTCAGGTCGCTCGGCACCTCGCCGACGACCCACCAGGTCGCCGCCACGCCGAACACGGTCTCGAGTTCCGACAGCAGCCCGACCTCGGCCGCCCGCAGGTGTCGCGCCGCGAGCACCATGAGCAGGCATCCACCGCCGAGCTGTACCACCCCGAGCGTCACGAGATTCACGAAGTCCGCCCCCCTGGCATCGAAGGGCAGCGCGAACGGGAGCACGACGAGACACGAGAAGATGCCCGACAGGAACAGCGTCGGCACCATGTCCACGGTCGCGTGCATGCGGCGGTTCAGCACGACGTTCAGGCCGAAACCGACGGGAATCAGCAGTGCGACGAGATTGCCTGCCAGGTCGCCGCGGGCCACGCCCTCGGAGAACATCAGCACGATGCCCGACATCGCGACCACCATCGCCGCCCAGGTCCGGCCGGCGACCCGCTCGCGCAGGAACAGCCACCCGAAGAGCGCGGACATGAACGGCGAGACGCTGCACAGGACGAGCGTGTTCGCGACGGTCGTCTTCGAGAGCGCCACGATGAAGCACACGTACATGAGCGCCCAGAGCGCGCCGGACGTCACGCCGGCGACACCGGTCGCACGGAGACGGTCCAGGAACCGGCCGCGGTACTGCACGAGCAGGACGGTGCCGATGAAGAGCGTCATGAAGAACGAGCGCCAGAACGTGACTTCCCAGGCGTCCTTGAGGTGCAGCGTGCGCACGAGAATGCCCGCGCTCGCCCAGCACAGCGTGGCGCCGGTCATGAGCACGACGCCGAGCCGGTGAGACCCGCCGTGCGTCACGGCTGCTCGTCGGGCAGCGGCACGCCGAATTCCCCGGCCCACGGACGCAGCTGCGGCAGGATGCCCGGATGCAGCGTGACGCCTTCGGCGAGCGCCCTGCGCCGGCGCGCGAGCCCGGCTTCGCCCGGCAGACGCACGCGCTCGACGCCGGGCCGGGGCTGGACACCGCGACACGCGTCCGCGACCCAGGACGTCTGGCGCGTGAACGCCTCGCTGCCCGCGAACAGCGCAGGATCGAGCACCTGCAGGAAGACCTCGCCCGTCCAGCCCTCCACGGGATCCGCTCGGCCGTGCCCGCCGAAACCCTGCGTCATCGCCTCGACGAGCAGTCCGAGCGCGTACCCCTTGTGTCCGTACTCGACCCCGCCCATGGGCAGCAGCGCACCCTTCGGGGTGGCCGTCGTGACGACCGACGGGTCGTCCGTCGGGTTGCCGTCGGCATCGATGACCCACGCACCGGGCAGACGCCCCCCTTCCTTCGAGACGCGCGCGACCATCCCGTTGGTCGTGATGGACATCGACACGTCGATCAGCACCGGATCACCGTCGGTGGGCCAGCCGGCGGCGATGGGGTCGGGCGTGATCACGCCGCTGCGCCCGCCGTGCGGCGCGACCGAGTGGTTCTCGGGCGCGGAAGTCATGAGCAGGATCACCATCCCCTGATCGGTCACGCGCTTCAGGTAGGCCGCGAGACACGCGATGTGGTGCCCGCGCCGGATCGCGACCGAACAGGTGCCGTACTGCTTCGCGCGCGGTATTGCGAGGTCGATCGCCTCGCGCACGAGCCAGGTGCCGGGCAGGCGTTCACCGTCCCAGGTGACCGCGGCAGGAAAGTCGGCCACGACCCTGGGACTGCCGGTCGTGGCGAGCTCGCCCTTGCGAATGTCCGCGAGATACGGCGCGAGCAGATTCAGCCCGTGGGTGTCGTGCCCCATGAGGTCGGCTTCGACGAGCACTTCGGCGATGACGGGCGACTTGGCGGGGTCCATGCCCGCGGCATCGAGGAGACGGGTGGCGAAGTGGATCAGGGAGGGAGCTGAAAACATGGGCGATGGGCGATGGGCGATGGGCGATGGGCGATGGGCGATGGGCGATGGGCGATGGGCGATGGGCGATATCAGTATGGGAGCCGGACCATGACGTCAAGCCTTGCGGCGACGAATGAGCGCCCCGAGCAGCCTTCCGATTTCTGCAGCACGATTTTCGATCTCCTCGCCGAGGTCCTCGCGGACGAGCGCCAGTTCACGCGCGATTTCCGCCTGTGTCTGGAGTTCCGCCAGCGAACCCTTCGCAATGTAGAAGAATCGCACGGATTCCTTGTCGGTCTCCCGCTCATCACCTTCTGCGATGTTGCTGCAGACGCTGACTGCTGCCCGCCGCATCTGGTCTCTCAGCCCGAAATCGCGCGCGATCGGGCCAACCTCGGTGGCCTCGTATACGAAGATGGCGAGCGATTTGGCCTTCTGCCAGACGACGAGCGCCCGGAACCCCGATGCCCCCACGATCTCGAACGGCCTATCGCCTATAGCCTATAGCCCCATGCCTAAAAGGCGATAATCTGCCGCACCGTGTGCCCCGACGCGAGGCGATCGAAGCCCTCGTTGATGTCTTCGAGCCTGATGTGGTCGCTCATGAGCTTGTTGACCGGGAGCTTGCCGCGGCGGTACAGGTCGATGTAGCGAGGCATGTCGCGCGGCGGCACGCACGAGCCGACGTAGCTGCCTTTCACCGTGCGCTCCTCGGCGGTGAGGTTCACGTGCTGGAGCTGCCAGCGCGCATCCGGGTGCGGAAGCCCGGCCGTGACGGTCGTCCCGCCCCGCCGCGTGACGCGATAGGCAAGTTCCATGGCCTGGACCGAACCGGCCATCTCGAGGCCGAAGTCCACGCCGCCGGCGGTCAGTGTCTTCACCTTCTGGATCGCGTCGGGATCCTTCGCGTTCACGACGTCGGTCGCGCCGAACTTCTTCGCGAGTTCGAGCTTGTCGTCGTGCACGTCGATCGCGATGACCTGGCTCGCGCCCGCGACCTGTGCACCGAACAGCGCGTTCAGGCCGACACCGCCGAGGCCCACGACCGCGACGCGGGCACCGGGAAAGATCTGTGCGGTGTTGAGGGCCGCGCCGACGCCGGTCAGCACGGCACATCCGAACAGCGCCGCCTCGTCGAAGGCCAGCTGCTTGTCGATCTTCACGAGCGAGCCGCGGTTCACCACGCAGTACTCGGCGAACGCCGACACACCGACGTGGTGGTAGACCGGCTTGCCGTTCTGCGAGAGACGGATGCCACCCCCGAGGAGCGTACCCGCGCCGTTGGACTGCTGGCCGGGCTCGCAGCGCCCGGGATGACCTTCCTTGCACGGCATGCACTCGCCGCAGCTCGGCGCGAACACGAGCACGACGTGGTCACCGACCTCGAGGTCGGTGATGCCCGGTCCGATCTCCGCGACGACGCCCGAGGCCTCGTGGCCGAGCACCATGGGCATCTGGCGCGGGCGGTCGCCGTTGACCGTCGACAGGTCGGAGTGGCAGAGGCTGGCGGCCTTGATCTGGACGAGCACCTCCCGTTCGCCGGGCGGGGCGAGATCGACTTCCTCGATCGACATGGGACGCGATTGCGCGTAGGGCTGCGGGAGACCCATCTCCCGGATGACTGCGGCTTTGATCTTCACGAGTGCTCCCTCACGGTTTTGGGAATTCCAGCGGACGGGCGGTTCGCCCCCCTCCCGGCCTCCCCCCGCCGGGGCGGGGGGAGGAGTGTCAATTCGTTTCCTCCCGCCACCACGGCAGGGGGAAGAGTGTCATGCCGTTGTCTCCCCACTCCGGCGGGCGGAGGAGTGTCACGTCGTCATCTCCCCACCCCGGCGGAGGGAGGAGTGTCGTGTCGTTCTCTCCCCCGCAACCCGCGACGGAGGTGCCGTTGCCACATTCCCTCCCCCGCTCGCGGGGGAGGGTCAGGGAGGGGGAAAACGGACGTCAGTACGTCGCGCGCCCGCCTGACAGATCGAACACGGCGCCGGTCGTGAACGAGCAGTCCTCGGTACACAGCCACGACACCATTGCCGCGATCTCCTCGACGAGTCCGAAGCGCCCCATCGGAATCTTCGAGAGCATGAAGTCGATGTGATACTGGGCGACCTGATCGAAGATCGGCGTCTTCACCGCGGCCGGCGTCACGCAGTTCACGGTCACGCCGTCCTTCGCGAGTTCCTTGCCGAGCGATTTCGTGAAGCCGATCACCGCGGCCTTCGACGCGCTGTATGCGGATGCATTCGGATTGCCTTCCTTGCCTGCGATCGACGCGATGTTCACGATGCGTCCGTAGCCGTTGTCCTTCATGTGCTTCCCGGCCGTGCGGCAGCAGTAGAACACCCCGTTCATGTTGATGTCGAACACGCGCAGCCACTCGTCGACCGGATAGTCGATCACGGTCGCGTTCTGCCCCGCCACGCCGGCGCTGTTGGCCATCGCGTCGACCTTGCCGAACATCTTCACCGTCGACGCGAACGCGGCCTCGACCTGGTCGACCTTCGTCACGTCCACCTTGACCGTGTGGACCTTCCCGCCGCTGATCGCCCTGGCCGCGTCCGCGAGGCTCTGGTCGTTCATGTCCCAGATCGCGACATTGGCCCCCGACAGGGCAAGACGCTGGGCGATGGCGAGACCGATGCCGGACGCACCGCCGGTCACGATGGCGGAGCGCCCCGCCATGTCGAGCTTGTTCATGATGTTCCCCCTCGTTGAGTCGTCGGACGCGACAGGCTCGGACGGCCTGCGCGCGGAAAGCTGCGATTCTAAGGGAAGCCCGCGCGGACATGGCCGCCGAGTCGGGCGCTACCGGACGAGATTCAGGAACAGCGTGATGTTGAGCGAGTTCGTGAAGTCGATCAGTGCGGCGCCGACCAGCGGGATCACGAGAAACGCACGCGGCGCGGGCCCGAAACGCTCGACGAGCGATTTCATGTTTGCGACCGCATTCGGCGTGGCGCCGAGGGCGAACCCGCAGTGGCCCGCGGCCATGATCGCCGCGTCGTAGTCCCGCCCCATGACCCAGTACGTCGCGAAGGTCGCGAAGATCCCGACCACCAGCACCTGGACGAGCAGGATCACGAGCATCGGCAGCGCGGCATTCGCGAGTTCGATGAGGTTGAGGCTCATCATCGCGATGGTGAGGAAGAACGCGAGCGAGACCGAGGCGAGCACGTCGATCGTCTCCGAACGGATCCAGCGGTGCCCGGACAGATCGAAGGCGTTGCGGACGATCACCCCCAGCACCATCGCGCCGATCTGCGGCGGGAACGTGAGGCCGGACATCTGGATGAAGTGGCTCACCCAGGCGCCGACCTTGATGCAGAACACGAGCAGCAGCAGATGCGACAGCGACTGGAGCCCCGAGCCGCCGAGTGCACGGAAGTCCTGGAGGATTCCCGCCTCGGCGGTCGCACCGATCTCGAGGTGGGTGCGCGAGGATGCGTGCGCCTTCAGTGCATTCCGGCGGATGAGGCGCGTGCCGACAGGACCGCCGATGAGGCCGCCCATCACGAGGCCGAGCGTCGCGGCGGCCGCACCGAGGACCGCCGCGCCCTGGAGGCCGTGATTCTCGAGCACCGGGGCGAAACCGAGCGCGGTGCCGTGGCCGCCGGTCATCGACACCGCTCCGCACGCGAGTCCGAGCAGCGGGTCCACGCCGAGGACGGACGCGAGGCCGACCCCGATGCCGTTCTGGAAGACCGCGAGCACGGTGCCGATCGCGAGGAACAGCAGCACCTGTCCACTGCCCCGACGCACGACGTCCCAGGTCGCGTTGAGCCCGATGCACGTGAAGAACGCGACCATGAGCGGCAGCGTCACGCCTTTCGCGGGAGCGTGAATCCATTCCGGCTCGATCGTGACGATCCACGTCCACCACTGCGCGGTGACCTTCGTCACGAACTGCAACGGACTGTCGGATGCCAGATTCACGCCCAGCACGACGAGCGACACGAACAGCCCGCCCACGACCGGCGCGGGGATGTTGAACTTGCGGAGCACGCTGATGCGATCGACGAGCCACTCGCCCGCGAGCAGGACGGGGATGGCCGCGAGGACGGGAAGCCAGGCGGGAATGCTCATGCGACCGATTGTAGCCCGCACGACACCGTGCGGGCCAACCCCCTGCCCTTCGCTACGAAACGCCCCGCTCGAGTTCCGGATAGTGCCGGAAGACGCCGTCCTCGTTGAACGGTATCCGGCGCTCCGATGCGAGGTACGCGGCGATGCGGGGTCGATCCGCGACGCGGTCGTGCAGTGCGGCGAGTGCGGCGTGGCGACGACGACGGCGCTTCATGGTCTCCGGGAACGCGTATCGCAGACCGGCCACGAGCTGGAACAGCGAGAGATCGACGTACGTCGCGCTGCGCCCGACGATCCAGCGGCGCCCGCCCGCGTTCTGCGCGAGCACGGACTCGAAGTATTCGAGGTACTTGGGCAAGCGCTCGGAGAGGAAGTGCGCGGTGCGCGACTTCGCTTCGCGCTTCTGCTCGTGGTAATAGCGCCCCAGTGCGACCGGATGGTGCGTGTCGTGGATCTCCGCGACGAAGTCGGTCACGGTGAGCTGAAGCTGATGCGCCCAGAGCCGCGCCGCCTCGGCCTTCGGCACGAGTCCGAGCCTCGGACCGAGGTACTGCAGGATCAGCGCCGTCTGCGCGATGCAGAGCGCGCCCGCCTTCAGGAACGGCGGCGCGAAGGGCACGCGTGCGCCCGAGCCGCGCTTCATGACGCCCATCATCGCCGCGACACCGCGGCCGGGACCGGTCTCGCGCGCGACGTCCACGTAGTCGGCACCGGCGTCTTCGAGCGCGAGCCTCACGAACTCGCCGCGACCCTGGATGCCCGGCCAGTAATAGAGTTCATACCGCATCACGCCGCTCCCGGTCCGGGGCGTCCGGCAGAACGCGACACGGGCTCGACACGCACAGCGGATTCGACGCGGCGGGAATCGTGCGCGCGCACACGCTCAGCCCTCGTTCGCGGCGGTCTTCTTCCTGCCGAACCAGGCCCAGCGACGGGCGGGCTTGTCCGTGTCGGCCTCGTCCTCACCGGCATCGCCGTCCGTGTCGTCGGGCGGCGCGACGACCTGGTTGAACCTGTCGAAGAAGTTGTCGGTCATCTTGCGCGCGACGCCGTCGATGAGGCGCGAACCCACCTGCGCGATCTTCCCGCCCACCGTGGCGTTCGCCTTGTAGCTGAGCAGCGTCACCTCGTCGGACTCCATCGTGAGGCTCACTTCCGCGCGCCCCTTGCCGAAGCCCGCGACGCCGCCGCTTCCCTCGAACACGATCGCGTACGACTCGGGCGGGACGGGATCGACGATCAGCAGCTTGCCCTTGAACTTGGCCTTCACGGGACCGACGGCCGCAACCATCGCCATTTCGTACTCTGCGTCCGACACGCGTGCGACGCTCTCGCACCCCGGGATGCAGAGCTTCAGCACCTCGGGATCGTTGAGGGCTTCCCAAACGGCCTGCTGTGGCAGGGCAATCAACTGTTCGCCCATTATTTCCATCGAATTGAACTCCTCGTGTGATGACGCTCTCGTGCAACCACGCCCGAACTCAGGACACCTGCCACACTCGTCAGACTCTCGACATTATGCGCCGGCAGGAAGTGATCCACGTGCGGGAGGATGGCCCGGATGCCGGCCGCCCTCGCCTCGAACTCCGGGAATCGCAGCAGCGGATTCAGCCAGATGAGTCGCCTGCAGGACTTGCCGAGACGCTCCGCCTCCTCCCCGAGCGTGTCGGGCTCGTCGCGATCGAGCCCGTCCGTGATGAGCAGCACGGCCGCATTCTGTCCGAGCACGCGGCGCGACCAGCGCAGGTTGAACTCCGCGAGGCTCGCGCGGATGCGGGTGCCTCCGGACCAGTCGGCCACCGCACGCGTCACCGCCGCGAGGGCGGCGTCGACGTCGCGATGCCGGAGCTGTCGCGTCACGTTCGTGAGACGTGTCCCGAACAGGAAGACCTGCACACGGTCACGATCGTTCGTGATCGCGTGCAGAAAGTGCAGGAACATCCGCGTGTAGCGCTGCATCGAACCCGAAATGTCGCACAGCACGACGAGCGGCGCATGCCGCATCCGTGGCCGACAGTGCTGAAGCAGGATGAGTTCCCGCGTGCCGCGCACGGCACGCCGGAACGTCGCGCGCGTGTCGACCGAGCCGCCGTGCACGTTCGCCTCCCGGCGACGTGTCCGAACGGGCGGAATCGGCAGACGCAGGCGCGCCATGAGTCTCTGGACTTCGGCCATTTCCTGCACGCTCATCGACGCGAAGTCGCGCGTGCGCAGGGCCTCGTTGCTCGACGGGGCGAGCACGAGTTCGGTCTGTTCCCGGACCACGGGCGGAGCGGTCTCGCCCTCGCCGAGTTCCTCCGCAACGGCCTCCATGACGCGGCGATTCAGCAGCGATTCGTCGGCAGTGGCCGACGGCAGTCCGGAAGACGCGCCCGTGGCAGCGCCGGCCACGTCCCGCGCTCGCCAGAATGCGTCGAACGCCTGGTCGAACACCTCGAAGTGTTCGCGGCGCGCGACGAACAGCGATGCGAACGCCCAGTACACGTCGTCCCGCCGCGCGATCCCGCACATCGACAGTGCGCGCAGGGCGTCCAGCACGCGGTCGGTGCCGACCGGAAGGCCCGCCCGCCGCAGAACGCGTGCAAACCTCGCGACGGGCCTGATCATCGCGGGAACCCGTTCCCGTACATTCGTCCGAAAGCATCGGGCGCACGACGATGTCCGTGTGATCGCATCGGCGTTCCATTCCGCGGCGCACAACGGGTCGGTGTTGTCTGTGCGCTGCGCCCGGGCGTAGCATGGTCCCGGGAACAGAGAGGAGCGGGAGCCGGTCTCACGTCTACCCGCCCGAAAGGAGGTCGCCATGTGCTTCGAGTTCGAATGGCTTTACTGGGCACAACTCGCGCAGGAAAAGGCACGGAACGACGAGGAATCCCGGGAGAACGCCCGGGCCGAACGCCGTCGTCAGACTGACACCCGTCGGGAGACGGGCGAGGACGACCGGCGCGGATCACACGAGCCCGCGCACGCCTGAATGCCGGCGCCGGCGGGCGGGCGGTTGCCCGGGCCCGCCGCGCATTTGTACCAAGACTTCCCGACCGCCGGTACTTCACGGCCCGTTCCGCGATCCGGTCGTCCGCAAGCGTCTCCCGCAGCGGCAGCGCGCCGACGTGGTGCGTGGCGGATCCAGGGGCCGTATCGGTTCGGGACGCACGCATGAATCGCTGTTTCTCCGCAATGTCTCGTTGCACTGCACGATAACGATCATGCCGGGCGGCCGCAAGTTCACAGGCTCGCCCCTGCCGTACTGGCGGGATGTGGCGACACTTCGGTTTCCCTCGTGAAAACATCCCTGTACACCACACTCCGCGACGATTTCGCGGCATTCCACGGTCCACGGACCGGCCGGCGTGTCATCGAACGCAGACGGTGCGTTCGCCGGCGGAACTTCCACCGGCGCGCAGTGCCTCTCAAGTCGTTGTCGTGCGTTCGAAATACCTGCATGGCATGCATCTTGAGCATGCCTTTCGACCGGAGCGCGGCCGTTCGTAGTCTCCGGGCACGCAGCAGGAGGGAGGAATCGTGAGAAAGCACATGTTCCGGGAGCCACAGCGACGCCGCAACGTCGGCCCGTCGCTCGTCGCGCTGGCGATCATGACCGTGGTCATGGGGCCGGCCGTGGAAGGATCGGAGAGCGCCGGTGCGGCCCGGGAGAGTCACCGGCCGCCGGAGCCGCGAGCTCGCGTGTACACCGTGGATGTCCCGCTCGCTCCGATGCCGGACGCGCATGCGTCCGGACACGCGGTCACGCCGGAGGAAGATCTGCGCGCGGCGTCCGTTCGCCCGCACTGATCCCGCACGTGCGCGGCCGGCGTGCATGCCGCGCACGGGACTGGTGCAGCCTCCCGTGAACGCGTGACCGCGCAACGCGGTCGTGTTCACGGGCTGGCCGCGATTGCCTGCGTCAGTTCATGCGGGTGGGAGAGAACGCGTGATGATCCTGCGCGTACATGTCGCCACGATCGGTCGCGAGGGCCACACCGGCACGATTCCCGTTCGGGGGAGAGAAGTGGTCCGCGACGAGTTCGTCCGCGGGCCCGCTGTTGGCTGCCGGCATCGGCGCGCCAGCCTTCGGCGGCACGTACTCGACACCCGCCCGCGAGATCTGCCACGGCTGGATGCCGGTCGATCCGTCGACGGAATCGCTGCGCGCCACGGATACGTCCTGTCGGTGGAAAGGTTGCGGCGTGTACTCGAAGCCGGCGCGCGACAGCACGACTGCACTGTCGCCTGACGTCGCGCTCGCGAAGTGCGCGTGTTCGATCGGATCGACCTGCTGAACGCCGGGTGCCGCGTATCCGGGACCACCACGCGTGGCGTACCCCGTATCGGCCATCGCCTGGCCGCAGACGAGCGCCGCCACCGAAGCAGCGCCGATCAAGCCGAAGTGTTTCAACAACGAACTGGACTTCCTGAACATCCTGACCTCCAATCTGATACGGATTCGCAATGGCGGGAATGCAGACATTCCCGCCGGCGTCGCGTCGGAACTCCGTCGCGGATCGAGCACTGCGCGAGTTCGCCGCGCGCCGGGGATGTCATCGTTCGACATGCACGAGTCGTCATGCACGTGGACTCTGACCGCGACCGCACGGGCTTGGTTCCGTCGAGCGCCGGTCCGGACATGCTGGATGCACGCACAGGGGTCTCGCCGGAGCACACGCGGGAAGCGGCCGGCAGTAGACACCGGATTCTTTACGCCAGACTTGCAGACAGCGTGCAACGATCACGCGGGCGAGACGACTCGTCGCCGTGCGGGGACAGGCTTTCGTCACGCTGACGACCGACGCGATGACCGCCCGTCGACCCGCGGGCGGGCTCGTGCGTGATCCGGATCAGGAAACCGGCGCACGCGCGCGCGCCAGGCCTGCGAGGCGGACACGAAACCGCAGACTCAGCACGAGGAGCAGCGCACCCGTCACGATGAACGGCCAGCGGTAGCCGAGCCATTCTGCGATCGAGCCGAACACCATGACGCCCGCGGCCTGGCCCAGGAACATGCACAGCGCGAAGAAGCTCACGGCCGCCCCGCGCGCTTCGGGGGCCATTTCGGTCGCACGTGTCTGCAGCGTGTTGTGAAGCATGTAGAAGCCGAAGCCGAGCGCGACGATGAACGGCGCAATCAGCCAGGCGGACGGCAGCGTCGCGATCGCGAAGAAACAGACGCAGAGCACGAGCCCGCCGTTCATCACGAGTCCGGTCTCGCCGAGACGGCGCACGAGGCGCCCCACGATCAGGCTGTATGCGAGTCCGCCCAGTCCGAAGCCGGACACGACGAGGCCCGCGGTCGAGTCGCTGAGCGCGAACGTCTGCTTGATGTAGGCCCCGCAGAATCCGAACGCACCATAGAAGAGGAAGCCCTCGAGCGCGACCGTGCCGAGAACGGGCCGTGCGCGCTCGGAGCGCAGCATCGCCCCGTAGCGTCGCCAGGGTGATGTATAGCTGCCCGTACTCCTGTCACCCACCGCCCGGATGTCGCGCGCAACGAGGACCGCCACGACGAAGAACGCCGCAGACAGCACGACGAAGGTCCACCGCCAGCCGACCGTGTCGGACAGGATCCCGCCCACGAGAGGCCCGAAGCTCTGACCGAGCAGCGTGCCCGCGATGAAGCGGCCGAGGATCGCCTGCCGGCCTGCGTAGCTGAAGCGGTCGCCGATGAATGCGAACGAGAGGGGAATGATCGCCCCGGAAGTCATGCCGGTCAGGAAGCGGAACAGCACGAGCGAGGAAAGCGTCGGTGAAAGCGCACACCCGGCGGACGCCGCGGACGCCCCGAGCATCGCGATCGCGATGATGCGCAGTTTGCCGAAGCGGTCGCCGAGTGGTCCGTGGACGGCCTGGAACATTCCGTACGCGAACATGAGCGAGGTCAGCACGAGTGCGGCGTCGCGCACGCGCACGCCGAAATCGTGAGCGAGCGTGGGAAGCAGCGGGTCGGCCGCGCGCATGGAGGCACCGGAAACGAAACCGGCGAAGGCAAGCAGCAGCAGCGTCTTGAACGGAGTGTGTTCTTCTTGTGTCACGGAGGAGATCGGTCGGCAGCGCGACCCCGTCCGACCGCGAGGCGTCCGGGCGAGGCTGGATTGTCACAGGCTCGTCGCAGTCGGGACGGACCGGCGCGCGAGAGGCTTCAAAGCCTATCACGGAACGTCCGGCGCTCCCCTGAATGGGGTGGCGCCTCAGGGGTGGCAGACCGGCGCCGAAGCGGCCTGCAGGGTCCGGCCGGTGACCGCATCCTCCGCGAAGATCGCGACACCGGCCGCATTCGCGGAGTATTCGTCCGGGGTGTTCCAGGACACGTCGAGTTCGACACGCCCACGTGCATCCGGCACGAACGGCCCGGAGAATTCGCGCACCACGAAGTCGTGATGCAGCGTGCGGCCGCCGTTCTCGCCCGCGGTGACCCGGGACGACAGGCCGTTCTGGAAGAGCGCGACGTAGACCCTCGCTCCGGGCCCCGGCACGCTGACGGCGACGCGCCCGGTCACCCGCACGCGCTCACGATCGGAGACGTCGAGTCGCGCGTCGATGGTCGCTCCGGGTGGCCCGAAACCGGCGCCACCGAGGAGACGCTCCATCTCGTGTGCGAGACCGGACGGGCGCACGGACTGTCCGTCGAACACGAACTGCGGCGTGTAGATCGTGTCGGCACGCGTCCGCGCGGCGATGGCGTTCTGGCGCGCGCTGTAGCGCGCACTCGAGAAACGGTCCGGCCAGCCTAGCCGGTTCCAGTAGTCCACGTGAAACGCGAGCGGAATCGCCGGCGGCGCAGACTCCTGCCGGAAGTCGCGGGACAGCCACCGGTCCGCGGGCGGACAGCTGCTGCAGCCCTCGGACGTGTAGAGCTCGAGAACGGGAAGCCTCTGGCTGCCGCTGCGAACCGGGCAGGAACCGTCGTCGGGGGTGGCCATGGCGTGTGTAGCGAAGAAAGGGGCTGCCGCGACCCCGACGAGGAGGCGGACGGTCGCAGGGAGGACCGATGTTCGGTGGCGCGTCGGCATGGCGTGAGTGTCCCCGTGAGCGGAATCATTGCTGATACGGGTGGTGACGCGGGCTGGATGCACGAACGCCGGTGCGCCCCCTCCCTGCCCGTCCCCCGCAAGCTGGGGAGGGAGAACATCGATGGGTGCAATGCAGGCTTCCCGGCCCGCGCAAGCGGGAGGAGGACCTGTGTTCACGCAGCCGGCAGTTCGGTGCGTAGGGTGCGCAGGGCGCACCGGCTGACGCCCCATCCCTCGCGGAGGGTATGCGGGAACCGCGTTGCGTTGTCCGCGTGGGCCGTGCCCACCCTTGTATTGTGATCGGGACCGATCTACGGTTGGCTTGTAGGCATACAAGTCGGCGATCCGGATGCCGTGCCCACCCTTGGGTAGAACCCGTAGCGTAGATTGGTGCCGGATCGCCCA
>WGLR01000048.1 GCA_016125475.1 Betaproteobacteria bacterium
CGACCTTCGGGTTATGAGCCCGACGAGCTGCCAGACTGCTCCACCCCGCGACCGGCGAATCAAGACTTGGAATTCTATTGCGCCCCCACCTCTTCGTCAATCCGGTTTGTGAAGATTTTTTGTCACCGCATCCGGATCGACCACAAGGGCAAGACGGCACAACGGAACTGTCAGGACAGGACCCACTCCAGGAGCGGCTCCCACTGCGCGACTTCACGAGACGCAATGTACTGCGGCAGGTCGAAAATGCTCAACCCGTTGAACGCAGCATTCGCGTAGACCTGAGTATCCTTCAAAAACGTCACGACGGGAAGCTCGAACTGCTGCAGGAATGCTTCGAGGGTCGCGGCTGCGCGGGTCCGCGGATCAACCCTCATTCCGACGATGGCCACCGCCATCTCATGCTTCGCGACGGCCTTCTCCCCCAGCAGCAGACCGAGGAAATCCCCCGTTGCCGCCATGTCGAACAGGGATGGCTGCACCGGAACGACGACCTTGTGCGTGATGCGCAGCGCATGAGCAAGGTTCTTTCCGTGCAGGCCAGCAGGGGAATCCACCACGAGCCATCGGCGACTTTCGCCCTTTTCCCGATCCTTGACGGCGTCCTTGTCGTCTAGGCGCTCCACCCGAGGGTGCCTGTCGCCCCGGACCGACAACCACTGCAATGACGACTTCTGCCTGTCGAGGTCCCACAGCGCCACCGACTCCCCGCGCGCCGCGAGTGCACCCGAGAGATTTGTCGCAAGCGTAGTCTTCCCCGAACCGCCCTTCGGATTTGCAACGAGCACCGTCTTCATTGTCGTCATCGGACCTCGTCAGTCGGATTGTTCGGCAACTACCGTCTCGTCACCATTCGCTTCCTCGACGCCCGTTCCGGTTTCCGCCTCGTCCTCGTCCGTCGACGCCTCCGGACTTTCCGCCGGCAACCGATCGAGCAGCGTTCCGAGATCTTCCAGTGGCGGCAACTCCGACAAGGCGCGCAGCGCCAGGTCGTCGAGAAACTGCTTCGTCGTTCCGTACAGCGCCGGGCGGCCTGCCACCTCGCGATGACCGATCTGCTCGATCCAGCCCCGGGACTCCAGCGCCTTCAGCACCGTGGTCGCCACCGAGACCCCTCGAATGTCCTCGATGTCACCACGGGTGACCGGTTGCCGGTACGCGATGATCGCCAGCGTCTCCAGGACCGCACGTGAATAGCGCGGCGGCCGCTGCGGATTCAGCCGGTCGACCACGAACTGGAACTGCGGCCTGGTCTGAAACCGCCATCCGCTCGCGACCGACACGAGTTCCACCCCCCTTCCTTCCCACTCTACCCGGAGTTCCTCGAGCAGACGCCTCAGCAGGTCGCTGTCGAGATCCTCGTCGAAGAGCCTCTTCAACTGGGCGACCGCAAGCGGCTCCGTGCTGGCCAGCAGGGCAGTCTCGAGCACCAGCTTCGCCTGATGCGGATCAATCGGCAGCGATTCCATCCTTGATCCTGACATAAATCGGTGCAAATACAGCTTGTTGCGTCACGCTCACCAAGTACTCCTTGGCCAGTTCGAGAATTGCGAGCAACGTGACGACGAGTTCGGGCACACCACGTTCCGGCTGGAACAGGTCGCCGAACTCCGCGTACGCCCGTCCTTTCAGCGTCCGGAGTACCCGCGTCATGTGCTCTCGCACGGACAGCTGCTCTCGTGTGACGTGATGATGGCGAGAAGCCTTGGCACGAGCGATCAGTCCGAGCCAGGCCTGCCGGAGGTCCTCCGGATCCACGTCCGGGAGCCGCACCATCACGGTCCGCTCCACCGCGACCTGTACCTGGAAATAGTCCCTTCCCGCCTGTGGCAGTGCGTGGAGCCGCTGTCCCGCCAGCTTCATCTGCTCGTACTCCAGCAGACGACGCACCAGTTCGGCACGCGGATCTTCCACCTCACCTTCGCCGTCCCCCTCCGAGACCGGCCTGGGCAACAGCATTCGCGACTTGATCTCGATCAGCACGGCAGCCATCAACAGGTACTCTGCCGCGAGTTCGAGGTGACTTTGCCGCATCGCATCCACGTACTCGAGGTACTGACGCGTCAGATCGGCCATCGGAATGTCGAGCACGTCGAGATTGTGGCGCCGGATCAGATAGAGCAGCAGGTCGAGGGGCCCCTCGAAATTCTCGAGGATCACCTCCAGCGCTTCCGGGGGAATGTAGAGGTCGGTAGGCACCTCCAGAACGGGCTGCCCGTACACCCGGGCGACTGCCGCCGGGGTGGCGCCGGCCCCATCGCCATCGCCCTCTATGAGCGTGAGTTCAACCAAGTTCTTGATATTCCCGGGTATCAATAATCACTCTGCCGAGCCGTTCACAGCATGAGGCCTCGTATTCCTTCGGGATTATCTGGCAATTGTCGCGGATTGGCCAACGTACCCGGAAACGTCGTCGGTTCGCGGGTGCCCCACCCTCTGTAAAGGTTCTTTCCCGGATGCCGATACTCCGTGCGTGTGCTTGGGCTGCCCGAAGCATCGCGCCAGCCGGCGGACGGGCAAGGGCGCCTCCCGAAGCACGCGCAGAAGCCATCATGTCGAACCCTGGAGAATCTTGAGATGTCGGAACTGCTCAAAACCATCGATGCCCGGACGAAGCTTGCCGGGACGAACAAGCTCGAGATCCTCTTGTTTTCCCTCGGCACGGACTCCCGCACAGGCCGCCGCGAGACATACGGGATCAACGTGTTCAAAGTGAGGGAAGTCATGCGCTCCCCCGACGTGACGCGAGCCCCCGAGATGCCGGCTGCGGTGGAGGGCATGGTCAGTCTCCGCGGCAACCTCGTGCCCGTGGTCGATCTCGCGAAATACGCGGGAATCCCCGTCGAGGCCCCGCCTCAGATCATGATCGTGACGGAGTACAACGGGCGCACCCAGGGCTTTCTCGTGGAGGGCGTCGACACGATCCTGCGCCTCGACTGGTCTGCGATGCGCGTGCCGCCGGAGATGCTGGTCGCGAACATGGGAGGTCTCGTCACCGCCGTCACCGAACTGAACGACGGCCGGCTCGTGATGATGCTGGATGTCGAGAAGATCCTCGCCGAGACCAGCCCACAGGATGACGAGCATCTCTTCCTGAACATCCAGACGAACGATGAGGTCGCGTCGAAGACCGTGCTCTTCACGGACGATTCACAGGTCGCCCGCAAGCAGATCCAGCGCACGCTGGACGCCATGGGCGTCCGCTACATCTCATCGGTGAACGGAGCCCAGGCCTGGCGCGAACTCGATCGGCTCGCGTCGGCAGCCGCTGCGGCAAAGCGCCCGATCACCGACTTCGTCAACCTGGTCCTCACGGACGTGGAAATGCCCGAAATGGATGGCTACATACTGACGAAACAGATCAAGTCGGATGCGAGGACAGCGAGCCTGCCCGTGATCATGCACTCCTCGCTCTCGGGCATGCAGAACCAGCAGTTGGGCCGGTCCGTGGGCGTGGACGAGTACGTCTCCAAGTTCGAACCCCAGAAGCTGGCCGAAACCCTCACTCGCCGCCTCTCCCAATCGGCATGAACAGAGATTCAGAAACAATCATGGACCTTTCCGAAAGCCCGAACCTGCTCGACGCAGTGGACGCACGCACGAAGCTCGCCGGCTCGAACAAGATGGAAATTCTGCTGTTCTCCCTGGGTACGCGGGAGACGTTCGGCATCAACGTGTTCAAGGTCCGCGAGGTGACTCGCACCCCTCCCATCACCAGGACACCGAACATGCCCAGTGGGGTCGAGGGCGTCATCTCGCTCCGCGGAAACATCATCCCTGTCATCAGTCTCGCCAAGTTCATCAACATCAGCGGCACCGAGGACTGCAGTTCCGAAACGATGATGGTGACGGAATACAGCCGCCGGACGCAGGGTTTTCTCGTGCAGGACGTGGACCGGATCGTCCGGGTCGACTGGGACAAGGTGAAGGCACCCGAGACCGTGTTGTCCGGCCATGAGGGTCTCATCACGGCCATCACCGAGCTGCCCGACGGCAAGCTCGTTTCCATCCTCGACGTCGAGCAGATTCTGGTCAGCGCATTCGGAGAGGAAGCCATCCCCGATCTCGCGCAACTCCAGACCGAACAGACGGCATCGATCTTCTTCGTGGACGATTCGATCGTCGCCCGCAAGGAAATTTCCCAGGTTCTCGACAAGCTCGGTGTTCGCTATCACCAGGCCAACAACGGACTCGAGGCATGGGAGCGCCTGCGCGCTCTCGCGAGCCGGGCTCAGGCGGAGGACCAGGATCTGAGTGAATCCATCAACCTGATCCTGCTCGATGCCGAGATGCCCGAAATGGATGGTTATGTCCTGACGCGGCACATCAAGGCCGATCCGCGCTTCGGCCGCATCCCGGTAGTCATGCACTCGTCCCTGTCATCCGAGGCCAACCGCGCCATGGGAAAGAGCGTCGGAGTCGATGCCTACGTGGCCAAGTTCGATCCGGTCGTGCTCGCCGACACGTTGCGCCCGCTGCTGCAACGGTGAGAGCGGTGCGACAGGAAGCCCAGATTCGTGAGATTCCCGCCATTGTGGAGCAGTACTGATGAGTGAAAACATGAAGTTCTTGGTCGTCGACGATTTTTCGACCATGCGCCGGATCATCCGCAACCTGCTGAAGGAGCTGGGATACACCAACGTCGACGAAGCGGAAGACGGCGTCGCGGGGCTCGCGAAACTCCGCGGGGGCGGCTTCGAATTCGTCGTGTCCGACTGGAACATGCCCAACATGACCGGGATCGACATGCTTCGGGCGATCCGCTCGGACGCCCAGCTCAAGCACCTCCCCGTGCTGATGGTGACGGCCGAAGCCCGCAAGGAAAACATCATCGAAGCAGCTCAGGCCGGGGCGAGCGGTTACGTCGTGAAGCCGTTCACGGCCGCAACCCTCGAAGAGAAGATCAACAAGATCATGCAGAAGCAGGGGGTATCCCAATGAGCGGGACGGACACGAGCAAGGATTCCGACGAACTCGAAGCGCTGTTCGACAGCATCGTCGCGGAAACGGAGCGCAACAGTCAGCCGGTCGCCGCCGAGGCACCGGCTCTTCGTGAAACGGCTGCTGCGCCCGCTCAGGACAACCAGCACAGTGCCGACGTCATCAACAGACTGGGGCAGCTCACCCGCTCCCTACACGACAGCATGCGCGAACTGGGTTATGACCGCATGATCGAGGAAGCGGCCAAGGCGATTCCGGACGCCCAGGACCGGCTCCAGTACGTGGCGTCGATGACCGAGCAGGCCGCGAGCCGGACTCTTTCCGCCACGGAAGCGGCCCAGCCCATTCAGGAGCAGATTTCTGCGGACGCGGTCGCCCTCTCCTCCGACTGGGACCGCCTGTTCTCGAACGAGATGAGCGTCGAGGACTTCAAGGGACTCGCCGCGCGGACCCGCTCGTTCCTTCACGACGTCCCGTCCCGCGCAAAGGACACCAACGATCATCTTCTCGAGATCATGATGGCCCAGGATTTCCAGGATCTCACCGGCCAGGTCATCAAGAAGATGATGGAGATGACGCGCAAGGTCGAACAGCAGCTGCTGGAGCTCCTGCTCGACCAGCTGCCGCAGGACCGACGCATGCAGATCCAGGAAAAGGGACTCGCCGGCCCGGTCATCAAGAAGGAAGGCTCCCCCGACGTCGTCACCGACCAGACGCAGGTCGACGACCTCCTTGAAAGTCTCGGCTTCTGATCGCCGGAGGAGAACGCCCGCATGAGTGACTTCGCCGGCATGGAAGAGCTTCTCCAGGACTTCCTCACGGAAGCCAACGAGCTCCTTTCGGACGTCGACAACAAGCTGGTGGAACTCGAGAAGCACCCCGACGACGCCGGGCTGCTGAACGACGTCTTCCGCGGATTCCACACCATCAAGGGTGGTGCGGGCTTCCTGAACGTGGAGGAACTGGTCAAGCTCTGCCATCTCACCGAGAACCTGTTCGACCGCCTCCGGAACCGCCAGTTGTCGCTGAGTGCCGACCTCATGGACGTGATCCTGTCGGCGACCATGAGCGTTCGCGAGATGTTCTCGTACCTGGACCGCGGGGCACTGCCGCCCCGGGCCGATCAGGCTCTGCTCGACACCCTGCAGAACGCACTCGACGGCAAGCTGCCCACCTCGTCCGGCGCGTCACCGTCCGCAGCCGGGTCGCAGACGCACGACGCAGCGGTGCCGACATCGGGAGCGTCCGGAACGGGATCGGAACCGGACTGGCAACGCCTCTACGACGCGCTGCTCGGACGGGAAGTCGCACCGACGGTCGGGACGGCACCGACCGAGCCGCCGATCGTCCGGGACGTGCAGGCCCGCTCGCCAGGCCGCCGCTCCAGCGACCAGCCCGATACCGCCGAGGGTGTTCGCGCCGGCCGGCGCGAGAGCGACAAGGTCGTGGTCGCCCACGAGACGACGATCCGCATCGACACGAATCGTCTCGATCAGGTGCTGAACCTGTCGGGCGAGATCGGGCTGGCCAAGAACCGGCTGAACTGTCTTCGCACCGACATCATCGCCGGAAAGACGGACGGCGAAACCCTGCGTGCGCTCGACGAGGCGGTGAGCCACCTCGACCTTCTCGTCGGCGATCTTCAGAACGCCGTGATGAAGACGCGCATGCAGCCCATCGGCCGACTCTTCCAGAAGTACCCGCGCGTCGCACGCGACATGGCGCGGCAACTCGGCAAGAACGTCGAGCTGATCCTCGAAGGCGAGGACACGGAACTCGACAAGACGATGATCGAGGAACTCGGTGACCCGCTCATCCACCTCGTGCGCAACGCGGTGGACCACGGACTGGAGAGCCCCGACGAACGGCGCGCTGCCGGCAAGACCGAAGTCTCCAGGGTCCGCCTGTCCGCGCAGCAGGTCGGTGACCACATCGTTCTCGAGATCAGCGACGACGGTCGCGGCATGAAGCCCGACGCGCTGCGTCAGAAGGCGGTCGACAAGGGACTCATCGACGCGGACACGGCGGCGAACATGGATGACAAGCATGCGCTGCATCTCGTGTTCCTGCCGGGCTTCTCCACGAAGGAACAGGTGAGCAACTTCTCGGGACGGGGTGTCGGGATGGACGTCGTGAAGACGAACATCCAGAAACTCAACGGTCGCATCGACATCAAGTCCGTCGTCGGCCAGGGCACCACGTTCTCGATATCGCTGCCGCTCACCCTCGCGATACTGCCGGTGCTCGTCGTCAGGGCCGGCGATCAGAGCTTTGCGGTCCCACTCTCGCTCGTCCGGGAAATCATCAACATCGACCCCGAGGAAGTGCAGGAGGTCTCGGGTCGCGCCACCCTGCTGGTGCGCGAGGAAGTCCTGGAAATCCGGTCGCTCGCCCGCCTGATCGGCTGGGAGCAGCAGCGCCGCCCGGCATACGGCGTACTCATGCAGACGGCCGTGAGCAGCTTCATCCTGGCCGTGGATGGTTTCGTCGGCCGCGACGACGTCGTGATCAAGCCGCTGGACGACATCAAGCCCAAGGGAATCGCCGGTGCGACCCTCTCCGGGGACGGGTCCGTCGTGCTCGTCCTGGACATGGAGCAGCTGCTTTCCGAACCCGTACACGAATCCCGCAGGGAGCTCTTCGAGCTCGCGGCCTGACGCCGCGAATTGCCGATGACCAACAACGCCTTTCTGTTTCGCCGACCGCTGCTCGGTCGTGACTGCCGATTCCTCGGCTACGCTTTCAACACCTCGGGGCGGGAGAACGCTGCCCCCTATCGACAACTCTTCACGGCGCTAGGCGGGGACAAGCCCAGTGGTGGTCTGGCGTTCATCGACGATCCGGACTCCCTTCTCGACGAACTCGCCGAGGAGATCCCCGAGGGCACGACCGTGATGCTGGAGCCGAAGCGCGCCGACCAGGTCGCCCGGCTCAAGCAGCGTCGGCTGGCAGTGTGCGCGACGGTGACCGGATCTCTGAACGACTTTCCGGCCGCCCTGAGCGCGGCGGATTATGTCTGGCTCGACAACCGGGAGGGCGCGTCCCTCAAGGACATCGCGAAGGCCGCGCAGCGCCTGCCCGGCAAGCGGGTCGCGGGGGGCGTCTCGAGCCGGGACGATTTCGAGGACGGAAAGGAACTCGGAGCCCAGATCTTCGAGGGGGACTGGTATCGAAAGATCGCCGGCGCCCCGAAGAAGAGTGTCGCACCGGGCCAGGCCACGGTTCTTGAGCTGATCAACCTCGCACAGAACGAAGCGCCACCCGCGCAGATCGAGCAGTTGCTGAAGCGCGACGCGACGCTGTCCTTCCGCCTCCTGCGCTACATAAACTCGGCGGGATTCGGCCTCTCCTGCGAGATCCAGTCGTTCCGGCACGCGGTCTCGATACTCGGCTACCAGAACCTCGGACGCTGGCTGGCACTGCTGCTCGCAACGTCCGGCAGCACGTCCGCAGCCCCTGTCCTCATGCGCGAGGCAGCTGCGAGGGGGCGGCTCACGGAACTCGTCGGCGAGAGCTTCATCGCCGCCGAGGAGCGCGACAACCTGTTCATCGTCGGCGTGTTCTCGCTGTTGCCTCCGATTCTCCAGATGCCGATGGACCAGCTCGTCGGCCAGCTCAATCTCTCGGAGGCGGTGAACGACGCACTCCTCGGCCGCACGGGTCTCTACGGGCCCATTCTGAAGCTTGCCGAGGGCGTGGAGGCGACCGATCCGAAAATGATCGAACAGGCCGCCTTCGACATGCAGCTGTCGTCCGCCCAGGTGAACCGCTTCCACCTCGAAGCGCTCGCCTGGGCGAACAAGCTCTCTGCCTGACCTACCCTCAGGACTTCTCGAACCGGAACTCGCCGTTCACGAAGTCGACGCGTATCCGGTCCTTCCCGGCGAACCGGCCCTCGAGGATCTGCCTCGCGAGCGGATTCTCGATGCTCGCCTGGATGGCCCGCTTGAGTGGACGGGCGCCGTAGACCGGGTCGAATCCGACCGTCGCGAGTTCTGCCAGCGCACTGTCGGAAATCTCGAGATGCATCTCCATGCGTGCGAGACGCTGCTCGAGGTAGCGGAGCTGGATGCCGGCGATCGCCTGGATGTGTTTCGCGTCGAGCGCGTGGAACACGACGACCTCGTCGATCCGGTTGATGAACTCGGGCCGGAAATGGGTCTTGACCTCTCCCATCACGGCCGTCTTGACGTCACCGTACTCGCTTCCGGCCATCTGCTGGATGAGCTGTGAACCGAGGTTCGAGGTCATCACGACCACCGTGTTCCGGAAGTCCACCGTCCGCCCCTGACCGTCGGTGAGTCGCCCGTCCTCGAGCACCTGCAGCAGCACGTTGAAGACGTCCGGGTGTGCCTTCTCGACCTCGTCGAGCAGGATCACGGAGTACGGCTTCCGACGCACGGCCTCGGTCAGGTAGCCCCCCTCTTCGTAGCCCACATAGCCGGGAGGCGCCCCGATCAGGCGTGCGACCGAGTGCTTCTCCATGAACTCGCTCATGTCGATGCGGATGAGGTGCTCCTGCGAATCGAACAGGAACTCGGCAAGCGCCTTGCAGAGCTCCGTCTTGCCGACCCCTGTGGGTCCGAGAAACAGGAACGAGCCATAGGGCCGGTTCGGATCCGACAGACCGGCGCGCGAACGACGGATCGCGTCCGACACGAGGCGCACGGCCTCGTCCTGCCCGACCACGCGCTGGTGCAGCCGACCCTCCATGCCGAGCAGCTTTTCACGCTCACCCTGCATCATCTTGGAGACGGGGATTCCCGTCGCGCGGGACACGACTTCCGCGATCTCCTCGGCACCGACCTGCGTCCGGAGAAGTTTCGGCTTCTCGGCGGGCTCCACGTCGTCCGCCTTCTTCAGCTGCGCCTCGAGTTCGGGGAGCCGCCCGTACTGGAGTTCCGACATCCGCTGCCAGTCACCGGTGCGACGCGCTTCCTCCATCTGGAGGCGAACCTTCTCGATCTCTTCCTTGATGTGCTGCGACCCCTGGACCTGAGCCTTCTCGGCCTTCCAGATGTCTTCCAGGTCCGCGTATTCACGTTCCAGCCGGCCGATCTCCTCCTCGATCATCTGGAGACGCTTCTGGGAGGCCTCGTCCTTCTCCTTCTTCACTGCCTCGCGCTCGATCTTGAGCTGAATGAGACGACGGTCGAGCCTGTCCATCTCCTCCGGCTTGGAGTCGATCTCCATCTTGATGCGCGCGGCCGCCTCGTCGATCAGGTCAATCGCCTTGTCGGGCAGGAACCTGTCCGTGACATACCGATGCGAGAGCTCCGCAGCGGCGACGATCGCCGGGTCGGTGATCTCCACCCCATGATGGACCTCGTATTTCTCCTGCAGACCCCGCAGGATGGCGATGGTGTCCTCGACGGACGGCTCGTCGACCAGGACCTTCTGGAACCGGCGCTCGAGTGCCGCGTCCTTCTCGATGTACTTGCGGTACTCGTCCAGGGTCGTCGCGCCGACGCAGTGCAGCTCGCCGCGCGCGAGGGCCGGCTTCAGCATGTTGCCCGCGTCGATCGCGCCTTCGGCCTTGCCCGCCCCGACCATCGTGTGGATCTCGTCGATGAACACGATGATCCTGCCCTCGTCCTGGGACACCTCCTTCAGCACAGCTTTCAGCCGCTCCTCGAATTCGCCCCGGTACTTCGCGCCCGCGAGCAGCGCAGCCATGTCGAGCACGAGCACCCGCTTGTCCTTGAGCGAATCCGGCACCTCGCCATTCACGATGCGCTGGGCGAGCCCTTCCACGATCGCGGTCTTGCCCACGCCGGGCTCACCGATGAGGACGGGATTGTTCTTCGATCGGCGCTGCAGGATCTGGATCACGCGCCTGATCTCGTCGTCCCGTCCGATCACCGGATCGAGCTTGCCGGACCGGGCACGCTCGGTCAGATCGAGCGTGTACTTCTTGAGGGCCTCGCGCTGGCCTTCGGCCTCGGCGTTCTGGACCGATTCGCCGCCACGGATCGCACTGATCGCCTGCTCGATCGCCGCCTTGCTGCCACCGTGCTGCTTGAGCAGCCGACCGGCCTCGCCCTTGTCGTCCGCGAGTACCAGCAGGAAGAGTTCGGACGCGATGAACTGGTCGTTGCGCTTCTGGGCCTCCTTGTCCGTGAGGTTGAGGAGTCCCCCGAGTTCCCGGGACACGTTCACCTCGCCCCCCTGCCCCTCGACCTTCGGCATGCGCTCGACCGAAGACTTCAGTGCCGCGGACAGGGCGGGAACGTTCACGCCCGCACGCTGAAGCAGCGATGCGCTCGAACCGTCTTCCTGCTGCAGGAGCGCCATGAACAGGTGCTGTGGTTCGATGTAGGCGCTGTCCCTCCCCACGGCCAGACTCTGGGCATCGGCGAGCGCTTGCTGGAACTTCGTCGTCAGTCGGTCGAAACGCATTTTCCCCTCGAAAGTCTCGAATGTCTGATGCCCAGATGGGGCACAGGACTATCCTTTTCAACGCCCTGCCGCGGCGCGCCCGAACGCCCGTTCTCGCGGCACGCGAAACGTGGCAAAGTCGTGAGATTCATCGCCATGGAAGAGAGGAAACCGGACGTGAAACCCGCCTGCCTGCTCCTGATCCCGCTGCTCGCGCTGTCTGCCGGGGCCTTCGCCGACGACCCACTGGCCACGGACATCGACGAGGCGCGCGGACTCACGCGACAACTGGTTCAGGAACTCGGCTCCGCTCTCAAGGCGGAGATGGCGCACGGCGGGCCGGTACAGGCCATCGCGGTGTGCAAACAGCGCGCTCCGGAGATCGCCGGGGCACTGTCCCGCCAGAGCGGTGCGCACGTGGGTCGCGTCAGTCTCAGGACCCGCAACCCGCTGATCGGACAGCCCGACGCCTGGGAACAGAGGCAACTCGCCGACTTCGACCGACGGGCGGCTGCGGGCGAGAAGCCGGACACGCTGGAGCACGCGGAAATCGTCGACGAACCGGCCGGCCGGTTCTTCCGTTACATGAAGGCGATCCCCGTACAACCGGTCTGCCTCGCATGCCACGGGCCGGAACAGACCCTCGCACCAGCCGTCAGGGAACGACTCCGTGCCGACTACCCGAAGGACCGCGCGACCGGTTATTCGGTTGGGGAGATTCGCGGCGCCGTCACGATCAAGAAGCCGCTCTGACACACAGCCCGGTGGCGCGGCCCGACCCGTGCAGGCCGTTCACTCCCGCGTCGAGCCGGTTCTGAGGATGTGGCGACGGACACCGCGCACGCCCGCACCAACCAGCCCCAACACCGTGACGGGAACGATCCCGTAGCGCACGACGGTATCGAAACCGGGCAGCAACCCGCTGTTCGTCGCGTCCAGGACGAGGTACGCGAGATAGACACCGTAATAGAACGTGAGCGCGATGCCCTCCAGTCGCCCGAGCCGGAGGTCGTTCAGGAAGATCGGGAAACACGCGAGTGCAATGCCCACCATGACGGGCATGTCGAAGGAAAGCAGCGCCGGCGCCACGTGGAACCCTGTCCGGCTCACGAGCCCGGACACTCCCAGCACCGCGAGAATGTTGAAGGTGTTGCTCCCGATGATGTTGCCGACCGCGATGTCCCGCTCTCCGCGGAGGCTCGCAACGACCGATGTCGCGAGTTCGGGCAGCCCGGTACCGGGCGCGACGATCGCGAGGCCGACGAGCGTATGGCTCGCACCCATGGCATCCGCGAGCGCGGACGCGCCCTCCACGAGCCAGTGCGATCCGGTCACGAGCATGACGAGACCGAACAGGATCAGGCCCAGCTCCCTTGCGTAGGCTCGGCCGGTGGCGTCGGGGTGCTGCGCATCGGCCCCTCCGGTCGCCCGCGATGCACGACTCTCCCGACGCGCCATACGCCAGTGCAGGGTCGCGTAGATCGCAAAGCACGTGATCAGTGCAAGGCAGTCCAGCAGGCCCAGGTTTCCGTCCCGGGACAGGACCAGGAGCAGCACCGACGCTCCGATCATGACCGGCAGATCGAGTTTCAGGATCTGGCGCGAAATGAGAAGCGGCCCGATCAGCGAGGACACGCCGAGGACCACCAGTACATTGAAGATGTTGCTTCCGACGACGTTGCCGAGGGCCAGGTCGCCATCGCCGGACCAGCTCGCCACGGAGCTCACGGCCAGTTCGGGGGCGCCCGTGCCGTAGGCGACGACCGTGAGGCTTATCGCGAGCGGGGATACCCTGAGCAGCGTCGCCAGCCGCGAGGCTCCTCCGACGAGCAGGTCGGCACCGTAGACCAGGACGAAGAGCCCTCCCACCAGTTGGAGGATGGGGATCACGCGACGTCCGACCCGTGGGATGCCACCCGGAACACGAATCGCGACACCCGGCGCGGCGTCCTGCGCGCCCCGGGACCGCCGTCACTCCGTCGCGTCGGCCAGTTCGGGGCGCGCGGACCTGAAGTGGAAAGGCGGCGCCGAGCCGTCCTTGCCGATGCCCGCATAGACCGTGAGATGCGGAAACGGGATCTCGATGCCACGTGCGTCGAATTCCTTCTTCAGCCGACGCAGGTACTCGCGACGGATCGTCCACTGCTCGAGAGCGATGACCTTGAGGCGACACCGGAGCGTGACCGCACTGTCGTCCCATCGGTCCACGCCGGCGATCTCGAGATCGTCCAGGATCTTCGAACCGAACTTGGGATCCGCGCGCAGCGAGCCACCAACCTCCCGCATGATCTCCATGGCCTCGTCCACGTCTTCGCGGTACGCCACCCCGATATCCATGACCGCATGCGAGAAATCCCTGCTCATGTTCGTGACGGTCGTCACGAGACCGTTCGGGATGTAGTGTACGTTACCCCCGTAGTCCCGGAGGCGTACGTAGCGCAGGGTGATCTCCTCGACGAGACCTGCCTTGCCGCCCAGTTCGACGACGTCGCCCTGACGCAGCTGATTCTCGAGTAACAGGAAGAAGCCGCTCACGTAGTCCTTGATCAGACTCTGAGCCCCGAAACCGATCGCCACTCCGGCAACGCCGGCTGCGCCGAGAATGGGTGCGATCGAAATGTTCAGTTCGCTCAGCACGAGCGTTCCGGCGACGAGCCACATCACGACGGCGAGCAGATATCGCGAGACCCGCTCGAGCGTCTGCAGACGCTTCGCGCGCTCCACGTCGTCGATGTCCCGCATCAGTCTTTCCCTGAACACGCGGACGATGCGCTGCAGGATCCGGTCGAGCACGAGTGTCACGACGATGATCAGGAGCACGCGCACCGCAATGACGGCGGGCCCGCTCCAGTGACTCGGGTTCAGCCAGTTCAGGACATCGTGAAAACTGCTCATGTGTACCTCCGAAGGTCAATGAACACAGCTCGCGAGGTTCGCCTGCGCGGGCGGCCGAGCCTGCTCGCACGACGAATCCACGGAGAGTCTGCCGGGAGGAACCGCCAGGAACGCCGAATCGAGCGACCCGCACGCCCTGCGCGCACTCATTCGCTGCTGGAGAACTCCAGAATCGAGACCGGGAATCCCCGGAGCAGTTCCCCCACGGACACCCTGGAGCGATCCCGGGTCGCTCCGACCAGACGCCGGTGTCCGGTGAGGGTATCCCTGACGGTGACGTCGTCCGGCAACCAGCCCAGATCGATGGACGTGTCGTGCCAGACATCCGGGCCGCACGGTAGTGCTCCAGCGTGCCCGCACAACGCCGCGAAGAGACGCCCGGCGACCACGACGACACCCGTGCGGCCGTGGACGCGCGCGTAGGCGACGACGTGTCGGGACTGGCCTCCGGCAACCTTGACCTGGCGGTATTCCCCTTCCTGGAATACGCCCGGGTATCGGGCACGGCACGCGAGCACGGCGCAGATCAGATACATCTTGGATGCGCCGTCGTCGGGAGCCCGAAGCATTTCCGTCAACGAGGATTCCCGCAAGTCGGGACGCTTGTGC
>WGLR01000033.1 GCA_016125475.1 Betaproteobacteria bacterium
CCACGATCCAGGCACGGCCTCCATGAAAGTTCCGCACGACCGTGTCTCCAGAGATTGAGTCGCTGCGAGTTTTCCACCCGCGCGTTGTTCGCGACTTGACGATTGTCAGAGCTTCACGCGGGACACCATTCGTGTGCCCGCCGGAGCCACGAGCCGACTGCATCGTAGACCTGCTGTCCGGCAGCGCACCCCCACGTGAGGCGATTCGTTCAGCATGTTGCGCACGGATCATCCTTGGCCGCGTCTTCGAGACGGGTAAGTCACCCGATAGGTCGGGTGCACGAAGACCCATGAACCACGGACGTTTCCCCCAGAACCAAAGGCGCCATTTCTCGCACAACGTCCCCGGCCGGATACCATCCGACTGCTCACTTCAGGCGCTTCTTTCAAGACTGTCCGCAGTCTCTGTTACGTGCGGCACTGCCGGTGAGCACAAACGTGCATCCCCTGCCAGCACGTGGCGCCGGCTCTGGCTATCACCCCGGTACGTTGCGCGGAAGCAGTGCCAGAAGAAAAATCGCCCACGAGAAAATCAGGATCGAATCGTCCCGGCGTATCCACTGTGGCCACGGCTCCGACGCGGGTCTGGAGTGCAGTCGCCCCCTGTTCGGCGGATGGCTGACCGATCGGCTTCGTGGCCTCACTCAGCCGCTGGATGGTGTACGCCAACCGTCCGCACGCGACGTGCAAGACCAATATCGAGAACAGCAGCGATTTCGCAACGATTGCCGACTTCGTGCCGGCCGTCACCTTCCGGAACCTGCCCGCCGGGAAGCCCGCATTTCTCAGGGGCCGTGCCACCCTGCGACCAGAGCCGATAGATCTGATGCCGTCCAGCCCGCCCGGACCCCGAGATATCCTCGGTCAACACGGGCACGACCTGGCGTTGTCGCGTGGTCTGCACGACGCAAACCTTCGTCGGGCACTCGTCCCATCCGATCGGCTTCCGTTTCGTGAGTGCGGGAATCGTGGTCGGTCAACACCGGTTTCACGTAGCGCAATCCCATTGGCGGACTGTACGGGGCGCTTCCACTGAAATCCCGTTCCAGGCCTGACGGGCTGCCGAACTGCCCGGATCTCGTCATTGTCACTCGATACCCAACCGCCTCCGGTCGGTCACATCGAGATCCTTCCTGTCATCGAACCGCGGCACCTCGAACGCCCGAACCGGAGGCACCGGACCCTCATGACGACGCACCCGCACGAGCGTGCTGTGGTGCGCCGGCGCCTGCGAAAGGCTGCTGGTCGGGCCGTTGGGGGTGAGCACGTTCGGGTTGCCGTGAACTTCCAGTGAGCCCGGCACACCGGGCTCCGCGGGGTCGTACCAGGCACCGGTGGGCAGCTGGATCACGCCCGGCATGACATCGACGCTCGGCACCGCCACCGCGAGGCAGCGACCACGCTCGTTGAACAGCTCGACGATGTCGCCGTCCGCGATCCCGCGCGCCCTCGCGTCGTCAGGATGCATGAACGCGGGTTCCCGGTCGTTGCGCTTCGTGTCCCGGCTCACGCCGACGCCGTCCAGCTGGCTGTGCAGCCGCGAGGGAGGCTGGGACGAGACGAGGTGGAGCTGGTCCGCGTCGGCGGCATTGCCGAGCCACTCGTGCGGCTCGATCCACGTCGGGTGCGACGGGGTGTCCGCGTAGCCGAACGAAGCAATGCGGTCCGAGTGGATCTCGATCTTTCCGGACGGGGTCTTCAGACGATGGGCGTCGGGGTCGGCGCGAAACTCGGAGAACAGGGTGTACTCGAAGGGCTCGTCCGGAAGCTCCACGTAGCCACGTTCCCAGAACTTCTCGAAGTCCGGCAACTCCACCTGCGCGTTGCGGGCCCGCGAGCGGAACTCCTCGTAGAGGCGGCGGATCCAGCCCATTTCATCGAGGCCTTCGGTGAAGGGCTCGAGTGTCCCCATGCGCGCGGCCAGTGCCCGGAAGATCTCGAATTCGGGTTTCGCCTCTCCCACGGGAGAAATCTGCTTCTTCATCGCGACCACGAAGCGGTCGGTGGGTGACCCGCTGATATCGTTGCGCTCGAGCGTGGTGCAGGCGGGGAGCACGATGTCGGCCTGCTTCGCCATGGCCGTCCACCAGATCTCGTTGACGATGATCGTCTCGGGCATCTTGAACGCCCGGAGCAGCCGGTTGAGATCCTGATGATGGTGCATCGGATTGCCGCCCGCCCACCAGACGATCCGCGCATGCGGATAGCGGATCGTTTCGCCGTTGAACGGAATCTCGGCGCCGGGCGACCGGAGCATGTCCGCAGCGCGCGCGACCGGAATGCGGCGCCCGAGGGGATTCCGGCCGGCGGACATCGAGGGTGATGACACGTGGGGGCGTGGCTCGCCACGGTTGCCCATCGAGCCGTAGCCGAACCCGACGCCGCGACCGGGCAGCCCGACCTGCCCGAGCATGGCGGCCAGTGCGATCATCGCCCAGAGCGGCTGCTCGCCGGCGTCCTGTCGCTGAAGGGACCAGCTGCCCGTGAGGAACGTCCGCGACCGGGCCGTGTCGCGGGCGAGCGTCCTGATCCGGTCTGCATCCACGCCCGTGATCTGCGCCGCCCAGTCGGCGCTCTTCGGACAGGCGTCATCGCGGCCTGTCACGTAGGCTTCAAAATGCTCGTAGCCGTGGGTGTACCGTTCCAGGAACGCGCGGTCGACCGACCCCTCCTCGACGAGCGTGTGCGCGATGCCGAGCATCAGTGCCGTATCGGTGCCCGGCCGCAACGGCAGCCAGTCGCATCCCTGCGAGACCTCCCTGACCGGCCCGACGCTCAGCATCCTGATGCCGCGCTGCCGCGCTTCCCCGATCCAGCCTGCCGTCGCGTGTCGGCCCAGTCCGCCCGCAGCGATCTTCGCGTTGTGCAGATTGATGCCGCCGAAGAAGACGATCAGCTCGGCGTTCGCGAGGATGGCCGGCCACGTCGTGGACACGCCACCGAACAGGATCCGATTGTCGCCCGTCACGTGCGGACAGATGATCTGTCCGGCTGCGTAGGAATAGGTCTGCACCTGGTCGACGAATCCGCCGATCGTGTTCAGAAACCGCTTGAGCTGCGTCGACGCGTGATGAAAGCGGCCGGCCGAGCCCCAGCCGTACGAACCCGCGAAGATCGCCTCGTTGCCATGTTGCGTCGTGACCCTGCGCAACTCGGCCTCGATCAACGAAAGGGCGGTGTCCCACGAGACCTCCACGTAGGAGTCCCCACCACGCCGCTCGCGGTCGCCGTCCAGCCAGCCACGGCGCACGGCAGGCGCCCTGACGCGATGCGGTGCGTGCACGGCTTCCGGCATGCCCCGGATGAGATCGGAAGGAAAGGCATCCCGTTCGAAGGGCCCGACACCGACAAGGCGGTCGTCCTCGACCCGCGCGCGAAACATGCCCCAGTGGGCTCCGTTCAGATCCATGACAATCGCCCCTCCCTGC
The DNA here is from genome assembly GCA_016125475.1 of Betaproteobacteria bacterium. GTDB lineage: Bacteria > Pseudomonadota > Gammaproteobacteria > Burkholderiales. The sequence continues at coordinate 3,429 of WGLR01000033.1, forward strand.
TGCTGGCGTTCAGGATAACGCGCGCGAGCGCCGCGGCACCAGGCATCCGGTCGACCGAGAAACCCGCGGACGGCCCGCGCAGGCGATCCGTGTCCCGAGGCGCCGCGGCCGTCCGACTGGTGGATGGCTCACGTCTACACTATGTCTTCACAGGCAACTCCGGCCGTGCGGACGATGTCTGTCATCGGTGACGCGGCCTTCGTGCACCAGCGACCGCGACGCAACCTCCCACACAGCGATCGAACCCGACCATGACCTTCACTTCAGCACTTTCCGGAAGAGACCTCCTGGACGGCGCGGCCACCTCCATCGCCACGTTGCTCGCGCACTGGATGGAGCGCGCTCTCGGCACCGACGTGAACACCACGATCGTCGGCTCGCTCACGTGGGCGGACCTCTGCGTCATGCTGTGTCTCGCGCTGATGGTCCTCTTCGTGAATCTGGTCGCCTACGCGTTCGTGCGCCACAAGCTCCGGGAAGCCGCGAGCAAGGCCCAGGGCCCGACGCTGCAGCACCACGTCTTCGGTGCGATCGACAAGCCGCTGTACGTGCTCATCTGGATCTTCGGCGTCTACCTGGTCGCGACCCCTCTCATGATGAAGGCGGCCCCGAGCGAAGGGCTGCAGATCCTTCGCAGCGTGTTCAGCCGGGCGTTCGACCTCGGTGCATTCGCGATTCTCTTCTGGCTGTTCTTCCGGTTCACGCACGTGCTCGAGGCGCAGCTCTCGATCTGGACGTCGCGCTCGAGCAGCAAGCTGGACGACCTGTTCGTCCCGCTCGTGGGAAAGAGCCTGCGCACGATCGTGCCGGTCGTCGGGATCATCTTCGCGCTGCCCATCCTGGGTCTGCCGCCGGAGTACGCGAGCGTCCTCGGCAAGGGCACGAGCATCCTGCTCATCGTGGCCGTCGCGATCATCCTCTTCCAGGGGGTGAAGCTCGTCGAAAAGGCCGTGCTCGCGGAATACGACATCACGGCCGCCGATAACCTGCGCGCCCGCAAGGTCTACACGCAGATCCACGTGCTCAGCAAGCTGCTCTACGCGATCGTCAGCATCTTCACCGTCGCGTCGGTGCTCATGCTCTTTCCGGAGGTGCGGCAGTTCGGGACGAGCATCCTCGCGTCGGCGGGCGTGGTCGGCATCATCCTGGGCTTCGCCGCGCAGAAGACCATCGCGAACCTCTTCGCGGGATTCCAGCTCGCGATGACCCAGCCCATCCGCCTGGACGACGTGGTCATCGTCGAGAACGAGTGGGGTCGGGTCGAGGAGATCACGCTCACGTACGTGGTCATCCGCATCTGGGACGATCGCCGGCTGGTCGTGCCACTCAGCTACTTCATCGAGAAGCCGTTCCAGAACTGGACGCGCGTGTCGGCGGAACTGCTGGGCTCGGTGTTCGTGTGGGTCGACTACACGCTGCCGGTCAGCGAACTGCGCAAGGCGCTCAAGGAGATCATCGAGCCGAATCCGCTCTGGGACAGGCGCTTCTGGAACCTGCAGGTCACGGATTCCACGGACAGGGCCATGCAGCTGCGCGTGCTCGCCACGTCCGCGGACTCGTCGAAGGGATGGGATCTGCGCTGCGACATCCGCGAGAAGCTCATCGCCTACATCCAGACGCACCACCCGGGCAGCCTGCCGCAGTTCCGCGCACAGGTGGACAGCGAACGACCGGACCGGCCGGTCACCCCTTGAAGGCTCCGCGCGGAACCCGCCCGGCCGCCGTTCGTCGCGCGTCAGCCCCGTAAGACGGGGCCGCGGCCGTCAGGGGCCGCAGGCGGCGTCAGGTACCTTCGACCTGGTCCGCTCCGATGCCCACGACGTCGTCCTCGTCGAAGACGTCGTTTCTCGATCCGTCCCCGATGCCGCTGATCATCGCGGCGAGGCTTTCGCTGCGCTTGACGAAGTATTCGGCGCTGACCGGGTCGTAAAAGGTCTGGCCGACGGTGATGTCGCGAAACTTGACACGAAGAAGCCTGGGTTCAGTTGCCATGCAGATCAATGAAAAAACAAGAGTATGGGGAGTGACCACGAGAAGACACGGGGAGTTCGCGAACGGATCCCCCTCACCGCGACATCCCGCGGAATCTGCCATCTTCGGCGCCGGAACTCAACTGCCCGTGCAGTCCCGCGCCGGTCGATCGTCGAGGCGCGGGCGTTCGCGTCGCCCGCCGGAAGCTCCGTGACGCCCCTGCCGGTTCGCCCGCCGCCGGCACGAAGGACCACCGGCGAGGCGAACCGCGGTACCCTCGCCAGTCAGTTTCGTCCCGAGGTGCAGCCACCATGAAAACCGCAGAACTCACCGCAATCGGTCCCGCCGAGCAGGTCGTGCGCTGTGTCGACGCCCCCGACCCCGGGGCGCCGGGTCCCGGCGAGGTACTCGTCGACATCGTCGCATGTTCGATCAACCCCGCCGACATCCTCATGATCGAAGGCAATTACGCGACCCGTCCGACCCCGCCGTGCGCGCTCGGCATCGAGGGCACGGGAACCGTCGCGGCCATCGGCGCCGGGGTCACGACCCTGAAGGTGGGGGACAAGGTCATGAGTCTCGGCCGGACCAACTGGACCCAGCGGATCCGCGGCAGCGCCGAGGCGTTCGCCCGCCTGCCCGAACAGGTCGATCTCGAGCAGGCCGCGATGCTGAAGGTCAATGTCGCGACCGCCTGGCTCATGCTGAAGAACTATGTCGACCTGAAGGCGGGAGACTGGGTGATCCAGGATTCCGCCAATTCCGGTGTCGGCGTGGACCTGATCCGGCTGGCCCGTGCCGAGGGCTGGCGCACGGTCAACGTCGTTCGCCGGGCCGAACTCGTGGAGCCGCTCCAGGCGCTCGGCGCGGACGTCGTCGTGGTGGACGGCCCCGACCTGGCCAGCCGCGTCGCCGCCAGCACGGGAGGCGCCGCGATCCGTCTCGGCATCGACGCGGTCGCCGGCGCAGCCGTCGGGCGACTTGCGGCGTGCGTCGCGGAAGGTGGCACCGTGGTGAACTACGGGATGCTGTCCGGCGAGCCGTGTCAGGTGGACGCGTTCCAGTTCGTGTTCCGCGACATCCGGCTGGTCGGCTTCTGGCTCGCCAAGCTCATGCGTGGCATGTCATTCCCCGAGATCCAGGACCTGTACGCGGGGCTCGCGTCCCGGCTGCTCGACGGCACGATCCACGTGGGCGTCGAAGCCACCTACCCGCTCGTCCGCATTCCGGAAGCCATGGCACACGCCAAGCGGGAAGGCCGCAACGGCAAGGTTCTGCTGCGCCCGAACGACTGAACGGGTCCGGACCCGGCCGGGCGCACGCGGCGCCCGGCGGACTTGCCCTCCCCTGCTACGCCCACAGTTCGCCGACCGGTGTCGTCGGCGAGAACCTGTGGGCGATCTGGGCCTGGAGCAGTTCGCCCGTCGCGAGGGCATCCGTGACGGCGTGGTGCAGGCGATAGCGCGGCAAGCCGTACCGCTGCCGGCTCGGACTGAGCCGTATGGAAACCGGGGTTTCCCTCCTGGGCCACAGGCGCCGCCAGAGCGATGCCGGACGATTCCGGTAGAGACGCCCTTCCAGCTGCATGGTGTCGATAACGGGGAACTCGATCCCCTCGTTTATCCGGTGCACGAGGGCCGCGCCGAGAAACAGACGTTCGATCTCACGGCAGTGCACCACCATGACGTGGCGGGCCATGAGATCGAGAATGTCGCCTAACACCTCGACCAGATCAGGAGCCCTGTCGAGCTGGGAGTGGGTGATCCCGTGAATGGTGATCGAGTCCTCGCTCAGCGGCACGCGCGGCTTGACGAGCCAGTGACGCGCCGCACTCGCGCGCACCCGGTCGAGCGTCATCGGGACCAGTCCGACGCTCACGATTGCGTCCACGGCCGGATTCAGGCCGGTCGTCTCGACATCCAGCGCAAGGAGCGGCACGTCCCGGATGGGCGTGTCACCCGACACGATCCCCGCCGAGTAGAAGCTGCGCAGTCGCTCGTCCCGGGCGGCCCGGGCGAGTTCCGCGAACCTCCTCGGCCAGTCGGGCGAAGTGTCGGTTCCCCGTTTGTCGTACAACAGGCCGGCGTGCAGCATGGACGTCGTCCCGGTCAGCCGATCGCTCTGGCGGACTGGTAGCGATACTTGAGAAAGTCCTGGGCGTGGCTCAGCACGGTGAACGCCTCGCGCAGGCTCTTCCGCTCGAACTCGGAGAGGCGCTCGGGCTCGATGCTGTTGTCCGGCTCGCGCCCCGCCTTGAGGTCCTCCACCTGATTGCGCAGCCGGACCCACGCGATGAACTCCAGCGCGTCCAGCAGGTCGGCCCCCCGCCCGGGCGGCAGGACCTTCGCGCGCATCACCTCGACGAGCCGCTCGTAGGAATTGAGCGCCTCGGACCCCACCGCGAGCGCGTGGACGCGAATGAGGTCCGTGAGCGGGGCCGTCCCGCGTCGCTTGAGATTGATCGCGGCGCTGTGACGGCCATCGGCTTCGAGCACGAAATCCTTGAAGAACCCCAGCGGTGGCGTGCGCAGCAGCGCGTTGCGCGCCATGCTGGCGAGGAACCGCGGATGCTGGCGCGCATTGCGTGCGAACCTGCGGCGCAACCCTTCCGCCCACTCGGTGCGGCCGTATACGCCGTCCAGGTCGAAGAAGATGTTGCTGTCCAGCAGACCTTCCGGCGTCGGGTGCTCGATCCAGGTATCGAAATACCCTTCCCAGACCTTCAGCGGCTGGCGCCACTTCCGGTTGGTCGCCATCACGCCGCCAGTGCAGTAGGTGTAGCCGCAGCGCGCGAGGCCGTCCGACACGAACTTCGCGAGCTGCTCGAAGTACTCGTCGTGCCGCCCGGGATCGAAGCGGTTGTCGAGAACGAGCGCATTGTCCTGGTCGGTCACCACGCTCTGCTCCTGCCGGCCCATCGACCCGAGTGCCAGGAAACAGTAGGGCAGCGGCGGCGCCCCGAACTGCTGTTCGGCCAGTTCCAGCAGTCGCTGCTTGAAGGCTCGCCCTATCGCGGACATCGCGCTGCCGACGATGCGGGCACTGGTGTCCCCGCCGGCCATGCGCACGAAACTCGCGCGCGCCTCCGGCGCAAGCGCGGCGAGTTCGTCGACGGTCTGGGCGCGGTAGATCCGGCTGACGACGAAGAGACTGTTGTGGGATTCGTGGCGAATGATGTCGGACAGCGCGATCACGCCGATCGGCCGCTGCTGGTGCAGCACCGGGAGGTGGTGGACATTGTTGTGGAGCATCACGAGCATTGCCTCGAACACGAGCCGGCTGTGCTCGATGGTCACCACCTGCGTCGTCGCGATCGTCACCGCCGGCGTTTCGAGCGGCAGGCCCTTCGCCACGAGACGGGTACGCAGGTCACGGTCGGTGACGATCCCGGCGAGCGTCACCGCGGCATCCGTGTCACCGGACCCGCTCACGAGCAGGAGTGAAGACACCCCGGCCTCGGTCATGCAGCGTGCGGCCTCCAGCGACGAAGCGCTGTCCGGCAGCGTGACCGGTTCACGCTGAACGAGGCTCTCGACCGTGGCCGAAAGCAGGTCGTTCCCCGCCTGCTGGCGCGAAACCACTTTCTGCAGCCGGGAGCGGTCTTCGATCTCCACCTGATCGGCAAAGGTCTCGTTTCGCTCGAACAGCTCCGTAAAGACCGGCTCCGGTACGAGGTAGAGCAGCGTGTCCTCGCTCGCCCGGGCGGGGAAGCGGACCTTCTTCCGGTGCAGCAGTCCGAACTCGCCGAAGTAGTCCCCTTCGGTCAGCCGGTTGTACAGCGTGCCGTCGCGCCGGAACACCTCCACGACCCCGCTGCGCACGATGTGCCAAAACAGGGCGTCCTGACCGAAGTCGACGATCGGGGACCCGGCCTTGTAGTAGCGCACGTCGATCGAGCCGCCGATGTGCTCGAGCGCCCCCTCGTCCAGGTCCCGGAACGGCGGGTACCTGCGCAGGAAGTCGACGATCTCCTGCTGTTCGTCCTGCATCTACTTCGGTCTGGGTTCCGACGCGAGGCCCTTGATCACGGACACCGTCGCGACGAGCAGCACGATCGTGAACGGGAAACCCGTGGAGACCGCCATCGCCTGCAGGGCGACGAGCCCGCCACCCAGAATCAGCGCGATCGCGACGAGCCCCTCGAACGTGCACCAGAACACACGTTGCGGCGTGGGCGAATCGATCTTGCCGCCGGCGGAAATCGCGTCGATCACGAGAGAGCCCGAATCGGAGGAAGTCACGAAAAATACCACCACGAGCACGATCCCGAGCAGGCTCGTGATTTTCGCGAGCGGAAGGTCCTCGAGCATGAGGAAGAGCTGCAGCGGCAGCTGCGCGTCGGCAACGGCCCTGTAGCCCTGGTCCACGAGCTGGTGGATCGCCGTACCGCCGAAGACGGTCATCCAGAGCACGCACGCAAGAGAGGGCACGATGAGGACCGATACGATGAACTCGCGCACGGTGCGCCCGCGGGAGACACGCGCGATGAACATGCCCACGAACGGCGACCAGGAGATCCACCAGGCCCAGTAGAACGACGTCCAGCCCTGGGAGAAGTTGGCATCGTCGCGTCCCACGGGGCTCGCCAGTGCGGGGAGGAACTTCAGGTAGTTGCCCAGATTGGTGAAGAAACCCGTGATGATCGCGAGCGTCGGGCCGACGAGAATCACGAAGAGCACGAGCAGCACGGCCAGCACCATGTTGATCTCGGACAGCCGCTTCACGCCTGCGTCGAGCCCCGCGAGCACGGACGAGGTCGCGATGGCGGAGATGCCGATGACCAGCAGGATCTGCATCGTACTGGTCATCGGGAAGCCGAACAGGTGATTGAGTCCGGCGGCCGCCTGCGCGGAACCGAGACCCAGCGACGTCGCGAGGCCGAACAGGGTGGCCAGTACCGCCAGGATGTCCACGACGTGGCCCCACCATCCCCAGACACGCTCCCCGAGCAGCGGGTAGAAGACCGACCGGATCGTGAGCGGCAACCCCTTGTTGAACGAGAAGAGCGCGAGCCCCAGCGCGAGGATCGCGTAGATCGCCCAGGGGTGCAGACCCCAGTGGTAGATCGTGGCGGCCATCGCGAGGTCCTTCGCGGCGGCCGGATTGCCCGCCGCCGCCTGAAGGGGCGCCCAGTCCGTGCGCACGCCGTTCTCGACGACGATTCCGCCGAGGCTGCTGCCGAAGTGCGACAGAGGCTCCGACACCCCGTAGAACATCAGCCCGATTCCCATGCCCGCCGCGAACAGCATCGAGAACCACGCCGAGTAGCTGTAATCGGGTCTGGCCTGCGTGCCACCGAGACGCACCCTGCCCAGCGGAGACACCGCTATGCCCAGGCACGCCAGCACGAAGAGGTCGCCCGCGGAGATGAAGAACCAGTCCAGATTCGACGTAAGCCATCCGCGCAGGCCGGAGAACATCGGTTCCACGGACTTCTGGAACAGCAGCGTCAGCGAGACGAATGCGATCACCGCGACCGCGGAGATGGCGAACACGCGATTGTGGATGTCGAGCCCGAAGGGCCCGACATTCATCACGATGTTGTCCTGGCCGACCTTGTAGTCGGTGTTGATCGGCGTGACCTCCCCGTCGGGAATCATGGGATCGGATCTGTCTGCCATGCATTTCCTCCTTCCGCGTCCGTACCGGACCGTTGACACCGGGAAGCCGGCAAGGCCTTCCCGACCTTCCTGAAAAACACGAGAGACGACGTGTGCCCGGCATACCGCGTCCGTGCGCGACGCGACTGGCGCCTCACGAACTCCCCGGACGAAGGCGGGCTCGAAAGGCACCGACGTCGCTCTTCGGACTCGAACGCGCGTGCGCAGGCGGCACGCGGCGTCGGTCCGTTGCCGCAAGGGACACTCGTCTCTGACACACACCCGCGCAGAAGATCTGCGTTGCAGGTGGGCTCACCGACGGCAGGAATTGTTGCGGCACGCGGGCCGCCTTTCGAATTGAGCCAGCCGGCTTTCCGTCGGCGTCCGACTGGCTTGTCGTATCAGGGCCCGCTGCGAGAACCCGATGCTCCGCGGCCTGACCGTCCGGCGTGGCGCCACGGCTCGAGGCGCGGCACGTCACGCGATGATTGCTCGCTGCACGACCCGTGCAACGACGCTGCACTACACACCCGGCATTCGCCGGAACGTGTGCCCAAGGATACCGCGCTATGCGCCCTGCCGCTCGCCACGCACGAAGTACTGCTCGTTCACGATCACGCCCCACTGGTCACCGGGACGTTCCTCGACGAGTCTGAAGCCGTGACGTTCGTAGAGGTGTCGCGCAGCATCGAGCCCGCTGAAGGTCCACAGATGGGCGCGCGCGCACCCGATCGCGGACAGGAAGTTCATTGCTTCGGACATGAGTCGACTGCCCGCTCCCCGCCCCTGGCAGTCGTCGCGAACGATGAACCAGCGAAGATGCGCCCCGTGTGTCGCGATCCGTCCACCGTCGATGGCGATCGAGCCCACCACCTCATCGTTCACGAGTGCGAGCCAGAGCCCGTCGTGCGTCTCGTCCATCGACTCGCAGAAGGTCGCGAGTTCCCGCGCCACCTTCGATTCGAAGGTCAGGCCGAACCCCGCGGCCGCGCTGTAGTACCGCCCGTGCAGTTCGACGATTCGCCCGATGCACCCCGGGAGATATCCTCGATGGATGCGCACTGACGGGTGATCGTCCGGTCCCGTACCGGAGAGTGAAACAGGAGGCCCCACGCTAGGGAGTGTCCTCGAACCGACGGCGGATCGCCATGGCTTCGTCCCGGCTTCCGATGAGTGCATCCGCGCAGTCCGGGTCGAAGATCGTGCCGCGATGGTCGCTCAGATACCGGCACGCTTCCTCCACCGGCCAGGCCGCCTTGTAGGGTCGCACGCTCGTCAGGGCGTCGAACACGTCGGCGACCTTCACGATCCGGGCCTCGATCGGGATGCCGTCGGCCGAGAGCCCTGCGTTGTAGCCGCTGCCGTCGAAATTCTCGTGATGATAGCGAACGATGTTGCGCAACATGTCGATGTGCTCGAGATCGTTCAGTTCGAACTCGTCGATGAGGGTGTTCACGAGAGCGAAACCCTGATCGACGTGACTGCGCATGATGTCCATCTCGACCGCGGACAGGGGCCCTTGCTTGCGCAGGATGTCATCGGGGATGGCGATCTTGCCGATGTCGTGCAGGGGTGCGAACAGCAGCAGGAATTCCGCGAGTTCGTCGTCGAGCGCCTTCCCGGGCGGAAGCCTGCGCGCGATGAGCTGGGCGAGGTGCGACATTCGCATGAGGTGCGCCCCCGTCTCCTCGTCGCGAAAACGACCGAACTTGACCGCCGTCCGGATGGCCGCCGACAGCGTGTGAATGGACGCCTGCTCGCGAGCGACGAGCAGGGAAATCAGCTGGGCGAACACATCGAGTCGTGCGCGCACCTGTGGCGTGAAGACATCGGTCTCGTCCGCATCGAAGAACAGGAGGCCGAGCAGGTCGTCGTGCGCGAACATCGGCACGGTGTAGCTCGAACGATAGCCGGAACCGAGAATGCGGACACTGTGTTCCGAGACGGGTTCCAGGGCCTTGCTCAGGTCGTTGATGACCCGCGGCGCACGTGCCTGCGCGATGCTTCGCAGGGACGGCACGTCGTCGAGTGCGCATTCGTACGCCGCAAGGGGATTGGCCCCCTGAGTGCTTTGAAGGAACGTGCGCAGCGTGCCGGTTATCGGGTCGTGGATCGCGACGGCGATGCGCGTGATCTGGGGACAGAACGACGCGAGTTGCTGATGGACGGCAAAGATCCTCGCGCTGATGGTACTTTGGCTCATCTCGAACGGGCCCATTTATGAGAGTTTTTCGGGCTGTGCCTCTATGACGCGCCCCCAACTCTGGCACGACCGCACCAGACTGCTCGATGAGCCGTTCCGGCCTCTTCGACGTGGGCGAACATAGCACCATTGACAATCGACAGGCTGAAGAACGCCCATGGGAAGTAGACGAGGCTCCGAAAATGCGGACACGCGGTCTCTGCAACAACGGGCCGTGGAGCCCGAAGGCGCAGATCCTCCAGCTGAACCGGTCTTCGGTTTACGACCGACCCGCACCAACAGTGGATTCAGACCTCGGGTTAATGCCGCGCATGGATGAGCGGCATCTCGAACACCTGTCCGCAACCTCGAGGATGCTGCGACGCGACGGTCACGGCATCGGCCGCGCGGGTCGCGCGGCCGATGCGGAAGATGGGCTTCGAGGCCCTGTAAGGGCACCGCAACACGAGTGCAGAAAGTCAGAGACGTTCCGTAAACGCACCGTCGGCAGGAGGCCTTGCTTGTCCGAGAGTGGATCGAAGATGAAGACTCGTCATTTTTCGCTTTGACCGAAGCCCGCCTTGATCAGGCCAGCAGCGTAGTGTTCGAAGTCCAACTCCCGGACGAATGGGAGATAGTTCTTGACGAACGTGAGCGTGCAATCCGGTTTGATCTCAAGTAGCTCAGACAACGCGACCTTGGCGTGCTCTTTGTCGCCGGCGTGGCCGAGCGCGCAGACGAGTGCGATATACGCCCAGACACCGGCAGTGGGATGCCGGACCGAACGCCTGGCCCAATTCACTGCCTCGTCGTACTGACGAAGCAGGATGAGTGCATGCGACTTCGTGCATTCAAAGGCCCAGAGTATCGGGTCGCGCGGGCTCAGGCGGATCGCGGCGTCGAACTCGGCAAGCCCTTCCTCCGCTTGCCCGATCAGCATCAGTGCGTGGCCGAGACCAAAATGTGCCACCGCCAAGCTTGGGTTGAGCTCGACTGCACGCTGGGATTGTGCATATGCCTGCTCCGGATCCCCCAGCAACATGTAGAGTCGTCCGAGTGTGTGATGAGCATGTCCATTGCGATCGTCGAGGGCGATGGCCTGACGGATGGAGCGATAGGAGTCCTGAATGCTCCGGTCAGAAACGCCGAACCCCATGATCGTGTCCAGAAAATAGGCGTAACCCAGCCCAGCATGAGCCGGTCCGAAGCCCGGATCGAGCCTGATCGCGTGCTGCAGCAGCCGTTTGGCCTCGGCATTATCCGAAGCGGTGAATTTGTAGAGATGCCAGAGCCCGCGCTGGTAATGCTCCCAGCAGTCGAGGCTGTCCGGGGGCTTCCGGCGAGCACGCTCGCGCTCGACCTGGCCGATTTCTGGCTCGATGGCGGCGACGAAGGCCTCGGATATCTCATCCTGAATGGCGAATATGTCCGCGATCTCGCGGTCGTAGCGGGTCGCCCACACATGATTTCCGGTCTCGGCGTCGATCAACTGCGCGGTAACGCGAATCCGGTTGCCGGCTTTGCGCACGCTGCCTTCGACGACGTAGCGGACGCCGAGCACCCGGGCCACCTCGCCGACACTTACCGGAGCACCCTTGAAGGAAAAGCTCGAATTCCGCGCGCTTACGAACAACCAGTGAATCCGGGACAGTGCTGTAATGAGATCTTCAGCGAGCCCGTCATCAACGAAGTCCTGCTCAGGGTCGCCGCTCAGGTTATTGAACGGCAGTACCGCGATAGAAGGCTTGAACGGAAGCCCTAACGCCTGCTGCGCGCTGGGAACAACGGCGCCGCGGCTGGTGATGAGCGTGTCCTGAAGTCGTGCCGGCTGTGCAATGCTCTCCACCGCGTCCTGTCCCGCAAATGCGAGGTCCATATCGCCTTCGTCAGCCGCCAATCGACGCGCATCCTCGGACCGTGAGACGCCACCCGATGAGGCGAGTGCCTCCTCATGCGCCACCAAGTCGACCCGGTCGTATGCCTGCGCCTCCACACGAAGATCTTCCGGATCCATGCGCATCGACTGCTCCTCCAGCCCCGCGATCTCGCCAGACATCACCCTCTGTTGCCGTCGTTCACCATCGCCCGGGCCGAGGGACAGAGATGCCTGGACGTCGTACGCGGGTTGATCCGGCCAGTCGAGAGCTGGTCCGAACGAGTTGAAGATCAGCAGCACGTGATCCTGCTCGACGAGCTTGCGTACCTGTTCGACGGTTTTCGGCGGGAGGCCACTGTCATCGAGACTGATCAGCCGGATCTTCCGGCCGTTGATACCGCCCTTGGCGTTGAGCATGGCGAAATACGCCCGCTGTGCGCTGCCGATCTGGCCATAGGCCGAGAGCACACCGCTGTACGGCATCGTCTGTCCGATCGCGATTTCCGTGTCGGTGACCCCCGGACCGTAGCGCTTCGCCGCCCACGCGCCCGCGTCCATCCAGAAGACAAGGGCCAGCAACACCAGGAAACGTCCGATGTTCCTGTTCATTCGGCCTCCTCCTCTTGACGTCACGACACGCTGCCTGCCGTAACCGGCCGTCCCCCGCATTCGGCGTGTCGATCCCTTCATGATCGCGGGGCGTCCTCTCCCCGATCGCCCGGCCATCCGAGGTCGCACAACGTCGCGCGTGCCTCCACGAGATCACTCGCGTCGAAACCCTCCGTGAACCAGCGATACACCGGTTCGAGAAGCTCCAGCGCCTCCCGAGTCTTCCCCTGCGACTGCCAGTGCCGGGCGAGGCTCGTCGCGGTTCGCAGTTCGATGAGCTTTGCGCACTGCCTGCGCGCGATTTCGAGCGATGTCGCGAAGCTCGCTTCCGCCTCGGCCCGCAACTCGGGCCCGCTCAGGAGCAGCAGTTCGCCTCGAAGACGGTGCAGTTCCGGTTCCTCGAAACGCTCGTTCATGTCCTCCGCGAGCCTCAGTCCCTCCTCGACGAACCTCAGGCCCTCGTGCACCTCTCCCAGCGCCATGCAGGCGTCAGCGAACTTGGCGCAATAGAATGGAAAGTGCACGAGGGCGCCGACAGCCCGAATGAACGTGAACTGTTCCCGTACGGAATCACCGCGTTCGATGCGCCCGCGGCCAGCCATGTGCGAAATGTCCAGGGTGCTGCGGGTGCATGCGAGGAAATAGCCGAACCCGTGCTCGTTGCAGATGGCCACGGCCTGCGCGGCCACCTCGGCGGCGGTATCCCATTCACGAAGTTCGCAATGGGCCAGTGCACGGAAGTGATGGACCCACGCAGTGGTGAATGGATGCTGGAGCCGTTCTGCGAGTTCATGGGCCTGACGCACTGCAGACATCGCCCGCTCGGGGTAGCCGAGCAAGGCGTACAGAGAGGCGAGGTAGGCCAGATTGGTCATGCCGGAATCCTGTCCGTACAACCGGATGTTGCCCCGGTGCGCTTCGAGGTCGTGAATCCGGATGCCTTCTTCGAGATGGCGTCGCGCTCGCGGCAGATCCCCGAGCCGGAACGCCATCTCGCCCACGATGCGCTCCCCCTCGCAGATCGCCGCCGTGTCGCCGACGCGCTTCGCACGCTCCAGAAACTCCCGCGCCACCACGTCGGCCGCGTCGACCCGGCCTGCCACGTCCAGATAGGCCCACACACCCCAGAGCGCGGAGAACACCTCCGGCGCATCACCCAGCACTTCGCACAATTCCCGCGCCCGCATGAACGCCTGTCCGGGCTCCGGCGCGCACCAGCCCTTCAGGTGAGCCACGGCATGGCCCGTCAACAGCTGGAACGAGAGCTCCTGCTTCGCACGCGCCTGCGCATCCTCGATCGCATCGAGCAGTGCCAGTCCTCGCCCGCTGTGCGCGACCGTGTCCTGCAGCGCCACGCGCTCGAACGCGTTCGACGCCGCCTTCTGCCAGTACGGGATCGCCTCCGCGTGCCGGCCCGCCGCCGTCAGGTGATGCGCCAGCAGTTCCGGCTGCGTCTCCCGAATGCCCGCCACTGTCTCCTCCAGCGCCTCCGCGATCCGACCGTGCAGCCCCTGCCGCCGGCTCTTCAGCATCGACTCGTACGCCGTGTCCTGGATCAGCGCGTGCTTGAACGTGTACGTCGCGCCAGGCGGGGATCCTCGACGGAACACCAGCCCCGCTTCCGTGAGCTGGACCAGCGAGTCCTCGAGCACCTCCGGACTCGTGGTCGCCACCGCCGCGATCAGCTCGTGACTGAACTCCCTCCCGATCGCCGCACCGATCTGCGCCACTTCCTTCGCCGACGCGTGCCGGTCCAGCCGCGACATCAACGAGTCCCTCAGCGTCTCCGGCAGACTCAGCCCTTCGATCGAGCCCTCGTATTCGTAGCGGTCGCCCACCAGCACCAACCTGCCAGACTCCACGATCGACTTCGTCAGCTCCTCCACGAACAACGGCACCCCGTCCGTCTTCGCCACGATCTGATCGATCAACTCCTCCGGCAGCGTCCTGCCTTCCAGCACCCCCACGATCAGCGCACGGCTCTGCACCCGCGTGAGCTTCGTCAGGTTCAGACTCGTCACGTGCCCGTACTTCCCCCACCTCGACTCGAACTCCGGTCGATGCGTCAGCACCACCAGCAGCGGCATCCCGCTCACCCGGTCCATCAGCAGATCCAGCGTCTCCAGCGTCGTCGGGTCCGCCCAGTGCACGTCCTCGAACAGCAGCACGCTCGGCTGCCTCCGCGCCGCCGCCTCCGTCAGATCCACCAGCGTGCGCAGCGTCTCCTCCTTCTGCCTCTGCGGCGTCAGTCCGCTCTCCCCGTAGCGCCCCTCGCACTCGATCGACAGCAGCTCCGCCAGAAAGCGCACATCCTTCACGGGCCGACCGTAGTGACCCACCACCAGCGACTCCAGCTTGTCCAGCTTCGCGCTCTCCGTCTCCCCGCGCTCGAACGCCAGCACCCGCTCCAGGTTCTCGATGCTCGGCCACAGCGCACGGTTCACGAAGTACGGCGAGCACTGCAGCCGCAACGCCTGCACCTCCTGCGCCTCCAGCCGCTCGCGCAGCGTGCTCAACACCCGGCTCTTGCCGATGCCTGCCTCTCCACCCAGCAGCACGACCTCCCCCTCACCGTCCTGCGCCAACGCCCAGCGCTCGAGCAGCAGCCCCAGCTCCTGCTCCCGCCCCACCAGCGGTGTCAGCCTCCCCTTCGTCGCCGCCTCGAACCGACTCTCGGCGTCGCTGAGACCCGAGACCTCGCAAGCCCGCTCCGGCGTCTCCGCTCCGCTCTGCTCGCCCAGGTCCCGGAATTCGAACGCCCCTCCGGCCAGGCCACGCACACGCTCCGACACCACGATCGAGTCCGGCCTCGCGAGGCCACGCAGCCGCTCCGCCACGCTCACCGCGCCGCCGCTCACCCCTTCGTCCGGCGTCGACATGACCACCAGACCCGTCGCGATGCCGATGCGCGCCCGCAGCGGGTCCGTCGCCTCGGGACTCGTCATGCCGCCGACGGCTTCCACGATGTCCAGCCCCGCCCGGATCGCGCGCTGAGCCTCGTCCTCGTGTGCCCTCGGGTATCCGAAGAACGCCACCACACTGTCACCCTGACGCTGGCGCACCACCCCTTCGTAGCGCGCCACGCACGCGGTGATGACATCCTCTAAGCTACGCGCCACCGGTTGCAGATCCTCCGGGTCCAGACGCGTCGACAGTTCTCCCAGCCCCACGATCTCGCACGACATCACCGTCAGCTGGCGCCTTTCGGCGCCCGGGGGTGCGATGCCGTTCGGGATCGGCCCCACAGCCTCCGTCCGGACATCAGGCCCCTCACCCTGCCCGGGCCGGTCCGGACGGGGTGACAACACGGAACGAAGGACCTCCTCGTTCACGCTTGCGTCGTCGCCAACCCTGCCCTGCCGACTGCCGGCGATCTCCTGATGCAGGTTCTCCGTTTCCGGTTCCGGGCTCACGCCGAGTTCTCGCGCCAGCAGCTCCCGCAACGAGCGGTATTGCCTCATGGCCTGGGCCGAGCGACCCTGTCGCGCATACAGCCGCATCAGCGCCCGGTGCGCGTCTTCACGCAGCGGGTCGAGCGCCACCATCCGGTTCGCGAGCAGCACGGCCCCTTCGATCTGCCCCGCCGCCTCGCGGCCCGCGAGCGCACGCGTTCCCGACACCATCACCGACTGATGCAGCCGCTCGCGCTCCGTCGACAACCATTGGTCAAATGCAGGGGTGTCGGACTGGAAGCCGTCGAGAAGATGCCCCCGGTACAGCGCGAGGGCACGTTCCAAGTCTTCCGTGCTCGAACTGCGGGCGAGCGCCTCGAACTCGCCGATGTCCGTGTGCACCGCACCATCGCGCAACCCCACGCTCTCCTTGTCGGCGTCGAGGATGTCTCCCACCTCGCGGCGGATCGTGCTCAACGCCTGGCGAAGGTTCGTTCGTGACAGCGTGTCGCTCACGTCGGGCCACAGCAGCGTGGCCAGTCGGTGACGCGGCTGAGCGTCGGGATGGGTGAGTGCGAGATAGGTGAGGAGGCCGCGAGACTTGCGCGGCAACGCAACAGGTAACGCCCCGTCGAGCGACTCGACAGTGAATCCTCCCAGCAGTTGCAGCCTGATGCTCACCATCCCTGCTCTCCGTGCGTGGATGTGAAGGGCCGTCTCCCGGCGTTTTCCCGGACCTTTCAGGAGGCCCGGCGCATCGCAACTTTTTTTGTGGAATTTTTGATTTTCACGATTCTTTCACGTTCCTGCCCCCGGTGACATCACGCATATGGATGAGACTGGCACTCAAGACAGCTTGCGTGACTGACCTGACCCGCGCACGACGGCGGGAGGAGAGGAACGGATGATTCCTGATACGAGCGATTCTCCGGTGCTTGCCGAGCCCGACAGGGTGAAAACCCTGCATGCCAGGCCAACGTCGACACGACGCACGTCGTTGTCGCTCGCGTACCGACCGCCGCTTCACCTCATGGCGATCCCTCGCGGTGCCCTGGACCTCCCGGAATTCAGGGGTGAATTCGCGACTGTCCTCATCGCGGGCCACCCGCTTCTCCTCCTCGCCAGCATGCACGGTGACCGGAATGCCATCGAGCATCTGTGCAGCGAAGCGGTGCCTCTTTCACAGGAAGGCGACACACTGAACGGCGCGAACCTCTCGAGCGCCCCGGTCTGGTTCGGAACACCACGGATGTACCGGACACACCTTTCGTCACCCCGTCGTGCGGGTCCGGACCGCCCGGGTCCAGCGCTCGAGAGACGACCAGCGCCACGCACTGCCGAGGCTTCACCCGTTCCACCCTGCCCGGTTCGCGTCGACTGCGACGGCCGGATCGCCGAGGTTCATGCGCAGTTTCGGCAGGGCAACGTGCAGCGAGGCCTGGAACAGCTTCGCGAAGTCTTGTCCCGGGCAAGAGAGGACGACTGGCAATTCACGGACACGACGTGTCACTCCGGAGATCTTGCGTTCGTACTCGATGCGGCACTGCGTCATTCGATCGAGATCGACTATGCCGTCGCCCTGATCCGGCAACACAAGCTTCATCCTCCTGGCGAGAGTTCCGAGGCGTGGCCCTGGGCGGTGCGCATCTACACGCTAGGTCGGTTCGAGATTCAGGTGAACGGGCAACCGCTGCGGTTCTCGGGCAAGGCGCCCCGAAAGCCCCTCGCCCTGCTGAAGGCGATCATCGCGTACGGTTGCCGGGACGTGCCGGTGTCGAGACTCATGGATGCGCTCTGGCCCGACGAACAGGGCGATGCTGCCAAACAGGCCTTCTGGGTCACCATGGTCCGGCTGCGCAAGCTGCTCCAGACCGCGGACGCCATCAGCGTGACCGATGCGCGCGTGAGCCTGAACGCGGCGATCTGCTGGACCGACGCCCAGGCATTCGAGTCGATGATCACCGGTCTCCCAAGACCTTCAGGCACGAGTGAACGGGCAGAGACCGAAGACGGGACGCGACGCGCACTCACTCTCTATGGCGGCCCGTTTCTCCCGGCCGACGTGGAGGAAAGCTGGTCCACACGCAGACGTCTTCGCCTGAGCAGCCTCTTCACGGCGGCGATGGAGAACGCCGGGGCAGGCCACGAAGCGTCCGAAGACTGGTCGGCGGCCATCGATTGCTATCGTCGTGGCCTGGAAGCCGACGATCTGGTCGAAGCGTTCTACATTGGTCAGATGAGGTGCTTCCTCGCGCTGGGACGCCATGCCGAGGGTCTCGCCGTGTTCCGCCGTCTTCGGCCGATCCTGTCCGTGGTGCTCGGCGTCACTCCATCTCCCGCGTCGGAGAAGGTGGCGCGCGCCCTCAGCGAATCGGGAGCCGTTGACCACCGCACGGCGGTGGCCGCGCCGATCGGTTGCCTTCCGGTAGGTCATCGGTAAGTTCACGACGCCTACGGTGATCGTCCGCGGACCGACATTCCCGACGCCGCGACTCGTCCCAACTCCAGAAGGGAGGCTGTCATGAAAGAGCTTCAGATCGCTGATTGCGCCCTGCTGCCCTGCGTCGTCCTGACCCCCGCGGTCGCTGCCGACATGCCGAAGGACGGTCCAAACGACATCCAGGCATTCTGTTCCGGCCCGGTTCACATGCTGACGCCCATGGAGGGCCAGATGGGGGGCTCCTACGAACTGACATGTCTGTCCGACGGCGGGGTCGGCACGATCTTCCATGGCGTCACCGGGTGGTGCAATGGCGCGTTCCACAAGGTCGGCGACAGTTACTACGAAGCGGGTTCGTGTGAATTCCGCGACGGTTCGGGCGACGAGTTCTTCCGCGTCTATGAAAGGAAGAACCAGGAAAACGGGAAGTGGCGGGCCACCGGCGGGACCGGCAAGTACGCAGGGATCACTCAGGTCGGCGACCGGAAGCCCTCCGTACCGTTTCCGGCCAAGGCGGGCATGGCCGGAGGGCAGCTCCGCTGGTGGGGAACATCGAAACTGCGCTGACTATCGATATACCTCAAGTCTGCACCGGCGTTTCGTCCTCATCGCGATGAAACGCCGGTCGCTTCTTTTCGTTTCGTTTCATCACACATCGAATCGACTCTCTTCGTGCGCGACTCCGGAAGCGCCGGGCGTTCGCGCACGGTTCGTCTCGTGCCCGCGATCGCCGGCGGCACCGCGTCGTCGCGCTTCGGTCGGGCAACCTGACCCGCGTCCCGGCCAGCATGCGTAACGCATTCGTATGCAATCGGTAACCCCGCGCCCATTAGCCTGACCTCGCGCGGATCGATGGTCACTCCGTGCGAGAAGGAGCGGGATGCCGACGTGGTACCGGTGTGACTGTCTCGAGACGTCGTCACGGACTCCGGAGTCTCCCTGCGGCGAAGGTGACAAGCCCTGGCACAGCTCTTCGGGTGGCAGGCCTACCTCCCGCCGCGGGGATCTCGCGACAACCCGTCGCATCTCACCGGGCGACGGGAATGCGCAACGCGTTCGGGCTTCTTCGCCATCCAACGAACAGGAGGACAGTCCATGAGCAATCCAAGACCTCGGTCCCGCAGTTGCGCACGCTCGATCGTCGACATTCTGGCGGCCGGCGCGTTAGCGCTTTGCGCATTCTCCACGCATGCCTCGGACGTTTCGCCCCAGCGCCTGCTGCACACCGACTCGGAGCCGCAGAACTGGCTCACCTACTATGGCAACTACAAGGGCTGGCGGTACAGCGAGCTGTCTCAGGTCAACACCGACAACGTGAAGGACCTGACAGTCAAGTGGACCTTCCTGCCCGGTGCCGAGGAAGACTTCCAGACGACCCCGATCGTCGTGGACGGCGTCATGTACATCGCAACGCCGAAGAACACCGTCTATGCGCTCGACGCGACCAACGGCAAGATTCTCTGGCGCCACGATCACAAGCTTCCCGACAACATGCCGGTGCAGCTCTGGGGTCCGAGCAAGAGCCGCGGCGTCTCCGTGTCCGGGAACCAGGTATTTCTGGCCACGGGAGACGGCCAGATCATTGCATTGGACGCGAAGACCGGCAGCGAGAACTGGCACACGGTGGCGGCAGACTACAAGGCCGGAAACGGCTTCATCCAGCCGCCCCTGATCGTCGGAGATCTCGCGATCGTGGGGACGTTCACCGCAGAAATCGCGACTCGCGGCTTCGTGGCCGCCTACAACGTGCACACAGGCAAACAGGCGTGGCGCTTCGACACGATTCCGGGGCCGGGGCAGCCCGGCCATGAGACCTGGGCCGGGGATTCCTGGAAACACGGCTGCGGTCCCGTGATCCTGCCACCCACCTACGACGCCGACATGGACCTGATCTACTTCGGCGTGGGTAATCCCTGCCCGATGTGGAACGGCGACGTGCGCAAGGGCGACAACCTCTACACGAACTCGATCGTGGCCCTGCATCCCGAGACTGGCCGTCTCGAGTGGTACCACCAGCTCATTCCCCACGGAGTCTGGGATCTCGATACGTTCGGAGAAGTCGTGCTCGTCAATACCAGGATCAACGGGCGACCGGTTCGCGCCGCCCTGCAGGCCGGAAAGTCGGGATACTTTTATGCGATCGATCGCACGGAAGGGCAGTTCCTGTACGCGAAGCCCTTCGTGTCGCGGATCACGTGGGCCAAGGGACTGGACGACGAGGGCAGACCGATTCCGGGTGTCGTTCCGGGAGACACGACACAGACGCTATGCCCCGGTGCGGTGAGCGGTGGCAAGTCCTGGAACCAGACGGCGTATTCACCGAAGCTCGACTATTACTTCATCCCGGCCGGAGAAGTCTGCGACAACGTCAAGCAGGCGGAAGTGAGCCCGACCGCGAAACCGGGCGATCTCATACTCGGCGGCAAGTTCGAGTCCGCCAAGGGCTCCGGCGGTTCGCTCACGGCGTTCGACGTGAAAACGGGGCAGCCGGTCTGGAAGTACAACTCCCCGTTCCCGATGCGCAGCTCGGTCCTCGCAACGGCCGGCGGCCTGCTCTTCACGGGCGATCTCGAGAGTGACGTGCTCGCTTTCGATGCGGCGAACGGCAAGGTCCTCTGGAAGTTTCCGGCGGGCTCCATGCCGCAGTCCTCCATCACGTACTCGGTGAACGGCAAGCAGTACGTCGCGGTGGGCGTGGGCTGGGGACAGGTACTCGCGAATTTCCTGCCCGCCTACATGCCGGAACTCGCGAAGGTGCCACGTGGCAGCGTGCTCCTCGTGTTTGCATTACCCGATTGATTCGGTGACGACGTGCTGCCCCGGAACGCCTGTCCCGGGGCGGCACGAGCCGGTTCGTCCATCGCCGTACCTCGGTGCCCGCCGAAGGCGGGATGCGATGGACGAGAGGATTCGGACGATTGGGACCCGCGGGAGTGGGGCGACGCACTGCCCCCACCCTGGCCCTCCCCCGCGAGCGTAGGAGGGAATCGTCGAACGGCATGTCCGCTCGCTTCGCGCGTCATCCATATGGGCGATGCTCTGGCGAGCACGACCAGATACATTTCCGACGTGCGGTCGCGGGAGTCGGCGAAGACACCACGTGGCGGAACGAACTTCCCGGGGTCGCGCCATGCCGCTTCGAACGCGGCACCGGTCACCCGATCGACGACAGGGACCGCGAGAGCCTGCCGGCCCTCGGTGGAACACTGGCGTGCATCCACGAACATGCACTCAGGCGCGACGGGAGCAGGCTCGATGCCTCGCCCCATGGCTGGCGGACGATCCCGTGAAAAGGAGATTCCCATGAAGCTCGAACCGCTCATGACGGTCCATGCAGATCTCAGGCCCCCGGTGGAAATCGGGACCGGGCCATATGGCAACCGAGTGGTCTTCGATGTCACGGGCGGACATTTCGAGGGGGCACGCCTCCGGGGAACCGTACTTCCCAATGGCGCTGACTGGCTGCTGATCGACGCGGACGGGACGGGACACCTGGATGTCCGCATCATTCTGGAAACGACGGACGGTGCACGCATCTACGTCCAGTATCCGGGGGCCATCGTGATCAACGAGCAAGTGAACAATGCTCTGACGCAGGGTGGAGCGACTGAATACGGAGACACGTACTTTCATGACGCAGCCACGCTATGAAACGGGCGACGCCCGCTACAAGTGGCTCAACAGCATGGTGACCGCGGCCGAGGGGCGCATCGTGTCGGGCACAGTCGAATATCAGGTCTTCGCACTCGCGCACGGATGACCGGCGGTGGACCCACCGTTCGGCGTCATCCATACGGACGATGCCGCGACGACCCGGGACCCCAATTACAGCATGCCGAACGGACCGTCGAGTCCGCTCATCCGGAACCCGATGACGCAGGGGACGTTCCGCAAGGACATCGTCCACCAGAACCTCGGCAATTTCTGCACCGGCGGCTGACGACTCCGCACGAGCCTGTCCAGGTGATCAAGACCGGCCCTGTTGGTCGTGATCGCCGATCCCGACGCATCACGCGACACATCCGGACCGCGCGCGGCGTTCGGCCCCCGCTACATCATCATCAGGCCACCGTCCACGTGGAACGACTGCCCCGTGATGAAGTCGGAGTCGGCACTGGCGAGAAACACGGCGATGCCCGTGAGGTCCTCTGGGGTCTCCGCGCGCTTCATCGGGATGGCATCCACGCGCTCCTGCCAGACGGACCCCAGGGGACGTCCCTTCTGCTCGGCCCACTCCCGGTCGATCTGTTTCCACATCTCGGTGTCGACCGGTCCGGGACAGATGGCGTTCACGGTGACCTTCGGCGCGAGTTCCGCGGCCGCAGCCTGTGTCACGCTGATCGCGGTGGCCTTGCTCGCGCAGTACGCCGAGAGCATCGGCCGCCCCACCCTTCCCGCGATGGACGCGAGGTTGATGATCTTGCCGCACGGCCGGCCCTCGCCGGTGGGTGCCTGGCCGAGCATCTGCCGCGCACCCGCCTGCTGGGCGAAGAACAGACCCCGCGCGTTCACCGATTGAATGAAATCCCAGTCGTCCGGTGTCGTATCCAGCACGGTGCGTACACGGATGACTCCCGCGTTGTTCACCATCACGTCGAGCCGGCCGAAGCGCGACACGACCCGTTCGACCAGCGCCGCGCTCTGTTCCGGCTCGCGGACGTCGACGGCGAAGCCGTCGGCCTCGACCGCGTGGGACCGGATTCGATCCGCCACGGCAAGGGCGCCGGCGACGTCGAGGTCCGCCACGGCGACGGACGCTCCCTCCTTCGCGACCCGCATCGCGATGGCCGCACCGATGCCGCGCGCGGCCCCCGTGACCAGTACAACCGTTCCGCCGAGTCTTCCCATGCCGTCCCCCTGTCTCCTTCCGTTGCAGCGTTGTCCTGGCGCCGCGGCGCGAGCCTGGCGTGCCGGTCACCGGTGGTCGCGAACCCTGCCCGCGAGCAGCGGTCGCACGGTTATCATCTCACCGTTGACACCACGGCAACCGGATCATGGCCCATCATCCTCTGACTTCTCTCGACAGTGCCGGCACGGCCGGGGCGTTCCGCTACCTGGCCGGATCGGTCGAAACCTCCCTGTTCCGCAATGGCAAGGTGCTGACCCGGCGCGACCGCGACGGCAGCGACGCCGGCACGGAAGGGGTCCTCGTGGACGAAAGGCAGGTGACGGTGCATGACGCCCGCACCCTTCACGGCGCGGACGCACGCACGCTGACGGCGCACGGCTTCGAGCTTCTTCGGCACCCCATGGCGCACCCTTCGCTGGACTTCTTCGACCACGGGCAGGTCGTTTCGCAGTACTACCCGGAGTGTGCCGAGATCATCCGGGCACACACCGGCGCCGCCCGGGTCTTCGCGTTCGACCACAACGTCCGGTCGGCAACGGGCAAGAAGAGCCAGAAGCGCATCACGGGAGGGCAGCAGGTCCAGGGGCCCGCGCACATCGTGCACGGCGACTACACCCTCACGAGTGCCCCGCAGCGCCTGCTGGACCTGACCGAACCTCCCCGGGTGAACGACACCCTTGCGTCCGTGCTCCCGCCCGGAAAGTCGCTGCTCGAACGGGGCGCCGTCGAGAAGGCCGTCGCCGAAGGCGGGCGTTTCGCGATCATCAACCTCTGGCGCAACATCGTCGCGGATCCTGTCGCCGTCTATCCCCTGGCGCTCTGCGACGGACGCACGGTCCAGCCGGACCAGCTCGTCGTGTTCGAGATCCACTATCACGACCGGATCGGAGAGAACTATTTCGCGAAGTACGCGACGACGCACGAGTGGTACTACTACCCGAACATGGTCCGGGAGGAAGCCCTGCTCATCAAGCAGTGGGATTCGGCCGGGGAACTCGCGCGTTCACGTGGCG
This sequence comes from Betaproteobacteria bacterium, assembly GCA_016125475.1. Lineage (GTDB taxonomy): Bacteria > Pseudomonadota > Gammaproteobacteria > Burkholderiales. The sequence continues at coordinate 27,361 of WGLR01000033.1, forward strand.
CCCGTGCCGACGCCGCCGCGGCGGATCCCCACGCGCCGTGCACGTTCAGCTTCCACAGCGCGTTCGACGACCCGCTCACGCCGCCGGACGCACCTGACCGGTGGAGCATCGAGGTACGCTGTGCGGTGCTTTATGAGTGACGCGCGCCCGGCCCGAGAGGCAGGCTCCCCCGCAGGGGGCTAGCGGCAGTCGAACTCGAGACGCTCGCCCGCCGCGGTCCCGGGTACGCCGAGCGTGATGTATCCCTGCCCGTCGAGCAGGGCCTGGTCGCGGCGCAGCAGCTGCTCCCGCGCGCCTTCGACGTACAGGTACGTGCCGTTCGTCGATTCGTCGACGAGGAAATACTGATCGACCCGGCGCTCGATGCGCGCGTGCACCCGCGACGCCGTCCGTTCCGCGACGACGACGTCACAGGTGGCCGAACGGCCGACGGTCAGACTGTTGCGCCCGAGCGGAAACGCGATCTCCCGATCGGCGATGCGCAGGCTCAGGGAGCGCCGCCGAAACGCACGGGGCGATGTCCCCACGAGCTGGGTAGTCGACTCGTCCTCGTCCCAGATGAACTGGAACACCTGCATCGGGTCCGCCTTGCCCCGGACCGGCAGCGACGACAGATCGCGCCACGCCCCGCGGCCCTGTTCGGGCAGCGCCTCGACCGTCGCACCGGTCGCGTAGATCTGCCCGGACTTCGCGAGGCCTGCCAGCCGCGCCGCGACGTTCACGCAGTCTCCCCAGTAGTCGCCGTTGTCCTCCAGGACTGGCCCGTCGTGGAAACCGACGCGGATCCCCATGCGGATTCCCGACACCGGCGCCATCCCCGAGACGCGAACCTGCATGGTCTGCGCCGCGACGCTCGCCTGTGAAGGCGTGTCGAATGCGGCCATGACCTCGTCACCGATGCGCTTGACGACTTGCCCGCCGTTCTCCTTCACGACCGCCTGCAGGCCGTCCAGACACGCCTCGATGGCGCGGGCCGCCGGCCCGTCGCCGAGCGTCTCGTAGAGCGTGGTGCTGTCGGAGACGTCCGCGAAGAGGATCGTCCGGTGCCGGGGAACGAGCGTCATGAGGGGTGTCGCCCCCCGCGTCGATCGTCGGCTCGCGGACATCCCGAGACTCCCCGCCCGGCAATCGTGCCCGCTCCGTGTGCGTGCCGGACGATCACGAGAACGAGGCTCGCTGCGAGGCGCCAGCTCATGACCGGCTCTCGACGGCCTTGCGAATGAACAGGCGTCTCTCGTTCCTGTCGTCGATCTCGTCCGCGATGAGCAGGTAGAGCTCGGTCTCGTCGCGTGCCTTCTGGGCCGCTCGCTTCACGACGACCTTCGCGAGCGGTCCGAGATGCCGCGCAAGCATCAGCTCCGCGCGTGCAAGCACCGCCTCGTCGAAACGCGTTGCAGCAGGCGCGCTCGGCATCGAGGGGGAGCGCCCCGATGACGGCCTGGAGTTCACCGGAGCAGAGGTCTCGCCGCCGGTGTGCCGGCGCACGAACTTCGCGCGCGCATCGGCGTCGCCGATCTCGCTGCCGACCGCTTCAACGAGCTGTGCGACGGTGCGCGCGCTCCGGGCCGCGCTCCTCACGATGACGGTCGCGATCGGGCCGATGTGCTTCGCGAGGTCGGCTTCGATCACCCCGATCGTCGCGGACTCGATCCCCGCACCGATCCCGGTGTCGTCGGGCGCGGCGCCACCACCGCGTCCGTCGAGTGCGACCGTCGCCCCGGGTGGCGCGACGTTCGGGTCGCCGTAAAGGGCTGCCTTGACGTCCGCGACACTCTGGGGTCGCTCGGCCTCGTCGCTGGCCAGCATCCAGTCGATCGTGCGCAGCAGCACGTCGCTGTAGCGACCCCGATCGCCTGCGCGGGTCGCGGGCGGCATCGTGTCTTCACGGATCCGGGCGGTGGCCTCGAGGGGCCGGGTGCCCGTGACCGTCCAGTAGAGCACGCCGCCCAGGGCATAGAGATCGGTCCACGGCCCCTGACGACCCTGGGTGTGGTACTGCTCGAGCGGGGCATAACCGGGTGTCACGATCGCGGTCAGATCCCGACTTCCCTGCGCGCGCGCGGATCCGAAGTCGAGCAGTACCGGCGCCCCGTCCTGCTGGATGAAGATGTTGGCGGGCTTGATGTCGCGGTGGAGGATGCCGGCGGCGTGCACGACGCCCAGACCGTCCAGCACGGGAACGATCAGCGCGCGCACGTCGGGCTCGGAGAGGGGTCGACGGCCGTCGACCCAGTCGCTGAGCGGCTGCCCGGCCACGAATTCCATGACCATGTAGGCCGTGGCGTTCGCCTGGAAGAACCGCATGACCCGGACGATGTTCGGATGGCGGAACGACGCGAGCGTGCGGGACTCCTCGACGAAGCGCTCCAGCCCCCACCGGAAGGTTTCGGCGTGGCCGTCGGAACGCGGTCGCACGGACTGGTCCCGCGCGCGCGTCGCCATGTCCGCGGGCAGGAACTCCTTGATCGCCACGCGCAGGTTGAGATTCGCGTCCGTCGCGAGATAGGTGAGGCCGAAGCCCCCGACGCCCAGCGTGCTCTCGATGCGGTACTCGTGGAGACCGTATCCGCTCGGAAGGGCGATGTCGGCGGCGTCCATCACTGCGCGTCGGCCGCGGGCGCGGCTACTCGCCGATCATGCGCATCGCCTTCTCGAGGCTGCGGCGCATTCGGTTGAAGGACTGGCCGAGCAGCGACATCTCGTCGCGCCCGGTCTCGTCGAATTCCGGAATGTCCGTCTCGCCCATCGAGACCCGATCGGCCGCAGCGGACATCCGCGTGACAGGTCTCACGATGAGCAGCGAGAGCATGACGTTGAGGATCACGAACAGCACGACGAAGATGGCCGCGAGAGAACCCATGAACGTGAGGAACACGCGATTGGCGTTGCGCACCGGCAGCGTCATCGGCACCGAGACGATCTGCGCGCCGATGACCTCGCCCTTGGACCACCCGAATCCGTTGCCGGGTCCGTAGAGCCTGACCATGGCGGGCGGTGCACTGTCCGGAACGGAATGGCACGACAGGCAGGCGGCGTCGTTCACGCGGAGCGGTCGGGCCAGGTAGAGGGAGGGTCCGAGTTCCGTGTCGCGGACGCCGGAGATCTCCCTGCGCGAGCCGTCGTTGCGGAACGCGTTCACAATGTCCGCTTCCCAGTCCACCGCGCGGTCGGCCGGGTTGGTGGGGTTGAGTGTCGCTTCCTTGTAGCTGTAGTCCGCGTAGGTGGCACGCAGCCGGCGCATGATCTCGTGCGCCGCGAAGGCGGGCACGCTCTCCTTCAGGAACTCCCCGTCCACCTTGCGCAGTTTGGCGCGGACGTCCTCGACGGTGTAGGCGCGCATCGCGAGCGCCGCCACCATCATCACGCCCGCGTTGCGCAGCACTTCCTCCTCCGCCGTCCGGTGCAGCAGCCGGTAGGAAACGGTACCCGAGATCCCGAGACCGAGCGCGAACACGACGAGCAGAACGACGTTGAACTTGAGGCGCAGTCCCAAGGTGTTTCCCTCCGATCACGACGGGCGCGGCGGCATTATAGGCGCCGCCTCGCCCGGCGACCACGACGGCTGCCGGCGCTCGGTCCGCGCGACGTTCAGGCTACTGGATCAGCCCGCAAGCGTCGCGAGCCGCGAGGCGACGAAGTCTGTGACGGCCTGATCTTCCTCGGACTTGAGCCCGCTCACGCCGACCGCGCCGACGAGGGTGCCGTCCGCGGTCTTGAGCGGAGACCCGCCCGGCAGTGCCGTGAGCAGCGGGTCACAGAAATAGGCGGCCTCGATCTTCTCCTTGTGGAGTCGTTCGAGGAACGCCTGGGTGGTCACCCCCATGCGCGCACTGCTGTAGGCCTTGCCCTGGGCGATCTGGACACTGCGCACGGGGGAGCCCGGCATGCGTGCGAAGGCGAGCAGGAAACCCTTGTCGTCGCACACCGCCACGCAGATGGGACGGCCGAAGTCTTCGGTTGCCTTCTGCATCGCGTGCGCAACGAGTTGCTGTGCCCTTTCCAGATCCAGTGTCTGCATCATGAGTACTCCCGTCGAAGAATTGATCGATCGCGCGATTCTACAAAAGGTGACGACGCCAGCCCCCTCCGGGTCGTCCGGGTGCCCGCCACGCCACTGTTAACATGACCCAGGGTTCCACGGTGATCCCGTGGTCCGACGACACCGCCACAGGAGGAGCCACACCATGCGTCACGCCCTTCTTGCCGCCCTCGTGCTCGCGTGCGCGCTACCTGCCCACGCCGACACGAGCCCTGTCGACGACGCGCGTCTGCTGCGCGCGGACGCCGACCACGCCGACTGGCTCACCTACGGGCGCGACTACGCGAACCGTCGCTTCTCGCCCCTCGCGCAGATCAATAGGGGCAACGTGGGCCGCCTCGCACCGGCCTGGACCTTCCATTCGGGCGTCAAGGCGACGTTCGAGGCCAGCCCGATCGTCGTCGACGGCGTCATGTACGTGTCGCTCCCGTTCGATCACGTCGTCGCACTCGATGCCGCCACGGGACGGGAGATCTGGCGGTACAGGCACGACCGCCACACGAAACGGATGTGCTGCGGACCCGCGAATCGCGGCGTGGCCGTTGCCTACGGCAAGGTCTTCATCGGCACGGTGGACGCCCGGCTGATCGCGCTGGATCAGCGTACCGGCAGGCCGGTCTGGGACATCCCGCTCGTCGACGACCTCCACGGCACGACCGAACACAAGGACCAGCTCGGCGCGAACGACCCGCTGCGGCAGAGCACGGTGGCGGGCTCGACCGGCGTCGGCGCGAACATGGCCCCGCTCGTGTATCGCGGCAAGGTCGTCATCGGCATCACGGGTGTCGGCTACGGACTGCACCTGGACTCCGACCGCCCCGGCGCGCCGCTGGGCGCGGTGGTCGGCATCGCCGGGCAGAGTCAGCGGGCCGGCTTCTACGCGGCGTTCGACGCGGAGACCGGAAAGAGGCTGTGGCAGTTCGACTCGACGCCGAAGTCGGGCTGGGCGGGGGACTTTCGCGCGACGACGCCCGGCGGCGAAGCACTCCATCGCGACCTCGCGAACGAGCGCGCGAACCTGAACAAGTACCCGGATGCCGCCCGGGAGGGCGGCGGCTCGGCGTGGACGACGCCCGCGTTCGATCCCGACACGAACACGCTGTTCGTCGGCATCGGAAATCCGTCTCCGCAGATGGACGACGAAACCCGGCCGGGCGACAACCTCTACACGGTGTCTCTCGTGGCACTGGACGCCGACACCGGGGCCCTGAAGTGGTACTGCCAGTTCGTGCCGCACGATCTCTGGGGCTACGACGTCGCGAGCCCGCCCGTGCTGCTGGACGTCCCGACCCGGGAAGGCATGGTGCCGGCCGTCGGTCATGCGGGCAAGACCGGCTGGTGGTACGTGGTCGACCGCCGGACGGGACGCCTGCTCTACAAGTCGCCGGACCTCGTTCCGCACTCGAACATGTTCGCGCGCCCCACCGAGCAGGGCGTCGACATCGCACCGGGCGGAGCCGGCGGCGTGAGCTGGTCCCCCCTCGCCCTCGACCCCCGAACGGGGCTCGCCTACATCGCCGCACTGCACTGGCCGATGCGCTACACGGTGACCGAGATTCCCGCGACCGACGACAAGCCTGCGGTGCGTTACACGAAGCTCGAACCCGCGGGAGGTCCGCGATGGGGCGTCCTGAGCGCGGTCGACACGCGTGCGGAAGGCAGGATCGTCTGGCAGGTCCGGACGCCGGAACCCCTCATGGGCGGCGTGCTCGCGACGGCCGGCAACCTGATTTTCACGGGAGAAGGCGATGGCAGCTTCCGGGCCTACGACGCCGCCTCGGGCAAGGTGCTCTGGACACACCGCACCGAGGCCGGCGCGAACGCGCCGCCCGTGACCTACGAGGTCGACGGACGGCAGTACGTCGCGGTGGCGGCCGGCGGCAACCAGCTCTTCGGCTTCACCCGGGGAGACGCGATCGAGGTCTTCGCGCTGCCGGAATAGGTCGCGCGTCACCGGACGCAGTCGTTCCCCCGGCCCCTGCCGGGGGAACGCCGCGCTACGGATTCGCGGACGCCACGGGCAGGTCCGTGCGCCGCCCCCATTCGTCCCACGAGCCGTCGTAGACGCGCCAGCGGTCGTTGCCGGTCAGGTGCAGACCGAGAGCCAGGATGCACGCGGTGAGGCCGGAGCCGCAGGTGAGCGTGACAGGGCGGTCCCCGGTGATGCCCGCGGCAGCGATGCGCCGGCGGATCTCGTCGGGCGGAAGGAACCTGCGGGTCTGCGGATCGAGCAGTTCCGCCCAGTAGAGGTTCACGCTGTTCGGGATGTGGCCCGCGCGCGTGCCGGGATAGCGGTCCTGCTCGGTCCCCGCGAACCGGCCGGGCGTGCGCGCGTCGAGAATCTGCTCCCGCTGCGTCGTCGATGCCTCGAGCACGTCCGGCCAGAAGGCAGCGAGGTGTCGCCCCTCGCCGGGCTCGAACGTCGCGGGCGTGACGGTCACTTCCCCGGCATCGGTGGGCAGCCCCTCGAGCTTCCACGCCTTGAGACCTCCGTCGAGGATCGACACGTTGTCGTAGCCGTAGTGGCGGAACAGCCACCACACGCGCGCGGCGCTGTAGAGCCCGGGCGTGTCGTAGGCGACGACGTGCGTGCGGTTGTCGATCCCGAGCGCCCCCATCTCCCGCGCGAACTTCTCGCGCGATGGCAGCTTGCGGCGCAGGGGGTTGTCGGGATCCGCCACGCGCTCGAAGTCCAGAAAGACCGCGCCGGGAATGTGTTCGGCGCGATACTCCGCCGCCGCGTCGCGTCCCGTGTCGGGAAGGTGGACCGTCGCATCGACGATGCGCAGACCGGAATCGTTCAGGTGCTCGTTCAGCCAGGTCGTGCCGACCACGGGACCCGGATATGTCATGGACTGCCTCCTCTTCTGTCGTATTGCGTCTGGCGCCCGGCGACGAGCGCCGGGACGGCGCTCAGACCAGCGCCTGCAGGTTGCCGTCGATGCTGATGGCCTGCCCCGAGAAGGTCCGCGCACGCGGGGACGCGAGGAACAGGATCATGTCCGCGAGCTGGTCCGGCTGTATGAGTTCCTTGATCGACGCATGCGCGAGCCATGCCGACTGGATCTCGGCCGGCGACTTGCCCGCGACCTCGGCCTTGGCCTCGATCACCTTGCGGATACGCTCGCCCTCCACGACGCCGGGCAGGATCGCATTGCAGCGGATGCCGTACTGGCCGAGTTCCATCGCGATCGTCTTCGTGAATCCCACGACCCCCCACTTGGCCGCCGAGTAGGGCGACCGGTTCGGAAACCCGAACTTCCCGGCGGCGGAGGAGAGGTTCACGATGGACGGGTTGCCGGACTGCTTCAGGTGTTCGACCGCGATCCGCGTGCAGTTGAACTGGCTCGTGAGAGACACCTCTATGCAGCGGTCCCAGTCCTCCGGCGCGATCTCGTGCACGGGGCCGGTGGGTCCGGCGATGCCCGCATTGTTCACGAGGCAGTCCAGCCCGCCGAGCACCGCGACGGCCTCCTGGAAAAGCTTCGCGACCGCGGCACGGTCGGCCACGTCGCACTCGCTCGCCGAGATGGCGGGATGAGATTCCTTCAGCCTCGCAAGCGCGGCGCGATCGATGTCGCACACATGCACGCGCGCACCTTCCTGCGCGAACGCTTCGGCCACCTTCAGTCCTATGCCGCCCGCACCTGCCGTGATCAGGACGCGCAATCCACGGATACCCAAGTCCACTGTCACCTCCCGTTGTCCGTTGTGGACGCATGCTAGCAAACCCGAAAGCCGAAAGCCCGCGTCACGCGGCGACCCACGGGCGCGCGCACCGGACGGGCCGAGCGACGCCCTGGTGACCGCCTTGCTACACTTTCTTGTCGCCGACCTGTTTCGACCATCCGGCCCGCACCGGTGCGCGCACGGATTCCCGGTACGGAGCCACCTGAAATGATGAAACCTCCCATCCCCCCGCACGACGCGGAACGCGTGGCCGCCCTGCACGAACTCCTCGTCCTCGACACGGAGCCGGAAGAGCGGTTCGACGCGATCACCCGCTTCTGCCAGTCGCGGTTCGACACGAGCATCGCCCTGGTGAGCCTCGTCGACGAGGACAGGCAGTGGTTCAAGTCACGCTGCGGGCTCGACACGACGCAGACACCGCGCGACGTGAGCTTCTGCGCCCACGCGATCCTGGAGGACGAACCGTTCATGATCCCGGATGCACGGCAGGACGAGCGCTTCGCGGACAATCCGCTCGTGACGGGGCCACCCTACATCCGGTTCTATGCGGGCATCCCGTTGCGGCTCGGGAGCGGGCACGCCGTCGGAACGCTGTGCCTGATCGACTCCAGGCCGAGGACGCTGCAGCCGGAGGATCTCGCGGATCTCGCGAATCTCGCGCGCCTCGTGGTGCTGGAACTCGAGCGGGTGCGCGAAGCCCTCTGACCGTATCGCCGATTCACAGAGACTCGACGAACCGCACGAGCGCATCGCGGTCGGCCGCGGGCATGCGCGCGAATGCGTCCCGCGAGCGCGCGGCCTCGCCACCGTGCCAGAGTATCGCCTCCCCGACCGTGCGTGCGCGTCCGTCGTGCAGCATCGCGCGGCTGCCGTTCACGGTGCCGGACAGGCCGAGACCCCAGAGGGCAGGCGTGCGCCAGTCCCTCGGCCCGGCCGCGAACTCCGGGCGACCGTCCGCGAGACCGTCACCCATGTCGTGGAGCAGCAGGTCCGTGTAAGGATGGATCGTCTGGGCCGCGAGCTGGGGGAGTGCCGGGAATCGCTCCGCCGTGTGCAGTACCGGCGCGTGGCAGATCGCGCACCCTGCGTCCGTGAACAGGGACTCGCCCCGTATCACGTCGGGGTCCGACGCGTTGCGCCGCGCCGGGACCGCGAGCGCACGCGTCCACAGCTCGAGTTCGTCCCAGTCGGTCACCACGAGTTCGGGATCGTTGCCGGGCGTCTGCATCGCACAGATCTTCTGGACCGGCGGGCAGTTCTGCTGCCGGTACGTACGCGACGTGAGTCCCATGTCCTCGAACGAAGCCAGGGCGATCTGCTGCCGGATGCCGGGCTGCCCTGCCTTCCAGCCGAACCGGCCGAGGGTCATGCCGCCGTTGACGTCGTCGTGCACACGGTTGGGGTGCCCGCCGAAGCCGAGCCGACGCTGACGGGCGGCGAGCTCGACCAGCGTCGATTCGGGAACCGCCTCGAGCAGACCGGTTCCGTGCAGCGGCTGCGCGATCCGCAGGGAAGTCATCGTACCCGGCGCGAGCGGACCGAACGCGAGGTGCTCGACGCGAAGACGAGGCCGGCGCAATTCCACCGCCGTTCCGTCCGGCAACGTGACCACGTGCGTGTCCCAGTCGACGTAGAGCGCCGCCTCGGGCGGGACGGGCGCGGTGTGGTAGGCAAAGTCCGGGAAAGGCCCTCGCAGGGCGTCGTTCTGAAGCTGCGCACCGTAGGCAGGGTCCGGCACGGGGCCGCCGTCCGGCGATGTCCCGGGGACGGACACGCGTACGACGACGGAGTGCAGCTGCTCCGTCGCGGACTCCGGAACGCGCCCTCGCCCGCCGCGCACATGACACTCGGCGCAGCTCTTCGCGTTGAAGGTGGGACCTAGCCCCCACTCGAACTGCAGCGACGAGACGGATGCCCACGTCTTGTCGAAGTGCTTTCGCCCGCGCTGGAGCGCACGAAGCACCGTGATCGGGAGATGCGGGGCAGGCTGCAGGTAGGCGTCCTGGTCGAATCGCGCGACGGTGAGCGCCCCGGCGGTGATGCTCGCGTCACCGTCGACGTCGGCAGCCCCCGCGAGCGTCAGAAGCGCCGCGAGAGCCGTGCCCGTGACGGCCAGCGAACGGGCGTGCCGGCGCGCCGGACGCCGGGTGAACGTACCGCACAGTCTGGTCGCGCGCATGCGTTCCCTCCCCCTGGACCGCCGGATTCGTGGCGGGCAATGCAGCCTCGCAGCGACGATTCTGGCACACGATCGCACCGGGCGGCGCACCGTCCACGCGCCGCCGCCCGTTAGAATCCGGGCCGTGAACGCATCCGCCCCTTCCGGTCCCGATGACGAGCTCGCGATCGCGCTGCGCGACGTGGAGCACACCTACGCGAGCGGAACACGGGCCCTCCAGCCCACGACCGTCGACGTCCGGTCCGGCGAGTTCGTGTCGATCATCGGTCCGTCCGGATGCGGCAAGAGCACGCTGATGCGCCTGGTGGCCGGCCTCGAACAGCCCGCCCGGGGCCGGGTCAGCCGCCACGCGGGGCTGCGGATCGCCTACGTCTTCCAGCACCCGACGCTCATGCCCTGGGCGCGGGTGCGCGACAACGTGCGGCTGCCCCTCGAACTCGCGGGTCGCCGCCGCCAGGATATCGACCGCGTCGTGGACGACGCACTCGTCCAGGTCGGGCTCACCGAGTTCTCGGACGCATTTCCGCGCGAACTGTCCGGCGGCATGCAGATGCGCGTGTCGATCGCGCGCGCGCTCGCGACCGAGCCCGGGCTCCTGCTCATGGACGAGCCGTTCGGCGCGCTCGACGAGATCACGCGTGAACGGCTGGACCGCGAACTCCTCGAACTGGCGAGCAGACGCAATCTCACGGTGCTCTTCGTGACGCACAGCCTCCACGAGGCGGTCTACCTGTCCACGAGGATACTGGTGATGTCGCCGCGCCCCGGACGCGTGACCGGCGAGCTCGCCGTGCCCGATGCCCTGCCGCGCCCGGACGACTTCCGCGTGTCGGAAAGGTATGCACGACTGTGCGGACGACTGGGCGCCATGCTGAAGGCGGCCGCCGGCACATGACCTCCGGCCGACGCGCGGTTCGCTGGCTCACGTGGCTCGCCCCCGCGCTGGTGGGCGTGCTGTTCCTGATGGTCTGGGAGATCTGGGTCAGGGAGGCGGGCATACCGCCCTACATCGTGCCCGCGCCCTCCCGGATCGCCACCACCCTCGCGAGGGACTGGCCCCTGCTCTCCGCCTCCCTGCTCGTGACCGTCCGGATCACGCTCGTGGCGCTCGCGGCCGCCGTCGTGATCGGCGTTTCCACGGCATTCCTCTTCGTGCAGAGCCGCGCGATCGAAGTGAGCCTGCTGCCCTACGCGATCCTGCTCCAGGTCACGCCGATCGTCGCGATCGCACCCCTCATCATCATCTGGGTCGACGACCCGGGCACCGCACTGGTGATCTGCGCCACCATCGTCGCACTGTTCCCGATGATCTCGAACACGACGCTGGGGCTCCGGAGCGTGGATCCGGGCCTTCTCGACCTCTTCCGCCTGTACGGTGCGGGGCGGTGGCAGATGCTCGTCAGGCTGCGCGTGCCGTCGGCGCTGCCCTACTTCTTCGCGGGCCTGCGCGTGTCGGCAGGGCTCGCGCTCATCGGGGCGGTCGTCGCGGAGTTCGTGGCGGGAACGGGCGGGACTTCCTCGGGCTTGGCGTACCAGATCCTGCAGGCCGGTCTGCAGCTCAACATCCCCCGCATGTTCGCCGCCCTGTTCCTGATCGCCGCGACGGGGGTCTGTCTGTTCGCGGTGGCGAGCCTCCTCTCCTGGCTCGCCCTGCACCGCTGGCACGAGAGCGCGCGCTGAGCGCGTCAGCACCCGCGCGGCGCGTTTCTGGGTCGTACGCAAACGGTGACGCCGCACATCATCGGCAAATTAATCGGTTGTGGACGTATATCGAAGGCGAGCGGCGAGAGGAATGAGCTAAAATTTGTACATTTTTTGACGTTAATATGCAAAACTCCAGTTAATTTTTGCAATGGAGCACTTATGTTGCTGGAGTTTCGTGTCCGCAACTTCCGCTCGATCCGCGACGATCAAGCGCTCAGTTTGGTGGCTGCGGTGGCCGACAAAGAACTCGTCACGACGAATCTAGCGCCCACCGGGCTGAAGTCACTTCCGCACGCGGTGCGCTCGGCCGTTGTGTTCGGTCCAAACGCGAGCGGCAAGACGACCCTTCTCTTCGCCCTGAACTACATGCGCGCGGTCGTCGCGGAGTCGGCCACAGTGGTCCAGCCAGGTCAGACGTTCAACTTGCAACCCTTCCGACTCGATTCGCGCACCGCTACCCAGCCGACAGAATTTGAATTGAGCTTCTTGGTCGACGGCGTCCGCCACCAGTACAACTTCGCGATGACGGCCGAACGGGTTGTAAGCGAGCAACTTTTGGTGTGGCGCACGGCCAAACCGACCCAGTGGTTCAACCGCCAATTGAACGAAAGCGGAGAAGGATACGATTACGAGTTCAGCTCGTATCTGACGGGCCCCCGCAAGCTATGGCAAGACAGCACGCGCCCGAATGCTCTTTTCCTGTCGACGGCCTCCCAGCTCAATAGCGAACTCCTAGGGCCGATAGCGCGATGGCTGGCACAGAGCGTGATCTACTTGCCGGCTGGCGCGATGGTCGACCATAACTTCTCGACTTCGCTCCTGCAGACTGCCGGCGGCCGCGCTGCGGTCCGAGACTTTCTGACCACTGCGGACATCTCGATCGCTGACGTTTCTGCCGTCTCTCGCAAAGGGATACGCGGAGAATTCCTCCTACAGGCCGGTGGTATAGCTCAGGCCCGTCAGGAAGAAGGCGAGTTCCTGTTTCCGATGTTTGAACATCGCACCGAACACGGCGCCGCGAAATTCGAACTCCACGAAGAGTCGGAGGGTACCCAACGCCTTTTCAGCCTCGCGGCACCTGTGCTCGATGTGCTGAAGCACGGGCGGATCCTGGTTGTCGACGAACTGGACCGGAGTCTACACACGCTGCTGGTACGGCGCCTCGTCGGCATGTTCCATGATCCAGCAGTCAATCCGCGCGGCGCCCAGTTGATCTTCACGACGCACGATGCTTCCCTGCTGGATCACACTTTGTTCCGCCGAGACCAGGTCTGGTTCTCTGAAAAGGACGAGAGCCAAGCGACGCGCGTTTTCCCCCTCACAGATTTCAGTCCCCGAAAACGCGAAGCCTGGGAACGAGGCTATCTCATGGGACGCTACGGCGCGGTGCCGATATTTCGATCCCTGCCGGAGTCGGCGACGTCGGTGCCCACACCGCTAGTCCCATCGACCAGTGGTCCGACGGTGACGGCTTAGCGCCACTCGGCACTCGTGGGCAAGGACCGCCAACCGAAACACCGGCAAGCCGCCCGGGACCTGCGCCGGCGCGTCGCCCAACGCGTGCCCGCGGACCGCTTGCTCATCGTCTGCGAAGGAGAGAAGACCGAACCCTCATACCTGACGGAGATCCGCCATGAACGCAGACTCCCGTCCGCAAACATACAGGTGCGGCCTACGGCGTACGGCACCGAGCCTCTAAAGGTTGTCGAATATGCGGAAGTCCTCTTCAGGAAAGGCAACCCTGAACTACGAATTCCTCCGCGCAGCTTCGACCGTGTCGTAGCCGTTTTCGACCGTGACTCGCACCGTACGTACCACGCTGCGCTGACCAAGGCAGAAGCGCTAAACGAACGTATGGTGAATGACGAAAACGTCAAGGTTCCGTTCGAAGCGATTGTATCGGTACCGTGCTTTGAACTGTGGCTTCTGTTGCACTTCGAAGACGTCCTGGCGCCCATCGGACGCGACGAGGTGCACCAGCGTCTGCGTCAGCACCTTCCCGGGTATGCCAAGGGACAAGGATCACTCTGGATGGGGACGAAATCTCGGCTCGACGACGCGATAATCCGCGCCGAGGGCCTGATTACGAATGGCCATAGTGCACACGACGGCGAGTTGCCCTTCACCAATGTGCATGCCCTCGTTCAGCGCCTGCAACATCTGAAAGATCAGGCCGCGTAGCCGCCTATCTCACCGGAGCCCCAGGCGCCTGGGCGTTCGAGACGAACCAGCCGGGCCACGGATGACTTGTCGATGTGGAACCTGTCGGTGAGACAGACATGTCAGGCCGGCCGAGCGGACCTGAACGCTCAAGCGCGTGCGCGGCGCGTGGCTCGGTCACGCGACGGGCCCACGAACATTGGGGGCTAGAATCACGCATCGTTCCGCGCACGGAGATCGACACCATGTCCAGCGTCCCCAACTCCTCCCGCCGCGCCGCGCTCGCCGCACTCGCATCTGCCGCGGCGCTGCCCGCCCGCGTGCTCGCGGAGCCACCCGAGAAGTTCGTGTTTCTCACGAACTGGTACGCCGAAGCCGAACACGGCGGGTACTACCAGGCGATTGCCGAAGGCACCTATCGCCGGCACGGGCTCGACGTGGACGTGCGCATGGGAGGCCCTCAGGTGAACGTGATGCAGCTCCTGCTGGCCGGCAAGGCGGACGCCGTGATGGGGTACGACTTCCAGACCATCAGCGCCGTCGCACAGGATCTGCCCGTCGTGACCGTCGGGGCAACCTTCCAGAAGGACCCTGCCGCGATCATCGCGCACCCGGACGTTCACCGCTTCGAGGATCTCAGGTCCCGCACGCTGCTGATCGGGCAGGCGAGCGAGACGACCTTCTGGCCCTGGATCAAGAAGCGGTACGGCTTCACGGACGCGCAGAAGCGCCCCTACGCCTACAGCGTGCAGCAGTTCCTCACGGACCCGAACATCGCACAGCAGGGTTACGCGACGTCCGAACCGTACTCGATCGAGAAGGCCGGCGTGAAGCCCGTGATCTTCCTGCTCGCGGATCTCGGCTATCCGCCCTACGCCGAGACGATCGTCACGACCCGGGCCGTCCTCGGCCGGCGCCGGGACGCGATGCTGCGCTTTCTCCGGGCGACGGCCGAAGGCTGGAAGAGCTATCTCGCGAATCCCGCGCCCGGCAATGCGCTCATTCGCAAGGCGAACCCGGAGATCGAGGAGGCGCTGCTCGCCTTCAGCGTCGCGAAGATGAAATCCTTCGGCCTCGTCACTGGCGGCGACGCCGCGCGGCGCGGCATACTCACCATGACGGACGCGCGCTGGAAGCAGACCTTCGATTTCATGGCGGGGGCCGGGCTTGCCGCACCGTCCACGGACTACCGCAGGGCGTACACCCTCGATCTCGTGGAGCAGGTTCGGGTCATGCCCTGATCCACTCCCACGCAGGGCGGCCACGCCCGGTCCGGCGCACGGCAGTCCGCCCGCGCGTCAGAGCAGCGAGCGGCCTGCCGTCGCGACGAGAATCGTGACGATCCCGAGCAGGAGGTTGATGCCGACAAGCTGGCGGACCTGCCCGAGTGCCCGCCCGGCGGCAGGCCAGTCCTGCCCTGCGACGGCACGGCGCAGGCGCCGGTACGGGGCGAAGTAGACGTGCAGAAAGATGAAGACCATCGCAACGCCGATGACGGTCATCGCGATCGCGTAGAGCGGCGCATGCGCGCCCCCCAGCACCATGAGCATGTGCAGGCCGGTCAGCAGGATGGCCACTACCGAGATCCACACCCACAGGAAGAACCGTCGCAGCGTGTCGCGCCAGAGTTCCAGGCGCACCGGCGGATCGAGGCTTCCCGCCGCGGGCCGCAGCGCCATGTAGGCGAAGAACATCCCGCCCACCCAGAGCACGACACCCAGCACGTGCAGTCCGCGCGCGAAGTCCATCAGACGACCTCCTTCTGCAGGGGGGGCGGGAAACGGTCGCCGGCCGCCGCCCGCACGGGAGCAAAGCTGAGCCGGTGATGTGGCGTCGGACCATGCCGACGAAGCGCCGCGAGGTGCTCCACGGTCGGATATCCCTTGTGGCGTACGAAGCCGTATTCCGGATGCAGCCGGTCGAGGTCGTCCATCACGGCGTCACGTGCGGTCTTCGCGAGGATGGAGGCCGCGCTGATCGCCGGGACGGTCGAATCGCCGCGCACGACGGCGCGGGACGGATAAGGGAGTTCCGGACAGCGGTTTCCGTCCACGAGGACCTCGGCAGGACGCACACCCAGACCCAGCACTGCCTTCCGCATGGCGGCAAGCGTCGCATGCAGGATGTTGATGCGGTCGATCTCGGCGACATCGGCGAACGCGACTTCCCACGCGATCGCGTGGGCGCGAATCTCGGCAGCCAGTTCCGCGCGCCGTCGGGCCGTCAGCACCTTCGAGTCGGCGAGCCCCGCGATCGGTCGCCGCGCGTCGAGTATCACGCAGGCTGCGCAGACCGGTCCCGCAAGCGGGCCGCGCCCCGCCTCGTCGACGCCCGCGACGAGGCCGATCAAGAGCCCGTGCCTCCCGCCGTGGCGACACCGAGCCGGGAACGACGCACGGCGGGCGCACGCATGAGCGGAATCACGGCCTCCGCGGCGCGCTCGGCCGCATTGCAGCGCAAGGCGCGGTACATGTCCGCGAAACACGCGGCCTGGCGATCGCGCACGACCCTGTCACGGTAGAGGTTCACGACGGCCTGGGAGAGGTTCTCCGCGGTCGCATCGTCCTGAAGGATCTCGGGGACCACGAACCGCCCCGCGAGCACGTTCGGCAGCGCGATGTAAGGCAGGTAACGGCGCGGCCACATGATGCGGTAGGTGAGCTTCGGAACGCGGTAGGTCACGACCATCGGGCGTCGGAGCAGCGCAGCCTCCAGTGCTGCCGTGCCGGATGCGACGAGCACCACCTCGGCCGCGGTCATCGCGAGTTGCGAATGACCGAACAGCACCTTGACCGGGAGGTCCTGCCCCTTGAAGTCGTAGAGCGCCTGCTCGAACTGTGAACGCGTCGGCCGTGTGGCGAGCGGCACGAGGAAGCGCACGTCCGGGATCTGCTCGACGATCCTGCGGGCGGTCTCGATGAACAGGCCGGCGTGAGCCTCGAGTTCCCCGCGGCGGCTGCCAGGCAGCATCGCGATCAGCGGTGCGCCCGTGCCCACGCGTATCTGCTCGCGCGCCGAGTCGGCATCGGGTACATCGGGAATGCCGTCGGCCATCGGGTGCCCGACGAACGTCACGGGAATCCGTGCCCGTTCGTAAAGGGGCACCTCGAACGGGAACAGGACCAGGACGTGGTCCACTGCACGCTTTATCTTGTGGATGCGATCGCCGCGCCAGGCCCAGATGGACGGGGCGACGTACTGCACGGTAGGCACCCCCGCGCGGCGCAGCATGATCTCGAGACCGAGGTTGAAATCCGGTGCGTCGACGCCGATGAAGATGTCCGGCGGATCCGCCCGGAGGCGGGCGGCGAGCTGCCGGCGGATGGACAGGATGGCGGGAATGCTGCGCGCGGCCTCGGCGTATCCGCGCACGGAGAGCGTTTCCATCGGATACCAGCTCTCGAGTCCGGCCGCCTGCATCTTCGGGCCGCCAATGCCCACGAACCGGGCATGGGGAAGCCGGCTCTTGAGTGCACGAACCAGGGGCGCCGCGATCTCATCGCCCGACGCCTCGCCCGCCACCATCGCGACTCTCACTTCCCGAGCCATCTGCCGCCCCGCATGCTCCTGCCGGACTCCGACTAGCGGACGATTCCGCGCGTTGATCGTGAGAGGAATTCTACGATCACCGCGACTTCCGTGCATTCGGCAGCGAGGTCTGCAAGACGCCGCTTCGCCTCCTCGAGCGTGTGCCCCTCGCGATAGAGCGTCTTGTAGGCGCGACGAATCCCGCCGATCGCCTCGGGCGTGAAGCCGCGACGCTTGAGCCCTTCGGAGTTGATGCCGTGAGCCTTCGCCGTGTCTCCCTGCGCCATCACGTAGGGCGGAAGATCGTGAACGACGACCGAAGAGATCGCAGTCATCGCGTGCGCGCCGATGCGGCAGAACTGGTGTATGCCCGTGAACCCGCCCAGTATCACCCAGTCGTCGACGTGCACGTGCCCTGCCAGTTGCGTGCAGTTGGCGAAGATCGTGTGGTTTCCGATCGTGCAGTCGTGCGCGATGTGCACATAGGCCATGATCCAGTTGTCGTTTCCGACACGCGTCACGCCGGCGTCCTGCACCGTGCCGGAGTTGATCGTGCAGTACTCGCGAATGGTGTTGCGGTCACCGATCTCGAGGCGCGTCGCCTCTCCCGCGTACTTCTTGTCCTGCGGCGCCTCCCCGATGCTCGCGAAATGGAAGATGCGGTTTTCCGCGCCGATCGTCGTGTGCCCGGTCAGGACGCAGTGAGCACCGATCGTCGTGCCGTCGCCGATCTCGACGTGTTCCCCGACCACCGTGAACGGCCCGACTTCCACGGACGACCCCAGCCGCGCGTTCGGGTGAACGACGGCGGTCGCGTGGATCACGGCACCTCCACGGCGGGCACGTCCTTCAGCGTGCAGAGGAGTTCGGCCTCCGCGACGACGCTGCCGTCGACCTCGGCCTGCGCGTCGAACTTCCAGATCCCGCGAATCTGCCGGCTGAGACTGGCCTTCAGGATCAGCTGGTCGCCGGGGCCGACCGGCTTCTTGAACCGCGCGGCGTCGATGCCGACGAAGTAGTAGACGGAGTTCGCGTTGGGCCGCTGATCGAGCGTCTTGAAGGAAAGGATGGCCGCTGCCTGTGCAAGCGCCTCGATGATGAGTACGCCCGGCATGACCTTGTAGTGCGGAAAATGACCCGCGAAGAAAGGCTCGTTGATCGAGACGTTCTTGAGCGCGCGGATGGCGACGCCCGGCTCGCATTCGAGCACCCTGTCCACCAGCAGCAGCGGGTAGCGATGCGGCAGGCACTGCAGTATCTGGTGAATTTCCATGGCACTAGTCACGTCTTGTTGTCCTTTTCCAGCGCTTCCAGTCGCGTGGCGAGATCGCGCACAGTGTCTGCGAGTTCGTGCAGCCGATTGAAGTTGGCGAGGTTCTTCATCCAGTCCTTGTGGGGAAGAGCCGGGAAGAAGCCATCGTACAGGCCGGGTTCGGCGATGCTCTTGCGCACCATCGTGCCGGCGGCGACGACGGCACCGTCACAGAGCTCGATGTGTCCGTGAATCATGGCCGCTCCGCCGATCTTACAACGCCTCCCGATTCGCGTGCTTCCCGCGAAGCCTGCGCAGGCGGCGACTGCAGTGTGTGCACCGATCACCACGTTGTGACCGACCTGGATCTGGTTGTCCAGCTTGACGCCATCCTCGATGACCGTGTCCCCGAGTGCGCCGCGATCCACGGTCGTGTTCGCGCCGATCTCGACGTCGTCACCGACCACGACGCCGCCGATCTGAGGCACCTTGAGCCAGCGACCGTCGTCCTCGGCCATGCCGAACCCGTCGCCGCCGATCACGACCCCGGAGTGCAGGATGCAGCGACTGCCGACCCGGCAGTCGTGATACACGACGACGTTCGCGTTGAGCACCGTGGCGTCACCGATCTGCGATCGCGCGCCGACCACGCTGCCCGGTCCGATCACCGCACCTTCGCCGATCACGGCGTCCGCTTCCACCACCGCACACGGGCCGACGCTGGCCGACGCCGCGACCCGCGCGCCGTCCGCGACCACCGCCGACGCGTGCACACCGGGCCGCGGCAGTCGGGGGGGGTTCAGCAGTCCGGAAACCCGGGCGAGGTAGACATACGGATTCGTGCTGACTATTCGAGGCCTGTCCGTCGATTCGCGATCGTCGGGCCCGAGAATGACCGCCCCGGCCTGCGTGATCGACAGCAGCTTCCGGTACTTCGACGCCGTGAGGAACGAGATCTCGTCCGCGCGCGCACTGTCGAGCGGCGCGACCTGGCGAATCACCAGATCGCGCGGCCCCAGCAATTCTCCGCCGAACCGGTCGACGATGTCGCCGAGCCGGCAGGCGGCGTCACTGCCCTTCTGAACCATGTCCGCCCTCTCCGTTCGTCACCCATGGCGGAAATCCCGGGATGCAGGACGGCTCGCACGCATCGTCACTTGTCACCCAGGGCCTTCAGCACCTTGTCGGTGATGTCTATCCGCGCACTGCGATAGACCGCCTCCTGGAGGATCAGGTCGAATTTCTCGCTCTCGGCGATGTCCTGCACGACCTTGTTCGCCCGATTGATCACCTGCGAGAGCTCCTCGTTCTTGCGAATGTTCAGGTCTTCACGGAACTCGCGCTGCATGCGCTGGAGGTCGCGGTTCATACGGGCGAGGTCGGCTTCCTTGGCGCGACGGTCGGATTCCGACATCGTCATGCCTTCCTTCTCGAGCGTGCCCTGAAGGTCCTTCGCCTGCTTGGCGAGCTTCTGCAGATCGGCGTCGCGCGGCGCGAATTCCTTTTCGAGCTTCTGGAGCGCCTTTTTCGCGGGCGCGGCTTCGCGGAGGATGCGGTCGATGCTCACGAAACCGACCTTGACCGCATCGGCGGCAACGGCCAGCCCGGTCGTCGTCACGAAGAGGGCGCAGCCTGCAACGGTGGCACAGATGGATGAGAGGAGTCTGTTCATAGGTTCGTTCTTCCCGCTGATATTTGAGTACCGGCCCAGATCAGAAGATCGTCCCGAGCGTGAACTGGATTCGCTGCAGTCGGTCCGTCGGCTCCTTCTTGAGCGGCACGCCGAAACTCAGTTTCAGCGGGCCTACGGGCGAGAACCAGTTCAGCGCGAAACCAGTGGAGTACCGGAGCACTCCGAAGTTGTACGTATTATCCACCATCCCTGCGTCCACGAAGGCCGACAGACGCAGACTGCGGTCCTTGTCCGCCCCAGGGAACGGGAAGTAGTACTCGACGTTTCCGAGCAGCTGGCGCGGGGCGCCGATCGCGAGCCCGTATTCGTCACGCGGCCCGATGCCGAACGTGTAGAAGCCGCGGACGCTGTTCACGCCCCCCGCGTAGAAGTTCTTGAAGAACGGCAGGGGATTGCCCTCGTATCCGGCCGCGTAGCCGACGGTACCACTGATCTGGAGCGTTCCGTTCCTGCCGATCGGCCAGAACCGCTGGCCCAGGTACGTGAGGCGGTAGTACCGCAGGTCTCCTCCGGGCAGCGCGATTTCCGTCTGGACACGCTGGTACGGACCCGACGTCGGCGTGATGGTGCTGTCACGACCATCCCGCGAGAAGCCGAGCGTGCCGATGACACCGACGTTCACGGAACCGTATTGCGTCACGAAGTCGCGGAAGCGCTGCGGCGTGGCGCTGAACACCTCGATGTCGGTGGACTCCACCGAGAGCCCGGTGCTGATCGTGTCGAGTTCGGAGACCGGGATGCCGAAACGAATGCCCAGACCGTCGGTGTTCGTCGCGTACGTCGACAGGTTGAGCGAGGACGGATTGAACCGCCGCGAGTAGAGATCGAAACCGCGACTCACGCCGTCGTCCGTCCAGTACGGATTCGTGTACGACAGGTTGATCATCCGGTTGATGCGGCCGGTCTGGAGACCCAGCGACAGTGCGTTGCCCGTTCCGAACACGTTGTTCTGCGAGATCGACGCGGAAAGGATGAGCTTCTCGACGCTCGAAACGCCCGCACCGAAGCTGATACTGCCCGTCGGACGCTCCTTCACCGTCATGTCGATGTCGACCTGGTCCGGCGAGCCCGGTACCGGCGGTGTCTCGACGTTCACGTCCGAGAAATACCCGAGGCGATCCACGCGGACCTTGGAGCGGTTGATCTTCGACTGGGAATACCACGCCCCTTCCATCTGGCGGAACTCCCTCCGGATCACTTCGTCCTTCGTCGTGGTGTTGCCGGCGATGTTGATGCGTCGCACGTAGACGCGACGCCCCGGATCGACGTAGATCGTGAAGGCCACCTCGCGCTTCTTCTTGTCGATGTCGGGAACGGGATTCACCTGGGCGAACGCGTAACCGTCGTCGCCGAGCCGGTCCGAGATCAGCTTCGTGGACTCCGTGAGCTTCTGTCGGTCGAACACGTCGCCGGGCTTCAGCTTGATCAGCGCGCGCAGCTGATCCTCGGGAACGGGAAAGTCGCCGGCCAGGCTGATCTTCGAGACGGTGTACTTCTCCCCTTCGGTCACGTTGATCGTGATGAACACGTTCGCGCGATCGGGGCTCAACGACACCTGCGTGGAGTCGATCGTGAAGTTGAGATAGCCCTGGTTCAGATAGAAGGACCGGATCGTCTCGAGGTCCGCCGCGAGCTTCTGGCGCGAGTACTGATCGTTCTTCGTATACCAGGTCATCATGCCCGGCGTGCGCAGCACCATGAGATCCAGCAGGTCGTCGTCGCTGAACACGTGATTGCCGACGATGTTGATCGCGCGGATCTTCGCGACGGCACCTTCGAGGATGTTGAAGTTCAGTGCGACGCGATTGCGCTCGAGCGGGTTCACGGTCGTCTCGACCTCGACACCGTACTTGCCGCGGGAGATGTACTGGTTCTTCAGATCCTGCTTCGCGCGTTCGAGCAGGGACTGGTCGAAGATCCTTCCTTCCTGCAGCCCGACGCTGCGGAAGATCTCGAGCAGTTTCTTCTTGTCGAATTCCTTCGACCCGCGGATGTCGATCGACGCGATCGCGGGACGTTCCTGGACGACGACGACGAGCACGCCGTTGTCGTCCTCGAGCTGGACGTCCTTGAAGAAACCGGTTCCGAACAGGAGCTTGATCGACGCCGTCGCCTTCTCGGGCGTCATCACGTCGCCTACCTTGACCGGGAGATAACCGAAGATCGTTCCGGCATCGGTGCGCTGGATCCCCTCGACTCGGATGTCCTGGATCTTGAAGGGTTCGAAACTATAGGCGGCAGGCACGTAGGCCAATAGAAACAGGACCGCGAGAAGGAGACGCTTCATCCGCTAGGAGCCACCGACCAGGCGTTGTATATCGTTGTAGATGGCGAAAGCCATCAGGCTGAAAAGTAGGACGACCCCGACGCGCTGGCCAATCTCGAGAGCTCGCTCCGAGACAGGTCTCCCCTTGATGATTTCGACCGAATAATACATCAGGTGCCCTCCATCCAGTAGCGGTACGGGAAGGAGATTGAGCACGCCGAGGCTGATCGACACGAGTGCGACGAAGCTCACGTAGGGCAGCCATCCGAGCTGCGCGGACTGCCCCGCATAGTCCGCGATCGTGAGCGGCCCGCTGAGGTTCTTGATCGACACCCGTCCGATCACCATCTTCCAAATCATCTCGAGCGTGAACGTCGAAGCTTCCCAGGTCTTGCGCACGGCTTCGGTCGCCGCCCTGAAGAACGGATACCGGACTTCGGTGATGTAGCGCTTCATCGCCTCCGGATCGGTACGCGGGCCGATTCCGATCCTGCCGATGGTCTCGCCGCCCTCCTCTTCCGCCGCCGGCGTCATCGTGAGGTTCAGCGTGCGGCCGTCACGCAGCACCGTGACGGTCATGAGCTGGTCGGGGCGTTTGCGCACCTCGGTGACGAGGTCGTCCCAGCGCTGGATGGGGTGCGCGTCGATCGCGACGATCCTGTCTCCTTCCTCGAGCCCAGCCTTCGCGGCCGCCCCGGAGGAAAGGATCTTCCCGACCACGGCGGGCAGCGGTGGCTGATAGGGCCTGATCCCGAGCTCCGCGAGGAAGTCGGCGTCGAGGGACTCGCTGTCGATCCGGCCCAGGTCGAGCCGACGGGCGTACAGGTTCCCGTCCAGCCCCTCGACCTCGACGACGACGGTGCGGCCCTCGACGGCCTTGTCGAGGAGCGACCAGCGCAGTTCCTGCCACGTCTGCACGGGTACGCCGTCGACACTCCGGATGAGGTCGCCTGCCCTGAACGCCGCAGCGGCCGCGGGCGTGCCGATCTGCGGAGTCTCGACGGCCGGCCGGACACCGGGAATGCCGTGCGCGTAGAGCACCCAGTAGAGGAGGATCGCGAGCAGGAAGTTCGCGAGCGGCCCCGCCGAGACGATCGCGATGCGCCGCCAGACGTTCTGGCGATTGAACGCGCGGTGGAGTTCGGCGTGAGCGACCGGGCCCTCGCGTTCGTCGAGCATCTTCACGTAGCCGCCGATCGGGAAAGCGCCGATCGCCCACTCCGTGCCGTCGCGCCCGAGTCGCCGCCGCCACAGGGGCGCGCCGAATCCCACGGAGAATCGCAGCACCTTGACACCGCACCACCGTGCGACGATGTAGTGGCCGAACTCGTGGAAGACGATCAGTACGCCGAGCGCCAGCAGGAACGCGACCACAGTGGTAAGGAAACTCATCTCTTGCTCTCCGTTCGTGCGGCGTCGCGTCGCCAGGTCTTGCCTCGCCCGCCCGCGCCACGGCCATGCGACCCGGGCGGGGCACTTCGCCGTTCAGGCTGCCAGCCGATCGAGAATCCCGTAAGCCAGCCTGCGCGCATGCTCGTCCGTCGCGAACACCTCTTCGAGGCTGTCCGCTCGCCCCTCCGGCAGCCGGTCGAGCACTTCCTCGACCACGACCGGAATCCTGTCGAATCTGACCTGCCGCGCCAGAAAGCGTTCGACGGCGCACTCGTTCGCGGCATTCAGTGCGATCGCGGCGCCGCCGCCCCGCCGAAGTGCCTGGTAGGCCAGCCCGAGGCAGGGGAAGCGCACGAGGTCCGGAGGTTCGAAGGACAGGGTCCCGATGCGGGTCAGGTCCAGTCGCTCGACGCCCGCAGGGATGCGCTCCGGGTAGGCGAGCGCGTGCGCGATGGGCGTGCGCATGTCGGGATTGCCGAGTTGCGCGAGCACCGACCCGTCGTCGTACTCGACCATCGAATGGATCACGCTCTGCGGATGTATCACGACCTCGATGCGGTCGGGCGCTGCGCCGAACAGCCAGTGAGCCTCGATCACCTCGAGACCCTTGTTCATCATCGTGGCGGAATCGACGGAAATCTTCCGCCCCATCACCCAGTTCGGGTGGGCGCATGCCTCGTCGGGTGTCACGCTCGCCATGCGCTCCAGCGGCGTCGTCCGGAACGGACCGCCCGAAGCGGTGAGCAGGATCCTGCGTACCCCGCCGTGCTCCAGCCCGCGACGGAAGCCGGCAGGCAGGCACTGGAACACCGCGTTGTGCTCGCTGTCGATCGGGAGCAGTTCCGCGCCGCAGCGCTCGACGGCATCCATGAAGACCGCACCGGCCATCACGAGGGCTTCCTTGTTGGCGAGCAGCACACGCTTTCCGGCACGAACCGCCGCGAGGGTCGGCGCAAGCCCGGCCGCCCCGACGATGGCGGCCATGACGGTGTCCGCGTCGCCCACTGCGGCGACCTCGGCAACCCCTTCGGGACCGGACAGGACTTCGCAGTCGACTCCCGCCCCGTCGAGCCGGCTGCGCAGTTCGCGTGCGGCCGCGGGCTCGAGGAGCGCGGCGACTCTCGGGCGAAACGCGACGCACTGCTCGAACAGTCGGTCCACGTTACCCCGGGCCGTGAGACCGACCGCCCGGAACTGTCGGGGGTGTCGCGCAATCACGTCGAGCGTGGAGCAGCCGATGCTTCCCGTGGACCCCAGCACCGCGATTCCGCGGGTGTGCGTGGGTGTCGTCATGGCGTCGGCGCGTTCAGGAAGACGTACAGCGCCGCGGCCGGAAGCGCGGACGTGAGGCTGTCGATCCGGTCCAGGACACCGCCGTGCCCCGGGAGGATCCACCCGCTGTCCTTCACGCCCGCCTCGCGTTTCATCCACGACTCGAACAGGTCGCCGATGATGCTCAGCACGACCATGGCCTCCAGGAACACGAGCGCACCCCCGAAACGGTCACGCACGACGAGCCCGGGGGCAACCGCCTCGACGATCCAGAGGTAGACGGCCACGCAGAGGAGCGCACCGAAGACGCCTTCCCACGACTTGCCGGGACTCACGCGCGGGGCGAGCTTCCTTCGCCCGAACCGCCTGCCGACGAAATAGGCGCCCGAATCCGCCACCCAGATCGTGGCCAGCAGCGCGAGCAGGAGACCCGGCGCGGGCTGCAGCGCCACGACCGCGAGCCACGCGGGAACGAGCACCCACCACCCCGCGACGACCAGCAGGACAGCCGATCGCGCGTGCCATCCGAATGCGAGCCAGGGCAGTGCACCGAGCATCCAGAGGGCAACGGCTGCCCCCCAGATCCCGACGAGGGCGCCCCCCCGCAGACCTCCGGACTGGGTGGCACCGAGCCAGAGGAACAGCAGACAGGACAGGGCGACGAGCCCGACGAACGCGGCGCGACCGCTGCGGCCCCAGCGCGAGATGGTGCCCCACTCCCAGGCGCCGATCGCGATGAAGACGGCCGAGGCGATGCCCCACGCCCGCTGCGAGAGGAGAAACAGGCCCGCGAGCGCAAGCGGGATCAGGATGGCCGCGGTGATGATGCGCCGGCTCAGCATGGGAAGATCGCTGCTCAGCCCCTCAGGACTGGCGCCGCGACCCTTTCCGGATTCTCGTCCGGACCGCTCTCGGTCAGCTGTTCGCTCGTGCGGCCGAATCGCCGCTCGCGCTTGCGATAGGAATGGATGGCCGACAGATACGTGCGGGCATCGAAATCGGGCCAGAGCGCATCCGTGAAGTACAACTCGGTGTAGGCGAGTTGCCAGAGCAGGAAGTTGCTGATGCGCTGCTCGCCACCGGTGCGGATGAAGAGATCCGGCTCGGGCGTGTCGGCCATGGCGAGCCACGGCATGAGATCGCGCTCGGAGTACTGGCCGGCCTTCTCGGGGTGCGCGGTACACATGCGGTTCACGGCCTGCATGATGTCCCAGCGGCCGCCGTAATTCGCGCAGATGGTGAGCGTGAGGCCGGTGTTGTCGGCGGTGAGCGCCTCGCTCTCCGCGATGAGCTTCACGAGACTCGCGTCGAGGGGGGAGAGATCACCCACCACCCGAAGGCGGATGCCGTTGTCGTTGAGTTGCCGGACTTCCTGCTGCAGCGCCTTCACGAAGAGCTGCATCAGGAAGGAGACCTCGTCCTTGGGCCGACGCCAGTTCTCGCTCGAGAACGCGAACAGCGTCAGGTGCGAGACGCCGAACTGGATCGACATCTTGACCGCTTCCCGGACCGCTTCCAGGCCACGGCGGTGTCCGGCGACGCGCGGAAGAAAGCGCTTCTTGGCCCATCGCCCGTTGCCGTCCATGATGATCGCGACATGGCGCGGTACCCGGGTCGCCTCGGGGATCTGGAGCGTTGAACTCGTGAAGCGGGCCAACTCAGACCGCCATCAGTTCGGCTTCTTTGGCGGCGAGGATCTTCTCCACTTCCGCCACGAATCGATCGGTGAGCTTCTGGACGTCGTCCTGTGCCCGCCGCTCGTCGTCTTCCGAGATCGTCTTGTCCTTGAGCAGGTCCTTCAGGTGTGAATTCGCGTCGCGCCGGACGTTGCGGATCGCGACGCGAGCGTTCTCGGCCTCGGCCTTGACGACCTTGGTGAGGTCACGTCGGCGTTCCTCCGTGAGCGCGGGCATCGGCACGCGCACGATGTCTCCCATCGTGGAAGGATTGAGACCGAGATCGGAATCCCGGATCGCCTTTTCGACCTGGGCGAGCATCTTCTTCTCCCACGGGGTGACGCCGATCGTGCGGGCGTCGATGAGCGTCACGTTTGCGACCTGGTTCACCGGAGTGGGAGTGCCGTAATAGTCGACCTTGACGTGGTCGAGCAGACCGGTGTGCGCCCGGCCCGTCCGGACCTTTCCGAGGTCCGTCTTGAGCGTCTCGATGCACTTCTGCATGCGGTGCTCCGCGTCCTTCTTGACGTCCGCGATCATTTGCCATGTCCTCTCAACGTTTGCGCCGTCCCGCGATCTCCGACGGCCTGTCCCGGCAACGGATTATGCGACATGCACGCGTGTGCCTTCGTCCTCGCCGAGGATCACCCGCTTCAGGGCCCCCGACTTGAATATGCTGAATACGCAGATCGGCAGGGCCTGGTCCCGGCAGAGGGTCAGCGCCGTGGCGTCCATCACCTTGAGATTCCGGCTGATGGCCTCGTCGAAGGTGAGACGCTGATAGCGCATCGCGTTGGGATTCACCTTCGGATCATCGGAATAAATGCCGTCCACTTTAGTGGCCTTGAGTACGATGTCCGCCCCGATCTCCATGCCGCGCAGGGCGGCAGCCGTGTCGGTCGTGAAGAACGGGTTGCCCGTGCCGGCCGCGAAGATGACGACCTTGCCCTCTTCGAGATAGCGGATCGCCTTGCCGCGGATGTACGGTTCGGCGACCTGTTCGATGTTGAGCGCGGACTGCACGCGCCCCGCCACCCCGATGCGTCGCAGGGCGTCCTGCAGCGCGAGCGCGTTCATCACGGTCGCGAGCATGCCCATGTAATCCGCCGTCGCGCGGTCCATGCCGGCGGCGCCGGGTGCCACGCCCCGGAAGATGTTGCCCCCGCCAATGACGACACCGGTCTCGACGCCGAGGCTGACGACCTCGGCGACCTCCGAGACGATGCCCTCGATCGTGGGGCGGTTGATGCCGTAGCTGTCCGGCCCCATGAGGGCTTCGCCGGACAGCTTCAGCAGGATGCGCCTGAATGCAGGTTTGGGCATCGCGTAACGGCTCTAGACCGTCGCGCCCTGGTTCTTGGCCGCAGCCGCCTGCGCCGCCACTTCGGCCGCGAAATCGCTGGTCTTCTTCTCCAGCCCTTCGCCGACGACGTAGAGGACGAATGCCGCCACCGAAGCCCCCTTCGCCTTCAGGAGCTGCTCGACGGTCTGCTTGTCGTCCTTCACGAAAGGCTGACCGAGAAGCGTGATCTCCTTCAGGAACTTCTGGACCGTGCCTTCCACCATCTTCTGCACGATGTCGGCGGGCTTGCCTGATTCGGCAGCCTTCGCCGCGGCGATGTCACGCTCCTTCTGGATGAGTTCGGGCGACACCTCTTCCTTCGCGAGCGCGACCGGCTTGGTCGCAGCGATGTGCATCGCGAGGTCCTTCGCGAGGGCTTCGTCCCCGCCCGTGACGTCGACGAGCACGCCGATCTTGGACCCGCCGTGCACGTACTGGGCGATCCTGCCCTTCGCCTCGATGCGCGCGAAGCGACGGATGGTCATGTTCTCGCCGATCCTGCCGACGAGGTCCTTGCGAACCTCGTCGACGGTCCTGCCGTCGAGGGCCAGCGCGGACAGTGCGTCGACATCCGCCGGCGAATGCTTCGCGACGAGGTCCGCGAGACTGCCCGCGAACGCAAGGAAGTCGTCGTTCTTCGCGACGAAGTCGGTTTCACAGTTGACCTCGACGATCGTCGCGAGCTTCTGGTCCGGGGACACGAACGTGCCGACGACCCCCTCGGCCGCGACGCGCGACGAGGCCTTGGCAGCCTTGTTCCCGAGCTTCACGCGCAGGATTTCCTCCGCCTTGGCCATGTCGCCGGCGGCTTCCGACAGCGCCTTCTTGCACTCCATCATCGGCGCGTCGGTCTTCTCGCGCAGTTCCTTCACCATGCCTGCGGTAATTTCCGCCATGTGTACTCCTTGTTCGATAGTCGTGTTTCGTCGGTGGGCGGGGGCCGCTGACCACCCCCGCCGGCGTGTCCGTTACTGGACCGCCTGGTCTTCGGTCGTCTCCACCTCGACGAACTCGTCGTTGCTGACCTCGCGCGTGATCTGGCTGCGCCCCTCGAGAACCGCGTCGGCAGCGCCGCGTGCATAGAGGCGGATCGCGCGGCTGGAGTCGTCGTTGCCCGGAATGACGTAGGCGACACCGTCCGGCGTGTGGTTGGTATCGACCACGGCGATGACCGGGATGCCGAGCTTGGCGGCCTCGGTGATCGCGATCTTGTGATACCCCACGTCGATGACGAACAGCGCATCGGGCAGGCTGGACATGTCCTTGATGCCGCCCAGGCTGCGATCGAGCTTGACCACTTCGCGCTGGAACATCAGCGCTTCCTTCTTCGAGAGCTTCTCAGAGGATCCGTCCTGGATCATCGACTCCATGTCGCGGAGCCGCTTGATGGACTGCTTGACGGTCTTGAAATTCGAGAGCATCCCGCCGAGCCAGCGATGGTCCACGAACGGACACCCTGCCCGGATGGCCTCCTCGCGGAGGATTTCGCGCGCCTGGCGCTTGGTGCCGACGAAGAGGATCGTGCCCTTGTTGGCCGAGAGCTGGCGGATGTACTTCATCGCCTCCTGGTACATGACCAGGGTCTTCTCGAGGTTGATGATGTGGATCTTGTTGCGATGTCCGAAGATGAACGGCGCCATCTTCGGGTTCCAGTAACGTGTCTGATGGCCGAAGTGAACCCCGGCCTCGAGCATCTGCCGCATTGTGACGGACATGTTCGTCCTGCTCCTGAAGTGAAGTTGAACCTCCACCCGCGCTGCCACCGGCCGCAGCCGGGGACCCCACTTTTCAATGAATTGCGGGTGTGTGAATTTCCCGGACGCCGGACGCGACAGCACCGGCTGCGCACCCCGAGTCCAGGATAGCTGGCGATTTTAGTATCGTACGGACTGAAAACTCAAGCACTTGGCGACGAACGGCGCACCATGGCGCACCGCGGAACACCCGGGAAGCCGGCGTCAGACGATGCAGGCGAGCCCCTGCCTCAACAGCAGCATCAGGGACGACGCCCTGAGCAGCCCGAACACGCCGAAGCTCGCGACGAGCCCCCCGGCGACGATCCGCACGACGGGGCGAGCCCCCGGCCCCCGCAGATGGCGCAGCAGGAGCCCCGCTCCCATCACGTTGGGGATCGTTCCGAGACCGAACGCGAGCATCACCGTGGCCCCGCCGGCCGCATCGCCGGCGAGCATGGCCGTGCTCAGCATGGAGTAGACGAGTCCGCACGGAATCCAGCCCCAGAGCCCCCCGACGGCGAGGGCCTTGCCCCAGGAATCCACGGGCATGAAGCGCTGCATCCAGGGATTCAGGTGACGCCAGAGTCGACGCCCCGGGCGTTCGAGCCACGTCAGGAAGGAGTGCCATCCCGCCAGGTAAAGGCCCAGCGCGATCAGCATCAGGTTCGCGAGGACGTAGAAACCGAACTGGACGGGCAGCACGTGCTCCATGAGGACCGCCGCCCCTGCGAGCGTGCCTGCCAGCGCACCCGCGAACGCGTAGGACCCGACACGGCCGAACGAGTAGGCCGCCTGCAGCCGCCAGCCCGAGAAGGGCGCCCTGCCCGCGCCCGCGAGCGCGGTCGCGAGTCCGCCACACATCCCGGCGCAGTGCACCCCGCCGAGCAGCCCGACGACGAATGCCGCCCCGCTCAGCTGGGCGAGCATCCGCCCCTCCGACCGGATCCGCCCTGCGCGACGGCATCCGTCAGGGTCCGCGCTGGTACGGCAGCGCGCCCCGGACGCTCCGGGATCGCCCCCCCCACGCTGCGGTCGACGGCACGGCGGCCCCGCACGTCGCCGCTCCTCAGATGACCTTGGAGTAGGTCGCGGAGCGCTGGCGCGACTGCAGATACCTGTCGAAGACCATGCATATGGCGCGGACGAGCAGGCGCCCGCGCGGGGTCACCGCCACCCACTCGCCGTCGATCTCGACGAGACCGTCGTCGACGAAGGGCTGGAGACTCTCGATCTCCCGCGAGAAATACGCCTTGAAGTCGATGAGGTAGGCGAGTTCGATGGCTTCGATCGACACCGACCCGTGGCACATCAGGGACTGGATGATCGCGCGCCGAAGGAGATCGTCCGCGGAGAGTTCGACCCCCCGGAACACCGGCATGACGCCACGGTCGAGCCGGTCGTAGTACTCCTCGAGCGTGCGGACGTTCTGGGAATAGGTGGGCCCGACGTTTCCGATGGCGGTCACGCCCAGGGCCACGAGGTCGCATTCGGCGTGCGTCGAATAGCCCTGGAAATTCCGGTGCAGCCGCCCCTGCCGCTGTGCGACCGCGAGTTCGTCGTCGGGGCGGGCGAAGTGGTCCATGCCGATGTACACGTACCCCGCTTCGCTGAGGCGCCGGATCGCGTTGATGAGCATCTGGAGCTTGAGTTCCGGGGCGGGCAGGTCCTTCTCCTGGATGCGTCTCTGCGGCTTGAACACGTGGGGAAGGTGTGCGTAGCTGTACAGGGCGATCCGGTTCGGGGCGATCCCGATCGTCGTGTCCAGCGTCCTCATGAAACCGTCGACGTTCTGCCGGGGCAGACCGTAGATGAGGTCCAGGTTCACCGACCGGTAGCCCGCGGCCCGTGCCTCGTCGATCGCGGCACGGGTGACTGCCTCGCTCTGGATCCGGTTCACCGCACGCTGGACCTCCGGATCGAAGTCCTGGACGCCGATGCTCACGCGGTTCATCCCGAGTTCCGCGAGCATCGTGAGCGTTCCCGGCGCGGTGCTTCTGGGATCGATCTCGATGGAGTACTCGCCCTCCGGCACCAGCCGGAAGTGCGTCGAGAGGATCCCGAACAGCTCGCGCAGCTGCTCGGGCGGCAGGAACGTGGGCGTCCCGCCACCGAAGTGGAGCTGGCAGAGGCGGCGATCGCCCTCGAGGTGCGCGGACACCAGCTCGGCTTCACGCGCGAGGTACCGGAGGTATTTCGCGGCCCGCGACCGGTCCTTCGTGACGATCTTGTTGCAGGCGCAGTAGAAACAGACCGTGTCGCAGAACGGCAGGTGCACATAGAGCGAGAGAGGCCGGGACATGCCTCCGACCCCGCGCTTCTCGAGCCAGGTGCGGTAGGACTCCTCGCCGAAAGCCTCGACGAAACGGTCCGCGGTGGGATACGACGTGTACCTGGGCCCTGCATATCCAAAGCGTTGCAGGACGTCGGGGTCGATGACGAGGGGGGCTTGCGCTATCATTCGGAAATTGGTCGCCCAGAGCGATTGAGTCGCAAGCATAATCATCCCGGATCCGGTTCTGTTGACATGGATCAAAGTCACGCCCACGGATCGGAAGATGGGGCTCCCATGACGACAAGTGTTGGCATTCAACCACTTAGTATCGAACGCCTGCGTACCGCGTGTTCCACGTGCGGGCTCCGGGAGCTCTGCCTGCCTGTCGGCCTCGCGGAAGCCGAGCTCGAGCGGCTGGACGACCTCATACAGGTGCGCCGCACGGCCAAGAAAGGGCAGAGCATCTACCGCTCGGGCGATGCGTTCGCGGCCCTCTATGCCGTGCGTTCGGGCTTCTTCAAGACGACCATCCTCTCCGAGGACGGTCGCGATCAGGTGACCGGCTTCTACATGGGCGGCGAGATCGTCGGCATGGACGGCATCGGCACCGAACTCCACACCTGCGACGCCGTGGCCCTCGAGGACAGCGAGGTGTGCGTGATCCCGTTCTCGCGTCTGGAGGACCTCTCGCGTCAGGTGCCGGCGCTGCAGAGCCACTTCCACAAGGTGATGAGCCGGGAGATCGTGCGCGACCACGGCGTGATGATGCTTCTCGGCAGCATGCGCGCGGAAGAGCGCCTCGCCGCCTTCCTCGTGAACCTCTCGCAGCGCTTCGTGGCCCGGGGCTATTCGCCTTCGGAGTTCTACCTGCGGATGACCCGCGAGGAGATCGGCAGCTACCTGGGCCTGAAGCTCGAGACGGTGAGCCGCGTGTTCTCGCGGTTCCAGGACGAGGGCTACATCAGCGTGCAGCAGAAGCACGTGCGCATCATCGACATCCCGAAACTGAGACAGCTGATCGGCCAGCGCGGCGGTGCCTGCTAGGCACTGCGCGGCTTCCGGCCACGACAAAAAGCCGCCCGCGGGCGGCTTTCTGCATCAGCGGCCGCCGCTCAGGCGCGCGCGCAGCTCTCGACCTCGCTCACGCCGAGCTTCTTCAGGATCATGTCGAGCGGACAGAACTTCGTGAAACCGCTCTGGAACAGGTTCGCGCCGACGAACGCCGTGAACCACAGCCAGTTCGCGTTCACGAACAGGGGGCTCGCCTCCACACCCAGCGCGAGCGACAGAAGCACGAAGAACCCGGCCACGATCCGGACGATTCGATTGACAGTCATGTTCCCTCCTTTGGACCACCGTTCGCGGCACGCAACCGCATGGCACGAATATTAGGGCCGTCGACGACCTGCAGATGTAACCCAGGTCACGGAACGCGCCGGTAGAGGGCCGCGTAGTAGAGCACGGGGATGACCACGAGGGTGAGCAGCGTCGAGACCGCGATCCCGAACAGCAGCGAGATCGCGAGGCCGTTGAAGATCGGATCGTCCAGGATGAAAAGGGCTCCGAGCATGGCGGCCAGGCCCGTCAGGACGATCGGCTTCGCCCGCGCCGCCGCCGCGTGGATCACGGCCTCCTGCAGCGGCACGCCGTCCCTGATCTGCAGGTTCACGAAGTCCACGAGCAGGATGGAGTTCCGCACGATGATGCCCGCGAGCGCGATCATCCCGATCATGGACGTGGCCGTGAACTGCGCCCCGAGCAGAGCATGCCCGGGCATGACACCGATGATCGTGAGCGGGATCGGCGCCATGATGATGAGGGGCACGAGATACGACCCGAACTGCGCCACCACGAGGAGGTAGATGAGTATCAGCCCCACGGCGTAGGCGAGCCCCATGTCGCGGAAGGTCTCGTAGGTCACCTGCCACTCGCCGTCCCACTTCACGCTGTAGCGCCCGTACCGGTCGGACGGCTGTGCGATGAAGTGCTCGCCGAGCGTCCCGCCCTGCGGGAGCGGCGTGCCGGCCAGCTGCGTGCGTGCCGCGAACATCCCGTAGAGCGGGCTGTCCAGTTCCCCGCCCATGTCGGCGAACACGTAGACCACGGGCAGGAGGTCCTTGTGATAGATGGTCTTGTCGCGGTCCGTCGGAATCACGTCGACGAGTTCCGACAGCGGGATGAGATCCCCGCCGCGCGAACGCACCGTGAGCATGAGGAACTCGTCCAGGGAGTTCTGGTGTTCGGGCGGCAGCTTGATGCGCACGGGAATCTCGTACTTCGCGGCACCGCTGTGGATGGGTGTCGCGTCCTCCCCGGCGAGCCCGAGCCTCATCGTCTCCACGATGTCGCGCGGCGCGACACCGGCGAGCGCAGCCTTGTTCTGCTGGATGCGCAGGACCATCTTCGGCGCCGTGTCGTCGACGCTGTCGTCGATGTCGACCAGATCCGGGGTCTTCTCGAACACGCCGCGCACGCGCTTCGCCACCGCCATCTGTCCGTCGTAGTCGGGGCCGTAGACCTCGGCCACGATCGGCGACATGACGGGCGGGCCGGGAGGCACTTCCACGACCTTGATCTCGGCACCGTGCCGTGCGGCGATCTCGTCGAGCACGGGGCGGACGGCCTGCGCGATCTCGTGCGACTTCCGGTCGCGGTGATGCTTGTCTATGAGGTTCACCTGGATGTCACCGAGTTCGGGCGATTCGCGCAGGTAGTACTGCCTCACGAGACCGTTGAAGTTGATCGGGCTCGCCGTTCCCGCATAAGCCTGGTAGTCCGTCACCTCGGGCACGCGCGCGATCGCTCCGGAGAGGTCGCGCAGGACGGCCGCGGTGCGCTCGAGCGGCGTGCCGACCGGCATGTCGACGACCACCTGGAACTCCGACTTGTTGTCGAACGGGAGCATCTTGAGCACGACGAGCTTCACGGCCGCCAGCGACACCGACAGCACGATCCCGAGCATGACGGCAGCGAGCAGCTTGATGCGGTTGCGGCGTCCGGCCTCCGCGCGCAGCAGCGGCTCCATCTTCCGGAACAGGCGGTCCAGCCGGCCGCCCCCGTGTTCGACGTGTGCG
The DNA here is from genome assembly GCA_016125475.1 of Betaproteobacteria bacterium. Lineage (GTDB taxonomy): Bacteria > Pseudomonadota > Gammaproteobacteria > Burkholderiales. The sequence goes on from WGLR01000033.1 coordinate 62,636, forward strand.
GCGTGGCTCCGGCGCAGGAGCTTGAGCGCGAGCCACGGCGTCACGACGAACGCGATCGCGAGCGATATCGCCATGCCCATGCTCGCATTGATCGGGATCGGACTCATGTAGGGCCCCATGAGCCCCGACACGAATGCCATCGGCAGCAGCCCCGCGATGACGGTCAGCGTCGCGAGGATCGTCGGCCCGCCGACCTCGTCGACCGCGGCCGGAATGATCTCGTGGAACGGCGCGGAACTCAGCCCGCCGCGACGGTGGATGTTCTCGACGACGACGATCGCGTCGTCCACGAGGATGCCGATCGAGAAGATCAGCGCGAACAGGGACACCCTGTTGAGCGTGAAGCCCCAGGCCCAGGAAGCGAACAGCGTCGCGGCAAGCGTGAGCAGCACGGCGATGCCGACGATCGCGGCCTCGCGACGCCCGAGCGAGAGCCACACGAGCACCACGACGGAGAGCGTCGCGAAGACGAGCTTCTGGATGAGCTTCATCGCCTTGTCGTTGGCCGTTTCGCCGTAGTTGCGCGTGACGCTCACGTGCACGCCCTCGGGAATGATCTGTCCCTCGAGCGCCCTGGCACGCTCGATGACCTGCTCCGCGATCTCCACGGCGTTCTCGCCCGGCTTCTTCGTGATCGCGAGCGTGACGGCCGGATGCTCGCCGGGATGCACGGTCGAGTGCGCCTCGGCCGACGGCCCCGTCCCGTACCAGACATAGCTCGACGGCTGCTCCGGACCGTCCTCGACGCGCGCGACGTCGGTCATGAAGACGGGGCGGCCCTGGTACACGCCCACGACGAGCTGCTTGACGTCCTCGGCGTTCGCGAGATACGTCCCCGTCTGGACCAGCACCTCCCGGTTCTCGGACACGAGCGAGCCGGTGGGCTGCGACGCGTTCGCGAGCACGAGCGCATTGCGGACGTCCTCGGGCGTCACTTCGTAGGCGTTCAGCCGCTCCGCGTCGATCAGGACCCGCACGACGTGCCGAGGACCGCCGACCGTGTACACGTCGCGCGTGCCCGCGACGCGCTTCAGGTCGGCCTCCATCGCGTGCGCGACACGCTCGAGTTCGAACGCGCCGCGTGACGGATCCTTCGTCCAGAGCGTGAGCGTGACGATCGGCACGTCGTCGATGCCTTTCGGCTTCACGACGGGCTGGCCCACGCCGAGGTTCGGCGAGATCCAGTCGCGATGCGAATCCAGCGTGTCGTACAGACGCACGAGCGCCTGGGTCGAGTCCTCGCCCACCTTGTACTGGACGGTCAGCACCGCCATCCCGGGTCGGGACACGGAGTAGACGTGGTCGATCCCCTTGATCCGGGCGAGCACCTGTTCCGCCGGCGTCGCGACGAGGCTTTCGACGTCCCGGGCCGAGGCGCCCGGGAACGGGATGAACACGTTCGCCATGGTGACGTCGATCTGCGGCTCTTCCTCGCGGGGCGTCACGAGCACCGCGAACGCGCCGAGCAGCAGCGCGACGAGGGCGATGAGCGGCGTCAGCCGGGAGCCGAGGAAGAACCGCGCGATGCGTCCGGAGATGCCCATGTTCCGCTAGGTCCGAGGGAGGAAGACGAGAGATGTCACGGTCGGTCAGTCCGAGTTCTTGAGCTTGCGGATTCCGAGGCTGTGCAGCACGAGCTTCTCGTAGACCGGTTCCGAGGTTCCCTTCTTCATCTTGCGGATGAAGTATTTCTCGAACGCCACCTTCGCGAGGTGCACCCACTTCCCTTCCGCGAACCAGTTCACGTTCCTCGGCGGGATCTGCGGCAGCGCGACGAACGCGATTCCGGTGTCGCCGAAGTCGGCCAGACACAGGGCGTTCCATGTCGCCTTCTCGTCGGGCTCCCGCCCGTCGATCTGGGCACGGATGTTGTGCGCGGCGGCGGTCACCATGGATTCGATCATGTATCCCGTCTTGGGCGCGCCGGTGGGGACGGGCGTCGCCTCGACGGGCGGAATCGCGACGCACACGCCGACGGAATAGATGTTCCTGAACTTCGGGTTCCGCTGGTACTCGTCGATCAGGATGAAGCCCCGCGGGTTCGTGAGCCCCTCGATGCCCATCACCGCATCCACGCCCTTGAAGGCGGGCAGCATCATCGAGTAGTTGAACGGAAGTTCGTGAACCTTCTTCTCGTTGCCCGACTCGTCGTGCTCGACGACGGTCATCCTGTTCGCCTCGATCTTCGTCGTCTTCGCGTTGCAGATCCACTTGATGTGGCGCTCGCGCATGGCGGACTCGAGCAGCGTCTTCGAGTCGCCCACCCCGCCGAGCCCGAGGTGACCGACGTAGGGCTCGGCCGTCACGAAGGTCATGGGCACGCGGTCCCGGATCTTCCTGCGGCGCAGGTCCGTGTCCATGATGAACGCGAACTCGTAGGCGGGTCCGTAGCAGGACGCGCCCTGCACGGCGCCGACCACCACGGGACCCGGATTCTTCACGAACGTCTCCCAGGCCTGCCCCGCCTGCACGGCGTGGTCGACATGGCAGACCGACTGCGTGAATCCACCCGGGCCGAGCCCTTCGATCTCCTCGAAGGCGAGCCTGGGTCCGGTCGCGATCACGAGGAAGTCGTAGTCGAGAAACGTCCCGTCGCCGAGTTCCACCTGGTTCTTCTCGGGATGAACGCGTTTCGCGCCCGCCGCCGTGAAGCCGATGCCTTTCCTGCCGAGGAACTCCGCGACGGGAAACTCGATGTCGTCCCGCTTGCGCCAGTTCACGGCCACCCACGGATTGGAGGGAACGAAATGGAAGGTCGGTGCGTTCGAGACGACCGTGATCCTGTCACCGGCCCGGGCGAGTTCCTGCATTTCGTACGCCATCGGCATGCCGCCGATGCCTGCACCGATGATCACGATGTGTGCCATGACTTCTCCTCCTCTCGGGTTGTCCTACTTGCGGGACGACTGATCCAGTGACATTCCGGCCTTCACCGGCTCGAGCGCCACCTTCTCGCCGGGGGTGAGCCCCGCGAGCACCTCCACGAGACCGTCGCCGAGGGTCTCCCCGACGCGAATCTGGCGGAAGGAAATGTGTCCCTGGTCACCGACGACATAGGCACCGGTCACCTCGCTGCGGCGGATCAGCGCACTCGCCGGCATGACGAGCTTGCGCCCGCGGCCGACGGTGAAGTGCGCCCGCGCGTAGACCCCCGGGTACACGTCGCGCAGGTCGCTCGGGAGATCGACCCGGACCTTCGTCGAGTGCGTGACCGAATCGGCGGTGGGAAGCACGGTGATGGACCGGCCGGGGATCCAGCGCTTCAGTGACGGGATCTCCACCGTCACGCGAGGGCTCGCGCGGATCTCGGCAACCTTGTACTGGGGGATGGTCGCGATCACGCGCAGGTCGCTCGGATCGAACCCCGTGAGGAGCGGCTTCCCGGGAGAAGCCATTTCTCCGACCTCGACGTGCCGGGCAGACACGACGCCGCTGTAGGGCGCAACGATCGTCGTGTAGCTCTTCGTCGTGGCGGCCTGCCCCGCCCCCGCCTTCGCGGTCCTGAGCTGAGCCTCCGCGACGCGCAGCGCGGCCTGCGCCTTGTCGAGCGCCGCCTGGCTCACGAACTTCTGCTTCGCGAGGTCCCGCGTGCGCTCGTACTCGACACGCGCGTTGTCGTAGGCCGCCTGCGCCTGCGCGACCTGGGCCTCGCTTCCCGCGAGCACCTGCTGCGCCTCGGTCTGGTCGATGCGCACGATCACCTGACCCTTCTTCACGTAGTCGCCGACGTCGAAGCGCACGTCGACGATGCGGCCGCTCACCTGGGCGGACACCGTGGACTGACGGGTGGCCTCGACCACGGCCTCCGCGGCGTAGGTGAGATCGACCTCGCGGTACTGCACCGGCGCCGTGGCGATCGAATCGGCGCGGGCGCCGGACGCGAGTGCCAGGAAGAGGCTCGACGCGAGCGCGAAGCGTGCGAGGGAATGCGCGTGTCTCAAGTTCGATTCCGCCATGGTTCGTGATTCCTGGGAAGGGATATTGGGGCCGGGGCCCGGTCTTCACCGTGACCCGGGTCACATACAGTGTCGGCCCTGCACGGCGAAGTGCACCACGCAAACGCAAACGGACGCCGCGGCGTCCGTTGGAATGGTCAGTCCGGCCGCTGCGGGATCACCCGCAGCAGGCGTTCGAGTCCTCGCGCTTCGGGCATCCGGGCGGCCGCTCGGACGGGTCCGGAATCGGACACCGGTTGATCTCCGCGGACGTGCGCTGGAAGAAGCACGTGAGCGCACTCGAGCACGCCGCGATGCCCCAGAAGCAGAAGAAGCCGATCGAGTAGACGGCAGTCCGGCCGACCGAGACGGGTTCTCCGAAAAGCGTGAGATCCATCGGATCGAACAGGGTGAAGAACAAGGCCTCCGCGGCTCCGCCGACGATGAACGAGGGCCAGAGAATGTGGATCAGACGCTGCATGGACATGGCGGCACGCCCTCCTCCTGCGCCGCCCGTCGTGGCCGGGGGACCGAACCCGACGCCACCGGCGGCTTGTTTGAAGTATCGAATGAACACGGCCGGCTCTCCGGACTCGCTAGGCGTCGGACGGCGCCGTCACCGCGCGAGCCCCGCCAGCGTGACCGAATCGCCGGCGCCGGCAAACATCAGACCGGTCACGCGCCAGGCGCCCGAGGGATCCTCGAGCAGCACCTGCCACTTTCCGGGCTGCAGCGGGTCGATCTTCCCCTCGTACCAGCCGCCGCTGCCCCGGACCAGATCCACGTGCCGGTCCACACCCGTGACCGTGGCGTGCGCGAGCGTGAGCCCGAGCTTGCGCGCAGTCTCGTCGTGGCCCCGCACGTACACGCGGAGATGACGGCCGTCCGCGGAGAACTGCACCTGAGCCGTGATGCCGAGGCGGCCCGCGGCCCGCTCCTTGTCGATCGTGCGGTTGATCGCCAGGCCCTGCTTGTAGTAGTCCTCCACCACCAGGCCGTCCTGGTGCGTGACCGCGATCCACGCCGTCGCGAGACCCGCGACGACCGCCGCGAAAGGCCCCGACATCAGGATCCAGGGCCACGGCTCACGGTACCAGGGCCCGCGGGGCCGCTCGATTGCTTGACTGCCGTTCATCTGCTTCTCCTCGCGCATCGCGCCCTGCGAAGTCGTCAGGGCACCACGAATTTCGCATGTTCGTCCAGCCTGCTCGGCGCTGCCGACCCGCCCGACGTGTCCTTCGCCTCGACCGTGAAAGTGATGCTCTCCGACCCGTGCACCGAAGCGCCGGGCTTCGCCGTCACGCGCACCGGAACCATTTGGGAGGTGGCGCCCGTGAGGATCACGGGGTTCTCGCGGGTCTCCAGTTCCATCTCCGGCAGGCCCGACACGGCGATCGTGTAGGCACGCTGCTTCTCGTCGGTGTTCATGAGCTGGATGCGGTAGACGTTCGCGACCCGGCCGTCGCCATTGTCCGCCATCATCGGCGTCCGGTCCCGGATCACGTCGACCTTGACGGGCCGACGGTTCGCGAGCGTCACGACCGCGGCGATCATCACCGCCACGAGGATCCCGCTGTACAGCAGCACGCGCGGACGCAGGATCCGCCGGACCGTTGCGGCCCGGTCCAGGTGCTGCGTCACCGCATGCTCCGTCGAGTAGCGGATGAGCCCCCTCGGATAGCCCATCTTGTCCATGACCTGATCGCACCCGTCGATGCACGCGGCACAGCCGATGCACTCGTACTGCAGGCCGTTGCGGATGTCGATGCCTGTCGGACAGACCTGCACGCAGATGTTGCAGTCGACGCACGAGCCGAGACCGAGCTTGCCGGGGTCTGCGCTCTTCGAACGCGCGCCCCGGGGTTCGCCCCGTTCGCGGTCGTACGTGATGACCATGGTGTCGGGATCGAACATCACCCCCTGGAAACGCGCATAGGGGCACATGTACTTGCAGACCTGCTCGCGCATCCAGCCCGCGTTGCCGTAGGTCGCGAAACCGTAGAACAGCATCCAGAACGTTTCCCACGGTCCCGCGCCGAACGACACGACCGACACCGCGAGCGAGCGGATCGGGCTGAAGTACCCCACGAACGTGAAACCGGTCCAGAGGGCGAGCGCGATCCAGAGCCCGTGCTTGATGATCTTCAGCCGGACCTTGCGGGCGTCCAGACCGCCCTTGTCGAGCTTCATCCGCGCGAGACGGTCGCCCTCGACCTTGCGCTCGATCCACATGAAGATCTCGGTGTACACGGTCTGCGGACACGCGTACCCGCACCAGAGTCTTCCTGCCACCGCCGTGAACAGGAACAGCGAATACGCCGCGATGATCAGGATCACCGTGAGGTACACGATGTCCTGCGGCCAGAAGATGAGGCCGAGGATGTAGAACTTTCGGGATGCGAGATCGAAGAGCACCGCCTGACGGTCGTTCCACTGCAGCCACGGAAGGCCGTAGAAGATGACCTGGGTCAGGAACACGAGCGCCCACCGCGCGGTCGCGAACTTGCCCGTGACCGCGCGCGGATAGATCTTTTTACGTATCTCGTAGAGGGCCTGATCCATGCCCTCCGCCGCTTTCGTGTTCGCCACGCCCTTCACCTTCATGTCCATGTCGACGACGTTCCCCGATCCCTCATCCCGACGTCACGTCACTGCGCCGGAGTCGTCCCGCCACCCGTGTGCGACAGCCCCCAGACGTACGCGGCCAGCAGGTGCACCTTCGCCGGACCGAGGAACTCGCCGTGGGCAGGCATGTGCCCGTTGCGCCCCTTGTTGATGGTCTCGATGATCGTCGATTCGCCACCGCCGTAGAGCCACGTGCCGTCCGTGAGGTTCGGCGCTCCGAGCGCATGGTTGCCCTTGCCGTCGGGACCGTGACAGGCCGCACAGATCGTCTCGAACGTCGCCTTGCCGCGCGCCGCACGCAGGTCGTCGTGCGGACGACCGGACAGCGAGAGCACGTAGTTCGCTACGTCCCTGGTCTTTTCCTCGCCGAGCGTCGCGCCGAGCGGCGGCATCATGCCGTTGCGTCCGTTCATGATGGTCGTCTGGATCGTCTCCGGATCACCGCCGTAGAGCCAGTCGTTGTCCGTCAGGTTCGGAAAGCCCCGGCTGCCACGGGCATCGGAGGCGTGACACTGCGCGCAGTAGTTCAGGAACAGCCGCTGTCCCATCTCGCGCGCCGCGGGATCCGCCGCGACTTCCGTGATGGGCATCTTCAGGTACTTGTCGAAGATGGGCCCGAAGCGCGCGTCGGCCTTCGCCTCCTCCGCCTCGTACTGTCCGCGGGACGTCCAGCCGAAGACGCCCTTGTAGCTGCCCAGGCCCGGGTACAGCGTGAGGTAGATCGCCGCGAACACGAGGGTGATGTAGAACAGCCACATCCACCACTTCGGGAGCGGGTTGTTGTACTCCTCGAGATCGCCGTCCCAGACGTGCCCCATCGTCTCGACGGTCGAGCCGGGTACCCGCTTGACGGAGAGTGACCTCAGGAACACGCCGCACCCGATGATGCTCACCACGGTGATGACGGCGATGTAGAGGCTCCAGAATTCGCTTGTGAAATCGCTCATGGTCTTGTCCTTCGCGGTCTAGCGGTGCCGCGCGTGTTCTTGTTCACGGCCCTTGAGGTCGTCGTCGTCGAGCGCGAGCATGGCGTCCTGCTCGAAACGCTTCTTGCGTGACCCGCCGAATGCCCACCAGACGATCCCGAGGAAGACCAGGACCTGCAAGACGGTCATCCACGCACGGATGTCGATGATCGAGATGTTCATGTCTACCTCACCTCACGTTCTTGAGGGCCGTCCCCAGGCCCTGCAGATAGGCAATCAGCGCGTCCTGCTCGGTCTTGCCCGCGAGTTCGTCCTTGGACTTGGCGATCTCGTCGTCGGTATAGGGCACGCCGACCATCCTGAGCGCTTCCATCTTCTTGTCGATGCTCGACGCGTCGACGGGTGTCTTCGCGAGCCACGGGTAGGCCGGCATGTTGGATTCCGGCACCACGTCACGAGGATTGTTGAGGTGCAGGCGGTGCCAGTCGTCGCTGTAGCGTCCGCCCACCCGCGCCAGGTCGGGGCCCGTGCGCTTGCTGCCCCACTGGAACGGATGGTCGTAGACGAACTCGCCCGCGACCGAATAGTGACCGTAGCGCTCCGTCTCGGCGCGGAACGGACGCACCATCTGCGAGTGGCAGTTGTAGCAGCCCTCGCGGATGTAGATGTCGCGTCCCGCGAGTCGCAGCGGCGTGTACGGCACCACGCCCTCGACGGGCTGTGTCGTCGACTTCTGGAAGAACAGCGGAACGATCTCGACGAGACCGCCCACGCTCACCGTGAGGATGGAGAGCACGATCATCCAGCCGATGTTCTTCTCGATTGTTTCGTGAGAGAAACTCATGTCTTCTTCTCCAGAATCCGGCTCAGTGGGCAGCCGCGGGTTGCAGGACCGGCGCGTCCACGGCCTTCGAACCCACCACGGTCTTCCACGTGTTGTAGGCCATGATGAACATGCCCGACAGGTACATCGTCCCGCCCAGCAGACGGATCGCGTAGAACGGATAGGTCGACTTCACGCTCTCCACGAAGGTGTACTGGAGCGTTCCGTCCGGGTTCACGGCACGCCACATCAGACCCTGCATGACCCCCGCGATCCACATCGCGGCGATGTAGAGCACGACGCCGATGGTGGCCACCCAGAAGTGCACGGTGATCAGCCGGACGCTGAACATCTCGGTGCGACCGAAGAGGCGCGGGATCAGGTAGTAGAGAGATCCGATGGAGATCATCGCGACCCAGCCCAGCGCTCCCGAGTGCACGTGACCGATCGTCCAGTCCGTGTAGTGGGAGAGCGAGTTCACCGTCTTGATGGACATCATCGGGCCTTCGAACGTCGACATGCCGTAGAACGACAGCGACGTGATCAGGAACTTCAGGATCGGGTCCGTGCGCAGTTTGTGCCACGCACCCGAGAGGGTCATGATCCCGTTGATCATCCCGCCCCAGGACGGCGCGAGCAGGATCAGGGAGAACACCATCCCGATCGACTGCGCCCAGTCCGGCAGCGCGGTGTAGTGCAGGTGGTGGGGGCCCGCCCACATGTACGTGAAGATGAGCGCCCAGAAGTGCACGACCGACAGCCGGTAGGAGTAGACGGGACGTCCGGCCTGCTTCGGCACGAAGTAGTACATCATCCCGAGGAAGCCCGCCGTCAGGAAGAAGCCGACCGCGTTGTGGCCGTACCACCACTGGACCATCGCGTCCTGCGCACCCGCGTAGGCGGAGTAGGACTTCCAGAGGGTGACGGGAATCTCGGCGCTGTTCACGATGTGGAGCAGCGCGACGGTGAGGATGAAGCCGCCGAAGAACCAGTTCGCCACGTAGATGTGCGCGACCTTGCGCTTCGCGATCGTTCCGAAGAACACGATCGCGTAGGCCACCCAGACGACGGCGATCAGGATGTCGATCGGCCACTCGAGCTCGGCGTACTCCTTGCCGGTCGTGATCCCGGCCGGCAGCGTGATCGCGGCCAGCACGATGATGACCTGCCAGCCCCAGAACGTGAACGACGCGAGCGCGTCCGAGAACAGTCGGGTGTGACACGTCCGCTGGACTGCGTAGTAGGAGGTCGCGAAGAGCGCACTGCCACCGAACGCGAAGATGACCGCATTCGTGTGCAGCGGACGCAGGCGCCCGTATGACAGCCAGGGAATGCCATACGTGAGATCCGGCCACAACAGTTGCGCCGCGATCAGTACACCCACGGTCATCCCGACGATGCCCCACACGAGTGTCATGATGGCGAACTGTCGGACCACCTTGTAGTTGTAGGTCGTCTGTTCTTGCATGTTCGCTCCCTTTCCCGATAAGCCTCTCAAGCGGTCCGTCCGGCCCTGTTGCCGGTGAATCCGCGCGAATTATTGCGGTGCACGGAAATCGGGGGTTGACCCAGATCAAGCCAACGCGCCTGCGGGCGGGCAGGCAACTGATTCAGATCAATTTGGAGAAATGGCTCCGGCCCGCGCGGCCCGGGCCGGACCGGCGAGAGGTGTGCTCAGGGGCCTGTCCAGGGGGTGCTGCAGTGCAGCGGATTCAGTCGCCGCCCGTCCGGTCGTCGTCCATGAGGATCCGGTGGGCCGGACCTTCGAGATCGTCGAACTGGCCGCTCTTCAGCGACCACCAGAACACCGCGCCGATGAGGAATACCAGCGCGAGCGACAGAGGAATGAGCAGGAAGAGGATGTCCATCGTTCAGGAACCGATCGTGGCGACTTCCAGGGCGGCCCCGCGGGCGCGCGGGCGCGCACGCGCGCCGCGCAGGCGAAGCGCGTTCAGCACGACGACGAGCGAGCTGCTCGCCATCCCGATGCCGGCGATCCAGGGGGTGATCCAGCCGGCCGCGGCGAGGGGCACCGCGACCACGTTGTAGACGACCGCCCAGCCGAGATTCTGGCGGATGATGCGCAGGGTCCGCCGGGCGAGCGAGATGCCGTCCACGACCGCGCCAAGCTCGTCGCCGCAAAGCACGAGATCGGCGGTCTGCTGCGCGAGCACCGCCCCGGTACCCATGGCGATGGAGACGTCCGCCCGGGCGAGCACCGGCGCGTCGTTCACCCCGTCGCCGACCATGCAGACGACCGCCCCGCCGGCCTGCAGGCGCGACACGAGTGCGTGCTTGTCCTCGGGCGTGCAGCGCGCCCGCCACTCGGCGATGCCGCAGCGATTCGCGACCTGGGCCACGGCCTCGTCGCCGTCGCCGCTCGCGAGGATCACTGCGAGCCCCGCTCGCGCCATTCCGGCGACCGTCTCGGCGGCATCCCCGCGCAGCCGGTCACCGAGTCCGAACGCGGCGATCGCGCCCGAGGCGTCCGCGAGCCAGACTTCCGACAGCCCGCCCCAGCCGGCGAGGGCGGGCAGTGTCCCGCCCAGGACCTCGACGTACGAACGGGCCCCGAGCCGGTAGGTGACGCCCTCGATCGTCCCCTCGACACCGGCACCCGCCTCGTGGTGTACCGACACGGCGTCGGGGATGGCGACGCCCGCAAGCTCCGGGGGCATCCGCAGCGCGCGCGCCGCCGGATGGTCGGAGCCCGCCTCGAGGGCCGCCACGATGGCGCGCACCCTTCCTGGCGGAAGTTCGCGGAACCGCTGCTCGCGCACGACCCCCGGCGCCCCTTCGGTCAGCGTGCCCGTCTTGTCGAGCACGACGTGCGTGACCTTCGTGAGCGTCTCGATCGCACGCTCACGCGTGAGCACGAGCCCGAGACGCGCGAGCGCACCGGTCGCCACCGTCAGGGCAGCAGGCGTCGCGAGCGACAGCGCGCACGGACACGTCACGACGAGCACGGCCACTGCCACGACGAGCGCGTGGGACGGGTCGATCCAGAGCCACGCGGATCCGCTCGCCGCCGCGATGAGCAGGATGGCACCCACGAACCAGCCCGCGAAGCGGTCCGCCGCCGCGACGAGCCGGGGGCGGTCCGCGTGGGCGCGCTCGACCAGCTTCACGATCGCGCTCAGGCGTGTGTCCGCTCCGGTCCGCTCGACCTGCACGAGGACGGGCTGCGCGATGTTCGTCGTGCCGCCGACGACGGCGCTGCCGACTTCCCGCACGGCCGGTCGACTCTCGCCCGTGAGCAGGGACTCGTCCACGCGGGAACTGCCCTCGATCACCCGTCCGTCCGCGGGAAACACGTCTCCGGGCCGCACGAGCACGACGTCCCCGACGCACAGCGCACCGGCCGGGATCGTCTCCGTGGCACGGTCGCCGGGGTAGGCCACGAGACGCTGCGCCTTCGCGGGAAGTGCGCGCACGAGATGTCGCAGGACTTCGCCGGCCTTGTCCCGCGCCCCCTGCTCGAGCCACCGCCCCGCCAGCAGAAAGAACACGAACATCGTGACCGAGTCGAAATACACCTCGCCGTGACCGCGCAGGGTCGTCCAGACGCTGCCGAGAAACGCGGCACCCACGCCGAGCGCGACGGGCACGTCCATGCCGAGACGTCCGAGACGGAGGTCACGCCAGGCGCCGCGGTAGAAGGGCGATGCCGAGTAGAGCACGACCGGCAGCGTGAGGAGCAGGCTCGCCCAGCGCATCAGGCTCGCGATGTCCGGCGCCATGTCGCCGTCGCCCGCGATGTAGCCCGGCAGGGCGTACATCATGACCTGCATCGTGCCGAAGGCTGCCACGAACAGCCGCCAGAGGGCCGCCCGGCGCTCGTCCTTGCGGACCCGCTCGGAGATCGCGCTGTCGTTCGGCCACGCGCGGTAGCCGATGTCCTGGATCGCCTGCAGCACGGCCGACAGCTGGATGGACTGCGGATCCCAGCGCACGCGCGCACGCCTCGTCGCATAGTTCACGTCCGCGCGCAGCACGCCCGGCGTGCGCATGAGGTGCTGCTCGTTCAGCCAGACGCACGCCGCGCAGGTGATGCCCTCGATCAGCAGCGTCGTCTCGAGCGACCCGTCCGGACCGTTCTCCACGAAGGCGGCCTGCACCTCGGGCCGGTCGTAGATCGCGAGTTCCTCCGGTGGAGCGGCGGCCACCTCGCCCCCCGGCTCCGCGGTGCGGGTGCGGTTACGGTAGAAGGCCTCCAGACCGGCCCCGAGGATCGATTCCGTCACTGCCTGGCACCCGGCACAGCACATCTCGCGCGCCTCGCCGTCCACGCGCACGGTGAAGCGCCCGGGTTCGCGGACCGGCAACCCGCAGTGGTAACAGACGACACCGCCCGCGTCGACGGCAGCATGTGCCGCCGACGACTCGTCGACCGGAATTCGGGGGAAGGTGTCCATCGTCGGGTGCGGGACCCTGCCGGAGCGGGGCTTTCAGGGATGCGACCATGCTACGACACTCCCGGGGGAGGCCGTTGATCTGCATCAAAAATCAGGAATTGGCGAACGGCAGGCGGCTGCGCAGGCGCTGGAAGAGTGTCCTGGACAGCCCGGTCGGCTCCACCTTCCTGGCCGGCTGGACCTGCTGCGTGCGCAGCAGCCCCGGGCTCGTCTTGTACATGTGGTACCGGTTGAGCGCCGCCTCGACGTGCTGCTTGAGCTGCAGCGGGTTCAGTGGCCGGCTGAGGAACCGGTAGACCTGAACCTCGTTGATGAGATCGATCAGCAGCACGGCGTCCGCGGCGGACGTGAGCGCGATCGTGAGGATCTGCGGGTAGGCGACCTTGAGCGCATGCAGCAGGGCCTTCACGGCAGCCGGATCGGCGTCGAAATCCGCGACCAGCACCGCCACCTCGCGCTCCTGCAGCAGACGGAGCCCCTCCTCGAGGGTCCGCGCCTGCCCCACCCAGTGCCGGTCGCCGAAATCCCGCACCGCATGGGGCGTGATCTCGTCGCGCGGATCCAGGCACAGGATGGACTCGTCGAACCGCGCCTCGGCCGGCATGCGCCAGGCCGGGATGTCCGGCAGCGTCGACGCGATGTCGACGGCTTCCCCGATCACCCGCTGCAGTTCCTGCGCGTCCCAGGGCTTGTTGATGAACCGCCAGACCTCGCCTTCGTTGATCGATCCGACGATCGAGGCGAGGTCCGAGTAGCCCGTGAGCAGGATGCGCACGCTCTTGGGCGAGATCTCGCGCACCTGCCGCAGCAGTTCGACGCCCAGCATGCCGGGCATGCGCTGGTCCGACACCACGACCTGCACCGGGATGCGCTTCACCATCTCGAGTGCCTGGATCGGGTCGTCGGCCGTGTACACGCGATACTGCTGGCGGAACAGCGCGTGCAGCGCCGTGAGGATACGCATCTCGTCGTCGACGAACAGGACGTTCGGACGCGAACCCGAGGGGGTGTCGACGCTCCGTCCCGCGGCGGGCGGGACGGTCCTCGCCATGCCGACACCCGGCAGCGTCATGTTCGGGTCGAGGTCGGTCGCCGCGAGGTTCTGGCGCACGGCCTGCAGGATGTTCGGTGCGATCTTCGGGACGCCCGTGTCGTCCGGCCGGCCCTTGACCAGGGCGTGCTGCATGGCGCGGCGCACCGCCTCCTCGAACTCCCGCGCGCTCTGGTAGCGGTCCGCCATGTCCTTCGCGAGCCCGCGCATCACCACGCCGTCGAGCACGGTCGTGAGCAGCGCGTTGCGCTCGGACGGCGCGACGGGAGACTCGGTGAACACGCGGTGCATGATCACCGCGCTGTTCGGCCCCTCGAACGGTCGCTTGCGCGTGAGCAGCTCGTAGAAGATCACCGCGACGGCGTACAGGTCGGTGCGCTGGTCGGCCACCTCGCCCGCGAACTGCTCGGGCGCCATGTACGAAGGCGTGCCGATCAGATCCCCGGTCTGCGTGAGATTCGACGACTCCAGGCGCGCCACGCCGAAATCCGCGATCTTGATGACGCCGTCGCGGCTCAGCATGATGTTCGAGGGCTTGATGTCGCGGTGGATCACGCCCTGGTTGTGCGAGTACTGCAGCGCTTCGAGCACCTGCAGGATGATGTCGCAGCACTTCACGGGCTCGCCGCTGAAGTCCTCGCCCTGCAGATAGGCCGTGAGCGGACGCCCGAACACGCACTCCATCACGAGGTAGACGAGATCGTCCTCCTCGCCGAAGTCGTAGACGGCGACGATGTTCGGATGCTGGAGCCGGCCGGCCGCCCGCGCCTCGACCCTGAACCGGGCGAGGATCGCCTTCGACTCGTACGGATCCAGCCGGGCCTTGTCGACGACCTTGATCGCGAGCGTGCGCTCGATGACGGGGTCGTACGCCTGGTACACAATCGCCGTCGCGCCGGTGCCGAGATGCCCCCTTACCTCGTACTTGCCGATCCGCTCAGGCAGCCGCATGCGGTCGTTCCGTCGGATGCGCCATCATGCTGCGGCCCCTGAAGGCGCACCGTCGATCGGCAGCGTCACGGTGAAGCGGCTGCCCAGACCGACCTTCGAGTCGACCGTGATGGTGCCCCCGTGCGCGTGCACGATCCGGTACGAGATCGCGAGCCCGAGACCCGTGCCCTCGCCCACGTCCTTGGTCGTGAAGAACGGATCGAAGATCCGCGGGAGCACGTCCGCGGGAATGCCGCGGCCGTCGTCGGCCACGTCCACCGCGACGGACGCCTCGCCGACGCGACGCGTGGTGATCGTGATCGTGCCGCCACCGTCCGGCGTGGCCTGGGCCGCGTTCGTGACGAGGTTCAGAAACACCTGATTGATCTGGGAGGGCGAACACGCCACCGGGGGTATGTCCGCGAAGTGCCTGACCACCTTCTTCGTCTTCACGAGGTTCCGGGCGATCCTGAGGGTGCTCTCGATGCCCTCGCGCAGGTCGAAGCGCGTGACTCTCGTGCGATCGAGACGGCTGAAGTCCTTCAGGTTCAGCACGAGATCCGCGATCTGGGCGATGCCGTAGAGCCCGTCCTGCGTGAGCTGGTCGAGCGTGCTCATCGCGTCCGAGTCGCGCAGCTCGCGTGCGAGGGTCCCCACCTTCACGAACTGGCCCGTCACGTCCTCGTCGCTCGCGGTACCCGACTGCATCATCGCGAGCAGCCGCCCGGTCTCGTCGACGAACGAGGTGATGGCCGGCAACTGGGTCTTCACGGACTCCAGGCTGGCCTTCACGTAGGCGAGCGGCGTGTTGATCTCGTGCACGAGCCCGGCGACCATCTGCCCGAGAGACGACATCTTCTCGGACTGCACGAGCATCGCCTCGCTCTCCTTCAGGTGCTTCATCGCGTCCGACAGCTCGCGCGTGCGCACGTCCACCTTGTGTTCGAGGTTCTCGTTCGCGCGCCGGAGCTGCAGGTTCACGAGGTTGATGACCCGGTAGCTGCGGAAGAGCTGCGACCCGAGATAGGCGAGCAGCACGAGCAGTGCCGCCGAGTAGAAGATCAGGTAGACGCGGTAGAGCTCCCGCTGATCGAGCGCGCGCTGGAAGGACTGATTGAACGCGGTACCGAGCGCGTCCGTGCGCGGCCCCGTCGGGAGGTAGTAGATCTTCGCGTAGAGCTGTTCGCGCTTCGGCTGGGCGTCGCGCAGGGCGCCGAGCCTGTCCACCACGCGGCGGAGCGCGTCGCGCACCTGGGGAGAGAGCACGTCGACCGCGGCGAGCAGCCGGTACTCGGCATCCTGGACCTGCTGTTGCAGACGTGGCCCGGAGGCGGTCGTGAACTCCATGCTCGTCGCGGCGAGCCGGTCGAGCAGCACGCGCACGTCCTCCAGACGCTCCCGGAAGGGCCCGGGGTCGGACGCACGGAGATCCCGCAACTGCGTCTGGGCGGCAGGCACGGCGTCGAGCACGTTCCGGAGCGCCTCCTTGGAGGCGGACATGGATTCCCAGTACTGCGTCATCAGCACGAGCTTCCGGTCGTAGGGCGTCGCGAGTCTCGCGACATTCGCGACGAGCACGGCGTCGCCGAGTTCACGGGCTTCCTGACCGAGGCCGTTGATCGCGCGGCCGACCTGGCCGCGCCACGCCGTGAGCAGCCCGTCGTCGGCCACCGACTCGGTCCGCGCGCGCAGCACCGACTCGTTCCACTTCGCGTCCAGCGCGCGCAGATTGGCGAGGTATCCGTTGACCCGCACCTGTCTCCCAAAGTTTACGGACTGCGTCATGTACACGAGGAAGCACAGGATCAGTGCGAGCAGTATCGCGAGTACAGTGACCAGAGTTCGGCGCACAGGGCTGTTCCACGGACCGTCGGGTTAGTCACGGCTCCCATTCCTTTCGCGCCGATTCTACCGGCTCGTGAGGATCGAACCGACCCGTCTGTCGAAAAAAATTACGGCACTGACGTCAGGGTCGAAAGGATCCGGAGGGAGGACGGACGGCGTCCGCGGCGACACCGTCCGCCGGACCGCCGCGTTCAGTGCGGCGCGTTCGAAACCGGTCCCGGCGTGCGCTCCGTTCGCGGCAGCAGCAGCGTGATGACCACACCGACCAGACCGACGACCGCGAGCGCGTAGAACGCCATTTCCGTGGAGTGCGTCGCGGTGCGGATCCGGCCGATCATGTCCGGCCCGAAGTGCCCGCCGAGATTGCCGACCGAGTTGATCCACGCGATGCCGGCCGCCGCCGCGGTGCCGGACAGGAACGCGGTCGGGAGAGACCAGAAGCAGCCGACCCAGGACAGGATCCCCGAAGTCACGAGCGTGAGTCCGGCGATGGAGAGCACGGTGTTGTGCCCGACCGTCGCGAGCACCAGCATGCCTGCCACCGCCACGAGCAGCGACCCCGCCGTGTGCCACCGCCGTTCGCCGGTGCGGTCGGAATGACTGCCCACGACCACCATCGCGACCGCGGCGACCCCCCACGGAATCATGCTGAGGAGGCCGACCTTGAGATAGTCGTGCTTCTCGATGCCGAGCTCCTGGATGATCGTGGGCATCCAGAAGTTCACGGCGTAGAAGCCGACCACCCCGCAGAAGTAGACCACCGCCAGCGCCCAGACACGGCCGTCCCGGAACGCGTCGAGGAGGCTGTGGCGGTCGCCGTGGGCAGCCTTTGCGGCGTTGTCCTGCCCGACGCGCTCGATCAGCAGGTCCTTCTCCTCGGTCGTGAGCCACTTCGCCTTCAGGGGCCCGTCGTCGAGCAGCAGGATCACGAGCACCCCCACGAGCACGGACGGGATCCCCTCGAGCAGGAACAGCCACTGCCAGCCGCGCCACCCGTTCAGGCCGTCGGCGAACTCCATGATCCCGCCCGAGATCGGCGCGCCGACCACGTTGGAGATGGCGATCGCCGTCATGAAGAGTGCGGTCATCTTCGCGCGGCGGGAAGCCGGGAACCAGTACGTGAGGTAGAGGATGATCCCGGGAAAGAATCCGGCCTCGGCTGCCCCGAGCAGGAACCGGAGCGTGTAGAACCAGAACTCCGTCTTCACGAACATGAAGCAGGCCGAGAGGATGCCCCACGTGATCATGATCCGTGCGATCCAGAGCTTCGCTCCCACCTTCTCGAGAATCACGTTGCTCGGCACCTCGAAGATGAAGTACCCGATGAAGAAGATGCCTGCCCCGAACCCGTAGACCGTGTCGCTGAAACCGAGGTCCGGCGCCATCTGGAGCTTCGCGAACCCCACGTTGACGCGGTCGAGGAACGCGACGATGTAGCACAGGAACAGGAACGGGATGAGTCGCAGCCCGACCTTGCGGTAGGTGGCTTCCTCGAACTGCGGCGATGCCGGCTGGATGGCCAAGATACGTCCTCCCTGAAGTTGTGTTGTTCCGTCGGTCGGACCGAGTGCCGCACATCCGTCCGGACGGCGGCCTCTATGGTAGTCGTTTCGGCGCCCCGCGGACCTCGAAATGCACGCTGTCGAGCACCTGTCCGTCGGCGTCGATGAGCGCGAGTTCGAAGCGGCCCGGACGGGGTTCCCACGCGACGACCGGTCCGGTGTCGGGCAGGACCTCGTCGTTCAGGCGCCACCGCAGGCTGTCACGGGGCTCGCTCGCCCGGAACAGCACGCGTTCCACGGGCTCCGGGATGTCGGGGTCGACCGCGAGGATCACGCCTTCGCCCGGGTACGCGATGCGCGGCGGCACGACCGCCGTCGGCTTGAGCACCACTTCCGGGACCTCCGTGCCGCGCAGGAACACCTCGTCGCGCGCGGGCTCGAACGGCGGCGAGAAGTCCACGTGCTCGACCAGCACGTCCGGCGGTCTCGGCGGTGGTCCGAGCCGGCGCTCGGTCTCGTGCAGGAACTGCATGATGTCCCACCAGGCCGGCGCGGCTCCGCTGATGCCCGAGACGTCCTGCATGGGGGATCCGTCGAAGTTGCCGACCCAGACGCCGACGGTGTAGCGCCGCGAGAATCCCACGCACCAGTTGTCGCGCATGTCCTTGCTCGTGCCGGTCTTCACGGCCGTCCAGAAACGCGTCACGAGCGGATTCTCCAGCCCGAAGGTCTGGCTGCGCGCGCCGCGGTCGGAAAGGATGTCCGCGATGATCCACGCGGCCGACGCGCCCATGACGTGCACGGGCTTCGTCACGTCTCCCGGAAGCACCCGCGGCTCGACCCAGTCCCCGCCCGCAGCGAGCGCGCGGTAAGCCGCCGTGAGCTGCCACAGCGTGACGTCGGCGCTGCCGAGCGCGAGCGAATACCCGTAGAAGTCACCGGATTCGACGACGTCGTCGAATCCGAACGCCCGCAGGCGGTCCACGAAGGGTTCCGTCCCGACGAGCATGAGGGTGCGCACGGCAGGGATGTTCAGCGAACCGGAGAGCGCCACCCGCACGCTGACGGGCCCGCGATACGTGTGGTCGTAGTTCTGCGGGACGTAGAGTCCGCCCGGTGTCACGAGGTTGGCCGGGGAGTCGTCGAGCACGGACGCCGCGGTGAGGAGGCGGTCCTCGATCGCCTTGCCGTACAGGAAGGGCTTCAGGGTCGAGCCGGCCTGGCGCAGCCCCTTCACGCCGTCGACGAACTGCGCGCTCGAACCCGAGCCCGTGTTGCCCACGTAGGCCAGCACGTCGCCGGTCGCGTTGTCGAGCACGAGCGCGGCCGCGTCGTGCACGTTGCGCCCCGCGAGATTCGTGATCTGGCGCCGCAGCACCTCGATCACGTGTGCCTGCACGGCCGCGTCGAGCGTGGTCTGCACGCGCCGGGCGTCCCGCGAGAGGAGCAGTCGCGCGAGGAGCGGCGCGAGACGCGCCTTCGGTTCGACTCTCGGCGGCACGCCCAGCACCTCCGACGCGAGCTTCTCGAACGGCCGGCAGTCGTGCGCCGCCGCGACGACGCACGCGCGCCGCGCGACGACCGCGGGCGAGGCGTTCGGTCCGCGCAGCAGCGCGGCGAGGATCGCGCCCTCGCGCGTCTCGATCCCGGACGGATCCTTCTGGAAGAGCCCGCGAGCGGCCGCATCGATGCCGATGTACTCGCCGCGGAAGGTGGAGAGATTCAGATGGGCCTCGAGGATCTGCCGCTTGCTCCAGTGATGCTCGAGTTCGCGCGCCTCGCGGATCTGCTCCACCTTCTGCATCACGCTGCGCCGGCTGCCCTCCGGCTTCAGCGCCGGATCGAGCATCGCGGCGACCTGCATCGTGAGCGTGCTCGCGCCGCGCGGCGATCCGCGCAGGAGCGTGTCGATCGCCGCGTCGCCGAGCGCGCGCCAGTCCACGCCGCCGTGTTCGAAGAAGCGCTTGTCCTCCGCGTGCACGACGGCGACCACCACGGCCGGCGAGACGTTCTCGAGTCGCACCCAGGAGAGCTTGCGCACGCGATCGTCCACGCGCAGCTCGTCGAGGAGCCGGCCGTGGCGGTCGAGCAGCAGCCCCTCGCTGGAGCGCCAGGCGCCCCGAACCGCATCGAAGTTCGGGACCGCGTGTGCCACGAGCGGCGCGCAGAGGAACAGGGCCGCGCACGCAGACAGCCAGCGCGCAGCACGGCCCCGGCGCTTCGACCCGGCCCCGTCGGTTCCGGTCAGCCGGAACCGGCCCGGCAGTCCGTGTGCCGTCATTGCGCCGCGACGACGAAGCGACCGTTCGGCACCGCGCCGAAGACGTCGGGGGCGTACATGGCCTCCACCCGCGTCGCCGGAAGCTGGAACTGCCCCGCGTTGTCGAGCCGCAGGGTGTACTCGACGTGCAGCGTGCCCTTCGGCACGAAGCGGTAGTAGGCACGGAACGCGGTCGCGCCGCGTTCCTCGAATGCCGGCCAGGCCGAGCCGCGACTGCGCTCGTCCGCCGTGATGAGCGCCGCGTCGCCGCCCAGCCCCGTGCCGAGGATCGTGGAACCCGCGGGAATCGGATCGTCCACGACGACCCACGTCATGTCGGCCTGTGCCTCGATGTCCAGACGCACCCGCACGACGTCGCCACGCGTCCAGCGCGAGGCGTCGCCCGTGACGGCCGTGACCGTCCTGCGGACCCGGTAGCCGTTCGCGAGCGGCGCCTCGAGCGGCACCGCGGCACGGCTCTGCACCGTGACCCAGGGCCGGCCCGTTCCGTCCTGCACGACTTCGAGCGGCGCTCCCCTCTCGGGCCACGCGAAATCGAGCGCCCCCCCGGCCGGATCGTGCCGCCAGTCGAGCCGGCACGTCGCGTCACCGAGGGACGCGCGCGTGACACCCGTCACCGGCTCCCGCTCGAAACGCGCCGAGAACCGGTCCAGGGCGACCGTGCCCCACGCGTTCGCGACCGTCGTGCTCCAGCGGCCGGCCTGCTGCCGCGCGAGCGCGCCCCGTGCCATGCGCGGCAGTTCGGCCCGCCACTGCGGATCGTCCGCGAGTGCCGCGAGAGCCCGGTTCGCGTTCACGTCCCCCGAGACCATGAGCCACCAGAGATAGTCCGAGCGCTCGGTCGAGAACCGCATGACCGTTCCCCGGAACTCGAGACGCGCGCGCAGGATCCGTGCGGCCTGCTCGAGCCGCTTTTCGCGCTCGGGGAGCCCGTGCCAGCGTCGCGCGACGCCGTACCAGTCGATCACGGTCGAGGTCGGCCAGAGATCCGGTTCCACGCGAAAGGACGACACGACACCCGGATCGAGGCCGTCGTCGTAGCGCGTGAGCGCGTCGAGCGCCGCGACCTTGCGTATCGCGAGGTCGGCTGTGGGCAGGCTTCCGTAGCGCACCACCGTACCCGCGAGGAACCCCCGGAGCCCGGTCAGCATGCGGCCGAGCTGCGGTTCGGGAATCCGGTGCCCGGACGCCTGTGCGATCGCGAGCAGGTATGCCGTCAGCGTGTCGCTGCCCTGCCCCATCGACGGGAAGTACTTCGCGAGCCCGTCGCGGTCGAGGTAGGTGGGCAGCGCCTCCATGACGCCCCCCCACGCCGCATCGTCGTGCAGCGCCACGGCCTTCGACACGCGCTGCTCCAGACAGTCGTACGGATAGGCCTGCATGTAGTCGCGCACGCCGGCGAGGCCGTCCGCGAGACGCGGCCGCACCTGCAGCGACACGCCGCCGCGCCCGGGCACGGCGCCGGCTGGCCGCGTGACGGTCATCGCGACCGGGCCGTCGAGCTGCCGCAGGGTCGCCTGCAGCACACGCACCGGCAGGGCCTCGACGACCTTCTGGGCGACCCGCATCCGGTCGCCGGCGCCGTTCCCGCCGGACGTTGCCGCGACCGTCCACGCGAGCGAGGTCGCGCCCTCCGGTGCCGTCACGTCCCAGCTCACCACGCGCGATTCGCCGGGCTGCAGCGTGACGGACCGCGACGCGAGTGCCGGCGCTCCGGGAAGCCCGGCAGGCGCGGGCACGACGCTCGCCGTCAGGTCGAGCGAAGCGGGCGCGTCGGACGCGTTGCGCACGGTGAAGCGTGCGGTGAACCGGTCACGCTCGCGCACGACGGGTGGCAGCCCGGACAGGAGCTGGACGTCCTGCGTGGTGCGGACGGTCGTCGAGCCCGTCCCGAACAGGCCGCTGCCGGCGCTCGCCACGGCCACGATCCGGAACCGCGTGAGCGAGTCGTTCAGCGGCACGTCGAACACGGCGTGACCGTGGCGGTCGAGCTTCACGCGCGCCTTCCAGAAGAGCAGCGTGTCGAACAGCTCGCGCGCGTTCTGGCGGCCGCCGCCACCACCGGTCGGCCGCGCCTTCTTGCCGAAGTGACGCTTGCCCACCACCTGCATCGCCGCCGTCGCGGTCTCGACCTCGATGCCGCGGAGCTGCATCATCGCTTCGAGCAGGTTCCACGACGTGTTCGGCATCATCTCGAGCAGCCCTTCGTCCACGGCCGCCACCGCGATCTCGGCGTCCTTCGGCAACGCCTTGCCGTCCGCGCGCGAGACATCCACCTGCACGCGTGCCTTCTCGCGCACGCGGTAGACGGACCGGTCGGATCCCACCTTCACGTGCAGTTCGTGCGCGCGCCAGCCCACGCGGATCTCGGCGATTCCGAGCCGGAAGGCCGGCTTGCCGAGGTCGACGAGCGCCGTCGGCTGCACCCCCGCGACCCGCCCGCGCACCGCGAGGACCGACACGAACGCGTTCGGCGCGTAGCTGCCCTTGACCGGGACCGACACCACGGGCGACTTGCCCGACAGCGTCGTCACGAAGCCGTCGATCACGCCCTCGCGCTCGACGGTCACCAGCGCGGTCCCGTGACGGAACGGCGAGCGCACCTGGAACACGGCCGTCTCGCCGGGCTCGTACTGCTTCCGCTCCGGCAGCACGTCCATCCGGTCGTCGTTCGCGACGTCGAACCACCAGTCCTCCGACCCGGCCACCCAGACCTCGCCGTGGGCGACCGACGCGCGACCCTCCGCATCCCAGGTCGCCGCCCGCACGATCAGGTTGCCCGATACGCTCACGGGCGCCTCGCAAGAGAGGATGCCGTGGGCGTCGGTCTCGCCCTCGCAGAACGGTCCGACACGACGGATGCGGTCCCCGTATTCGTAGGCGTAGAACCCGCCGACCAGTCGCTTGCGATGGGAATAGGCCGCGCGCTCGAACAGATCGACCACCACGCGGACGCCGGCCTTCGGCCTGCCGGAGGTGTCGACGGCGATCACGTGCAGACGCACCCTGTCCTTCGACAGTGCCCAGTCCGCGGGCTTCACGCCGAGCAGGATGCTCGAGGGCCAGAGCGTCGCGCGCGCCGATCTCGCGAGGATCTGTCCGTTCGGGTCCGCGTACTCCATCTCGGCGACGAGGTCCCGCGGGCGGTCGGAGCTTTCCCACCCGGACACGCGCGCGCGCCCTGCACCGCCGGTGTCGAGATCGACGACCTGCGTCGGCAGCGAGTGCGACTGGGCGTCGACGTCCCCTGCGGGCGTGCCGTCCTCCGCGCGATCCTCGCCGTTCTCGTCGACGAACAGCCCCGTGCGGCCGTCACGCCGGCCCTCCCGCACGTCGCCGTTCGCGAACACGACACCCTCGTGGTCCGGGAACGTCACCGTCGCCGGCTCCGTGATCGCGCGCAGCTTCACGTTCTGCCCGCCCGCGCCGCCGCCCGACAGATAGGCGAGCTGCACCCCGACATCGACGGCATCGACGCCCACGAGCGGCTGCGCCGGCATCTGGACCTGGGCCTTCAGCACCGGCACGCGGAACGCCTGCACGCGGAAACTGCCGGACAGACGGTCCGGAAGGCCGCGGGGCCGTGACTTCCCCTTCTTGCCGGGGGTGCCGAGCAGGACCTCGTACTCGCCGAGGTGCGCGTCCTTCGGCACCACGAAGGTCGACGTCGCGCTGCCGTTCACCCACTCGAGCGGCAGCGTCCAGCTCTGCTGCGTGCCCACGTGGCGCACGAGTGCGCGCTCCGGCAGGTCCGCGGCGGGCGCGAACGCGAAACCCCTGCTCGTGCGGCGCCTCACGAAGTGCTTCATGCTGACGGTCTCCCCCGCCCGCACGAGCGTGCGATCGAACACCGTCGTGAAGCTGTCCGGGCCCTCGAATCCCGCGCGCCGCAGGTTGAATCGCCAGGTCGCGATGCCCTCGTTCCAGTCCGAGAGCACGAACGACGCATCGTCGCCCTTGCGGGCGGTCACGAAGAGCTGGCGGTCCCACTTCGCCGTGCAGCCGGGCAGTGCGGAACGCTCGGGCAGACTCTTCGGCACCCGCACGATGCCCGAATGGTCCGTGCGGCCGCCGAACAGGACCTTGCCGCTGCAGTCCATGACCGCGACGTCGGCGCGCGGGACCGGCTGGCCCCGGTCGAGCGAGGTCACCCAGACGAGCGAGCTCTCGCGGCCCCACTTGAAGTGGACGGCGAGGTTCGTCACGAGTGCGCCCGCGGACACGTAGTAGGGCTTGCCGTCCTTCAGCAGCGCCTGGCCGAGCTTCGGGCTCTTCACCTCCACGACGTAGAGGCCGGGCGCCCTGAACGGAATCCCCACGACGCCGAAATCCGCGGTGCCGCCGGGGCGGGGGACGGTGAGCGACGACGTGTGGTCCCCGGGGCCGAAGATGCTCCCGGAAACATAGCCGCCCTCGGTCCACCGCGCCTCGCCCGCATCGAGCCGCTTGAGCCAGTGCATGACCGCCTTCGGCGACTGCACGCGCAGCATGCGGGCGTCGAGCCCCTTGCCGTCGCCCGCCCCCGTCACCGAGGCCACCTGCCCCGAGAGGGAAGGTTCGACGTTGCGCACGGTGAGCGGCAGCGCCGGATCGGCGTGGAGCTCGAGAATGCCGAAGCGCGCCGCGAACTTCACGAGCGGCGGCGCGGGATCCGTCCGGACGGTCAGCGGGAAACGCCGCGCGTTCGCGAGCGGACGACCGCTGTCGTCGACGAGACCGTCGGGCAGGGAGAGCGTGAAGGCTGCCGCCTCCGGGAACGGTCCCGGAAACGTCACGGACTCCACGAATCCGGACCTGCGCTCGTCGTCCGTGAACCGGGGCGCGTAGACCTTTCCGTCCTCGCCCCTGAGGCGCACGCGACCCGCGACGTCGACCGCCACCGGCGCGGTGAACGCGACCGTCATGGGAAGCACGGGCAGGCAATTGCTGCGCGCGCTGGTGCGCCGACAGCTGAAGGCTGCCGTGAAGACCGGGCGCACCTTGAACGGGAGCACCTGATCGCCCGTCGACGCGACTCCGCCCGGCGTGCTGATGCCTGCCCCCCACACGAGGTGCACGGCGGCTTCGTTCGGGAGCCGCGCCCGGCACGCGACGAGCACGACGGGCAGCGCGTCGGGACGCGGATCGTGCGCGAACGTCGCGTACTCCGCATCGGTCAGCACGCGCCGCGCCACGCGGTCGACGAAGTCCCGCTGGCTCGCGAGGATGGTCTCACGGTCCTTCCCCGTCACGACGCGCACGGGCACGCGGTCCTGGCGTCCGGAGACGTCGCACCACGCGAAGCGGAGGATCGAGGCCGGCGTGGCGGGTGCGTCGAGCCCGAGCACGAAGACCTGGTTCTCGTCGATCGACTCGTCGCCCTGCCACGGCACGGACTCGAGCACCGTGGGCCCGCCGGTCGTGAACTCGAACGCCGCGGGTGGCAGCGCAGTGCCGGCGAGATCGTGCACCCCCGGACGGAGGCTGAAACTGCAGCGCACGCCGGCAGCGAGATCACGATCGAAGTCGTAGACCCAGCTTCGATCGTCGATCCAGTGCCCGGAACCGGGCGCATCACAGGCGATCTCGAAAGGCTCGAGGAGCGCGGGCGCACCGAACGGAACCATCGGCGAGTCGAAGCGTGCGACGACCTGCCGCACGCCCTTCACCTCGCCCTGCGGCGAGAACGACACCACCCGGGCCGTCGCGTCCGCGGCGGCAATCCATGACACGACCATGCAGAGCATGGCGAGAATCCAGCGGCTCATGACCTTGGGCCCTGCTTGCGAACAGCCCCGAGTGTATGCGATGGCGTGACGGGCGTTCGGGGCGCGCCCGCCGTCCGGGCGGGGAGCGACGGGCGCCACGCCGGACGGGGAACGTCCGATGGGTGCCGCGAGGAGCGTGAAGTCTCGATCAGGGGGCGGTGCGGGCGCAGGCGAAATCCAGAGTGGCGCGGCCCGGCGAATCCGGCTCGATCCGTTCCCAGATGCGCTTCATCGGCCCGGTCGTGATCAGCACGTGGCCGTCCATGCCGATCACCTCGACCGAGACCGCGCGGTGCTGCGCGCGGAGACAGTCGCACTCGACGACGCCCAGGGTCTCCCGGATGAGCGGCATGCCCGGCGTGTCGCCCATCGGGTGCGGTGCCAGATACACGACGCGCTTCACGAGACGCACGATTTCACCGGTCCGCGAGAGCGCGGCGTCGTCGACGAAGTGCTCGCCCTCGGCGTCGCCGCCGACACGCACCCAGCGGGTGGCCAGCGCGGGCGCGCACGCCACGGCCAGTGCCACCCCCGCCGCGAACGCGGCCATGGCCCGTCTGATCATGATGACTCCTGCATTGCACCGCCCGTCCCGCTGTGACAGCATCCGGACACCCGCGGGAGCATACCCGTTTCGCACCACGTGCGGTGCGTGTGGCCGGATGAACTTCGCCACCCCCGCCCGCGTCCACAATGAGATGAACCGCGAAAGCCACCGGGTGGCCCGCCGTCGCCGCGGAACGCCCTCTCCCGACACGCGATGACC
Source organism: Betaproteobacteria bacterium (assembly GCA_016125475.1). GTDB lineage: Bacteria > Pseudomonadota > Gammaproteobacteria > Burkholderiales. Next base: position 89,482 of record WGLR01000033.1, read on the forward strand.
GATCCGACCGGAAGCCCCGCCCCGATCGCCGGAGCCGGACAGCCGGCCCGGGCGCGACCGTCCCTTCTCCTGCGCATCGCGAAGTGGACCGCCTGGACGCTGGCCGCAATCGTGCTGCTCGTCGCCGGCGCCGTTGCGTACGTCGCGTTCGTGGGCGTGACCGTGGACGCGTCGCTGCTGCGCGACCCGATCGCCTCCGCATTCTCGGATGCCCTGCACCGGGAGGTCCGCTTCGACGGTCCCGCCGAGATCGAGATCTCCGGCGAACCGTGGCTGCGCATCGGCGGGCTTCACGTCGCGAATCCCGGCGGCTTCGGCAACGGCACGCTCGCGAGCCTGGGCGAAGTCCGTCTCGCGGTCGACCTCTGGCAGCTCCTGCAGCACCGCGTGCACATCCGCGAGCTGTCGGGGTCGGACGTGACGGTGCGACTCGTGACCGCGCCCGACGGCAGCAACAACTGGACCTTCCAGTTTCCGAAACGGACGCCCGCGCCCGCCGCGACACCGGACGGCGCGCCGAAGCGGACGGCACGCGACGCGGCGCTCATGCTCGACATCCGCAAGGTCTCGCTCCGGCACGTCACGGCCGAGTACGTCGCGCGCGACGGCACCAGTCACTTCTTCGATCTGGACTCGCTCGCGGGCGAAGCGCGGCAGGGCGAGCAGATGCAGCTCACGATGCAGGGGCGCGTGGAGAAAAGCTTTCCCTATTCCGTCTCGTTCACGGGGGGGCCGCTGTCGGCGCTGATCGGCTCGGCTGCCCCCTGGCCGATGACGCTCCGGCTCGAGTTCCTGAGTACCGTGCTGAACCTCCGGGGCGACGTGCGCGGCACGAGTGGCGACGTCGACTTCGCGCTCGGCACGGCAGACCTCTCGGAACTCGCGCGCCTGCTGCAGACGACGTTTCCGAAGGTCGGCGCCTCCGCGCTGGCGGGCCACGTGAAGTTCGACGCGCAGCACGTGGCCGTGACGGGCCTCACGGGCGTGATGGGCGCGACGTCGATGCGCGGGACGATCGCGTTCGACTCGAGCGGGCCACGACCGAAGGTGACCGGAGACCTCTCGCTGCCCACGCTCGACCTGAGGCCGTTCCTGTCGGAAAAGCCGGACACGACGGAGGAGCCTCCTCGCAGCCTGCGCGACACGTACCGCGAACTCGCAGCCGCGACGTTCTCGCTGCGGGCGCTCCGGGGCTCGGACGTCGACCTGAGACTGGCCGTGATCCAGTGGCTGAACCTGCCCGGAAACGTGCACGACGCCGTGCTGCACCTCAGGCTCGACGACGGCCGCCTCGAAGCCCCGGTCGCGGCGGTCGTGACGGGCGTCGCGCTCCACGGCACCATCGCCGCGGACGCGACGACGGATCCTCCGCAGTTCGAACTCGCGCTCGGCACGGAGGATTCGAATCTCGGCGGCCTCGCGGAACTCCTCACCGGCGCGCGCGGGGTCGAGGGTCACCTCGGCCGATTCTCGCTGCGCCTCGCGGCGCGGGGCGACCAGGGCTCCGAGCTCGTCCAGAGTCTCGACGTGCACCTGGACGTCGATCGCGGCCGATTCAGCTACGGGAACATCGAGGGCGGGCGTCCCGTGAAATTCGCGCTCGACCGGCTGCGCGTGGCGCTGCCGGCCGGCAAGGCCCTGTCGGGGTCCCTGAGCGGCAACCTGCTCGGACAGCCCGTGCGGGCCTCGCTGAGCGGCGGCACGCTCGAACGCGTGATGCTCGACCAGCGCACGCCGCTCGCGCTCCGCGTGCGTTCCGGCACGGTCCGCGCGCGGCTGACCGGAATTCTCGAAGCGCCCGGCGAACACGCCGGCCCGGAACTCGACTTCGACCTGTCCGGCAGGCGGACCGCCGACGTCGCGCGCTGGCTCGGCATTCCGGCCGGAGCGAGCGTTCCCGTCGCGCTGAGCGGCCACGCCTCGATGACGAACACCACGTGGCGCGTGGACGATCTCGCGTTCCGGCTCGGCCGCACGCGCTTCGACGCGACGGCACGCAGCACGCTCGTGGATGGCCACCCGCTGCTGCACCTCGAGCTGAAGTCGCCGCTCATCGACGTGGCCGAACTCCAGTCCCTGCTGCCTCCGCGCCGCACGCCGCGCCCCGCGGGACCCGACGACGGCAGGCCGGTGCTCGACATACCCATCCTCCCGAAGGGCATCGACCTCGGCAACGCCGACGTGCAGGTGCGCGTGCAGCGCGTCGAGGGCACGCCGCTCGTGCCGCGCGACCTCGCGTTCGACGGCCGCATACGGGACGGCGCGATGCAGCCCTCCGCGTTCGGCGCCACGATCGCCGACATTCCGTTCCGCGGCGCGGTCTCGCTCGACCTGCGCGGCAGCCAGCCCACGAGCAGCCTGTGGCTCGCCGCGCAGGACGTCGACGTGGGCAGCCTGCTGCGCCGCTACGGACTCTCGCGCGACCTCGAGGCGCACGTCGGCGCCATACGGCTGAACCTCACCGCGCGCTCGAGCCTGCTCGGCGAGCTGCTCGCGCGCTCGGAGCTCATCGGCAACGTCGACGACGCGGTCGTCACGCTGCGCGACCCGAACACGCACGCGGAGGCCCGGGTGCTGCTGCATTCCGGCGAGCTGAGCGCCAGACCCGGGCAGCCCGTGCGTCTCGACCTGGAGGGCTCCGTCGACAAGGTACCCATCCACCTCGGGCTCGTGACGGCGACGGCCGAAGAGCTCGTGAAGCCGCACGCGCGCGTGCCGTTCCGGCTCGACGCGAAGGTGCCGGACCTGAACGTGCAGCTGCAGGGTGCGGTCACCAAACCGGTCGGCAAGGGCGACGTCGTTCTGGACCTCAAGCTCGACGGCACGCGCTTCGACAAGCTGAACGGGCTCGTGCGCGCGTCACTGCCGCCCTGGGGCCCCTACTCGGCATCCGGCCGCTTCCGGATGTCCGCCCGTGGCTACGAGGTGTCGGACCTCGAACTGCGCGTGGGCAGCAGCACGCTGCGCGGCCACGGCCTGCTGGACACCGCGCGCCCGAAACCCAGGCTCGACGTGACGCTCAGCGCACCGACGATCCAGCTCGACGACTTCGAGTTCGGGAACTGGTCGCCCGTGGAGAAGAAGCCCGAACAGGAGAAGACGCTCACGACCGGAGAACTCAAGGCGAAGGCCGCGGCCGCGAGCGACAGGGCGCAGAAGCTGCTGAGTCCCGCGGTGCTGCGCCGGCAGGACGTCTTCCTCGACGTGCGTGTCGACCAGGTGCTGTCGGGCAAGGACAAGCTCGGCAGCGGACACCTCGAGGCAAGGCTCGAGAACGGCCGCGCGGACATCGGCCCGGTCGACGTGAACATACCTGGCGGGTCGGCGCGCCTGTGGCTCGGCTACGAACCGACGGACCAGGAAGTGAAGGTGAACACGCGGATCGACGTCGACCACTTCGACTACGGCATCCTCGCGCGACGCATCAAGCCGGACACGGACCTGCGCGGCAAGTTCAGCCTGAAGCTGGACGTGAACTCGCACGCACGGTACCTCTCGGACATCCTCAAGTTCGGTTCGGGGAAGATCGACTTCGCGGTCTGGCCCGTGAACATGAAGTCGGGCGTCTTCGACCTCTGGGCCGTGAACGTGCTCGTGGCACTCGTGCCAGCGGTCGACCCCGCGTCCGCGTCGCACATCAACTGCGCGATCGGGCGCTTCTCCCTGCAGGACGGACGCCTCGTCGACCGCACGATCCTGCTCGACACGAGCCGGATGCGCGTGCGGGGACAGGGCCGCGCGAACTTCCGCGACGAGGAACTGAAGCTGCGCATGCAGCCGAAGCCGAAGGTGCCGCAGTTCCTGAGCCTCGCGACCCCCATCGAGGTCACCGGAACCTTCGGGAACTTCAAGGTGGGCGTGAGCGCGGGAGACATCCTCGGGACGGTCGCGCGCCTCGCGAGCTCGATCTTCTGGGTGCCGATCGAGAAGCTCGTCTCGAAGAGCATCCCGGCCGACGGCCACGACGTCTGCGACGGGCCGCTGTAGGCGCGTTCGGCGTTTTTTTCGCGGCCCCCACCCCAACCCTCCCCCGCAAAGCGAGGGAGGGGGCGAGTGCGTAGGGTGCGTAGATACCGTTATGGAAATCAAGTCAGATGTCGGGTGAGATCGAAGGGTCGTCCGGACTTGAGGATCGCGTGAGCGATGGCGACGAGCTTGCGCATCAGGGCAACGATGATGACCTTGGGCGGTTTGCCAGCGGCCTTC
>WGLR01000001.1 GCA_016125475.1 Betaproteobacteria bacterium
CAGGAAGACTTCACGTCGGGTCTTCTTCCGCTTGCTCGCGTACTCCGCATCCGAAAAACTCATCTGGCTCATCTCGACGCCTCCTCTGCGTCCATCAACGCTTCGCCAGTTGTTCGGTAGACTTAATCAGACCTTCCCTAGCGAATGCAGAAGCTTTATCGCGGAAAGCACGTTTGTCTTTCCGCTCCCATTCGGCCCAATTAGGACGGACAAGTGCTCGTGCGGCTCGAACGTTGTCATTACGCACGACCTGTAGTTTTTGATCGTCAGTTTCTTGATGTGCATTTATAGCAAGCCATGGTGACACGCGCCGATGGGAGCGATTGTGACGCCTAACGCCAGCGATGAGCCGCGAGCAAAGTGCATTGCACTTTGTGAGTCGGGCGACCACCGGGAACGGACTCCATCGCTTTGTTAGGCACTCGGAAATTCAACTTGAACTCCTTTCTTCTTGTACTCCGACAAAAGATAAGGCGGAAACTCCGGAATCGGGGCTGCGCCGCTGATTTTGGCCAGCTGCTGGCCCGCTTTGGTCAGCATGATGGTGCCAACATCGAGCTTGTTCTCGCTCTGGGCTGGCATTTGAAAGAGGAGTGGTTTGCCGAAGTACGTAAACGCAAACCTTTGCGGAAGATGCTCCAGGAGGAACGTTTGGATCCCGCCGTATCGAATGAGCCCGATGGCTTCGAGATGATTTAGCGTGGTGAAGTTGATACCAGCGCTCTTGTAGATCTCAGCACGGTGATCAAACACCACTGGAAACACGTCGCCACCGACGATACCAAAACTACAGAGCTTCGTGAATAGCAACGCGTCCTGTTTGTCCAGGGTTGAAACGAGCTCGACCGTACGTTTCGAAAAGGTGCCTGGCTGACTGGCCTCTCCCGCGAGCAACGCGGACCAATGACTTTGCATCTCTGCGTCCGAGATTGTTTTGCATTTCTCAAAGAAATTGGCGATCCAATCGTTCTCCATATTTGACGGATCTGCTTTCGAATCGAGTCGTTCAGCAGCACCGGCGGCTATTCTCTCGATGTTCTCCTGGTTCCGGCCCTCCTCTTGAACCATTCTTACGAGCGCCCGCTGCTGGATTTCGGAGATCTCGATCTGCGCCAGTGCCTTTATCTTTTCGGCTTCTGCCTCGGCTTGCGCCACTCGCTTAATATGATGCGGCTCGTACAGCACACCAACGGCCGCCGAGATTTTCTCGATCAGTACAGTCGCCGGCTTCGACAGCTCGCCGAGGTTTATTAGAGAGGTCCCATCGGACATTCTTTTTTCTCCCGCCTAGCTTGATTTGGGGAGACAGGTTTGCTGCATAACATCACCCCCTGTTAAATATCACGGGTGGAATTATTCAATCCGTACTCACACTTACACGACATTTCTCAGCACACTGAGACTGTATATCATTTCAGTACTCCGAAGGTTACCACGCGGGTCCGACAAGACCCCAGTCACCCCCCTCTCCATTCTCCGCTCCGGGACACATTACGGGGCCGCTCCGCGAGATTGCCGGTGTCGCGCTCACAGCATACGAACGGTACATTTCCATGTCCATCGCACGCCGTCCCGACGGTCGGAAACGGGATCGCGATCGTGGCCTTCGGCCCTCACGCAGAAGCTCGCGAAGCAGGCGCGTGCCACGAGTTGCGCGAGGCGACGACGCGACCAGAGGGGCGGGCACGGAAGAAGTCATCCGCCGCTCTTCCGGGCCATTTCGTCCAGGAACCTCGCCGTCGCCTGATACCGTGGAAACGCCTGCGCATACACATCACGCCTGGCGGGGTCCGGTCGCAGCGTGTCTTCCGGCACCACGCACCTGGCGACGGCGTGCTCCACGTCGCGGAAGAGTCCCGCGGCCGTGGCCGCGAGCATGCACGCCCCGAGCGCGGAGTCGCCGTGCCGGATCGTGCGCGTTTCCAGGCCCGTCACGTCCGTGATGATCCGGGACCAGACCGGCGATTGCACGACGCCGCCTGACAGCACGGCAGAGGTCATCGTGAGCCCTTCGCGTTCGAACATGCCCAGACAGTCGCGCAGGGAATACGCGACGCCCTCCATGACGGCGCGCACGAAGTGCGGCCAGCCGTGCCGGAGGTCCAGCCCGGTGAAGCTGCCGCGAAGGTCCGGGTTCCAGTATGGCGCTCGCTCCCCCTGCAGGTAGGGGTGGAACATGAGCCCCTCCGCACTCGGCGGACACTCCGCCGCGAGACGATCCATGGTCTCGTAGGTGAACTCCGGCCCGTCGGTGCCGCGCAGGCTTCGGCAGAGATCGCGCAGCCACTTGAGCGACGTCGCACACGCATTCGTGCCCGCCTGCTTGTAGAACCGGCCGTCGGCGACATGCGGATACGTGATCACGCCGGGATGGAATGCCGCCCGGTCCGTGACCGTCATCGCCCCGCCCGCGCTGCCGACGCGCAGCATGCCTGCGGCCCCGGGCGCGAGCAGGCCGCATCCGACCATCTCGGCCGCCGAGTCGAGCGTGCCCGCGATCACGGGAATGCCGGCCGGCAGCCCGAACGCCTCCGCCGCCTCGCCGGTCACGGTGCCGACGATCGAGAGGGCATGCCGGAGACGCGGAAACGCGTCCGGCGGCAGCCGGCTCGCCCCGAGGAGCTCGGGCGACCACGCCCTGCGTCGGGCGTCCAGCATGAGCGTCGCGGCCGCGCTGCCGTAGTCCATGACCGCCTCGCCGGTGAGCCGGAAGACGAGGTAGTCCTTCGAGCTGAGCAGCGTTCGCGTGCGCGGCAAGGCGTCGGGTTCGTGATTCCAGATCCAGAGCAGTTGCGGCAGCGTCCATGTGCACCCGGCATCGTTCAGTGCAGTGTGTGCGAGAAGGTCACCGTGCGTACCGGCGAGCGCCGCAACCTCGTCACCACTGCGCTGGTCGCTCCAGAGAATCGCGGGCCGGACCACGCGCTTCGCGTCATCGAGCAGCACGGGGATGTGCGCGGCCGAGCAGATGCCGATTGCGGCGATGCGATCGACGGTGCCAGCGGTCATGGAACGCAGTTCGTCCACGGCGCCGCGCAACGCGACGAGCCAGTCCGCGGGGTCCTGCTCCGCCCAGCCGGGTCGGGGACTCTGCGTGGGATACGGGCGAACCGCGGACGCGAGCAGGCGACCGGACTCGTCCATCAGCACACATTTCAGGCTGCTCGTGCCGAGGTCCATGCCCAGCACGCAGCGCGCAGTGGCGTCCACCATCATCTCCCCAGGGCAAGGCTCCGGAAGGCTCGCACGTGCGTGGCGCCCGCTGCTTCATCGAGCGCGGCCTGCGGGGCACACCGCCAGGGGCCCCGCAGGCCGGTCACGTCACCGGCCGTGCAGCAGTTCCCCGATCTGCACCCAGTGCTTCCCGTCGAACCGCATCATGTAGGCATCCTGGACGGTTGCGTAGTCGTCGGGCGAAGTGTCGATCAGGATCCCGTCGCGATACATGGGATTCCTGAAGCCCTTCAGCGAGGACGCGACGCGCATCACGTTCTCGCGCGTGAGATCGTCCCCGCAGCGCCGCAGCACCTCCTCGATGGACTTGCCGAGCGCATACCCGTAGAGGTTGTAACCGTCCTCCGGCACACCGGAAGGATTGTATTGCTTCATGAACGCGAGGTATTCGACGATCGCCGGATCCGACATGGATTGCTCCGAAAGCGTCTTGAGGGCACCCGTCGCGATGAGTCCGACCGACTTGTCCAGGCCGGCAGGCGTCAGCACCGCGTCCGGGTGCAGGCAACCGGAAAAGAGGAAGCGCACCGGGCGCCAGCCCACCTCGTAGGCCCGCCGGATCGCCTGCGCACAGGCCTTCGGCGTGAGGCTGTAGATGAAGAGTGCATCGGCTCCGCTCTGCTTGAGGGACACGATCTGCGAGTCGACGGTCGGATCGGTGACCTCGAACGAGACCTCGGCCGTCGCGTGCCTGCCGGAGGCGGCGAGCTCGTCGTCGAGGCCGTGCAGCAGGTCCTTGCCACCGTCGTCGTTCTGGTAAAGCACGCCGACGCGCGCGTCAGGATGCTCCTGCAGCAGATAGCGCACGTGCATGCGGGCCTCGGTGTAGTAGTCGGGACCCCAGGTCATGCTCATCGACCACGGAAAGTGTTTCGGGTCGTTCCACTTCGATGCGGCGCTGATCAGGAAGAGCTGCGGGACCTTCTTGGCGTTGAGGTACTTGCGGGTCGCGGAATTCGTGGGGGTCCCGAGCGGCGCGGCGATGAACAGTACGCGCTCCTCCTCCACGAGGCGGCGCGTCTGCTCGACGGTCTTGGGCGGGCTGTAGCTGTCGTCGAGAGAAATCCACCGGATCTTTCGGCCGCCGATCCCGCCTTGTTCGTTGAGACGCGTGAAGTAGGCGGTCAGCGTGTGCCCGATGGCGCCGATGGCCGAGGCGGGGCCGCTGTACGCCATCGTGTTGCCGACCCTGATCTCGGTATCGGTCACCCCCGGACCGTACGTCTTGTCCGCGCGAGCCTGCCCCGACGACAGTGCGACGAGGCATGCGAGAACCATCGGGACCACCAGCCTTCCGTGAGACTTGTCCATGCGTTCCTCCTCCCGTGACATCGATCTTCGACTCGACTGCTACGCGCAGGACGATTCGTGACGAGTCCGCGCGCGCTGGTCTGCGGCCGCCAGCTTCGTGTCCGGTCGACTCCGCGCCAGCGCGCGCCGATCGACCGGTTCAATCGGATTCACGTAACGAGGACATCACAGGTGCCGGGAGGATCGCTCGCCTCCCGCGCGGCATTCGTCGGGGGCTCGTGCTGCCGTGCAGCAACGCGCAGCACGCCGCGACTTCCCGACGCCTCGAGGTTCTCGCCGGTCATGTTACGGCAACCGCACTCGAGGCAGTGGGGTGAATCGCGTTCACGACGTAGGATGCGCACCGGCCCGGGCAAAGGTGGTCAGGTCTTGCCTTCCGCGACGCGGCTCGCGTGAATGAGGTCCAGGACGAGCGGGCCGACAGGTTGCGACTGCGCCGCCGCGCGTTCGCGCCAGGCCTCGGCTGCGGCGAGTTCGCGCCCCCGAAGCAGCCAGTCCGCGCCGCGGCCCCCCTCCGCCCAGAGCCGCGCCCGTTCGGACAGGCGTGTGTGTTCCCTGAGCCACGGGCCGTTCGCTCGCAGCGCATCGCGCAGGCGACCGCGCTGGCCCGCATCGGCGAGATCGACCGTCCCGGACTGGGGAAAGACCTGCACGTCTCCGAGCGTTTCCGGGAGATCTTCGGGCGGCACGTTCTCCACGAAGATCGGGAACAGCCTCTTGCCATGTTCCGTCACGCGCTCCAGCTCCCACCGGCACCATCGGGAGGCGATCGACGCACGGCTGACGAGCCATACGACGATGTCGGAGCGGCGGATGAAGTGATCGAGTTCGTCCTGCCATCGCTCGCCAAACGGGAGATCCCGCGTGTCGAGAGTCACTTCGAAGCCGTCGGCCTCCAGCACGCCGACCAGTTCGTCCGCACGCCGGAAGTCCTGCCGCGAATAACTGACGAAGACGCGCAGCTTCCGGTCCGCGGGATCGTCGGCGCCGCGCACGCGAGCGGCCAGTGCGACGAGAACGGGCGTGAGGCCCATCGATATCGTGACGGCGAGCACGAGGAATTCGGCGGTGGCCGGCGGGATCAGCGCGTGCGCCGAGGCCATCCCGAAGATCACGAACGCGAATTCACCGCCGGAGGCGAGCAAGGCGACGAAGCCCAGGGCCGAGACCCGGTCGTGCCCGCTGGTGCGCGCGATCAGACCCAGCACGGCCGCCTTGATCGCCATGAAGGCCGCCACCATGCCCAGGACGGCCAGAGGGGACGAAACGAGCAGGCCCATGTTCACCGACATCCCGGTGGCAACGAAGAACAGGCCGACCAGGAGGCTCCTGAACGGCTCGACGGCGGACTCGAACTCGTGCCGGAAGTCCGAGTCCGCCAGCAGCAGGCCCGCGAGAAACGCACCGAGAGCCATCGACAGCCCCGCTTCGGCGAGCAACAGGGGTACGCCGACCGCCACGAGCAGCGCGGTGGCCGTGACGATCTCCTGCGTTCTCGACGCAGCGACGACTCGGAGCAGCGGGCGCAGCACGAGGCGGCCACCGATCACGACGGCGGCGATCGCGATCACCGCCGTCGCGAGGGACCGCCACGTGGCGGACGGCGTGCCGGCAACGCCGGCTTCGCCCATCAACGGAATCAGCGCGAGCAACGGAATGACCGCGAGATCCTGGAAGAGGACCACGGCGAGCGCCGACCGCCCGTGACGCTCGTGCAGTTCGGCTCGCTCTCCGAGCAGCTGCAGCGTGCAGGCCGTGGAAGAGAGCGCGAGGGCGAGGCCGATCACCACCGCGATGCGCAGGTCGAGCCCGAGCGCGAACCCGGCCAGCCCCAGCAGCAGTCCGGTCGCGGCGACCTGCGCGGCACCCAGCCCGAACACCGAACGGCGAAGCAGGCGCACCCGTTCCGGGTCCAGCGCGAGACCGGTCACGAACAGCATCAGCACGATGCCCAGTTCGGAAAGGTGCAGGATCTGCCCGACGTCCGTGATGAGTCCGAGGCCCGAAGGTCCGACGAGAATGCCCGCGACGAGATAGCCCGGCACGGCGCTCAGCCCCAGCCGCCGGAAGACCGGAACGACCACGATCGCGGCGGCGAGCAGGATGACGATCTCGTGGAGGGCGTTCATGTCCGCCCCCGCCCGTCAGGGGTCCGTGCGGCGGACCGCCGCGCCCCACTGCCCGGCGCGATGCCACGTGACGACATGCGCACGGGGAAACCTCGATGTCGCCACGGACGTATCAGCGGACCACCTTCCCGCCCACGGTGATCAAGGTGGGAAACGTGACGTACAGCTCGTCGTCGACGAATCGTGCGTTCATTGCCCGGGTGTCCCGGCCAGCGTCTTCCGCGTAGGCCGCACGGATGCGGGCACGATCGCCATCCTCGGGGAACGAGCGGGCAAGGAGGCTTTCGGCCGTCACCTCCCATGCATACCGGTGCCGACGAACGATGGTGAGACCCGCGTCTTCCATGAGCGCGGCCACCTCCTCCTCGGGAAGCGCCCTGGTGTGCGAGGGATCGCGCCACTTCTCGATCTCGTTGTAGGCGTCGGCCTTTTCCGCGGGCGGGGCGGCATCGATGACCACGACGTGACCACCCGGCTGGCACACGCGGACCATCTCGCCGAGCACTGCGCCCGGATCCTCGATGTGGTGAAACGCGTACCGGGTGACGACGAGCGAAAAGCTCGCATCGTCGAAGGGCATGCGATGAACGTCGCACACCTGCCAGGTGACGTTGCCGACGCCGGTGGCCTCCTGCAGCGCCCGGGCCTGCGCGAGCATCGTCGGGGTGATGTCGATGCCCGTGACGTGCCGGGCCACCTTCGCGAACGCGCACGCGAGCACCCCGGGACCGCACGCGACGTCGAGCACGTCGTCGCGTGCGCTGACTCCTGACACGGCCAGGGCGACCGCCGTCGCCGATTCCGCGGAATGGTGACTGGCCTGGAACAGCGGCGCCTGTTTCGTGAACTGGTCGAGTATCTGCTGTCTGTGCGAATTCACGGTGTCACCCCTCGGGACAGTCCTCCGGCCACTGTACCAAAGGCACCGCGCACGCGCGGGGTCACGTCCCGGGCCAGCATCCCGCCGACCCGTCCCGCCGACTACTCGCCCGCCGTGAGGCCCGCGCGCGCCACGAGCGGCAGCGCGAGGCACAGCCGGGTTCCCCCGTTAGAAGTCGGGAGGGTTCGCAGACTTCCGCCGTGGAGCCACGCCACGCGCTGGGCGATCGCGAGGCCGAGCCCGCCGAAACCGCCTCCGGGACGTTCCATCGGGGGCTCGCGCACGGGTTGCCCGGCATCGAGACGCTGCGAGAGTTCCTGCGGGAGCCCGGGCCCGTCGTCCTCCACCACCAGCGCGACGCCGCGGCTCCTGTGCAGCAGGCTCACGCGGACCGGATGGCGCCCCGCTCCATGGTGGATGGCGTTGTCGATGAGGTTCGTGAGCGCACGGTCGATGAGGTGCAGGTCCCCCTCCATCTCGATTCGGCCCGGGGCCGGCCCGAGCAGCGTCACCGGCGCTGGCTGCGCGGAAAGCTCGAACTTCTGCACGGTGTCGTGCACGAGCTCGTCCAGCCGGAAACGGTCGCGCTGCAGGATCTCGTCGGTGGACTGCAGCCGCGCGAGTTCGAAGAGCTGCTGCGACAGTCGCCGCACCTTGTTGCTCTGCGCGAGCGCGGCGGAGACGTAACGCGAACGGTCTGCCGACCCGGCCGCGGCGCCGCCGTCCGAGAGCGCTTCGAGGTAGCCGTGCAGCGCCGTGAGCGGCGTGCGCAGGTCGTGCGCGACGTTCGCGATGACCTCCCGGTGCGCGGCCTGCTGGGCAGCCTGGTCACGAACCTGTGACGCGATGCGCTGCGCCATCGCGGCGAACGACCGTTCCATGGCCCTCACTTCGTCGCCCGACACGTCGGGAGCCGGTCCCTCCGTGTCCGGGACCCTGTCGACACGGAACGCCGCCATGCGGGCGGCGAGCCGGCGAAGGGGTCGCGTGAGCGACCGGAACGTCATCGCCCCGACCGACAGCGTGAGGAGAAGACCGATGCCCACGGCGATCGCAGTGGATCGCCAGAGCCGCGCGAAGCCCACCGTGCCCTCGGCCTCGACGCGTGCCTGGCCGTTGAGCACGACGTAGAGATAGCCCGGCGGCGTGCCCGGCGCGGGCGGGAACATCGCCGCGCTGAAGATCTTGGGCGCGCCGGGGGCCTTCGGGTCCGTGCCCGGCAGCGGCGGCATGGCGCCGGACAGGAACGCGCGGACCACGGCCATGTCGACCTGCGGATCGCGCACGGCGTCCGGATCACCGAGATACGCGCGCACGCGCCCGCGGTCGTCGAGCACGTACACGTCGATGGCCGGGTTCACCGTCATGAGCATGTGCAGCAGCGAGTCGAGCGCCGCACGGTCCAGCGGCGCCTCGGCCGGTTTCGCGACCTCGGGCCAGTGCTCGACGATGTGGTGCGCGAGTCCGTGCGAGAGACGCTGCAGGGTCTCCTGCTCGTGCTCGATGCTCACCCGGTGGACGAGAAACGCGACGAGCAGGCTGAAGCCGAGCAGCAGCAGCGCGAACGCGACCACGATGCGGCGCGAGAAGGACAGTCTCATGATCATGCCGGCCTCGCACCGAACCGGTAGCCCATGCCCCAGACGGTCTCGATGACTCTCGGTTCCTGCGGATCCGTCTCGATCTTCGCGCGCAGACGGTTGATGTGCGAGTTCACGGTGTGCTCGTAGCCGTCGAAGCCGGCACCCCAGACCCGGTTGAGGAGGTCCGTGCGGCTGAAGATCTGCTGCGGGTGGCGCGCGAGGAAGAACAGCAGGTCGAACTCGCGCAGCGTCAGGGCGACCACGCGGTCGCCGCGCCGCAGTTCGCGGCGTATCGGATCGAGCACGCAGTCGTCGAACCGGATCTCGCCCGGTGCCGTGTCCGGGTGCCGGAGCTTGTCCGCCCGCCGCAGCAGCGCACGCACGCGCGCCACGAGTTCCAGCACCGAGAACGGCTTGGGGAGGTAGTCGTCCGCGCCCAGTTCGAGACCGAGGATGCGGTGCGTCTCGCTCGTGCGTGCGCTGATGATGATGAGGGGCACGTAGTCGGGACGCGCGCGCAGCTGGCGACACACGTCCAGGCCGTCCGCCCCGGGGAGCATCAGGTCGAGCACGACGAGATCGAAGCGCTCGCGCAGGACGGCGTCGATCGCACGCGCGCCGTCGGCCTCGCGCTGCACGTGATAGCCCGCCTCGCGCAGGTGCAGCGCCACCACGTCGGCTATGGCGTCGTCGTCCTCGACGAGCAGCAGGTTTTGTCTCATCACGCGGGCCGTCAGTCGGTCTCGAAGGTGCGTGCCGCGATTTCAACAGGTCCCGCACGCGAAGACTTCACGGCGCCGTGACTTTCCGGTGAGGACTCCGTGATGCCCCCTCCGGAACATGCCAGCCGTGCGGGGCCGCCACGCCGGACCGCGAGACCCGCGCGACATCCCGATTATCGACCAGGAGACACCCGAATGATCACAGCACGCACACTGGCCCGGCCGATCGCCGTGGCCGCCGCAGCACTTGCCTTCGCCACGGGCGCCGAAGCGGCGCAGGTCCAGGTCAAGGTCACCGTCGAGAACCTCGCCCCGGCGAACAGCGTGCGTTTCGCACCGCTGCGGGTCGGCTTCAACAACGGGACGTTCGACTCGTTCAGCATCGGCGACGTCGCGACGGCGCCGATCATCTCGATCGCCGAGGGCGGGACCGGATCCGCCTGGTTCCCGGCGTTCGCGGCCGCGGACCCGACCGCCACGCTCGGCACCGCCGCGGGCGCGCTGCTGCCCGGCGAGTCGGACTCCAGCACGTTCATGGTCGACACCGCGGTCAACCAGTACTTCACGTTCGCATCGATGGTGGTGCCGAGCAACGACTTCTTCGTGGGCAACGACAGCCCCACGCAGTATCACCTGTTCGACAGCTCGGGCAACCTGCTGATCGGCAGCATCACGCAGCGCAGCCGGGACCTCTGGGACGCCGGTTCGGAGATCTTCGATCCCGCGGCCGCGGCGTTCGTCGGCAACAACGACCTGCGCGCGGATCAGAACTCGGTCGTGGCGTTCAACTTCGCGGAGTTCGCGGCCTACAACGGCATGACGACCGCGGCGGGCTACACGTTCGACAGTCAGCTCTCGGCGAACACCGACATCTACCGGATCTCGTTCGAGGTGGCGCCGGTGCCGGAACCCGGAACCTATGCGCTCATGGGTCTCGGACTCGCGGTCGTTGGCTGGGCCGGTCGGCGGGCGACGCGCAGGACGTAATCCGCCGGCTCGACGGCGGGAACACCCCCGCCCCGTCCGTTCGCGGGCGGGGCGCCTCCTCAGTCTCCGTACCGGCGCGACGCGTCCGGAACCGTCGTCGCGCCGGACGTCCCCTGCAGCACCGAGCGGATGTTCGTGAGTTCACCCATCTGCTTCTGGAGGATCGTGCGCTGCTCCTCGAGCACCGAGCGGCGCTCACGCAGGGAAGTGATGTCGCCGCTCACCTTGCGGATGTTCTCCACGCGACGCTCGAGCAGCTTCTGGTGTTCCCTGAGCTGCTTCGCGAGCGGCACGAGCGAGTTGCCGAGCCAGCTCTCGAAATCGGTCCGGACGCTGCTGAAGACGTTCCGCGCCTCGTTCACGAGCTGCTCGTAGAAGTTGCGCACGACGAGAAACTTCGGGTAGGCGACGTTCACCGGATCCGAACAGAAGCTCTCCGTGGCCTGCTTGAGCTGCCCCATGCGCACCACGTGCTTCTGCAGGTTGAGCTGGGGCGGGTCCAGCTTGGGGAAATTGTGCTGCTCGTGGAACTCGCGATAGACCCGGTCGACGAAGTCCGTCGTCTCGTTCGCGAAATCCAGCATCGTGCTCGAGTACCCGCCGAACTGGTCGAAGAGCGCGCGCATGCTGCGCATGAGTCCGGCGGTGGTCCAGCTGCCCTCGATCGTGCGCAGGTTCTCGCTGAACACCCGGTCCAGTTCGTCGTCGGCGAGGGTCTCGAGAAGTTGATGGCCGCGCTTGAGCACCGCGCCGTACTTCACCTTGAATTCCTCGACGTTCTTCTGGTAGGCGGTCTTCTCCTTGTCCAGTCTCGCGAGCATGGCCCTGGCGAGGTCGCGGTTCTTGCCCGCGAGCGCCTCGAGCTCGTGCAGTTCGGTCGTCGTGGAGTCGAGGTGGCTGCGCACGCCCTCGAGCGACGCGTTCACCATCGTGCCGATCTCCCGCTGTACCGCGGCACGCAGGATCTCCTGCTTGGCCGGGATGATCTCGTCCGCGAGGATGCGTTCGAGATCACGGATGCGGCTTCGCTCGAGCAGTGCCGCGTCGTCGCGCACCCGTGCCACGAGCGCCTTCTGGGCGGAGACGGCGACCACGTGGGTCTGCGAGATCTCGAGCGTGTTCGCGGTGTCGCGGATCTGGCGCGCGAGATCCGCGTCGATCTCCTCGTCCGACTTCAGGTCGTCCCAGAGCAGGTCGATCTTGTTCAGCACGACGATCGCGCGCGGCACGCGCCCGTGCACGTAACGTTGCCAGACGTCGAGATCGCTCTTGGTCACCCCGGTGTCGGTGGCGAGCAGGAACAGCACCGCGTGGCAGTTCGGGATCATGCTCACGGTCAGCTCGGGTTCGGTGCCGAGCGCGTTCAGGCCCGGCGTGTCGAGCACGACCAGGCCGCTCTTGAGCAGGGGGTGCGGAAAGTTGATGAGCGCGTGGCGCCAGGCCGGGATCTCGATCCGGGACTGCCGCTTCTTCATGACCGTGGTCGTGTAGAGGTCGCCGTCGCTCAACAGCCCGAGATTGTTGGCTTCCTCGAGCGAGACGCTCTTCGTCTGCGCGAGCATGCCGAACGCCTTGATCATCTCGTCACGCGCCTGCAGGTTCAGCCGGACCTTCACCCATTCGACGGGACGGTGCTTGAGCGCGATGATCGTCTCGTTCCGCGCACGCGTGTCGATCGGCAGCAACCGGATGTAGGGTTCCTCGGCTGCGTCGTGGAAGAGCTCGGTCGGGCACATCGTCGTGCGCCCGACGGTCGAGGGCAGCAGCCGCTGCTTGAAGGACGAGAAGAACATCGCGTTGATGAGCTCGGACTTCCCGCGGGAGTATTCCGCGAGGAACGCGAGCACCATGCGGTCGTTGCGCAGGCTCTCCGCCAGGTCGTAGAGGCGCAGGGACCGCTGGATGTCGACGTGGCCGTGCGTGTCGAGCCAGACGTGATACGCCTCGATGCCCGCCCTCAGTTCCTCCCGCCACTGGCGGAAGCGCGAGACGAGCTGTTCCAGCGGGTTCGTGGCCACGGGCAAGTTCGTCAGCCCTCCGCCAGCACGCGACGCGCGGCGACGTCGGCCACGCCCGAGATCCGGACGGTCTTGCTGCGACCCGTGAGCCCGCGCACGATCGTCACGCTGCGTTGTGGAACCTCGAGGTAGCGCGCGAGAAATCCGGCGAGTTCGCGATTGGCCTCGCCCTCGACGGGGCGGGCGGCGATGCGGACCTTGAGTCGCTCGCCGTGCGTGCCCGCGAAAGCCGTCTTCGACGCGCCCGGCTGGACGTGGATGTCGAGCGTGAGTTCACCCTCCGGGGCATCGAAATGCCACCACGCGAGCGTCGCACGGGGATCGGCGGCGGACTCCCCGTTCAGGGATCGCGCCGGGTCCATGGCGGAATCGTGCCGACAGTGGCGGCGGTACCGGCGAACATGGGGATCACCCTCCGAGGAAATAGCGCACGGCGCCTTCGAGCCACCGCACGGGCACCATGAGTATGAGCTGAAGCACGATGAGCAGCACGAGTGGCGAGAGATCCACGTTGCCGACGGGAGGAACCCAGCGCTGGAAGGGCCGCAGGAACGGCCGCGTCACGCTGTTCGCGACCGGCGCCACCGGACTGTAGGGCGCGATCCACGACAGGATGGCCTGGATGATGAGCGCCCCCATGAGGATGTAGATGCTCATCCTCACGATGCTCACGACCGCGAGCAGCAGGAAACCCACGACCGGGACGCCGAATGCACCGCCCTGCACGAGCCGCACGAGCAGCAGCAGCAGGAACTCGGTGAACCACGCCAGCACGAGCGTGGAGAGGTCCATTCCCGCCCAGCCGGGGATGTACCGGCGTGCGGGACGGACGATGAAATCGGTGAGTGCGACGACGAACTGGGAAACCGGGTTGCGCGCGGGTGCCCGTGCGGCCTGGAGATAGAACCGGAGCAGGAGCGCGAACGAGAACAGACCCAGGATGGTGCTGATGAGGAATGTCAGGGCTTCGGTGATCATGCGTGGTCGTCAGTCCTGGCCGAGCGCGTCGCCGAGTTCCCGGGAACGCTCGGCCGCGGCGAGAATGGCCTGCACGAGGTGGGCGCCCACCTGGTGCGTCTCGAGACTCTCGAGGGCGCGTTCGGTCGTGCCGCCTCTGGAGGTCACGCGCTGGCGGAGCGTCGCCGCCGTCTCGGGGCTCGCTTCGGCAAGCTTTGCCGCGCCAAGCACGGTCTCGACGCTGAGCAGACGGGCGTCCTCTTCGGAGAACCCGAGTTCTCGCGCAGCCGCCTGCATGGCCTCGATCAGGTAGAACACGTACGCGGGTCCGCTGCCGGAGACGGCGGTGACCCCGTCGAGCATCGGCTCGCTGTCGACCCAGAGCACCTTGCCGACCGCGCCGAGCAGGTCGCCCACCGACGCGCGTTCGTCCGCGCCGACGTCCGGCATCGCGTAGGCCGCGGACACCCCGGCACGCAGCAGCGCAGGCGTGTTGGGCATCACGCGCACGATGCGGCGGTGGCCGCCGAGCCAGCGGGCGAGATCGGTCGTGCGGATGCCCGCGGCGATGCTCACCACGAGCCTGTCGCCGACGGCCTGCGCGACCTCCTGCGCGACGACGCGCAGGACCTGAGGCTTCACCGCGAGGACGATGCAGTCCACACCTGCCGCCACCTCGGCGGCGCTGGCGGCGGTACGGATGCCGAATTCGCGCTCCAGGCGCGCACGGGCGTTCTCGTCCACGTCGGCCGCGCAGAGATCGTCGCGCGACCAGCCTTCGGCGAGGAGGCCGCCGATCATCGCGGAGGCCATGTTGCCGCCGCCGGCAAATCCGACTTTCAAGTAGTGTCCTCTCTCAGGTTTGCGGACCGCGGAATGCGGTACGGCACGATAACCCGTATTCGGGAGCGTTGCGAGACCCGCAGCCTGGCGGGCGCAGCTTCCGGCTGAGTGGAGGAATCGACGCCCCTCCCCTGCACGCCACCCGGTCCGGGAGCGTCGCGCCCCCGGACCGGGTGTCGGATCCGCAACCGCCCTGTGACGGTTACGGCAGAAAGCTCCGTGTCTTGACGGTGCTCAGGTTCTCACCTGGATTCCGCCATGTGCTTCGCGTTCGCGAGGCAGGCCTTGTAGAGGCCGGTCACGATCTTCATCACGGCTGCGTCGTCGTTGTCCTTCGTGGGGTTGTCCTTCGCGCGACGCTTGTAGCTGCCCTGCCAGTCGATCACGCTCTTGTCGTCGCCGTAGGGAATGACGCGCACCTTCGAGACGTAGTCGACGATGGGCAGCGGCGACTCCACGATCTTGTAGGTGTAGCTGTATCCGTCCGTTCCGTCCTTGTCGACGGAGAGCAGCTGCTCCGTGAACGTGGGTCCGTCCTTCAGCGTGATCGCGCGCACGGCCCCGGGTTCCGTGCCGCCGCTCTTGATCTCGGTCTTCACGAACGCGGGACACCAGCTGTCGAGGGCGTCCCAGCGCGACACGATGGCCCACGCGGTGATCGCGGGGGCGTTCACCTCGACGTTCTCCCAGCTGTTGAGCGTGCTCCAGTCGTCCGCGAACGCCGTGCTGCTCGCGAGACCGAGACCCATGACTGCCAGTCCGACTTTCCAGAATTTCACGTTGATTCCTCCCGATGGTTACGATCGGCCATCCCGGCCGCGGCCGGGATTATCGGTTATGTGGGGAAACGAAGCGAAATGTTCCCGTTCCGGGGCCGGGCATTCAGGGCACAGGTGGCCTCGCCCCGAATATCGCACGCCCGATGCGCACCATCGTCGCCCCCTCGGCGACGGCGGCCGGGAGGTCGTCCGACATGCCCATCGACAGAGTATCGAGCGCGAGGCCATGACCGGCCAGGTCGTCGAGAAGTGCCCTTACGGCGGCGAAGCGGGCGTGCTGGACGCGAGGGTCGTCCGTCGGCTCGGGGATGGCCATGAGGCCTCGCAGCCGCAGGGACCCGAGCCCGTCCACGGACCGCGCCAGCGCCGCGAGGTCGTCCGGGACGACTCCGCTCTTCGTGGTTTCGCCGCTTATGTTCACCTGCAGGCACACCTGCAGGGGCGGCAGCGCCACGGGGCGCTGGGCTGCGAGACGCTCGGCGATCTTCAGCCGGTCGACGGAGTGGACCCACGCGAAGCGCTCGGCGATGACGCGCGTCTTGTTGCTCTGGATCGGGCCGATGAAATGCCAGGTGATGTCGAGGTCGGCGAGCGCGTCCATCTTCGCGACGGCTTCCTGCACGTAGCTCTCGCCGAAGTCCCGCTGACCCGCAGCGTGGACCGCGCGCACCGCGTCGGCCGGGAATGTCTTGGACACCGCGACGATCCGGATGTCATCGGGCGCGCGACCGGCCGTGCGCGCGGCCCGCGCCACCTCGGCACGGACGGCTTGCAAGCGCTCTTCCAGACCTTCGATAATCCCCGATGACTCGCGCATGTTCCCGGCGTCCTGTCACGCGAGATTTGGCATGCAACTCGCTTCCGGACGCTTCCTGGCTCTCCGTTCCAGAACGCGCAAGGATTATAGATGGACATCTCCGAGCTTCTCGCCTTCGTCGTCAAGAACAAGGCGTCCGACCTGCACCTCTCCTCGGGTCTTCCCCCCATGATCCGGGTCCACGGTGACGTCCGGCGGATCAATCTGCCGCCCATGGAGCACAAGGACGTCCACGCGATGATCTACGACATCATGAACGACGCCCAGCGCAAGACGTACGAGGAGACGCTGGAGTGCGACTTCTCGTTCGCGATCCCGAACCTGGCGCGATTCCGCGTGAACGCGTTCGTGCAGCAGCGCGGCGCCGGGGCGGTCATGCGGACCATTCCCTCGAAGGTGCTGTCGCTGGAGGACCTCCGGGCGCCCGCGATCTTCAAGGACATCGCGAAATACCCCCGCGGCGTCGTGCTCGTGACCGGACCGACGGGTTCGGGCAAGTCGACGACGCTGGCGGCGATGATCAACGACATCAACGAGAACGAATACGGTCACGTGCTCACCGTGGAGGACCCGATCGAATTCGTGCACGAATCCAAGAAGTGCCTGATCAACCAGCGCGAGGTCGGCCCCCACACGCTCTCGTTCTCGAATGCGCTGCGCTCCGCACTGCGGGAAGACCCGGACGTCATCCTCGTCGGCGAGATGCGCGACCTCGAGACCATCCGGCTCGCGCTCACGGCGGCCGAGACCGGCCACCTGGTGTTCGGCACGCTGCACACGAGTTCGGCGGCCAAGACCATCGACCGGATCATCGATGTGTTCCCGGCGGCCGAGAAGGAGATGGTGCGCGCGATGCTGTCGGAATCCCTGCGCGCCGTGATCTCGCAGACCCTGCTCAAGACGCGTGACGGCAGCGGGCGGGTCGCGGCACACGAGATCATGATCGGCACGCCCGCGATCCGGAACCTGATCCGCGAGGCGAAGGTCGCGCAGATGTACTCCGCGATCCAGACGGGCCAGCAGTACGGGATGCAGACGCTCGACCAGAACCTGCAGCAGTTGGTGCAGCGCGGCATGGTGGCATCGGGGGAAGCCCGCAGCAAGGCCGTGAACAAGGATCTTTTCGCGGGCTGACCGGCGAGGGACAATGGGCGGGCGCCCCGGCCATCCGCGGCAGGGCCGCCGGATCGAAGCTGAAGGAGTTCATACATGGATCGCGACCAGGCCATCAAATTCGTTCACGACCTCCTGCGCGCACTCGTCGCGAAGAAGGCGTCGGACCTGTTCCTGACGGCCGGGTTTCCGCCAGCCATCAAGATCGACGGGCGGATCACGCCCGTGTCGAGCCAGAGCCTCACGCCGGTGCACACCCAGGAACTCGCGCGCGCGATCATGAACGACCGGCAGGCCGCGGAGTTCGAGAAGTTCAAGGAGTGCAACTTCGCGATCAACCCGCCCGGCATCGGGCGGTTCCGCGTGAACGCTTTCGTGCAGCAGGCCCGCGTCGGCCTCGTCCTGCGGACCATCAACACGCAGATCCCGCGCATCGAGGACCTCGGCCTGCCCGAGACGCTCAAGGACGTCGTGATGACGAAGCGCGGGCTCGTGATCGTCGTCGGCGCGACGGGTTCCGGCAAGTCCACGACCCTTGCCGCGATGATCGGTTACCGGAACGAGAACAGCCAGGGACACATCATCACGATCGAGGACCCCATCGAATACGTGCACGAGCACAAGAACTGTCTCGTGACGCAGCGGGAGGTGGGCGTGGACACCGAGTCGTGGGAGGCCGCCCTGAAGAACACCCTGCGGCAGGCCCCGGACGTCATCCTCATCGGCGAGATCCGCGAGCGCGAGACGATGGAGCACGCGATCGCGTTCGCCGAGACCGGTCACCTCTGCATGGGAACCCTGCACGCGAACAGCGCCAATCAGGCTCTGGACAGGATCATCAACTTCTTCCCCGAGGAACGGCGTCCGCAGCTTCTCATGGACCTCTCGCTCAACCTCAAGGGGATGATCTCGCAGCGCCTGATTCCGAAGCGGGACACCAAGGGCCGCGTCGCGGCCATCGAGATCCTGCTCAACTCGCCGCTCATCTCCGACCTCATCTTCAAGGGCGACGTGCACGAGATCAAGGAGATCATGAAGAAATCCCGCGAACTCGGCATGCAGACCTTCGACCAGGCGCTGTTCGATCTCTACGAGAGCGGGCAGATCTCCTACGAGGACGCCCTGCGCAACGCGGACTCCATGAACGAGCTGCGTCTCGCGATCAAGCTGCAGGGTCACGAGTCCAAGGAGAAGGACATCCTGTCGGGGCTCGACCACCTGAACATCGTCTGACCGCGCCCGGGGGGCTGCGGGATCACCGGTCCGTGCCCGTCTCCACACCCGGTCCGGGGGACGCGTCCGCATCCGTACGCCGGCGCATCGTGCCCGCGACCATCCGGTATTCGAAGAGCCGGCATTCGAGCGACCCGTTGAAGAGCGGCGTACGTCGCGACGCCTTCAGGCCGATCAGCTTCGGCAGTTCCATGTCCGCACTGAAGAGGTAGGCACGCCATCCCGCGAAGCGCTGCTTGAGCGCGTCGCCGAGCCGCGGATACAGCGCCCGCAACCCGGAGACGTCCCCCATGCGCACGCCGTAGGGCGGATTCGCGACGAGAACGCCAGGCCTGCAAGGCGCTTCGACCGTCGTGAAGTCGGCCTGGCGCAGGTGCACGAAGTCGAGCACGCCCGCGGCCTCGAGATTCGCGCGGGCCGCCGCGAGCGCGGTGGGGTCGACGTCCGATCCGTGCAGCTCCGGTGCGGGCCGGTCGTCGGGTGGCGTGAGCGCTTCGGCTCGAACCTGCTTCCAGAGCGCCGCGTCGAAGACCGCGAGCCGCTCGAATCCGAACCGCCGGCCGATCCCTGGCGCGATGCCCAGCGCGATCTGGGCGGCTTCGGCCAGGAACGTGCCGCCCCCGCACATCGGATCGAACAGGGGTTCGTCGGGCCGCCAGCCCGCCAGCCGCAGGATGCCTGCGGCGAGATTTTCCCGAAGGGGCGCCTCCCCCACCTCGCGTCTCGCGCCGCGCTTGAAGAGCGCGTCGCCCGACGTGTCGAGGTAGAAGGTCGCGTCGCGATCGGTCAGGAAGGCATGGATGCGTACGTCCGGCCGGGCGGTGTCCACGCTCGGCCGCTCACCGCAGGCGGCGCGGAACCGGTCGCAGACGGCGTCCTTGATGCGCAGGGTGATGAACTCGAGACTGCGCAGGGGGCTGCCGATCGCGGACACGTTCACACGGATCAGGCTGCGCACCGCGAACCAGTCCGGCCAGTGCAGTGCCGCAGCGGCCTGATAGATGTCGTCCTCGTGCCGGTAGCGGGTGTGGCCCACCTGCCAGAGCACGCGGCTCGCGACCCGGCTCAGCAGATTGACGCGGTAGCAGTCGCGCCACGATCCCCGGAACCCGACCCCGCCCGGGACCACGTCGGGGTCGGCGATGCCGAATTCCTGCAGTTCGGCGCGCAGCGCTTCCTCGAGCCCCCGGGGACAGGGGGCGAAGAAACGATCCGCGGGGGAGGAGCGGGGGGTGTGGGGACGGCGGGCTCTGGCGACGTTCATGCCGCCATTATCGCCCGCCGGCGATCAGGTCCGGAACTGCGCGACCGAGTGCTCGAGCTGGCGCGCGCTGTCGACGAGATTGCGGGTCTCGCCGTAGGCTTCCTGGCTCGAGTGGCTGTTCTGCTCGGCCTCGCGCGCGATGCCTTCGACGGAGGCCGCCATCTCGCGGCCCGCGACGTTCTGCTCCGCGATCGCGGCGGCGACCTGGCTCGTGAGCTGCAGGATCCGACGCGTGCTTTCCGCGATGCTGACCATCGACTCTGCCGCCTCGCGCACCTGTGCCACGCCCTCCTGGGCGGTGCTGCTGCCCGCGCGCATGGCCTGCACCGCGCGCTCGGTGTCGCCCTGGATCGCGCCGATGACCTCGCTGATCTCCGTGGTCGCGCCCGCAGAGCGTTCGGCCAGCTTCCGGACCTCGTCGGCCACGACCGCGAAGCCGCGCCCCTGCTCGCCGGCACGGGCGGCCTCGATGGCCGCATTGAGCGCGAGCAGGTTGGTCTGGTCCGCGATGTCCTTGATCACGCGCACGATGCCGGTGATCTCCTGCGAGCGGTTGCCCAGCGTCTGGATGATTCCGGCGGATTCGTCGACGCTCCGCGCGAGGTTCTCCATGCCGGCCGTCACGGCCCGGATCTTCTGCTCGCCCGAGTGCGCGAGCGTACCGGCGTCGCCGAGTACCGCTTCGGCCTCGCGGGTGCTTTCCGCGATCATCATGATGTTCTGCATGAACTGCTCGACCGTCGCCGCCGTGGAGGCCGCGCTGTCGCTCTGGTTCGACGACGACTCCTTGATGGCCGTGGTCGTGTCCAGCAGTTGCGCACTCGCCGTCGTGACCTGCGTCAGCGCGCTGCGCACCGAACGGAGACTGTGCTGGAAGCGGTCCATGAGCGAATTGAACTCGCGCATGACGCCTGCGATCTCGTCGTCTCCCTCGACGGGGATGCGTCTCGAGAGATCCCCGTCCGCCGCGATGTCCCGCATCGTCTGGCCGAAGGCCCGGAGGGCGTCGATCGGCCGGGAGATGCCCCGAAGGATCCCGAAGATCACGCCGCCCACGACGAGACCCACCACGAGCAGCACGACGCCGATCCGGCCTGCCGATCGCCAGAAGATCGCGTTGAGGTCGTCCACGTAGATCCCGGAGCCGACGACCCAGCCCCACGGTTCGTAGAGTTTCACGAACGAGATCTTCTCGACCGGCTGCGTGGAGCCGGGTTTCGGCCAGAAGTAGGAGACGAAGCCTTCGCCGTGTTCCTTCACGACCTCGTTCATCCGGCGGTACACGGGCAGTCCGTTCGGGTCCTTGAGATCGGCCTGGATGGTGCCTTCCAGCGCGGGCTTCATCGGATGCATCACGACGCGGTAGTCGAGATCGTGGATCCAGAAGTACTCGTTCCCGTCGTATCGCATGCTGCGCAGCACGTCGGCCGCGTCCTTCTTAGCCTGCGCCTCGGTGAGGGCCCCCGACCTGGCGAGTGCGTCGTAGTGCTGGATCGCGGCGTACGCGGCCTCGACGAGGTGCCTGGTCTTGGTTTCCCGGTCTTCCAGGAGCTGGCGACGCTCCTCCATGAGGGAGGCGCCGAGGATCGCCGCGATGCCGAGGCCTCCGGCAACGACGAGCACCAGCAGGCGGGCGCGTATGGTGAGTCTGGAGAAGAACATGGTGTCTGCGCGGGAATGACGGGCATTCCGGAAGTTGGTCGAGTCAACGCAATATCGACCCCCCCGCATGACGACTTTAGGCATTTGTGCCGGCCGACCCCGTGACGCTCACGGGGATGTCCGCACGACGCCGGCGACGGCCGGCACGCCGCCTCAGAGCGGCGCGAGGATGTCTATGACGAGCTTGCGCCGATGGTTGCGGTATTTCGCGATCGTGCGGATGCGCGCGTCGAGCGTCTGCCCGCGGTCGAGCTGCCGCGCCACGTCGGCGTTTTCGGTTCGCGGGAGGTAGCCGAGGGTCCTCCCCCGCCACCGCACCGCGACAGCGTTCGGATCGTGGAGATTGCCGGATTCGCGGACCAGCTGCAGCCGGTCGCCGATCCGCAGCGCCTCCCAGACGGCCTTCGCGTCGTGGTGCGCGAGGCCTGCCGTCAGCGTCGTCTGCAGCACGACTCGCGCGCTGGCTGCCGCCGTCGGCTGGGCGCCCGCGGCAGGAACGGCGACGAGCGACAGGCCCGCCGAGAACACCACGCCGGCCAGCACGCGGAGAACCGGCACCGCGTCCAGGCGACGCATCAGAAGGGCTTCATGACCACGAGGATCACGACCGCGACGAGGATCAGGACGGGCAGTTCGTTGAACCACCGGTACCAGCGGTGCGAGTGCCGGTTCGTGCCCGCCTCGAAGCGCTTCAGCAGGCGGCCGCAGCCGTGGTGGTAGCCGATGAGCACCACGACGAGTCCGAGCTTCGCGTGCATCCAGCCACCGGTGATGCCGTAGCCCAGCCAGAGCCAGAGCCCGAACGCGATCGCGGGCAGCGCGAGAATCGTCATGAACCGGTACAGCTTGCGGGCCATGAGCAGCAGGCGCGCGCGTGCGGCGGACTCGTCCTCCATCGCGAGATTGACGAAGATGCGCGGCAGGTAGAAGAGCCCAGCGAACCAGGACACGACGAAGACGATGTGGAGTGACTTGACGAGCAGCATGACCCGAAAGGCGCGTACGCGCGGGAGTGTGTTCAGGGTCGCCGATAGTGGCGGCAAATCGCACGCCTGACCAGTTCCACGGTGCCCGGCAGGGCGACCGCCGGATGCCGGAGCGCGGGCGTCACCGGTGGTCGGGGTGGTGCTCCCGCACGATCTGCTGGACCTTCAGCAGATCGCCGTGGAAGAAGTGCCCCGCGCCCGGGATGACGACGATGGGGAGCTTCTGCGGGCGCGCCCACGCGAACACGTCCGGGAGCGCGACGACGTCGTCCTCCTCGCCGTGGATCACGAGCGTGTGGGCCGGAACGTCGCTCACCGGAAATCGGCCGACTGCGGGCGCCACGAGCACGAGCCGCTCGGGCTCCAGTTCCGCGGCGAGGTGCGCGACCACGTAGCCGCCGAAGGAGAATCCCGCGAGCACGAGCGTCCCGCCGGGGTCCTGCTCGCGCGCGTGGCGCGCGAGCGCCCGGAAATCGTCGAGTTCGCCCCGTCCGTCGTCGTACACGCCCTCGCTCGCCCCGACTCCGCGGAAGTTCACGCGCCACGCACGGTATCCGAGCGCGACGAAGGTCCGCGCGAGCGTCTGCACGACCTTGTTCTCCATCGTGCCGCCGTAGAGCGGGTGGGGGTGCGCGATGAGCGCGCTGCCCCGTGCGGTGCCCTCCGGCGCGGTCACGGCCGCCTCGAGGGTTCCGGCAGGCCCGTCGATCAGATGTCGCTGGCTGCCCGCGATCATCAGATGCGCAGCCGCTCGACCACGCGGCCGTTCCGGAGGTGCTCCTCGATGATCTCGTCGACGTCGCTCCTGTCGACGTACGTGTACCAGACTTCCTCCGGGTACACCACGACGACGGGCCCCTCCTCGCAGCGGTCGAGGCAGCCGGCCATGTTGACGCGGACCTTGCCCTTGCCGGCCAGTCCGAGCTCCTTCACGCGCGCCTTCGCGTAATCGCGCATGGCCGACGCGTCGTGATTGGCGCAGCACGCCCGGTTGGGGTCGTCGCGCTTGTTGCAGCAGAAGAAGACGTGGTGTTCGTAATAGCTCATGTCGTGCGGGTCGTGGCATTGGGCCAGGTGCGAAGTGTCTCACACCGGTGCATCCGGCTCCGTCTAGAGGACGTCCCGTCGCCGCAGTCCGACCAGCATCAGGGCGGCGGCGGTCACCGGCCAGAAGATCGCGACGATCTGGGTGGTGCCGCCGACGCTGCGCAGATGACCCTGATGCCAGGTCTGGAGCGGCGGCGGGTCCAGGAAGGGATTGAGCGGCGCGAGGTTCACCAGAACGACGGCCGCGAGCAGCGCCCCCAGCGCCGTGACGGCGGCCAGCCGTTCCTCGAGACGGCACACGAGCAGGCCGACCGCGATGCCCACGGCCACGCCGGTGAGGTTGCCGGGCGTGAGCCACTGGAAGACCGGGTCCTCGGGAAAGAAGCTCGCGCAGGCCACCGTGCGCACGACGAGGCCCGCGATGGCGAGCGTGAGGAACCAGCTCGCATGGCGTTCGAGCGTCATGGCCGTGGTCACGCCCGCCAGCGTGACGAGACCCGTCGCGGCCACGGCGGCCTCCAGCGTCTGGTACCACCGGGGCGAGTACTGGCTGAGCGGCCCGGAAAGCCACTGCCGGACATCACCGATCGCGAACAGCCAGAGGTCGGGCCGGAACTGGATCAGCAGCCAGAGCGCGAGCACCACGAGTGCCGCGTCGCCCGGCTCCCCCTCCGGAACGGTCGTGTCGCGCCAGCGCTTCAGCGGGCTGTGCACGTCCAGGGCCGATTCGCCGAACGCGAGCGCGAGCCACGCGCCGAGCAGCCCGCCCACCGAGTTGCAGAAGACGTCCAGTCCGGACGGCACGCGCGTCGGAATGCCGCCCTGCAGGATCTCCATGAGCGTGCACGTGACCACGCTCGCGACCAGTGCGAGTCCGCCGGCGCGCATCGCCCCGACGCGCGGCCGGAACAGGAACGTGAGCAGGGCCCCGTAGGGGATGTAGCCGAGCACGTTCAGCACGACGTCGGTGTAGGTGTAGTAGCGCGGCCACTCGCTCAGCTGGACCCAGAGCAGGTCCGCGTCGGGAGAGTGCCAGTCCGCGAACGGAAACAGCGACGCCACCACGACGATCGCGCCATAGGCGAGGGTGGCGTACTGCAGGAAGGCGGAGCGCCGCGCGAAAGGGTGTGAGAAGCGCGTCATGATCTCTGGCAACCGGGGGCGCGACCGGTGTCGGGTCGACCCCGGTCGCCTGCCGCGATTCTATGCCATGGCGCATGCTGTCACGGTTGTCGCGACAGTGCAAAGGCACGCGGCCCCGTGCCACACGCGCGGAATGTCCCCCGATGCAGGTGGCATGCCCGGAGCAAGTCCTGGCCCGCCGGCCATTTTTGCCGCCCCCATGTCGATGTGTTAGCCTTTCATTGCCACAAACACACTGGCAGCGCAGCCGGCGGCCCGGCCGCCGTGGTGAAGCCACAGTCGACACTCTAATAAGGAGGGGGACATGGACATATCCACGCTCGCGACTTCCGTGCAGAACAGCCTCGGGCCGCAGATTCTCGGAATCATCGGTGCGCTCGGCGTTCTCGCGCTGGGCTGGTTCGTCGCGGTACTGATACGCGCCGGTGTGCGCCGCACGCTCGCACTGATCGGCGTCGACCGCCGGATCGAGAGCAGCGCAGGCCGCAAGATGCAGGTGGAATCCGGCATCGCGATGGGCGCCTTCTGGCTCGTGATCCTCATCACGCTGATCGGCGTCTTCAACTCGCTCGACCTGCCGCTGATCTCCTCGCCGTTCCAGACACTCGTCAACGAGATCCTCGGTTACGTGCCCCAGCTCATCGCGGGCACGCTGCTGACGGTCCTCGCCTGGGTCGTCGCGATTGCGCTGCGCGCGATCGTGAACCGGCTGCTCGCCGCCACGGACATCGACGACAGGCTCTCCAGGGAGGCCGGCATGCGCCCGATGTCCAAGAGCGTGGGCGACATGCTGTTCTGGCTCGTGCTGCTGCTCTTCCTGCCCGCGATCCTCGGCGCCTTCGAGATCACCGGTCTGCTCGATCCGGTCAAGTCGATGGTCACGGACCTCGTCGCGATCCTGCCGAACATCTTCGCCGCCCTCGTGATCGGCGCGGTGGGCTGGATACTCGGCAAGGTCCTGAGTAACCTCACCGCGAACATCCTGGGCACGGCAGGCGTCGACCGCGTCGTGAAGAACGTGGGTCTGGACGATTCGGTTCGCCTCTCCCGGCTCCTGGGCACGATCGTGTTCATTCTCGTGTTCATTCCGGCACTCATCGCGGCACTCGACGCACTCAAGATCGAATCGATCTCCCGTCCTGCCACGGACATGCTCGGACAGATGCTCGCCGCGGTGCCGAACATCATCGCCGCAGCCCTGATCCTCACGATCACGTTCTATGTCGCGCGCTTCGCCGCCCAGCTCGTCGCGAAGCTGTTGACCGGGCTCGGGTTCGACGGTCTTCCCGAGAAGATGGGCCTCGGTGCCCCGCTTTCCGGCGCGTGGAAACCCTCGAGCATCGTGGCCGGCCTGATCCAGTTCTTCGCGATGCTCTTCGCGACGGTGGAAGCCGCCAACCGGCTCGACTTCGGCCAGGTGCGCGACGTCGTCACGATGTTCATCACGTTCGCGGGTGACATCCTTCTCGGCGGCGCGATCTTCGTGATCGGCTTCTGGCTCGCGGGCCTCGCGGCCACGGCGATCAACCGCGCGGGCGGCGCCCAGTCCGGCGGCATGGCACGCATCGCGCGATTCGCGATTCTCGGCCTCGTCATCGCGATGGGACTCCGCGCGATGGGGATCGCGGACGACATCGTGAATCTCGCGTTCGCGCTCACGTTCGGGGCAGTGGCCGTCGCGGTCGCGCTCGCCTTCGGACTGGGGGGCCGGGAAGCCGCGGGTCGCCAGATGGAGCACTGGCTCGCCAGGCTGCGTGGCGAGAAGTGACCCTGAACGCCTGACCTCGCAATCGTCGATCCGGGCTCGCGGCGCGGTGCCCGGATCGATCGCCGCCTCACCCCGCGCGCCGCATCACTCCTCCAGGGCCTGATACACCAGCTGCTTCACGAGTCGGCGGAAGTACGCACGCATCGGCCCCGGTGCCTGCGACATGTAGACGCACACGAGCTGCTCCTGGGGGTCGATCCAGAAGTACGTGCCCGCGTAACCCGCCCACATGAATTCGCCCGGAGAGCCGGGAACGGCCGCGATCCCGGCGCCCTCGCGGACCGCGAAGCCGAGTCCGAACGTGTAGCCGGGCGTCCCGAGCAGCAGCTCGCCGGGCGACGCCGGGACCGCCGGACGCGAACCGAGATGGTCGGAGGCCATCAGCACCACGCTCTGACGACTCAGGATCCGCACGTCGTCGAGCCTGCCCGCCCCGAGCAGCATCTGGGCGAACCGGAGATAGTCCGCCGCCGTCGAGACCCCCCCGGCGCCTCCGGAGTCGTTGTCGGGCACGTGCCCGACGTCGATCAGCCTGATCGCGCCGCCGGTCGCGGGGTCCTTCGCGAACGGCTGGGCAAGACGCGGCAGCTTGTCGGGCGGCAGCCAGAATCCCGTGTCGTTCATCTTCAGCGGACGGAATATCCGCTGCGACAGGAAGTCCGCGAGGCGTTGCCCCGACGCGGCTTCGATCACGCGCCCGAGCAGGTCCGTCGCGAGGCTGTACTCCCAGACGGTACCGGGCTGGTGCGCGCGCGGCGCCTTCGCGAGGGCCTCGACCTCTTTCGCGGGAGGCAGGCCGCGCACGTCGAAGTCCATGTCCGGCGAGTACAGGCCTGCCTTCGCATAGGCGTTCTTCACCTCCGTGTTCGCGGTGATCTCGCCGTAGACGAGGCCGGACGTGTGCCGCAGGAGATCCTGGATGGTGATCTCGCGCGCTGCAGGCACCGTCGTGTACGAGACCTTCGGCCATTCCGGGTCCACCTTCGCGACGCTCACGCGCATCTCGCGGAACGCGGGCAGGAACTTCGAGACCGGGTCCGTGAGCTGCATCTTCCCTTCCTCGACGAGGATCATCGCGCCGACGGACACGAGCGGCTTCGTCATGGAGTAGATGCGGAAGATCGCGTCAGCAGGCATCGCCTTGCCGTGCGCGACATCCTGCTTGCCGAAGGCCCGGCTGTACACGAGCTGCCCCTGGCGCGCGACCATGACCACGGCGCCGGGAATCCTGCCTGCCGCGACCTCTCGACCGAAGGCCTCGTCGATCCGGTGCAGGCGATCGGAGGACATGCCGACGTCCTCCGGCGAGACGGCCGGAAGGGGCTGCGCGAAGGTCTGCGGAGCCCAGGCGAGCCCCACCCACAGCAGCACGAGCAAAAAGCGGTGACCGAGCTTCATGGTGTCCGTGTCCTCCCGTCGTCGCGGTTCAGTGGATCTCGGGGTCGGGCGTAGTCGCCGTTCCCTCGAGGAAGTCGAAGTCGCATCCCCGGTCCGCCTGGGACACGTGCTGACTGAAGAGCGCGCCGTAGCCGCGCTCGTAGCGCGGCGGGTTCGGCTTCCAGGCCGCGCGACGACGTTCGAGTTCCGCGTCGTCGATCTTCAGTGTCAGGGTGCGTGCGTCCACGTCGAGTTCGATGATGTCGCCCGTCTTCACGAGTGCGAGCGGGCCGCCGACCCACGATTCCGGTGCGACGTGCAGCACGCACGTGCCATAGCTCGTGCCGCTCATGCGCGCGTCGGAGATGCGCACCATGTCCCGGACGCCCTGCCTGAGCAGCTTCTTCGGAATCGGCAGCATGCCCCACTCGGGCATGCCCGGTCCGCCGAGCGGACCCGCGTTGCGCAGGACCAGCACCGAATCGGCGTCGACCGGGAGGTCCGGATCGTCGAGACGCGCGGCCATGTCGTTGTAGTCCTCGAACACCATCGCCGGGCCAGCGTGCCGCAGCAGGCGCGGCTCCGCCGCGTTCGCCTTGATCACGGCACCGTCGGGGGCCAGGTTTCCACGCAGCACGACGAGGCCGCCATCGGGGCGCATCGGATTCGACGGGGTGCGGATCACGTCCTCGTTGTGGATCCTGGCACCTGCGATGTTCTCTCCCAGCGTGCGGCCGGTACAGGTGAGTGCATCGGTGGCAAGCAGCGCGCGCATCCCCTCGAGCAGGCCCACCAGGCCGCCGGCATAGTAGAAGTCCTCCATGAGGTACTGTCCGGCCGGCCGCATGTTCACGAGATAGGGTGTCTTCTCGCCGATCTCCTCGAAACGGTCGAGCACGAGATCGATGCCGGCCCGGCGCGCGAGCGCGATGACGTGGATCAGTGCGTTGGTGGATCCGCCGAGCGCCATGAGCACCTTGATCGCGTTGTCGAACGAGTCGGCCGAGAGGATGTCGCGCGGCTTCAGATCCTCCCAGACCATCTCGACGATCCTGCGCCCCGAGAGCGAGGCCATGCGCGCATGGCTCGAATCGGGTGCCGGGATGGCGGCGGCGTTCGGCAGGCTGAAACCGAGTGTCTCGATGATGCTCGTCATGGTCGAGGCCGTGCCCATCGTCATGCACGTGCCCGGAGAGCGCGCGATCCCTTCCTCGATCTCCCGCCAGTCGCGCTCCGTGATGTTCCCCGCCCGAAGCTCGTCCCAGTATTTCCAGACGTCGGACCCCGACCCGAGCGGGCGCCCCGCCCAGCGACCCGTGAGCATGGGGCCGGCCGGCATGAAGATCGTCGGCAGGTTCATGCTGATCGCGCCCATCATGAGCCCAGGGCCGGTCTTGTCGCACCCGCCCATCAGCACGCAGCCGTCCGCCGGGTACGAGCGCAGCAGTTCCTCGGTTTCCATCGCGAGGAAGTTGCGGTACATCATCGTCGTGGGTTTCTGGAGCGTTTCCGCGAGCGTTATCGCGGGCATCTCGAGTGGAAATCCGCCGGCCTGCCAGACGCCGCGCTTCACTTCCTCGACGCGCTGGCGGAAGTGCGAGTGACAGTGACTCACGTCGCTCCAGGTGTTCACGATCGCGATGACGGGCTTGCCCGCGTAATCCGCGTGCGAGTAGCCCATCTGCAGCGTGCGCGAGCGGTGCCCGAAGCTGCGCAGGTCCTGGGGGGCGTACCAGCGCTGGGAACGCAGTTCCTCGACGGTCTTTCTCTTGCGGGTCATTTGTCCTCCCTCGGATGCTTGCGGGGCCGGGCGGCCTGTTCGCCGGCGGGGGCCCCGAAGCCCGGGATTATCGCAACTGCACGCCGCCGTGCACGGACATTTCGCGGCGCGGGCCGCGACGGCCTCCCGAAACGAAAATGGCGACTCCTGCGAGTCGCCATTGTCCGGTGTTTCGTTCGCGTACGGACGAAAGCCTCAGGACTCCTCCGTGTTCTGGGCGGACAGTTCCGCCGACTTCTCGCGCGCGCCAGGCTGGTGCTTCATGCCGACACGTACTTTCCTGTGGTGGTCCTCGAGTTGCCGCTTCGCGGCGTCGAACGCATCGCGCAACGCGATGTACGCGTCCTCGTGCTCGTGATGGTTCACGACGAGTTCCGCTCCGGGTACCCGGACGTCCAGGCTGACACAGAAATTCTTGCCCTGGTGCTTGTGCTTGTGAGGCTGCTCGACCTTCACGTGACAAGCCATGATGGGCGAGAAGAACGACTCCAACTTCGCGGCTTTTTCCCTGATGTGCGTCTCCATCGCATCCGAATGGGGCACATCGCGGAAAGTGATTTGCAGCGGAGTTTGCATGCGTGTTTCCTCCATGGAGTCTGACTACGAAATTCGAGGCACCCCTGTGTGCCCCCTACCACGTATTGCGTCGATGTAGATCTTCTTTCGTCTCGCGGGCGACCCCTCGGTCCTGGTATCCCTCCTGTGTCGTCTGGGCCGGCAGTTCCCCCGATTCCGGCCATCGTGGTGATTTCCCGTGCAGCGCGCGGCCGACCGTGTCACGGCCCGGCGCTACCGGCCTCCCTTGCTCAATGATGCGCCACGCCCGCCGGGTTGAACAGCCACCGATT
Source organism: Betaproteobacteria bacterium (assembly GCA_016125475.1). GTDB lineage: Bacteria > Pseudomonadota > Gammaproteobacteria > Burkholderiales. The sequence continues at coordinate 30,482 of WGLR01000001.1, forward strand.
CCGGGCATCCCCGGCTCACGGCCCGACCGTCTCCGGCGTGGCGCCGAGACGTACCGTGATCGTGCTGCGCCCGGCCGGCAGCGACCAGCCGAGCGTCACGGTGAACGCCTGCATGATTCGTTCGAAACCCGCCTCTGATTGCGACACCGTATGACAGGGGCGAGTTCTGACTCGCGCCGGAGCGGCGAGATGGAGCGCGACGGTCCCGCCGAGGACGCCGTCCGCGAACAGCAGTTCCGTGAGGAGACCGTGGTCGATGTCTTCCCCGAACCCGCCGACCACCCGCCCCCCGCGGGACACGCTGCCGAGGAAGCCGTCACAGCTCGGCATCGCGAGGTTCAGTTCCGACACGAACTCCGCCGCGCGGTCGAGGGCCAGCTCGTAGGTCACGACGAGCGTCGCCCCGTCCAGACCGAACGTCTTGCCGATCACGAAGCCTTCGCCGTTCGCCGTGAACGAGACGGCGTCGCCGGGTACGCGGGCATAGCGTGGCCAGAGCGGCTCCCCGGTGCCGTCCGGCCGGATGGCGTCCAGAAAGGAATATCGCGCCCGCGCATCCGGAACCGCGTCCTCCGGACGGATGTCGTGCCGGAACGCGACGCGATCGTGCGCCGAGGCGATGCCGTCGTGCTGCGCAGTCGCGCTGCCGGCCTGATCCAGCTTGCGGTGGTAGTGCTCTCGACGCCGCGTGAGGGTGTCACCGAAATTGTGGGCGAGCGCGTAGTGCGAGAACTCGATCACCGCCGCCTCGCTGTCGTCGCGCACGACGACCTGCGCGTCGGGTGTGCGAATGAAGTCCTCGGCGTGACCATCGAGGTCCAGGTCTTGCCTTTCCCGTGCCGCGCGCGGCTCGACGGCGTCGAGTTCGCGTTCGAGCGCGACGACCGCATTCCAGATCGCGCGTCTGAGGTGCGGCAGGTAGATGCCGCCGAACAGGCCGTGCCAGTAGGCGTCGTTCGCCTGCGCGCGATGGAGCATATCCCTGAGGCGCGGCCGCGCCCCGCCCGGGTCGAGCGCGTGCACGCGTGCCGACAGCCCCAGCATGCGCTTGTGCATCCAGTTCGCCTCGTCGTAGCGGGACAGGAAGTTGCGCCAGATGCCGCCGCGCAGGAACGCCTTGAACCGGTCGTAGTCGTGGTGTTCCCGATGGTGCGCGAGCAGCGCGTGGAAGTCGTCGGCACGCTGCGCGGGCAGGGACCATTCGCCCATCTCGATGTAGGAGGTCGTCGGCAGGTACACGATGCCCCGCGCGGGCTGCGACGCGCGGAACTCCGCGAAGTGCCGCGTGCGCACGACGTCCGACGCAAGCACACCCCGGACGAACTGCTCGAGCCAGCCGCGCGTGTAGACCCAGTCGTAGGTGTCGGGCCAGATGCCGAACTTCTCGATGTCGTCGAAGTAGATCGCCGCGGGTACGAGCGCGCCGGACGCGAGCGACTCCAGATACCGGACCGTGTCCGCGGCCTGTGCGAACGGAATCCTGTAGCGAAGCTGCTCGGAGATCGGGAACAGGTCGAGACGCCGCCCGTCCTCCTCCGTCGAGAAGTGTCCCGTGAGGTCCGCGAGTTCCCGCCCCGCGCATACGAAGTGATAGTCGTCCACGGTGACGCTCTCGATCCCCGCTTCGATCAGTGCGGGCACGACCGTGGGCTCCCAGACGCGCTCGGTGAGCCAGGCCCCCGCGGGCCGCCGTCCGAAAGCGCGTTCGAGACGGTCGCCGAGCGCGCGAAGCTGGCTCACGCGGTCCCGCTGCGGGATCGAGGCGAGCACCGGTTCCATGTCGCCGCCGCCGAAGAGTTCCACCTGCCCGCGCTCGACCATCTCTCGCAGGAGGGTCATGTCGTCCGGATACCGTTCGAGGAGGAATTCGAGCAGCCAGCCGCTGAAGTGCACCGCGAAGCGGAAATCCGGATACGCGTGCAGGGTACGCAGGAACGGGCCGTAGGATCTCTCGTGGGCATCCTCCACCACGGCCGGGAAGTTGCCGGCCGGCTGGTGGGCGTGCACGCCGAACAGCAGGGAGACTTCCGTCGTCACGATGGGGCAGCCTCGCCGACGGCGTCGGGGTGGCGGCGCCCCCTTGCGAAGCGCGCGCTGTCGTCTCGGTCAGGGCGAATCTGGCATCTCCTCGTGGCTGGAATTCAGGGGAAGAATCGGGCGAGCGCGGCCCGCGCGACCGGCTCCCCCCACTCCTGCACGAAGTGGCCTGCTTCGGGCATCTCGAGCGGCAGGGGGGCACCGCGCACCATGGCCCGGAGCGCCGCCATGACGGGAGCGCCGAGCACGGGGTCGGTCATGCCGACGGCGAAGAACGACTCACCCTGCCAGGAATTCGAAAGCCAGTCGCGTGCCTGACGCGAGACTGCGGCGCCGGGCGCGTCCGGCCCGTCCGGGACGAGTTCGGGAAACCGGCGCACGCCTGCCTTGTAGCGCCCGTCCGGGAACGGCGCGTCGTAGGCGGCCTGCTCCCCCGGCGACAGGTGCCTGCAGGCGCGGCCGAGCAGCTTGCCGACTTCCATGTCGGGGCGTGCGGCAGTCCAGGCCCGCCACGCGAGGAATCCTTCGGTGAGCGGCACGTCCCCGGTCCCGAGCGTGGTGTTCATCACGAGCAGGCGCGTGAAGCGCTCGGGCCGCGCCATGGGCAGCGTGAGACCGAGCAGCCCGCCCCAGTCCTGGCAGACGAGGCAGACGTCGCGCAGGTCGAGCGCGTCGACGAACGCGAGCAGCGAGTCGCGGTGGCGTTCGAACGTGTACCAGGCATCGTCCACGGGCTTGTCCGAGCGGCCGAAGCCGAACATGTCGGGTGCGACCACCCGGTGGCCTGCCGCCGTGAACACCGGGATCATCCGGCGGAACAGGAAGGCCCACGTCGGTTCGCCGTGCACGCACAGGAACGTGGTCGCGGCGTCTGGCGGGCCTGCGTCGACGTAGTGCATCCTCAGCGAGTCGAAGCCCGGCAGTGCATCGAGGTAGTGCGGGGGAAACGGAAAATCCGGCAGGGCCTCGAACCGGGCATCCGGAGTCCTCAGGAATTCGGTCATCAGAGCATCCTCTCGAGACCGCCGCGCGCGAAGCCGCGCAGCGAGGGGTCGATGCCACGCGTGAACCCGATCGCCTTGAACAGCTCGCCCATCTCCGCCGGGCTCACCAGTTTCTGTACCTCGGACACGCGTGGAAGGTAGCGCGCGACATCGGTCGGCGGAATCCGCGCGAGCAGGTCCGTGATGCCGCAGTTGATCAGGAAATGCGCCTGCGTGGTGTATCCCGCAAGGCTCAGGCCGGCGCGCAGCCCGGCCTCGGCGACCGCCGAGAAATCCACGTGCGCGGTGATGTCCTGGAGGCCGGGATACAGGAACGGATCGTCGTGGGCACGATGGCGATAGTGGCACATGAGCGTGCCGCGCGAGCGCTGGGGATGGTAGTACTCGCCGCGACCGAAACCGTAGTCGACGAACACGACGGCGCCCGACGCGAGGCGCTCGGCCACCGCGGACACGAGGGCGGCGGCCCGCAGACCGATCTCGCTCGTGTACGGGGGTTCGACGGGCACGCGCTGCACCGCTTCGCGCAGCGGACCGGCCGCCAGCGCCCGCGCGGACCAGGCCGGCCCGTGATCCTCGATCGTCACGCCGCATTCGAGGACGTCCGCACCGGTCCAGGAAACGACACTGACGGGCACCGCGTCGAGCACCTCGTTCGCGAGCACGCACCCCTCGACCCGGTCCGGCAGCGCGTCGAGCCACGCGACGCGCTGCCGGACTGCGTCCGGAAGCTGCTCGTCGAGCAGCGCCTCCTGGCGCGCCCGCAGCTCGCCGCTCAGTTCCAGGAGCAGATAGCGTCGCGGGAGTCGTCCGAGCCGATCCAGTTCGGTGAGCACGTCGACCGCCAGCCTGCCCGTGCCGGGCCCGAGTTCGAGCACGTCACCGTCCGTGGCGGACAGGACGTCGGCCACCTGCGTGGCCAGTGCCTGGCCGAACAGCGGGCTGATCGCCGGCGCCGTGACGAAGTCGCCCGCTCCGCCGAACTTGGCGCTGCCTCCGGCGTAGTACCCGAGTCCGGGCGTGTACAGGACGAGTTCCATGTAGCGGTCGAACGGCAGCCATCCACCCGCAGCCCGGACCTCGTCACGGACCCGGTCCAGGAGCGCGGCGCTGTGCGCGCGCGCTTCCGGTCCGGGCGCGAGTTCCGCAGGAATCGAGACGTGCTGCACGGCGAAAGTCGACGGGAAAGGCTGGCGTAGAATCCCGAGGGTACACCTTACCCACCGGGCCCGGCCATGCAGGATCATGTCGCTCTGATCACGGGAGGCGCCCGGCGCGTGGGCGCGGCCACGGCGCGCCTTCTCCACGCGGGCGGCGCACGGCTCATGGTGCACTTCCGCTCCTCGACGGACGAGGCGCGCGCGCTGCAGGCGGAACTGAACGCGCTGCGCGCCGACTCGGTGGCCATCACCCGCGCCGACCTGCTGAACATGGCGCACCTGCCCGCACTGGTCTCGGAGACCGTCGCACGGTTCGGCCGCCTCGACGTCCTCGTGAACAATGCGTCGAGCTTCTTCCCGACGCCGGTCGGCGAGATCACCGAAGCCCACTGGGACGATCTCGTGGGAACGAACCTCAAGACGCCGCTGTTCCTGTCGCAGGCCGCGGCACCGCACCTGAAGCGCACCCAGGGCTGCATCGTGAACATCGTGGACATCCACGCCGACCGGCCCATGAAGGAATACGTCGTCTACAACGCCGCGAAGGGCGGGCTCGTCGCGCTCACCCGTTCGCTCGCGCGCGAACTCGGGCCGGAAGTCCGGGTCAACGCCGTGGCTCCGGGCCCGATACTCTGGCCCGACGACGACGCGTGGTCGGACGACCTCGCCCGTCAGCGCATCATCAACACGACGCTGCTCAAGCGCACGGGCGAGCCGGCGGACGTTGCGAAGGCCGTGCGCTTCCTCGTCGAGGACGCCCCGTACGTGACGGGGCAGATCCTCGCCGTCGACGGCGGCCGCAGCGTGCATCTGTAGCGCGCCGGCGGGTTTCCGACCCTTCAGATCCGCCTGCGGTTCGTGTAACGTCCGCTCCTCCTCCGCCCGTCACCCCCGCACAGATCCCGATGGACACCCAGACTCCCGACCCGCGCAAGGCGACCTTCGAGGCGAACAAGCTCGCGAAACGTCTGCGCCGGCTGACCGGCGAGGCCATCGCGGACTACCGCATGATCGAGCCCGGCGACCGGGTCATGGTCTGTGTGTCGGGCGGCAAGGACAGCTACGGTCTGCTCGACGTGCTGCTTTCACTGCGGGAGCGTGCGCCCGTGAGCTTCGAGGTGGTGGCGATGCACCTGGACCAGGCACACCCCGGCTATCCCGCGGACGTGCTGCCGGCGTATCTGGAGTCGCGCGGGATCCCCTTCCACGTCGAGCGGCAGGACACCTACTCGATCGTGAAACGCGTGATCCCCGACGGACAGACCATGTGCTCGCTCTGTTCCCGGCTGCGACGCGGGGTGATCTATCGCGTCGCGACCGAGCTCGGCGCGACCAAGATCGCACTGGGCCACCACCGGGAGGACATGATCGAGACGCTGCTGCTCAACATGTTCCACGGCGGCAAGCTGAAGTCCATGCCGCCCAAGCTCGTCTCGGACGACGGCCGCCACGTCGTGATCCGCCCGCTGGCCTACTGTGCGGAAAAGGATCTCGACGCGTACGCCCGGACCCGCGCCTTCCCGATCATTCCGTGCGACCTCTGCGGCTCGCAGGAGAACCTGCAGCGCAAGCAGATCAAGCAGATGCTCGCGGAGTGGGACCGGCGTTTCCCCGGACGCGTCGAGACCATGTGCCGCAGCCTGCGCAACGTCGTCCCGTCCCACCTGGCCGACCCGTCGCTGTTCGATTTCGCCGGAATCGCCCCGACCGGGGAACCCGATCCGGACGGCGACACCGCCTTCGACCCACCAGAATTCCCTCCCGTCAGCGCGGCGTTTCCGCTTCGCGTGGTCGCCGGCAAGTAGGCCGGACGACGCCCGCGCGGCACACCGCGGCGGCACTGACGCATTCTTCTTGTCAAACTAATTTTGATAAGGCAATCTCGCGCCTCAATTACACGAGAGACTATCCGACATGAACTGCGCTGAGCGCCTCGTCAGTCTGTTCGGCAGTCAGGCCGAGGTAGCCCGCCGCCTCAAGCTGGACCGGGCGGTCGTGAACAACTGGGTGAAGTCCGGCTACGTGCCGGCTCGCTGGGCCATGGAAGTCGAAGCCGTCACGGAGGGCCAGATCGAAGCGGTCGAGGTCCTCAATGAAGCCAATCTCCGCCGGCCGGTACGGGTCAAGTCCCGCGGCGAGGACGAAATCTTTCACGGAATCTCTATCGCTGGGAGCGAAAACATGAATCCTTACGCGCCGTCCAAACGCATCCGCTCGTTCCACCCGCCACAGCGGACGCTGATGGGGCCCGGACCGACCGAAATCCACCCGCGCGTGCTAACGACGATGAGCCAGCCCGCGATCGGCTATCTGGATCCGGTCTTCGTCGAGATGATGGAAGAGCTGAAGGGTCTCCTGCGCTACGTCTACCAGACGAAGAACCCGCTCACCTTCCCGGTCTCGGGTCCGGGTTCCGTGGGCATGGAGTACTGCTTCGTGAACATGGTCGCGCCCGGCGACAAGGTCATCGTGTGCATCAACGGCGTGTTCGGCGGCCGGATGCTCGAGAACGTGGTGCGCTGTGGCGGCGTGCCCGTCGTGCTGGAACACGAGTGGGGGACTCCCGTCGATCCGTCCCGTGTCGAGGACGCGCTGAAGGCCAACCCGGACACGAAGATCGTCGCGTTCGTGCACGCGGAAACGTCCACGGGCTGCCTGTCGGACGCGAAGTCCATCATCGAGGTCGCTCACCGGCACGGCGCGCTCACGATCATGGATGCCGTGACCTCCCTCGGGGGCGTGCCCGTGCTCGTCGACGAATGGGGCGTGGACGCCGTCTACTCCGCGAGCCAGAAGTGCCTGTCCTGCACACCGGGCCTCTCGCCCGTCTCGTTCAACGAAGCCGTGGTCGACCACGTGAAGGCGCGCAAGGACAAGATCCACAGCTGGTTCATGGACATGAACCTGCTGCACAGCTACTGGGGCGCCGGCACGCGCACGTATCACCACACGGCCCCGACCAACTCCCTGTTCGCACTGCACGAGGCGCTGCTGCTCATCCGCGAGGAGACGCTCGAGGACTGCTGGGCGCGCCACCACCGTCACCACGTGGCGCTCAAGACCGGCCTGGAGGCCATGGGCCTCTCGTTCCTCGTGGAGGAGCAGTACCAGATTCCCCAGATGAACGCCGTCCGCGTGCCGGAAGGCGTGGACGAGGCCGAAGTGCGCCGCCGCCTGCTGAACGAGTTCAACCTCGAGATCGGCGCGGGTCTCGGGCCGCTCGCGGGCAAGATCTGGCGCTTCGGCACGATGGGCTACTCGTGCCGGCCCGAGAACGTGATGCTCTCCCTCTCGGCCGTCGGGTCGGTGCTCGCGGACATGGGCCTGCCCGTGCACGTCGGGGACGCCGAAGCGGCAGCCCACGACGCGTACGCAAGCATGCACAAGGCCGCTGCCCAGCAGAAGAAACGCGCCGCGTGACGAGGTCCCGCCGGGCTTGAACCGGACGCCCGCGCCCGCGCGGGCGTCCAGCCACGCAGGATTCGCGATGCACGATCCCTCCCTTCCGGCGCTCACGCTGCTCTTCACGGGGCACATGGTGGACACCCCGGGACGCGCGTCTCCCCGGTTCCCGCGCTCCCCTGCCGCGGAGACGACGGCACGCCGCATGATCGCGGATGCCGTGGCGCGAGAGACCGCGAGCCTGCGCGGCGACGCCATCGGACTTGCCGCCGCCGCTTCCGGCGGCGACATCCTCTTTCACGAAGTCTGTCGCGAACGCGACGTCGCGACGCGCATCCTGCTGCCGCTGCCCGTCGCGGAGTTTCGCGAGGCATCGGTCGCCCCCGGCGGCCCGGACTGGAGCGGCCGGTTCGACCGTCTGTGCCGAGACACCCCTCCGGAGATCCTGCCGGCGGACCAGGCCGACGCACTCGCCGGCACCGCATCGCGCGACATGTCCATCTGGCAGCTCGGCAACCTCTGGCTGCTCGAGTCGGCGCTCGCGCTAGGCGCGCGCCGCCTCACCCTGATCGCGCTCTGGGATGGCGCGGAAGGAGACGGCCCGGGCGGAACGGCCGATCTCGTCGAACGTGCCGAGGCCCGCGGCTGCCGGTGCGTGATCCTGCCCGCGGAACGCCTGCTGTCCGTACGCTGAGCGCACGTTCGTACGACGTGTCGGGTCAGTGCGCGACACTGCCTCCGAGCGGGGACGAGAATCCGCCTGCCGGCAAGCCATAGGTGGCCGCGACGTCGTCGACGCTCATCGCGTGACCGGTGTAGTGACCCTGTATGCACTCGATCCCGAGCGACTGCAGCGTGCGCAGCTGCTCGCGGGTCTCGACACCTTCGGCCACCGTCTCGATCCCGAGCTCGCGCGCGAGGTTCACGACCGAACGCATGATCGCGAGATCCGCCGCCGCGAGGGCCAGCCCCGTGATGAAGGTCCTGTCCAGCTTGAGCACGTCGATCGGGAATCGCCGCAGGTAGAGGTACGACGCGTAGCCCGTGCCGAAGTCGTCCACCGCGATGCGGAAGCCGTTGTTCTTGAGGCGCGTGAATTCACGCTGCACATTGGCCGTGTGATTGAAGAGGTGCGTTTCCGTCAGCTCCATCACGATGCGGTCCGCGTCCACGTGGTGCTCGCGCGACAGCGCGTTCAGCATCGGGCTGATCTGGCCGCCCGAGAGCTGGGTCGCCGAGAGATTGATGTGCATGATGAGCGGCCGGTCGTACCCGGCCTGCCAGGTGGCCAGTTGCGAGATCGCCTCGCGGCAGACCCATTCACCCACGGTGTTCATGAGGCCGAGGCGCTCGAGAGCCGGCACGAACAAGGCGGGCGAAATCCAGCCCTGGGCGCGCGACTTCCAGCGCAGCAGGGCCTCGAACCCGAGCAGGTGGCCGGTCGGCGCGCTCACGATCGGCTGGTAGTGCAGCCGGAAGTCCTTCCGCTCGGCCGCTTCGCAGAGCTCCGCGTCGACGCGCATGGCCTGGACCATTTCGTAGTCCATGTGTTCGGTGAACACGCGGAACTGGTTCTTGCCCTGCGTCTTGGCCTCGTAGAGCGCATAGTCGGCCGCCTTGTACAGCCACTCCGCGGAACGACGCCCCTCGCCGCCGGTGACCATCGCGAGGCCGATGCTGAGGCTGGGCTGCATGGCGACGCCGCGCAGATTGACCGGAAGCGTCCCGGCCCCGAGCAGCTTCTTCGCGACGCGCGAGGCGGCGTCGGCGAAGCGCATACCTTCGAGCAGCACGGCGAATTCGTCACCGCCCATGCGGGCGACCGTGTCACTGTCGCGCATGGCATCGCGGAACCGGTGGGAAAGCTCGACGAGGAACTGGTCGCCCGCGTCGTGCCCGCAAAGGTCGTTGACACGCTTGAAGTCGTCGACGTCGATCAGCAGCAGGCCGCACGTCTCGTTCGACCGGTTCGCACGGTCGAGGGCGTGCGTCATCCGGTCGAACAGCAGCCGGCGCGTGGGCAGGCCCGTCAGCGCGTCCATGATCTCGCGCTGGGTGCGCTCCCCGCGCGCGGCCGCGTAGACGATGCCGTGCGCGAGCCTCTCGGTCGTGAGGGACGACTTGGCCAGGAAATCCTGCAGACCGATACCGGCCGCCGCACAGAAGAGTTCGTCGTTGTGGAGTTCGGAAAGCCCTATGACGGGCGTGTCCCGCGCGAGCTTGATCGCATGCCGAAGGTCGGCGAGGTCGTTCGTTCCGGAGCCGCGATGCGCATAGAGGATCGCGTCGAACCCGCCTTCGGTCTGCATCAGTTCACGGTCGAACACGGCGGGTGTGGTCAAGGTCATCTCGAAGCGCCGACACTCCGAGTCGGCGAGCATCGCGGCGATGAGCTCGCCGTCTGCCGGCGAATCGTCGACGCAGAGCACCCGCAGGGGGCTGGACCGTTCGCTGTTCGATTCCTTCGAAGACATTGCAGACCTCATGACACCCCCACGTATCACCCGCCACGCCGGATACGACCGAGCCCTCGCAGGCCTCGCGTCGTCGTGCGGCGCGGTCTCCCGGGTGCGCCGCACGAGATGGCGTGATCACTCCTCATCCTTCTTCGGCCGTCGTCCGAGCGACTTTAGCTCCTGCACACCATTGCACGAATGCATTTGCCCGGACGCACGCGTACATCGGGCTCGTGCACGGTACTGAGCGGGAGCAACGATGATGCCGACGGACGGAGAAGCACCGTTCCTGCCGGTGAGCCAGCCCTTCTTCTACGGGAGCCCGGTTCCCTCGGCATGCATGAGCGCGAGCGGCATCGTCCTGGCGGCGAACTGCACGGCACTTCAGTATCTCGGCGTGATTCCGGCCGGGGTGCCCGGGATGCCGCTCACGCGGTTCGTGCGCCAGGAGTCCGCGCGGGACATCCGTCGGCATCTCCTGCGGGTGTCGGACGACGTCTCCGAGATCGAGACCGTGTTCCTGCGGTCCGACGGCGAGCCCCTGCTTACCCTGATCCAGAGCACGCGCCTGCAGATCGACACCGACGGCCCCCCGCACGTCCCGTCGGCGCTCCTCCACCTGCGTCGCGATCGCGAGCTGACCGAATCGCTGCGCGCCCGGCACGAGCGCCTGGACTTCCTGGCCCATCACCATCCCCTCACGGGGCTGCCCAGCCGGACGCTGATGCTCGACCGGCTCGAGCATCAGCGTCCGAAGCATGCGTACGGGCTGGTACGGCGCACTCGTGTTCATGGACGTGAACGGCTTCAAGCAGGTCAACGTCCGGTTCGGACACACGGCCGGCGACGCGGTTCTCGTCGAGGTGGCCAAGCGACTCCGGGTGGCCGTGCGGGAGCGCGACACGGTGGCCCACATCGCCGGTGACGAATTCGTGCTGATCCTCGAGGAGGTCACGTGTCGTGCGGACGCGGAAGGCCTCCTCGCCAAGCTCCGCGCCCCTTCGATTCACCGGTCGGGGGCGTCATGCCACACCCGCTGTGGGTGTCGGTCTCGCTGGGTGCCGTGCTCTTCGACGGACACACCGGAAAGGCCGAGGACCTGCTGCGCGTCGCGGACGCGGAGATGTACGCGGCAAAGAAGGCGGAACGCCGCGACGGGTCGCGCTGGTCCCTGCGGTCGCCCGAGCGGGCGGTGCAGCATCCTGCAGGCCGGCGTGAGCCCTGATTCCGTCGGCCCCCGACACGTGCCGGTCAGCCCTCCACATCCACCCCTCCCGGCATCGCGGGCAGCGTGAACACGATCGCGGCACCGCCGTCCGGGCTGTCCTTGCACGAGATCTCGCCACCGTGGCGTTCGACGATCCGGCGCGCGATCGCGAGTCCGATCCCCACGCCCTCGAGCGGCGCACGGGGGTTGAGCTTCCTGAAGATCTGGAAGATGGATTCCCGATCCTCTGGCCGCAAGCCGATGCCGTTGTCGCTGACGGAAACTCGCCACATGCCCTCGATGCGCTCGGCGTCGACGCGCACGACGGGCGGGCGCGGCCCCCGGAACTTCACCGCGTTGTCCACGAGTTCGCGCAGAAGCCGCGTGATCTGACGATCGTCACCGTAGACGGCCGGCAGCTTTCCGACCTCGATCGTCGCGGCCGCGGTGGCGATCTTCTCCGCGAGCCGCTTGCGCACCTCCTCGACGACGGCGGACAGCGCCACTTCCCGGAACGGCGCACCCTGGGTGATCACGCGCGAGAACTGCAGCGTGGCCTCGAGCATGGTGCGCAGGCGTCGTCCACCCTCGCGTATCTGCTCGAGGTAGGACCTGCCCTTCTCGTCCACGAGATCCTGATACTGCCGCTCGAACAGCTCGCTGAACCCGATCATCATGCGGGCGGGTTCCTGCAGGTCGTGGGAGACCGCGTAAGCGAAGCTCTGGAGGTTCTCGTTGCGCTGCTCGACTTCCTGCGACGCCTGCTTCAGCGCGTGGATGTCGACGAAGGTCACGATGATCCCGGTCACGTCGTGCTTCTCGTTGCGATAGGGGTGCAGGCGCATGAGAAACCAGCTGCCGTCGCGGTGGCGCACCTCGTGTTCGCGACCCTCGCCGGTGGCGAGCACGCGCTTCAGTTCGTCCTGGAACTCGTCGCATTCGATGTTCCGGTTCAGGTGGCTGATCGGCCGGCCGATGTCCTGGCTCAGCAGCGTGAACTGTCGGGCTGCCGACGGCGTGAACTTCCGGATGCGCATGTGCTCGTCGAGGAAGATCGTGCCGATCTCCGTGCTCGCGAGGAGGTTGTCCATGTCGTCCGTGAGCCGGGTGAGTTCCTCGATCTTTTCCTCGTACTCGCGATTGACCGTGTAGAGTTCCTCGTTCACCGAGTGCAGTTCCTCGTTGGTGCTCTGCAGTTCCTCGTTGGCCGCCATCAGCTCTTCGTTGGTCGCCTGCAGCTCCTCGTTGGCGGTCTCGAGTTCCTCGACGGTCGCCTGCAGGTGTTCCTTCGTGTAGCGCAGTTCCTGCTCGAGTTCGGAGAGGTGTTCGCTCGTCGCGGTGGCCGCATCGAACGGCACGTCCCCGCCTTCTCCGGGACCGCCTTCGACCACCGAAAGCCGGGGCTCGCCGGCCGCACGCACTTCCTCGAACGAGACGAGGAAGAACTCGGCGTTCCTGCCGTTCACGAGAGGTCTCGCGGCGATGCGCACGATCCTGTCCTGACCGGGATCCGAGACCCGGATGCCGCCGTACGAGACCGGCCTGGATTCCTTGAGCGCCCGCTGCAGCGCCGTGATCACGACCATGCGCAGGTCGGGGTGCACGAGATTGGAGACCTCGAGGGACGTGCGGCCCGTCGGGGGCTTGAGGAATGCGGTGGCTTCGCCGATCGTATGGGCGAGCATGCCCGCACGATTCACGAGGAGACTCGGCGGCACGTACTCGTCCAGCAGGCTGTCGTAGGCGCGGATCAGGTTCATGTCCCGCCCGCCTACGGTCGAGCGCAGGATCGGAGATTCGGCCGGTTCCAGTCGGCCCGGAAGCCCGAGCACGAGATCGGTTTCGCGAATCGCGGCGGCGAGACGGATGTCACGCCGCTTCGAGTACATCTTCCAGCGGCGATCGACGATCTCGAATTCCTCCGCGAGATCTCCGAGCGTTTCGCTCGGCCCCAGGAACAGGAAGCCGCCGACCTTCAGCCCGAAGTGGAACACCGAGAGCGCGCGCCGCTGCGCGGCGCTGCGGAAGTAGATCAGGAGATTCCGGCAGCAGACGAGATCCAGCCGCGTGAGCGGCGGGTCCTTCAGCACGTTCTGGTTCGCGAAGACGACCATGCGGCGCAGTTCGCTCGAGACCTGATACGACCCGTCGTCGCGCAGCGTGAAGTAGCGTCCGCGGCGTTCCTCGGACACGTGGGCCAGCGCGGCCGCGGGGTATACGCCCGCCCCCGCGAAGTCGATGGACTCGCGGTGCACGTCGGTCGCGAAGATCCGGAGGTTGGCGGGCTTGCGCTCCTCGGTCGCCCATTCGTGGAGCAGGATCGCGAGCGTGTAGGCTTCCTCGCCCGTCGCGGTGCCCGGCACCCAGCAGCGCAGTTCCTTCTGCGTGCTCAGCCGGTCGGCGAGCTGCGGGATCACGTTCTCGCGAAGCGCGATCCAGGCTTCCGGATCGCGAAAGAACTCGGTCACGCCGATCAGCAGATCGCGGTAGAGCTCCCGTACCTCCGCGCCGCCGACACGGAGCAGCTGCACGTATTCGTCGATCGTCTCGCAGTTCACGAGCGCCATGCGACGCTCGATCCGGCGGTTGATCGTGCCGGGCTTGTAGAAGCTGAAGTCGAGCCCGAGCTTGTCGTCGAGCAGCGAGAAGACCGGTGCGAAGACGTCCTGCTCGACGTCGAGGCGCTTCGCGCGGAACTCGGCACGCTGCTCGTCCGAGTTCGCCACGAAACTGAGCAGGGTCTTCGGCATCTCCTCGGGCGCAAGCACGGCATCGACGATACCCGTCGTGATCGCACTGTTCGGCATGCCGTCGAAGCGCGCGGTATCCGGTGTCTGGCACAGCACGAGGCCCGCGGCTTCGTGGATCGCGCGGACGCCGCGCGATCCGTCGCTGCCGGTGCCGGACATGATGATTCCGATCGCACGCTCCCCGTACTCGTTCGCGAGAGACCGCATGAAGATGTCGATCGGCAGGCTCAGGCCTTCGGACACATCGCGCTCGCGCAGCAGGAGCTTGCCGTTCGAGACGATCATCTCCTGCCGCGGCGGAATCAGGTAGACCGAGTCGGCCTCGAGCGCGACGTTGTTCTCGACCTGGTGGACGGCCATCTTCGTGTGGCGCTCGAGCAGTTCGTCCATGAGACTGCGGAAGTCCGGTGCAAGGTGCTGCACGACCACGAAGCTCATGCCGGAGTCCACCGGCATGTAGGAGAAGAATCGCTGCAACGCTTCGAGGCCTCCGGCCGAAGCGCCGATCGCAACCACGTAGGACGGAGCGCCCTTGCCACCCGCCCCGGACGCAACGTCCAAGGTTGCTTCCATGGGTACACCTCTCATTTTGCTTTTCTGGTCGTCGTGTCCTGGCGCGGACGGACCAACGAATCCGTCGAGCGGACGTGACGTATCGTCGGCCGGGACGTGCCGTAGTACGCTCCTTCTCCCGCCCACCTTCGGTCGAGTTGCCCGAACGTCCAGAACATTCCCGAGCCGGTCAGGCATGGTCAGCGTTGCCCCTGCGCGCGTCAAGGCAGAAATCGGCAAGAAACTCCCCTCTGCCGCGGATCGACTGCGTGCGCGGCCAGTCGTTCGGTCAGAATGCCGAGGGTACCCTCGTGGTCGAACACGACGATTTTGTACAAACGTAAATGATGGCCGCTCACCACAGAGACGCTGATTCCCCCGGATCCGGGCGCCGGATCTTCCGGCTCGCCACCCTCGGCACCGCCGCCATCGCTGCCTTCGTGGTAGCGGTCGGCTGGGGCCTCGACTGGGCACCCGCGCGCACGATCGTGCCCGGGTGGCCGGCGACGACGCCCGCGACCGCGACAGGCATCGGGCTGCTCGGCCTCTCGCTCGCAACGGCCGCGAGCACCCGGTCGCGGCTCGCGTCCGTCGGGGCTGCGGTCCTCGTGCTCCTCGTCTGCCTCTGGGCCCTCGTGCTCGTGCCGGCCGGATTCGTGCCGCCCGGCGACAGCCCGTGGCTCTCCCTGCCCTCGATCGCGACGTCCGTCACGCTCGCGACGCTCGCCGTCGGTAGCCTGCTCGTGAGCGGGAATCCCGCCCGACGGTACCGCGTCGTCGGTCTCGTCGCGCTGGTCGGTCTCATGCTCCCGCTTCACCGGCTCTTCGTGCTCGCGCTTTCCGGTCCCGGGCGAACCGGCGCGAGCCCGTTCGACACGATGTCCCTGCCCACGGCGACCATGCTCGCCGTGCTCGGGATCGCCGGCCTGCTCCTGCACCCGAACCTGCCCTATCGCTCGCTCGCGGCCGCGCGTGACACGCTCGGGACCCTGTTCCGGGCCGGGATAGCCGTCGCGGTGTTCGCGCCACTCCTCACCGCGGCGGGTGTCCTGCTCGGTTCGCGCATCGTCGACCAGGATCTCGAGGGCCTGCTCGCGTGGGCGTCCACGGCCATGAGCCTCGTGCTCGCGTCGCTGCTCTGGACCGGGCTGCAGATGTTCGTTCGCCTGCAGGCCCGGACGGAATCGCTCGCCCAGCGATTCGAACGCCTCTTCCGGTTCTCGCCGATGGGCAAGGTGCTCGTGGACGACACGGGGCGTATCCGCACGGCCAATCCCGCGTCGGAGCGCATTTTCGGCTACCGGGCAGGAGAACTCGTCGGCCGCAGCATCGAGGACCTGGTCCCCGAGCCGCTGCGCGATGTTCATCGGCGGCAGCGCAACGAGTTCGAACGCCCGGGTGACAGCGGTATCGGCGCATCAAACCGTGCCGTCGACGGCCTGCGCGCGGACGGGAGCCGCGTCCCGCTCGAGATCACCCTCACGACGCTGCCCGACGAAGAGGGAGAGATGGTGCTCGCGACGATGGCCGACATCTCCGCACGCAGGGCTGCGGAGCTGGCACTGCAGGAAAGCGAGAACCGCTACCGCCAGCTCACGCAGTCGCTGCCGCAGCTCGTCTGGACATGCCGGCCCACGGGCGAGTGCGACTTTCTGAACGCCCAGTGGGTCGCCTACACAGGTGTGCCCGAACAGGCGCAGCTGCCCTACGGCTGGCTCGACCACGTCCATCCCGACGATCGCGATGCGCTGATGTCGAGCTGGAAGGCAGCCGTGGAGACGGGTGACGACATGCAGGTGGAATTCCGCATCCGCCGTCACGACGGTCTCTACCGCTGGTTCGACACGCGCGCGACCGCCATCAAGGACGTCGAGGGCCGGATCGTGAAATGGTTCGGGTCGAACACCGACATCGAGGACAGGAAGTTGTTCGAGGTCCGGTTGCACGAGACCCAGCGCCGGTTCGAGCTCGCCGTTCAGGCCACGCGCGAAGGGCTCTGGGACTGGAATCTCGTCACGGACGACATCTACCTGAGTCCGCAGTGGTTCGCCATGCTGGGGTACGCCGAGGGCGAGGTGCCGTATCGGGGGGACTTCCGCGCCACGCTGATCCACCCGGACGAGGCGCAGGGCTGGCGGACCGTACTGCAGCAGCACTTCGACGCACGCACGCCGTTCCACAGCGTCGAGTGCCGCTTCCGGGCGCACGACGGCACATATCGCTGGATGCTCGATCGCGGGCAGGTCGTGGAGCGGGATGCAGACGGCCGGCCGCTGCGCATGGTCGGGACGGACACGGACATCTCGGACCGCAAGGTGCTGGAACTCTCGCTCAGGCAGCAGACGGAGGACCTCACGCGATCGAACGCGGATCTCGAACGCTTCGCGTACATCGCCTCGCACGACCTCCAGGAGCCGTTGCGGATGGTTGCGAGCTTCCTGCAGCTGCTCGACCGGAAGTACGAGGGCAAGCTCGACGACACGGGGCGCCAGTACCTGGACTTCGCCGTCGGCGGGGCGAGACGCATGCAGGCGCTCATCCAGGACCTGCTGCGCTATTCCCGGGCCGGACGCTCCGACGAGCCACTCGTACGCGTCGACATGAACCGCGCACTTGCCGTAGCGCTCGACAATCTCTCCGTGGCGATTGCGGACGCGGGCGCGAAGGTGTCCCCGGACGTACTGCCGCCCGCCAGGGGACAGGCGGGCGAGCTCACGCAGGTGTTCCAGAACCTGGTGCAGAACGCCCTCCGGTACGGTGGTGAGGCGGCACCGGAGCTCAAGATCTCGGGCGAATGCACCGATGACGGAATGTGCACGTTCAGCGTGCAGGACAACGGCGTCGGCATCGCGCCGCAGCATCAGGACCGAATCTTCGAGCTGTTCAAGCGTCTCAACCCGAACGACGGCAAGTCCGGGACGGGAATCGGTCTCGCCACGTGCAAGCGCATCATCGAGCGATTCGGTGGCAGGATATGGGTCGAGTCACAGCCGGGGGCAGGCTCGACCTTCCGTTTCACCTTGCCCTCGGACACGGAGCAGCGCTGATGTCGGACCCCATGCCATTCACCCCTGTCGACATCCTCCTCGTGGAGGACAACCTCGGGGACGCGATCCTCGTGCGCGAAGCGCTGGCGGAATACAAGATCCGCAACAGCCTGCATCACGTCCAGGACGGCGAGCAGGCGATGGACTTCCTGTACCGGCGCGGCGACCACGCCGAAGCCCCCACACCCGGCCTCATCTTTCTGGACCTGAACCTGCCCCGCAAGGACGGGCGCGAAGTGCTCATGGAAGTGAAGTCGGACCCGGAGCTCCGGCAGATCCCGGTCGTGGTGTTCACGAGTTCCGCCGCCGAAACGGACATCGTGCGCAGCTACGGCCTGCACGCGAACTGCTATGTCACGAAGCCGCTGGATCTCGAACAGTTCATGCGGGTCGTGCAGAGCATCGAGAATTTCTGGCTGCACATCGTGAGACTGCCCGGCGTCTGAACGAACGCGGGCAGCCCCGGTGCGCGCTCACTGCGCGGCGGGCGGCCTGATCGCGCGCACGGCCACCCGGAAGCGGTCGGCGTTGTCGCGTCCGTCGGCGTACCGGTCGAAGCCCGTGCCCATCGCCTGCGCGAGCCGGTCCAGCCGCTGGCCGGGATTCGGGTGCGTCTTGAGCAGCAGCGCCATGTACGGGTCGTCCGGATTGATCTTCGCGAGCGTCTGCAGCGCGGCCGGCAGACCCCAGGGATCGTAGCCGGCACGCGTCGCGAGCACGACGCCGATGCGGTCCGCGTCGAACTCGTCGTCCCGGTCGAGTCCGCGCGAGTAGAGTTCCTTCGTGGGGCCGACGAGCGCCTTCACGAGATCCTCGGAAGGCTTGCCCGCGGCCGACGCCGACAGGCCGGAGCCGAGCAGCGTCATCCAGGCCCCTTTCTGCAGGGCGTGCAGGTGATGCTTGCGGATGACGTGACCGATCTCGTGCCCGAGGACACCCGCGAGTTCGGCCTCGTTCTGCAGCACCTCCATCATGCCCCTCGTCACGATCACGTAACCGCCCGGCGCCGCGAACGCGTTCACGTGCTCGCTGTCGTTCACGCCGAAATGCCAGGGCAGTTCCGGGCGGTCGGACTGGGCCGCGACCCAGCCCCCGACCTCGTTCACGTAGCGCTGCAGTGCGGGATCGTCGAGCAGCGGCCTCGCGCCGAGCAGCGTCTCGGCCATGCCGTGGCCCATCTCGATCTCCTGTGGCTCGTCGATCGATCCGAAGGCCTCCTTCACGGTCTTCGTGAGGTTATCGAGACCACCCGAGTTCTTCACGAAGGCGTCCATCTGCTGCTGCGAGCACCCGGCGACCACCGCGCCGAGCAGTACCGCACACCCGAGACTCGCCAGAAACGTCGCCGCGATCCTCATTTCGCCCCCCCGACGGGCCGGCCGTCCGCGTCGATGAACGGAACGTCGCGCCGCACGAGGTTGCCGCGGGCAGCGAAGGTGGCGACCTCGTCCCGCATCGCGAAGCCCTCCATCTTCCTGACTTCCTCCGGATTCGGTTTCGCCTGCTTGAGATCTTCCTCGGAGAAGCCGCGCACGCCAGTGGTGACCGTCACCGTGGACGTGCCGCGGTGCGCGAGACCGAACAGCGCCGCGAGCGAGGTCCGGTTCCGGGCCGGATCGGGATTGCCGAGACGAACGCTCAGGAGCCGTGTCCAGCCGCGCGTCTTCCCGGCGCTGACCTCCATCCAGCCGCCACGCCGCTCGAGCACGGAGACGTCGGTACGCGCGGGCAGGCGCGCGATCGTGCGCGCATCGAGGTAGGGCTTGTCCTTGATGTCGACGTCCCGCAACGTGTAGCCCTTGTCCTGGGCCCACGCGTTAGTCGCGAGTGCGGCCAGCACGAGCGCGCACACCGTTCGCCAGTCAGTCATGTCGCCTTCCTTCCGGGTTCATACAGCCGCACCTCCTGCGTACGGCCCTTCACCTTGTACGCGCCGCGATCCGTGAACTCGAACGCGTCGCCGCAGAGCCGGCGGGTGTCCTCGGACACGAGGATTCGCGCGACCCCCTTCGTGAGCCCCTCGATGCGGCTCGCGAGGTTCACGGTGTCGCCGATGGCAGTATATTCGCGCCGCGCGTCCGAACCGATCAGGCCGACCACGGCGGGCCCCGAGTGGATGCCGATGCCCACGTCGAACCCGGCGCCGGGCTCGCCCAGTTCCCGGCGGAACTCCAGCAGCGTGTCGGCCATCTCCAGCGCGGCCGCCACGGCGTGACGCGCATGATCCGGGTCGTCGACGGGCGCCCCCCAGACCGCCATGATCGCGTCGCCG
This sequence comes from Betaproteobacteria bacterium, assembly GCA_016125475.1. GTDB lineage: Bacteria > Pseudomonadota > Gammaproteobacteria > Burkholderiales. Next base: position 50,369 of record WGLR01000001.1, read on the forward strand.
ATGAACTTGTCCAGCGTGCCGCCGTGCCGGAAGATCACCGCGACCTGCTTCGTGAAATAGCGGTTGAGCAGGTCGACGATCTCCTGCGGCGTGCGTGTCTCCGAGAGCGTCGTGAAGCCGCGGATGTCGGAGAAGAGCAGCGTCACGTTGCGGCTCTCCCCCTGTCGCGACAGCCCGCCCTGCGCGATGAGCTCCCGTACGACGTGCGGATTCACGAAGCGGCCGAACTCGCGGATCGCCGTCTCGCGGCTGCGCCGCTCGTCGAGGATGTCACGGAGACTCGCGCCGACGAAGAACACCCACGCGAACAGTACCGGTGTGAGCACGGGCATCCAGGTCCGCAGCGTGAGCGCGAAGTAGCTCGCGCCCATGGCAGCCAGGGTCACCGCCGCGAGCAGGCTGCCCGTGGCGAACGTGTTCACGCGGCGGCCGAACGCCGTGGCGAGCAGCAGCACGAGTACCGTCGTGACGGCCATCGGCAGCCAGCGCGGAGCGGGAACGAGCCACGTCCGGTTCTTGAGACTGTCGATCGCGGCCGCGAGGATCTCCACGCCCGGGTGCGCGTTGCTGATCGGCGTGACGCGCACGTCGTGCAGCCCGGTGGCCGTGGCACCGATCAGCACGATCTTGTCCCGGAACTCGTCCGCGGGACGTGTCCGGTGTTCCTTGTTGATGTCCACGTACAGGTCCCCGTACGACACGTGGGGGTGCGCGTCCACGCCGCCGCGCCACCCGATCAGCATGTCGTCACCGTCCGGTATGTCCCACCCGAGATCGACACCCACGCGGACGGGCAGGGAGGGAATGCGCCAGCCGTACGCGGGGGTGTAGAGGCTGTAGCGCCGGCCGATCCCGTCGTCGTCCTGCAGGAAGTTGATGAGTCCCAGACGCCAGTTGTCGGGGGTCAGGGCGAGCGGCCGCAGGATGTCGATGCGCGCATCCCGGTCGGCACGCGGCCCGCGCACGGCGCCGAGCGCATTCTCGAGCGCCGCGATGGGCATGCCGTAGGCATCGCCGTGGGGGTCGTGACGTGCGGTGGGAAAATAGACGTTGTGCAGCGGCCGCACGGCGTCGTTGAACATCGTGTCGTAGTCCGGATTGAAGAAGTCCGGTTCCGCGAACATGATGTCGAAGACGATCGCCGCGGGCTTCTGTGCGGCGATGGCCTGGACGATCTCGCCGTGGACGGATCGCGGCCAGGGCCAGCGGCCCGCGTACTCCACCATGCCCGCGAGGGATGCCTCGTCGATGGCGACGATGACGATGCCGGGATCGGCCTGGCGCCCGAGTGCCTGGTGGCGCTCGAACGCGTCCATCACGCGGTTCGAAAGCGCCTCCGTGGCGTGGAGCCAGTGCAGTTCCGCCGCGGCGACGGCGAGCACCGCGACGGCGAGGAGCAGGAGAAAACGATGGCGGGCGTTCTGCACGCGTGCAGTCTATTGCAAGGCGCGTGGAACGTCACCGCCGTGAACGGGCCGCAGGCCGCGACCGGCGGGTCAGAGACCCAGACGCTCCCAGATGGTCCTGACGACCGTCGCCTGGTTGAGCGTGTAGAAGTGCAGACCCGGCGCGCCGTTGCGCAGGAGGTCGTCGCAGAGCCGGGTCACCACGTCGATGCCGAAGGCGCGCACGGAAGCGGCGTCGTCGCCGAAGGCTTCCAGACGCTTGCGGATCCACCGCGGAATCTCCGCGCCGCAGGCATCCGAGAATCTCGCGAGCTGCGTGAAACGCAGGATCGGCATGATGCCCGGAATCACCGGCAGCCGGATGCCGAGCGCCGCGCACTCGTCCATGAAGTGCCAGTAGGCATCCGGATTGAAGAAGTACTGGGTGATGGCGGAATCGGCCCCCGCATCGACCTTGGCCTTGAAGTTGCGCAGGTCGTGTTCCGCGGAACGGGCCTGGGGGTGGTACTCCGGATACGCGGCGACCTCGATGTGGAAGTCGGTACCGTACTCGGCACGGATGAACGTGACGAGGTCCGCGGCATACCGGAACTCGCCCGCGTCGGCCATGCCCGAGGGCAGGTCGCCGCGCAACGCGACGATCCGGCGTACGCCCGCTTCGCGATACCGGTCGAGCAGTTCGCGGACCGAGTCGCGGGTGGCGGCGACGCACGACAGGTGCGGCGCGACGTCCAGCCCCTTTTCCTTCAGGGACATCACGACGCCGATGGTGCGGTCCCGCGTGGATCCGCCTGCGCCGAAGGTGACGGAAAAGAATTCCGGCCGGAGCTCCGCGAGCTGACCGACCGTGACATCGAGCTTTTGCAGACCTTCGGCCGTCTGCGGCGGAAACAGCTCGAAACTGAAGCTGCGATCCCCCCGGGCATGCGGCCCGGCCGGGACGAAATCAACGATGGAAGTCGTCATCGAATGGCATTCCCGCAGGTGGAAGAGAGCGGCGACGCGGCTCTGTACGCCGGACGGATCGATCCGGTGGACCGATGATCGGGCGGCCTCGGGGCCGGGTGCGTACATCGCGTCGGGAAGAAGCCGGCGCGAGCGCCGGCTCGGCGCAGGACAGCGAGGAGCCGGGCACCGCGTAGCGGTGCCCGGGCTTCCCGGGCCGACCGGAACTCAGTAGCGGTAGTGATCCGGCTTGTAGGGGCCTTCCTTCGCGACCCCGATGTAGCGGGCCTGGGCGTCCGAGAGCTCGGTGAGCTGCACGTTGAGCTTCTTCAGCTGCAGGCGCGCGACCTTTTCGTCGAGATGCTTCGCCAGGGTATAGACGCCGACCGGATACTTCGCCGTGTTCTGGAAGAGTTCGATCTGGGCGATGGTCTGGTTCGCGAACGACGAGGACATCACGTAGCTCGGGTGACCCGTGGCGCAGCCGAGATTCACGAGACGGCCCTTCGCGAGCAGGATGATCCGCTTGCCGTCCGGGAAGATCACGTGGTCGACCTGCGGCTTGATCTCTTCCCACTGGTACTTGCTCAGGCCCGCGACGTCGATCTCGTTGTCGAAGTGGCCGATGTTGCAGACGATCGCCTGGTCCTTCATCTTCGCCATGTGATCGTGCGTGATGACGTTGAAGTTGCCCGTGGCGGTCACGAAGATGTCGGCCTTGTCCGCGGCATAGTCCATCGTGACGACCCGGAAACCTTCCATCGCGGCCTGGAGCGCGCAGATCGGATCGATCTCGGTCACCCAGACCTGGGCCGACAGCGCACGCAGCGCCTGCGCGGAACCCTTGCCCACGTCACCATAGCCCGCCACGAGGGCGACCTTGCCCGCGACCATCACGTCGGTCGCGCGCTTGATGCCGTCGACGAGCGACTCGCGGCAGCCATAGAGGTTGTCGAACTTGGACTTCGTGACGGAATCGTTCACGTTGATGGCGGGGAACTTGAGCATGCCCTCCTTCGCCATCTGGTAGAGGCGGTTCACGCCCGTCGTCGTTTCCTCGGTGACACCCTTGATCTTTCCGAGGCGGGTCGAGTACCACTTCGAATCCTTCGCGAGCTTCGCCTTGATCGCGGCGAACAGATACTGCTCCTCCTCGCCCGACGGATGGTTCAGCAGCGAGGCATCGGATTCCGCGCGCGCACCGAGGTGCAGCAGCAGCGTGGCGTCGCCACCGTCGTCGAGGATCATGTTGGAGTAACCGCCATCGGCCCATTCGAAGATGCGGTGCGTGTACTCCCAGTAGTCGGACAGGGACTCTCCCTTGACGGCGAACACGGGCGTGCCCGTCGCGGCGATCGCGGCGGCCGCGTGATCCTGGGTCGAGAAGATGTTGCAGGACGCCCAGCGGACTTCCGCACCGAGCGCCTGGAGCGTCTCGATGAGCACGGCCGTCTGGATCGTCATGTGGAGGGAACCGGTGATCCGCGCGCCGCGCAGCGGCTGGGACGCGGCGTATTCTTCGCGGATGGCCATGAGACCGGGCATTTCGGTCTCGGCGATGCGGATCTCGCGACGACCCCAGTCGGCCAGAGAAAGGTCGGCGACGACGAAGTCGTTGGCGGGTTTGAGTTGGGTAACGGCTGTCATGGAATCACTCCTGGTCATGAAACTGGCGCCGGGGACACGAGCAGTGATACGCACGACATCTACATCGAAGATCGCTCGTCTCCCGTGCGGACTGATCACGGATGAACGAGCGCCGTTGCAATAGGCCTGTTGAGGCCGCCCCGAGCCTGGCGGGAGGAGATCCCGTTGCAACGCTCCTCAGGGCAAGGGCCAAGATTTTAGTCGAGAGGCCGTGCGGGAGCAACCGCCGCCCCATGACGGCGCGATGCGGCCACCTGCAAGCGGTTCCTCCGCCAGCACCGTTTACGGCAGGCCGGGACAGAATTCGAGGGTGCTGCGGCCGGAAGGCTTGCTGCGGCGCAGCATCCCGAGTATGCTCCGGGGTTCGCTCTCGCGGCCCGATCCGGGGCCGGAGCGTTCTCCATCGACTCTGACAGTACGGCTCCGGGAATCACTCGCTCGGTGGCATGTCGGCGGCGATGCCGTCGCAACCCCAGCGACCCTCTCGAGAGGCACCGGCCACTGCCGGCGCCCTCGCATTCATTTCCGGAGAGTTTGTCTTGAATCCATTGCAGAACACGGGCTCGCCCGAGCTCGTCTCCCCCTTTTCCGGCCTCGGCCTGCACGAACAGATCGTCGACGCCGTCTCGCGCGCCGGCTACACCACACCGACCGCGGTCCAGGCCGCGGCGATTCCCGCGGCACTCCTCGGCGACGACCTGATGGTCTCGTCGGCCACGGGCAGCGGCAAGACCGCGTCGTTCGTGCTGCCGACGCTGCAGCGCCTCGTCGCGAATCCCGGACGCCCGGCTCCCGGACGCGGGCCGCGTGCGCTCTTCCTGTCGCCGACGCGCGAGCTGTCCCTCCAGATCACGAAGGCCTGCGAGACGTACGGGCGCACCCTGCGCTGGCTCCGTGTGGCGAGCGTCGTGGGCGGCATGCCCTACGGCGCGCAGCTGCGCGCCCTGCGCGGCAGCCTGGACGTGCTCATCGCGACGCCGGGCCGGCTGCTCGATCTCCTGACGAGCGGGCGTGTCACGCTCGCTTCCGTCGAAACGTTCGTGCTCGACGAGGCAGACCGCATGCTCGACATGGGTTTCATCGAGGACATCGAGGCGATCGCGAACGCGATCCCGCGATCGCGGCAGACGCTGCTGTTCTCGGCGACCCTCGGCGGCAAGGTCGGCGACCTCGCCGGCAACCTCATGCGCACCCCGCGCCGCATCGAGATCGCGACGCCGCCGGCGGCCACGAAGGCGATCACGCAGCGACTGCACTGGGCCGACGGCCGCGTGCACAAGGACAAGCTGCTGGACCGCCTGCTCGCCGACCCGACGATCGATCAGGCCGTCGTGTTCACGTCGACCCAGCGAGACGCCGAGCGGCTCGCCGAATCCCTCCAGGCCGATGGCCACGCCGTATCCGCCCTGCACGGCGGCATGCCCCAGGGCCTGCGCTCGCGCACGCTCTCGGCCCTGCGGCAGCGACGACTCCGGGTGCTGGTCGCGACCGACGTCGCGGCGCGCGGCATCGACGTACCCACGATCACGCACGTCATCAATTATGGCCTGCCCATCCAGGTGGAGGACTACGTGCACCGCATCGGCCGGACGGGCCGGGCCGGACGCAGCGGTCTCGCCGTAACGCTCGCCGAGCACGCCGAGGTCCGGACCATCCGCCGCATCGAACGCTTCACCGACGCGAAGATTCCCGTCTCGACACTGGAAGGACTCGAACCGAGACAGACCCATCGGCCCGGATCCGGGCATGGCGAGGAAAGGCGCCGCGGGCACGGCTATCGTCCCGGCGGTCCGGCCGCACGCAAGCAGGGGGCCGCGCACCGTGACGCACGACCCCACGAGGGATACCGGAAGAACGCAACGCGAGGCCGCCAGGGCGGCAACTGACGCGCGTCGCACGCACGAAAGGAAAAAGCCCGCGATTGCGGGCTTTTTTCTTGGCCTGGGTTCCAGGTATCAGGCGGCGACTTTCGCGCCTGCATCGGCGCGGAGCGCCTCGGCCTTGTCCCGGGCTTCCCACGTGAACTCCGGCTCCTCGCGGCCGAAGTGCCCGTAGGCAGCGGTCTTGCGGTAGATCGGGCGCAGGAGATCCAGCATCTGGACGATGCCCTTGGGCCGGAGGTCGAAGTGCTTCCGGATGAGTTCCTCGATCTTCTCGTCCGCGATCTTGCCCGTACCGAACGTGGTGACCATCACGCTCGTGGGTTTCGCGACACCGATCGCGTAGGACAGCTGGACCTGGCACTTCGCAGCCAGCCCTGCGGCCACGACGTTCTTCGCGACGTAGCGGGCAGCGTAGGCCGCGGACCGGTCGACCTTCGACGGATCCTTGCCCGAGAAGGCGCCACCACCGTGAGGCGCCGCGCCGCCGTAGGTGTCGACGATGATCTTGCGGCCCGTGAGACCGCAGTCACCGTGCGGTCCGCCGACCACGAACTTGCCCGTCGGGTTCACGAGATAGTTCACCTTGCCCTTCACCAGTTCCTTCGGCAGGACGGGCTTGATGATGTTCTCGATGACGGCTTCCTCGATCTCCTTGTGCGAAATCTCCGGTGCATGCTGCGTCGAGAGGACGACCGTGTCGATGCCGGCCGGCTTGCCGTCGACATAACGGACGGTCACCTGGGATTTCGCGTCGGGACGCAGCCACGGCAGGCGGCCGTCCTTGCGCAGCTCGGACTGGCGCTGAACCATGCGGTGCGACAGATGGATCGCGAGCGGCATGAGCTGCGGCGTCTCGTCGCACGCATAGCCGAACATGAGGCCCTGGTCGCCGGCGCCCTGGTCGAGATCGATGCCCTGACCTTCGTTAACGCCCTGCGCAATGTCGGGAGACTGCCTGTCGTATGCCACGAGAACCGCGCAACCGCGGTAGTCGATGCCGAATTCCGTGTTGTCGTAACCGATGTCCCGGATCGTGTCGCGGGCAACCTGCTGGTAGTCGACGATGGCGTTCGTCGTGATCTCGCCGGCCATTACGACGAGGCCGGTATTCACCAGTGTTTCCGCGGCAACGCGGGAGAACTTGTCCTGCGCTAAGATCGCGTCCAGCACTGCGTCCGAGATCTGGTCAGCCACTTTGTCGGGGTGCCCTTCCGATACCGATTCCGATGTAAATAGATACTCGCTCATTGAGGCGAACCTTCGCTGTGGTTGGTTAATCTGACCAGCGAGGGTAGCAGATTCCCTGTCAATTCCCCAAACCGGGACCCGATGCTCCATAAGACATTCCGACTGTTTGCGCGCCTGCCACTGCGGTGGTTGCACGCGCTCGGCGCGGCGGTCGGCTGGCTCGTGTGGAAGGCGTCACCGCGTGTCGCGCGGCGCATACGCGAGAACGTCGCGACCGGTGCCGTCGTGCCGGAAACCATGAAGCCGGCACGGTTCGAACGACGCGTCGCGATCGAACTCGGCAAGGGACTCGCCGAGATGATCGCGATCTGGTTCCGATCCGCCGAGGCCGCTGCCGGACTCGTGGTGCGCACTTCCGGATGGGAGCTCGTCGACGACGCGCTCGCGTCCGGTCGGGGCATTCTGTTTCTCACGCCGCACCTGGGCTGCTTCGAGGCGAGCGCACACTACGCCGCGATGCGCATGCCGCTCACGGTGCTCTACCGACCTCCCAAGCTCGAGTGGCTGGAACCGTGGATGCGCGCGAGCCGCACACGAGGACAGGGGCATCTCGTTCCCACGACGCTCGCGGGCGTGCGCCGGCTGCTGAAGGCGCTGCGGGCCGGCCAGGCCGTCGGCCTTCTGCCCGATCACGTGCCGGGAACCGGCGAGGGTGTGTGGGCACCCTTCTTCGGCAGACCTGCGTTCACGATGACGCTCGCGGGCAGGTTGCAGGCCGCGACGGGCTGCGCGGTGATCGTCGCGTTCTGCAGACGGCTGCCGCGCGGCGAAGGGTTCTCGCTGGAACTCGAGCGCATCGACGAGGACCTGTCCGGACCCGCCGGTGCGGCGCGGCTCAACGCGGCGCTGGAACGACTCATAAGACGCTGTCCGGAGCAGTATCTCTGGAGCTACAACCGCTACAAGGTACCGGCGGGTGCCGCACCGCCGGGGGCGCCCGCCCTCGAACACGCATCGTGAGCCAGCTCGGCATCCGCGCCGTGCTGGGCGTGCTGTGGCTGCTGCACTGGCTCCCGCTCGCCTGGCTCGCGCCGATCGGCAGTGCGACGGGCATGCTGCTGTTCGCACTCTCGCGCGAACGCCGCCACGTGACCCGCACGAACCTGGCGCTGTGCTTCCCCGACTGGTCCCCGGAAAGGCGGGAACGGGTGGTGCGTGCCCACTTCCGTCGATTCGGACGCGCGCTGCTCGAGTCCTCGATCGCCTGGTTCGGCACCCCGGAACGGCTGCGGCGGATCGTGCGCCTGGAGGACTGGCACAACGTGCCGGCGGACGGGCGTTTCGTGCTGCTGGTCCCGCACTTCGTCGCGCTCGACCTCGAGGGCATCCGTCTGAGCCTGGAATACCGCGGACTCGCCGTCTACGCGCACCAGAAGAACCGGTACTTCGACGAGTTCCTGGTTCGCGTCCGGTCGCGGTTCAACGGCACGCGCATGGTCGCGCGGCAGGAAGGCGTCAAGGCGATCCTGAGAGGGTTTCGCGACGGCTTCTCGATCCAGCTCTCGCCGGACATGGATCTCGGCGCCAGGGACTCGATCTTCGTGCCGTTCTTCGGCGTGAACGCGGCCACGGTCACCGCGCTTTCCAGAATCGCGCGGCTCGTGAAGGCGCCGGTGGTCCCGGCCGTGATCCGGCAGCTCGACGGCGGTCGCGGCTACGTGATCCGGGCGTATCCCGCGTGGGACAATTATCCGGGCGAGAACGTGGAGGCGGACACCCGTCGCATGAACGCATTCATCGAAGAGGTCGTCGCGGAAATGCCCGAGCAGTATCTCTGGCTGCACAAGCGGTTCAAGACCCGGCCCGATGGCGAACCGCGAATCTACTGAGCAGGCGGGGCTGCGTCGGCACGCGGATGCGAACGTGTTCGTGAACCCCGACACGAAGGCGATCTGTTCCACCCTCGCATCAACGCGGGTGATCGCGGTCGTCGGGCTTTCGCCGGACCCGTCGCGGCCCAGCCATCGCATCGCGGCCGCGATGCAGCGACGCGGGTTCGACGTGATCCCCGTCCATCCCGGGGCGGCCCGGATCCTCGGCGTGCGCGCGTATCCCGCGCTCGCGGAGATCGACCGGCCGTATGATCTCGTCAACGTCTTCAGACGGGCGGACGCGCTCGAAGGCATCGTCCGGGAGTGCATTCGCGCGGGCGTGCGGCGGCTGTGGATCCAGGACGGGATCGTCGACCGGCGCGCCGCCCGGACCGCGGTGGAACACGACATCTGGACGGTGATGGACCGCTGCATCTGGCGGGACTTCAACGGTCTCTGCAACGGCAGCACGAACTGGCAGGAAGGCCATGGACACTGACATCGAGATCGCCCCGCTCGGGGAGGAAGACATAGCGGCGCTGGTGGCACTCACGCGCGACACGTGGAACCGCCACTATCCGTCGATCATCTCGCAGGCGCAGATCGACTACATGCTCGATCAGCGGTACCGGCCCGAGCTGATCCGGGCACAGCTCGGTCAGGACGGCATCTGGTGGGACGCGCTGCGGCAGGGCGGGGAACTGGTCGCCTTCGCCCAGTACGAGCGCGCCGGCGCGCCGGACGAGATCAAGCTCGACAAGCTCTACGTGCGCTACGAGCTCAGGGGCCAGGGTCACGGCGGGCTCCTGCTGCAGCACGTGGAGAACGAGGCGCGGTCGCTGGGCGCGCGACGGCTCTACCTCCAGGTCAACAAGAAGAACGTGTCGGCCATCCGCGCGTACGAGAAGCAGGGCTTCCGGATCGCCGAGTCGGCCGTATTCGACATCGGCAACGGCTTCGTGATGGACGACTACGTGATGGAGAAGGCTCTCGCGCCCATCGCGCCCGCAGGGGATGCGCCGTGAGACTGCGTTTCACGAAGATGCAGGGCGCCGGCAACGACTTCGTGGTGATCGACGCCACGCGGACACCGCTCGCGCTCTCGCCACCGCAGTTGCGCTGGCTCGCGGACAGGCGGTTCGGAGTGGGCTGCGACCAGATCCTGCTCGTCGAGTCGCCGAGAGACCCGGGGACGGACTTCCACTACCGCATCTTCAACGCGGACGGCAGCGAGGTTCATCAGTGCGGCAACGGTGCCCGCTGTTTCGTTCGCTTCGTGACCGATCACGGACTCACCGACAAGCCCGAGATCCGCGTGGGCACCGCGTCGGGGACCATCGTGCCGCGGCTCGAGCCGGACGGCGACGTGACCGTCGACATGGGCCCACCCGTCTTCACGCCTGCCCGGATCCCTTTCGACGCGCCCGCGCGTGCCGGGACCTACTTGCTGGACGTGGCCGGGAACGAGAGAGAGATCAGCGCGCTGTCCATGGGCAATCCGCACGCCGTGCAGCTCGTGCCGGACGTGGACGGCGCCCCGGTCGCGACGGAAGGCCCCCTGATCGAGCACCACCCCCGGTTCCCCGAGCGCGTTAACGCGGGGTTCATGCAGGTGCTCGATCGTCACGGCATCCGACTGCGCGTCCACGAACGGGGCGCGGGCGAGACGCTCGCGTGTGGCACGGGTGCGTGCGCGGCGGTCGTCGCGGGGATCGAACGCGGATTGCTCGACAGCCCGGTCGACGTGGAAACGCGGGGCGGACGGTTGCGGATCGCGTGGTCCGGCGACGATACTTCGGTCTTCCTCACCGGTCCGGCAGTGAGCGTCTTCGAGGGCGAAGTCGACCTGCCGGACGATGCGGCGCCGTGACAACGATTCAATTCCCACCGATACAGGCAAGCCAATGCGACTCTCGCCGGACGACGTAGCACGCTATCTCAAGCAGAACCCGGAATTCTTCGACACGTATGCCGACGTGCTGGCCGAGATCCACGTGCCGCACCCGCACGGCGGACGTGCGATCCCGATCGCCGAGAGACAGGTGCTCGCGCTGCGCGACAAGAACCGCGCGCTCGAGGACAAGCTGCGCGAGCTCGTGCAGTTCGGCCAGGAGAACGACACCATCATCGAGCGCCTGCACCAGCTCACGCTCTCGCTCGTCGTCGCGCCCGACCTCGACACGCTTCTCTCGTCCCTGTACCTGTCGCTGCGCGAACAGTTCGCGGTGCCCCAGGTCGCGCTGCGACTCTGGGCCGAAGGGGGCTGGGACCGTCCCGAATTCGGCCCGGTCAGCGAGGAGGTCAAGGTGTTCGCGAACAGCCTCGGCGACCCGTACTTCAGTGCGGCGCCCATGTTCGAGACGGCACAGTGGTTCGGCGAAGACGCACCGGCACTCAACTCGTTCGGCTACATGGCGCTCCGCGGCCAGCAGGCATTCGGACTGCTCGCGCTCGCCTCCGACGATCCGGGGCGTTTCCGGCCGGACATGGGCTCGCTGTACGTGAACCGGCTCGGCCAGATTGCGGGCGCCACGCTCGCGCGGTTTCTGAAGGCCGCCTGATGGACGCCGGCGCGACCGGCGGGCCGGACGCGCTGGTGGACGGCTTCGTCCAGCACCTCCGCGCGGAGCGCCGCCTCGCCGCGCTCACCGTCGAGAACTACGCGCGCGACGTGCGCGATCTGATGCGGCTCGCCGGCGGAACATCCCCGCTGAGCATGTCCGTGCACGACGTCCGACGCCACCTCGCGCGCATGCACGCGCAGGGGCTGGGCGGTCGCAGCCTCGCGCGCAAGCTCGCCGCGTGGCGGGCGTACTTCGACTATCTCGTCCGGGATCACGGGCTTCCCGCGAACCCCGCGAAGGGGCTGCGGCCACCACGGGTTCCCAGGCGTCTGCCCGCGAGCCTCTCCCCCGACGAGACTGCGCGCCTGCTGGAACGCGGCCACGACCCGGACGATGCGCTCGAACTGCGGGATCGCGCGATGTTCGAGCTCGTCTATTCCTCGGGCCTGCGCCTTGCCGAGGTGCTGGGCCTCGCCCTGCACGACGTCGATCTCGATCAGCGGCTGGTGCGGGTGCTCGGGAAGGGATCCAAGACCCGGGTGGTGCCGGTCGGCCGCGAGGCGATCCGGGCGCTGCGGGCGTGGCTCGTCCAGCGGCCGCGTCTCGCGCCGCAGACGGAGCAGGCCCTGTTCGTGTCGCGGCGCGGGTCGCGCATCCACGCACGAAGCGTCCAGGCCCGGCTGCGGTCCCGGGGACTCGCCCAGGGACTGGACAGCCACGTGCACCCCCACATGCTGCGCCATTCGTTCGCATCCCATCTGCTCCAGTCGAGCGGCGACCTGCGCGCCGTGCAGGAACTCCTCGGTCACGCGAGCATCTCGACGACGCAGATCTACACCCATCTCGACTATCAGCACCTCGCGAAGGTCTACGACGCGGCGCACCCCCGCGCGCGCAAGAAGTAGGACATTCGTCCGCCCAAGCACTTGCGACACAGGCCGGATATGCACTATCTTGCATGTCCATACCAGCCTTCCGGGAGACATCTGCGTGGCAGTGGGTACGACGACCCAGTCGGACGACACATCGGCCCGCGGTGCGTTCCTGGTCGCTCTCGGCGAGCGACTCCGCAGACTGCGCCTGCGGCGCGGCATGACCCGGAAGGCGGCGGCGGCCGCCTCGGGCATCTCCGAACGACACCTCGCGAACCTCGAACTCGGCACGGGGAACGCTTCGATACTCGTGCTGCAGCAGCTCGCGGACGCGCTGGCCTGCCCGCTCGCCGAAGTGGTCGGGGACGTCACGACGCGGTCACCCGAATGGCTGCTCCTGCGGGACATGCTCTCGGAACGCAGCGAGGCCGAACTCGAGCAGGCCCGCGCGTGCCTGTCGGAACTCTTCGGTGCCCCGGGCAGGGCCGCCGACCGGACCGCGCACGTGGCCCTCGTCGGCCTGCGCGGCGCGGGCAAGTCCACACTCGGGCAGCGTCTCGCCCGGCACGCGGGGACGCCTTTCGTGGAACTGAGCCGGGAAATCGAGCGCGTGGCCGGATGCTCGCTGGACGCCATCCACTCGCTCTACGGCGCGGACGGCTACCGCCGGTACGAGCGCATCGCGCTCGAGGGCGCGCTCGCGGCGGGCGGGCGCTGCGTGCTCGCGACACCGGGCGGCCTCGTGTCCGAACCGCGATCGTTCGAACTCCTGCTCGCGCGCTGCTTCACGGTCTGGCTGCGTGCGAGCCCGGAGGAGCACATGCGGCGCGTGGTGGCCCAGGGCGACTTCCGGCCGATGTCCGGCAATGCCGAGGCCATGGCGGACCTCCGCCGGATCCTCGACGGTCGATCGCCCTTCTACGCGAAGGCCGACGTCACCGTGGACACGGGCGGGCAGTCCGAAGACTCGGCGTTCGAGGCGCTCTGCGCCACACTGGCCAGCGCGGTCGACTGGATCGCCCCGGCGCGATGAACCATCTTCCCCGACCCCGTCACGCTTGACGCACGGAAGGCGCATGCACTATGGTGCATGTCCGGCAGCGTCCCGCGGGACGAGCTCCCAGGAGGATCCTCCCCCATGACCACGACCGACCCCGTCGACTATCAGACCGAACCGTCCCGGTACCGGCACTGGAAGCTCTCGTTCTCGGGCCCCGTCGCGACGCTCGCTCTCGACGTCGCGGAGGACGGCGGGCTGCGCCCCGGGTATGCGCTCAAGCTCAATTCCTACGATCTAGGCGTGGACATCGAACTCCACGACGCGCTGAACCGCATCCGCTTCGAGCATCCCGAAGTCCGGTGCGTCGTCGTGACGAGCCTCAAGGAGCGCACGTTCTGCTCCGGCGCGAACATCTTCATGCTCGGCCTCTCGTCCCACGCCTGGAAGGTGAACTTCTGCAAGTTCACGAACGAGACGCGCAATGGCATCGAGGACTCGTCCAGGCATTCCGGACTCCGCTTTCTCGCCGCGCTCAACGGCACGTGTGCCGGCGGCGGTTACGAACTCGCGCTCGCGTGCGACGACATCGTGCTCGTCGACGACCGGTCGTCGGCGGTTTCCCTGCCGGAGGTACCCCTCCTCGGCGTGCTGCCCGGAACGGGCGGACTCACCCGCATCACCGACAAGCGGCACGTGCGGCACGATCTCGCCGACGTGTTCTGCACGACGGCCGAAGGCGTGCGCGGGCAGCGCGCGGTCGAGTGGGGGCTCGTCGACGCGATCGCGAAGCCCGCCAGGTTCGACGAAACCGTCCGGGAGCGCGCAGAACGCCTGGCCGGAACGAGCGACCGCCCGCAGGACGCGCGCGGCGTCACGCTCCCGCCGCTGGTCCGCGCCATCGAGCCGGACGCCCTCGTCTACGAGCATGTCGAGGTGCGCGTCGACCGCGCCAACCGTACCGCGACGTTCACCGTCTCCGCGCCGCGAGCCCCGCAGCCCGACGACATCGCGGGCATCGAGGCTGCCGGTGCGGCGTGGTGGCCGCTCGCGCTCGCGCGGGAACTCGACGACGCGATCCTGTCGATGCGCACGAACGAGCTCGCCATCGGCACCTGGCTCATCAGGACCCGGGGCGACGCCACCGCGGTGCTCGCGTGCGATGCCGCGCTCGAGCGTCACGCGGACAACTGGTTCGTGCGGGAAGTGACGGGCTGGCTCCGCAGGACGCTTGCCCGGCTGGACGTGTCGTCACGGACACTGTTCGCCCTCGTGGAACCCGGCTCGTGCTTCGCGGGCACGCTGGCCGAACTCGCGTTCGCGGCGGACCGCATCTACATGATGTCGCTGCCCGACGCCCCGGACGAGGCGCCGCGGCTCACGCTGTCGAGCGCCAGTTTCGGACGCTACCCGATGGTCAGTCACGACTCGCGGCTGGCCCGACGCTTCTACGACGAAACGGCACCGATGGAGGCCGCACGGGCTGTCACCGGCCAGCCGCTCGACGCGGAAACCGCGCTCGGTCTCGGCCTCGTGACGGTTGCGCCCGACGACATCGACTGGGCGGACGAGGTGCGTCTCGCCGTCGAGGAACGCGCCGCGATGTCCCCCGATGCGCTGACCGGCCTCGAGGCGAACCTTCGCTTCGGCGCGCGCGAAACGATGGAGACGCGCATCTTCGGCAGGCTCTCCGCGTGGCAGAACTGGATCTTCACCCGCCCGAATGCGGTGGGCGACAAGGGCGCCCTGAAGGTCTACGGCAAGGGCGAGCGCGCACGGTTCGACCCGGACCGGGTCTGACACGTACGAGCCCCCGACTCCATCGTCCGCGCCCCCCGATCCTCCTGGAGCAAGCACATGACAGGCATCAACTACAGCGAACGGATTCCCAACAACGTCGACCTCTCGGGCGATCGTGCGCTCCAGCGCGCACTGGAACAGTGGCAGCCGAACTTTCTCGGCTGGTGGCGCGAGATGGGGCCGGACGGCTCCCAGGACTTCGACGTCTACCTGCGTACCGCGGTCAGCGTCGAGCCCCAGGGCTGGGCCCACTTCGACTACGTGAAGATGCCGGACTACCGCTGGGGCATCTTCCTTAATCCCCGGGAGGAAGGGCGCCGGATCCACTTCGGCGAGCACCTGGGCGAAGAGGCCTGGCAGGACGTGCCCGGCGAGCACCGGGCGAACCTGCGCCGGATCATCGTGACGCAGGGGGACACCGAGCCGGCATCGGTCGAACAGCAGCGCCACCTCGGGCTCACGGCCCCCTCCCTCTACGACCTCCGGAACCTGTTCCAGGTGAACGTCGAGGAGGGTCGCCACCTCTGGGCCATGGTGTACCTGCTGCACCGCTACTTCGGCCGCGACGGGCGCGAGGAGGCCGAGGCCCTGCTCGAGCGCCGGTCCGGTGACGTGGACAATCCGCGCATCCTCGGCGCGTTCAACGAACGCACGCCCGACTGGCTCAGCTTCTTCATGTTCACGTACTTCACGGACCGCGACGGCAAGTTCCAGCTCAGCGCGCTCGCCGAGTCCGGCTTCGATCCGCTCGCGCGCACGACGAAGTTCATGCTGACCGAGGAAGCGCACCACATGTTCGTTGGGGAGTCCGGCGTCTCCCGCGTGCTGCAGCGCACCTGCGAGGTCATGAACCAGCTCGGCACCGACGACCCGGCGAGGATCCGCGCGGCGGGCGCGATCGACCTCCCCACGGTCCAGCGGTACCTGAACTTCCACTACAGTGTCACGATCGACCTGTTCGGTGCCGACCAGTCCTCGAACGCCGCGACCTTCTACAGCTCCGGTCTGAAGGGACGTTTCGAGGAGGGCAAGCGGACGGACGACCACCGGCTCGCCGGCGACACGTACAGGGTGCTCGAGATCCGCGACGGCAGGCTTGCCGAAAAGGAGGTCCCGATGCTGAACGCCCTGAACGAGGTGCTCCGCGACGACTTCATTCGCGACTCGGTGGGCGGCGTGCAACGCTGGAACCGTGTGATGGACAAGGCCGGGATCCCGTTCCGCCTGAGCGTTCCGCACAAGGCGTTCAATCGCCAGATCGGCACACTCGCGAACCTGCACGTGACACCGGAGGGCGAGGCCGTGTCCGAGGCGCAGTGGGAAGCGCGCCGGCACGAGTGGCTCGCGTCGCCCGAGGATCGCGCATTCGTCGCGTCGCTCATGGGCCGCGTGGCGGAACCCGGACGCTTCGCGGGCTGGATCGCGCCGCCCGCCGTCGGGATCAACCGACAGCCGGTCGACTTCGAGTACGTGCGGTTCAACTGATTCCGGACGACTCCGGCATCCAGGAGGCGACGCCATGGACACGGCCCCGGACACGACGGCGCTGCGTCAGCATCTCATCGACCCCGAGATCTGCATACGCTGCAACACCTGCGAGTCGACCTGCCCGATCGGCGCGATCACGCACGACGATCGCAACTACGTCGTGCGCGCGGACGTCTGCGACCTGTGCATGGCGTGCGTGCCGCCGTGTCCGACGGGTGCGATCGACAACTGGCGCACGGTCCCGCGACACGCGGCCTACCCGGTCGAGGAGCAGCTGCTCTGGGACGAGCTTCCGCCGGAGCAGCCGCCCGAGGCCATGGCGACGCGCGGGCCGGACGGCCCGGATGCCGCTGCCGACACGCGGGCCATCACGGACGAGTCCGCCTTCGGCACGACGACCGGTCGTCCGGCGGTCGCGCGATTCAACGTGGCCGATCACGCCTCCACGGTGCCTCCCTGGTCGGCGGCCCACCCGTACGTGAACCTCTACGGCCCCGGCAACCCGACGCTCGCGACCGTGGCCGGAAACGTCCGCGTGACCGATGCCGGGACCGAAAGCGACACCCACCACGTGGTCCTCGACTTCGGCACCCTGCCGTTTCCGGTACTCGAAGGACAGTCCATCGGCATCGTGCCGCCGGGGCAGGACGCCCTCGGACGGCCACATCATGCGAGACAGTATTCGGTCGCGAGCCCGCGCAACGGGGAGCGTCCCGGCTACAACAACGTATCCCTGACGGTGAAGCGCGTCACGATCGACCACGACGGGCGGCCCGTCCGCGGCGTGTGCTCGAACTACGTCTGCGACCTCCGCGTCGGCGACGTCGTGCAGGTGATCGGCCCGTTCGGCGCCTCGTTCCTGATGCCGAATCATCCGCGCTCGAACCTCGTCATGATCTGCACCGGCACGGGCGCGGCGCCCATGCGGGCAATGACGGAGTGGCGCCGCAGGCTGCGCACGAGCGGCAAGTTCGAGGGCGGACAGCTGATGCTCTTCTTCGGCGCGCGCACCGAACGGGAGCTGCCGTACTTCGGACCGCTCATGAAGCTCCCGAAGGATTTCATCGACGTGAATCTCGCGCTCTCCCGCGAATCCGGCCAGCCGCGCCGCTACGTCCAGGACCTCATGCGCGAGCGTGCGTCCGATCTCGCGCGGCTGCTCGCCAGCCCCGACACGTTCGTGTACGTGTGCGGACTGAAGAGCATGGAGGAAGGCGTCGTGGACACGCTGCGCGACGTGGCAGGCCAGGGTGGTCTCGACTGGGCGACGCTCGGCCCTGCCTTGCGGCGCGAAGGTCGTCTCCACATCGAGACCTACTGAGTCGACCACCGCCCGGGCACGCGGGCCTGCCCCGCGTCGCCGGCCCGCGGTATCCTCGGCCCTTGCACGCGACGGGCGGCCCCCGATGTCACCTCACCGCCGCCCGCGCGAAGCACCGGACACCGACCATGACACCCACTCCCTCCGGCAGGACCTCACCCAGACGCCGTGGCGGCGACCGCGGACGAACCCGCACGCCGCCGACGAACGCGCGGCCCACGCCGGGGCTTTCCCCGACGAAGATCGCCGGACCCGGCGTCCCGAGACTCGTGCTCAGACCGGAGCGCGAGAAATCGCTCCAGCGCCAGCACCCGTGGGTGTTCTCGGGCGGCGTCGATCGCGTCGAGGGCGAGCCCGGGTCGGGTGACACGGTGGAGATACGTTCGTCGACGGGAGGATTCCTCGCGCGCGGCGCCTACAGTCCCGACTCCCAGATCATCGCGCGGGTCTGGGATTTTCACGAAGGCAGCGTCATCGACGCCGGATTCTTCGTGGAACGCATCCGGAAGGCGGCGGAGCGACGCGCACGCCTGCTCGATGACGAAGCGCTCGAGGCGGTGCGTCTCGTGCACGGCGAGGCCGACGGTCTCCCGGGTGTGGTGCTCGACCGCTTCGGCGACGTCGGCGTCCTCCAGCTCACGACGGCCGGGGCCTGGCGCTGGCGTGACACGATCGCGGATTCCGTCACGGCCGTGACCGGTCTGGCGCACATCTTCGAACGATCCGACGCCGAGGTCCTGCACCTGGAAGGTCTGCCCCCGCGCGTCGGCAGCCTGCGCGGCCAGCCGCCGGACGACACGATCGAAGTGAACGAGAACGGCCTCGCCTTCGCGGTGGACGTGCAGGCGGGACACAAGACCGGGTTCTACCTCGACCAGCGGGACAACCGGGCGCTGCTGCGGGACCTCGTGGAAGGACGCGAGGTGCTCGACTGCTTCTGCTACACGGGTGGCTTCGCCGTCAACGCACTCGCCGGCGGCGCGGCCTTCGTGACCGCGGTGGACAGTTCCGGCGAGGCGCTCGCCGCCGCCCGGCGCCACGTCGTGCGCAACGGGCTGCCGGAGGCGCGGCTCGACCTCGTGGAAGCGGACGTCTTCGCGCTGCTGCGGAAGTTTCGCGACCAGGGACGAAAGTTCGACGTGATCGTGCTGGACCCGCCCAAGTTCGCGCCGACCGCGGCGCTCGCGCAGCGGGCGGCACGCGGGTACAAGGACATCAATCTCTGGGCCATGAAGCTCCTGCGCCCCGGCGGACTGCTGTTCACGTTCTCGTGCTCGGGGGGGATTCATCGCGACCTGTTCCAGAAGATCGTGGCGGGCGCGTCGACCGACGCCGGGGTCGAGGCCCGGATCCTGCACCACATGAGCGCGGCAGCGGACCACCCCGTCCTGCTGTCGTTTCCGGAAGGCGAGTACCTGAAGGGCCTGCTGTGCGAGATCGGCTGACCGGATGCCCCGCGAGACCGCCGGCGACCCCGCCCCATCCCGATCCAGAGGAGAGCATTGCTTGGACACGTTGATCATAGCCGTGCGTCATGGCCAGACGGACTGGAACGCGGAAGGCCGCGTGCAGGGTCATCTGAACAGTTCCCTGACCGCGTCCGGCCGGGCGCAGGCCGTGGCCGTCGCGCGGCGGCTCGCGGACACGCACGACATCACCGCGATCTACAGCAGCGACCTGGGCCGTGCCCTCGAAACCGCACGCCCCACGGCGGAGGCGCTCGCGCTGCCCGTCACGCCGGAGGAAAGGCTGCGGGAGCGCAGGCTCGGCGTCTTCGAGGGACTCACCTTCGTCGACGCGCGGGCGCGATTCCCGGACTACTTCACGCGATACCGCGCCCGGGATCCGGAACTGGATCTCGAGACGGGCGAGAGCCTGGTCACGTTCCGGGCACGCGTCGCGGACGCGGTCTCGGACATCGGCTCACGTCACCGGGCAGAGACGGTGCTGCTGGTCACGCACGGAGGCGTGCTCGACCTGCTCTACCGCATCGCGACCGACATGCCGCTCGAGCAGGAACGCAACTTCGAGGTCGAGAACGCGAGCCTGAACCTGCTCAGGTGGGACGGGCACCGCCTGCACCTCGAATCCTGGGGCGACGTCTCGCATCACGCGTCGTCGCAGGGTGCCGAGGAGTTCTGACCCCCGGGGCGATCGGCCTTTTCGTCCCGCCGTCCCTTCGCCTCACGCCATGAAGGGCGGTCTTCGACCCACGAAGCCCTCGAGCATCGCGAGTTCCGCGTCGGAATGGTCCTCCATGCCCGCCGGAGCGAAGTCCGTGGTCCCGTCACCGCGATCCGTGACGCGGCTCGCTGAGTGGTGGGACGCCGCCACGTCGAGGACGCCCGGACCGTGGACCGCCGCGATCCTGACCCGGCCGTAACACGTGCACGCGTAGGTCTGCGCCCCGTCGACGCGGAGGTAGACGCCCGTCCCGCGGATGCCCATCGTGACCGTGGGCGTGAGGATCCGCTTCGGACCGGGCGCGAACACCGACAGGACCGCACCCGTGAGCAGCCGGAACCCCGTAAGCACGCGCTGCCGCGCCTGCCCGAGCAGGTGCACGGTCGTTCCGGACCGAAGCAGGAACGCGTGGTGCCCGTACACGAAGGCCACCTCGCCGTCGGGGCCCGTCTCGACGGTCGTCCCGGGCGCCACGACATCGCGGTCCCCCAGGCGTCGACCGTCCGCGCGGACGGTCCCGGCCACGTGCCGGACGCCCTGTCCCGGAACAGCCGCCACGGCCGGTACCGGCAGGACCACCGCTCCCAGCGCCCCGAGCAGCACCGACCTCCTGCTGCATCCGCAGTCCGTGCCGCCCCTCTTCAGTTCCGATGCCATGACCGCTCCACGAGACCGACTTCCCCACCGCATCCGTGGCGGGTTACACTGAGGCCGATGCAACTGAGTTTCACCATGGTGCGACCGCCCGTTCGAGACCGATCGATTATCGCGCGCTTGCTGCTCCTGCTGGTGCTCGTCTGCGCCCAGCAGGTCGGCATCATGCACGCGTTCGGTCACGCGCGGCCGCACGGGGCGACGCACGAGCATACCAAGGGCGTTCCCACCACGGCCTGCGACCTGTGCATCGCCTATGCGCAGATCCATCCTGCGCCCTGCCCGACACCCATCACCGCGCCCGCCGCGGCGAGTCCCGTCGTGCCGTCCGGCGACGTCGAATTCGAGTCGGCGCGCCCGCTCGCGCTCGTCCCGTTCCGTTCGAGGGCCCCACCCCGGCTTCCCTGACCCGCAAACGTGCGGGTGCGGCTCTCCGCATCCGCTGTCCTTGCCGTTTTCGCGAAGGGGAACACCATGCCTCCGAAACGTCTGATGGCCGCCGCACTCGTTGCGGCCGCCGTCGTGTCGTGCCCGGTGCACGCCCAGACACCGTCCGGTGACGACCTGGAATCCATTCGTCGCCAGCTCCAGGAACTGAAACAGACCTACGAGACGAGAATCCAGGCCCTCGAAGCCCGGCTCAAGGCCGCCGAAGAGGCCTCCCGCCACGCCGAACGGAGCGCGGCCCAGGCGCAGACCCGCGCCGAGAATGCCGAAGTCGCCGCCGCCCAGGCACAGCCTCAGCCCGTGCAGGCGCAACCGAACAAGCTCAACCCCGCGATCTCCCTGATCCTGAACGGCACGTGGGGCCGTTACGGACACGACCCGTCCTCGCGGGTGACCGGATTCGCGGCGTCCGGCGGCGAGGTGTCGCCGCCACGCGGTGCCAGCCTGGGTGAGTCCGAACTCGCGATGTCGGGAAACGTCGACCCCTTCTTCCGGGGCAGCTTCCGGGCCTCGCTGGCTCCCGAAGGGGGCATCAGCGTCGAGGAAGCGTTCTTCGAGACACTCGCGCTCGGCAACGGCTTCACGATCAAGGGCGGGCGATTCTTCTCGGGCCTCGGTTACCAGAATGCCGTGCACCCTCACGCCTGGGACTTCGCGGACGCCTCCCTCGTACAGAGAGTCTTCCTGGGCACCAACTACGGCGACGACGGGATCCAGCTGCGCTACCTGCCACCGCTGCCCGTGTACCTTCAGCTCGGCGCGGAAATCGGTCGCGGGCGCACGTTCGCGGGTGTCGGGGACGTCACCCGGAACCCGGAAGGCAACGGCCGCGGGTCGGAGGTCTTCTTCGCGCACCTGGGCGACGACATCGGTGACTCGCACAGCTACCAGGTGGGCGTCTCGCACCTGCGCCAGGAGAGCGGGACGCAGGGGGTGTCCCTGTTCGACTACGACGACCTCACGGGCGTCACGAACCTGTTCTCGGGAACGCAGCACATCACGGGCGTCGACTTCGTCTACAAGTGGGCACCCGAGGGCAACCCGGTCTACCGGAATTTCAAGTTCGCGACGGAGTGGTTCCAGCGCAGGCTGGACGGGCGCTTCGCGTTCGACACCCGGGGCATCAACAGCGTCGACGGGTTCCAGGCGAGACAGTCCGGATGGTATGCCCAGGCCGTCTACCAGTTCATGCCCTACTGGCGGACGGGCCTGCGCTTCGACCGGCTGTCGGCGGGATCGGTGGCGCTTCACGCCAATGCCGCGAACCTGACCCCACCCGCCTTCGATCCGAGGCGGTGGAGTGTCATGGTCGACTGGAGTCCGAGCGAATTCTCGCGCGTGCGCCTGCAATACAACCGTGACGAGACCCGGGAGAATGCCGCGACCGGCGCGGCGCTGACGGACAACCAGATCTTCCTCCAGTACGTGTACAGCCTCGGGGCACACGGCGCCCACAAGTTCTGAGCCACCTTGCCCCACGACATGCATCCAAGGACCGAGACAATGAAGAAAATGCCGAAGCTGTTCCTCGTGGCGCTCCTCGCGCTCTGGGGGCCCCTCGCCCACGCCACCGTGCGCGTGTTCGCGTGCGAACCCGAATGGGGCGCACTCGTGAAGGAGATCGCCGGTGACCGTGCCACCGTCTACGTGGCGACGACCGCCATGCAGGACGTGCACCGGATCCAGGCGCGACCCAGCCTGATCGCGCGGGCGCGGAGCGCCGATCTCGTCGTCTGCACGGGCGCGGAACTCGAGATCGGATGGATCCCGATGGTGCGCAGCCAGTCGGGCAACGAGCGCATCCAGCTCGGGAAGCCCGGCTATCTGGAAGTCGCGAGCTTCGTCCCGAGGATCGAGGTCCCGACGGTCGTCGATCGTGCGCTCGGCGACATGCACCCCCAGGGCAATCCCCACATCCAGTTCGGCCCCCGCCAGATGCAGCTCGCCGCGGTCGAGGTCGAGAAGCGGCTCGCGCAGGTGGACCCGGCCGGCGAACAGGACTATCGAACCCGCCTGGCGGACTTCACACGGCGCTGGAAGGACGCGACGGCCCGGTGGGCCACGCTGGGCGCGCCACTCAAGGGGGTCGGCGTGATCCAGTACCACAAGAACTTCTCGTATCTGTTCGACTTCCTGGGCATGCGGGAGACGGGCACGCTCGAGCCCAAGCCCGGCGTCGAACCGACGTCCTCGCACCTGAACGAGCTGATCACGCAACAGAAGACCGACCCCGCACGCATGGTGATCCGGTCGTCGTATCACGCCGAGGGACCTGCGCAGTGGCTCGCATCGCGCATCGGGGTGCCCTCGATCATGCTGCCCGCGACGGTGGGCGGTACGCCTGGCGCGAAGGATCTCTTCGGTCTCTACGACGACTCGATCCGGCGCATGCTCGACGCACTGAAGCAGGGAGGCTGACGTGGACGCCATTGCCGAGGAAGCGATTCGCGATCCGGTCGCGCCGGGACGCACGCGCGCCGTTCCGCCGGACGCGCCCGTGTGCGTCGAGTTTCGCGACGTCGAGGCCGGTTACGACCGCCCCGTCGTCGGCCCGATGTCCCTGCGCATCCACGCCGGCGAGATCATCACGCTCTGGGGCGCCAACGGGGCCGGCAAGACGACGCTCCTGAACGCGGTCGGTGGTGCTGCGCGCGTGTTTCGCGGCAGCATCGAGCGCAGTGCCTCCGTCCGGATCTCGCACCAGCACCAGAATCCCCTTCCGATCCGGGGAATCCCGCTGTCGGGGCGCGAGCTGCTCGCGCTCACCGGGGCCGATCCGGACAGCCTTCCGCCCGTGCTCGCCCCGCTCATGCGCAGGCGCCTGTCGGATCTCTCCGGAGGCCAGCTCCAGCTGCTGCAGGTCTGGGCCTGCCTGCTCGCGCCGGTCGACCTGGTGCTGCTCGACGAGCCCACCAACAACGTCGATCAGGCTGGCGTGGCACACCTCGTGACCGCGTTCCAGACGGCCCGCAAGGGGCGCGCGGTGCTGCTGATCAGCCACGACCGGCGCTTCGTGGAAGCCGTGTCGGACCGGATCGTGGAGGTCGTGCGACGATGAGCTGGGATGCCATTTTCGATCCGCTGTTCTTTACGCCGTTCCTGACGGGGCTGCTGTTCTCGCTCGTACTGCCGGTGCTCGGGATGTATCTGAGACTCCGGGAAGAGTGGCTCGCGGCACTGTCGTTCGCGCAGCTCGCCGCGGCAGGTTCCCTCGCGGCCGCAATCCTGGAAGCGCCGGTGCTCGCGGGCGGGCTGATCGTGTCGGGCGCAGCCGCGGCCGTGAAGACGTGGATCTCGCGCAGCGGCAACAACGGCTACGCCCTGCTCATGATCGCGGGCTGGGGGGCCTCCATCCTCATGCTCTCGAACGTGCCGGCGGCCGACCACCTCGGCCACGCGCTGTTCGACGGCCAGCTCTACTTCACGGGCAAGGAGCACCTCGCGAGCATGGCCGTGTTCCTCGTCGTCGCGGCCGGCGCGTTGCGCTGGCTGTCGCGGCCCCTGCTGCTCGAACGCATCTTTCCCGACTTCTTCCGCGCGAACGGCCGGTCTCCGACCCGGTACCACCTCGCGTTCGACGTGCTGATCGCCACCGGCCTCGCACTCGCGACGGCC
This sequence comes from Betaproteobacteria bacterium, assembly GCA_016125475.1. Lineage (GTDB taxonomy): Bacteria > Pseudomonadota > Gammaproteobacteria > Burkholderiales. The sequence goes on from WGLR01000001.1 coordinate 75,251, forward strand.
GCGATCGGCGTCATGGCGTCGTTCGCGCTGGTCTTCGTCCCGACCATGATCGCGTACCAGCTCGGGGGGAGCTGGAAGCGGTCGATGGTGATCGCGGCCGCGGCGAGCGTCGTGACCTACGTGGTCGCGTTCGAGGTCGCGCTGGTCTACGACCAGCCCTTCGGACCGGTGATGGTGCTCGCGATGGGACTCGCCGCCGCGCTGGCGTGGGCGGTGCAGCGCCTGTTCCGGCCCAGGATTGCGCGGGACCGCTCCCGGGGATTAACCTGACGGTCTTTCATGCTGCATCCGGGACGCGGCGCGCGCCGCGTCCCCCGAACGATGACCCCAGAGGACCCCGAAGTCACGGAACTCGCGGACGTGCTGCCCGCCGGCGCCACGCGTGCGGCGCTGCGGTACGCGGAGGGTGATGCCGACGCGGCACGCACGGCGCTCGAACAGAGTCTTTCCGCCGCATCCGGCGAACGCCGCGAGTGGCTCATGCTCCTCGATCTCGAGCGCATCCAGGGCCGCTGGCAGGCCTACGAATCGCTGGTCGCACGTTATCGCATGCGCTTCGGCGAGGACGCGCCCACGGAGCGCGAGCGCAACGCCCGGGAGTCCGCCTTCCCCGAGGAACTGCGGGCGGGCGGGAGCGGCTGCGTGTCGCTCGGCGGTGACCTGAACGCAGGCGCGATGCACGCGATGGCGGCCATGCGCGAGGCCGCCGTCCGGCACACCGTCATCCATCTGGACGTGTCCCGCGTCGAGCGCGCGGACGGCGTCGGCTGCCGGCTGCTCCACAGTGCCCTCTCGGATCTCGTCGAGGCAGGCAACGGCATCGTGCTCACGGGGGGCGACCATCTCTGCCGGCTGATCCGGCGGGTGCTCGATGCCCACCCGGCCCAGCTCGCCGGCTGGGATCTGCTCCTTTTCGTCCGGCGACTCATGCAGGACCGTACCGGGTTCGAGCGCGACGCCGTCGATTTCGCGCTCGCGACGAGCACCCAGACACCCGGCTGGGAGCCACTGCTCATGCCGCAGCCCGTGGACGCGAGTCTCGCGGAACGGCGCAGGGAACCACGCTACGTCGCCCGGGAACTGCTCGCGCTCGACGGAATCATCGAGGCTCCCGAGGACCTGCGACTCGTCGCCGCGGCTGAGTTCGCGGGCGCACACGAGTACGTGAACCTCGATCTGGCGGCGCTCGAGCGCCTGTCGCTCCCGGCCGCGACCGTCCTCGCGCAGACCGTGTCCGCCGCGGCCGAGGCGGGACGCACCGTTCGTCTGATCCGGCCGAACCAGCTCGTCGCCGCCCTTCTCGAACTCTTGAATCTCGGCCAGTGCGCCGCCATCGTCACGCCGAAGGCGTGACCGTCCGGAACCAGAACATGACTGAGCAGTATCACGGCACCACCATCGTCTCCGTCCGTCGTGGCCGGGACGTCGCCCTGGGCGGCGACGGCCAGGTGACGCTCGGCAACATCGTCGTCAAGGCGGGCGCGCGCAAGGTGCGCCGTCTCTATCACGACCGCATCATCGCGGGCTTCGCAGGGGGCACCGCGGACGCGTTCACCCTGTTCGAGCGCTTCGAGGGCAAGCTCGAGAAGCATCAGGGTCACCTGGTCCGTTCGGCCGTCGAACTCGCGAAAGACTGGCGTACCGACCGGATGCTGCGCCGTCTCGAAGCCATGCTGGCGGTCGCCGACCGGGACTCGTCGCTGATCATCACCGGCAACGGGGATGTCCTCGAGCCGGAGTTCGGACTTCTGGCGATCGGCAGTGGCGGGGCCTACGCCCAGGCTGCGGCGCGGGCACTGATCGAGAACACCGAGCTCGGGGCTGCCGAGATCGTGCGCAAGGCGCTCGCGATCGCGGGCGACCTCTGCATCTACACCAACCAGAATCACACCATCGAGGAACTGCGCTAGCGGCCCTGCCACGTACCGCCCGGCAGACGCCGTCCACGCCCGAAACGGTACGCACCCGCACGCTGTCGCTCGTCCGGATACCGACATGTCCCAGATGACACCCCAGGAAATCGTCCACGAACTCGACAAGTTCATCGTCGGCCAGAGTGCCGCCAAGCGCGCGGTCGCGATCGCTCTGCGCAACCGCTGGCGCAGACAGCAGGTCGAGGAGCCGCTGCGCCACGAGATCACCCCCAAGAACATCCTCATGATCGGCCCGACGGGCGTCGGCAAGACGGAGATCGCGCGGCGCCTCGCGCGTCTCGCCGATGCACCCTTCGTGAAGATCGAGGCGACGAAGTTCACGGAAGTCGGATACGTCGGGCGCGACGTGGACACGATCATCCGGGATCTCGTCGAGTTCGCGATCAAGCAGACGCGGGAACAGGAGATGAAGAAGGTCCAGCACCGCGCCGAGGACGCGGCGGAGGAAAGGGTGCTCGACGCGCTGCTGCCGCGCGCGCGCGATCCCGGGTTCGGAAGCACCGAACCCGCCGCAGAGTCCGATCACGAGTCCGCGACGCGCCAGAAGTTCCGGAAGAAGCTGCGGGAAGGCGAGCTCGACGACAAGGAGATCGAGATCGAGGTCGCCCAGGTGCCGCCGTCGATGGAGATCCTGGCGCCCCCCGGCATGGAGGACCTCACCTCGCAGATCCAGAGCATGTTCCAGAACATCGGGGGCGGACGCCGGAAGATGCGCAGGATGCGAATCCGGGAAGCGATGAAGGTTCTCGCGGAAGAAGAGGCGTCCCGCCTCGTCAACGACGAGGAGCTGAAGCTCAAGGCCGTGCAGAACGTCGAATCGAACGGCATCGTGTTTCTCGACGAGATCGACAAGATCGCCACCCGTTCGGAGTTCCAGGGCTCGGACGTGTCCCGTCAGGGCGTCCAGCGCGACCTGCTGCCGCTCGTCGAGGGCACGACGGTGTCGACGAAGTACGGCATGGTCAAGACCGACCACATCCTGTTCATCGGCAGCGGCGCGTTCCACTTCTCCAAGCCGTCGGACCTCGTTCCCGAGCTTCAGGGACGCTTCCCGATCCGGGTGGAACTCGAATCCCTGTCGGTCGAGGACTTCGAGAAGATCCTGACGTCGACCGACGCGTGCCTCACGCGTCAGTACGAGGCGCTGCTCGCGACGGAAGGGGTGACGCTCCAGTTCACGGCGGAAGGCATCCGCAGGCTCGCGCAGATCGCCTGGGAGGTGAACGAGCGGACCGAGAACATCGGTGCGCGACGTCTCTACACGGTCATGGAACGGCTCCTCGAGGAGATCTCCTTCGACGCGAGCAAAGCCGACGGCACCACGCTCGTGATCGATCCGCCCTACGTGGACGGACGTCTCGCGACCCTGGCCGCGACGGACGACCTGGCACGCTACGTTTTGTGACGCACCCGATGGGGCGCGCACCGACGCCGTGATGCCGCACGGCGCGAGGGTGCGAGCCCTGCCTGCCGTGCACGGGATCTCCGCCGGGACGAAGATACAATCGTCGGCAAATCGCAGCGAGGCGAACGCGAACATGGCGAACGGCACGACATTCCTGCTCGAGGTCAACCCGAAGCTCCCGAAACGGCTGGAGCGTCTGGAGGAACTCTCGAACAACCTGTGGTACAGCTGGGACCGTCCGACACGCACGCTCTTCGCGCGCCTGCACCCGAGTCTCTGGAACGCCGTGGGGCACAGCCCGAAGGCCTTCCTCAAGCGCGTGGACGAGGAACGACTGCGCGCGGCCGCCGACGACGCGGTGTACCTCAAGAGCTTCAACCGCGTACTCTCGGCCTACGACTCGTACCACAGCGAGCCGCTCAGGCGTGACGGTTCGGAGTGGCTCCGCCAGAACGACCTCGTCGCGTACTTCTGCGCGGAGTTCGGCTTTCACGAGTCGCTGCCGATCTATTCCGGCGGACTCGGCATCCTCGCGGGCGATCACTGCAAGGCCGCGAGCGACATGCGGCTGCCGTTCGTCGGCGTGGGCCTGCTCTACCGCCAGGGATACTTCCAGCAGTCGATCGACGGCGACGGCAACCAGCACGCGGTGTACAACGACTCGGATTTCGAGGACCTGCCGATCTCGCCCGTGCGCCACGAGGACGGCACGGACGTGCTCGTAAGCGTGGAGCTGCCGGGGCGGTCGGTCACGGTCAAGGTCTGGCACGCCCGCATCGGCCACGTCTCGCTGTATCTGCTCGACACGGATCTCGAGATCAACCGCGACGCGGATCGCGGAATCACGCACCGTCTCTACGGCGGCGATCGCAGGGATCGCCTGGAACAGGAGATCGTTCTCGGCATCGGGGGCGTGCGCGCGCTGGCCGCCATCGGGGTACGCCCGACGGCGTGGCACATCAACGAGGGACACGCCGCGTTTCTCGTGCTCGAGCGCTCGCGCGAACTCGTTTCCCGCGGCATGACGTTCCCCGTCGCGATCGAGGCCGTCGCGGCCAACACGATCTTCACCACGCACACACCGGTTCCTGCCGGTCACGACCACTTCGCCGAAGACATGATCGGCGAATACTTCGACGAGTTCTGCCGGGAACTCACGCTCGACCGCGACCGCTTCCTGTCGCTGGGTCGCACCGAGGGGGGTCACGAATTCAACATGACGGCGCTCGCCGTCCGCGGGTCCCGCTTTCACAATGGCGTATCCCGGATCCACGGTCGCGTGTCCTCCGAGATCCTGTCCTCGATGTGGCCGGAGATCGCGCCGCAGGACAACCCCATCGATTTCGTCACGAACGGCGTGCACGTCCCGACGTTCCTCGCGCAGGAATGGGGTGACCTGTTCGACCGGTATCTCGGCTTCGACTGGACGCATCACATCACCAATCCCGGATTCTGGCGCAGTGTGGAGTCCATTCCGGACCATCTGTTCTGGAGCGTGCGTCAGTCACTCAAGTCGCAGATGCTCCACCTGGTGCGTCATCGCGTGTCCGTGCAGCACTTCCGGAACAACGGTTCGGAGGCCCACCTCGACAGGCTCCTGAAACTCACGGATCCCGCCAGTCCGAACGTGCTCACGATCGGCTTCGCGCGACGGTTCGCGACCTACAAGCGGGCGACGCTGCTCCTGCAGAACCTGGACTGGCTGCGACAGATCGTCTGCGACGACACCCGGCCCGTCATGTTCCTGTTCGCGGGCAAGGCCCACCCCGCCGACGTCCCGGGTCAGGACCTGATCCGGCGTCTCACCGAGATATCGCGCACGCCCGAGTTCGAGGGCCGCATCCTGATCGTCGAGAACTACGACCTTCGTCTCGCGCGTCGGCTCGTCTCGGGCGTGGACGTCTGGCTGAACAACCCGGTGTACCCGCTGGAGGCCAGCGGGACTTCCGGCATGAAGGCGGGGATCAACGGCGTGCTCAACCTGTCGGTCCGCGACGGCTGGTGGGACGAGGGCTACGACGGTCGCAACGGCTGGGCGATCAAACCGGTTTCCGAGCACCTGGACGAGCAGCGCCGCAATGCGGAGGAGTCCAACACGCTCTACGAACTGCTGCAGGATCACGTGATTCCCACCTACTACGCCCGCACCGAGATGGGCTATTCCCCCGACTGGGTGAAGATGGCGAAGCGCTCCATCGCGACGCTTCTGCCGAGATTCAACTCGGCCCGGATGGTCAACGAGTACCTCAGCAAGTTCTATCTCCCCGCCACGAGACAATGGCGGAAGTACTCGGACAGCGGGTTCGCGAACGCCCGCGTCGTGGCGGAGTGGAAGGAACACGTCCGCCGCGCGTGGCGAAACGTCCGCATGCACCGTCTGGACACCGCTCCGAAGCGGATCCAGTTCGGCCAGGGCGTCCGGGTCGAGGTGGCGGTTCATCTGGACGGATTGCGCCCCGCGGACGTCGTGCTCGAAATGATCCTGTCGCGTCACACGGAACTCGAGAGCCAGCGACTCACCGAGCGCCATCGGCTCGAGTTCGACGGCACCTTCACGCAGGACGACGAGCATCGTTACTTGCTGGAACTGACGCCCGAGATGTGTGGCAAGCTCGAATACACGATCTGCCTTTACCCGTATCATGTCCTGCTCACGCACCCCCACGAGATGGGCATGACCCTCTGGCTCTAGGTCGCTGCGGCGGGCACGGAGCATGCTCGAACGGGGGTTCGTTTGACTCTTCTCAACCGCTGAGGACCTGCCGTCGAGCGGAGGAGCCATGAAGATTTCCATCCAGATCGTGGGTCTCGGAGGCCGCGCCGTGAGCGGGCCGAAAGCCGTCTTCGACGAGCAGGGTGGGTCGGTGGGTCGGCGATCCGACAACACGCTCGTGATCCCGGACCAGACACGCCGGGTCTCGCGGATCCACATGGCGGTCTTTCACCAGGGCGGCCAGTTCCGGGTGCGCGACCAGGGCTCTTTTCTGCCGGTCTACGTCAATGGTCACGGCGTCGGCTTCCAGCGCGACATGACGATCCGCCCCGGCGACAAGATCCAGATGGGGCCCTACACGCTCGCGGTGGCCGGTGCGGACGGGCTTGCCGCAGGCACTGCACCCGCGCCCGTCCCCGTGCCGGACATCGCCGCCCGCGCAGCCCCGGATGCGGCCGGCGAAGGGGCGGCGGCAGGATCCGCGACGGCTGGCGAGGAGACTGGCAGCATTCCGTTCGAGCTCGTTCAGGAACGCCTTGCGGCTGCGAAGGCGGCGGGGCTGCGACTCACCACCGACAGCTACCCGATCCCCCCGAAAGTTGCCGCCCTCACCGAAGAGAGCTTCGATGCGGCAGCCACACAGGATTCGCCGATCGCTCCGCCGGAAGCGCTCGACCCGAGTCGGCCCGACGACGTCGCCGCGGAAACCGGCGGCATCGCGGGTGAAGAGCTGTCGTCGACCATCGATCTCGAACCGGTCGGATCACGGCTGGTACGCGCGGAAACGGGCGCGTTTCCGACGCTGGAAACGGTCCGGAAGGCGGGGGAAGCCCCGGCGCCGACGCAGTCCGACGCTCCACTGCCGACACCGCCCGTGTCGCAACAGCGGTCGGCGCCGCGCGTGATGAGCCTGCTGCAGACCGCCCGGCGCGTGCTCGGGGGCAAGCGCTAGACGCCGGACCGCGCATCCGCACAGGGGAACGACCCGAGGACCGACCAGGGCCCCCGGCCGGCGGCCGTTCGGTCAGCACGCACGGTCGCGCATCCAATCCCGATCCGTGTTCCGTAGTGCCGCGATCCCGGGCACTGCGGGACGTCCGTCTCCTCGGCGGCGTTCCGCGCGGCGGCGCGTGATCTGGCCGGTCACGCGTGCGCTGTGGCGGACGACTTCGTGTCTCGTCAGCCTTCGTTCACCACGTCACGCCGAGAATCGCCTGCAGATGACGTTCGACCGGACGCATGAACAGCCCGGCGGCGGTGAGCGGCGAGTGCTGCATCTGGGACCGCAGGCTCGTGCGCAGTCGTGCCAGTGCGGGAAGGTCTCGGGCCAGGTGCTCGCAGATGGACACGTAGTCTTCCGGTCGCGAGGCGACGAGTTCCGGGAGTCCCGCCGCGTGCAGGTGGCTCACCGTGTGATTCGAGGCAAACCGCACACCCCTCAGGGTGACGACCGGAACGCCCATCCAGAGCGCGTCACAGGTCGTGGCCCCGCCCGAAAATGGCAGCGGGTCCAGCGCGATGTCCACGTCTCCGTACTCCCCGAGCATCTCGGCGTGCGGCGACGCGTCGCGGAATTCGACGCGACCCTCGGCTATTCCCTTCGCTGCCAGCGCCCGCACGATGCGGTCACGCGCGAACGGGTGCGTGGCATGCCGCCATTTCACGAGCAGCCGCGAGTCTTCCACGGCATCGAGGACGCGCGCCCACAGATCGAGCGTGGCGGGCCCGAGCTTGGCCAGCTTGTTGAACGATCCGAACGTCACGTAACCACGCCGGAGGAATGGCGCGGGCACCACGGCCGGTGCGTAGTCCGGCGGTGAGTAGCACGCGAAATCGAAGGGCAGCCGTATGACGCGTTCGCTGTAGCACGGCTCGTTCGCGACGGGCGCGACGTGGTCGTCCCCGAAGAACACGTCCATGTTCGGAAGCTGGGTGGAACCCTCGTACCCCAGCCAGGTGACCTGGAGGGCCGCGGCACGTGCTGCAAACATCGCGAGGCGATGACCCCCCGTGTAGCCGTTCAGGTCGACCAGCACGTGAAGCCGCAGACGCCGCACACGTTCGGTGAGTGCCGCGACATCGAGCGATCCCACGTCCACCCAGTGATCCACGCATTCCCTGATCCGGTCGCTGACGGTGTCGGTACCGGGGCCCGTGGCCAGCGCGAAGACCTCGAAACGGGAGCGATCGTGACCGGCGACGATGCTTTGGATGAAGAACCCCGGCGCCGTCGCACGGAAGTCCGACGACACGTATCCGATGCGGATTCGTTCACCCGGTGCGGGTCGGACTGGCTCGTAATCGCGCACGAGCGAGTCCGGAAGCTGCTGGCGGATCCGCGCACCCGTGGCGCGCGCGAGACTCGCGAGGTCCGACTCCCCGAGTTCCTCGGAAAACTGGCTCACGAGCAGGTAGTTGGTGGCGAACAGAGGCTCCTGCGGATCGCACTCGATCGCGCGGCGGAAAGCATCGATGGCGCCCGCCGTGTGCCCGAGTTCCCAGAGGACCTTCCCGTGCTGGTTGTGGACGGCACCCAGCGTGGCATCTTCCGCGACAGCCTGTTCCAGCGCGTGGAGCGCGACGTCGACCCGGCCTGCCGAGAAGGCACTGCCGGCCAGGGCCGAGAGCAGATGGGCCTTCTCGCGCGGTTCCCTCCGCGCGCTTGCCGCCCGGGCATAGGCATCCACGGCCTCCGCGTGCCGACCGGACGCGCCATAGAGATTGCCCAGGTTCTGCCAGGCTTCCGCGTAGGCCGGAAACAGTGCGATCGCCTGGCGGTAAGCCGCTTCCGCATCATCCGTTCGTCCGAGTGCGCGGGTGGCGACACCACGGATGAGCCAGCCATCCGGCCGTTCCGACCACGCGTCGCGCGTTTCCTCCAGAGTGCGCAGACATGCGGCCACGTCGCCCCGCTGGTAGGCCCCCAGTGCGATGCGGAGCGGATCGGTCTCGAGCTTCGTCATCAGTACAGGCCGAACACGTTGCGACGTTTCTGGAGGAACGCGGAATCCGACAGCAGGCGTCTGAGGGTCTGGACGTGTTCCTCGCGCGCGCCGTGGCCGATCCCCACGAAGTAGAGGTCGTGAACGGTGCGGTCCTCGAGGAACGTCCACAGGCGGAACCTGCCGTCGAAATCGATTCCCGCGAAGTCCTCGGGAGCGAGATTGCGGTAGTAGCTTTCGGTGCCCCAGGCCTCGGAGGGATAGCGCAGGGAGTCGTGCTGCCGCCGGCCGTGACCGGCGCAGCCGAGAAACATGATTCCGCCACCCTTGAGCATGCGCATGGCGTTCGCTATCGCGTCGCGCCACTGCGGCAGATGTTCGAGGGTTTCGCAGCTCACGACGACGTCGAAGCTCTCGCCGCCGGCCGTGTAGGCCTCGATGCCGTCCGTCGAGCGGTTGTCGGTCGAGACGGCCGCGTTCGGCACGGAGAACCGGCACTGCTCGAACCACTCCTGCGTCGTCGCGCCGGCACCCGGGCGCCCGATCTCGAGCACCTGGCGATGCCGGAAGTAGTCGGGCAGCTGTCGCTTGAGCGTGCCCAGGAAGAAGCGCTGCTCCGAGCGTGCCTTGTAGTCGTGCGGCTTGCGGCGGTCGCGGATGTTCGCGAGGATGTCCAGGATCTCGGAATTGTCCGGCTGCTCGGTCAGCGCCGCGCCCGCCACCTTCGCCGACTCGCGCAGACGGTCGGCGGCATAAAGATGCCGGGCAAGCCAGACGACTTCGGGATGCTTCAGCACCCCGCGCGACACGGTCCGCAGGAACTCGTCGAGATCGGGCTCCTTCCAGTACATCCAGAGATTCTGCGGGCCGTGGAATCCGAACGTCGGCTGACCGGACTGCGTCGTCTCGTGGGAGAAACGGCCCGCCAGTTCGAGCGGGGCGAAGCGGATGCCGAATTCGTTCTCGAGCCTCTCCCGGAAGTGGACGCAGATGGACTGGTCCTCGTGGATGATCTCTTCCTCGCGAAACGAGGGATCCAGCAGCACATCGAGCAGCCTGCGCGAGCGGAGCGAGAATCCGCCGTTGCCCACGGGAACCGGGCTCAGGTCGGGGGGCCAGGGCGCACCGATGTAGTCACAGTCGAGGAAAGCCGGATCCCACGCTTCGGGACGGACGACGAAGCCGTCCCACTGGATCACGAGTGCGTGGCTCGTCCGTACGTGGGCAGGGAGCTGCTTCACGACGAAATGCGAGTATTCGCGCTTGCTCCGGATCGCCGGGATCACGATGACTTCGATGCCAGGCGGCGCCTCGACCGGCGCGGAGGTGAAGAGCACCGCACGGGCGAACGTACACGCGCTCATCGAGCGCTGCATCGCCTGCAGGGCGAGCGGCACGTTCACGCAGTCGACACAGACGAGCGTGACCTGGTCCAGCGCAACGGGGGCAGCCAATTCGTTTTCCTCATTCGAGTGCACGGGACGTACCCGTTCGGGGACACTTATCGGCACTCGCAACAGGGGATTTAGACCGGGAGCGTGATTGCCCTGCCCGGGACATCGGTCATCGCTGGCAGAGTGTGCTCAGAGCGGGTCGGAAAAGATGCTGGACTTGCGCCGGTACGCCCACACGAGAACGATGATGCCGGCCACGATCATGGGCAGGGAAAGCCACTGCCCCATCGTGAGGCCGAGCGCGAGAAAGCCCAGGAAACTGTCGGGCTCACGGGAGAATTCCACGATGAAACGCACCGTGCCATAGCCGACGAGGAACAGTCCGGAGACAGCGCCCAGTGGTCGCCGCTTCGCCGAGAACAGCCAGAGGATCACGAACAGCAGGACGCCCTCGAGCGCGAACTCGTAGAGCTGAGACGGGTGGCGGCCGAGTTCGTCGACGTTCGGGAACACGACCGCCCACGGCAAGTTCGTCGGACGCCCCCAGAGCTCGGCGTTGATGAAGTTGCCGATCCGGCCGAACCCCAGCCCCGGAGGCACGAGCGGCGCGATGAAGTCCGTCACCGCGAACCAGTGCTTGTGCCGGCGCCACGCGAAGTAGGCCATCGCGATGATGACCCCCAGGAATCCGCCGTGGAAGGACATTCCGCCCTCCCAGACATAGAAGATGTGGATGGGATCGCGCAGGTAGTCGCCGAGCTTGTAGAAGAGCACGTAGCCCAGACGCCCGCCGAGCACCACGCCGATCACGGCGAAGAACAGCAGGTCGTCGACATCCTTCAGCGTCCAGCCGAGATCCGGCCGGCGCGTGGCCCGGTACCGTCCGAGCATGAGCCCCACGACGAACCCGGCGAGGTACATGAGGCCGTACCAGCGAATGGCGAGGGGGCCGAGTCTGAGGGCGATCGGGTCGAACTGTGGATGGACGATCATGCGAAGCCCGTTGGTCAGAGGCGATCGATTATACGGGTCGGTCCGGACGCGATCGACCCGCGCGTGCCGGGTCCGATCTCCTCACGGCACGTCGACGAGAGGCATCCGTCCGAGAATGATGGCGGTCTTCCGGTTCAGGGGCATGGCCATCCGGTGCCGGTCGTAGTAGCGGGGGTTCGGAACCATCGCCGCGAGCTTCGCCGCCTGCTGGGGTCCGAGCCGATCCGCCCCCACGTGGAAGTAATGGTTCGCAGCCGCCTCTGCGCCGAAGATGCCGTTTCCCCACTCGATGACGTTCAGGTAGATCTCGAGGATGCGCCGCTTGTCCATCACGGCCTCCAGCATGACCGTGATCGCGGCTTCCTGCAGCTTGCGCCAGGGCGTCCGACGCGATGAGAGGAACAGGTTCTTCGCAAGCTGCTGACTGATCGTTGAGCCGCCCGCCACGATCCGGCCGCGGGCGAGATTCCTTTCGTACGCACGCTGCATCGCATCCCAGTCGAACCCGTCGTGATCGAGAAAGCGCGAGTCCTCCGCGGCGACGATCGCGCGCTTGAGGTTCGGCGAGATCCGCTCGTAGGGCACCCACCGGTGCTGCAGTCCGGCATCGGGATCGACCTCGCGCATCGCGACGAGGCGGTCCTCCATGAACCGCGAACTCCCCGGGTTGAACCAGTTGTACCAGAGTACCTGCGAAAGCAGCCAGAGCTGGTAGGCGACCAGCATCACGAGGAAGACCGCGAGCGCACGCCAGACGAGCCCTGCGCCGATGCGGAAGGCTCCCTTCCGGGCGGACCGGTTTCCGCGCGTGCGTCGTCGGGTGGACCGTGCCGCCACGATCACGGCACCAGACCGCCACGCATCGTCGTCAGCACGGGAAGGGTGTCCGGACGAACGCCTCTCCAGAGGAAGAACGACTCGGCCGCCTGCTCCACGAGCATGCCGAGTCCGTCGTGGCAGCGGGACGCGCCCTGCTCGCGCGCGCTCGCCAGGAAAGGCGTGTCGTCCTTGCCGTACATCATCTCGTACGCCACCGCCCCCGGTGCATACAGCCCGGCCGGCAGGGCGGGCGACTCGCCGCCGATCGTGGCGGACGTGGCGTTGATCACGAGATCGAATGCGCTTCCGGCAAGCTCGTCGAAGGAGCACGCACGTACGACGCCCCGCTGCGCGAACCGCGTCGCGAGCCGACGGGCCTTTTCGACCGTCCGGTTCGCGATGACGAGCTGACCCGGCGACTGCTCGAGCAGGGGCAGGACGACGCCCTGAGCCGCGCCGCCCGCACCGAGCAGCAGGATGCGGGAGCCCGCGAGCGGGATCCCGAGATTCTGGATCAGGTCCCGCGCGAGACCGGCTCCGTCCGTGTTGTCTCCCAGGATCCCGGCATCGTCGAAGCGGAGCGTGTTCACGGCTTCGGCCGCGTCCGCGCGGTCGGTTCGACGGGTGGCGTACGCGTGCGCTTCGAGCTTGAACGGGAGCGTGACGTTGAGCCCGCGACCGCCCTGCGCACGAAACTCGCCGACGACGGCACGGAACGCGTCGACCGGGGCAAGGATGCGTTCGTAGGTGAGGTCCTGGCCGGTCTGACGCGCAAATGCCGCGTGAATTTCCGGGGAACGGCTGTGGGCGATCGGATTGCCGATCACGGCGTAACGGTCGGTCATGATTTGGACGGACTCCGGGTGAGGGCGGTCCCGGTCACTGCGAAACGAGTCCGTCGCTGCGCGTGAAGGCCCAGTTCCGCGTGATGCTCAGAATGTCGTACTCCTTGCGGATGTCGGGAGGAAATGGCGTGAACGGCGCCGCGAGCTGCACGATCCGCCTGGCGGCCCTGTCCAGCACGGGGTGACCGGAGGAGCGGTCGATCTCGACGCGCTCCACCGAGCCGTCCGCGCGGATCGAGACGGTGAGCAGGATGGTGCCGTAGATCCCGAGACGCTTGGCCTCCTCGGGGTAGTTGTGCGTCCCGATGCGCTCGATCTTCTGCCGCCAGTCGTCGACGTACTGCGCGTAGACCACACCCTCCGTCCGGGCGCCGATGAACTTGCGCCGCGGGAGCTTCTGGTAGTGGTCCCACTCCTTCGCGATCTGCGCCTCGAGACGCGCGATCGCGGTGCGCTTCTGGGCGCTGTCCACCTGGGCAGACTGTTCGTCCGCGTCACTCTGCTTCCGGGGCGCTTCGGTCGCGGTGATCACGACCGTGTCGCCGTGGACCTGTGCGACCAGGCGCCGCATCTCGGACTCCAGCCGCTCGACCTTCCGGGAGGCGAGACTGAGTTCGTCCGTGTCGGTGCTCTCCGGAATGACGGGCAGATTGGTCTTCGCGCGCCGGTCCGCTTCCGTGTTGCCCCCACCGTTCAGGCTGGCCTGCGCCAGGGCGTCGGCCTTGTGCGGCTTGTGGGCGGACTTGCTGTTCACGAGCACCACTTCGAGCGGTGGCGTGAGGTTCTGGAGTTTGCTCGGATCCAGCGGCACGAACCGGACGAGGAGCACGCCGGCATGCACGAGCACGGAAAGCCCGAGCATGATCGGCAGGGCGCGGGAGCGGCGGGGACCCGGCAGCGTGAACCGTTGCGGCATCAACGCTCCGGCGAGTGTGGCCTGCCCGGGATGAGACAAGGGTTCCAACGGATGCGATCGTCGACTTGCCGCATTCTATGCGACAGTCGCTGCGGTGTCACAAAGGCAGACGCCCGGCAAACCGGAAGTCGGCGTCGAGACCGAGGAGGTCGACATCGCTCACGTCGATCTCGACCCGCGCGCCCGGTGCGCAGTCCGGCAGGGACGGAACTCTCGCGAGCAGCGGCATGCGCTCGATCCTCACGAGGCTTTCCCGGATCACCACACCCACCGTTCTCGAGATGTTTTCCTGGAGGAGCCAGCGCAGGCACCAGTACCTCTCCATGATCCGCTGGAACTCCGCATAAGCGTCATAGGCAACCTCGAAATCCCTCATGACGACGGCCAGCATGTCCGAATGCTCGTCGTATGGCGCGGGGGCATTCTGCGCCGCGGCGATGATCTGCCGCTGATTCACGAGATCGACGTAGCGACGCAGCGGGGAACTGGACCACGCGTACTGCGACACGCCGAGACCCTCGTGCGGCGAGGCGACGAGGGACATCCTGACCTTGCCACCGCCCTGCACCCGGTAGATGCCCGGTACGCCGTATTCGACGAGCTGCTTGCCCCACTCCGCGTTCGCGAAAATCATCATTTCCGCCACGAGCTTGTCCACGGGTGATCCGCGGCGACGCTCGACGATCCGGACGCGATCGTCCTCGACGTAGAAGTTGTAGTCCTGGCGTTCCGGGGTCGTCTCCGCCTTCCCGCGCGCCACCTCCATGCGCCGCGCGAAACGATGGAGCAGTTCGAGCTCGCGTCCGAACCGGAAGTCCAGGGTCCCGCTCGCGAGCGCTTCGTCCGTGAGTCGCGCATCGAGTTCGTCGTGCCTCAGGTTCGCCGCGATCGGCACGCGCTCGACACGGGTCTCGTAACCGGCTGGCGTGAGGTCGGGGTCGAGGATGACGTACAGGGACACGGCCGGGCGGGCGGCCCCTTCGAGCAGCGTGAAACGGTCGATGACGGAGTCCGGCAGCATCGTGATCTTGTCGCCGGGCATGTAGACGGTCGAAAGCCGCCGCGCGGCCGCGTGGTCGATCGGCGAATCCGGGGCGATGCCGAGCGCGGGGGCCGCGATGTGTATGCCGACGCGCCATCCGCCGCTCGCGAGCGGGACCACCGACAGCGCGTCGTCGATTTCTGTCGTCGTGACGTCGTCTATGCTGAACGCCTCGACGTCGGCGAGCGGCAGGTCGTCCACGATGTCGGGCGGCACGATGTCGCCAAAGCCTGTGCCGTGGGGAAAGTGCTCCCGCAGGAAACGGTCCACGTGGTACTGACGGCTGGACGGGATGGCACCGCACCGGTCCAGCAGTCGCACCATCGTGAGTCCGGTCTGCAGGGAAGCCGTCTCCAGGGCCTTGTACTCGAGCGTGTTCTTGTCCGGCGCGTAGAGAAGGTCGCCCAGAAGCGGACGCATCGCTTCGGGCAGCTCGAAGCGCGAGAGGCTCTCGACGTGCGCGGCCTGGATCAGTGCCTGCTGGCGCTTGCGCTCCGCGCTCGCGAGCGCGGCCTTGAGCGACTCGGTCGGGGCTGCGCGATAGCGGCCCTTGCCCTTCTTGTAGAAGTGCATCGGCGAGCCGTGGAGACGGTGCAGCAGTCCGGCCCCTTCCTGCGGCGAGGGTTCGTGGCCGAAGTACTCGCGGCCCAGGGCGAGAAAGTCGAACTCTTCCGGGGGCGCGACTTCCCAGAGAAAGTCCGGATCGATGCTTGCCGCAACGGCCTGCGCCTCGTCCATGAACCGGGTGAGGTCCCCTGCCGTGAATCGCAGGAGCACGGCGTTCGCCTTGACCTTGGACCGTTTGCCGTGGACGGCTTCGACCTGGAGCGAGGTGTTGTTGTCGACGAGGATCGTGCCGACCTTGAAGCTGCCATCTTCTTCGTAAAAGACGTTCACTGCGGAGTATTCCAGGAGTGTTCGGGTGAGGCCGGGGACACGGGGATTGCCGGCCCGATCGGATTCGCCCGAGGCCTCGACGGCCGGGCATCGGACGGGGACCGGATTATAGCCGCGCGCTCGTCACGGCTCCCCGTCACCGAAGGCGACCACTTCGTCCAGGTAGTCCTGAAATTCGGCGAACCCGTGGTCGGAACCCTGGACGACGCGCTGACGGGCACCCGCGAATCTCGCGACGGCTTCGCGGTAGTCGAGCACTTCGTCCCCGGTCGTGACGATCAGGAAGAATCTGGAAGGATCGGTGATCGCAGGAACGGAGTAGCTCTCGAGCTGGCGCAGGTGCTCGACCGTGAGTTCGTAAGGCTCGCCCGTGTAGAGATTCTGCTGCGGGCCGAGGTATGCCTTGAGTCCCTCGTGGGCATCGACGCCGGGATTCACCAGCACGGCCCGGCAGCCATGCTGTTCCGCGAGCCAGGTTGCGTAGAAACCCCCGAGGGAGCTCCCGACGAGGACCGTCGCCGCAGCGCCGGACCGGTGGAGGAGAGCCTCCAGCTGATGCATGGCTTCACGGGGCCAGTGGGACAGGGCCGGACACGCGAATTCGGCCCCGCGACCCTGGCGCTCGAGGTACCCCCCGAGCTGGCGCGCCTTCACGGACTGCGGGGAACTGTTGAAGCCATGGATGTAGATGTACATGTCGTCCTCCAGTGGAACCGGGGAACGACGTGGTGGACCCTCTCCCCGCGCAGGGCCAAAGCAGATGCACGGCGATTTTGCCCTCTGGGCCGGTGGCGATCCAAGCCCTTCGGCCGGTCCCGTCGACCGCCCGTGGTGATGGTCAACAACCGGCTCCTGTGGCATCGTCCGTCGTCCACGTCATCAATCGTCCGGAACGCGAGCTGCCATGGCCAATTCGAAGCAGAAGACATCGAACGTTTCCTCGACCGCGGAACCAGGGGTGCAGCGTTCGCGCCCGAAACGTCCCGAAATCCGCGCATTGCAGGAAGGTCACGTGGGTCAGTTCCAGGGTGGCGTCTACCTTCTGCCCGCGACGGACGAGACCGTGCAGTGGGGGTGGTTCGACAACGCGGAACGCCCCCGGGCGCGGATTCCCGCAGGATCCACCGTCGTCATGGAAACCATGATGGCCTCGCTGAATCAGGTCCTGCCGGGCGTCGACATGGACACCATCACGCGGCTCAGGGTGAACCATCCCGGGAGAGGGCCGCACACGATCACGGGCCCGGTCTTCGTGGAAGGCGCGATGCCCGGAGACACGCTGTGCGTACGGATCAACCGCATCGTGCCCCGGAGCTATGGCGCCAACTGGAACATGCCCGGCCCCCTTCAGCTCGGCCAGTTTCCGGACGTCTTCACCGAGCCGCAGGTCAAGTACTTCTACTTCGACATGGCGCGCGGGGTCACCGAGTTTCTGCCGGGGATCGAGATTCCCGTCCGTCCCTTCCCGGGCATCGTGGCCGTCGCACGCGAGGAATCGGGACCGTACAGCACGGTTCCACCCGGCACCTTCGGGGGCAATCTCGACATCCGGGAAATGACGGAGGGCTCGGTCGTCCATCTGCCGGTGTTCGTGGAGGGAGCGCTGTTCTGGTCGGGAGATTCCCACGCGGCCCAGGGCAACGGCGAGATCAATCTGACGGCCATCGAGACTGCATTCAGTGAACTGAACGTCACGATCGACGTGATCAAGCGCCAGACGATCGCGTGGCCGCGGATCGAGACGCCGACACACTGGATCACGGTCGGCTATGACCACGACCTGGATCGGGCGCTGGAGATTCTCGAGGAAGAGACCGTGCGCTTCCTCGTCGATGTCGCACGGCTCCGCGGCACCGACGCGCGCGCCTTCATGACCACCTACGGTGACTTCCGGGTGTCCGAAGTGGTGAATCAGGTAAAGGGCGTCTACTGCATGCTGCCGAAGAAGGCGTGGCACAGACCTGCCAGCAGACCGCTTCGGGAGAATCGCGCGTCTTTCGTCACCCATGCGGTGGACGCGAGTCTCATGCAGGCGATGAATCACGCGGCGCTCGAGATGATCGACGTGGTCGCGTCGCGCCAGAGACTGCGCCGGATCGACGCCTATTCGCTGGCGAGTCTGGCCATGGACACGAGAATCGGACGGGTCGAACCCGGTGCCAGGGAGATTCACTGCCTCATTCCCAAGTCACTCTGGATCTGAGCAGGCGGGACGCACGAAGGATGACCGGCCGTACCTTCGATTTCGTGATCGTCGGGGCGGGCTCCGCCGGATGCGTCCTCGCGAATCGGCTGAGTGCGGACGGCAGGCATACCGTTCTTCTGCTTGAGGCGGGTCCTGAGGACCGCAACGTCTGGATCCACGTGCCGCTCGGCTATGGAAAGCTGTTCGCCGAACCACGGGTGAACTGGATGTACCAGTCGGAACCCGAACCCGCACTGGCCGGGCGGCGCGTGTTCACGCCGCGAGGCAAGGTGCTCGGGGGGTCGAGTTCGATCAACGGGCTCGTCCACATCAGGGGTCAGCGCGAGGACTTCGACGAGTGGGCACGGCTCGGCAACGTCGGCTGGGATTTCGCGGGCGTCCTCCCCTACTTTCGGCGGTCCGAAGATCATTTCCGCGGCGAATCCCCGCTGCACGGAACCGGGGGCCCTCTGACGGTCAGCGCGTTGCCCCGGAATCACGCGCTCTGCGACGCGTTCATCGAAGGTGGCGCGGAACTGGGTCTGCAACGAAACGAGGATTTCAACGGCGAACGACAGGAAGGGATCGGGTACTACGACGCCACATCGAGGAGGGGTCGGCGCCGGAGTTGTGCGGTGGCTTACCTGCGTCCCGCGATTCGCCGCCGGAATCTCGACGTGCGTACCGGTGCGCTCGTATCCGGCGTGGTGTTCGACGGCGCGCGCGCGCGGGGCGTGAACTTCACGTGCAATGGCGTTTCGGAGACGGCATTCGCGTCCCGGGAAGTGATCCTGAGTGCGGGAGCGATCAATTCACCCCAGTTGCTCCAGAGATCCGGTATCGGCCCTCGGGAGTTGCTGGAGTCCAGGGGAGTTGCCGTCGTCCATGAATCTCCGGGCGTGGGCGCGGGCCTGCAGGACCACTTCTACGTCCGCACGGTATGGGAGTGTTCGCGAGGTCACAGCGTGAACGAGTCGATGGCTTCCGCGTGGGGGCGGCTCGCGATGGGCCTGAGGTACGCGCTCTTTCGTGATGGCCCGCTGTCGGTCAGCGCAGGCTACGCCGGTGCGTTCGTCCGGAGCCGGCCGACGGTGCCGCGTCCCGACGTGCAGGTCTATCTCATCGATTTCAGCACGGACAGGATGGGGACGTCACTGCACCCGTTTCCCGCGATCACGATGTCGATGTCGCCGCTTCGCCCCGAGTCGAGAGGTTCGGTACGAATTGCGTCGGCGCGCCCCGACGTGCCGCCCGAGATCCGCTACAACTACCTGGATACGCCGCAGGATCGGCAGACGGTGATAGACGGGCTGAAATTCCTGCGCAGACTGGGCGCCACATCGCGGTTGGCAGCGCTCGGGGTCCGGGAACGATCGCCGGGGGTGAAGGTGGTGACCGACGAGGACTGGCTGGACTATGCGAGAGGAGTCGGCGGCACGGTCTACCACCCCACTTCCACCTGCAGGATGGGGATCGATCCGGAGGCGGTGGTGGACCCGAGATTGCGGGTACGGGGCGTTCAGGGGTTGAGGGTCGTGGACGCGTCGATCATGCCGAACGTGGTGTCGGGGAACACCAATGCCGCGACGGTGATGGTTGCGGAGAAGGCGTCCGACCTCATACTGGAAGACGTCGGGGTTCGATAAGGTGGAGGGCGCGCGGTCAGCGTTGGCGCTTCCCGCGCCAGTCACGTCGCGCGTCGAGCACGCGTCACGACCGGCGCGGGAAACGGCGGTTCAGCGCTTCCGGAGCTTGCGGATCGCGGCGAGCTGGGCAGCAAGTGCGGCCAGTTCGGCTTCCACGGATGCAATCTCTTCCTTGTCCTGAGCCTTGGCGCGCGCCTCTTCGGCCCGGCGAATGGCTTCGTTCGCCTTCGCCTCGTCCAGATCGTGAGCACGGATGGCCGTGTCGGCGAGCACGGTGACGGCCTTCGGCTGGACCTCGAGAATGCCGCCCGCCACGAAGATGGTCTGCGGCTCAGAGGCGTCCGGCGGCAGCACGCGCACGACCCCGGGCTTGATCCGCGTGATCAGAGGAGTGTGCCGCGGATAGATGCCGAGTTCACCCGCTTCCCCCGGGAGCACTACGAACGCCGCTTCGCCCGAGAAAATGGATTCTTCGGCACTGACGACGTCGACGTGGATGGTGTTGGCCATGAGGCGAATTCCGTTTGGTCAGTTGAAGGCGTGCGCGACGACTACTGAAGCGTCTTCGCCTTCTCGAAGGCTTCCTCGATCGTGCCGACCATGTAGAACGCCTGTTCCGGCAGGTGATCGCACTCCCCGTTCACGATCATCTGGAATCCCTTGATCGTGTCCTTCAGGGAGACGATCTTGCCGGGCGACCCGGTGAAGACCTCGGCCACGTTGAACGGCTGGGAGAGGAAACGCTGGATTCTCCGGGCACGGGACACGGCGAGCTTGTCTTCGGGCGACAGTTCGTCCATGCCGAGAATCGCGATGATGTCCCGCAGTTCCTTGTAGCGCTGGAGGGTCGTCTGCACCGCGCGGGTCGTGTTGTAGTGCTCTTCGCCGATGACGTTGGGGTCGAGCTGGCGCGACGTCGAGTCGAGCGGATCCACGGCCGGGTAGATGCCGAGCGCCGCGATGTCACGCGACAGCACGACGGTGGCGTCGAGGTGGAGGAACGTGGTCGCGGGCGACGGATCGGTCAGGTCATCCGCGGGAACGTAGACGGCCTGGATGGACGTGATCGAGCCCACTTTCGTGGACGTGATCCGTTCCTGCAGGCGCCCCATCTCCTCCGCGAGGGTCGGCTGGTAGCCCACGGCCGAGGGCATACGGCCGAGCAGCGCGGACACTTCGGTTCCCGCCAGGGTGTAACGATAGATGTTGTCGACGAAGAGAAGAATGTCGCGTCCGTCGTCGCGGAAACGCTCCGCCATCGTCAGCCCGGTCAGCGCGACCCGGAGGCGGTTGCCGGGGGGTTCGTTCATCTGCCCGAAGACCATCGCCACCTTGTCGAGCACCTTCGACTCCTCCATCTCGTGGTAGAAGTCGTTACCCTCACGCGTGCGCTCGCCGACGCCGGCGAACACGGAGTAACCACCGTAGGATTTGGCGATGTTGTTGATCAGCTCCATCATGTTCACGGTCTTGCCGACACCGGCACCGCCGAACAGACCGATCTTGCCGCCTTTCGCGAACGGGCAGATCAGGTCGATGACCTTGATGCCCGTCGGCAGGAGTTCAACCGACGGGGAGAGCTCGTCGAACTTCGGCGCCGGCTGGTGAATGGCGCGACGTTCTTCACTCGCGATGGGGCCGGCTTCGTCGATCGGACGGCCCAGCACGTCCATGATGCGTCCGAGGGTGCCCTCGCCCACCGGAACGGAAATCGGGGCGCCGGTGCTGGCGACCTTCATGCCTCGGCGGAGACCGTCGGAAGAACCGAGCGCGATGCATCGCACGATGCCGTCACCCAGCTGCTGCTGAACCTCGAACGTGAGCCCTTGCTCGGCGAGGCCGGCCTCACCGGTATTCTCGAGGACCAGTGCCTCGTAGACGTGAGGCATCGCCTCGCGCGGAAACTCGATGTCGGTGACGGCGCCGATGCACTGGACGATGGTGCCTTGAGCTTGTGCCATTTTCTTTCCTCGAATAGCCTGATGCTTGCGCTACGTTGCGGTTGCTCGGCCGAAGTGAGCCAAAAAATCTTTACCGTTAGACTGCCGCGGCACCGCCGACGATTTCCGAGAGTTCCTTCGTAATCGCGGCCTGCCGGTTCTTGTTGTACACGAGGGTGAGCTCGTCGATGAGGGTCGCCGCATTGTCGGATGCCGCCTTCATCGCCACCATGCGGGCCGACTGCTCGGACGCCATGTTCTCCGCGACCGACTGGAAGATGAGCGCTTCCACGTAGCGGGTGAGAACCTGGTCGAGCACGACCTTCGCCTCGGGTTCGTAGATGTAGTCCCAGGTGCCTTCCGGTGCGCCCATGCGCTCGCCCGACAACGGCAGAAGCTGCTCCATCACGGGTTCCTGCTTCATGGTGTTGAGGAAGCGGGTGTAGAACAGCACCAGGCGGTCGAAGCGGTCCTGCATGTACCCATCGAGCATGACTTTCACCGCGCCGATCAGCTTGTCCATCTGCGGCTTGTCGCCGAGCTGGACCGCCTGCGCGGTGATCATCGCGCCGAGACGCTGCATGAACCCCAGGCCCTTGCCGCCGATGCAGCAGACCTCGACCTCCTCACCTTCGGACTTCCACTGCTTGTACTGTCCCAGCACCATGCGGAGCAGGTTGGTGTTCAGGGCGCCACAGAGGCCCTTGTCGGTCGTCACGACGATGATGCCCACCCGCTTCACGGTATCGCGTTCGACGAGGAACGGATGGCGGTACTCCGCGTTCGCGTGCGAGAGGTGAGCCGCCACCGTCCGGATCTTGTCGGCGTAGGGCCGGGCAGCACGCATGCGTTCCTGGGCGCGCCGCATTTTCGAGGCGGCGACCATTTCCATGGCCTTGGTGATCTTCCGCGTGTTCTGGACGCTTCGGATCTTGACGCGTATCTCTTTGGTGCCGGGCATTGCGTTCAGCCTTGGTTGTTGTGGGAACGGTTAATAGCTGCCGTTCTTCTTCCAGTCGGCGAGGGCTTCCTGCAGAGCCTTCTCATCCTCGGCCGGGAGGTCCTTCTTCTGATCGATGCGCGTCACGAGGTCGGCGTACTTCGACTTCAGGTAGTCACGCATCGACTTCTCGGCAGCGAGGGCCTTCGGCACTTCGATGTCGTCGAAGACGCCGTTGTTCACGGCGAACAGTGTCAGGGCCATCTCGTACACCTCGAGCGGCTGATACTGCGGCTGCTTCATGAGCTCCGTCACCATGCGGCCCCGTTCGAGCTGGCGGCGCGTGGTGTCGTCGAGATCGGAGGCGAACTGCGCGAATGCCGCGAGTTCGCGATACTGCGCGAGCGCGAGACGCACGCCGCCGCCGGTATCCTTGCGCTTCATGATCTTCGTCTGCGCAGCCCCACCGACACGGGAGACCGAAATGCCGGCGTTGATGGCGGGCCGGATGCCCGCGTTGAAGAGGTCGGTCTCGAGAAAGATCTGGCCGTCCGTAATCGAGATGACGTTCGTCGGAACGAACGCGGTGACGTCACCGGCCTGGGTTTCGATGACCGGGAGCGCCGTGAGCGATCCGGTCTTGCCTTTCACTGCGCCCTTGGTGAAGCGCTCCACCCATTCCTCGTTCACGCGCGCGGCGCGCTCGAGCAGACGGGAGTGGAGATAGAAGACGTCGCCTGGATACGCTTCGCGGCCCGGCGGGCGGCGAAGCAGCAGGGAGATCTGGCGATACGCCCAGGCCTGCTTCGTCAGGTCGTCGTAAATGATGAGGGCGTCCTGGCCGCGGTCACGGAAATACTCGCCCATCGTGCTGCCCGAGTAGGGCGCGATGTACTGCATTGCGGCGGATTCCGAGGCTGACGCGGCGACGACGATGGTATAGGCCATCGCGCCGTGTTCCTCGAGCTTGCGAACCACGTTCGCGATCGTCGAGGCCTTCTGGCCGATCGCGACGTATACGCACATGAGGTCCTTGCCTTTCTGGTTGATGATCGTGTCGATCGCAACCGCGGTCTTGCCGGTCTGGCGGTCGCCGATGATGAGCTCGCGCTGACCCCGTCCGACAGGAACCATCGAGTCGATGGCCTTCAGACCGGTCTGTACCGGCTGGGAGACCGACTTTCGCCAGATCACGCCCGGTGCCACCTTCTCGATGACGTCCGTTTCCTTCGCATTGATCGGGCCCTTGCCGTCGATCGGCTGGCCGAGTGAGTTCACGACGCGGCCGAGCAGTTCGGGACCCACGGGAACCGACAGGATCTGCCCGGTACACTTGACCGTGTCACCTTCGGAGATGTGCTCGTACTCCCCCAGAACCACGGCTCCGACGGAGTCGCGCTCGAGGTTGAGAGCAAGGCCGAACGTGTTGCCGGGGAATTCCAGCATCTCCCCCTGCATGACATCGGACAGACCGTGGATGCGGCAGATGCCATCCGTCACGGAGACGACGGTCCCCTGGGTACGCATCTGGGCGCTGGCATCGAGATTCTGGATCCGGCTCTTGATGAGTTCGGAAATCTCTGAAGGGTTGAGTTGCATGACTGCTCCTAGGCTCTGAGGGCGTTTTCGAGCGCGGCAAGTTGCGCGCGCGCAGACGCGTCAATCACTTTGTCACCGATCACGATCCTGGCGCCCCCGATGAGCTCGGGATCGACCGAAATGCGTGCGACGACTTTCTTTCCGGTTTGCTTCTCGAGTCGACCGACGAGATCCTGTTCGTGTGCCGCGTCGAGCGGGAAGGCCGTCACGATTTCCACTTCCTGAACACCTTCGCGCTCGTTCTTGAGTGTCTCGAACTGTTCCCGGACCGACGGCAGGAGATCGAGCCGCCGGTTCTCGGCCATCACCCGCACGAAGTTTTCCGCTTCCGGGAAGAGACGCCCCTCCAGGACCCGCAGAAAGGTGTTCGCAACGTCCCCCACCGACAGCCGCGGGTCGCCGGTGGTCGCGAGAATGCGCTCGTCCTGCGAGACGAGAGCGAGCGCTCCCAACGCGTCGGACCAGTCCCCGAGCCTGTTCGATTCGTCCGCCAGCTTGAATGCAGCTTCGGCGTATGGTCGAGCAATGGTGCTGAGTTCCATGGCCGTCAGAGCTGCTTCTTGATGGCGTCGAGAAGGTCCACGTGCGAGCGCGCGTCGATTTCACGGCGGAGGATCTTTTCTGCGCCCGCAACGGCGAGACCCGCCACCTGCTCGCGAAGCTGTTCCCGTGCACGCGAGGCTTCCTGCTCGATCTCGGCCTGCGCCGCGGCTTTCTCGCGTTCGCCTTCCGCCCGAGCGGCGTTCTTCGCCTCTTCGATGATCTGGGACGCCCGCTTTTCGGCCTGGGCGACGATGTCCGCGGCGCGACCACGCGCGTCGTTCACCGTCACCTCGGCCTGCTTGTGCGACTGCTCGAGTGCGGAGCGGCCCTGTTCCGCCGCGGCCAGGCCGTCGGCAATTTGCTTCTGGCGTGCCTCGATTGCTCTCAGCATCGGCGGCCAGACGAACTTGACCGTAAACCAGATGAAGATCGCGAAGGACACAGCCTGCGCGATCAGCGTGAGGTTGATGTTCATGCCGGCCCTACCGGAGAAAAGTTACGGATCAACCTGCAGCCTGAACGACCGCGAGGAGCGGATTGCCGAAGGCAAAGAGCATTGCGAGACCGACACCGATAATGAACGAGGCGTCGATCAGGCCAAGAAGAAGGAACACTTTGGCCTGCAGGGCATTGGTGAGCTCCGGCTGGCGCGCGGCGGCCTCGAGGAACCGGCTGCACATGATGCCGATGCCGATACACGCACCGGCAGCACCGAGTCCGATCATCAGGCCGATGCCGATGCCGGTGTAAGCCTGGATCATCGCGAGAAACTGCAGTTTTTCCATGGTTGCTTTCCTTCTAAAGCGGAAGTGGATGTTATGAGTGAAACGCCTAGTGACTTTCGTGCGCCATCGAGATGTACACGACGGTCAGCATCATGAAGATGAAGGCCTGGAGCACGACGATCAGGATGTGGAAAATGGCCCAGCCGACACCGAGAATCGCGCCGAATACCGTGCCCGCAAGCCCCGTCGCGGCCCAGAGCCACAGAAGCAGGAAGATGATCTCGCCTGCGTAGATGTTGCCGTACAGACGCAGGGAGTGGGACAGGGGCTTGGAGACGTACTCGACAAGGTTGAACAGGAAGTTCGCGGGCCACACGAGCGGATGCCCGCCGAACGGCGCGCAGAAGAGCTCGTGGATCCAGCCCCCCAGGCCCTTGACCTTGATGGAGAAGTAGATCGAGAGCAGCAGCACGGAGATCGAGAGCGCGAAGGTCGTGTTCACGTCCGTCGTTGGCACCTGGCGCCAGTAGTGCAGGTGGAGGACGCCTTCGTAGAACGCACTGAAGATGTCAACCGGCAGAAAATCCATCGCGTTCATCAACAGGACCCAGACGAAAACGCTGAGAGCCGTGGGCGCGACGAAGTTGTGCCGGTCGCCGTGGAATATGCCCTTGACCTGATCGTCGATGAAGGAGAAGAGGAGCTCGACCAATGCCTGCCGCTTCGTGGGCACGCCGGTCGTGGCGCCCCGCGCGATCCACCAGATCAGGCCGAGGCCGACGACACCGAGAATCGCACCCATCACGACGGAGTCGAGATTGAGGGTCCAGAACGAGCCCTGTCCGACGGAGGCCGTGAAATTGGTGAGGTGGTGCCCGATGTATTCGGTGGGCGTGAGTTGTGATTCCGCAGCCATGACCTGAGTAGCGACTCCCTAACGCTCGCGAACGAAAAACGCCATCGACTGAATCAGCACTGCGACCACGAAGGTCGCGATGAAAATCGTAGGCACCAGATGCCGGTACGCAGTCATCACCAGCCACAGGAGCAGGGCGATGACAAGCACCTTGACCGCTTCTGCCCGCAACACTGCAATCACGGCAAGCCCCGCGGAATCGGACCTTCCGAGCTTCGCGACGAAGCCGAAGATCGCCGTTGCCACGATGCTGACGAGCCCGCCGAGCAGGGCCGAGATGGCCGTGTTCGAGTTGACGACGAGCGCCGCGGCGGCAATCAGTATCGTGACGAGAGCCTGCCACTGCAGCACCACTCGGATGGGTTTTCGTCCCCAGGGCGACATGACGGACGCGGCTCCGGTTGGTCTGCGAGCAAAGCCCCGGATTATATCGATCGGGGTTGGCCCGGTCAATATGATGCAGCGCAGCGTGACTCAGCGCAGCTTGTCCAGCACCCGTTCCAGTTGATCGAGAGTGGAATAGTGGAGAACGAGCTTGCCGGCCTTGCGGGAGCGCGCCTGGACCTCGACGACAAGTCCGAGGAGATCCGACAGTTCCGTCTCGAGGCGACGGACGTCCGGGTCCGTCACGGAGCGCTTTCGCGGTTTCGGAGCAGTGCCGAGCTGACTGGAAGCGGCGCGCTCGGCGTCCCGGACACTGAGACCCTTCGCGACGATCTTGTGCGCAAGGGCGAGCTGGGCCGAGGCGTCGAGCGGCAGCAGGGCACGCGCATGTCCCATGTCCAGGCGGCCGTCCGCGAGCATGGCCTGGACGTTTTTCGGGAGGGAGAGCAGGCGCAGCAGGTTGGTCACGGCACTGCGGGAGCGTCCGACCGCCTCGGCAACCGCCTGATGGGTGAGGCCGAATTCGTCGATGAGACGCTGCAGCCCCGTCGCTTCCTCGATCGCCGAGAGGTCCTCGCGCTGGATGTTCTCGATGAGCGCCATCGCGAGGGCAGCCTCGTCGCGCACGGCCCTGACGAGCACGGGAACCTCCCGGAGACCGGCACGCTGGGCCGCTCGCCATCGGCGCTCTCCGGCGATGATCTCGTACTGATCGTTGTCCACCGCGCGCGCGAGGATCGGCTGGATCATTCCCTGTGCCTTGATGGACTCGGCGAGCTCCAGGATGGCGTCCTCGTGCATGTTGGTGCGAGGCTGGTACTTCCCTGGACGCAGTGCGCTCACGGAGAGCGTCGTGAGACGTTCCGTCGCAGCCTCCTCAGCGGTCGAATCGCCTCCGAGCAACGCGTCGAGTCCTCGTCCCAAACCTCGTGCCTTGGCCATTTGTCAGCGTGTCCCTCAGGTTGATTTCGAAAGGATTTCGCCCGCGAGCGCAAGGTACGCGAGGGCCCCCTTGGACTGCTTGTCGTACACGAGGGCGGGGACGCCGTGGCTCGGCGCCTCGGCGAGTCTCACGTTTCGGGGAATGACGGTCCGGTAGACCTTTCCCCCGAAATGCTGCTTCAGCTGGTCGGAGACCTGTTGCGCGAGGGTGTTGCGCGGATCGAACATCGTTCTCAGCAGACCTTCGATCTCGAGCGACGGATTGATGTGCGCTCGGACCTTCTTGATGGTGTTGACGAGGTCGGAGAGACCTTCGAGTGCGTAGTACTCGCACTGCATGGGGATCATTACAGCATCAGCGGCACATAAAGCGTTAACAGTCAATAAGTTAAGAGCGGGCGGACAGTCGAGGAGGATGAAGTCGTAAGTGCCGAGCTCGGGCGCGATCGCGTGCCGCAGTCTCGCCTCCCGATTCTCGAGATCGACCATCTCCACTTCGGCGCCGGCGAGATCACGGTTTGCCGGCAGGACGTCGAACCCGCCCTTTTCGGAACGAACAAGTGCGCCGGAAAGCGTCGATTGTCCAAGGAGCACGTCGTAGACTGTTCTGGCGAGCTTCCGCTTGTCGATACCCGATCCCATGGTGGCGTTACCTTGCGGGTCGAGGTCGACGAGCAGCACTCGCTGGCCGGCGGTCGACAGGCTTGCGGCGAGGTTCACCGTGGTCGTGGTCTTGCCGACCCCGCCCTTCTGGTTGGTGACG
Source organism: Betaproteobacteria bacterium (assembly GCA_016125475.1). GTDB lineage: Bacteria > Pseudomonadota > Gammaproteobacteria > Burkholderiales. Next base: position 103,734 of record WGLR01000001.1, read on the forward strand.
GCCAGAACGCGCGTGTTTCGAATCATGGAATTCATGCGGGGACGAGTACGACGAGATGACGCGCGGCGTCGAGCCCGGGGACGTTGAGCTGTTGCACGGAATCGCAGCGGAAGGTCGGGGGAAGGCGCCGGATCTCTTCATCCGGGTATTGCCCCTTCATCGCGAGCATGCGCCCGCCGGGGGCGAGAAGTCTGCCCGCGAGGCTCACGAATTCGGCGAGTTCGGCGAACGCACGCGAGATCACGTGACGATGGAGGGACTCGATCCCGAGCGCTTCCACGCGTTCACACCGCACGCGGACATTGGGCAGGCGAAGCGAACCAATCGTGTTTTCCAGGAAGGCGGCCTTCTTCTGGTTACTGTCGATCAAGGTGAACGTCCAGTCCGGGCGAAAGATTGCGAGAGGAATTCCCGGTAGCCCGGCGCCGGTCCCGACGTCCGCGATCGGGCCGCCCTCGAGAAACGGGAGCGTCACGAGCGAATCGAGCACGTGATGGGTCACCCAGGATTCCGGATCGCGCAGGGCGGTGAGGTTGTATACGGCATTCCATTTTTCAAGCAAGGCCAGGTAGGCCACGAGCTTGTCGACGGCGCCTGCGGGGGATTCGAGTCCGCACTGGTGCAGACCCTGCTCGATCCTCTGTCCCAGCGTGCTCATCCCGCCGCCTCCCGGTGCGAGCCGTCGGGCTCGATCGGGGATTCGGCGGCCGGTCGTTCGCGCCTGAGGTAGACACGCAGGAGCGACAGGGCAGCGGGCGTGATGCCGGAGATGCGGCCGGCCTGCTTGACGGACCGCGGCCGATGGTTGGCGAGCTTCTGGCGTACTTCGTTCGAAAGCCCCCTGACCGCCGTGTAGTCGAACTCATCGGGTATCGGCAGATCCACGCCCTGTTCGTGACGTGCGACCTCGAGTCGTTGTCGCTCGATGTACCCCTCGTACTTCGTCTGAATCTCTATCTGCTCGGCAACCACGTCCGGGACCGGTGCCTCGCCGGGCGACAGCCATTCGACGAGGGCTCGGTACGACACACCGGGGCGCCGCAGAAGCTCTTCGGCAGTCGCGTCCTTTTCGAGCGGGGAACCGAGTACGACTTCCGCGACGCGCTGGTCGACGGTTCTCGAATTGCACAGGGTGGCGCGCAGCGTCGCGCGGCTGCGTTCGATGGCATTTCGCTTCTGTTCGAACGACTGCCAGCGGTGATCGTCCACCAGACCCAGCGCCCGTCCGACCGGCGTGAGGCGGAGGTCGGCGTTGTCCTCTCTCAGGCTCAACCGGTACTCGGCGCGGCTGGTGAACATGCGGTAGGGTTCCGTGACGCCGCGGGTCACGAGGTCGTCGACGAGCACACCGACGTACGCAGTATCCCGCGCCGGAGTCCACGGCTGGTCACCGCGCACGAGCAGTGCGGCATTGATGCCGGCGAGCAGACCCTGCGCGGCCGCCTCTTCATAGCCGGTGGTCCCGTTTATCTGGCCGGCAAAGAACAGGCCGCGGAAGACCCGTGTCTCCAGCGACGGGTGTAGTCCGCGCGGATCGAAGTAGTCGTATTCGATGGCGTAACCCGGCCGTGTGAGGTGAGCCTGCTCGAGGCCCGGTATCGAATGGACGAGATCGAGCTGCACATCGAAGGGAAGACTGGTGGAGATACCGTTCGGGTAGAGCTCGTTCGTGGAAAGACTTTCGGGCTCCAGAAACACCTGATGCCCGGACTTTTCGGCGAAGCGATGGATCTTGTCCTCGATCGACGGGCAGTAACGCGGCCCCACGCCTTCGATGACACCTGTGAACATGGGCGAGCGGTCCAGACCGGCGCGAATGATCTCGTGCGTGCGTTCGTTGGTGTGCGTGATCCAGCATGGACGCTGCTCGGGATGCATCGCACGGTCGCCGACGAACGAGAAAACCGGCTGCGGCTCGTCCCCGGGCTGAACCGTCAGCCTGGAAAAATCCACGGTTCGTCCATCTATCCGGGGCGGGGTGCCCGTCTTGAGGCGCCCGACGGGAAGCTTCATTTCCCGAAGCCGCGCGGCGAGCGACACGGAAGGCGGATCCCCCGCCCTGCCCGCCTGATAATTCGCAAGCCCCACGTGGATCACGCCACCGAGAAAAGTGCCCGCAGTCAGAACGACGGCGTCACATTCGAAGCGAATGCCTGACTGGGTGATGACGCCGGTGACGCGGTCGCCGGAGACACAGATGTCGTCAACGGCCTGCTGAAAGAGAAAGAGATTTTCCTGATCCTGCAGGCGCCCCCGTATGGCCTGTCGATAGAGCGCCCGGTCTGCCTGCGCGCGAGTGGCGCGGACGGCGGGTCCCTTGCTCGCGTTGAGTGTCCGGAACTGGATTCCGGCCTCGTCTGTCGCGATTGCCATGGCGCCGCCCAATGCGTCGACTTCCTTGACGAGATGACCTTTCCCGATGCCCCCGATGGAGGGGTTACAGGACATCTGCCCGAGCGTCTCGAGGCTGTGCGTCAGCAGGAGTGTGCTCCGACCCATGCGAGCCGAGGCCAGGGCAGCCTCGGTGCCTGCATGCCCACCTCCGACAACAATGACGTCAAACCGCTTGGGGTACAGCATTCTTTCCACCTCAATCTCATGAACGAGGAAATGCAGCGAGGCCTCCTCGGGACCGCCGATGTTTCACGTGAAACATCGCCCGACTGCGACGACAACGACGAACCAACGACGGGCGCCCTGGTACCCACCGGCCGTTGATCCACGGACGGAAGAAGCGCTTCCCTAAACTCCGGACATTATCTCCCGCCCTCACTTCCCGATACAGAATCGGGAGAAAATGTCACCCAGTAGATCGTCCGGAACGCGACGCCCCACGATCGCCTCCAGGGCACGCTCCGCGTACCCCAGCTCTTCCGTCATCACATCCGCCTGGCTCCCTTCGATCCTGGCCGCTCGTTCCAGGTAACCACGAGCCGACTCGAGGGCTTCGAGGTGACGTGTCCTTGCCATGAATACACCCTCCCCGCCCTGCCGGTCCCAACCTCCCGCGAGCAGCAGTTCGCTTCGCACGCGATCGATCCCCTCTCCACGAAGGGCAGAAACCCCGATAACCGTGCAACCGTCCTCCTGATGTACCGCGGGTGCTTCGCCGACGATGTCGATCTTGTTGCGAACGACAATGTGGCGCTCGGGCACCGCAACCACCTCGCGCAATGCACTCACCGCTGCGCGCCAGTCTTCGCGCGCGTCGACCACCACCAGACCGACATCCGCCTCCCCGGCGGCAGCCACGGCACGTCCCATCCCGAGCCGTTCGATCGCATCGCCTCCGGCACGGATACCGGCGGTATCGACGATCGAGATCGGAACCCCCTCGATGCTGAGTTGTGCCTGGACGAGGTCACGCGTCGTTCCGGCCACGTCCGTCACGATCGCGAGGTCCGCTTCAGCCAGCCTGTTCAGGAGACTCGACTTGCCCACGTTGGGCACCCCGAGCAACACCACTCGCAGACCTTCCCGCAGCAACTGTCCCCGCCTGCCGGCCCGAACGACTTCCCCGAGACGCACCGCCGTTTCTTCGATGCGCCGAATCACGTCGTATTCGGCGATCACGTCGATGTCTTCTTCCGGGAAATCGATGGCGGCTTCCATGAGGACTCGAAGGGTCCGCAATTCCTCGCAGAATGCTTCCACGAGTCCGGAAAACTCGCCCGTGAGCGACCGGGAAGCCGCCCGAGCCGCGGCTATCGTCTCGGCGCCTATGAGGTCGGCGACAGCTTCCGCCTGCGCGAGGTCGATCCGCTGATTGAGGTACGCACGTTCGGTAAATTCGCCTGGGTGTGCCAGTCTCGCTCCGAGCGACAGACATCTCTCGAGCACTGCTCGAAGTGCGCCCGGGCTTCCATGGCCTTGAAATTCCGCGACATTCTCGCCCGTAAACGACGAGGGGGCCGGAAACCACAGGACAATGCCTGCATCGATGAGCTGTCCGTGTGCATCCCGGAAATTCCGGTAGGTCGCCCGCCTCGGTTCCGGCATGTCGCCGCATAAACCTTCGAGCACGTGGCCGGCAAGCGCGCCGGAAACCCGGACTACCCCGATGCCACCGGAACCAGGGGGTGTCGAGATTGCCGCGATCGTGTCAGCGTTTGCGGACCCCGACACCCGAGCGCTCCAGCTGCCTGGTGATCAACCACTGCTGCGTGATGGAAAGCACGTTGTTCACGAGCCAGTACAGCACGAGACCTGCCGGAAAGAAGAAGAAGAACACGCTGAACGCAATCGGCATGATCTTCATGACTTTCGCCTGGATCGGGTCGGGTGGCTCCGGGTTGAGGCGCGACTGGACGATCATGCTGATGCCCATCAGCACCGGCAGCACATAGAACGGATCGGGGCGCGAGAGATCGGTAATCCAGAGAATGAACGGCGCATGCCGCATCTCCACGCTCCCGAGCAGCACCCAATAGAGCGAAATGAACACGGGTATCTGAACCACGATCGGCAAGCAGCCACCGAGCGGATTGATCTTCTCCGTCTTGTAGAGCTCCATCATCGCCTGATGAAGCTTCTGGCGGTCGTCTCCGTACTGCTCCTTCAGCTTCTGCAGCTTCGGCGCGAGTACACGCATCTTCGCCATGGACTTGTACGAAGTCGCCGACAGGGGAAAGAACATCGCCTTGATCAGGATCGTCAGGACGATGATCGCGAACCCCCAGTTGTGGAACACCCACTTGTGAATGGTCGACAGCGCCCAGAAGAGTGGCGTCGCGATGACGGTCAGCCAGCCGTAATCGACGGTGTACTGCAGGCCGGGTGCGAGGGCGGCGAGCTTGTCCTGTTCCTCCGGCCCTACGTAAAGAGGAACGGAGATCTTCCATGTTCCTTGTCCTGCCGCTTCCACGGGCAGGATGACCCCGGCCGAGAACAGATGTTCGCCCAGCGCTCGCGTGAAGAATTCTCGCTTGGCACCACCCGCCGGCAGCCAGGCCGCGACGAAATAGTGCTGGACCATCCCGATCCAGCCATCGGTCGCCGTCTTCGGATAGGGAATCTTTCCCTTCGTGATGTCGCCGAACGTGACCTTCTTGTATTTCTCACCTTCCGTGTAGACCGCCACGCCCGTGAATGTGTGGACCCACTTCGAATCACCCTCCGGCGTACTGTCGTCACGCGTCAGCTGAAAGTACGCATTCGGCGGCGTCGACGCCTCCAGACCGTCGACCTCGTAGGCCACGTCGATCACGTAGGTGCCGCGATGAAATGTGAGGATCTTCTTGACCGTCGTTCCGGGAGGCGCGTCGACGGCCTGGAGAACCACCGAAACCTTGTCGGCTCCATCGGGCAAGGTCACCCTGGGCGACGATGCCACATACAGGGACTTGTGCGTCGGCAGCCCATCACCCAGGAGTCCGGTCTGCGCCAGATAGGTGTGAGTCGCGCTCTTGTCGAGCAGCACGAAATTCTTCTTCGGATCGATCGCGTCCTTCTGCTTCAGCATCTCGACACGGTCGATGTCGCCGCCGACCGTGGAGATGTCGACGTGCAGCAGGTCCGTTTCCACCTGCACCATCTGCGCCTGAGCCGGAGCGCCCACCTGTGCCGCGGTCGTGCCAGGCACCTGCCCTGCCACCGACGCGGGCGTCGTCGCGTGAGACTGTTCGGTGCTCGCCTTGTTGGCGGGCGCCATCGTCGGAACGGAATCGGCACTGCTCCGATCCGTCTGACTCGCCGTCGGGGGCGCTTCTTTCGGACCGTATTGCTGCACCCACTTTTCTCCGAGAAGAAACAGCGAGACGCAGAAGAGAACGATGAAGACGAGACGTGCGGACTCCATTGACTGAACTCTTTTGTTATTCAGGGTACGGGATCATGCCCGCCTGGGTGCCAAGGATGACAGCGGAGGATACGCCGGATCGCCAGCCATGAACCTTTCACGGGACCATGACGTTCCAGGGCTTCGAGCGCATAGTTCGAACAGGTTGGATGAAACCGGCACCCGTAGCCGATGAACGGGCTCAAGATGAACTGATAGGCTCGTACGAGTGCCCTGAGACACTTCCCGATCACCGGAGAGCCTCGAGAAGCCTGACCACCTCGCCCCGCAGCGAACTCCAGTCCTCCGGCCGCACCGGCGCCCGAACCCTCACCACCACATCGTGCCCCGCCAGACCCGACGGGAGTCGCCGGAAAACCTCGCGGGCCGCGCGTTTCACGCGATTCCGGAGCACACTCGTCCGCACGAACTTCTTGGGGACGACGAGCCCCAGATGCCCGAGGGTACCCTCGTTTCCGACCCAGTAAACCGAAACGAACCGCCCCGACCGCCGACGGCCATTGCGGAACACGTTCGAAAACCTCTTCGCACCAACAAGTCTGTTGGCCCGCGCGAAACTCTCGACCTTTGTCAGAGGTGGCGAATCGTGCTTCGTGCTCAGACGGCCAGACGCGCGCGACCCTTGGCCCGACGAGCGTTGATGACAGCCCGCCCGGTCCGCGTCTTCATCCGCGCACGAAAGCCGTGGGTGCGCTTGCGTTTCACCACCGATGGTTGGTAAGTACGCTTCATGACTTTCTCCAAAAAAGTCGTCGATTAGACCGTCAATCCACAATCCGTGTCAATTGTTCGGGCGCGCTTTTCGCCCTGTGGATAACTTGGGCTCGCCTTTGTTACACTGCCGGCCTGCCTGGGTCCTGGGACCTGCCCGCCGAAAACCATCTCTTTTCCCTTTATTTTCGAGAAGTTGTGTATATGTCTGAACTGTGGGATCAATGCCAGGCCGAGCTGCGAAGAACCGTCAGCGAGCAACAGTTCCAGACATGGATCCGCCCGCTTTCGGCCCGCTATGCAGATGGAACCCTGACGCTCGCTGCCCCGAACCGTTTCGTGCTCGAGTGGGTACGAGACAAGTTCATCGGCGCGATCACCGAGTTCGCGAGCCGCGAGGCTGGGTCCGACATCCGCATCGTCCTCGAACTGAGTGACCGCAAACCCACGCTACCGCGGGCGACGCCCACACCTGCCGCCGGCGCCCCGGTCAAGTCCGCCCCCCCTGCGACGGCCCCGGTGGAACGCGGCCGTCTCAACCCGACGTTCACGTTCGAGAACTTCGTCACCGGCAAGGCCAATCAACTCGCTCGTGCCGCTGCCATGCAGATCGGCGAGCACCCGGGCACGGCCTACAATCCTCTCTTCGTTTACGGGGGCGTCGGGCTCGGCAAGACACACCTGATACACGCCATCGGCAACTACGTCCTCGGGCACAACCCAGCGGCCAACATCCGCTACACCCACGCCGAACAGTACGTCTCGGACGTCATTCGCGCCTACCAGCACAAGTCGTTCGATTCGTTCAAGAAGTTCTACCACTCCCTCGATCTCCTCCTGATCGACGACATCCAGTTCTTCAGCGGCAAGAGTCGTACGCAGGAAGAGTTCTTCTACGCCTTCAATGCGCTCATCGACGCGCGCAAGCAGGTGATCATCACCTGTGACAGCTATCCGAAGGAGCTCGAAGGCATCGAGGATCGCCTCATTTCCCGCTTCGGCTGGGGTCTCACCGTTGCGATAGAACCGCCCGAACTCGAAATGCGCGTCGCGATCCTTCTCAAGAAGGCGGAAGCCGAGCGCATAGTCCTGCCGGAGGATGTCGCGTTCTTCATCGCGACCCACATACAGTCAAACGTCCGCGAACTCGAGGGCGCACTGAAGCGTGTGCTGGCCTATACACGCTTCGCGAACGTCCAGGTGAACATCGACACGGCGCGAGACGCCCTCAAGGACCTGCTGGCGGTCCAGACGCGCCAGATCTCCGTCGAGAACATCCAGAAGACGGTGGCGGACTACTACAAGGTGCGCGTGTCGGAGATGTTCTCGAAGAAACGGTCCCGCACCGTCGCGCGCCCTCGCCAGGTTGCCATGGCGCTCGCCAAGGAGCTGACCACGATGAGTCTGCCCGACATCGGAGACGCTTTCGGGGGCCGTGATCACACCACCGTGCTCCATGCGTGCAGGAAGATCGCCGAACTGCGTTCGACCAATGCAGAGATATCCCGGGACTTCGATGCGCTCGTGCAGGTACTTCGTGGATAGCGCGTGGATGACATGTTGATAACTCGCCGGGTTCGTGCGGGCTGCATATCGTCCACAATGTGTTCTCCCGGTTATCCCCAGCCTATACAGAACATCCCGTGGGACATCTTGCCAATGTACGAGGGCCCGCAGCGAAAATACCCACAGTTTCGCGCGTGTTTCATCATTACCCATCACTTAAATAAATCATGAACAGCTTACAGCTCGATCGCGATCTTCTGCTGAAACCGCTTCAATCCGTGACGGGTATCGTCGAACGCCGCCAGACCCTGCCCATCCTGTCCAATGTCCTGATCGAAGCCTCCACCGGCACACTTTCCCTGACTGCCACGGATCTCGAGATTCAGGTCACCACGAAGGTGACCGGCATTCCCCACGACGCCTCTTTCAGTACCACGGTGTCCGCGAAGAAGATTCTCGACATCCTTCGTGCCCTGCCCGAACAGTCCCAGGTGACCCTCGAGCGCAAGGACAGCAAGCTTCTCGTTCGGGCGGGACGCAGCCGCTTCAACCTGCAGACTCTTCCGGCCAACGACTTCCCGAGGCTTCCGGAGGGGCAGGCTGCCACTGCCCAGATCCCGATCCCGCAGTCAGCCCTGCGCAAGCTCCTCGCACGCACCCAGTATGCGATGGCCCAGCAAGACATTCGCTATTACCTCAACGGCATGCTCTTCGTCGTCGACGGCCCCCTGCTGACCCTGGTGGCGACGGACGGACACCGCCTCGCCATGACCAACCGGCCGTTGTCGGACAGCTACGCGAAGAACGAACTCATCATTCCGCGCAAGGCCGTCCTCGAACTGTCCCGTCTGCTCTCGGAGTCCGAATCCTCACTCCTGATGACGGTGACACCCAATCAGGTCCGTTTCGACCTGGACGGTACTTCTCTCATCACGAAAGTCATCGACGGCAAGTTTCCGGACTACAATCGGGTTGTTCCGACCGCGTACGTCAAGCATTTCGATACCGACCGCGTCGGACTGCTCCAGGCGTTGCAGCGAGCCGCCATTCTGTCGAACGAGAAGTTTCGCGGTGTGCGCTGGATCGTCACGCCCTCCAGCCTCCGTGTCGTCTGCACGAACACCGAGCAGGAAGAAGCTGAAGAGGAACTGGAAGTCTCGTTCAACGGAGACGCTCTCGACATCGGCTTCAACATCACCTACATCCAGGAAGGCCTCAACTGCATAGATTCTTCCGAGGTGCGGTGTTCCTTCGGCGATGCCAACAGCAGCATGCTCATCACGCTGGCCGATCACGACGACTTCAAGTACGTCGTGATGCCGATGCGGATTTGACGAAACAGCAGGCCACGAGGTCAATATGCAAGACAGTAGCGGATACAACGCGGACAGCATCAAGGTACTGAAAGGGCTCGAGGCGGTTCGCAAGCGTCCCGGGATGTACATTGGTGACACCAGTGACGGGACGGGACTGCACCACATGGTCTTCGAGGTCGTCGACAATGCGATCGACGAGGCGCTGGCCGGCTACTGTGACGAGATCAAGGTCACCATTCACGGCGACAACTCCGTATCGGTGACCGACAACGGGCGGGGAATCCCGACCGACGTGCACCCGGACGACGAACTGGGGCGCTCCACGGCCGAGATCGTGATGACGGTTCTGCATGCCGGCGGCAAGTTCGACAGCAACTCCTACAAGATTTCCGGAGGGCTTCACGGTGTCGGCGTCTCGGTCGTGAACGCTCTCTCCGAGACTCTGAAGCTGACGATCCGCCGCAACGGAATCGTCCACTACCTGGAATTTCGCGACGGCGCGCCCGTTGCACCGCTCAGCGAAGTCGGAACGACCGAGAAGCGCGGCACGGAAGTTCACTTCAAACCAAGCGCACAGACTTTCGAGAACATCGACTTCCACTACGACATCCTCGCGAAACGCCTTCGTGAGCTCTCGTTCCTCAACAATGGCGTCAAGATCGAACTCGTCGACCAGCGATCGGGCAAGGAGGAAAGTTTCGCCTTCTCCGGTGGTGTGCGGGGTTTCGTCGAGTTCCTGAACCGCCACAAGTCGGTGCTGCATCCGAACACGTTCTATGTCTCGACGGAGAAGAGCGGCATCGGCGTCGAAGCGGCAATGCAGTGGAACGACTCCTACCAGGAAGCCGTCCTCACCTTCACGAACAACATTCCGCAGCGCGACGGCGGGACGCACCTGACGGGTCTGCGTGCCGCCATGACGCGGACGATCACGAAGTACATCGCCGCGCACGAGCTCGACAAGAAGGCACGCGTGGAGATCTCGGGTGACGACATGCGGGAGGGCCTGACGTGCGTCCTGTCGGTGAAGGTGCCCGACCCCAAGTTTTCCTCACAGACGAAAGACAAGCTCGTGTCCTCCGAAGTGAGACCCGCTGTCGAGGACGTCGTGTCACACGCGCTGGAGGACTGGCTGCTCGAGCGTCCGGCGGACGCGAAGATCGTCGTCGGCAAGATCATAGAAGCGGCCCGGGCGCGAGAGGCGGCTCGCAAGGCCAGGGAAATGACCCGGCGGAAAGGCGTCATGGACAGCCTCGGCCTGCCCGGAAAGCTGGCCGACTGTCAGGAACGCGATCCGAGTCAGTGTGAACTCTACCTGGTGGAGGGCGACTCGGCGGGAGGGTCCGCGAAGCAGGGTCGGGATCGTCGCTTCCAGGCCATCCTGCCGCTGAAAGGCAAGATCCTGAACGTGGAGCGGGCGCGATTCGACAAGCTCGTGTCCTCCCAGGAGATCGTGGCCCTGATAACCGCACTCGGTACCGGCATCGGGAAAGAGGATTACAACCCGGACAAACTGCGATATCACCGGGTCATCATCATGACGGACGCCGACGTCGACGGCTCCCACATCCGGACGCTGCTGCTCACGTTCTTCTATCGGCAGATGCCCGACCTCGTGGAACGTGGACACATCTACATCGCACAACCTCCCCTCTACAAGGTCAAGCACGGAAAGGACGAGCGCTACCTGAAGGACGAACACGAACTGAAGGAGTACCTGCTCAGGCTGGCGCTGAAGGACGCGAAGATGGTGCCGGCGACCGACGCCGCTCCCCTGAGCGCAGATGCCCTTGAGGAGTTCGCGAAGCAGCACCTGCTCAGCGAAGCCGTCGTGACCCGGCTCTCCCGTCGCATGGATCCGGTGGTACTGCAAAAGATGCAGGAAGGTTTCGCACCCGATCTCGGATCAGTGGCCGCTGCAGAGGAATCGGCAAGACAGGCACGGGAGTGGCTCGGATCGGATCCGTCCACACGGATCACGGTCGAGTACGACGACGAGTCCGAAAGCTACTCCCTGCGTGTCGTGCGTTTCGTTCACGGCGTCGAGAGAGTCACCGTCATCGACCGCGAATTCCTCGAGGGTGGAGATTACGAACAGATTTCCGGAACGCGGGCCATGCTGAGCGGGCTTATCCGGGAGGGTGCCTCGGTAAGCCGCGGTGAACACCGGAAGAACATCACATCGTTCCCCGAAGGTCTGGAGTGGCTGCTGTCGGAAGCGCAACGTGGCCTCAACATCCAGCGCTACAAGGGGCTCGGAGAAATGAACCCCGATCAGCTGTGGGAAACCACCATGGATCCGCAGTCGCGCCGCCTGCTGAGAGCCCAGATCGAGGACACGATCGCTGCCGACGAGATCTTCAGCACCCTCATGGGCGACGTCGTCGAGCCCCGACGCGCATTCATCGAGAACAACGCCCTGGGCGTGCGCAATCTGGACGTGTGACCCTGCATGGAAGGGAGGGCACCGCCCCGGGGGGCGGAGAGCCCTCCACAGGTCACCTGGATGAGGCGCCCTTCCTGCGTGCAGGCGTCTTGCCGTTCGCCTTTTCCTCGGCGGAGGCGGCTTTTCCTCTCGGCGCAAATTCGAAAACCACCTTTCCGTCGGTCCCTCGCACCAGGTACGCGGAAAAAGGTCGTCCCTTCTTCGAGATGAACCGGTGCAGCAGATCCGTCTTGCCGGTGGACAGCAGCTTGCGCATCTGCTCGGGTTCTATCTGTCGCTGAAGGATGATCTTTCCGGAACGGAAATCGCAGGATCGTTCAGGGCCGACCGACCTTTCACAGACGTACGCCATGCCGTGATCGTAGATGTTGGCGCCGCACTTCGGGCACGGCCCGAGAGGTTCCTGGCCACTGAAGTCGACCGGTTCCTGTTCGGATGAGCCGTCCGAACCGCCCTGCCCGAAGTCGAACTCTGCCGTGAAGTCGTCTTTCAGGCGCAACATCGCAGCGAATGGTCGACCCATCTTGCTCCGGAACCCCTGGACGGGACCGATGCTGCGTTCCCGAATGAGGGTCTCGATCTCGGCAGCTTCCATCCGGCGACCCGCGATGACTTTCCACATCGCGAAGTCACATGCGGTACACGCGAACTTCTTGTAGTTCTCGACGAGCTTGCCACCGCACTTCGGGCATGGAGTCTGGAGCGTCGATATCGGCTCGTCCGAAAGCGTGCCCTGCTTCACGCGATCCACGAGATCCTGGGTCATCTGAACGATGTGCTTCATGAACTCCGCACGCTTCAGCCTGCCCTGTTCGATCTGCTTCAGGTTGTATTCCCAGGTACCCGTCAGTTCGGGGGATCGCAGTTCATCGATCCCGAACTTGTTCAGGGCGTAGAGCAGATCGAAGGCCTTCGCCGTGGGCGTGAGATCACGGCCGTCCCGGACGACGTATTCTTCCTGTATGAGACCTTCGATGATCGCCGCGCGGGTCGCAGGCGTACCCAGACCCTTCTCCGTCATCGCCGCGCGGAGTTCCTCGTCCTCGACGAGCTTGCCCGCGCCTTCCATCGCGGAGAGCAGCGTGCCTTCGTTGAATCGCGCAGGCGGCTTCGTCTGAATCTCCTTCGACACGACGTCGACGGCCTCTGCACGCGCATTCTCGACGGGAGCAAGCAGTGAATCGTCGTCGCTGCGCGCTTCCTTCCCGTAGACCTCGAGCCATCCGGAGTTCACGAGCACCCGACCTTCGGTCTTGAAAGGATCGTCGCCGATGCGTGTGATTCGCGTCGTGACGAGATATTCGGCGGAGGGATAGAACACGGCGAGGAACCGCTTCATCACCATGTCGTAGAGCTTCTGCTCCGGCTCCGAGAGGCTCTTCGGCTTCTCGAGGGTGGGGATGATCGCGAAGTGGTCAGAGATCTTCTCGTTGTTGAAGATCCGCTTGTTCGGTCTGATCCAGCCTTCCTTCAGGATTCTTGCCGCGAAGGGCGCGTACCCATCCACGAATGCCGCCACGGAAGAATCACGTCCCCGGGGACCGTCCGACGCGGTCGTGAGACCTTCCAGCGTCGTCTTCACGGTCGCGAGATAGTCTTCGGGAAGCGCTCTTGAATCCGTTCGCGGGTAGGTGAGCACCTTGTGCTTCTCGTAGAGCGCCTGTGCGATCCCGAGTGTCATCTTGGCCGAGAATCCGAACCGGCCATTGGCCTCCCGTTGCAGACTGGTCAGGTCGTAGAGCATGGGGGAGATCTGCGTCGTCGGCTTCGACTCCTCGGTGACGACCCCCGTCCTGCCCGTGCATCGCTCGACGATCGCGCGGGCTACCTCTTCCTTCCATATCCGGTCGGCTCTGAGATCCGGATCATCCGCCTTGCGCGTCTTCGCGAAGTCCTCGTCGAACCACTTGCCCGCATACTCCCCGCCACCCGATGAAAAGGTGGCCGTCACCTCCCAGTAATCGCGGGACTTGAAGCGCTTGATGCGCTCCTCCCGCTCGACGAGGATCGCGAGTGTGGGCGTCTGGACCCTGCCGACGGTGGTCTTGTAGAAGCCGCCGTCCTTGGAATTGAACGCCGTCATCGCTCGCGTGCCGTTGATGCCGATCAGCCAGTCGGACTCGCTTCGGCACGCGGCCGCGTCCGCCAGCGGCAGCATCACGGTGTCGGCACGAAGGGCAGTGAAGCCCTCGCGGATTGCGGCGGGCGTCATGGACTGCAGCCAGAGCCGTTCGATCGCCTTCCTGGTACCGGAATCCTGCACGATGTACCGGAAGATCAGCTCGCCCTCGCGACCCGCGTCACAGGCGTTGATCAGGCCCGACACGTCCTTTCGCTTGATGAGTCGCTTGAGCAGCTTCAGCCGTTCCTGGGTCTTCTCGATCGGCCGGAGGTCGAAATGCGGCGGGATGACGGGCAGGTGCGTGAACGACCACTTGCCCCGCTTCACCTCGTATTCCTCCGGCGCAGCGAGTTCCAGCAGGTGGCCGATGGCGGAACATACGACGAACTGATCGCTCTCGAAGTAGTCCCCGTGCCTGGTGAAGCCACCCAGTGCACGCGCGACATCGGCGGCCACGGAAGGTTTTTCCGTAATGATCAGCCGCTTGGATGCTTCGTCGAGCACCGCGCTGTCCGACTTGTCGGTGCTCTTCCTCGAGGGAGACTTTCGCGGTGTCGACGGCGCGTCAGCGCGCTTGGTGTTTGGCATCAGCAGAACTCTATTGGCAAATGGCCGCGCATGATAAGGGCCCGAAATTGGCGGGTGCAAGTTGCGGAAGTCCGGGAAACCGGCCGACCCGCGCGACCCGGCCTCAACCCCTGCGCTGAAAACGACCCCCACCCAACGCAACGACCTTGCCTTCGAGTTCGAGTTCCAGAAGACGTACCGTCACCGTTTCCACCGGGAGCCCCGTTCTTTCCACCAGGGTGTCGACGTCACCCGGATCGAAGCCCAACGCCGTCAGTAACGGGTCATCCCCGGAACCGTTGGCAGGCTCGGCACGAGCTCGAGCGGTCGATGAGTTCCACCCCAGTTCCTCGAGCACGTCCCCGATGCTCTCGACCAGCTTGGCGCCCTGCTTGATCAGGGCATGGCAGCCGCGCGACAGCGGAGAGTGAATCGAACCCGGAATCGCAAAGACCTCCCTTCCCTGTTCTGCGGCGAATCGCGCGGTGATCAGGGATCCACTGCGAACCGCAGCCTCCACGACGAGCACGCCGCGACTCAGGCCGCTGATGATCCGGTTTCGTCTCGGAAAGTTGGCTGCCGCAGGCCGCGTGCCGAGCGGATGCTCCGAGATGATGACACCGTCGCGGGCGATTTCGTGTGCGAGGTCCCGATTGCGGGCTGGATACACGATATCGATACCGGTGCCGACGACCGCGATCGTCCTGCCAGGTCCGGACAGGCCCCCTCGATGTGCGGCCGCGTCGATCCCGAGTGCGAGTCCGCTCACGATGGTGAGCCCTGCACGGCTGGCAGCCGACGCAAAATCGTGCGCCGTCTCCCTGCCGGACGGGGTCGCGTTCCGGCTGCCGACTACCGCCAGTCCGGCATGGTCGAGTCGCTGGACGTCACCGAGAACATACAGCAGTGTCGGCGGATCTCCCGACTCGAGCAGCTGGGCAGGATACGCGTCGTCACCGAGTGGCACGACGCCGTGTCCGGGTTCCGACGACCAGCGCAGGGCACGCTCCACCGCGGCGGGATCCGCACCCTTGCGCCACGCCTGCGCGGCAGCTCCGCCCAGGAGCCCCGCCACCTCGTCCGGCCGCGCGGCCAGCACGGCCTCGGGGGTGCCGTACGTCCCCAGAAGCTTCCGCTGGCTGGCAGGACCTACGCCCGGAACGAGCGTGAACCGAAACCAGCTCTCCAGCCAGTCCTCCGCGCCCAAGGAACCCCCATCGGGTCCGGAAGGTCTCAGGGGGCCCGCACGATGTCGAGCAGGTTTGCCGGGTGACTGAGATTCATCACGAGGGCGTACGAGACCTTCTCGAACACCCTGAAGACGAAGATCAGGCCGTAACGTTCCTCCGGAAGAAGCACCGACTCCGTATTCTTGCTGTCGGTGAACTCGGAATGGACGGAACGGATCTCGCGGCGGTCCGGATCGTTCGACGAACTCGACGGCAGACGACGTGGCGTGACCAGCCGGCTCGCGGAATACAGCGCGAAGACGTGACCGGGTTCCACACCGTTGCGGGCGCCGAGATTGATCACCACGATCTGATACTGGCCGATCTCGGAGATCGTCGTCGCGGGAGCGGAAATGATCACGCCCTGCATGGTCTTGTCCGCGGCGTGCGGTGCGTAGGACAGAATCTCCGCCGGAGGCGCCTCGACCAGCCGGTCGCCCACGCCTATCTCGCGCTGTGCACGGATGATGCGCATCGAGCTCACATCACCTGTCTGCTTGATCTGCGCGTCGCCCAGATAATTGACCTCGAATCCGAGGTTTTCGCCGGAGACGGGGTCGAAGAGCGCCTTGCTCGGTCTGTAGACCTGCCACACGGGCGGGGCGCCGGGTTCCAGCCCCTTCACGTAGATCTCGTCCCCGGGGCCGCTCATGACCCGGCTCTCCGGCGTCGCGACCACTCTCGGGCCTTCGTCGAACTGGTTCTGCGACACGATGAGAGGGCGGGTCAGGAACGGTTCGATGATCGATGCGGGAATGCTGGAGACCGCCGCTGCCGTCAGTTGTTCGACGCGCACGCGCGGCTTCAGCTTGACCGTGCTGCCCACGTTGGTTCCCTCGGACGCCTCGAGCAGCCCGCCTGGCCCCTGTTCCTCCAGACGAAGGCGAGGCCTGCCGCTGCTGCGGTCGAGAACGATCACGTTCCCCGGATAGATGAGGTGAGGATTGTGTACTTCCTCCTTGTTCATCCCCCAGATGTCCGGCCACCGCCATGGATCCTTCAGGAACCGCTTCGCGATGCCCCAGAGGGTGTCCCCCTTGACGACGACGTAGCGCTCCGGCGGGTTGTCCTGCAGTTCCGGCGCGTTGTTGTCCTCGGCATGCACGAAGGAGGAGGTGCTCACGGCTAACATTAGGCCTGCGAGCGTCGATATGATTGAATTCCGCATCAAAGCCCTCACACAATACCCAGGACGATTCCCGTGATATGACGCAAAGTTCGGGGATTTTCCTATATTCTTCATTAGATTCTGATCGTAATTCTCTAAGTTAGCAAGCATTTATGGCCATCCTGCAAATCCTGCAATACCCCGACCCACGTTTGCATCGGGTTGCGGAGCCCGTGGTTTCCTTCGATCAGGAGCTACAACGGCTCGTAAGTGACATGGCTGAAACCATGTATGCGGCCCCAGGGGTAGGTCTGGCCGCGACACAGGTCGACGTTCACCGCCAGGTGCTGCTCGCGGACACGTCCGAACGGCACGACGACCTGATGATCCTGATCAACCCCGAGATTCTCGAAGGGAAGGGGACGTCGGACATGGAGGAAGGCTGCCTCTCGGTACCGGGCATCTACGAGCTCGTGCCGAGATACGAGTGGATCCGCGGCCGGGCAGTCGACGCGGCGGGAAAGGCATTCACGTTCGAGGCCGAAGGCCTCCTCGCCGTGTGCATCCAGCACGAGATGGATCACCTGAAGGGACGGGTATTCGTGGAATACCTGTCGCGGCTCAAGCAGATGCGCATCGTTTCCAAGCTGCGCAAGCAGCAGCGCCGTGCCGGATAGCGGGTCGGCAGGCTTGCGACTCGTCTTCGCGGGAACACCCAGGTTCGCGGCCGACGCGCTGGAGGCGATCCTCGCCGCAGGGCACGACGTCGCGCTCGTCCTGACGCAGCCGGATCGACCTTCGGGCCGCGGCATGAAGCTCACCCCGAGCGAGGTCAAGCGTGTCGCCCGGACGCACGCACTGCCGGTCTGGCAGCCCTCGAGCCTCAAGGGTGACGATGCGGTCGGAGTCCTCCGGGAGACGAATGCGCGCATCATGGTCGTGGCCGCCTACGGCCTGATTCTTCCGGCCGCAGTCCTCGACGCGTTTCCTCTGGGCTGCGTGAACATTCATGCGTCCCTTCTGCCACGCTGGCGCGGCGCCGCTCCGATCCAGCGCGCGATCCTCGCCGGCGACGACCGGACGGGCATCACGATCATGCGCATGGACGCCGGCCTCGATACCGGGCAGATGCTGCTCGAGGAGGCGATCCCGATCGCCGGGGATGACACGGCGGGGTCCCTTCACGACCGTCTGTCGGCACTCGGGGCAGGGATGATCGTGAACGCACTCGGGATCCTCGAGGCGCGGACGTTGCCCGGGCGCGAGCAGGACGAGTCGGCTGCCACCTACGCGGCCAAGGTTTCCAAGGCCGAAGCCGAGATCGACTGGCGGAACCCCGCAGGGGAGATCGAGCGCCGGATCCGGGCATTCAACCCTGTCCCGGGTGCGTATTCGGTCGTGCGCGGCGATACGGTGAAGATCTGGCGATCGCGAGTGGTCTCGTCCGGAGGAGCAGCGGCCGACGTGCCGGGAGAAATCGTACGGTGCTCGCCCTCCGGCGTTGCCGTGGCCTGTGGCGGCGGTACCGTGCTCGAGCTTACCGAACTGCAGCGATCCGGCGGCAAGAGGCTCGACGCGGAAAGGTTTCTCGCCGGTTTTCCACTCCGCGCGGGCGAGCGTTTTTCGAGCACCGGCGACTGAGGTCCAGGATGCACGAGGCGCAGCGGGTCGCGGCCGAGAATGTCGCGCATGTCATGGCGGGGCACAGCGTTCGGGAGAATCGCCTGTCCCGGGGCCGAAACGACCAGTCCGGTTCCGCCATCCGCGACCTGACGATGGGAACGCTCCGGTCGCTTGGCACGCAGCGGGCACTCGTGCGTCTCATGGTGAGCCGAGGCGTACCGGACCCTTCGCTCGAGGCACTCCTGTGTGTCGCGCTCTATCAGCTGCAACACTCGAAGGCACCCGCCCACGCCGTGGTCGATCACGCCGTGCGCGCGGCGCGCGGGCTCGGAAAGGGGCGGGCTTCGGGGTTCGTGAACGCCACGCTGCGCCGGTTCCTGCGCGAGCGCCCGCTTCTGGTCGAGCACGCGGCCCGCACGGACGAAGGCCGGTGGTCGCATCCCGGATGGTGGGTGTCGAAGCTCAGGCAACAGTACGGCGACAGCCAGGCCGAGGCGATCCTCTCCGCCGGGCTGCAGCGTCCGCCGATGGGGCTGCGTGTGAACCATCGCCGCCAGAGCACGGAAGCCTATCTCGCGCGTCTCGGGTCCCTGGGCATTCGTGCGCGGTACGTGGGCGGGGCCGCGATCCTGCTGGAGGAACCCGTGCCATCCGCGACGCTTCCGGGGTTCTCCGAGGGCGACGTGTCGGTGCAGGATGTCGGTGCTCAGTGGGCGGCGCCGCTTCTCGATCTGCGGGACGGTCAACGCGTACTCGACGCCTGCTCGGCTCCGGGTGGCAAGTGCGCCCACATGCTCGAAACGGCCCGCGTGGATCTCACGGCGATAGACGAAGACAACGCGCGTCTCGCGTCCGTGGAAGCGAATCTGAAGCGGCTGGGGCTCACTGCCGGGCTGATTGCAGCGGACGCCGCCGACACGGCGACGTGGTGGGACGGAAACGCCTTCGACAGGATTCTTCTCGATGCACCATGTTCCGGGTCCGGCATCGTGAGGCGCCATCCCGATGCACGCTGGCTCAGACGCCCCGACGACCTGATCCGGTTCGCGGCGCAGCAGACGCGACTCCTCGACGCTCTTTGGCACCTCCTGCGGCCCGGTGGTAAATTGCTCTATGTCACCTGCTCCGTTTTCGACGAGGAGAACGCGGGGGTCGTCCTGTCATTCCAGGCGAACCACCCGGACGCAATCAGGCTGGACCTCGGCGGCGACTTTCCCGGCAACACACACGGGCAACTGCTCCCGGATCGCAATCATGACGGGTTCTTCTACGCTCTCCTGTGCAAGACGCCTGCTTCCTAGGGGAGATCTTCTGCCCGGTGGTCGCGGATCCCCGGGCACGTGTTCCACCGGGGACACGCACCCGTCGCCGGCAGCGCGGATCACCCTGGCCGGCTGCCTGCTGACCCGCAGGACGAGCGGTGTCGATGGGGCGCGATGCGCAACCGGGACAGGGCAGACGGCGTGATCCGGATCGTGCGGCCCCGCAACCCGCTCCTTCTCTGGCTCGCGTACCTGCTCCTCGCGATCCCGAGCGGCGCCGCGTGGGCCGAACCTTCCATTCACGTCCGGTCGGCAGAGGTGTCTGCTACCGCCGACGGTCTCACGCTCGACGCGAATTTCCAGATAGACCTCGGCCCCACACTCGAGGAGGCCCTTTCGAAGGGTCTCTCCCTGTATTTCGTCGCGGAATTCGATCTGGTCTACGAACGCTGGTACCTCCTCAACCTCTGGAACCGGACGATCGGGTCCTTCGAGCAGCACTACCGGCTCAACTTCAACACGCTCACGCGACAGTATCGGCTCACGGTGGGATCGCTCACGCAAAACGTCGAGACGCTCGACGAAGCGCTCGCGATCATGAGCCGCATCCGCAACCGCCTCATCGCTTCCCCGGATGATTACGAGAAAGGGCAGGCCTACACGGCAGAGATACGCCTGCGGCTGGATCCGTCGCAGCTACCCAAGCCGTTCCAGCTGAGTTCCATCGGCTCCAAGTCCTGGAACCTCTCTTCCGACTGGTACAGATGGACGGTCCGGCCATGACTTCCAGACGGCTCCGCTGGCAGGCAGCACTCTCCACTCGAGGTGGGCGGGTACTCACGGGCATCGTGAGTCTGTGTGGCGCCGTGATGGTGTACCTCCTGTCCTCCGCCAGCGGCAATACGCCCGAGTTCGCGGGCGCGATCGTCTGGCTGCTCGGCGCGGGCGTGGCGCTCGTGCTGATCCTGATGATCCTCGCCGGATACCAGCTGCTTCTGCTGCGCAGGCGGCTGAAGCAGCACCTGTTCGGATCGAAGCTCACGTTGAGACTGGTGCTCACCTTCGCGCTCGTCGCAATCCTTCCGGGTGTTCTGGTCTACGCCGTGTCCGTCCAGTTCATCACACGGTCCATCGACACTTGGTTCGACATCCGGGTGGAGAAGGCGCTCGAAGGGGGCCTGGCGCTCGGCAGAAACACGCTGGAGTTCATTTCGCGGGACCTGCGCGACAAGGCAGAAAGCATGGCGGTGCTCCTGTCGGACCAGCCGCGCGAGAAGCTGCGGTCGACTCTCTACACGCTCCGGGATCAGGCGGCCGTGTCGGAGGCTGCCCTGTTCGACGCGAGTGGCAACGTGCTGTTCTTCTCCAGTCAGCAGAAGGATGCCCTGGCGCCGCAGATGCTCACGAGCGAGGTACTCCAGAACATCCGCGTGCAGCGCCCCTCCTCCAGATTTCTCGCGGACGGCGCTCAGGGTCTTCTCGTCCGCGTCGTCGTGCCGGTGAACATGCGCGGCGGGGAGGTGCTCGCCCTGCAGGTCGTGCAGATCGTGCCCGACGACATCACCCGCAACACCGACGCCGTTCAGTCGGCGTACGGCGAGTTCCAGGAACTCATGTACTCCCGCCCGGGACTGAAGCAGCTCTACGGGCTGTCGCTGACCCTCGCCCTGCTGCTGGCGTTGTTCGGCTCCCTCCTCCTCGGCATATTCTTCAGCGAGCGCCTGTCGGCGCCCCTCGGTGTTCTGGCGGAGGGGACACGCGCGGTTGCCCAGGGCGATTTCCGCGAACGCGAACCGGTCAAGAGCTACGACGAACTGAGAATCCTCACGCGTTCCTTCAACGCGATGACCCGCGATCTCGCGGAGGCCCAGGCCGCGTCGCTGAGGTATCAGTCCGAGGTGGAAGGCGCCAAGAATTCCCTCGAGAGCATCCTGGCGAATCTCTCGGCCGGCGTGATTGCGCTCGACGAACAGCGGCGCCCGCAGTCCGCCAATCCGAGCGCCAGCCGGATCCTCGGTGTCGATTTCGGCCGGCTCGGCGGCCTTCCGCTCGAACGCTGGGCCGACGTCGAACCGCGTCTGACTGCCGTTGCCGAACCCCTTCGGGCCGCCCTGGATGCGACCACTGCCGGCGTGCGCGAGACGGAGATCGTGTTTCCCGGGGAGCACGGCGACCTCACGCTGCTGGTGAAGGTGTCCGAGATCTCGCAGCCGACCGGCAGCGAGTATGTCGTCGTCTTCGACGACATCACCAAGCTGCTGCGTGCACAGCGCCAGGCCGCATGGGGGGAGGTTGCAAGGCGGCTTGCACACGAGATCAAGAATCCTCTGACGCCGATACAGCTCTCGGCCGAGCGGCTGCAGCACCGCCTCCAGGAGAAGCTGGCCCCGCCGGAGGCGGACATGCTGGGCCGCCTCACGCGGACGATCGTGAATCAGGTCGCTGCCCTCAAGGGAATGGTCGACGCATTCAGCCGGTACGCGCGCTCGCCGGAGGCGGATCTCAGGCCACTGGACCTCGGGCAGCTCACGCGCGAGGTGATGGGGCTGTACGAATCCTCGGGTCTCGCAATCACGGTTTCCGTCGAACCGGATCTGCAGCCGGTGATGGGCGATGCCGCCAAGCTGAGGCAGGTCATACACAATCTCGTGGCAAATGCCGAGGATGCGGTCTCCTCCGTGACGATGCCGCGCGTTTGTGTGTCCGTGGAACGCGCGAACGACGCGATCGCCCTGAGGGTCTCGGACAATGGTGCAGGTTTTCCGCCGGAGTTGCTCGGGCGACCGATCGAACCCTACGTGACGACGAAAGCGAAAGGGACGGGGCTCGGTCTTGCCATCGTCGAGCGGATCGTCGAGGAGCACGGAGGATCGATACATCTCGAGAACATGGTCGCAGGGGGTGCACGCGTCAGCGTCGTGCTGCCTGCGTTTTCCAGGAGCGGTCGCGAATTCTCCAGGATGAAGGTCGTAGCCAATGGATAGTGCAACTTAACGATGAGCCAGATTCTTGTAGTCGATGACGAGGTCGGCATCCGGGAACTGCTCTCGGAGATTCTGTCCGACGAGGGCTATCAGGTGCGGCTCGCGCAGAACGCCGACGAAGCGCGACAGCAACGCGCGAGAGGGCGACCCGATCTCGTGTTGCTGGACATCTGGATGCCGGATACGGATGGCATCACGCTGTTGAAGGAGTGGGCGTCGAAAGGTCAGCTGACGATGCCCGTCGTGATGATGTCGGGGCATGGAACCATCGACACCGCGGTCGAGGCCACCCGCATCGGCGCATACGCGTTCCTCGAGAAGCCCATTGCGCTGCAGAAGCTGCTTTCCACGGTGGACAAGGCGCTCGCCCAGACGCCGCGCCCCGCGGATGTCCCCGTGGCCTATTCGCTGGCCGTGCTGGGCGGGGCGCCGGCGCTCGTCGATCTCAAGGCGCGTCTCGAGCGTGCGCGCGAACTCAGGAATCCGGTTCTTCTGCTTGCCGAACCCGGGAGCGGGGAAGAACTCTGTGCGCGCTTCCTGCATCGTTCCAACACGCCATGGACCGTCGCGGAAGAGAAGTCGGCGTGGCTCGATCGCGCCTATACCGCCGTGAACATGCCGGCGGAAGGAACGATCTTCCTGAGGCAGGTCGACGAGCTGAATCGGGACCAGCAGCGGACACTTCTGGTGCGCCTGCGCCAGGCGACGGACGAAGGCGCAAGAATCATCGCCACGGGACGTCCCGATCTTCCCGAGCGGGTCGCACAGGGGCAGTTCGACGCCCGCCTCTTTGCCATGCTCGGCGCGGTGACGCTGCGGATACCGCCTTTACGTGAACACCCGGACGACATTCCCGAGATCGCGGCCACGCTGCTCGCACGCATGGTCGAGGCGCACGAGGTACCGATGCGATCGCTGACCACGGCCGCGCTCAACGCGCTGCGACTGCATCCGTGGCCCGGCAACCTGTCCCAGCTCGAGGCGGCGGTGAAATCGGCGGCGCTGGTCTCGACGACTCACGAGATCACACCCGCGGACCTGAGCGGAATCCTGGGCAGACTCGAGTCGGTGAGCCCCGGCCAGATTCCCGGTCTGCCGCTGGATGCCGAACTTCGTGAAGCGCGGGATGCGTTCGAGCGCGCATACTTTTCCTACCACATCGCACGCGAGGGCGGGAACATGAGTCGCGTCGCCGAACGTGCGGGGCTCGAACGCACGCACCTCTACCGCAAGCTGAAGCAGCTCGGGATCGCGCTGCCCAGGAGGTCCGAACCGTGAAGCGGCACCAATATCGCGGGCACGATCCGTTAGAATCGGCGTCGAGGCGTCCCGCGTGAGAGTTCATGCGGGACTTTTTTTGTTCTTGGGAAACAGGACATGGTAACGAGAACCGATCTCGCCAACGCCATCCGCGCGCTGGCAATGGATGCCGTCCAGAAGGCCAACTCCGGGCACCCGGGCATGCCGATGGGGATGGCGGACATCGCGGAGGTGCTATGGCGCCACCACCTGAGCCACAACCCGCATGACCCCGCCTGGGCGAATCGGGACCGTTTCGTGCTGTCGAACGGTCATGGTTCCATGCTGCTCTACGCCCTGCTGCATGTCACGGGATACGCGTTGCCGCTCGAGCAGATCGAGAAGTTCCGACAGCTGCATTCGATGACGCCGGGACATCCCGAGATCGGGTGCGCGCCCGGCGTGGAGACCACTACCGGACCCCTCGGGCAGGGCCTCGCCAACGCGGTCGGAATGGCTCTCGCGGAACGCCTGCTCGCCGCCGAGTTCAACCGTCCCGGCCACGACGTCGTCGATCACAGGACCTGGGTCTTCCTCGGA
This sequence comes from Betaproteobacteria bacterium, assembly GCA_016125475.1. Classification (GTDB taxonomy): domain Bacteria; phylum Pseudomonadota; class Gammaproteobacteria; order Burkholderiales. Next base: position 128,244 of record WGLR01000001.1, read on the forward strand.
GACGGTTGTCTGATGGAAGGCATCTCGCACGAGGCGTGTTCACTGGCCGGGACGCTGGGGCTCGGAAAGCTCGTGGCGCTCTACGACGACAACGGCATCTCGATCGATTCCGAGAAAGGTTCCATCGATGCATGGTTCAGTGACGACACGCCCGCCAGGTTCGCTGCGTATGGATGGCACGTCGTGCGGGACGTGGACGGTCACGATCCCGAGGCGATCGATGCCGCGATTCGTTCCGCGATTGCGGAGGATGCGCGCCCCACGCTGATCTGCTGCCGGACGGTCATCGGCAAGGGGTCGCCGAACAAGGCGAACACCGGCGCGGCCCACGGTGCTCCCCTCGGTGCCGACGAAGTGGCCGCCGCGAGGAAGGAACTCGGGTGGAACCATCCGCCCTTCGTGATCCCGGACGAGATCCGTCAGGCCTGGGATGCGACGGAGGCCGGCCGGAAGCGGCAGGACAGCTGGAACGAGCGGTTCGCCGCATATGCGAAGGCGTTTCCGCGCGAGGCCACCGAATTCAGGCGCCGCATGCAAGGCGAACTTCCGTCCGGATGGTCCGATCACTCCGCGGACGTCATCGCGACGATCGTTCAGAAGGCGGAGTCGATCGCCACGCGCAAGGCTTCGCAGAACGCCATCGAGCGATTCGCTCCGGCGCTCCCGGAACTCGTGGGCGGATCCGCGGACCTCGCCGCCTCCAACCTCACGCTCTGGAGCGGATCGCAGCCCGTCGGCCGTACCGGGCCCGGCAACTACGTGTTCTACGGGGTCCGCGAGTTCGGCATGGCGGCCATCATGAACGGGCTCTCCCTCCATGGTGGTTTCATCCCGTACGGCGGCACGTTCCTGGTCTTCAGCGACTATGCCCGGAACGCGATTCGCCTCGCGTCACTCATGAAGAGGCGCGTGGTATTCGTGCTCACCCACGATTCCATCGGGCTCGGCGAGGACGGCCCCACGCACCAGCCGGTGGAACACGCAGCGAGCCTGAGGGTGATCCCGAATCTCGATGTGTGGCGTCCGTGCGACGCCGTCGAGACGGCCGTGGCGTGGAAGATGAGTCTCGAACGGGCCGACGGCCCCACGGCTCACCTGCTGTCGCGCCAGAATCTCCCGCATCAGGCACGTACCGCCGACCAGATCGAAGCGATCCGTCGCGGCGGCTACACGCTCTCGGAATCGTCGACCGGGCATGTCGACATCGTGCTGATCGCCACCGGTTCCGAGGTGGCGCTCGCGATGCAGGCCCAGGCCGAACTGAAGGAAGCGGGTGTGGGGGCACGTGTCGTGTCCATGCCGAGCACGACCGTATTCGACCGTCAGGACGACGTGTGGAAGCGTTCCGTTCTGCCTCCGGGTGTGCGACGCGTCTCCGTCGAGGCGGGCGTGACGGACTGCTGGTACAAGTACGTCGGGCTCGACGGGGCCGCCATCGGCATCGATCGCTTCGGCGAATCGGCCCCGGGTGGAGAACTGTTCAAGTACTTCGGATTCACCGCCCAGCACGTGGTGACCGCCGCTCGGGAGGTGCTCTCGCGCCGTTGACGCGCGAGGATCAGAGGAGGGACCGGCGTCATGAGACTCGTGGGCGACATCGGGGGGACGAATGCGCGCTTCGCAGTGGTCGAACAGGGTCGGGACAGCATCGCGCACGAACGCGTCCTGCGATGCGCCGATTACGAAGACCTCGGTGCCGCCGTCGAGGCCTATCTCGACAAGGAGCAGCTGAAGGACGTCGAGGAGGCCGCGATCGCGGTCGCGACGCCGGTCACGGGCGACCACGTCAGCTTCACGAACAGTGACTGGTCGTTCTCGATCCGGCAGACCGAAGCCCGACTCGGGTTGCGGCGCCTCAAGCTCGTCAACGATTTCGCCGCGCTCGCGCTCGCGCTCCCGGTGCTCGGAAATGGCGATCTCAGGCGTGTGGGTGGAGGCGCCGCCGTCGACGGAAAGCCTCTGGCCGTGCTCGGTGCGGGAACAGGGCTCGGCGTTTCCGGACTGTTTCCCTCCGGATCCGGATGGATTCCCATCGAGGGTGAAGGCGGCCACACGGCGTTCTCGCCGATGACGAGCCGCGAGGTGGGGGTGCTCGAGTACCTCTGGCGCAGATTCGACCACGTCTCGACGGAACGCCTCGCGAGCGGGCCAGGTCTCGCCCTGATTCATGAAGCCCTGAGCGCAATGGACGGTGCGCCGACAGACCCCGTCTCGCCGGAGTCCGTGACGTCGGAGGCTGCGCAGGGTGACGCGCGCAGTGAGGAGGCCGTCGAGATGTTCTGCGGGGTGCTCGGTACCGCGGCGGCCAATCTCTGCGTCACGATCGGTGCGCGCGGGGGCGTCTACATCGGCGGCGGTGTCGTTCCTGCCCTGGGGTCACGATTCGACCGGTCCTGCTTTCGGGCGCGATTCGAGCAGATGGGTCGCTTCAGTTCCTATGTTTCCTCCGTGCCGACTTTCGTGATCACCGCAAGCAACCCCGCATTGCGGGGGGCGCTGCGAGCGTTCGACGCGGCCTGAGTACTGCCTGAATCCAGCCGTGCGATCGACGTCCGGGGACCGTCGGTCACGCTCGCGTCGAACCGGGTACGCGAAATGCTGCGGGACGCAGCCGCTTGCCCGCGCTCCCGAGGGATGTCCCTGCGTGGGCTAGAATTCCTTCTTTTTTGCCCGCGAGGAGAAACATATGCCCATCCGTGTCGCCATCAATGGCTTTGGTCGCATCGGCCGCAACATTCTGCGGGCTCTCTACGAGTCCGGACGAAACGGAGAGATCCAGATCGTCGCTATCAATGATCTCGGAAGCCCGGAGACCAATGCCCATCTGACACGCTACGACACGGCGCACGGCAAGTTCCACGGCAAGGTGGAGGTGGACGGCGACAGCATGGTCGTGAACGGCGACCGCATCAAGGTGTTCGCCGAGCGTGACCCTGCCAAGCTGCCCTGGAAGTCTCTCGACGTCGACGTCGTGGCGGAGTGCACGGGCATCTTCACGAGCAAGGAGAAGGCCGGTCTCCACCTGCAGGGCGGCGCCAAGAAGGTGATCATCTCCGCGCCCGGCAAGAACGTGGACGCCACCATCGTCTACGGCGTCAATCACCAGACGCTGAAGTCGAGCCACACGGTCATCTCGAATGCTTCGTGCACGACGAACTGCCTCGCTCCGCTCGTCAAGCCGCTGCACGACAGGATCGGTGTCTCCTGCGGCCTCATGACGACCATCCACGCGTACACCAACGACCAGGTCCTGACGGACGTGTATCACGAGGACCTGCGCCGGGCGCGGTCCGCGACGCAGTCGATGATTCCCACCAAGACGGGCGCGGCCGCTGCCGTGGGACTGGTCCTCCCGGAACTGAACGGCAAGCTCGACGGTTACGCGATTCGTGTCCCGACCATCAACGTCTCGATCGTGGACCTCTCGTTCGTCGCGAAACGACCGACCAGCGTCGACGAGGTCAATGCCATTCTGAAGGAAGCGGCAGAAGGCGAGCTTCGCGGCATTCTCGGCTATACGACGGACCCGCTCGTCTCCATCGACTACAACCACGATCCGCGATCGTCCATCTTCGATGCCACGCTCACGAAGGTGGCCGAGGGTACGCTCGTGAAGGTGAGTTCATGGTACGACAACGAGTGGGGATTCTCGAACCGGATGCTGGATACGGCGGTCGCATTCATCAACGCGAAGTGAGTGCCGGGTATCCGGCCTCACGTGGTACCCGACCGGCCGCGGAACGAGGAGCGCTCCGCAGCCGGTGGGTCGGGAGCGGGGCATGCATGCCCCGTTCGCCTTTTCGAAGATCTCTCTGACAGCGCGCAATCATGGCAATTCTCCGAATGACCGATCTCGACCTGCGTGGCAAGCGGGTGTTCATCCGTTCCGACCTGAACGTGCCTCTGGACGAGCGCGGCCGGATCTCCGACGACACGCGGATCCGCGCGTCCCTCGACGCCGTGCGCACGGCGCTCGCACAGGGCGCGCGCGTCATGATCGCGTCGCACCTCGGGCGGCCCAAGGAAGGCGAATTCAAGCCCGCGGACTCGCTCGCTCCGGTGGCACGACGCCTGGGGGAACTGCTCGGGCAGGAAGTGCCACTGCGACAGGACTGGGTGGACGACCCCGGCACGGCGCCCGCAGCGGGACAGGTCGTACTGCTCGAGAACTGCCGACTCAACGTCGGCGAGAAGAAGGATGACGAAGGCCTCGCGAGACGGATGGCGAAACTGTGTGACGTCTACGTGAACGATGCCTTCGCGACGGCCCACCGTGCCGAAGCGACCACACATGGCATCGCGCGCTTCGCGCCCGTGGCCTGCGCAGGTCCCCTGATGGCCGCCGAGGTGGAAGCCCTGACCAAGGCCCTCGGAAATCCCGCCAGGCCGCTCGTGGCGATCGTCGCAGGCTCCAAGGTGTCCACCAAGCTCACGATCCTGGAGTCGCTTGCGGACAAGGTGGACCAGCTGATCGTGGGAGGGGGTATCGCGAACACGTTCATGTCTGCATCCGGACTGTCCATCGGCCGGTCGCTCTCCGAGCGGGATCTCGAGGACGAGGCAAAGAAGGTCATCGCCAAGGCCAGTGCGAGGGGGGCTTCCGTCCCGATTCCCGTCGACGTCGTCGTGGCGAGCGAATTTTCCGCGACGGCCGAGGCGAGGACCAGGAAGGCGGACGCCGTCGGACCGGACGACATGATCCTCGACATCGGCCCGGAAACCGCCACGATGCTTTCGGAAATTCTCGCGAATGCAGGGACGATCGTCTGGAACGGCCCCGTCGGCGTGTTCGAGTACGATCAGTTCGGAAACGGCACGAAGACCATCGCGCATGCAATCGCGAACTCCAAGGCCTTCACGCTGGCGGGCGGCGGGGATACGATTGCAGCGATCACGAAGTACGGCATCACCGACAGACTTTCCTACATATCCACGGCCGGCGGGGCGTTCCTCGAATTCCTGGAAGGCAAGAAGCTCCCCGCCCTCGCGGTGCTCGAAGATCGGGCCACAACCTGAGGTGGATCTCCCATGCAGCGTTCAACGAAGATCGTCGCGACACTCGGTCCCGCGAGTTCCGACCCCGAGACCCTCAAGCGGGTTCTCGGCGCAGGAGTCGATGTCGTCCGGATGAATTTCTCTCACGGAACGGCTGCTGACCATCTCGCCCGCGCGGACGCGGTGCGCGAGATTGCCCGCTCCCTCGGCATTACCGTCGGCATCATGTGCGATCTGCAGGGGCCGAAGATCCGCATCGGGAAGTTCGAGAGTGGCGAGATTCACCTCGAGAACGGAGCACGCTTCACGCTCGATGCGTCGTGCTCGCTGGGCAATTCCGAACGCGTGGGTCTCGACTACAAGGAACTGCCCAGCGATGTGAAGACACGCGACGTCCTGCTGCTCGACGACGGCCGGATCGTGCTCGACGTGGTGCAGGTCGACGGTCCGGAGATTGTCACGGTGGTACGCCACGGCGGCACGCTGTCGAACAACAAGGGGATCAATCGTCAGGGTGGCGGACTGACCGCGCCCGCGCTCACGGCCAAGGACATGGAAGACATCCGGACCGCGGCCTCGATGAATGCGGACTTCCTCGCGGTCTCCTTTCCCAAGAGCGGTGCCGACATCTACATGGCCAGGGAACTCATGCGCGCGGCAGGCGGCAGGGCGTTCGTGATCGCGAAGATCGAGCGCGCCGAGGCCATCCATGCACTCGAGGAAATTCTGACCGCCACGGACGGGATCATGGTCGCGCGCGGCGATCTTGCGGTGGAGGTGGGCGATGCTGCCGTGCCGGCCCTGCAGAAACGCATGATCCGGCAGGCCAGGGAGAAGAACAAGCTCACGATCACGGCGACCCAGATGATGGAGTCGATGATCGCGAACCCGGTCCCGACGCGTGCGGAGGTCTCGGACGTCGCGAACGCTGTCCTGGACGGAACGGATGCCGTGATGCTTTCGGCCGAAACGGCGAGCGGCAAGTATCCCGTGCAGACCGTGGAAGCCATGGCGCGCATCTGCCTCGAGGCCGAGAAGTCGGACGATCTCGAACTCGACAGGGAGTTCCTGAACCGCGTGTTCACGAGAGTGGACCAGTCGATCGCGATGGCCGCGCTGTTCACCGCATTTCATCTGAAGGTCAAGTGCATCGCCGCCCTCACGCAATCCGGATCGACGGCCCTCTGGATGTCGCGACTCAATTGCGGCGTCCCCATCTATGCGCTGACGCCGGAAATCAACACCCGGTACCGCCTTTCTCTCTTCCGGGATGTCTACCCGCTCATGATCCAGCACTTCACGACTGATCGGGATGCCCTGTTGAGAGAGGCGGAGGACAGCCTCAAGGCGCACGGCGTCGTGGCGGACGGCGATCTCATCGTTCTCACGATCGGAGAACCGATCGGCAAGGCCGGTGGCACCAACACGATGAAGATCGTGCGTGTCGGCGAACACAGGGTTGCGTGACATGCAGGAGACACCCCTCTCTCCCCCGCCGCTGGTCGGCATCGTGATGGGCTCCCAGAGCGACTGGGAGACGATGCAGCATGCAGCGAGGATACTCGGCGAACTCGGTGTGCCCTTCGAGGCCAGGGTGGTTTCCGCCCATCGGACTCCGGATCTGCTCTTCGAGTACGCCGAGGCGGCCGTCGGTCGAGGTCTCAGCTGCATCATCGCCGGTGCCGGCGGGGCGGCGCACCTTCCGGGAATGCTCGCCGCGAAGACACGCCTGCCGGTGCTTGGCGTGCCCGTGAAGAGTCGAGCGCTGCAGGGCCTGGACTCGCTGCTGTCCATCGTGCAGATGCCCAAGGGCGTTCCCGTCGCGACCTTCGCCATCGGCGAAGCGGGTGCGGCCAACGCGGCGCTGTTCGCGGCTGCGCAGCTGGCGACGCGGGACGACGTCGTGGCGCAGCGCCTGGAGGATTTTCGCGCGCGCCAGACGGCTGCCGTCATGGCGTCACAGCTTCCGCCGGTCGACCCGACATGAGCGCCGTGGCGCCGGGTGCCTGGCTGGGCCTGATGGGAGGCGGCCAGCTGGGACGCATGTTTTCGATGGCCGCCCAGAGCATGGGCTTCAAGGTGCTCGTCGTCGACCCGGCTGCGGGCGGTCCGGCCGCGTCCGTCGCGGACGATCACGTGCAGGCGGACTATCTCGACGACGGCGCGCTCGCCGAACTTTCCCGGCGCTGCGCCGCAGTCACGACCGAGTTCGAGAACGTTCCCGCCGATGCGCTGCGTCGACTCGCGGCCGACTGTGTCGTGAGTCCCGGCCACGACAGCGTGGCCGTCGCGCAGGACCGGATCCGCGAAAAACACTTTCTCGTCTCGGCGGGGCTCGGTACCGCGCCGTTCGCGGTCATCGAACGGGAGGATGACCTCGACCGCGTGGACGCGACCCTGTTCCCGGCAATCCTGAAGAGCGCCAGGCTTGGCTACGACGGCAAGGGTCAGGCATCGGTCGGGGACGCGGCCGCGGCGCGTGAAGCGTTCGCGCGTCTTGGCGGCCGGCCGTGCGTGCTCGAGAAGCGTCTCGAACTCGACATCGAAGTTTCCGTCGTCGTCGCGCGTGGTTTCGACGGCAGTGTCGTCACGTTTCCCGTCGCCGAGAACCGGCATTCCGGAGGCATCCTGGACGTGAGCATCGTGCCCGCGCGGATCCCCGACGAGGTCGCCTCGGCCGCGCGGTCTGCCGCCCTGCGCGTGGCCGAGCGTCTGGAATACGTCGGTGTGCTGTGCGTCGAGTTCTTCCTGCTGCGCGACGGGCGGCTGCTTGCGAACGAGATTGCGCCCCGGCCCCACAACAGCGGCCATTACACCATCGACGCGTGCCTGAGTTCGCAGTTCGAGCAACAGACGCGGATCATGTGCCGGCTTCCGCTCGGCAGCACGGATCTGCACTGCCCCGCTGTGATGGTCAACCTCCTCGGAGATCTCTGGCAGGCCGGAGAGCCCGACTGGACGGCCGTGCTGCGCCATCCGCGCGCGAAACTGCACCTGTACGGCAAGCAGCACGCGCGACCCGGGCGCAAGATGGGCCACTTCACCGTCCTGGGCGTCTCCGCCCGGGAGGCACTCGCGGTTGCGGAACAGATCAGGGCGGACCTGCAAGCAGGCGCCCGTCGCGCAGCCTGACATCTTCGGAAACGGTTCCTGCCATGAACATCGACGCCCCGGTCCAAGAGACCCATCTCGACTCCCTGAAGCTGCTGCATCGCGGCAAGGTTCGCGACATCTACGAGGTCGATGCGGAGCGGCTGCTCATCGTGCAGACCGATCGCCTGTCCGCGTTCGACGTGATCCTGCCCACGCCGATCCCCGGCAAGGGTCGGGTGCTCACGGCCCTCTCCAATTTCTGGTTCACAAAATTGCGCCACATCATCGCGAACCACCTGCTCGACGTGGAGCCCGGGGACGTGGTGTCGGCGAGCGAGCGCGACCAGGTTGCCGGCAGGGCGTTCGTGGTGCGCCGCCTGCGCCCGCTGCCGATCGAGGCCATCGTGCGCGGTTACGTGGCCGGGTCCGGGTGGAAGGACTACCAGCGGACAGGGGCGATTTCGGGTGTCGAGCTGCCGCCGGGCCTCGTGGAGGCGGACAAGCTGCCCGCACCGATCTTCACACCGTCGACGAAGGCACCGGCCGGGACGCACGACGAGAACATCTCCTACGTGGAGGCCGAACGACTGCTCGGGCCCGACCGCGCCGCCGAGGTACGGGAAGCCGCGGTGGCCCTGTACAGGGAGGCTGCCGATTACGCCGACACGCGCGGCATCATCATCGCCGACACGAAATTCGAGTTCGGAACCGACGGCGACGACAGATTGTTCCTCATCGACGAGGCCCTCACGCCGGATTCCTCGCGCTTCTGGCCTCGCGATCAGTACCGGACGGGGGTGAGCCCTCCCTCGTTCGACAAGCAGTTCGTCCGGGACTGGCTCGAAACGCAGCACTGGAACAAGCAGCCGCCGGCTCCTGCGCTGCCCGAGGACATCCTCGAGCGCACGGCCGCGAAGTACGCGGACGCACTGCGGATGCTGACTGGCTGAAGGAACGGGCGTGCCGTCTGATCCCATCGACAAGGCCGTCGAAATTCTCGCGCGCGGCGGGCTCGTCGCGTTTCCGACGGAAACGGTCTACGGTCTCGGTGCGGACGCGACGAACGAAGAGGCCGTGCTCGGGATCTTCGCGGCCAAGGGACGACCCGGTGACCACCCGGTGATCGTCCATCTGTCCGGTTTCTCCGATGTCGCGGCCTGGACCGAAGAGGTGCCTGCCGAAGCGGAACGACTTGCCGCGGCGTTCTGGCCAGGCCCGCTCACGATGATCCTGAAGCGCGCGAACACGGTGTCGGACGTCGTCACGGGCGGACAGAGCACGGTCGGCCTTCGGGTGCCCTCCCACCCGGTCGCCCGGGCCCTGCTCGAGGCGTTCGGTCGCGGCATTGCCGGCCCGTCCGCGAACCGTTTCGGACACGTCTCGCCCACCACGGCGGCACACGTCCGCGCGGAATTCGGCGAGACGCTCGGTCTGATCCTGGAAGGCGGACAGAGTGAAGTCGGCATTGAGTCCACGATCATCGATCTGTCCGGCGCGCGCCCTGCGGTGCTGCGACCCGGCGGAATTTCCGTGGCGGATCTGGAGGCCGTGCTGGGCGTGCGCCTGTCCCCGAGCGTGGCCAGCCGGCCCAGAGTGTCCGGCGCGCTGCCTTCGCACTATGCGCCCGAGAAGCCCGCGGAGCTCATGGCTGCCGACCGGATCGATGCGCTCGTCGGAGCGGCGGACACGCGACTCGGCGTTCTCGCTCGCCGGGCCAGGCCAGCCGGCGCGGGCGGTGCGGGGGACTGGGTCGAGGCCCCTTCCGACGCTCGCGGCTATGCCCACGACCTCTATGCCAATCTCCGCTTGCTGGACGCGTCGACCAGCGAACGGATTCTGATCGAAGACGTCCCGGATCTGCCGGAATGGGCGGCGGTGCGGGACCGCATCCTTCGCGCGACGACTCCGCGGGCCTGAGCGGTCCCGGACGAGGTTCGCGCTCACTGGCTGCCCGGACCCGAAGCGGGAGCGAAACATCCGGCAGCGGGCTGTCGGCGTCTTGATCCCGAGGCCGGATCCCCCATCTGACATGACAGAGGGGGAGTCCCCGGGTACGCAGCGCGATCGTCCCGACGCACGCGCGCGGCGCTTCCGGGTACGTGATTTGCGACACCCCGTGTAGTGGCCGTCACGGTGCACGTCGGCGTCGTGAGGCCGCAATGGCAGTGAGGAACCATGAGCACCTATTCATCCCTGTCGTCCTGGCAGGACAAGCTTCGCTTCGAGTACCCTGAAGTTCATTTCGAGAACACCGAGCATCCGGAGGGAGTCAACGCCGTGTGCGAGGGTGTCCTCGTCGGGCGCTTCTTCCGGCAGAAGGACCCGTCCTACGGTGTGGTCTACGAACAGACGAGAAGTTGCGGAGGACGGACCTGGTAGCCGAAGGCTGGAACAGTCACCCGGACGCGCCTCGACCCGGCACCTTCCTGTGCGTACTCGACGACATCCCGGACGGTGAGGGGCACGAGTTCCGGTTTGGTGCCGGACCCTCCGCACTGCGTGTGTTCGTGGTGCGACGTGGTCGGTCTGCATGGGGTTACGTGAACTGCTGCCCGCACAACTTCGTGCCGCTCAACGACCAGCCCGACCGGTTCGTCACGTTCGACCACGAGTGGGTGATCTGTTCCGTGCACGGTGCAGTATTCCGCTACGAGGACGGTGTCTGCGAGGATGGCCCGTGTGCGGGCCGAGCGCTCGAGCGTGTACCGGTGGTGGTAGAGGGGCGGGTCGTGCGGCTTGCTGCCTGACCGACGGCAACGCAGTGCCGCATCATGGCAGTTCCCGGCGAAGAATGGTCAGGCGCTAGAATCCCGACTCACGCGGGCTGACCCGCGTTGGCGGAAGCGCTGTCCCCTGCGCACGATCGGATCGCGCACGGGGCGATCCGCTCGAACTCCTCTCGAAGACGCACAATCGAAATGCACGTCCTGGTTCTGGGAGCCGGCCTGATCGGCACGGCGTCCGCATGGTTTCTTGCGCAGTCCGGGCATCGCGTGACGGTCGTCGACCGGCAGCCGGGTCCCGGGCTGGAAACGAGCTACGCGAACGGTGGCCAGATCTCGGTGAGTCATGCCGAGCCGTGGGCGAACCCCCATGCGCCCCTTCAGATCCTGAAGTGGATCGGCCGCGACGATGCCCCCCTGCTCTTCCGCCTGCGTGCGGACCCCGCGCTCTGGTTCTGGGGACTGCGCTTCCTGCGCGAATGCACGACTGCGCGGACACGGCACAACATCGGTCAGCTCGTGCGGCTCGGCATGTACAGCCGCGCGGCGCTTCAGGCGCTGAGGCGAGAGACCGGGATCGAGTACGACCACCTCGAACGCGGGATCCTTCACTTCTACACGACGGCCCCCACGTTCGCCGCCGCCGTACGTGCAAACGAGACCATGGCGGAGCATGGCTGCGACGGGCGCGTCGTCGACGCCGAGGAATGCATGGCCATCGAGCCGGTGCTCCGACAGGCACGCGTCCCGATCACGGGCGGCACCTTCACCCCGGGCGACGAATCGGGTGACGCGCACAAGTTCACGACGCGTCTCGCGGCGTTGTGCAGGCGGGACGGGGTGGAATTCGTCCATGGTGTCCGCATGGACAGGCTCGTTCGCGCCGGATCCCGGATCAGTCGCGTCGACGTGGTCGACCCCGACGGTCAGCGTGGAGAACTCTCCGCGGACGCGTTCGTCGTCGCGCTCGGCAGTTACAGTCCCCTGCTGCTTCGGACAATCGGCGTTTCCGTTCCGGTATATCCGGCCAAGGGGTATTCCATCACGCTGCCCGTGGAGCAGAGCCGCGACGCGCCGACCGTGAGCCTGACCGACGACGAGCACAAGCTCGTCGTTTCCCGCCTGGGCAACCGGCTGCGTGTGGCCGGGACTGCCGAGTTCAACGGATACGACACGTCGATCGACGTCGCACGATGCGAAGCGATTCGCGCGCGGGCGGCGGTGCTCTTTCCGCGTGCGGGCGATTTCGCGCGGGCGGAGTACTGGGCGGGCCTGCGACCCGCGACGCCGGGCAACGTTCCCCTGATCGGGCCGTGCCGATTCGAGAACCTCTACCTCAACACCGGCCACGGTACTCTCGGGTGGACCCATTCCTGCGGGTCCGGCAAGGCCATCGCGGACATCGTGAGCGGGCGCACGCCCGAGGTCGATTTCGCCTTTCTGGGCACACGTTCGGCCGCCGCAACGGGCGCGTATCGTCCCGGTTCGGTCAACCCGGGCGACGCGCGTCGGTGACGGCCGTACGGCACGGGCCCGCGGCGTCCAGGTTCTGACGATTGGCGAGCCCGGGACGATAGGAGGAGACTCCTGTCCCGTGTGTCCGACAGAAAAGGGGAAATGCCATGCGTCATCGTGTCGATCCGGACGGACTGCGGCTGCCCGTCAAGCTGGATTCCACGTCCAACGGGGAATTCGTCCCGATCCCGCTGTCCGGCGTGAACCGGACTGCGATACAGCTTGCACGCGCCTCGGCAACCGCAAGTGCGCGCAGGAAGGGCGTCTCCCGACGTGACTTCCTCGTGTCCGCCTGTGGTGCCGCCGCGACGCTGCTCGCGTTCAACGAGGCGAATGCCGCGGCGGGCAAGGCCGGCGGCTTCTTCGATCTCCACCGCGAAGCCGCGCTCGACGAATCCCTCGCGCGGGACGTGCTCGACGGCAACGAGTTCATCTTCGACGTGCAGGGCCACTTCGTGGAACCGAACGGCGCGTGGCTCAAGTCGCTGCCGTCGGGCGCGCGCCCGCTCACGTTCGCACCCAAGACACAATGTCTCGGCGACGCGGCGCGCGGGAATCTCGACTACCTGGCCTGTCTGGGGCCCGACCAGTTCGTCAAGGACGTCTTCCTGGACAGTGACACGGACATGATGGTGCTGTCCTTCGTGCCTTCACGACCGGACGCGGAACCCCTCACGATCGCCGTTGCGGACGCCGTGCGCCGCATCGTCGACCGGATGGAAGGTTCGCACCGGCTCCTCGTCCATGGACGGGTCAACCCGAACCAGCCCGGGGATATCGAACGCATGGACGAGCTCGCCGCGAAGTGGAAGGTGTGCGCGTGGAAGACCTACACGCAGTGGGGGCCGGACGGGCGTGGCTACTTTCTCTCCGACGAGCCGGGCCTGCGTTTCATCGAGAAGGCACGCGCCCTCGGCATCAAGGTGATCTGCGTGCACAAGGGGGTGCCGTTCGGCAGGAAATCGTACGAACACAGCCAGTGTCACGACATCGGCGTGGTCGCGAGACAGTTTCCGGATGTTTCGTTCATCGTGTATCACTCGGGCTTCGTGCCCGGTCGACCGGAAGAGGCGTACGGCGCGTCCGGAGACATGGATGGCGTGGACACGCTGATCCGATCGCTGCACGACAACGGCATCGCGCCGAACAGCAATGTCTACGCAGAACTCGGCACCACGTGGCGGTTTGCGATGAGGGAACCCGACTCGGCCGCACATCTTCTCGGGAAACTGCTGGTGCACGTGGGTGAACACAATGTCCTGTGGGGAACGGACTCCCTGTGGTACGGATCGCCCCAGGACCAGATCCAGGCATTTCGCGCGTTCCAGATCTCGCAGGAATTCCGTGAACGCTTCGGATACCCGGCACTGACACCGGGCATCCGCGCCGGGGTATTCGGGCTGAACGCGACGCGGCCCTATCGGGTGGATGCCTCCGCGGTGCGCACGACCTTGCGTGCGGACACGCTCAGCCGGGAACGGGCAAGCTATGGTGAACGGCCGGAACCGTCCTTCCTGACGTACGGGCCACGCACCCGCCGCGAGTTCCTCAACCTGCTGCGCTGGAACGGGGGCTCCCGGGCCTGAACGCCGGGCATGTCGACTCGGCCACGAAATTGCTGCCGACGTGTTCCCACCCCGGGAGCGCGAGGAGTACCATGGCCATGGGCACGTGTCTCGTTTCCTTCACAGCCACAGCAGAGGAGGAAGTTCCCATGTACGTCCTACCGCACGACCTCGACCACGAGTTTCCGGAGTATTCCAGCCTCATCCACGATCTGGCCTCGACGGACCGGCACGCCGCCGTTCTGTTCGAGCAATACGAAAGGCTGAACAGCGAGATCGTGGACATCGAGCAGAACGACCGGGTCTATCAGGACCTGGAATTCGAGAACATGAAGAAGGAAAGATTGCGCCTGAAGGATGAGATCTATCAGGAGCTGCGCGCGCACAGGCGCTAGCATCCGGTGAAAGCGCTGCGGTCGCTCACGACGCGACCGCAGCGACCAGCATTACGGGAACACCGGCAAGAGACCTCGGTCCGGCGAGCGTGTTCCTTCGTCTTCGGCCTCGTACCTGAGCGAGGCCGTTGCGGGCTTCCTTGCACTCGGCCCGCATGTCGTGGATCGATCGCGGCCGAGAGGCGCGCGGACGAGGTTTACATCATCCCGCGAGCGTTTCGATGACTGCCCATTCCTCCGCGGTCACGGGCGTGATCGACAGCCGATTGCCCTTCTGCAGGATTCGCATGTCCGACAGCGCGGGATGAGAGCGAAGCTCTGCGAGCGGGATCAGACGAGTCTTGCGAACGAGTTTCACGTCCACCTGGATCCAGCGCGGACTTTCTCGTGTGGCCTTCGGGTCGAAATACTTGCTGGATTCGTCGAACTGCGTGGGGTCGGGATAGGGGGTACTTGCCACGCGCGCGATTCCTGCGATACCCGGTTCCGGACAGCTCGAGTGGTAGAACAGCACGGGATCTCCGGGTCGCATGTCGTCGCGCATGAAATTGCGGGCCTGGTAATTCCGGACACCGAACCATGGAACTGTCTTTCGCGGCATCTGCGCGACATCGTCGACACTTACTTCTGAGGGTTCGGATTTCATGAGCCAGTAGTGCATGGGTGTCCTCCCGATGGTTGGGCGAGCCGGCTGAGCGGCACTCAACGGAGCAGGTCGCCCCGCAAACGGTACACGTCGACCGCGCTGACCCCAGGGCCGCGATTGCCCCACGCCTGACGAATGTACGTCACGACCGCCGCGATCTCTTCGTCGGAAAGTATCGTCGCAAAGGGGGGCATGCCGTACGGCCTCGGGTTCGCGGCGGTCGTCGGCGCGAACCCGCCGGCGAGCACCACGCGAATCGTGTTGAGTGGGGGGGTCATCGTGACGGCCCGGTTCCCCCGCAGGGGCGGATAGATCCTGCCGGCCCCTTCACCGTCGTCGCCGTGACAGCCCGCGCAGCGCTTGCCGTAGATGTCCCGACCGGACGACAGCATTGCCTGGTCCGCAACGACGTTCGCGGAGGCCGGCGATTCACGTGATCCTGCCTGCGGGAGCGACTGGAGGTACTCGGCGATGGCCTCGAGATCGGCGGGGGTCAGGTACTGGGTACTGCCATGAATGACCTCTGCCATCGGACCGAGCGCGGTTGCGCGTCGGGTGTGTCCGGTCGCGAAAAGTTCGACGATCTCCGATGCTTTCCACTTCGCGACACCGGCCTCGTCGTCCGCATGCAGCGAAGGCGCATACCACTTCTGACCCGCGATCACGCCCCCGCCGAGTTCTTCCGGAGAGTTCGCGGCCCCCAGCGCATTTCGGGTCGTGTGGCACGCATTGCAGTGTCCGAGGCCGCGGACCAGGTACGCACCCCGATTCCAGGAGGCGGAACGGTCTGGAGCCGACGTGAACGACCCGGGACGGAAGTAGAGCATCCGCCATGCGCGCAGCAGCCACGCGCTGTCGAACGGCGGGCGAAGATCGTGGGGACGGTTGGGGTGATGCACCGCCGGGAGCGTGCAGAGGAACGCGAACATCGCGTCCGAATCTTCCCGTGTGACGAGCGTGTAGTTCACGTAGGGAAATGCCGGATACAGTTCACGCCCGTCCCGCGCCTTTCCCTCGTGCAGCGCGAGCCAGAAGTCGTCGGCGGTCCACTCGCCGAGGCCGGTCGTGGCATCGGGTGTCAGGTTCGGCGCGTAGACGATTCCGAAAGGCGTCGTGACTCCGCGTCCGCCGGCAAATGGCTCGCCCCCCCTTGCCGTATGGCAGCCCGCGCAGTTACCGGCCCGGACGAGGTATTCGCCGCGTCCTGCCAGGTCCCCGCCCGGCGCCTGCTGCGTCGGTCGTTCCGGCGTCGGTCGGACGGGTTCCCGTCTTTCCGCGTTCGCCGACGACCAGAGCGACATGGTCAGCACGATCGCGGCAAGCCCGCACGCCGACGTGACGCGCGTGCGTCCCGGTCTCATGGCGACGATCCGGACAGCGCGTCCGGCACGCTGCCGCAGTCCAGGGGGAGCGGCCGACGGATACTGTCGGCCGGGCGCGTATCTTCGGGCAGTGGCCTGGAGGACAGCCATGCGGAGACGGCGGCGATGTCGTCCGCGCTCAGCGCCCCGGCAATTCTGGCCATGCAGTCGGGCCGAGCGGCCTTGCGCTGTCCGGCCTGCCAGGCCCCCAGCTGCGCATTGAGGTAGTCGCGAGGCAGTCCGAGGAGCCCGGGGACGAAGGGTGATGCGCCCGTGAGTCGCGTTCCGTGGCAGGCCGTGCAGGCGGGCACATCACGCTCGCGATCACCCTGCGTGACGAGGGACTCGCCGCGTTCCATGACACGCGACGGAACGGTGGCGACTCGTGGTGCCGGATACGGCACGTGGAGGCCGGCGAAGTAACGAGCGATCTCCTCGAGATACGCGTCGGAGAACTGGTCGAGAAGATAGGTCATCGGCCCGTAGTGACGCCGGCCATCCCGGAAACTGCGAAGCTGGTTGAAGAGATAACCCGCGGGCTTTCCCGCGAGGCGCGGGTAATAGCCGTCCGGTGCCGCGCGACCTTCCTTGCCATGACAGATCGTGCACGCGGCGACGCGCTGCGCGATCGTGTCCGGGACGTCCAGCGCCACGGCGGGACGAGCGATGGTCCAGGTCAGCGCGGCGATCGCGACGGTTCGCCACCCTGCCCTGCCGCACCAGCGAAGGATCCGGGCGCAGGTACCGGCGTCCGGTGATTCGAAGGGATCGAACGTCACGTCTCTTCTGCGAACGAAAATGAAAGAGAGGCGACGTTTCCGTCGCCTCTCCTTGCGGGGTGCCCCCCGAAAATGCCGTCAGGCCGGGCATCTTGAACCTGGGGTCCAAGAGTGGTCGCGTTCCGAGCGCCGCAGGTACGTCCGCATGGGACGCGCACAAAAGCGCTGCTTAGGTTCGCAACCTGGTGAATGACATTGGTTCAGAGAATAAACGACCTGTCGGACACCACAGGGAGCGAAGACGATGTCTCTCCTGCTCCTCTGACGGCCGGGAATCAGAACAACTTATCCTGGCTCGTCATGGCTGCGTCGATCGACGCCTGCATGCCGACGATTCTACGCTTCAAGTCGCCGAGGTCAACGCCACCCGCGACCTTCGTCCCGAGGAGTTCGTGCGCGATGTTGAGGGCCGCCATCACCGCGATCCGCTCGATGCCGACGACCTTTCCGCTTTCGCGGATCTCGCGCATCTTTCGGTCCAGGTACTCGACCGCACGCAGCAGGTCGGGCCGTTCCTCCTCGGTGCAGGACACCCGGAACTCCCGACCCATGATGTTCACGTCCAGTGCTTTCTGTTCCTGCGTCACGATGCTCTGCTCCCGGATGGCAAGGCGCTCGCGCGAAGCGCGGAAGATCAGGCGTCCTCGCCGGGCATGCGCGCCAGAAGACTCTCGAGGCGAGTCCTCGCTGCAGAGACCTTCTCCCGCAGGAGGTCGCCTTCCGCCTGGGCGGCAGCCAGCTGCTGGCGCAACTCGACGTTCTCCGAGCGAAGGCGCTCCGAGAATCGAATGAGGGACCTGATCCGGTCGTCGAGCGCATCGAGTTCTGCGTCCATGGGGTCACTATACTGATCAAAATCCTGTCTAGTCAACAATTAACGAGGTCTTTTGAAGGCATCACCTCAGGTAATGACGTGAGCATCGAGGCTCGAGCCGAGCCGCGTCCGTGCGGCGGGGCGATAGGCGCCGGTACTGTTAGAATCGCAGGTGTTCGGGTGCCCGGTTCCGTCAGACACGGACCGGGATAATCGGGAAACAGGTGAGCGGCGACCGCCGCGATTCCTGTGCTGCCCCCGCAACGGTAAGCGAGTTTCGTCGCACCAGTAAGCCACTGTCGCAGGTTCGGTCCGGTCGTTCAGTCGATCGCCGAACCGGGACGGGAAGGCGGTGCGGCTCAGGCGCCAGTCGCGTCTGGCACTCGCAAGTCCGGAGACCGGCCTGAACGCCCCCTGGTGCGCGCGATGTCCCGGCCGGAACGCTCCGAACCGACGTCTCGTCCTCGCACCGCCAACACTGATCCGCACGCGGTGGGCGTGCCCAGCGAGGAACTCCATGAAATCCAGTCGTCCTGCCAGCCTCGCGCTGGCTGCTTCCCTCTCCGCGTCGGTCCCTGTCGTGGCCGACGCTGCCGATCCGACCACGAATCTCTCCGTTCCGCCTGTCGTCGTCACGGCCAACCGGTTCGAGGAACCCGCGGCAGACCTTCCCGTGGGCGTGCAGGTGATCACGGCCCGGGACATCGCGGACTCCGGTGCCCTCACGCTCGCGGACGTGCTGTCCCGGCAGATGGGGCTCGTGGTCCGGGACAACTCGGGAGGGCCGAACCGGCAGATCGACCTGCGCGGATTCGGTGCCTTCGGAGACCAGAACACGCTCGTTCTCGTGAACGGGCAACGCATCTCCGAGAACGAGCAGACGCCCGCGGATCTGGCATCGATTGCCCTCCAGAGCATCGAACGTGTCGAGATCATGCGCGGCAGTGGGGCCGTGCTCTATGGGTCCGGAGCGACTGGCGGCACGATCAACATCATCACGCGCCTGCCCGCCTTCGGAGAAAGAGACCTGCAACTGCGTGGCACAGCAGGTTCCTACGGTACGTGGGGGCTCGCCGCGTCCGGATCCGCGGGCAGCGAAAGTCTCGCGGTCGGAGTCGATGCCTCCCATCTCGCGTCGGACAACTATCGCCGCAACAACGACCTGCTCCAGGACAACCTGCAGGCCGCGCTCCGATGGGGACGTGGGGACACGAGTGCGACGCTGAGCGCCTCCCGCAGCCGTCAGGATCTCCGGCTGCCCGGCGAACGCACGGCCCAACAGTTCGTCACGGATCCGAGAGGCACGTCGAAGCCCGACGACTGGTATTCGCTCGACGCGACCCGGACCCTGCTCAGGCTGGACCACGCCCTGCGACGGGGAACCCTCGCCGTCGACATCATGCACCGGGAGCGACACAACAAGTCCTTCCAGTTCGGCGGGTTCAACACGATCGACAGTCGCGTCTCGGGCATGTCTCCCCGTGTCCGCGTCCCGTTCGATACCGGCATGCTCTCGCACATGCTGATCGTCGGTGCGGACTGGGAAAACTGGGACTTCGACAACCGGATCGACGCATTCAGCTATGCGGGCCGGGCGGAACAGGAGAACGCGGGAATCTACGTGCAGGAAAACGTGAGCACGGACACCGGCACCTCGATGAGTCTCGGCGCACGACATCAGCGCGCGCGCAGCGCCCTCGTGGAGGGCGCGCAGACCTCGGACCGCGTCCAGATCGTTCGCGCGTACGAGGTGGCCGTGAAACAGGTCGTCTCGCGGACGCTGTCCGGATACGTCAGGATCGGACGCAGTTTCCGGTTTGCGAACGTCGACGAGGTGCGCAGTTTCGGCTTTGGTCCGCCCAACCTGCTTGAACCGCAGACCTCGCTGGATCGTGAAGCCGGCGCCCGGTACACATCGGCCCGGGCCGACGTGCGGGTCGCCTACTTCGTGTCCCGGCTGCGCAACGAGATCCTCTTCGATCCGGTCAGCTTCACGAACGTGAACCTGCCGCCGACCGAGCGTCGGGGCGTGGAAATCGGCAGTCGGTTCCTGATCGATCCCTCGCTCGTGTTCGCCGCGAACTACGCCTGGATGCAGGGCCGATTTCTCGAAGGCGCGTTCGCGGGCGCATCCGTCGGTGGCCGCGACATCCCGCTCGTGCCCAGGAACAAGGCGGACGCGACCCTCGCCTTCGCACCCGACGGGAACACGACGCTTTCCGCGACCGCCACCTACGTGGGCCACCAGCGTTTCGACAACGACCAGACGAACACCTTCCCGATAAGGATGCCCTCGTACACCGTCGTCGACGGAACGATCACGCGGGAAGCCGGCCGCTGGCGCCTGACGGCCGCGGCCCTGAACGTCTTCGACCGGCGCTACTACAGCTATGGCCTCTCCAACGTGCCGGCGTCGGGCACGTTCAGCGTCTACCCGGCTGCCGGCCGGGCATTCCTGTTCACCGCGGAGTACCGCCTCGGACCGTCATAGCGGGACGGCAGTGTCTTCCCGGCGGGGGGCCGACGTCGTATTTCTGCTATCGTTTCCGGATGTCTACTCCGACCAGCGCGCAGCTCTACCTACGCCTGCTGCGCTACGTGCGCCCCTACTGGCGCGTGTTCCTCGCGTCGGTGCTCGGCACCACCGTCGCTGCGGTCACGGAACCGGCGCTGCCGGCGCTCATGAAGCCGCTTCTCGACGGCACGTTCGTCGACAAGGACCCGTGGCTCATGCGCTGGATGCCGGTCGCGCTCGTGGTCCTGTTCCTGGTCCGCGGCCTCGCGAATTTCGTGGAGAGCTACTGTTCGAACTGGGTCGCGACGCGCGTGGTCCTCGACCTGAGGGATGCCATGTTCCGCAAGTTCATGGTCCTGCCCGTGCACTTCTACGACGAGCAGGTCAGCGGCAACCTCGTATCCAAGGTCACGTTCGACGTCACCCAGGTCACCTCGGCGGCCACTTCCGCGGTGACGATCTCCCTGAAGGACAGCATCACCATCGCCGGGCTGCTCGGATGGCTCCTGTACCTGAACTGGAAGCTCACGCTCATCACTCTCGTCACGGTGCCCGGCATCACGCTGATCGTCCGGCTGTTCAGCAGGCGGCTGCGACGCGTGGGCCGGGCAGTGCAGCAGGCCATGGGCGACACGACTCAGGTCCTGCAGGAAGGCATCGAGTGCCAGAAGGTCGTGAAGATCTTCGGCGGTGCGCCCTACGAGGTCGCAAGGTTTCGAGCCAGCGCGAACCGCGTGCGCAGCTTCAGCATGAAATATGCGGCAGCGGCGGCCGCGAACACGTCGATCGTCCAGCTGATCGCGGCGATCGCGCTCGCCGTGATCATCACGATGGTCGCGCGCCAGTCGGCCGCGAACGAGACGACCGTCGGCGGATTCGTGTCGTTCATCACCGCGATGCTCATGCTCCTGCAACCGCTGAAGCGCCTGACCGGCGTGAACGAACAGCTGCAGAAGGGCCTTGCTGCGGCCGAGAGCATATTCGGCGTTCTGGACAGGGACCCCGAACCCGATGCGGGCAGCGTCACTCTCGAGGCGCCGCGTGGCGACCTCGTCTTCGAGTCCGTCACCATGCAGTACGCGAACGCGGAGCGTCCCGCCCTGCGAAACGTTTCGCTCGCCATCCACGCGGGGGAGACGATCGCACTGGTCGGACCTTCGGGCGGCGGCAAGACGACCCTCGCCAATCTCGTCCCGCGCTTCTACCAGCCGACCGGCGGCCGCATCCTGCTCGACGGCCACGATCTGCGCGAACTCACGCTGGAGAGTCTGCGCGCGAGCATTGCGCTCGTGTCCCAGGAGGTCGCGCTCTTCAACGATACGGTGGCTGCCAACATCGCCTATGGCGCGCGGTCGGGAGCCTCCGAAGCGGACATCGTGCAGGCCGCCGAAGCCGCGAACGCCGCCGCCTTCATCCGGGAAATGCCGCAGGGGCTGAAGACCGTCGTCGGCGAGAACGGGGTTCGGCTCTCGGGAGGGCAGCGGCAGCGCATAGCGATCGCGCGCACGCTGCTCAAGAACGCGCCGATCCTCATCCTCGACGAGGCCACGTCCGCACTCGACTCCGAGTCGGAAAGACTCGTTCAGGCCGCACTGGAAAGGCTCATGCGAGGACGCACGACACTGGTCATCGCGCACCGCCTCTCGACGATCGAGAACGCGGACCGGATCGTCGTGCTCGATCAGGGCGAAGTGGCGGAGGTCGGTACTCACGCGGAGCTGATGGCGCGCGACGGAATCTACGCGAGACTGCACCGGATCCAGTTCGCGCGCACCGATTCCCCGCCGGTCGCCGCGGAGCACGAATCCGGTGAACCGGTGCGCGAGCCTGCGCACGAGGTCGTCGCGATGCCCGATTCCCTCTCGATCCGGGACGACGACGCGCCGTAGCGGGGCCTCAGTGTGCCTCGTCCCAGTTCGCGCCGATTCCCACCTCGGCCTCCAGGGGAACCGACAGCGCCGCGACACCCGCCATCAGCTCCGGGACCCGACTCTTCACGGCCGGAAGCTCGTCTTCCGGTACCTCGAGAACGAGTTCGTCGTGCACCTGCATCACGAGCCGCGTTCGCATCGTGTCCCTTTCCAGCCACCCCTGCACCGCGATCATCGCCAGCTTGATCAGGTCCGCCGCAGTCCCCTGCATCGGTGCGTTGATCGCCGCCCTCTCGGCGCCCTGCCTGCGCCCCTGGTTCTGGGCCCGGATGTCCGGCAGGTACAGACGCCGGCCGAACACGGTCTCGACATAGCCGGTCTCGCGCGCGGTCTGACGGGTGCGCTGCATGTAGTCCGCGACCCCGGGATACCTCGCGAAATAACGTTCCATGTACTGCTGAGCGGCGCCGCGCTCTATCCCGAGCTGGGAGGCCAGGCCGAACGCCGACATGCCGTAGATCAGACCGAAATTGATCACCTTCGCGTAGCGGCGCTGCTCGGAAGTCACGTCCGCACCGGCCGTGGCGAAGATCTCCGAGGCTGTCGCACGATGGATGTCCTCGCCTTCCCGGAACGCCTTCAGCAATGCCGCGTCGCCGGACAGGTGCGCCATGATGCGCAGCTCGATCTGAGAGTAGTCCGCGGAGAGGATCCTGTGGCCGGGGGGCGCGACGAAAGCCTCGCGGATTCTCCTCCCCTCGGGCGTGCGTACCGGAATGTTCTGCAGGTTGGGTTCCGTGCTCGAGAGACGGCCGGTGACCGCGACCGCCTGCCCGTAGTTCGTGTGCACGCGCCCTGTGTGCGGATTCACCATCCTCGGCAGCTTGTCCGCGTAGGTCGACTTGAGTTTCGACAGTGCGCGATAGTCGAGGATGCGCCTCGGCAGCGGATGATCGAGCGCGAGCTGCTCGAGGACCTCCTCGTCCGTGGAAGGTGCGCCGCTCGGGGTCTTCTTCACGACGGGCAGCTTGTGCTTCACGAAGAGGATCTCCTGAAGCTGCTTGGGGGAGTTGACGTTGAAGGGCTGCCCGGCGAGTTCGTGAGCTTCCTTCTCCAGCGCCTGCATCTTGTGACCGAGTTCGTGGCTCTGCTTCTCGAGCAGCGCGCCATCGATCAGCACACCGTTGCGTTCCACGGCGAGCAGCACGGGCATCAGCGGCATCTCGATGTCGCGATAGATGCGGACGAGTCCCTCACCGCTTTCGACCTGCGGGAGCATCGCGGCGTGCAGTTGCAGGGTGACGTCGGCGTCTTCCGCAGAGTATTCCGCGGCGCGCTCCACGCTGACCTGATCGAAGCCGATCTGGTTGGCCCCCTTGCCGGCAACCTCCTCGTACTTGATGGTCCTGATCCCGAGGTGGCGCATCGCCAGGCTGTCCATGTCATGAGGCTTGTGGCTCTCGATCACGTAGGACTCGAGGAGCGTGTCGTGCACGACACCTCTCACGTTCACGCCGTGATTCAGGCAGACGTGCATGTCGTACTTGGCGTTCTGGGCGAGCTTGGGCTTCGTGGCATCCTCGAGCCAGGGCCGCAGCCGCTCGATCGCGGTATCGGGGTCGATCTGATCGGGAGCGCCCGGATAACGGTGCGCGACCGGCAGGTAGGCCGCCTCGTGCGGCGTGACCGCAAAGGAGAATCCGACGATGCGTGCCGCCATCGGATCGAGGCTGGTCGTTTCGGTGTCGAAGCACACGAGGCGAGCCGCGTCGATCTTCGCGAGCCAGCGGGAGAGTGCCTCCTCGTCGAGGATCGTCTCGTATCGTCTTTCCGGTGGCGGCGCTGCCAGCGTCGGAGACGCGGCGGACGCCGCCGGGTCCGCGCGCGCCCCGGCCTTCAGCTCCTGCAGCCACGTGTTGAATCCGAGGCGCTCGTACATCTCGCCCAGGCGGTCGAGATCCTCGGCACGGGGTGACAGCGCCCCGAGATCGAACGGCAGGTCGACGTCACACTTCACGGTGAGCAGCCGGCGCGCCATGGGCAGCCAGTCCAGCGCCTTGCGCAGGTTGCCGCCCACGACGCCCCCTATCTCGTCCGCATGCTCGACGATCGCGTCGAGCGATCCGTACTGACCGAGCCACTTCACGGCCGTCTTGGGCCCGACCTTCTCGACACCCGGCACGTTGTCGACGCTGTCGCCCACGAGACTGAAATAGTCGACGATGCGGTCGGGCGGCACGCCGAACTTCGCCCTGACCCCGTCGACGTCGAGTACCTCGTTGGACATCGTGTTCACGAGGCTCACGTGTTCGTCGACGAGTTGCGCGAGGTCCTTGTCGCCCGTGGACACCACCGTCCGGACCTCCTCGCGTGCGGCGCTCGCGGCAAGCGTGCCGATCACGTCGTCCGCCTCCACACCGTCCACCATGAGCAGGTGCCAGCCAAGCGCCTTCACGAGCTCGTGGATCGGTTCGATCTGCGCCGCGAGGTCCTCGGGCATCGGGGGGCGATGCGCCTTGTACGCCGGGTACCACTCGTCACGGAAGGTCTTTCCTTTTGCGTCAAATACGCAGGCGATATAATCCGCGGGCACTTCGCGGCGGAGGCGTCTGAGCATGCTCACCACGCCGTAGATCGCGCCCGTGGGCTCACCCGCGCGGCTGCGCAGATCGGGCAGCGCATGAAAGGCGCGATACAGATAGGACGATCCGTCCACCAGCAAGAGCGTTTTCTTTTCCACGGCGGTTTCGACGACAGACTATGACGACCAGGAACAAGATTCCTGTTCCGCTCGCACCGGAACTACTCGAGAAATCGTGGTCCGCGCGCGAGTCGTGGCGGGTGTTCGGGATTATGGCAGAGTTCGTCGAGGCGACCGAACGGCTCAATTCGGTACGTCCTGCCGTGAGCATCTTCGGCAGCGCACGAACCCCTCCGGAACATCCTTACTACCAGCTCACCGAGCGCATCGCGCGGCAGCTTTCCGACGCGGGATTCGCGGTGATATCGGGCGGTGGTCCTGGCGTGATGGAAGCCGCCAACAAGGGCGCCTTCTTCGGTCGTTCGCTGTCGGTGGGGCTCAACATCCAGTTGCCACACGAGCAGAAGGCGAATCTGTTCCAGGACATCAGCCAGACGTTCCAGCACTTCTTCGCACGGAAGGTGATGTTCGTGAAATTCGCGTCGGCCTACGTCGTGATGCCGGGCGGATTCGGAACCCTCGACGAACTCATGGAGGCTCTCACGCTCGTCCAGACGAGGAAGACCCGTCGCATCCCGATCATCCTGGTGCACAGCCCCTTCTGGCAGGGGTTGCTCGACTGGATTCGCGCGACACTCGTCGAGGAGAAGATGATCGATCCCGAGGACGTCGAACTGGTTCAGGTGATCGACGAGCCGGAAAAGGTGGTGGAGGCGATCTTCGCCCACTACGAGAAGCGGGGCTTCGATCTCTCGGCGGCCGAGCGCGAGGCGCAGCTGAACCTCTGACCGGGGCGTCTCGACGATGTCGGTGTTCACGAAGGTCTCGGAGAACGACCTTGCGGCCTGGCTCAGGCAGTACTCGGTCGGGCATCTGAAGGGATTCGAGGGGATCCGGGCCGGAATCGAGAATTCGAACTTCTTCGTGACGACGACGCACGGGGAATACGTCCTGACGCTCTTCGAAAGGCTCGGGCCGGACGCCCTGCCGTTCTACCTCGATCTCATGGCGCACCTGTCGAGTCATGGCCTGCCCTGCCCGAAGCCCATCGCGAGCCTCGAGAACGCGTTCCTGGGGGAACTGAACGGCAAACCCGCGGCGCTCGTCACCCGCGTGGCCGGGGGGCCCGTCCAGGACCCGACCGAGGCGCACTGTGCCGCGGTGGGCGAAGTCCTCGCCGACCTGCACCTCGCGGGTCGGAGTTTTCCCGGCCGGCTCGACAACCTTCGCGGCGCGACCTGGTGGGAGGCCACCGCACCGGAGCTCCTGCCGTTTCTCGACGACGCACAGCGGTCGCTGCTCATGAGCGAGATCCGTTTCCAGCACGATCGCCCTCCGGAGACCCTGCCTCGCGGAATCGTCCACGCGGATCTGTTTCGCGACAACGTGCTCTTCGACGGCGAGCGGATCGGCGGGGTCATCGATTTCTACTTCGCGTGCATCGACGTGCTCCTCTACGACGTGGCGATCGCGGTGAACGACTGGTGCCTGCGGGAGGACTGCACGCTCGACGTTCGCCGCGGTCGCGCGCTGCTCGAGGGGTATGCGGCGACTCGCCCCTTCGTCGCGGATGAACGCGCGTTCTGGCCGGTGATGCTGCGGGCCGGTGCATTGCGTTTCTGGGTGTCGCGTCTGTACGATTACCACCTCCCGCGCCCCGGTGAACTCACGCACGCGCACGACCCGGGGCGATTCGAGCTGATTTTGCGCAATCACGTCGCGTCGACGCAGGAAATGGCGTCCACGCTGCCACTGACTTGAAGCCGATTCCCGTTCCCCGCCGCGTACCACCCCGTCATGGCTGGCTCTGGGTCCTCCAGGGATGGCGCCTGTTCTTGCGCAAGCCGCTCACCTGGATCGTCTTCACGGTCGTCACGTGGCTGATCGTCTGGGCGAGTTCGAAGCATCTGATGCTCATGGCGGCCGTGGCGATACTCCTCCCCGTCCTGCTGGCGGGCTGGACGATGGCATGCGTGGAGGCGGAAGCGGGTCACTCGATCCCGGTGACCATGCTGTTCGCGGGATTCCGGTCCCGGGTGCGCGACCTCGCCATGGTCGGCGGGGTGAACCTCATGGGGAATTTCGCACTCATGCTGGTGCTTCTCGCCTTCGGGGGCGACGCGCTCATGCAATTCATGTCCAATCCGCAGGCGCTCAGCCCCGAGGATGCGATCGCGCTCGAGAACCGGCTGTCGGGTGCCCTTGTCGTCACGCTCGCGCTCGGCGTGCCGCTCGCGATGGCGGTCTGGTTCGCTCCGGTGGCGATCGCGCTGGACGGTCTGAGCGGGGGGCGCGCGCTCGTGGCCTCGCTGCGGGGCGTCCTCCGCAACTCGCTGCCGTTCGTCGTCTACAGCTTCAGCCTGACGGGAATAGGGCTGATGCTGTTCGCGCTCCAGACCGCCACCGGCCTTCTCGGTCCGGGCGTCGCGATGGAAATCACCTTCTGGGTCCTGATGCCGTTGCTCGTGACGAGCGTGTACGCGAGCTATCGCGACATCTATCCGAATACCACGGGCCTGGAGCCGGTCGTCACGCAGGCAGCCTGAGGAGGTCGACGGGTCAGGCGGCCGAGAGCTTCGCGTACTCGAGCGCGAGCCACTTGAGGCCCGCTTCGCGGAAATTCACCTGCACACGTGCATCCGATCCGCGGCCCTCGGCGTTCACGATGACGCCCGCGCCGAATTTCGGGTGCGTGACATTCTGGCCGACGCGCCAGGGATTCCCGGCGTAGGAGACGGTGTTCTCGAAGGCTGCCCGTGGAGACGCGCCCGTGAACGGGTTGTAGCCGGCGGCGCGAGCGGCCGGCGCGTTGACGCGCTTCATGAGCGCGGGCGGCAGTTCCTGGAAGAATCGCGACGCCAGGTTGTAGCGGACCTGCCCGTGCAGCATGCGTGACTGGGCGAACGTCAGATAGAGGCGCCGCCGTGCCCGCGTCAGCGCCACGTACATGAGGCGCCTTTCCTCCTCGAGTCCGTCGAGTTCGTTCAGGCTGTTCTCGTGGGGAAACAAACCCTCCTCCAGCCCGCTGATGAACACGCTGTGGAATTCGAGCCCCTTGGCCGAGTGCGCGGTCATGAGTTGCAGCGCGTCCTGGCCGGCCCCCGCCTGGTGTTCGCCGGCTTCCAGCGCCGCGTGTGCAAGAAACGCGTTGAGTGCCGAGAGAGGGTCGTCGGGGTCGACCATTCCCCCCTCCGGCTGCTGTGGATCGTAGATCTCCTCGGCACTGAACGCCGCGGCCGCGTTCACGAGTTCGTCGAGGTTCTCGATGCGCTCGGCGCCTTCCTTCTCGGTCCTGTAGTGGTCCTTGAGCGAACTGCCCTCGACGACGCTCTCGACGATTTCCTGCAGCGGCAGGCCGGCGACGGCCGTGCGCATGCCGTCGATCAGGCGCACGAATGCGGCGATCGAGCTGCCGGCCTTGCCACCGGGCGGGTTCGCGCACGCGGCGTGCCACAGGCTGGAGCCGTGCGTCCGCGCGATCTCCTGGAGCGCTTCCACCGACCTTGCACCGATTCCACGTGTCGGAAAGTTCACGACTCGCAGGAAGGCACCGTCGTCCTCGGCGTTCGCGATGAGCCGGAGGTAGGCGAGCGCGTGCTTGATTTCCTGTCGCTCGAAGAATCGCAGTCCTCCGTAGACCCGATAGGGAATGCCGGCGCCGAAAAGCGCGTGTTCGAGCACGCGCGACTGGGCATTCGACCGGTAAAGCAGCGCGACGTCCGCGAGATTCACGCCTTCGGCGCGCAGCGACCGCACCTCGTCCACGATGTACGCCGCTTCCTGTGCGTCGCTCGCGGCCTCGAACACCCTCAGCGGCTCGCCCTTGCCTTCTGCGGTCCAGAGATTCTTTCCGAGCCGTGCCTGGTTGTGCGAGATCAGGGCATTGGCGGCGTCCAGAATGTTCCCGTGTGACCGGTAGTTCTGTTCGAGCTTGATGACGTGGTCCGTCGCGAACTCGTGCTCGAACTGACGCATGTTGCCGGGCTCGGCGCCGCGGAACCGGTAGACGGACTGGTCGTCGTCGCCGACCGCGAATACACAGCTGTCCCGTCCTGCGAGCAGTTTCAGCCAGGCGTACTGCAGCTTGTTGGTGTCCTGGAATTCGTCCACGAGGATGTGGCGGAACCGTGCCCGGTAGTGCTCGCGCAGGATCTCGTTTCGTGACAGCAGTTCGTGGCAGCGGAGCAGCAGCTCGGCGAAGTCGACGACTCCCTCGTGCTGACACTGGCGGTCGTATGCCTCGTAGACGTCCCGGAATCGACGCTCGAACTCGTCGGCCGGGTCCACCCGCGAGGGCCGCAGGCCGGCGTCCTTGTTCGCGTTGATGAACCACTGCGCCTGGCGCGGCGGATACTTCTCGTCGTCGAGGCCATTCGCCTTCATGACGCGCTTGACGAGTGCGAGCTGATCCTGCGAATCGAGAATCTGGAAGCTCTGGGGCAGAGCCGCCTCGCGGAAGTGGGCTCGCAGGAGTCGGTTGCACAGGCCGTGGAACGTCCCTACCCACATGCCGCGCGTGTTGATCGGCAACATCGCGGAGATGCGCGTGAGCATCTCGCGCGCGGCCTTGTTCGTGAAGGTGACCGCCATCACGCCTCCGGGCCCGATGCGGCCCGTCTGGATCAGCCAGGCGATGCGCGTCGTGAGCACACGGGTCTTCCCGCTTCCGGCGCCCGCGAGGATCAGTGCGGACACGTCGGGAAGCGTGACGGCCTCGAGTTGCGGAGCGTTGAGGCCATCGAGTATGTGGTGCGGATTCATGGGGCGGGGCGTGCGTGCGGCAGGGTCGTTGCCCGATTATAGGCGGCACCTCGTGCGGTTACGCCTCCGCGGATCGTCGCCGTCGGTCCGCGGTTGCCGGACGGTCTTTCATCGGCTACTGTCCCGCTCTCCCCGTGCTTCAACCGCAAGGATCCGCATGATGATGACTCGTACACCCGGCCGCGTTCCGGGATTCCGGCGTGGGCTCGCGTGCACCGCTCTCGGTTTCGCCGTGCTCGGATGCGTGCCGTCTGCCTTCGCAGTGACGATGGAAGTGGTCTGGAGCAACGAGCGCTGTGACTATGTTCTCGCCAAGAACGAAGACGGGTACGGTGTCGTGCAGAAGGCGACCCCCATCGTTCTCGCACCCGGAGACAAGCTCGAGGGCGCCCTCGACGAAGTGGGATTCTTCCGCAAGGTCACGAAGGTGGGGGGCGACCAGCCCGTGATGATGCGCGGCATGAAGTACGGCATCCTGCGCAAGGAGGCCGTCAACACTATCTGGGAATGGTCCCGCTACTGCAATCCTCCCTCCGCGAAGTGACGACATCCGCGTCGTGGCCGATGGCGGGGAGGAGGTGCCTCGCTTCGGTCTGCAGATAACGGAAGAAGGCCTGGGCGACGACGGAAAGCTGCTTGTCGCCGGGGTGGACGACGTACCATGACCGCGCGATCGGAAAGCCTTCGACGTCGAGCACGCATACCGAGTCGGCGGGCTCGTTGCGCAGCTCGTGCTGCGACATGACGCTCACGCCGAGTCCGCCGGCGACGGCCTGCTTGATGGCTTCGTTGGAGCCGATCTCCATCTTGGCGGTCAGTTCGATTCCGCGATCGCGGAAGAACTTTTCCGTCGCGAGGCGCGTGCCGGACCCGCGTTCGCGCACGAGCAGACGCTCCCGCGCGAAACGTTCGAGCGGAATCGCCCTGAGGCCGCACAACGCGTGATTCGACGGGGCGACCGCGACGAGCGGATTGTCGAGGAACGGGTGCACGACTACGTCGAAGTGAACGGGCGGCGAGCCGAGGATGTAGAGGTCGTCCTCGTGGCGGGACAGCCGCTCCAGAATCTTCTCGCGGTTGGCGATCTCGAAGCGGACGTCGATGCCCGGGTAGCGCTCGCAGAATGGGCCGAGCAGCCTCGGCACGAAGTATTTCGCGGTCGTGACGCAGGCGAGCCTCAGCCGCCCCTTCTTGAGCCCTTTCATGTCGGCGGCGGTCATCTCGAAGCGCTGCCAGGCGTCGAAGAGCGCGTGGCAGGTCCGGTGCAGTTCCTCGCCGATCTCCGTCAGAAAGATCTTCTTGCCGGCCTGCTCGAACAGCGGCTGCTCGACGGCCTCGACGAGCTGCTTGACCTGCATGGACACCGTCGGCTGCGAGAGGTGCAGCTCCTCCGCGGCACGGGTGAAGCTGCCGAGCCGTGCGACCGTTTCGAATACCTTCAGCTGGCGAAATGTCACGCGCATGCCGCGCACCTCCTTAAGGCATAGACATCTATCTATGTCCCGGATCGAAATATATCATTTTCATTGATGGAAAGCCTGTCCTAGACTGAGAACGGTCGCGTTTTCTCCTTCTGTCTGGACGCGACGAAGTCAGCGTTTCTCCCTGGCAAACGCAACTTTTGAAGGCGGCCGCCCGGCCGCCTTTTTTTATGACGTCCGGATCCGCAGGCGAACCGCCGGCCCGGAACGAGGGCGGGTCGGTTGCCTGTCACGCCTCCCTGGTTTAGCGTCACGTCCTGCGAGGCTGCGCCCGATGCGCGGCCTCGGTCGAACGGAAACTTCGCGATCATCATGTCCTCCTGGCGCCGCTGGCTCTGCTTCATGACCTGTCTCCTGTTCCTCGGCGCGTGGTCAGGGCCGGCGCGTTGTGCCGTGCCGTTCTCGTCCCTCTCCGATCACGAGATCGCGACGGCGCTGCGCGAGGCGCTGGAGGTCGGCGCCGGCAATGCCGTGTCGACGCTCGGCCGTCAGGGAGGCTTCCTGGACAATCCGCGGGCACGGATCGAGTTGCCGGAGACCTTTTCCAGGATTGCCCGGGGGATGAGGGTGGTCGGTCTCGGACGCGACGTGGACGTCCTGGTCGAAACGATGAACCGGGCGGCCGAGCAGGCGGTGCCGGAGGCGCGCAACCTGATCCTCAACACGGTGCGTCTGCTCACGATCGACGATGCGCGGAACATCCTGACCGGTCCGGACGATGCGGCGACGCGTTACCTGCGAAACCACACCGAAGCGGAGCTGTCGCAGCGGTTCCTGCCGATCGTCGGACGCGCCACGAAGCGCGTGAGGCTCGCCGAGGTCTACGATCGCTTCGCGAGTCGGGGCGTGGCGTTCGGCCTCGTGCGCGCGGACGAGGCCAACCTGGATCTCTACATCACGCGTCACGCGCTGGATGCGCTGTATCTCGCCATCGCCGACGAGGAGCGGGCAATCCGCGCGAACCCGCTCCAGTCGGGCAAACGTTACGTTCGCAAGGTCTTCGGCGCGATCGTTCCCAGATAGACGTCGCGGGTCGTCCGGGCCGTCCCGGCGGCCCGCGGCTGCGGCTCCCCCGCCATTCCGGCATACCGGTCCGCCGTCGTCATGCCGCAAGTATGACGCACTGCAGCAAGGAGGCTAAAATCGATTTCCCAGTCACCGCCGAGTCCGCGCTTCCCGTGAACATGCTCGACCCTGTGCCCGACGCAACACCTCGTCTGCGGGAGATTCCCTACAACTACACGTCGTTCTCCGATCGCGAAATCGTGATCCGGCTGCTCGGCGCGCGCGCCTGGGAGCTTCTCGACCGGTTGCGGTCCGAGCGCCGCACCGGTCGATCGGCGCGCATGCTGTTCGAAGTGCTCGGCGACATCTGGGTCGTGAGCCGCAATCCCTATCTCGAGGACGACCTCCTCGCGAGTCGCGCGCGACGGGAAGCCCTCGTCGGCGCGCTGCAGCACCGTCTCCAGGAGATCGAGACGCGCCGCACCGGAGACGACGCGCTCGTCGGGGAACTGCTCGCGCTCGCCCGTGAGGCGGTGGACCGGTTCGAGCGGGAGTTCGCGGAAATCGCGACGTTGCGCCGGACGGTCATGAGACGCCTGGGCCGCATCACGCGGCGGGACAACATCGCGTTCGACGGCCTCGCGCGCGTGAGCCACGTCACCGACGCGACGGACTGGCGCGTCGAGTATCCGTTCGTCGTGCTCCATCCGGACAGCGAGGAGGAGATCGGCGACCTCGTCCGCGCCCTCATCGAACTCGAACTCACGATCATCCCGCGCGGCGGCGGAACCGGGTACACCGGTGGCGCGGTGCCGCTGCATCGGCGCTCTGCCGTGATCAACACCGAAAAGCTCGATCGCCTCGGCACCGTCGTGCGGTCCGGGCTTCCGGGCGTCGATTCGCCCGTCCCGACCGTCACCTGTGGCGCGGGCGTCGTCACCCGGCGCGTCATGGAAGCGGCCGAGGCACAGGGGCTCGTGTTCGCGGTGGATCCGACCTCCGCGGATGCATCCTGCATCGGCGGCAACGTCGCGATGAACGCCGGGGGGAAGAAGGCCGTCCTGTGGGGCACGGCGCTGGACAATCTGGC
Source organism: Betaproteobacteria bacterium (assembly GCA_016125475.1). Classification (GTDB taxonomy): domain Bacteria; phylum Pseudomonadota; class Gammaproteobacteria; order Burkholderiales. The sequence continues at coordinate 161,554 of WGLR01000001.1, forward strand.
GTCCTGGCGCATGGTCGATCCGAGCGGGCACTTCATCGAGGTCTCGCGCCTGGATCACAACCTCGGGAAGATCCACGATGCGCCGTCCGCCCGTTTTGCCGTACAGCGCTTCCGCAAGGATGGCCGGACGCCCGACGGCAGCCCCGAGATCCTCGACATTCCCGGGCACCGCTTCCGCAAGGCCGGTCTCGGCAAGGACGTCACCGACAAGTTCCTCGCGGGCCTCCCCGGCGTTCAGAAGGAGGGGTGCGACGGCATCATCACCTCGGCCACGTTCATTCTGCACCGCATGCCGGCTCACACGCGCACGGTGTGCCTCGAATTCTTCGGACAGGTCCGCGATGCCGTGCCGTCGATCGTGGAGATCAAGGCTCTGATGGACTCGCGTCCCGGCGGTGCGGTGCTCGCCGGCCTGGAGCACCTCGACGAACGGTACGTGAGGGCGGTCGGGTACGCCACGAAGGCCAAGCGCGGCGTTCGTCCCAAGATGGTCCTGATCGCGGACATCGCGGCCGACGACGGAGACGCGGCCGGGGCGGCCGCGTCCCAGATCGTCCGGATCGCGAATGCACGCGGCGGCGAAGGGTTCATCGCGGTCTCCCCGGAGGCGCGACGCAAGTTCTGGCTCGACCGTGCCCGCACGGCGGCCATCGCGAAGCACACCAACGCATTCAAGATCAACGAGGATGTCGTGATCCCGCTCGAGCGTCTCGGAGACTATTCGGACGGCATCGAGCGCATCAACATCGAGCTCTCGCTGAAGAACAAGATCCGCCTGCTCGAATCGCTCGAAGCCTATTTCGGTGGCTCCATGCAGCTCGCACGAAGCGACGACGACGTCCCGCCCGAGGAGGTGATCGGGGAGCGTGCCGAGACCGCGCTGTCGATCTGTCGCGAGGTGCGCGGGAAGTGGCAATGGCTGCTCGACCATCTCGACGATCCCGCCAGTGCGCTCGTCGATCTCGACGGCGAGCCGTACGCGTCAGTGCAGTCGTCTTCGTCCGGCGCGACCATCTTCCGGTCACTGCAGGACTACTCGCTGCGCGTGTCGTGGAAGACCGAGGTGCGCGAGCGGCTCATGCAGCTCTTCGACGGTCGCGAGTTCGGGCCGGTCCGGGGCGAAGTGGACGCGATACACAGGCGGGTGCTCAAGAGCCGCGTCTTCGTCGCACTCCACATGCACGCGGGCGACGGCAACGTCCACACCAACATTCCCGTGAACTCCGACGACTACGGGATGCTCCACGAAGCCAACGTCGCTGTCGCGCGGATCATGACCCTCGCCAAGTCTCTCGGCGGAGTCATCTCCGGAGAACACGGCATCGGCATCACGAAGCTGGACTTCCTGGAACCTGCCGAGATCGAGGCATTTCGTGCCTACAAGCAGCGCGTGGACCCCGACGGCCGGTTCAACGCGGGCAAGCTGCTGCCCGGCGCGAACCTGGACAGGGCCTACACGCCCTCTTTCAGCCTGCTCGAGACCGAGAGCCTGATCCTCGAGCAGAGCGCGATCGGCGACATCTCGGACTCGATCAAGGACTGCCTGCGATGCGGCAAGTGCAAGCCCGTGTGCGCGACGCACGTACCGCGCGCCAACCTGCTCTACTCCCCCCGCAACAAGATTCTCGCGACCTCCCTGCTCATCGAGGCATTCCTCTACGAGGAGCAGACCCGGCGAGGCGTGTCGCTCGCGCACTTCGACGAGTTCCGCGACGTGGCCGACCACTGCACCGTCTGTCACAAGTGCGCGAATCCGTGTCCCGTGGACATCGATTTCGGCGACGTCTCCATCGCCATGCGCAACCTGCTGCGCACGCAGGGGCACAGGAAGTTCAACCCCGGCACTGCCGCTTCGATGTTCTTCCTGAATGCGACGGATCCGGCGACGATCAAGCTCGTGCGCACGGCCATGATCGAATGGGGCTATTCGGCGCAACGGGCCGCCTATGGCTGGGCAAAGCGTCTCGGACTCGTCCAGAGGCAGACGCGGCAGCCTCCGGCCACGCTCGGCAAGCCGCCGGTACGCGCGCAGGTCATTCACTTCATCAACAAGCCCATGCCCCGGTCGGTGCCGCGGCGGACCGCCCGGGCCCTGCTCGACATCGAGGACAAGACGATGGTCCCCGTGATCCGGGATCCGTCGCGCGCGCAGGAGGACGCGGACGCCGTGTTCTATTTTCCGGGCTGCGGATCGGAGCGCCTGTTCAGCCAGGTAGGCCTCGCCACTCAGGCGATGCTCTATCACGTCGGGGCGATCACGGTGCTGCCGCCCGGATACCTCTGCTGCGGATATCCCCAGACCTCGTCCGGCGATGCGGCCAAGGGCCAGGCGATCTCCACCGAGAATCGCGTGCTGTTCCACCGCGTCGCCAACACGCTCAACTACCTGGACATCAAGACGGTGATCGTGTCGTGCGGGACATGCATGGATCAGCTCATGCAGTACGAGTTCGACCGCATCTTCCCCGGCTGCCGGCTGCTCGACATCCACGAGTACCTCATGGAAAAGGGGGTGGCACTCGAGGGTGTCACGGGCACGCGCTACATGTATCACGACCCCTGTCACACGCCCATGAAGACTCACCAGCCGCTCAAGGTCGTGAATCAGCTGATGGGATCCGGCGTGAAGCAGAACGACCGCTGCTGCGGGGAGTCCGGGACCCTCGCGGCCACGCGCCCGGACATCTCGACGCAGGTTCGTTTCCGCAAGGAGGAGGAGATGCGGAAGGGCACCGAGGGCATGCGGCAGGACGGCTTCGCCGGCCCCGTGAAGATCCTGACCTCGTGCCCGTCGTGTCTGCAGGGCCTGTCGCGCTATCAGGACGACACCGGCGTGGACGCCGACTACATCGTCGTCGAGATCGCGAAGCACGTTCTCGGCGAGAACTGGCTGAATGACTACGTCGCGACCGCGAACAGCGGAGGCATCGAGCGTGTGCTGCTCTGAGGCCGCCCCGGCCCGCGCGTGGCGGATGCGATCGGGAGGTGACCGGAATGACGGCTGACCCGTGCTTCCTGTGTGCGAACCCCGGGGGGGAAGTCCTCTGGTGCGACGACCGGCTGCGCATCGTGCTCGTCGGAGACGCCGAACATCCCGGGTTCGTGCGCGTGATCTGGCGCGATCACGTGAAGGAAATGACCGATCTTTCCGACCCGGATCGCGCGCACTGCATGAAGGCGGTGTTCGCGGCCGAGTCCGCGCTGCGGAACATCCTGCGACCGGCGAAGATGAATCTCGCGAGCCTCGGCAACCAGGTACCCCATGTCCACTGGCACGTGATCCCGAGATTCACGGACGATCCGCACTTTCCGAATCCGGTCTGGGGCGAACGCCTGAGGGAGGTCGGACGCGACCCACGTGCAGTCCCGGCCGGGACGCTGCGTGCCGGGCTCATCCTGGCGCTCGGCCCCGGTCACGACAGGCCGGAGACGTAACGGCGGACGCTCCGGTCAGCTTTCCGTCTGCTCGAACGGTTCGTCGGACTCCACGGTGACCCGCCTTTCGGCCGGGAACACGGCGCGGAAGACGCTGCCCTTGCCGAGTGTGCTCTCGACTTCGAGATGTGCCTGGTGGTGGGAGAGCACGTGCTTCACGATCGCGAGGCCGAGTCCGGTGCCGCCTGTTTCGCGGGACCGGCTGCGGTCGACGCGATAGAACCGTTCGGTCAGCCGGTCGATGTGGTGCGCCTCGATGCCGAGGCCGGTGTCGCGCACGGAGAACTCGGGGTGGCCGTCCGCGAGACGCCAGACGATGTCGACGTGGCCTCCCTCGGGCGTGTAGCGGATCGCGTTGCTGATGAGGTTGCCGAACGCGCTCCTCAGCTCTTCGCGGCTGCCGCGCAGGCCCTCCCGGGATTCCAGCGTGAGGCCGATCTCGTGCCTGCCGTTGGAAAGGATCAGGGCATCCTGGTGGAGCTGGTGCGCGAGGTCCGCGACGCTCACGTCTTCCTCGCGTACCGGAGCGCTGGTGCTTTCGAGTCGGGACAGCGTGAGCAGGTCCTCGACGAGATGGCTCATGCGCACCGACTGCTGCGACATCAGCCGCAGGGAACGCTGGAGCATCTCGGGGTCCGTCTCCGGCATCTCGGTGAGGGTCTCGAGGAAGCCCGTGAGCACGGTGAGCGGCGTGCGCAGTTCGTGCGACACGTTGGCGACGAAGTCCCGGCGCATGGTTTCCATCTTCTCCCAGCGGGTGATGTCCCGGCCGAGAAGCAGCTTCTCGTGATCTCCGTAGGGCACGATGTGCACCGAGAGCGTGACCTCGCTCCCGGCCGTGGTCGTGATGCGCAGCGTGAGCGGCGCGGAGTAGTCCCCGGATTCGAGGTAGTGCACGAACTGAGGTTGCCGCACCAGATTCGTGACCTGATGCCCACGGTCACGATTCTCGTCGAGCCCGAAGTAGGCGAACGCCTTCGGGTTGCACCACTCCAGGCGGTGTTCCTGGTCCAGGATCACGACCGCCTCGGGCAGCGCCGCGCCGGCCTTGAGGAACCGGGTGAGCGCTTCCTGGAGCCGGGCTTCCGTCTGCGCCTGCCGCTTGTGCATCCGCAGCAGTCGCGAGAAAAGCTGTTCCCAGACACCGCTGCCCACCGGGATGGTCTCGAGCTGCGGATCGAGCAGCCAGACCCTGAAGAGGGAGAGGTTGTACTGGTGCTGCGCGAGCTGGATGCCGAGAATGATCGCCGCAGCTCCGAATGCCGTGGCGGGTCCCGCGACGAGCCACAGCAGCGCTCCGATGGCGCTGACGGTGGCGATGGTGACGAGAGGTTTACGCCAGTGCGGACTCATGGACAGCGTGTTGGGGCGGCCCGGCCGCAGGCCGCCGGATCAGGGGTGCCGGGACGATGGTCGGGGTCCCGGCGACGGATTGTGGCACCGGCGCGCTTCCCGTGCACCCCCGGTTTCAGGTGGTTGCCGACATGCGGTAGCCGGTGCCCCGCACGGTCTGCACCAGGGTGTCGAGCCGACAGGGCTCCAGCGCCTTGCGAAGGCGCCGGATGTGGACATCCACCGTGCGTTCTTCCACGAACACGTGATCTCCCCAGACCTGATCGAGGAGCTGGGCACGTGAATGCACGCGCTCCGGGTGCGTCATCAGGAAGTGCAGGAGACGGAATTCGGTCGGGCCGAGATCCACGGGCTGCCCGCCGCCCGTGACGCGGTGACTTGCCGGATCGAGCTCCAGTGCGCCGATCCGCACGACGTCGTCGGTCATCTGGGGTGCCCGGCGGCGCAGGACGGCCTTCACGCGTGCGTTCAGTTCCCGCGGGGAGAATGGCTTCGTGACGTAGTCGTCCGCCCCGGTCTCGAGACCGGTCAGCTTGTCCTGCTCGTCGGAACGCGCCGTGAGCATGATGATCGGGATCTGACGCGTGCGGCGGTCCGCCCGCAGCCGTCGCGCGAACTCCACGCCCGAGATCCCGGGCAGCATCCAGTCGAGGAGGACCAGATCCGGAAGGGCGTTCTGGACGATGCCGAACGCCTGCTCCGCGCTCTCGGCCTTCAGGAGCTGGTGGCCTGCCTGTTTGAGGTTGTACGCGATCAGTTCCTGGATCGCTGGTTCGTCTTCGACTACGAGTATCGTCGCCGGCATGGGCTTCTCCGCGGTTCTCCGCACCCTGCCCATACTATGAAGGAAATGTTGCGGGATCGTGACACCATTCGAGCCGTCACGGTGGTGCCGCGGGCGTGGAAGCGACCTCGACGCTCTGGGGTACGGCGGGCCACGAGCCGCGAGCGGTCGCGTGCCGGCGGTCGAAGACGACCCAGCTCTGACGACCGTAGTGCGGCAGGAGCCGGGCCACCTGCCGCAGCGCATCCGCATCCTCGGCAGTGACGAACGCGACCAGGCCACGGGGAGTCCCCAGCGTCCAGGCGCTCGCGGGGGGCCGCTCGCTGACGGGCGCGGGCACCGGCGGCAGGTTCTCCCGTGCGAGGAACCGCTGCACGTCCGCGCGCGAACCGACCACGAGCGCAGGCGCCGCGAGTGGCCCGCCTCGCTCGCCGGGACCGTCGGGCGGGCTGTCGAGCAGGCGCGACGCCAGTGACTGCGCCGCCGCTGCGAACGCGTCGTCGCCCGACAGTATCCGCAGCGTCACGTGGGGCTCTACCATGATGTCACGGAATATCGGCGGAGCCTCCCCGGGCGTCAGCCGGCGCAGCACCCGCATGTCCGGGTCCAGCTCGACCCGTTCGGGACGCGACGGAACGGCGAGGCGAAACCGTTGGGCCGGTTGGTCCAGCCGTACCGTGAGTGATTGCTCGCCATCGTTCGTGACCACTCTCAGTGGCACCTTCACGTCATGCGCGGGCGAGGACTGGGTGAGTGCCACGTCGATGTGCCAGCCGCCCGGTGCCGCCCGGACTTCCGCTTCCGACAGCCGGATCTCCGGCACGCCCGGGCGGTCCAGCCATTCGCGGAAGAAGTCGCGCAGATCCTCCCCACTCGCCGCTTCCATGGTCTCGCGCAGGTCGTCCCAGCTGGCGACGCGGAACCGATACCGCTTCCAGAATGCACGCACGGCCTCGTCGAACGCATGCTCCCCGATCCGGTTGCGCAGCATCTCGAACACCATGGCCGTCTGTTGATAGCCGAGGATCTGGGACGCCGCGTGCGTGCGCGACGTGAAGGTCACGAGCGGCTGCATCCGGTCCGGCGGCACGGCACTCACGTCCCGCAGCCACGCGAGCCGGGTGTCCCGGGCGGCGGCGGCACCCTGGCGTTCCCGATAGTGATAGTCGGCCATGAAGGTCGTGAGGCCCTCCGACCAGTTGCCGTGGCGATAGTCCGGGAACACGCCGTTGCCCCACCAGTCGTGCAGGACTTCGTGGCCGAGCGAAGTGGCCCGGATGAACGGCAGGCGCAGCACCTGCGCACCGAGGTAGGTGAGCGTCGGCATGCCGAATCCCGTCGGGGTGGGACTCGCGACCACGCTGAAACCCGCGTAGGGATACGGGCCGATCCACTTTTCGTACATCCCGATGTAGGCGCTCACCGAGTCGAGATAGTCGGCCGCGAGCGGGCGCAGGTCCGCCGGGAAGTACGTGCGCAGACGCAGGCCACGCCCGTCGATGCTGCGCACCATGCGCTCGTCGACGAGGTACGGGCCGGCCATGAGGTCGATGCCGTCCGCGGGGTGCTCGTACGCGTACGTTGCACGAAAGCCATCGGCTCGACGCGATTCCTCGACGAGGTCTCCCGGGACCAGACCTGCCTGGCCGCCCGGCAGATCGATCGTCACGCGATACCGGAACCGCTCGTCCTCGAGGCCCGGATACCAGTGCGACGCTGCGGGGAGGAAGGTGCCCTCCTGGCTCGAAACCGGATCCGTGGCCGTCAGGGTCTGACGGTGATCGAGGTCGGGATCCAGCGGCGCGAGCGTGCCGTGCCACCTGATCACGAGACGGGTCGCACGGGTGGACGCGGGTACCGACCACGCGACGGCGCCGGCATCGTCCTCCGCGGCGACGCGCCGGACCTCGGAGTCCGACGTGACGATCGCCTCGCGGAACCGTGCGCCGAGAACCAGTCTGTGTGCCGGTCCCGGCGGAATCGTGACCGCGGCCTTTCCCGCCAGGGTGTGCATCGCCGGATCGATCCTGACCGCGGCATCGATCAGGGGAGTCTCGGGGGCGGCGGGCATTGCCTGGCCTGCCTGCAGTGTGCACACGAGCGGGACGCAGGCTGCGAGGAATCGGCCATTCATCGCGACGATTCCTCGAGAGGTGCCTCGGGCGGGAATCGCGCCACGAGCTCGAGTTCCGCGTTGCCACGTCGTACCCTGATGGGGAGCCAGCTGCCGAACGGCTCTCTGCCGATGCGCTCGACGGCATCGTCGATACCCCGGCAGGCTGCGCCACCGATCTGCACGAGCGTGTCGCCCGCACGCAGTCCTGTCGCCTCGGCGACGCTGCCCTTGCCGACTTCCTTCACGACCACGCCCGCGTCGGTCTGTTCGAGCCACACGCCCAGGCGCGGACGATCCCGGGCGTCGGCCTCGGCGTCGGGGGGCAGTCCGAAGACGACCGCGGCCGGTCGTGTCGCGACGGCAGCACAGTCCGGTACGGCGTCCGACGGCAGCATCGACACGACGTCCGAGACCCCTAGGTCGCGCAGTTGTGCCTCCACGCCCCAGCCGTTCAGGACGTGCCCGCTGCCCATGATCGCGACGACCGTGGCGTCCGGATGGCGGGCCAGGGCATCCCGGATCCCGAAAGCCATCACACGGTCCCAGGTCTGCTGCGACTCCACGAAGCGCACGAACGCAGGGCTGTCGCGCAGGTTCATGCCGGCTTCGCCGTTCGGCGTACCGTGTCGGGAGAAGCTCTCGAACAGATAGTCCCGGTAGGCCGCAGCCGCAGGAGCCGGCGGCGTGATGCCCAGCAGCGCGAGCGCCCGGACGTTCGCGAATCCCTGCCGGTCCACGTCCCGCGTGACCGAAGCATCGACGTTGATTCCCACCATCGGCATCCGCTGCATGCGCGCGAAACGGAATACCGGCAGGTAGAGGTCGGGCGCGTACCGCCACACCTGCCGCCACCGTGATCGCTCGAGGAACGCCCGCTCGGACAGGGTCCCGGCGCTCCACTGATCGAGCGCCGCCTGCGAGCTTCGCGGGAACATCTCCAGCGCGATCACGATCCGGGATCTCCGGCCGAGCACGGCGGCGAGCGTCTGCAGTTCCCAGCGGTGGTGCGCCATGTTGTCGTGATGCTCGCCGAGCAGGAACACCCGCCGGTCCGCGAACCGGTCCAGGGTGGCAGCGAGGGTTGTCGGACCCGCGTCGCCCGTGTCGGTCATCTGCCACGCACCGGCCGGTGGACACAGCGATTCCGTCGCGCGGGCAGCAGGGGCGGGACCGGCAGCGACGGCGAGAACTGCGCACACTGCCAGGAGGTGTCTGGGGAACGAAGGCATGCGTGTCATCCGGGAAATCACGGCGAGTCCGGCGAGCGCGAATCCGTCACGGCACCGACCCTCGAACCGGTCGACGCTCAGGGTATCATCTGCGACCGGTCCACAGCCTGTTCGCCCGTACTTCCATGCCGTCTTCCACGCATCGTCCGACCGACATCGTGCTCCATCAGGGCTCACGCATTCTCGAGATCGCGTTCGACTCGGGCGAGCGTTTCCGGTTGCCCTGCGAGTACCTGCGCGTCTTCAGTCCTTCGGCGGAGGTGCGCGGACACGGGCCGGGGCAGGAGGTGCTCCAGGTCGGAAAGCGGGACGTGAACATCGAGACGATCGAGCCCGTCGGTGCCTATGCGGTGAAGCTCGTCTTCTCGGACGGTCACGACACGGGACTCTACTCCTGGGACTGTCTGTACGAGCTGGGCCGTGACCAGGAACGCAACTGGAAGCGCTACCTCGACCGTCTGAAGGCTGCCGGCGCCTCGCGCGACCCGGCAGGGGCGGTGAACCTCCACAAGTTCAAGCGTGCGGAAGCGCCGGAGCCGGCGCCACGATTCCGGGAGCCCCCGACGGATGAGTAAGACCCATTTCGGCTATCGGCAGGTCGACGAGTCCGACAAGGCCCGTCGCGTCGGCGAGGTGTTCCGCTCGGTCGCGCCGAGCTACGACCTCATGAACGACCTCATGTCCGCCGGCCTGCACCGGATCTGGAAGCGGTTCGCGGTGGATGCCTGCATGGTGCGGCCGGGGCACAACGTGCTCGACGTCGCGGGCGGGACGGGCGACATGACCAGGCTGCTCGCGCGACGCGTCGCCGCGTCCGGGAACGTCTGGCTCACGGACATCAACGGCCCCATGCTGCAAGCGGGCCGCGACCGGCTCCTCGACGCAGGTGTCGTCGTGCCCGTCACGCGCTGCGATGCCGAGAAGCTGCCGTTTCGCGATGCCTTCTTCGATTGTGTCTGTGTCGCGTTCGGATTGCGGAACATGACGCACAAGGATCTCGCGCTCGCGGAGTTCCACCGCGTGCTGCGTCCCGGCGGCCGCCTCGTGGTGCTGGAATTCTCCAGGGTCTGGAAGCCGCTCGCGCCCCTCTACGATGCGTACTCGTTCGGCGTGTTGCCCGCCATGGGCCGCCTCGTCGCCCGCGACGCGGACGCCTACCGCTATCTCGCCGAGTCCATCCGCATGCATCCGGGTCAGGAAGAACTCAAGGCGATGATGGAGACGGCCGCGTTCGAGTCGGTCGAATACTTCAACCTCACCGGCGGTGTCGTGGCAGTCCATCGCGGCTGGGTGAGCTAGCCCGTCGACCGGAGAGGCCCCGAGAACCATGATGACCCGCCAGGTCGCCGCAGCGGTTAACCACATGCTTGCGCAGGCGCAGTGGGCGCGGGACACGCTTCATCCCTTTTCGGGAAAGGTTGTCCGCGTGGAAATGGCCCCCGCGACGGTCCGTCTCGCCATCACGGCCACGGGCGAGGTCACGGCCGCGGGGACGGAGACGGAGACCGCGCTCACCGTGCGCCTGAGTCCGCTCACGGCTGCACGCCTCGCGGGCGGCGATCTTTCCGCGCGCAGCGACGTCGACACCGAGGGCGACGATGCGCTGGCACGCGCCGTCTGGCACGTCGCGTCGAACCTCAGGTGGGATGCCGAGGAGGACCTGTCGCGCCTCGTCGGCGACATCGCGGCCCACAGGATCGCGGGCGCCGCACGCAGCGCGAAGGCTGCCGGCTCGGACGCGCTCGCGCGCACGGGCGTGGCGATCGCCGAATACGTCACGGAAGAGGCGCATCTGTCGCCGCCCGCGGCCGAGCTGGAGGACTTCCTGCATCGGGTAGACGAGCTGCGCGACGACGTCGACCGACTCGAGAGTCGCATCGCGAGGCTCGAACGCGGGGCCGGCGGCCAGGCCGACGATGGGCAGTAGCGCGCCGCGCGGCGGGCAGGCATCACGATGATGCAGTGGTTCCGCCTCGCGAAGATCCTCCTCGTCGCCACGCGCTTCGGTCTCGACGAGTTCGTCTTCGCACACTCGGCACTGCGCTGGTTGCGGCCCGTCATCCGCGTGATCACCTTCTGGCGCCGGTTCGACCTCCCGCGTGGCGCCAGGCTGCGCAGGGCCCTGGAGGACCTCGGGCCGATCTTCGTGAAGTTCGGGCAGGTGCTCTCGACGCGACGGGATCTCCTGCCGCTCGACATCGCGAACGAACTCGCACTTCTCCAGGACCGTGTGCCCCCGTTTCCGTCGGAGCAGGTGCTCGCCCGGCTCGAGCGTGTGTACGGCAAGCCCGTCGATCTCGTCTTCGCATCGTTCGAACGCGAGGCGGTCGCCAGTGCGTCCGTGGCACAGGTGCACTTCGCCGTCCTGCCCGACGGTCGCGAAGCGGCGGTCAAGGTGCTGCGGCCGGGCATCGAACGAATCATCTCCCGCGACCTCGCGCTGCTGGACACCGCCGCCGGCCTTGCGGAGGCCGTCTGGTCAGGCAGCAAGCGCCTCAAGCCCCGTGAGGTGATCGGCGAGTTCAAGAAGCACCTGCACGACGAACTCGACCTGCTGCGGGAAGCCGCGAGTGCCAGCCAGCTGCGCCGGAACTTCCGCGATTCGAACCTTCTGCGGGTGCCCGAGGTGTTCTGGGACTGGTGCACCACCGAGGTCATGGTGATGGAGCGCATGTACGGCACGCCCATATCGCACGTCGCCGAGCTCCGTGGCCAGGGAATCGACATCTCGAAGCTGTCGCGCACGGGCGTCGAGATCTTCTTCACCCAGGTGTTCCGCGACGGTTTCTTTCACGCGGACATGCACCCCGGAAACATCCTCGTCGCGAAGGACGGCCGCTACGTCGCGCTCGATTTCGGCATCATGGGAACGCTGAACGACGTGGACAAGAACTATCTCGCGCAGAACTTCCTCGCGTTCTTCCGCCGCGACTATCGTCGCGTCGCGCAGGCCCACGTGGACGCGGGGTGGGTGCCGGCGGGCACGCGCGTGGACGAGTTCGAGTCCGCCATCCGGGCCGTCTGCGAACCGATCTTCGACAGGCCGCTGAAGGAGATCTCGTTCGGCAAGGTCCTGTTGAGGCTGTTCCAGACAGCACGCCGGTTCAACCTGGAGGTCCAGCCGCAACTGGTCCTGCTCCAGAAGACCCTCCTCAACATCGAGGGCGTGGGCCGCGAGCTCGATCCGGATCTCGATCTCTGGAAGACGGCCAAGCCCTACCTCGAGCGCTGGATGTCCGAACAGATCGGCTGGCGCGGGTGGTGGCGGCACCTGCAGGAGGAGGCGCCCTACTGGGCTGCCGCGATGCCCCAGCTGCCGAGGCTCGTGCACCGGGTGCTGTCCGAGCCGTCTCCCCACGCGCTCGAGGAAACCGTGCGCCGCCTCACGCGGGAGCAGCGCCGGCAGACGCGCTGGCTCACCGCGATCGCGGCCCTGCTCGTCATCCTGCTCGCTGCGGCAGTCTTCCTGATCGCGCGCTGAGCCGTCCGCTCAGGCCAGCATGCTTTCGGCCCGATGGTGCGGGTCGTGGCGATTCCTGAACCACTGTGGTGCGAGCGAACCCGCGAACATTCCGGCGAACGCCGCGATGAGGCCCGCGAGCTGCCCCGGGAAATCGTCGCCGAGCGAGGTGACTTCCGGGAAGAACAGGATCCACGTCCCCACGCCGCAGACGATCGAGACGATGGCGCCCTGCGTCGTCGCGCGGCGCCAGTAGAGACCGACGAACAGCGGCACGAACGCGCCCACGAGCGTGACCTGGTACGCGGACGACACGAGGTCGTAGATCGGGGTGCCCTTCATCACGATGGCGTACGTGAGCACCAGGCACGTGAAGACGACGATCGTCCAGCGCGTCGCGAGGAGCTGCTCGCGGTCGGTCATGCGCGGCCGCAGGTTCTTGAGGATGTTCTCGACGAAGCTGGTGCTCGGCGCGAGCAGCGTGGCCGACGACGTGCTCTTGATCGCGGACAGCAGCGCGCCGAAGAAGAAGATCTGCATCACGAGCGGCATCTTCGTGAGCACGAACGTCGGTAGCAGTCGCTGGTAGTCGTCCCGCGCGATGTCGAGCGCGGACTGCCCCATCACGACGACCGCGCACGACACCACGAACATCGGAACGAACGCGAACAGGATGTAGCTCGCGCCACCGATCACCGCACCGCTGCGGGCCGTCTCCGCCGTCCGGGCCGAGGTCACGCGCTGGAAGACGTCCTGCTGCGGAATGCTCCCGAGCATCATCGTGAGTCCCGCCGCCAGGAAGAACGAGACGTCCTTGAACGTGGGCGCGGGCCAGAAGTTCCAGAGGTCCTTGCTCGTGGCCATCGCGAACACCTTGTCGGCCCCGCCTGCGAGCGTGCTCGAGTAGATCGCGATCGCGGTGAGCCCGAGGACGAGGACGATCATCTGGATGAAGTCCGTCCACGCGACAGCGAGGAAACCGCCGATCACCACGTACACGAGCACCGCGATCGTGCCCACGATCATGCCCGTGCTCTGCGACATCGCCCCGTGCGTGAGCACGGAGAACACGAGTCCGAGCGCGGTGATCTGTGCGGCGACCCACCCGAGATAGCTCAGGATGATCGCCGACGAGCAGAAGACCTCGATACCCTTGCCGAAGCGCTTCCGGTAGAAGTCGCCGATCGTGAGGAGGTTCTGCCTGTAGAGGCGCACCGCGAAGAAGAGTCCGACGAGGATCAGGCACGTGCCTGCTCCGAACGGATCCTCCACGATCGACCCGAGGCCGCCCTGCACGAATTGTGCGGGAATGCCCATCACCGTCTCGGCGCCGAACCACGTCGCGAACGTCGTGGTGATCACCATGATGAGGGGCAGGCTGCGACCGGCGATCGCGAAGTCCTTGGTGGTCTTGATGCGGGTGCCGGCCCACACGCCAAGTGCGAGCGTGCCGAGCAGATAGAGGACGACGAAGACGATCAGGGTGACGTTCATGCGCGATCTGGTGGGACTTCGATTGGAACACCGGCGAACTCCCTCGCTCGAAGCCCGCCTCCCGGCCGCGAATATTATCCGTGCACGGGTGCGCCTGAACAGCCGGGAGCGAGCGTTCGTGCGCGACGCCGGCGAGCAGGTGGACCGCTCCGCCCTCGGCCGCTACGATGCGCCGGCAACGCACCTCCCACGGATCCCGATCGTGAGCCAGACTTCCCGTTCATCAGATACCTGCCCGCGATGCGGGGCGCGCTTCCGCTGCGGCATGCAGGACACACCGCCTTGCGCGTGTACGACGGTTCGTCTCACCGACGTCGTGCTGGCGCGGTTGCGCGAACGCTACGAGGGCTGTCTGTGCCCCGCCTGCCTGCGCGCGCTCGCGGCCGATCCCGGTCTGGTCCGCCGCGATGCCGGATCGTGACCTCGCCGTTCGTTACGAGGCCTGCGGCGGCGGCAGGTCGGTCCCGATAGACTGAGCGTGCCTCGAACCCGCGCCTGCGTACGATTTCCTCGAGGTAGCGCCACGAAACGTCGAGCCGGCCGCCGAAGAGCGCGCAGTCTCCCAAGCGAAATCAGCGGTTCACGAGACGGTTCAGGGCCACGCTGACATTTGTGAGCTTGCGTCGGTGCGCGTGGGGGAGAGTTCGAACGCCCGATCCCGCGCGGCGGCACGTGTCAGCCTCGTGCACGGGTCGTGCGCTAAGATCGCGATCCCGAGCGGCAGGCGTCCCCTCACTTCAATCCAACTGCGAGATTCCCGACATGCAGCAGATCCTCGTCTACTCCGATTCGCTTTCGTGGGGCATCGTCCCGGATACCCGGCGTCGCCTCGACTTTTCGCAGCGCTGGCCGGGCGTGCTCGAGATCGGACTCAATCGCGCAGGTCGGAACGTGCGCGTGATCGAGGACTGCCTGAACGGACGCCGCACGGTGTGGGACGATCCTTTCAAGCCCGGGCGCAACGGCCTGACGGGCCTCGCTCAGCGCATCGAGATCAACTCCCCGCTCGCGCTCGTGATCCTCGCGCTCGGCACGAACGATTTCCAGTCCATGCACGCGTTCAACGCCTGGCATTCCTCTCAGGGGATCGCGACGCTCGTGAACACGATCCGCCAGGCGCCGATCGAGCCCGGCATGCCCGTGCCGCCCATCCTCGTCGTCGCGCCGCCGCCCATGGGCACCCCCAAGGGTTCCATCGCACCGAAGTTCGCGGGCGGCGAACTGAGGTGCAAGGGGCTCGCGGAAGCCTACAGGACGGTCTGCGCGACGCTCGGATGCGCGTTCTTCGATGCGGGTTCCGTTACGGATTCGAGCCGGGTGGACGGCATCCATCTGGACGCCGACCAGCACGGAGTGCTCGGCGCCGCGCTCGTCGATCCCGTCGCGGGCCTTCTCGGCGAAGCGTGATCGCGCCGGGCCGGGAGGCCCGGATCAGGAATCTTCCAGATCGCGCTTCTTCTGGGCGAATTCCTCGGCGCCGATCTCGCCGCGCGCGTAACGCTCCTTGAGGATGTCCATTGCCGATTTGCGGGGCGGGCCCGACGCCGGCCCCCCCGGCCAGCCGCCGGTCCTCGCGCCGACCAGCCAGAGGATCAGCACGACCACCACCGTGAGCAACAACCAGCCCCAGAACATGTGATCCCCCGACATGTGATCGGCCCACATCTGGGCGCCCCAGGAACCCATCATCCGCCTGCCTCTGCCCTCGCGACGCCAGCCCTTCGCGGCGGTGCCGCCTGCACGAACTTGGTGCGGCCGACTCTACGCCCGTTGCTTCCCTGCCGCAACGCGTCGCACCGAGGGGGACACACCCGCACGACCGGGGTCAGGCCTGCGTTCCCGTATGGACGGTCGCGGTGCGAATCGCCCACGGCATCCCGTCACGACTCGCGTGGGGCCGGGTGGATGTCGTCCACCCAGTGCACGGTCTCGGGCTTCTCGACGACGGGGATGTCGAGGTTCACGACGACCGGGTCCTGCCCGCTGCGGCACAGCACGCAGGACAGGGGTTCGGTGTCGGACGCGTTGATCTCCTGGTGAGGCACGAACGGCGGCACGTAGATGAAATCGCCGGGACCCGCCTCCGCCGTGAACTCCAGGCTGTCACCCCAGCGCATGCGCGCCTTCCCGCTCACGACGTAGATCACGCTCTCGACGGGACCGTGATGGTGCGCACCGGTCTTCGCATTCGCGTGTATGACGACCGTCCCTGCCCACAGCTTCTCGGCACCGCAGCGCGCGTTCGTGATCGCGGCCGCGCGGTTCATCCCCTGGGTCTGCGGCGTGTTGACGTCGAGCTCGGTACCCTTGACCACGCGAACCCCGTGAAACTTCCAGTCGGAAACCTTGGAATCACTCATCGATCAGCCTCGTCTTCTCCGTCATGCACACCGTCCCTGAATGCCAGATCGAGCACGCGCGACACGTGCCACGCTTCCCGTGATGCGCCATCCGCGATCTGGTGCCGGCAGCTCGTGCCGTCCGCGACGATGAGCGTGTCGTCGCTGCTCGCACGCACCGCGGGCAGCAGGGAGAGTTCCCCCATCGCCCGCGACTGCTCCACGTGCTCGGCTTCGAAGCCGAAACTGCCCGCCATCCCGCAGCAGCTCGACTCGATCGTGGTGACGTCCAGACCGGGAACTAGCCGCAGCGTCTTCACCACGGCGTCGAACGCGCCGAACGCCTTCTGGTGACAGTGTCCGTGCAGCAGTGCCTTCCGCGCCAGCCGCGGCACCGGATTCTCGATCCGGCCCGCGTCGTTCTCCCGCACGAGGAACTCCTCGAGCGTCGACGTGGCCGCGGCCAGGTCCCGCGCCTCGGAACCGAGCGAGAGGACCGAGTACTCGTCCGCGAACGTGAACACGCAGGACGGCTCCAGGCCGACGATGGGCCAGCCATGCTGGAGTGCCGACCGCGCGGCGTTCAGGACGCGACGCGCCTCCGCTCGCGCCTCGTCGAGCAGGCCCGCCGCGAGAAACGTTCGCCCGCAGCACAGTGGCCGCTCGCCGGGCGGGGCCGCGAGCACGGTCGGCGAGTAGCCGAACGCGCGCAGCACCCGGACGGTCGCACGCAGGTTCTCCGGTTCGAAATAACGATTGAACGTGTCCGCGAACAGCAGGACCTTCCTCTCGGCCGCCTGATCCGTGTCGCGACACTCGTCGTCACGGAACGCATCGCCGCGCCACTTCGGCAGCGAGCGGCGGGCCGCGAGCCCTGCGAGACGCTCGAGCAGCGCATCCGCACCGGGAAGCCAGCGCGGTGCGTTCGCGAGGACGGCCAGGCGCGATGCGAGGGGTGCATAGCGGGGCAGGTAACCGACGAGACGGTCGCGAAGACCCGGACCTTCGGTGCGGCTGTGCTGATGCTTCCACTCGAGCTTCAGCCGCGCCATGTCGACCCCCGTCGGACACTCGCGCCGGCACCCCTTGCACCCGACGCAGAGCGACATCGCGGCATCCACCTCCGGAGCAGTCAGTCCGTCGATGCCGAGCTGCCCGGACAGTGCGAGACGCAGCGTGTTCGCGCGACCCCGCGTGAGATGCTGTTCCTCGCGCGTGATGCGATACGAGGGACACATCGTGCCTGCGTCGAACTTCCGGCAGTGCCCGTTGTTGTTGCACATCTCGACGGCGGCGGAGATGCCGTTCCATCCGGACCAGTCCAGGCCCGTGACGACCTCGCGCGGGCGGTAGTCCGGCCCGTACCGGAACAGCGTGCGATCGTCCATGCGCGGTGGCCGCACGATCTTGCCCGGATTGAACATGCCGTCCGGATCGAAGAGCGACTTGATCTCGGCGAACGCGTGCGTGAGTCGCGGACCCAGGATCGGCTCGATCCACTCCGACCGCACGAGACCGTCTCCGTGTTCGCCGGAGTACGCGCCCTTGTACGCCTTCACGAGCTCGCACGCTTCCTCGGCGATCGCGCGCATCTTCAGTGCCCCGTCCGCCTTCATGTTCAGGACCGGGCGCACGTGCAGCGTGCCCACGGATGCATGGGCGTACCACGTGCCGCGCGTGCCGTGCTTCGCGAACACTTCGTCGAGACGGCGCGTGTATTCGGCGAGATGTTCCAGCGGGACCGCGCAGTCTTCGATGAACGAGACGGGTTTCCCGTCCCCCTTCATCGACATCATGATGTTGAGACCGGCCTTGCGCACTTCCCAGATCGCTCGCTGCTGCGCGGCATCCGTGACCTTCACCACGGCGCCGGGATGCCCGTGGTCGGCGAGCAGTTCGTCGAGGCGGTGCAACCGGTCGAGCTGTTCGCGTTCGTCCTCGCCCGCGAATTCCACGAGCAGGATCGCGTCGGGACGGCCGAGGAAGAACTGCTCGACGACGGGCCGGAACTCGGCGTGTTCGCGCGCGAGCCCGATCATCGTCCGGTCCACGAGTTCCACGGCGTCGGGATCGAGCTTCACGATCTCCCGGGTGAGGTCCATCGCCGCGTAGAACGTCGGGAAGTGCGCGACGCCCAGCACCTTGCGCGGTGGGATCGGGGCAAGTCGCAGCCGCAGGCGCCGGAACCACGCGAGCGTGCCCTCCGATCCGACCAGAAGGTGCGCGAGGTTGTGGTCCCGGTCCGGCAGCACCATGTCGAGGTTGTAGCCCTGGACGCGACGCAGCACCCGGGGCCAGCGTGCGGCGATCTCGGCCGCCTCGCGCCGCGCGATCGCGTGGATGCCCTGCACGATTTCCCGATACCGGACCGACGTGCCGTGACTTTCACCCGACGGTCCGAACGTGCACGCCGTGCCGTCCGCCAGCCAGGCGTCGATGGCGGCGACGTTGTGCACCATGTTTCCGTACCGGATCGAACGCGCTCCACAGGAGTTGTTGCCTGCCATGCCGCCGAGCGTGGCCTGCGCCGACGTCGAGACATCGACCGGATACCAGAGACGGTGCCTGCGGAGGTGCGCGTTGAGGTGATCGAGCACGACGCCCGGCTGGACCAGTGCCGTGCGGGCCTCGGGATCGACCTCGAGGATGCCGTCGAGATGGCGGGACGTGTCGATGACGAGGGCTTCGCCCACGGTCTGTCCGCACTGGGAAGTGCCCGCTCCGCGCGGCAGCACGGGCACCCCCTGTTCGCGCGCGATCTCGAGTACCGCCTGGACGTCCTGCTCGGTCCGGGGCACGACGACACCGAGCGGTTCGATCTGATAGATCGACGCGTCCGTCGCATAGCGGCCGCGACTGGCGGGGTCGAACAGCACGTCTCCTTCGATCGCACGGCGCAGGCGCGCCGCGAGCGCGCTGTCGCCCGGTCTCACCGTGCGGGTCATCGGGAGCGGTGCATTCATGGTGCGAGGGATGATACCCTGCACGACGCGGTGCCGTCGCCCCGCCACCCGGTGCCGACGGCATTCGCGAGAGAGATTCCGCAACGCGGACGTTCAGCACGGCTGCGCACCAGACCGCTTCGCCGGGTGCAGGTCCGCCCGATCAGGAGCATCGAGATGACCTACCGAGCCGGCCGCCATTTCCTGCAGATTCCGGGACCGACCAACGTTCCCGACCGGGTCCTTCGTGCGATGGACCGACCCACCATCGACCACCGGGGCCCGGATTTCAACCGCCTCTCCCGCGAGGTTCTCGACGCGCTGAAGCCGGTATTCGGCACCCGCGGCCCCGTCGTGATCTACCCGGCTTCGGGCACGGGCGCGTGGGAAGCCGCACTCGTCAACACCCTCTCGCCCGGCGACCGCGTGCTCATGTGCGAGACGGGCCAGTTCGCGATGCTCTGGCGCAACCTGGCGCAGCGTCTCGGACTGGTCACCGAACTCCTGCCCGGCGACTGGCGGCACGGCGCGAACGCCGAGGCGATCGAAGCCCGCCTGAAGGAGGACCGCGAGCACGAGATCAAGGCCGTCTGCGTCGTGCACAACGAGACGTCGACCGGGGTCACGTCGCGCATCCCGCTCGTCCGCGCGGCCATGGACCGCGCCGGTCATCCCGCGCTGCTCATGGTCGACACGATCTCGTCGCTCGCCTCCATCGACTACCGGCAGGAAGAGTGGGGTGTGGACGTGACCGTGGCCGGGTCGCAGAAGGGGCTCATGCTCCCGCCCGGACTGTCCTTCAACGGCATCGGTCCGAAGGCGCTCGCGGCCTCGCGCACCGCCGGGCTGCCGCGATCCTACTGGTCGTGGGAGGAAATGCTCGCGTCGAACAAGTCCGGCTGGTTTCCGTACACCCCCGCCACGAACCTCCTGTACGGCCTGCGCGAGGCGCTCGCCATGCTCATGGAGGAAGGCCTCGAACACGTGTTCGCACGACACGATCGCCACGCCGAGGCCACCCGCCGGGCGGTCCGCGCCTGGGGGCTCGAGGTGCTGTGTGCGGATCCCGAGGAATACAGCAGTTCGCTCACGGCCGTGATGCTGCCGGATGGCCACGACGCGGACCGCGTTCGGGCCCTCATCCTCGAGCACTTCGACCTCTCGCTCGGCACCGGCCTGGGCAGGCTCGCCGGAAAGGTCTTCCGGATCGGTCATCTGGGCGACTTCAACGACCTCGCGCTTGCCGGAACGCTGGCAGGTGTCGAGATGGGGCTGGACCTCGCCGGGGTCCCGATCGCCCGGCAGGGCGTCCGGGCAGCCATGGATCACCTCGCGGCCGCGCGGCGCCCTGTCTCTCTGCCGCGCGCAGCAGCCTGAATCGACGCGGCAGGGTTCCTCGCGGCCAGTACGCGGGAAAATTTCCCTTGCGACCCCGGGCGGGGCGTGGCATATTTTCCCGCAATCGGTCGTGTTCGAGCCCCGTGTCGTGGGTGGACGGAAGCTCGGATCCACAGCCGCTGCAGTTGACCGGAGGGGATCCGCCGGGCCGTGATGCATTGGCTGCCATGTACTACGGTGGATCGGCACGACCATCCCGCGTGCGCGACCAGACGCCCTCCCCGACAAGACAATAGAACGCTGTAAGCCACCCCGCCAGGGAGCCACGGTGCCGTGGCTGCCTGGACGTCGGTTCGTTTCCAGGGAGAGCAGGACCATGGCAGAGTCACTCCGCGCCCGCGGCATGTTCGCGGGTGGAGGAGACGCGCGTGCCCGGCTGCAGCAGTTCGCAGCGTTCACGTTCGCGCTCCTCGCGTTCATCCTCGCACCGTCGGCCCTCGCGGCCCTGACGGTTTCGCCCACCTCGATCAGCCTGGACGTCGGCGGGACGGCCACCGTCGCCGTCAGCGGTGCACGGGGTTCCGTCCGGATCGAGGTGTCCGACAGAAACCTGATGTCCGCGCGCTACCGCGAGGGTGCAGTGACCGTCACGGGGCTACGGTCCGGAAACGGCACGCTTTCGATCCGCGACCTGCGCACCGAACGAACCGTGGCCGTGACGATCGCGCGCGCCGCGACGGGTTCGCGGGACGGAGAAGGAACGCAGGACCCGGGCGGGCCGACCGGCCTCTCCGTCACGCCGGCCTCCGTCGTGCTGAGAGTCGGTGCGAGTGCTGCGCTTCGGGTGAGCAATGCGAGCGGACCTGTTTCGGTATCGACCAGCGACAGCGGCGTCGCGACGGCGCGCTACGGCTCGGGCGTCGTCACGGTAAGCGCCCGCCGGATCGGCACGGCCGCCATCACGGTGCGTGACCGCCAGGGGCGCGTTTCCGTCGCCGTCACGGTCACGGGCGATTCGCCGCCGCCCGTCAGCCTGTCCGTCTCGCCCACGACGCTCTCGCTCGTCGCCGGCTCGACTGCGACCGTGAGCGTGAGCGGTGCGAGCGGTACCGTCACGGTCCTGGTGTCGGATCCGGCAGTGGTGGCCGCCCTTTACGCGAACGGTTCGGTTTCCGTCTCCGCGCTGAAGGCCGGACAGGCGGTCATGACCGTCCGGGACCAGGTCGGGACGGCCACAGTCGCGATCGTCGTCACCGACACGACGGCCGCACCCGGGTCCTTCGCGTTGCTGGCCTGGAACGACCTGGGCATGCACTGCGTCGACGGGAAGGACTACTCGGTGTTCTCGATCCTGCCGCCGTACAACAACCTCCATGCCCAGCTGGTCGACAAGAGCACCGGGAAACCCGTGGTGTCCGGTGTCACCCTCACCTACGAGGCCATTGCCGATCCGACGGGCTCGATCAACACCAACAGCTCCACGAAGACCAACTTCTGGCAGTACGTGAAACAGCTGTTCGGCGTCGATGCCGCACCGGACATCGGACTCACGGGCAACCCGACACCCACGACCTCACCGGCACCGCTCACGTTCAACCCGACCCACCAGTGGTTCGAGGCCGAGGCCATACCGATCACGCCCTACGACGACCAGCGAAACAAGAACTACTATCCGCTCGTGAACGTCGTCGCACGGGATCCGGCGGGGCGCGTGCTCGCCAGCGCGAAGACCGTTCTGCCGGTCAGCGACGAGATGACCTGCAAGGCGTGCCACGCGTCGGTGGACACCGGCAACACGGCACGGCTCGCCGCGCGGCCGCAGGCCGGATGGGTGAACGACCCGGATCCCGAGAGGGACTGGAAGCGCAACATCCTGAGGCTGCACGACCAGAAGCAGCTCGGGTCGTCGCAGGCCTACGCCGATGCGATCACGCAGCTCGGCTACGATCCGAAGGGCCTCGAAGCAACGGCCGCCGCCACGAAACCGATCCTGTGCGCATCGTGCCACGCATCGAATGCGCTGGCGGGCACCGGCATCGCCGGCATTCCCGCGCTGACCTCGGCGATCCATCGGCAGCACGCCGGCGTCACGGATCCGGTCCAGCTCGCCACGCTCGACGACATCGGCAATCGTTCCGCGTGCTACACGTGCCACCCCGGCTCCAAGACCAAGTGCCTGCGAGGCGCGATGGGCAGCGCGGTGGATGCGAACGGCAATGCCGTGATGGGCTGTCAGAGCTGTCACGGCGGCATGTCGGCGGTAGGCGATCCGGCGCGTGTCGGCTGGCTGGAGGAGCCGAACTGTCAGGCCTGCCACCACGACGGCGTGCGTGACCTGAGCGCGCTCGACGGCACCGGCGCACTCAAGCACCCGTCGGACACGCGATTCGCGACGAATGCGAACACGCCCGCGCTCGGGTTCAGCCTGTTCCGGTTCAGCAAGGGGCACGGCAACCTTCAGTGCGAGGCCTGCCACGGTGCGACGCACGCGATCTACCCGAGTTCGCACGAGAACGACAACCTGCAGAGCATTGCACTCCAGGGCCACGCCGGGACGGTCGCCGAGTGCACGACGTGCCATGCGAACGTTCCGAACACGCAGACGGGCGGGCCGCACGGCATGCACAGCACCACGAGCTGGTGGGTGGGCGCGCACGGCGACGCCGCGGAGCGATCCGCGCAGGCCTGTGCGAGCTGTCACGGTCCCGACTATCGCGGGTCACCCCTCAGCCGGGTCAGTGCCGACCGCAGCTTCCGCGCGGAGGGCGGCACGAGAACGTTTGCCGCCGGGCATGAGGTCGGCTGCTACGACTGTCACAACGGTCCGCGCGGCGGCGACTGAGGCTCGAGTCGCGTCCCGAAGCGCCCCGGCCGGGCCTGCCCGGCCGGGGTTTTTCGTTCCCGGTCCGTACGGATTCGCGCTACGCTGCCTCCTTCACGGATGGCCGGACGCGGAGGTCAGGCATGCGCACGATGGTCTCTCGGTCCCTCGAACTCGCCCTGCTCGTGACGCTCGCCGTCGCCGCTGCGATCCCTGCACGAGCGGCCGGCACTGACGGTCCGGCCTCGAATCGCGACGAGGCCGCCGCCTCGATCCGTTCGGACAGTGCCGACGACCGGCGACGGGCGGTGCTCGTCCTCGGCCAGTCCGGACGCGCCGTGGATGTGCCCCTGCTCATGAGTGCGCTCAACGATCCCGACGAGTCGGTGCGGGCCCTTGCGGAACAGGCGATCTGGGCGATCTGGAGCCGTTCGGGGGACGAGGACGTCGACAGGCTCTTCGCGCGCGGCATTGAGGCGCTCGTCGCGCGGCGACTGGAGGAGAGCATCGCGATCTTCTCCCGGATCGTCCACCGGCGGCCCGAGTTCGCGGAAGGCTGGAACAAGCGCGCGACGGCGTACTTCCTCGCAGGCAACCTGGAGGCCTCGGCCGCGGACTGCAGGGAGGTTCTCGCACGCAACCCGCAGCACTTCGGCGCGCTGTCGGGTTACGGACTCATCGAGGAGCGGCGCGGAAACCTGGAGGCGGCGCTCGGGTACTTCCGGCGCGCGATCGCGCTCAATCCGAATCTGCGCGGCGTGCGCGCGAACATCGAATCCATCGAGGACGAACTCGAACGCCGCAGGGGCCGTTCGACCTGAGCCGCGCGGCGCTCGCGGCACGAGGCACCGGCGACGGCGTCGCGGTCCCGGTGGTGTCGTTCCCGGTTCGGGACCTGCTCAGTCGAGTGGCGTGGGGTTCCCGCTCGTGACGTCCGCGACGAGCAGGTCGTAGGCCGGGTCGGGGTCGTTCGACAGGCATCCGGGCACGAGGTGTCGCGCCAGCCGCTGCCGCTCGGCGGGCAGCCAGCCGGCGAGGGTCATCAGGCCGTCCTCGGCGTGATTCTGGATCAGGCCCCGATGCGCGGCCTCCGGGAGCGACTGTTCGGTCTCGACGAGCAGCAGCTTCGCGGCATAGGGTGCGGACGGGTGATCCGGATTGTTGTCCGGCATCACACCCAGATGGATGCCTTCGAAGGCTTCGAACGACTCCCGCTCGCACTGTCGCAGGATCGTGAGCGCGACGAGGTTCGCGTGGACGCTCGTGGCCTCCTCGACCGCGAAGTTGGTGCGGAACTCGTTCAGCCCGATCACGTAATAGAGATCGTCGAGATCGTCGTGATGCAGCACGGTACCCGTGAGGACCGCCCGCTGGCTCGCGGCACCGAGACTGCCCGCCCGCGTCTCCTGATAGCGGACGGTCAGATCCTCGGCCGAGATCTCCACGAACGACACGTTGACGGTGCGCGGCACCAGATAGCTTCGTCGCAGGCAGAACATGCGCCTGGGCAGCGTCCGGCGGAAGCGCTCCGGCGTGCGCGTGATGCGCGAGAGGGCGAGGATCGCCCGCTGCAGTTCAGAGCCTTGCTCCGCGGTGGGTTCCACGACGCCTGCCCGTTCGAGTATCTCCTGCAGCCGGCTCAGCTTCGACAGGCTGAGCTGATCCGCGAGATCGGGTCTGGCCGCGCGGTAGAAATCGTCCTTGGTGAGCCCCGCGCGGATCGCATCGGGCTCGACGGTCACGAGGAAGCGCGAGAGCCGTCCTTCGTGGCGCTCTCGCGCCTTCGCGAGCGCCTGCATGACGGACTCGCGCAGCGCAGCCGCACGTTCCGAACGTTCACTCGTTCCCATCGGTCGTCCACCCTCCTGTCCTTCGCACTCTTTCGCAGTGTACTGCGAAAGAGTGCGAATCCAGCCGATTCGTGTCGCATCGCCTGCAACCCTGACCGGCGGGTGACCGCCTAGGATACACAACCATCAGCTCACCCACTTTCAGGAGGAACCAGCCATGTCCGGACCGTTCTCGGTGATAGCCGCCGCCTTCACGCCCTTCGGTGCCGACGGAGTCGTCGACACCCCGGTGATTCAACGGCAGATCGAGCGTCTGGTCGACGAGAAGGTGGACGGTGCGTTCATCTGCGGGACGACGGGCGAGGGCTCGTCGCTGACCGGCGAAGAGCGGCAGAACGTCGCGGCGGCATGGGTCGCGGGCGCGCCGTCAGGCTTCCGCGTCATCGTGCACGTGGGCCACGCCGCGCCCATGGAGGCCCGTGCGCTCGCCGCCCACGCGGCTTCGATCGGCGCGGATTCCGTGGCTGCCGTCGTGCCCTACTTCGTCAAGCCGCGCAACGCCGCCGAGGCTGTCGACGCCCTGGCCATCATCGCGGCCGGAGCGCCCCGGCTGCCCTTCTTCTACTATCACATCCCCATGCTCACGGGCACCGCGATCCCGGCAGCGTCGATCGTGCGTGAAGCGCGTGCCCGGATCCCCAACTTCGCCGGGGTCAAGTTCACGGACGTCGACCTCAACGACCTCGGCAACGTGATCGACGAGTGCGGGGACACGCTCGAGGTGTTCTACGGGCGGGACGATTTCCTGCTGCCGGCCATGAGTCTCGGCGTCCGGCAGGCGGTGGGCATGACCTACAACTACACGGGCCCCATCGTGCGGGCACTCGTCGCGGCGTTCGATCGCGGAGATCTCGCCACGGCGCGCGCGGCCCAGGCGCCGATCCGCCGGCTCATCGCCGCATCCGCCCCGCACGGCATCATCAACGTGCTGAAAGGCCTGGCCCCCGCCGTCGGCGTGTCGTGCGGTCCCACGCGGGCGCCGCTCACGGATCTTCCGCCCGAGCAACTGCAGGACATCCTCGCCGCGACGGGAATCGAAGCCGCCCTGCGCGGGGCCGGGCCGGTGCGCCTGGCGGCCTGATCGCGTGCTCCGCCTCGACGCCGGCACCGCTCGTTTTCCGGGTCGTGCCGGCGGTCGTTCCACTCGCGTGTCCTACACGTCACAATGTCGATCCCGACAACAGGGCCGGCGCCACGGCGAACCGGCCCGGGATCGCCGCGGAGGACACGAATGGCTGGCTGGTACGCACGTATACGCGCTGGCTGGTGGGCGATGGCGCTCGCCTGGCCAGTGGGCCTGCACGCGCAGGACACGACCGATCGAACCCTGCCCGACGCCGTGTTGCGCTCGCCGGCCGCGCTGGCGTGGTTCCGGGCGCACTTCACGGCCGCGGAACTGAAGGCCCTCGCGCCGGACGCGATCCGGACGGAGGTGTACATGTGCAGCTGCGAGGACCGGCCGACCCCTCACTATCCCTATGCGCTCGTCGTGTACGTCACACCGAAGGAAGACCTCATCGCGCGCGCCGAGGGGCACGAAGGCGAAATGAGCGTGGTGCCGCTCGCGCAGCGCCAGGACATGCGCTACTGCGCGCTCGACACCCCGAACAAGTGTTACGGCACGTTCCGGCATCCCTGCGACTTCAGCGACTTCCGCTACGGGCGCACGCTCGTCAAGGTCTTTCCCGACTGCCGCAGCGTCGATCGCTGAAGCGGGGGTCGGTCGCGCGTACGGCGGAGGCGAACAGGATGACCGCGCGACCTGATCGCGGGGGCAGTGGGACTCGTGGAGAGTGTCCGAGCGGGGAGTGACGTTGCGGCGCTGCCTGCGATACGGGGCCGCACTGCCCTCAGGCGTCGGCGAATTCCCGGTCCCGGACTTCGTGTTCGCGCACGATGCGGCTCACGCGCGACACCGAGAGGCCGATCGTCCGTGCGATCTCGCTCATCGTGTAGCCGCCCTCGCGAAACGCCCGGACGATGCCTTCGTTGCGGTCGCGGCGCGGACCCAGGTACGAGTCGAGTGCCTTCTGCGGACCCTGCCTGAGCCGCCGGGGGATCTCCCTGTCCGCGAGCGTGCCTGCCCCGAGCCGGCCCTGCATCTTCTTCACGAACCGGTCGTCCCCGAGATACATCTGACGGCGCAGGCCGTCCTCCCAGAGCCGGACGTCGTGCCCCTTTGCGACGAACTGCGCGTAGCGCCGCCGCAGGGCGGGCGACAGCGGCCCCTTGATCTCCCTGCCCGCGAGTTCGCTCAGGACCGTGCGCGTGTCGAGCCACGGCGGGGATTCGATCTGACCGGTGTGCGCGATGTAGCTGCCCCACGGCCAGCGGACCGGGTCCTTCACCTTGCCGATACGGACGGGATTGAGTTCGACGTGACGGCAGACATCGAGCAGATAGGCATCCCGATCGACCAGGATCGCCTTGAACCGGCCCTGGAAGAGATGACCTGTCTCTCCGTGGCGACGGTTGTAGGTTTGTGTGTACACACCATTCACCTGTCGCATCAGGCGCGACAGGTTCGCCCGGCGCGTCTGCACGACATAGTGGTAGTGGTCGTCCATCAGGCAGAACGACAGTGCGGTGGCGTCGAAGCGTTCCAGGGCCTGCGCAAACACCTCCACGAGCGACATTCTGTCGATGTCGTCCTGGAAGATCGGCTCCCGCCGGTCTCCGCGCGCCGTGACGTGATAAATCGCGCCGGGAAATTCGATACGTAGCGGTCTTGCCATGACGGCACCTTACAAGACGACGGGCCACAGGGCAACACCGAAACTACTATTTGTATCAATCAATATCAGGGCAAGACGTGACCCTTTGCGCGTGTTTGCGAACACCGTGCGCCAGGGCAGCGACGCGGGGCGGTCGGGCCCGGCCCGTCGGCAGGGTCGGGACGTCCGTTGCGGGCGTCATCTGACCGTCGGGTCAATAGACGATCCGCCAGCCGCCGTCCGGCGACCGGACCGCTGCGAGCCGCGGCGGGAAGGACGCGAAGAGCACGAGCCCGGCGCACTTCTGCACCGCCGTGTCCGTGACGCGTGAGAACACCGTCGGATCCTCGGGGTGGAAGAGGCCGCCGTTGCGGCTCCGCAAAATGACTTCGGCGTTGCCCGTGAAACCGACATCGAAATCGCGGGCGTCGGCAGGCGCGATGCGCAGGCCCGCGTCATACACCGTCTCGAGGCATCCGGACTTGCGGACTTCGTCCACGTCGACCCGATGTCCGGCGACGAGCAGCGCGTAGAGGTCCGAGAAGTCGGGCGCAAAGGTCCGCGCGCGGGCCTTCACGAGTTCCAGCAGCGACCGACGGTCCTCTTCGGTGACGCTCGCCACCGGCGGGTAGTGGTGCCACGGCTGATCCGGCGCGAACTCCGCGTCGAACTCGTGCGTGAAGGACACCTTTCCCTTGATCACGCGGTCATCGGTGCCGGGGTTGGCGAGATTGGTCCGGGCGCCGCCTCCGGCATCCGTGGACGGACGCGCGTCCGTGACCGATGCCCACCGCAGCTGCGCGTGATAGGTCGTCCCGGGATCCTTGGGTTCGAAATCGATGCGGAGGGTGTTGTGACCCCTGCGAAGGACAGGGCCGACCGCGGTCGCCGGTATCCAGATCGCGGGGCGGACCTCGCCGCTGTCAGGCAGTATCGGGAGCGGGCGGCGCGACACGTCGCGTTCGCCCAGCAGGACATTGTTCACGTAGACCCTCGCCGTACCCGGGAAGGATTCGACCTCGTTGCTCACCGAATCGCCCACGAACGGCGTGAAATTGAACTCCACGTTGACCACGGCAGCGCGCGCCGTGACACACCAGACCAGCGCCAGCACGAAACAGAACAGTCTTGTCACCACCTTTACCCCCCCATTGTTCGACACCTGCGGAACGCCGTGTCCGGCAAGCCGGGACACGTGTCCACCGGACACCTGCGTGAAAGTCGGTCGCGGTCAGCCGAGCGACCGGATCGCGTCGCGGTAGATGTGGGCGACTTCGCCCAGATCGGTGATCGTGGTATTGAGATCGCGCAACAGGCCGTCACGGATACCGTAGATCCATCCGTGCACGGCGACCGACTGGCCGCGGTCCCAGGCGTCCCGCACGATCGTCGTGTGGCACACGTTGGCCACCTGCTCGACGACGTTCAGTTCGCACAGCCGGTCGCCCGCGCTCTCGTCGCCTTCGACGAGTCGCTGCTGGTGCTTCTCCCGCACGTCCTGGACGTGGCGCAGCCAGTTGTCGCTGAGTCCGATGCGGTCCCGCCGGAGGGTCGCCTGGACGCCGCTGCAGCCGTAGTGACCGCACACGATGATGTGGCGGACCTTGAGGACGTCCACGGCGAACTGCATGACTGCCAGGCAGTTGAGATCCGTGTGCACGACGATGTTGGCGATGTTCCTGTGGACGAAGAGCTCCCCCGGGGGGAGGCCCACGATCTGGTTCGCGGGGACACGACTGTCCGAGCAGCCGATCCAGAGGTACTCCGGCGACTGCTGCATGGAAAGCTTCGTGAAGAACTCCGGATCACTGTCCCGGACCTTCTGCGCCCAATGCCGGTTCTTGTCGAAGAGATGCTTGAGTGTACGCATGGGTGCTCTGGCTCCGGACGCCGGTGCACGAGTGCGGTGAGGCGGGCGCCGACGCCGTTGATGAATGGAGGGGATTCTACTCCCGGCCGCGGGCGCCGGCCCCCGCGGGAACGGGTGTCAAGAATCGATCCGTCGCGTCGATAAATCGTGCGTACCGCATGCGCGCACGTTCCAGACGACACGCGTCCCGACGTTTCGCGAGTCCCCTCCGGCGCCCGGCGCGTCCATACGGAAGCAGTTCCATTGAAGAGCCTGCAGTCCACCGATCAGGCAGTCCCGGCAGGAACGGCGGACGCGAACCCGTCTCCCCTGTCCGCGGCACGGTGGATCTGGCGGTCCTATCTCAAGACGACGCTGGTCCCGCTCCTCCTCGTGGAGCTCGTGATCGTCGGGCTGTTCGTCGCGACGACGGCGCTTTCCCACCGGGCGAACACGGAGTCCCTGCGTGCTCTTTCGCAGACCGAGCTGCACGGCATCGCGATGCGGGAAGCCCAGAACATCAACGAGAAGCTGCTCGCCGTGTCGAGCCTCGCGCAAGTCCTGCGGGACGGCGTGGCCACGGCGCTCGGGAGACCCTACACGCCGCCCGCGGACGTTCTCGACTCGTACGCCATGACGTCCGAGGGCGCCTACCTGACGACTCGCGACACCGGGGGGGCGGCGATGTTCTACAGCGGCATACACCCGATCGGGCCCCCCGAACGCGAGAAGGCGCGGCGACTCGCGCAGGTGGACCCGCTCCTCGCGTCGATCAGGCAAGCGAGTCCGATGATCGTCCAGACTTACCTGAACACGCACGACTCCCTCAACAGGATCTATCCGTACTTCGACGTGACGTCCCAGTACGCACCGCGCATGGACATCCCCTCGTACAACTTCTACTACGAGGCTGACGCTGCCCACGACCCGGCGCGGCGTGTGGTCTGGACCGATGCGTACCTGGATCCCGCCGGCGCGGGCTGGATCGTCTCGGCCATCGCGCCGGTCTATCGGGGCGACTTCCTCGAGGCGGTCGTGGGTCTGGACGTGACCATCGCGTCCATCGTGCAGCGGGTGCTGCGGCTCGACATCCCCTGGGGCGGTTACGGTGTCCTGGTCTCCGAGAACGGCACGGTGATCGCGCTGCCGAAGCGTGGCGAAGCCGAGTGGGGCGTCTCGGAGCTGACCACGCACGACTATCAGACCGCCGTCCTCAAGGACACCCTGAAACCCGACGATTTCAACTTCCTGCGGAGTCCGCGCCTGCGTGCACTGGGGCAGGTGGTCGCGGCGTCGGACACGGGCATCGCCGCGATATCCTTCGGCGGAGACAAGCTGCTCACGTGGTCGAAGATTCCCGAGGCACGCTGGAAGCTGCTGCTCATCGTCCCGAAGGATCACGTCTACTCGGTTGTCGACGCCCTGCGCGAGCGTTCCCGAACGATCGCGTGGACGATGGTCGCCGGGCTCGTGGTGTTCTATGCGATCTTCTTCACGTGGCTCTACCGCCGTGCGCAGCGCGAAAGCTGCAAGCTCACGCAGCCGCTCGTCGCGCTGAACGACGTGATCCGCAGGATCGGCGGCGGCGACTACGAGCACGTCGCGCAGGACTTCGCGATCCAGGAACTGGACCAGTCGGGCAAGCTCGCGGTCGCGATGGGCCACACGATGGGTGAAACGGTGCGCCGGCTCGAGGCTGCCGAGCAGCAGGCACGCCAGACCGGCGAGCGTCTCGCGATGGTGGTGAAGGCAACGGGGCAGGCCGTCTGGGACTGGGACATCGTCGCGGACCGTGTCTATCGCTCTGCCCAGCACGAGGCCCTCTTCGGCACTTCCTTCGACGAGTCCGAGTCAGTGCCGACGGCCCTGGGGCGCACGATCCACCCTGACGACGCGACCCGCGTGACCGGGGCGCTCGCGGCGCGACTGGTGGACGGTCAGGTCTTCGACGAGGAATTCCGCGTCCGGCGTCCGGACGGCGGCTACATCTGGATCCGGTCCGTCGGCCAGGCGACGCTCGACCCGGACGGCAGGCCGGCGCGCATGGTCGGGTCGGTGGCGGACATCACGGCCCGCAAGGCCGAGGAGGAGCAGGTCCGCGCAGCCATGCTCGCCGCGGAATCCGCCAACCGCGCGAAGAGCGAGTTCATCGCGAACGTGAGCCACGAGATCCGCACCCCGCTGAACGGCATCATCGGCATGTCCGAGCTGCTCGCGGACACGTCGCTCGACCCGACCCAGCGGGAATACGTCGACGCGGTGGAGTACTCCGGCCGGCACCTCCTCGCCGTGATCAACGACATCCTCGACTTCTCCCGCATCGACGCGGGGTCCGTGTCGCTGGAACTGCAGACGATGGATCCGAGGGCGTGCGTGGCGGACGTCACCCGCCTGCTCGGACCGGTGGCAGCGGAAAAGGAACTGGCGCTCGAGCTTCACGTCGCGCCGGACGTGCCGGCGAGGATTCGCGGCGACGCCTTCCGGCTGCGCCAGGTGCTCCTGAATCTCGTCGGCAACGCGGTCAAGTTCACCAGGCAGGGCCGCGTCGCGGTCGCCGTCTCGCACCAGGGACGTACCGGGCAGGGCCACCGGATCCGCTTCGAGGTGTCGGATACCGGTGTCGGCATCCCGGACGACAAGCTGGGCAGCATCTTCGACGCGTTCGGGCAGGCCGACTCTTCGGTCACGCGGCGATTCGGGGGAACCGGTCTCGGCCTCACGATCTCGGAGCGGCTCGTCCGGCTCATGGGTGGCAGGATCGACGTGACGAGCCGGGTGGGCGCCGGAAGCGTGTTCGGCTTCTCGGCGGTCTTCGGCGAGCCCGCCGAGGGAGACGTCCCACCGTCTCCGCAGGCCGACCGGCCTTCGCGCGGCGAGCCTGGCGACGCGCCGGCCGGCACGCGCCCGCTGCGTGTCCTCGTGGCCGAGGACAACCCGGTCAACCGCCGTCTGATCACGACCCTCCTGAGAAAGATGGGGCACGCGGTCGTCACGGCCGAGGATGGTGCTCAGGCACTCGACGCCTACGAGGCGGGCCGGTTCGACGTCGGCCTGTTCGATCTCCAGATGCCCGTTCTGGACGGCCTGGAACTCACGCGACGCATTCGCACGATCGAACGGGAACGCGGGAATGCCCGGATGCCCGTTCTCGCGGTCTCCGCGAACTTCGCGGAGGAAGACAGGGAAGCCTCGCGTCGGGCGGGGATGGACGGCTATCTGATGAAACCGTTCACGCGGGCCGGCCTCGAACGCGCGCTCGACGCCGTGCTCGAGAGCCAGGAAGCCTGACACGCGCTACCCGCTGTCGCCGCCCGTCGTGCTTCCCCGCGGCGTTGCCTGACCCGGAACATCCCCGCAGAATCTCCCAAACGAACGCGAACCCGGTGACGACGCCCGCCGGAATCGACCAAGGACCGTGTCCGCGCGATCGGAAGGGCGGATTCTCACCACGAGGCAGGAGGAAACGCAGGATGGACGGAGGGCTGTCGGGGGTGGCCGTCGTGACGGGCGGTGCGAGCGGCATCGGTGCCGAGTGCTGTCGGGCACTCGCCGCACGCGGGGCCCGGGTCGCGGTGCTGGACCGCAGCGATCGCGCGCACGACGTGGCACGCGAGGTGAACGGCCGCGCCTGGATCGTCGACGTGGGCGACGGCCATGCCGTGGACGACTGCGCGCGCACGGTCGAGAACGACTACGGGCCGGTCACGATGCTCGTCAACAACGCGGGCGTGATCCAGGATCCCGCGCGTCCCCGCGAGCTTTCGATGGCCGACTGGGACGAGGTCGTCCGCGTGGACCAGCGTGGCGCCTACCTCGTCGCGGTCGCCTTCGGGACGCGCATGGCCTCGCGCCGGGCCGGCAGCATCGTGAACATCGCGTCCGTGGCGGGGATGCGCTCCATGCCGCTGCACGCGTATGCACCCGCGAAGGCCGCCGTCATCGCGATGACCGAATGTCTCGCCGCCGAGTGGGGGCCCGCACAGGTCCGTGTGAACGCGGTCTCCCCGGGTCATACGATCACGCCCGCGCTGCAGGCAGCGATCGATCGCGGCGAACGGGACGTCGCACTGCTGGAGCGCTGCACGGCGCTGGGCCGCGTGGTGCAGCCGGGGGACATCGCTCGCGCCGTGGCGTTTCTGCTGAGCGCGGAGGCCGGCGCGATCACGGGTGTGAACCTGCCCGTGGATTGCGGGTGGCTCGTGGCCGGGTCGTGGCAGGGGTACGGCGGACTGAGGCAATGAGTCGGCGGCTCGCAGCCGATGGCATCTGCCGTGGCGACGCGCGCGAACGTCTAGAATGCGCGCCGTCCGCCCGCGACGCAGGTGCGCCGGGCGTCCCCCCTGTTACATTCCCCACGAGGAGAGAACGATGAAGGCAGGCATTCTCGGCGGTCTCGCCATGGCACTCGCGCTGGCCGCCCCGGTGGCGACTTTCGCGGCCGACAGCAGCGACACGATCACGATCGTGCCGACCGATCAGATGAAGTGGCAGGATTACCCCGGGCTGCCCGGCGTGAAGTTCGTGGTGCTGGCCGGCGATCCGCACAAGCCCGGGCTCTACGTGATTCGTGCCAAGTTCGCGCCGCACACGATGAGCCGCCCGCACTGGCATCCGGAAGCGCGTTACGTCACGGTCGTGAGTGGCACGTGGTGGGCCGGCGAGGGAGACAGCTTCGATCCCGACAAGACGACACCCCTCGCGGCGGGCAGCTTCGCGATCCACGCCCCCGGCAAGGTGCACTACGACGGCGCGAAGGACGAAGAGGTCGTCGTGCAGATCGTCGGTGAAGGGCCCAGCGGGACGAACATCGTGGGCAAGGGCGGCCAGGGCAATTGAGGAAACGGGCCGGAGTTCCTTCCGGTCCGCTTCCGACCGCCAGGTCAGAGCCAGTCGAGCGCAGGCCGGCGTGTGTGCCACGGCGTCGCCTGCTCGTAGGCGTGCGCGACGCGGAGCGCGACGTCTTCCTGGAAGGGCTTCGCGCAGATCTGCAGCCCGATCGGCAGCCCCGCGGACGTGAAGCCGCAGGGCAGTGATACCCCGCAGAGATCGAGCAGGTTGCCGATACCGGCATTGCGGTGGACGCGGGTGTTGTAGGCGAGATAGGCGGCGTTGTCAGCGTCGATCTCGGCGAGCGGGCGCGCGGCCGACATCGTCGCCGGGACGACGAGGGCGTCCACGTCTCGCAGCGTCCAGAGGACGTCCTTCCGCAGCTGGTCGCACCGCTGCAGGAGCGCGAAGTAGTCCGGTGCCGAAAGCTTCCTTCCCGTCAGCATTCTCGGGCCGATCACGGGATCCAGCTCGTCCAGGTGCGTGTCGAGGAATTCCCGGTTGACCGCGCAGCCTTCCGCGGGAATCAGCAGGGGCCGCTTCGCCTCGGCCCAGACCGCACTCACCTCGGGCACGGTGATGCTCTTCACGTCCGCCCCGAGTGAACGGAAGACGTCGGCCGTGTCGCGCACCGCCTGCGCGACCTCGGCATCCACGTCGTCGAAGAATACGGATTCGCAGAACGCGAGCCGAAGTCCGCGGACGCCGTCGCGCAGACCTCTCGCGGGATCGTGAGGCACGACGCCGGCGGTGGACGAGTCGTCGGGGTCCGTGCCCTGCATGGCGTGATAGACGAGCGCGGCGTCCTCGACGGTTCTCGTGAGGGGGCCGACGCTGTCCAGCGTCCACGACAGCGGGTACACGCCTGCGCGGCTCACTCGTCCCACCGTCGTCTTGAGGCCGACGATGCCGCAGAGCGCGGCAGGGGTGCGGACCGATCCGCCCGTGTCCGTGCCCAGCCCCATCGGCGCGAGTCCCGCCGACACCGCGACCGCCGTGCCGCTCGACGATCCGCCCGGCGCAAGCGGTTCACGGTGCCACGGGTTGTGCGGCGTGCCGTCGTCGTGATTGATGCCCGCCGCGCCGTAGGCGAACTGCACCGTGTGTGTCTTGCCGAGCAGCACCATGCCGGCCGCGGTCAGGCGACGAACGACCGCGCAATCGGAGAGGGCGACGTTGTGGTCCAGGAGGTGTGTCCCCGCCCGCGTCGGCACGCCCTTCACGTCGAACAGGTCCTTGGCCGCGTAGGGAATGCCGCACAGCGGTCCTGCGTCGGCGCCACTCTTCAGCAGGCTTTCGGCGGCCCGGGCCTGCTCGAGTGCACGATCGGGGAGCACGCGCACGAACGCGCGCAGTCGCCCGTCGAGCGCATCGATGCGGTCCAGGAGGTCGCGGACGAGACGAACGGGGCTCAGGCTGCCGTCCCGGATACGGGCCGAGAGTTCGGCGATGGACTGGTATTCGGTCATGACGGGCGTCCTGGCGGGTGCGGAGTGCGCAACCTAGCACTCCGCCTGCGAGGGCTCAAGGACACTGCGTGCGACGGGGTGGCGGCGTACGACACCGAGAATGCAACAACGCAGGCCTGACCCCGCGGTGTGACCCCGTGGTGTGTGGTCTCAGGCGGATCTTCCGAAGGTCTCGCGCAGCACGTTCTTCTGTACCTTGCCCATCGCGTTGCGGGGCAGCTCCGCGACGACGTGCACGCTCTTCGGGATCTTGTAGTTCGCGAGGCGCGCGCGGAGATGCGCGATCGTGTCGGCCTCCGACAGGGTCGCACCCGGTGCGAGCACGACCACGGCGGTCACGGCTTCGCCGAAGTCCGCGTGCGGCACGCCGATCACCGCCGACTCGACCACGCCGGGCAGTGCGTCGATCTCCATCTCGATCTCCTTCGGATAGACGTTGTAGCCGCCGCTGATGATCAGGTCCTTCGCGCGGCCGACGATCGACAGGTAACCGTCCTGATCGAACATCCCGACGTCACCGGTCCGGAACCAGCCGTCCGTCGTGAACTCGTCGCGGGTCTTCTCCGGCATGCGCCAGTAGCCCTTGAACACGCAGTCGCCGCGGATCTGGACACCGCCGGGCTCACCCGCGGGTACCGGCTCGTCGCGATCGTTCGCGACACGGACCTCGGTGCCGGGGAGCGGCATGCCCACCGTGCCCCCGCGACGTTCGGCGCACAGCGGGTTGGACGTGATCACGCCCGACTCGCTCATGCCGTAGCGCTCGAGGATGCGCTGGCCGGTGCGTCGCTCGAATTCCCGGAACGTCTCGAGGAGCAGTGGCGCCGAGCCGGATACGAACAGCCGCACGTTCGCGGTCGCGATCCGGTCGAAGGCGGGCAGTGCGAGCAGCCGCGTGTAGTAGGTCGGCACGCCCATCATCACCGTTGCGCGACCGAGGTGTTCGAGCGCGAGTTCGGCATCGAACTTCCGGTGAAACAGCATGCGTGCACCGCTCAGCAGCACGCAGTGGGTCGATATGAAGAGTCCGTGCACGTGAAAGAGGGGCAGCTGGTGCAGCAGGACGTCCCTGCGCGTGAAGCCCCAGGTCTCGACGAGTGCCTGTCCGTTCACGGCGAGATTGCCGTGCGTGAGCATCGCCCCCTTCGAGCGGCCCGTGGTGCCTGACGTGTAGACGATGAGCGCGAGGTCGCCGGCGCCCGATTCGGCGACGGGCGTCTCGGACGATTCCGCCTCCGCTGCCTGGGCGAGCGAACCCGTGCCGTTCGCGTCGAGTGTGAGCACCGACCGCACCCCGGCTGCCTCGACGTGCGGCCGAAGCGCTTCCACGCTCGCGGGGCGGCACACGAACACGGTCGGCTCGGCATCCTTCAGGAAGTACGCGATCTCGGCGGGCTGATAGGCCGTGTTGAGCGGCAGGTACACGAAGCCGCCGCGCAGGCAGCCCAGGTAGAGTGCGAGGCACGCCGGAGACTTTTCCACCTGCGCAGCGACGCGGTCGCCCGGCCTGGCGCCGGCGGACGCGAGGGCGCCCGCGAAGCGCGCGGCCATCGCGTCGAGGCGTGCGTACGAATACACGGAGCCGTCCTCGGTCTCCAGCAGCGTGCACGTGCGATCCTTCGGAAAACGGCTTGCGAACAGCGAATAGAGATTGGCGTTCATCTTGGCGGAATGCGGGGCGCCGGCCACTCGCCGAAGCCCGTCGAGCGGGTCCAGCGGTCGATCACGCGCGCTTCCATGAGTGCGGAAAGGGTGGGCTTCTGATCGCCCTGCGGCCCGACCACGCCGTTCACGGCGGTCACCGGCAGGGTCTGGAGCCTGACGCCCGGCCAGGCCGTGACCGTCGTGGCCGCCGCCGCGAGAGCGACGTAGATCGCTCCGCCGGCCTCGCCGACGATCCAGAGTTCCAGCGTGCGGCCCTGGCTGCCGAGCGCGTGTGCGGCCTGCGAGATCGCGGCCACGTACTCGGAGATCAGGAGCTGCTCGTTCTGTGCGTCCGCGCGGTGGCCCGGGCAGTCGAGCAGGAAGGTCACGGGGCGGCCGGCGGGCTCGTGGCCGAACTCCCGGAGCACCTCCAGGAACTGCCAGCAGCCGAACGCACTGACTGCGCGTCCGCCGAGAAATCCCGCGAAGCACGTGTCGCGGCCATCGATCCAGCCGTCTCCCCAGACGACGCCGTCGCAACAGACGGCGTTCCAGCCCTGCGGGAACAGGTGGTCCAGCCGGACCTCGATCTCGGGGGGCGGCGGGTAGGTCGTGGCCGAGAACGGGTCACCCCAGTACATGCGCAGGCGGCGCGTGAGCATCCGGAACCGTCGATCGGGGTCGCGAAGCCGCGGCGCGGGCTCGGCGAGCCACGCCACGACCGTGGCGAGGATGGCCTCGGCATCGTCGGTGACGAGTACCGCGTCCTCGTCGTGGCGCGCGCGGCTCTCCGCACCGAACAGGCTCTGGACCGAGCGCGTCTCCAGATCGCACGGCTGCACGGCCACGAGTGCACGCGGACCCGACAGTCCGAGTCGCGCGCCACGGGGAAAGATGCGCAGCTCGGCGCTGAATGCAAGCAGGCTCGCGCCGCCGAAACAGTTCCTGCCGAGCACCGCGCCTATCCTCAGGCCGTCCGCCGCGGCGAGCAGGAGGTGGCGTTCGATCTGTCGGCAGGCACCGAGGACGGGGGTGCCCTCGGTGAGCTTAGCGCCGGCCGAGTCGAGCAGCAGCAGCAGCGGAAAGCCGTTCGCACGGGCGTGGCTGATCGCATCGATGATCGCCCGGGATCCCTCCCGGCCGATCGCACCTGACGACCGGTCGGGATCCGTCCCGATCACGACGACACGTCTGCCCCCGATCTCGCACTCCGCAGCCGCGACGCCCGTGGCACGTACGTCGGCGTCCAGCCACGTCGGCCCGCCGGCGCCGGCCATGGCAGCGATACGGTCGGTGACCGTTCGCGCGAGGAAGGACGTGCCCATCGTGAAGGCCGCGCGACCAGGGCTAGGCCCGGCACCAGCGACGCATGATCTCGACGAACGCGGCCGTCGACTCGGTCACCCGCTCGGCGATGCAGTACTCGTCGGTCTGGTGCGCCATCTGGGGTTCGCCCGGACCGAGGATGATCGTGGGCGGATGGCCGTAGGCGGGCTTGAGCGCGGCTGCGTCCGTGAAGTACGTGGCGGTCTTCGCGTCCGGGCGGGCGCCCAGATGCGGGTGCATCACGTCGAACACGCTCTGCACCCATTCGTTTTCGGGTTCGGTGTAGACGGACTCGACGTCGAGCAGCGTCTCGAGATCCACGTCGGCCCCCAGTTCGGCCGCGAGCGCGTCCCGGATGCCGGCGTGTGTCTGTGTCGGCACCGTCCGCATGTCGATCCCGATCACGGCGCGGTCAGGGACGGAGTTGATGTTGAGCCCGCCCGAGAAGGTGCCGACGTTCAGCGTGCCCTGGCCCATCAGCGGGTGAGGTTCCGTGCGGAAATGGAAGTGTTCGAGACACGTGACTGCCCGGGCCGCCTTGTAGACGGCGTTCACGCCCTTCTCGGGCATCGATCCGTGCGCGGTCACGCCGCGCGTGATCGCGTTCAGCCAGAACGCGCCCTTGTGTCCGACGTAGGGAAAATTGCCAGTGGGCTCCGCGACGACGATCGCGCCCGCGCGCCCGAGTGCACCGGGCGTCGCGACGAGCTGGAATGCGCCCAGGCAGCCCGTCTCCTCGCCGGCGGTGATCACGATGGAGACGCCTGGCGAACGGGCCAGATGCGGGGCGAGTTCCACGGCCGCGGCGACGAAGGCCGCGACACCGGACTTCATGTCGCTCGATCCGCGCCCATAGAGACGACCCGCGTCGGTCTCGCCCGCGAAGGGATCCCGGCTCCAGACCGCGGCGCCGAGCGGCACGACGTCGATGTGGCCCGTGAACACGATCGGCGCGACGTCGTCCTGGCCACCGATGGTCGCCACGAGATTCGCGCGATCGGCCGCGAGACGGTGATAGGTGACCCGGAAGCCTGCGCTTTCCAGAATGGCACCGAGGTGCCGCGCACAGGGCTCCTCCGCTCCGGGCGGGTTGATCGTGTTGAAGCGCAGGAGGTCCTGCGTGAGTCGCAGCGCGTCGACCGAGGCCATGGCTGTCTCGTCCTTGTAGTTCCCGTCGGCAGTATAACGGGGCGAACGCCGCTTGCCGTGCTGCCCGTTCAAGGTCGCCCTAGTGTCCGAAGTACGCGGCCACGAGTTCCGGGTGGCGCTTGAGTTCGTCCGCGGTGCCTTCGGCGACGACGCGCCCGCCGGAGAGCACGTAGCCGCGGTGCGCGACATCGAGCGTCTGGTGGACGTTCTGCTCCACGAGCAGGACCGACACACCGGACTCGTTGATGCGCCGGATCACCTGGAAATTTTCCTTCACGAAGCGCGGCGACAGGCCGAGAGAGGGCTCGTCGATGATCAGCAGGCCGGGCGAACCCATGAGGCCGCGCCCGATCGACAGCATGGCCTGCTCGCCGCCCGAGAGCGTGCCCGCGAGCTGGTCGGAGCGTTCCTGCAGGCGGGGGAAGACGCGATAGACCTCCGCCATGCGCGAGGCCACGAGCGCGTGATCGCGGACGAGATAGGCACCGGTGCGCAGGTTCTCCCGTACCGAGAGTTTCGGGAACACGCGTCGGCCCTCGGGGATCGCACCGATGCCCTGAGCGACCACGCGGTGCGTGGGCAGGCCCGTGATGTCCGTCTCGCCGAGACGGATGGTGCCGGCGCGCGGCGGGGTGAGGCCCAGGATCGCGCGTGCGAGCGTGCTCTTGCCCGATCCGTTCGCGCCCAGCAGGCACGTGATCTCGCCGGGACGCGCCACGAGCGACACGCCTGAGAGCACGTCGGCCCGGTCGTAACCGACCGTGAGGTCGCGGATCTCGAGCCCGAGCGCCTTCACTCGTCCTCCACGCCGAGATAGGCCCGGCGCACGGCCGGGTCCTGCGAGACTTCCGAGTAGCTGCCCTCGCACAGCTTGCGGCCGTAGTCGAGCACCACACAGCGATGGCTCACGCTCTCGATCACTTCCATGTCGTGCTCGATCAGCACGACCGCCAGCGCGGGCCGCTCGGCCTTCACCGACTGCAGGTCCTGCATGAGTTCGCGCGTCTCGTCCGGTGTCATGCCCGCCGACGGCTCGTCGAGCAGCAGCAGCTTGGGGTCCCGGATGAGCGCGCGGCAGACCTCGACGCGCCTGCGATCGATCATCGTGAGGCTGCCCGCCGGTTCCGAGAGGCGGTCCGGCAGCGAGTCGCTGAAGTAGCGCAGCAGCGCGCGCGCGGTTTCGCGCTGCTTCTCGAGGCTTCTTCGCAGCCCGCCGCGTGCGACGATGTTCGCCCAGACGCCGTGATCGAGCGAGAGGTGCTGGCCGAGCATCAGGTTGTCGAACACCGACAGCTCGAGCAGCAGCCTCAGACGCTGGAACGTGCGTGCGATGCCGCGCTTCGCGACTTCGCGCGCGGGCAGTGCCGTGATGTCCTCGCCCGCGAAGGTCACCCGCCCGTCCGCCGGGAACACGAACCCCGTGAGCGTGTTGAAGAACGTGGTCTTGCCCGATCCGTTCGGCCCGATCAGCCCGATCACCTCTCCCTCGCCGACGTGCAGGTCGAGCCCGTCCAGCGCGCGCACGCCGCCGAACCGCACCGACAGACCGGTCGCGTCGAGCAGCGCAGTGCTCATTCCGGATACTCCCGTGCACGCCGCGGGATGAGGCCGCCCGGGCGCAGCAGCAGGATCGCGATCACGAGGATCGCGAACAGCAGGAATCGGTATTCCTGGATGACCTGGAGCTTTTCGGGAAGCACGACGACCACGAGCGCCGCCGGCAGCAGGCCGAGCGGATTGCCGAGTCCGCCGAGGATCACGATCGAAACGAGGATGAGGGAGTCGCTGAACGTGAAGCTCGCGGGGGCGATGAACGCGGTGATCGTCGCATAGAGCGAGCCGGCCACGCCCGCGAGGAAGTTGCCGATGGAAAATGCCGTGATCTTCCAGGCGGCGCCGTTCAGGCCGAAGGCGGACGCGGCTGTTTCGTCC
Source organism: Betaproteobacteria bacterium (assembly GCA_016125475.1). Taxonomy (GTDB): domain Bacteria; phylum Pseudomonadota; class Gammaproteobacteria; order Burkholderiales. The sequence goes on from WGLR01000001.1 coordinate 203,625, forward strand.
AGCCGTACGGCGTCCAGCGCGAGTCCCATCCAGGAGCGTTCGATGCGCCGGACCAGCTCGTAGGCGAGGAACAGCACGACGAGCGCGCCGGCCGCGTAGTTCAGGTAGAAGGACCACTCCACGTCGTCGTTGATCTCGATGGCGTCGTTGAAAGCGTGCCCGAACAGCTCCAGTCCCGGCACCTTCAGCCCCTGCGGTCCGCCGAGCGCGTCGTTCACTTCGAGGAATGTCCGGAACAGGATGCCGAACGCGATCGTGATCAGCGCCGCGTAGTGGCCGCGCGTGCGCAGCAGCGGCAGCAGCAGCACGGAACCGATCACCGCGCTCACGAGACCGGACAGCAGGATGACCACCGGGTGCGGCAGCGCCGTCGAGTTCATGAGCACCGCCGTCGTGTACGCGCCGATCCCCATGAACGCGGCCGCCGCGAAGTTCACCACGCCCGCGTAGCCGAACTGCACCGTGAGCCCGAGGCCGGCGATCATGAAGATCATCACCGTGCACAGCATCAGGAGTTCGAAGTTGTGCTCGCGCAGCAGGAAGATCGCGACCGCGCCGGCGAGCCAGGTGACGGGTGTCACGATGCGGCGGTGCGCGGTGGCACTGCGGTGCACCGTTTCGCCCCAGCCGAGCCGCATGCCGCCGAGCAGCACGGCTACGGCGACACCGGCCATCGTCGCGACCTCCCACTCCTGGTCCGCGAGCAGGAGCAGCACCACGGCCGCCGCCGTGGCGACGGTGGCGAAGAGTGCGGGCAGGATGGAAGGTGTGCGCACGTCGTCGTCCGGATTGTTGTCGGGTGTGGCGGGCTCGCTTCGCTAGACGCGCTCGGCTGAGCGTTCGGCGAGCAGGCCGGCCGGCTTCCAGGCCATGAGCGCGATCACCGCGCCGAACGCGAACACGTCCTTGTAGGCGCTCGCGATCGGCAGCGCGACGGCACCGATGGTCTGCAGGGCCGCGAAGATGAACCCGCCGAGGATTGCGCCGTAGACGTTGCCGAGACCGCCGATCACGGCTGCCGAGAAGCCGATCGCGCCGAGCAGCAGCCCCATGCTGAAGTTCACCTCGCTGTAGTAAAGACCGTTCACGACCCCGGCGAGCGCGGCGAGCCCGGACCCGAGTGCGAAGGTCGCGAGCACCGTGGCCTGGAACGGGATGCCCATCGCGGAGGCCGTCTCCGGGTCCTGTGCCACGGCGCGGATCGCGAGCCCGAGGCGCGTGCGCGTGATGAGGAGGTGCACGCCCACGATGGCGATGACGCCGATCGCGAGCAGGATGGCGCTGTCGAAGCGCAGCGTGAGGCGTCCGAGATTGACCGCGCCGTCCGGCAGGAGACGCGGGAACGGCTTGGGGTTCGAGCCCTGCGGATAGAACAGGCGGACGCTCTCGCGGATCACGGTGCCCGCCATGAGCGTGATGAGCAGCACGTTGAGCGTGGGAGCCTTGTGCAGCGGCAGTACGAGGAACTTGGCCATGAGCGCCCCGACCAGCGCCATCGCGGCCACGGCGGTGAGCGTGATCACGATCACCGCGATCCACGGCGGCACGGACCCGAACGCGGACGACAGTCCGATCGAGGTCGCGAGCCCCGTGAACGCCCCGAGCATGACCACGTCCCCGTGGGAGAACTTGATCACGTCGAGCACGCCGAAGAACAGCGTGAAACCCACGGCGACGAGCGCGTAGATCACCCCCAGCATCGCGCCGTTCAGCGCGTGCTGGGCCAGGAGTGCGAGATCCATCCGCTATCGGTGATGCGCGGGGTTACCTGCCGGTGAGCGAGCGCTTGCCGGAGGCGTACTCGCTGTCCTCCCAGACGACCCACTTGCCGTCCTGCACCACGAACTTCGTGATGAGCGGCACCGAATTCTGGCCGTGGTCGTCGAACGTGATCTTGCCCACGACCGAGTCGTGATCCTTCGTCCGGTCGAGGACCTTCCGCACCTTCTTCCGGTTCGGGCCGACCTGCTCGATCGCGTCGATCACGAGGTTCGTCGCCGCGAACGCGAAGGGTCCGTAGGCTTCGGGCGGGTCGCTGTAGTTCGCGGCCGCGTATTCCTTCAGGAACATCTTGCCGCCGGGGAGCTTGTCGGCCGGCGCGCCCTCACGGAACGCCACGACCCCTTCGGCGAGCGGTCCGAGGCCCTCGATGAAGGCGTCGGAGATGATGCCGGACGTGCCCTCGAACACGGCCTTCACGCCGAACTTGTCCATCTGGCTGCGGATCCGCACCCCGAGCGGCGTGATGCCGCCGAAGTAGATGACGTCCGGCTTGAGTTCCTTGATCCTCGTGAGCTCGGCCGAGAAGTCCTGCTGGTCAGCCGTCACGCCGAAGTCGCCGACGATCTGCCCGCCGTCCTTCTTCAGGAACTCCGAGAAGTACTTGTCGTGGCCTTTGCCGTAGTCCGTCGTGTCGTGAATGATCGCCCAGCGCTTGAACTTCAGCCCCGTCATGAATTTCGCGGCGACCTCGTTCTGGTTGATCATCGTGCCGTTGACGCGATGGATTTCCTTGTAATTGTTGCCGTAAGTGATGTCCGGAAGCACCGCGCCCCAGACGATCACGGGCAGCCCGAAGCGGTGGTAGACGTCGACCGTCCCCATCGCCACCGTGGAACAGTAGTGCGTGATCCCGGCGATGACGTCATTGTCCGCGGCGGCCTTCGTCGCGACCTGGACCCCGACGTTCGGCTTGCACTCGTCGTCCAGCACGAGCAGCTCGTAGTGGTACTTTGCCTTGGGGTCCGCGTTGCGGAGCTTCACCGCGAGTTCGGCGGAGTTGCGGCCCCCCAGGCCGTTGGCGGCCACCCCCCCGGTGAGCGGGCCGATGAAGGCGATCTTCACCGTCTCCCTGGCGTGGGCGATCAGGGACAGGGATGCGAGCAGTGCGGTGGCGATGACATATGGCAGGCGCTTGGACATCTTCTTGATCCTTTCACTTCCCGACGGGAGGCGGTGAGGTTATTGATACGGATTTGGGCTGTCAAACCGTACATAGGGCGGGCGTGCCACCGCAACCCGCCCGTCTACAATTCGGAGCGTCGAAGCGACGGAACCACGCGTGCCCCTCATGTTCGGCGCCCTCCTTCCCAAGAAGCCTGTGTACGTGCGCGTCTCGAAGAACGAATTCCGCGTTCGAAACCTCGACTCCGCGCGAGAGAATACCTTTGTCGCACAGACACCCTTCACCACGACGCGGCTCCTGATCGGACAGTTCTTGGTGGCAGAGAGCCTGTTGAAGCGGGCGTTGAAGGAGACGTTCGAGCGTCGCGTCGTGGCGATGCAACCGCAGATGCTCATCCAGCCCCTCGAGATGGCTGAGGGTGGATTGTCCGAAGTCGAAGAGCGGGTCCTGAGGGAGGTCGCGTTCGGTGCCGGCGCGTCGAAGGTCGTGGTCTGGGTGGGGCGGGAACTGAGCGACGCGGAAGTGCGGGAGAAGCTGTACGGCAGATGAGCGCGCGAGATCTGGACGCGGTCGCGCGCCTCCCTCCCGACCTCCCCCCGCTGCGCAGGGGGGAGGAGCTTGCGAAGCGCGGTCGGTCCCCAGTCCCCTCCCCCGCCTGCGGGGGAGGGTCAGGGTGGGGGTATCGGAGAAGCATCCACCTCACTTCCTCTCCGCCCGCCGGTGCGATCTCCACTGCGCAGGGGCAGTAGCGATCCCGCCAGTGGACGGTCGCCGCGGCATGGCGGACCGCCCGACTGCACGACGCGAGCGCGCACGGTTGCGCGCGGACCTTCGCTCGATGAAATTGCCGTTACACTTTCCGCCACAAGTTCATAGAACCATTCGCGAAAGCACTCACGGAGCAGCCGGACGTCACACACCCGGCCTTGAAGCAGAGATGACCCACGCACGACCGATGCTGCGCGTCGATGAGTAGCGCGCAGGCATCCACCGTGGACGCCCGGAGCGGCCCGGATACCGATCCGACTCACGTGTCCGCCGCGCGGCGGTGGTGGATCCTCGTGCTGGTGCAGATCTCCACGCTCAGCTTCGGCATGGCGATCACCTCCACGAACGTCGTGGTACCCCAGATCCGCGGCGCGCTGGCCCTCACGCACGACGAGGGCGCATGGATCGTCACGCTGTTTCTCGCCGCCGCGGCAGTCGCCACGCCGCTCACCGGCTGGCTGGCGGGCAAGTTCGGCTGGCGGCGCTTCATGGTGACCACCCTCACTGGATTCACGCTCTCGTCACTCGCGTGCGGCATGGCGAACTCGTTCGGCTCGCTGCTGCTCGCGCGCGTGGCGCAAGGATTCTTCGGCGCGCCGCTGATGCCGATGGGCCAGGGCATGCTGCTCGCGACCTTTCCACGCCGCATGCACCCTCTGGTGCTGATGCTCTGGGGCACGGGGGCGGTCATGGGTCCGACGCTGGGTCCCATTGTCGGCGGCGTCATGGCCGATTCCTTCGACTGGCGCTGGGCGTTCCTCGTGATGGTGCCGATCGGTGTGCTCACGACCCTGCTGGCCGCCTTCGCGCTCGGCGACCAGGAGCGCGGCAACGCCCGTCGGCTCGGCGCGACCGGGTTCATCGCGCTGGCGGTGTGCCTGAGCAGTGCGCAACTCATGATGGACCGGGGCCATCACCTGGACTGGTTCGATTCGACCGAGATCCGGATCGAGCTGGTCCTCGCGATCTGCGGAGGACTCGTCTTCGTCGCGAACACGGCGTGGTCGCGCAAGCCTTTCCTCGATCCGGACATGTTCCGCGACCGGAATTTCTGCGTCGGCCTCGTGACGATCTTCCTGATGGGCGCGATGAGCTACACGCTGGTCGCGCTGTATCCGCCACTGCTGCAGGATCTCCGCCACTATCCGGAGGCGACCATCGGCTACCTGATGTCGGCACGGGGCGCGGGCAATTTCCTGAGCTTCGGCATCGTCGTGGCGTGCACCCGCTACAACGCGCGCCTCACGCTGGCCGTCGGGCTGGTACTGCAGGCGCTGGCGGTCTGGCAGATGACGTTGTTCAACATCAACGTCACCGATTACGACATCTACTGGACAAACCTGGTGCAGGGGTTCGGTTTCGGCCTGGCTTATACGCCGATGACGGTGCTCGCGTTCTCGACCCTGCCGGGCCCGCTGGTCGTGCAAGGCTCGGCGGTGTTCAACCTGCTGCGCAACTTCGGCAGCAGCCTGTTCATTTCCTTCAGCATCCTCGTGCTGGTGCGATCGACCGCGGAGAACTACGCCGGCCTCACGGCGGCCGTTTCCTCGCCGCGCGTCGCCCTCAACTTCACGAGGCTCGCGCGCGGTCTTGCGTCCGACAGCGTCAAGAGTCTCAGTGTGCTCCGGGACGAGATAGAACGACAGGCGGCAATCGGCGGGTATCTGAATGCCTTCGCGGTGTCCGCGCTCGTCGCGGCGATCGCGGTGCCGCTGGCGTTCATGTTCACGGAGCCGAAGCGGGCCGACTGATCAAGCCGTCTCGCGTCTGCCGGGCGTGCGGCTCATTCCGGCGCTTTCATGGTGAACCTCCCCGGGCAAGACCCGCACCCGCCCCTCCTGACCCATCGTCGACGCGACCGCTCCCGTCGCGCTCCATTGCGCGAATCCTCTGCGGCGCTGGCGGTCGAGGCAGTTCCGACATCGAGCAAAAGTTTGACGCCGCGCATGTGGCGCGACCACGGCGTTTGCTAGCGTGGGGCCGGTTGTTCGAAGTGCATTCGGCTGCGCGGTCGACGTGCAGCGGTCATGTTCAAGATCGCCGACCCGGGATCCGGCTACGGCGAAAGGAGACCCGTCATGCGGACGCTCGCGTCTTTCACCCTGCCCGGCCTCGTCGTCGTGGCCACCTCCGGTTCCCCGGTACAGGCGGTGGACTATGTCTGGACGGACGGCAATTTCGTGGTCGGGGTGACGGCGCCGTCGCCGCTGGTGCCTCCCGACACCCTGTCCATCGACGCGGGCACCGTCGCCAAGCTGTTCGTCGGCGTGAGTTTCGCCAACCAGAGCACCGTCACGTGGAATGCGGGCGACCTCGGTTTCGTTTCCTCGCTCGTGAGCAACGCCGGGCTCTGGGACGCGAAGGACGATCTGAGCCTCCGTTACGCGAGCGGCAACCCCTCCACGTTCTCCAACACCGGCACCTTCCGCAAGAGCGGGGGCAGCGGCGTGAGCGCGGTGGGCAACAACATCGTGTTCGTCAACAGCGGTACCGTCGACGCGCAGAGCGGGACGATCGATTTCGCGAGCGGCAACGCGACGTTCAACGGCGGCACGCAGTTCACGGGTGCCGGCGTGAACCGGGTGAGCAACAACGCGATGTTCGTCGACGGCTTCACGTCCGGGAACCTGGTGCTGTCAGGGGGCACGTTCACGGGCGGAGGGGCCTCGGCCGGCGCCGTGATGAACGGCAACGTGACGTGGACGGGCGGATCGTTCGCGGGCACGTGGCAGGTGGCCAGCGGCCAGACGCTCGTCGCCGGGGACGGCACCGGCAAGACCTTCGTCGGAAGCAGTTTCACCAACCACGGGACCGTGAACTGGCAGACCGCGGA
>WGLR01000046.1 GCA_016125475.1 Betaproteobacteria bacterium
CGAACCCGCGAGCCTGACTGCCTCTTGCTTAAACTCCGCCGTGTACTGCCGATTCGGCACCGCTTCCTTCTTTCCCATCCTGTCCTCCGTTCACCAGAAAGGTATCAACAATCTGATGTACGTGAAAACGAGGCCGGGTCACCATTCGTGCTCCTCGAGGAAGAACGGTTCGGTCAGAACATTGCAGCCAATCTCCGGGTCGCCGTGCAGGGGCTCCGAGCGGTATTGCTCCACCCGCCTTCGCAGCTCCGCATAGTCGCGAACTCCATTCTTGATGCCGAAGGCTTCCCACGCGAGACGCGCAGGCAGGCGGCTGAAACGGACGAAAAACCCGCCTCCGACCACGACATTGTGCGGGGCGTGAAGCTTGAACAGAAATGGAACGCCCGGCTCGAGAAATGATGCGAGCGCCTTGCCGGATGGCTGCCAGAAGTTCACTTCCTCCGGCTTGAAGCTTCGAAGGAAATCGAACCATGCCTTGTCGGTGATACCTACCCAGAAGTCCACCGCAACCTCCGCGCTTTGGTCAGCCGTCCGTCACGTCCTCCCGCACGAGCATCCAGACGCGTTTGAGCGGCAGCTCTGCCTGGATGTCTGCCGAGAGATTCTTGTACAACGATCTTTCCGCCATGCTGATCTAGTCGCGTGCAATGCCGAGACAGGTTCGCAAGTGCGCGCGAGTCTCTGCGTCTTCTATCCACAAATAGCACCCGCTCATGCCGCGGGTGAGCAGGATTCGATAGGCTTGAGCGAGTCTAGCGCTTAGCGTCTCGTGTGCCGGCCCTGGCGTTCGCTCGTGGCGTGCCGCCCTGACGCTGCGATTGAGGCCGGTGTCGTGTACGTACGAAGGGTCCGCGCGCCAATGGCCACCGCGCCAAACGAGGTCGGCGAGCCATAGCACCCCGACGGCGTCAAAGTCGAAGCCGCGCACAACGTACGGGCAGCCCACTTCACAGAGCGGGTCCGCGTGCATCGGGCTGCCTGGCGGCGCCTGAATGAACCAAGTGTAATCAGTGCCCCTGGGGATGTAGTTCCAGACCTTGCTCCAGTGCCGCGGTGTGCCCAGCGCGTCCAGATACGGCTCGTGGAAGTCCTGCTGTGCGGCGGGCAGGGCATGGGGCCGCGCCGCGTGTTTGGTGTTCCACTTGCGCGCGTAGCTGGCCAGGAGCCGCACGGTGCGGCCGGCGCCGGCCCGGTCGCGCAGGCGCTGCTCCAGTTCGGCTAGGGTATCGGCGAGCTGAACATCGAACACGCCGCGCCACCGCTGGGCAAGCGCGGCCAGTTGCTCCGCCGGCTCACCGCGCAGCAGGCCCTCGAGCCAGGCGACGTAGTCGGTGGAGCCGGCGCAGCGGAACTGCGCGCCTTCCAGCGAGATGGGCTCGGCCACCTCGGCGCCCAGTTCGCTAGCCCAGCGCTGGATGTCGATCAGCGTGGTGTTCTCGCGGTCGCGGAAACTCTGCTCGGCGTCGAGCAGGAAGATCGACACTGTCGAACACCGGATGATGTGGTAGGCCAGCGGGCCGAAGGTCGGCGCGAACCCGAACTGACCACGCCCCTCGGAGTGCTCGGGATTGATGAGGGCGTGGGCCTCGTCGACCACCGAGACGAGGTACTGCTCGTCGCATGCACCGTCCTGGAATGGCACGCCCCAGGCCCGCAGGAGCTGCACGTTATCGCGCCACGCCGTGGCGTCGTTCGCAAAGTTGGCGCCGTGTCGGTGGCGCAGCCGGCCAAGCGATTGCGTGGTGAGTGGCACGTAGCTCGCTGCCCGTTTGACGACACCCGCGGCCGCATGTGCGTCGCCGGCTATCTGGAAGAGCTGCGCCCAGTTGCTCGTCTGCGCGGTAGAGGTAGTGGTAAGTACAGCGGCACCGTCCGGCAGGCGCTCGTCCGTAACAAGGGCGGCCCAGATTCGCGCTGCTACCACGGACTTGCCTGAGCCCGGCGGACCCTGTATCACGATCACCTGCTTCCGAGGGGATCCCCGGCCGAGCACCTCAGACTCAAGTCGCGCGCGGACAAGGCTGAATGCGCGACGTTGGTGATCGAGCAGCTCGAACGGGCTGTTCTCGCGATCGCGAATCTGCGCGCCGATCTGGCGCACGAAGCCTCGGTCTTGTCGATAGCGCCCGGCGATAAACGCTTGGGCAAACGACTCGTCCGGGGAGTTCAGAGTTCGCGCTAGGTAGGCGGGCCATGCCTCCCGAACAACGTGACGCGAGAGCGTAAAACAGGGGTAGTCACGCACGAGCGTGTCGTTTGGAGGCTCGGCGTAGGCTTGGTTATAGTAATCGCGCGTGAACAGCACGCAACCTCGCACGTCGGCCCCCTGATCCTGCACGGTCGAATGGAAGCGCCGGCAGTACTCGCTGTACCCTCGGACCTGGTCGGCCGGATGCAGCACGATAGAGCCGGCCCGCTCCATCAACCCCTCGGCGGGACCCGGCCGGTCGCCGCGCGTAATCCAGTGTTTCAGTTCGACGATGACGACCGAAGGCGTGACTGAGCCGCGACCGAGCAACACTACGTCGCACCAGGATGATGCCGCCGGGAGCTGATACTCCAACGCCAAGCATCCGTGGCCACCAAGGTACATATGCAGCGAGCCGAACTCCGGCGCCGCCAGCACGTCGGCGAGCGCAGGCAGTGATGATTCCCAGGCCTTTTGTTCTTCGTCGCCGCCGCGGCCGGTGGAGGACTGAAGGTCGGCGACCAGCGCGGACAGATCGGAGCGGACGGCTTCGCGGAACTGGGTGATGGTCAGAAGCATGGGAGTGGGAAGTCCGCCATCAGACGATGAGTGCCGCTCAGCCGCTGGAACTGCAGAAAGTAGCCGCTCTGCCAGCGGTGTCGCAGTGTGCGGGCGATGGCGCGGATCTGGTCTGGCGTCTGCACGCTGCGATCCACCTCTTCGGGCGCGTACTCCAAGTCGTCGTCGAGCTGCCAGTCGCGCCGGGCGCGCGTGGGCTTGTCCAGGACCTGCAGCCAGTACCCAGCTTCCACCTTGCTGCCGGCATCGGTGACTTCGGTCTTGATGCGGTAAACGTCGTAGTTGACGTTCACGCCGTCGGCCACGGCCTGCGGGTGGCCGTACTCCATGACCAGGTTCTGATTGAAGAAACCGAAGGTCTGCTTATTGGGCGTGGCGGTGATGCCGATCAGGTAGGCGTCGAAGTCTTGATGCGGGCACTTCGTGTCCCGCACCGCTTCGCGGCGACCTGAAGGTCGTCCAAATTCGCCTAGGTCAAATTTGCCTAGCACCTGGCGCCAGAGGTTGTAGATGGAACGGTGCGCCTCGTCGGTGACGATGATGTCGAAGGTCTCGATCGGGAAGGCGGGGTTGTAGTCGAGCGGGGGTACTTCGGCGAGGAGATTGCCCCCACCCCGGTCCTCCCCCGCTGATGCGGAGGAGGCGGAAAGGAAGGAGACTTCGTCGTCTTCTTCCGGCAGGTCGCGGCCCTTGAGCATGGAGTACATGCGCTGGATGGTGCAGATGCAGACGCGGGCGGTCTTGTCGAGCTGGTTGCTGGTCAGGTGCTGGACGATGTACTCCTCGCCGAACTTGTAGTTGTTGACGGGCGAGACGTACTGGTCGAACTCTTTCTTGGTCTGGCGGCCCAGGTTGCCGCGGTCCACCAGGAACAGCACGCGCCGGGCGCCGGCAAACTTGATGAGGCGGTAGATGAAGCTGATGGCGGTAAACGTCTTGCCGCTGCCGGTGGCCATCTGGATCAGCGCGCGCGGCTTGTTCTGCGCGAGGCTGGCTTCGAGGTTCTGGATTGCAGTGATCTGCGCGGGCCATAGCCTGAAGTCACCCCACTCGGTGACCAGCGGCGGCATCTTCTGCACCCTGTGGAGGAACGAGTCGCCGTCGAGGTAATCGGGCGGGTGCTCGACGTAGGCGGCACCGGAGATGCCGGGGATCTCGTGCGCGGGGCGTGTCGTACCGGGCAGGTTCAGCCAGTCGGCCAGGGTTTCCGGCCGATGGAACGCGAACACGTTTCGCGCGCGAGGCTCGGGGTCGAGCCCGTTGGTGAAGTGGGTCTCGACGCCGGTCGACTCGTAGACGAAGGGGAGCGGGCGTCGCCATGCGGGCAACGAGTCGGGCAGACCCCGGGCGTAGCGCTCGGACTGGATCTCGACGCCGGTCAGCGTCGCACCCTCGCGCTTGGCCTCGACGAGCCCGGCGGCGCGGCCGTCCAGATAGAGCAGGTAGTCGGCGAAGCCGGGGCCGGCCTGGGAGTCGTTCGGAGCGCCGGTGAGGGGGAATTCACGGATCGCGACGCCGCGCGCGGCGTGGATGTCGGCGTCGGCCACGTCGCACACGTGCCAGCCCGCGGCCTGGAGCAGGCTGTCGATCTTGTGGCGAGCAGCTTGTTCGGGTCCCCCCAACTGCGTTGTCCCCAATGCTTGTTATTTCCGCTTTGGGATTTTAGGGGCCGGACGGGGGAGGGGGAAGGGAATAGTTCTCTTGACGCGGAGCGATGGATTCTGGGCCGGTGTGCCTTGCGCACCCTACGAGACGGGGGGGGAGGGCTGGGGAGGGGGCTGAATGAACACCGATGCTCCCCCCGCTTCGCAGGGGGAGGCGGCAATGGTTCTGCCCACGCTTCGTGAGGCGGCGGGCGATCGGCGCTCGGGCGGACCTGGGTTTGCCTCGCCCGGTTCTCCCCATTAAGTGGGCCGACGCGCGTTGTTTCCGCTGATTCGTGAGGGAAGCCTGTCGTGGCACGCGTTCGTCCGGTGCGCCCTATCGTCTGCGTTTCCAGATCTGGCGGAAGCGCTGGTAGCCGAGCTGCGGGCGGTCGGACCGATAGTTGTCTTCGAGGTCGATGATGTGGCAAGTGGCCGTGCCGCCGAAGCGTTCGCCGCGCAGGCCGCGTCCGACCATCTGCTCGTAGAGCACCTGGCTCACGGTGGGGCGGGCCATCACGACGTGGGTGACCTTCGGTGCGTCGAAGCCCGTGGTGAGCACTTCGCAGTTGCAGAGCACCTGCACGTGCCCGGTCTTGAAGTCGCCGATGATCTTCCGGCGGGTCACGTCGCGTGTCGCACCGCTCACGAAGGCGGCCTCGATCCCGCGCTGGCGCAGGAGAAAGGCCATGCACTCGGCGTCCTGCACCGTCGGGCCGAAATAGATCACGAGCGCGTCGGGTGTCGCGCAGATGTCGACGAGGCTGTCGAGGATCGCGAGGCGGCGCTCGGGCTTGTCCGCGCGGATCTTCAGCGCGTAGTCGATCCGGTCGATCTCGTCCTCGGTGAGGTTGTCGATGTCCACGCCCAGCGGCGTGCGCAGGATGGTGTCGGTCTTGATCACGCCGAACTGCGGACGCGAGAGGTAGCCGCGTTCCTGCAGCGCGACGCGCGGCTCCTCGCCGAGGGTGTCGAACGGCTCGACGATCGTGCGGAACAGGCGACGCAGCGCGACGGTGCCGGCGATGGGGTCGTTCGGTGCGTATTCCTCGCGGAACGGCGTGGCGGTGAGCCCGATGATGTTGGGCTTCAGATCGGTCCGCGCGAACTCGTCCACGATGCGTTCGTAGGACGGCGCCGCGGCGCGGTGGGCTTCGTCGATCACGACGAGGCCGGTGTGGCCCATCAGCGCGTCGAGCACGTCGGCGGAACCCTGGGCGCGGCGGTCGATGAGCTTCACGATCCGGTGCGGCGTCGAGACGAACACGGTGGGGCGCTGTTCCAGCGTGATGAGTGTCTCGCGGTGGCGCTGGAGGTCGTGGGTGTACTGGCCCCAGAAGCGGAACAGCAGCACGGGGCACACGGAACTCGACGCGAGCCAGACGTCCCGGAAACACGCGTACGCCTGTTCGCAGAGTTCTTCCGTATGGGCGAGCCAGAGGACCGTGCAACCGGCGCCCGTCCCGCGCTCGGCGAAGCGTTCGGTGAGCCAGTCCCGGATCGTGTCGACGGCCACGCGCGTCTTGCCGGCCCCCGTGGGCAGCGTCACGATCGCGCGGCCATCGGGTCGCGCGAGCACGGTGCGGAGCTTGCCCTGCACCTCCTTCTGGAAATCCTGCAGCGGGGGCAGGTCGACTCGGCCTTCGAGGTATTCGAAGTCCGGCGGCGTCTCGGCGGCCGGGATGCCTGCGTATTCTTCGGGAAACCCGCACTCGATCACGAAGCGCAGCGCGGTGGCCTTGCCGGGGTGCCAGCGACCAGGCGCGTCGACACGAGCGCGCTTCGCGACGGCCCGGCGGATGTCGGGAACGGAAAAGAGATCGATGGCGTGCTGCGTGAGCAGGGCGGCGGCCAGTTCGGGCTTGGTGCCGCGGCGGTCCTCGCCCGAGAGCTGGCGGCGTGCGCGACGCAGGGTGTAGAGCAGTGGGCCGAGCAGGCTCTCGAGTTCCTGGTGCGTGAGCAGCTCCGCGAGACGATCGGCTGCGGCGGCTTCGGCCGCGGAGCGGAATTCGATCGCGGGGGAAGCCTCGTCTTCCGCCCGGCGCGGCGCACGGTGGAATCGTGCGACGAATCCGCCCGTCCCGCGCGGCCCGGGCTCGATGAGCCTGTGGTGGTCGAGTTCCTCGCGCAGTGCGGCGTACTGCTCCTCGGTCAGGTCCCAGAGCAGCCGGATCTCGTCCTTTGTGAGGCGGCCCCGGTCGAGGACGGTGCGGAGGATGTCGTGCACGGGCACGCGCGGCGGGGTGGCACTCGCGGTAGGCGGTAGGAGCGTCATCTGTCGCGGCTCGGGCATGTCACGCCCCATTGTATGTAATGCGTGTGGGCGTGCAGGCGTCGGTGACGGATTGTCCGGGCGGGGCTCGCCGGGTTATCGCTCCGGCACCAGCACCGCCTTGATGCCCATGAGCAGCAGCTTCTTCTCGGCGCGTTCGGCGTCGTCCCGGTCCTTGAAGGGGCCGACCATCAGTCGGGTCTCGGAGTAGGTGTCGATCCCGGCCTTCTTCAGGCGCTTGCGGAAGGCCTCGGCGTTCGCGGTGCTCGAGAACACGCCGACCTGCACGATGAAGGGGCCATTCTGGGGAGAGGCCGGGCTTGCCACCGGTACCGGAGCCGGGGCTGGCGCTGGGGGGGCTGGCTTCGGTGCCGCCGCGACCGGGGCGGCGGGCGCCGGTGTCGCGGCAGGCTTGGGCGCGGGCCTGGGTTCCGGGGCCGGGGCCGGCTTCGCGAGCTGGGCGGGTGGCTCGGGTTTCGGTTCCGGTTTCGTCTCGGGTGGAGCGGGCGGCGGGGCTTGCGGTTCGGTCTCCTCGACGGGCGGAATGCCGGAGTTGTTCTCGACGACGGGAGGGGGCGGGGGCTCGATCGTCGTGTCGGGCTGGACCGTTCTCGGCAGCGTGGACGGTGGCGTGATCGCCGTGGGCGGGGGTGGGGGCTCGACCTTCCTGCGCTGCGAGAGCCGCTCCATCACGACGAGGCCCACGATCGCGACAGCGAGAAGAATCAGGGCGGCGACGAGGCGGCGAATGGTCCGGCGTTTGACCTCTCCCTCTGGCGGGGGCTGGTAGAGCGTGTCGGCCATCGGCTTGTTGTCAGTGGGGTTTATGTGGACGGGATGCTATCACTACATATTGGGCGATAGGCGATAGGCGATAGGCGATAGGCGATAGGCGATAGGCGATAGGCGATAGGCGATAGGCGATAGGCGATAGGCGATGGGCGAGAGGCGATGGGTGCCCCCCGCGCTGCGGGGGGAGGAGATCCTGGGCTCGAATCCCGGCGTTGCGGGAGGGATCCAAGGCCGGTGCGCCGTGCGCACCCTACGGGGGGGGGGGGAGATTCTGGGCCGGTGCGACGTGCGCACCCTACGAGACTCGCGATCGCGGGGGAGGGCTGCTCAGGGGGTGCTTAAGCCCCCAGAAAGGCGTGCCGCGCAGCATCGCACTTCCCTCGGCAAAAAGGCCGTGCTATCCTTCTGAATTCCTTGCAAATTTAACCCCTGAGTGGAGATTTCAATGGCTGTTGAGCGCACGCTTTCCATCATCAAGCCCGACGCGGTGGCGAAGAATGTCATCGGGCAGATCTACTCGCGTTTCGAGAACGCGGGCCTCAAGATCGTCGCGGCGCGGATGATGCACCTCTCGCGTTCCCAGGCGGAGGGGTTCTACGCAGTGCACCGCGAGCGTCCGTTCTTCAACGACCTGGTGAACTTCATGACCTCGGGCCCGGTCATGATCCAGGTACTGGAGGGTGAGGGCGCGATCACGAAGAACCGTGACCTCATGGGCGCCACGGATCCGAAGAAGGCTGCTGCCGGCACCATCCGCGCGGACTTCGCGGACTCCATCGACGCGAATGCCGTGCACGGGTCCGACGGCCCGGACACCGCGCGCCAGGAAGTCGCCTACTTCTTCCCGTCCCTGGACGTCTTCACGCGCTGATGCCCGTCAATCTGCTCGACTTCGACACGCACTCGCTCGGCAGCTGGTTCGCCGGGCAGGGCGAGAAACCCTTCCGCGCCCGACAGGTGATGCGGTGGGTGCATCGCGCGGGCGTGTCCGAGATCGAGCAGATGACCGATCTCTCCAAGACTCTCCGTGCCCGGCTCGCGGCCGATTGCGTGATCGGCGCACCGGGCGTTCTCAGTGATTCCACCGCGCCCGACGGCACCCGCAAGTGGCTGCTCGACGTCGGGGCGCGCAACGGCATCGAGACCGTCTTCATCCCGGAGACCAACCGGGGCACGCTGTGCATCTCCAGCCAGGTGGGCTGCGCGCTCGAGTGCGCGTTCTGCTCCACGGGCCGGCAGGGGTTCAACCGCAATCTCACGGCCGGCGAGATCATCGGCCAGCTCTGGCACGCGAACCGCGCGCTCGGTGCGGACCTCATGGCCGGCAGGCGCGTCGTCACGAACGTCGTGATGATGGGCATGGGCGAGCCGCTTGCGAACTTCGATGCCGTCGTCACCGCGATGCGCGTGATGCTCGACGACCACGCCTACGGCATGTCGCGCCGCCGCGTGACGCTGTCGACGTCGGGCATGGTTCCCTGGATCGACCGGCTACGCGAGACCCTGCCCGTTTCCCTCGCGATCTCGCTGCACGCGCCCAACGACGAATTGCGCGACCGCCTCGTGCCGATCAACCGCAAGTGGCCGCTCGAGCAGCTGCTCGCCGCGTGCCGCCGCTACATCGAGGGCGCCGCGGCGGCCGGAGATGCCGACGACGAGGACGACGCACCCGTCGAGGCATTCCAGAAGGTGAAGTGGCAGCGCGCGGGTTCTCCGCGCGACTTCGTCACGTTCGAGTACGTGATGCTGCGGGACGTCAACGACCGCCCCGAGCACGCGGAACAGCTCGTGGACCTCATCGGTGACCTGCCCTGCAAGTTCAACCTGATTCCGTTCAACCCGTTCCCCGATGCCGGCTTCGAGCGCTCCACGCAGGACGCCGTGCTGCGTTTCCAGGCGCGGCTGATCGAGGCCGGGTTCGTGACCACCGTGCGCAAGACGCGCGGGCAGGAGATCGACGGGGCATGTGGTCAGCTCGCCGGCCAGGTGCAGGACCGTACACGCCGTGCCATCAAGCGCGAAGGAGCAGCGAACGCAGCATGATCAAGCAGATCGGTGTCATCCTGTTGTTGAGCGTGACCGTCTTTGCGGCGTGTCGCTCGCCCGACACGCGGTCCCCGGAGGAGGTCGTCGGCGCACGGCCGCCCGCGTCGCCCGAGCCGACACCCGCGAGCCCCGAGGAACGCGCCCGCGTGCACACCGAACTCGCCGCGAGCTACCTGCAGATCCGGCGCATGGGCGTCGCACTGACGGAAGTGCAGGAAGCCCTCAAGGCCGATTCCGACTACGTGCCCGCACACAACGTGAGCGGGCTCATCTACATGCAGCTCGGCGAGGACAAGAAGGCGGAAGCGAGCTTCCAGCGGGCGCTGCGTCTCGATCCGAAGGACTCCGACGCGAACAACAGCTACGGGCTGTTTCTCTGCGAGCGCAAGCGCGGCGAGGAGGGCATCAAGCACTTCATGACCGCGTTGAAGAACCCGCTGTACGCGACACCGCAGGACTCCTTCGTGAACGCGGGCGTATGCTCCCGCCGCATGGGCGACGACGTCGCCGCGCAGAAGTACTTCGAACAGGCGCTCGCGGTCCAGCGCAACGATCCGCGTGCACTCATCAATCTCGCGCAGCTCTATTTCGACCACAAGCAGTACTATCTGGCGAAGGAGCGTCTCGACAAGTTCATGCAGCAGAACAAGAACCCCGATCCCGGGGCGCTCTGGCTGGGCGCCCGCGTGGAGAACAAGATCGGTGACGAGGCGGCACTGATGTCCTACGGTGCCCAGCTCAAGGACAAGTTCCCGGATTCGCGCGAGGCCCATCTCTACAGTCAGGGGCAGTTCGAATGACGCAGGCAATTCTCGATCCGCAGAACCCCGAGAAGTCGGGACCCGAACCAGGCTCCGGCGACGCCAGGCTGCCCGGCGAGGAACTGCGCGACGCTCGCCTGCGGATGAAGATGAGCCCGGCCGACGTCGGGCGACAGCTCAAGCTGCACCCCCGACAGGTGGAGGCGCTCGAGCACGACGACTATTCGATCTTTCCGAGCCCGGTGTTCGTTCGGGGTTTCATGCGGAACTACGCCCGCCTCCTCGGGCTGGACGGTGATGCCCTCATCGCCGCTGCGGAGACCGCGGGTCGACTCGCCACGCCGGAACGCAACGGCATCACGCACGGCGGCGAGAACGCCGTCGCGCCGCCTATGCCCGGTCTGCACGAACCGCTCGAACGCGATCGCGGCAAGAAGGGCTGGATTCCGATCACCGTCGCCCTGATCGTGATCGCGGCGGCGATCGTCTATCTGCGTTATCAGCCGGCGCGGACACCCCCGCCCCTGCCGTCACCGCACGTGGACGTCACGCCGCCGATGCCGGCAGGGGGCATGCCGCCCCAGCAGCCTGCGCAGGTCGTCGTGCCGGCACAGCCAGGTGTGCCTCCTGCCGCGAGTCCCGAGCAGTCTGCGCCGCCTTCGCCGGCCACCACGGCGGCTGCTCCCTCCCCCGCGACCGACGTTCCCGTCAGTCAGGCCCCGGTGGCCGCCCCCGAACCTGCGGCGACCACGCCCCAGGCAGCGCCCGCGCAGACGGAGTCCGCCACGACGCCTCCCGCCGGCGAGGAGCCCAGGGCCGAACCGCAACCGGTGCACAAGGTCGTCACGGGGCCGGGAGGCTACGCGGGTGGTCCCGAGATCCACATGACGTTCTCGCTGGAGTCCTGGGTGGACGTCCGGAATGCGGACGGCCAGGTGATCTTCCAGGATCTCAACGCACCGGGTTCGGACATCACGGTGCGCGGGAAGCCGCCCCTGAAGGTGACCGTCGGCAATTCGTCCGGCGTGAGCCTGTCGTTCAACGGTCGTCCCGTGGACCTGTCCGGCCATGCGCGGGGCGACATCGCACGCGTCACGCTGGAGTGACGGCATCATGTCTCTGAACGGGCTCGTGCGCCGGCGCAGCCGGCAGGTGAGGGTGGGGCACGCCGTGATCGGTGGCGATGCGCCGATCCTCGTGCAGTCCATGACCAACACCGACACCGCGGATGCCGAGGGCACCGCGCGTCAGGTGTTCGACCTCGCGCAGGCGGGCTCCGAGATCGTGCGCGTCACGGTCAATTCCGCCGAAGCGGCGGCGGCCGTGCCCGCGATCCGCTCGAAGCTCGATGCGATGGGGTGCAATGTCCCCCTCGTGGGCGACTTCCATTTCAACGGCCACCGCCTGCTCACGCAGTATCCGGAGTGCGCGGCGGTCCTCGACAAGTACCGCATCAACCCAGGCAACGTCGGCAAGGGCTCGAAGCGCGACGAACAGTTCGCGACCATGATCGAGATGGCCTGCAAGTACGGCAAGCCCGTGCGCATCGGCGTGAACTGGGGCTCCCTCGACCCCGAACTGGCCGCGCGGATGATGGACGAGAACGCGCGCTCGAGCGCGCCCGTGGATGCCACGCAGGTCACGCGAGAGGCGCTGATCGTCTCGGCCATCGAGAGTGCGCGCCAGGCCGAGCGCTGGGGGCTCCCGGGCGACCGCATCGTGCTCTCGGCGAAGGTGAGCGGCGTGCAGGACCTGATCTGGGTGTACCGCAATCTGGCGGCCCGGTGCGACTACCCGCTGCATCTCGGGCTGACCGAGGCCGGCATGGGGTCCAAGGGCATCGTCGCGTCGACTGCCGCGCTGTCGGTGCTGCTGCAGGAGGGCATCGGCGACACGATCCGCATCTCGCTCACGCCGGAACCCGGCGGAGACCGTACGCGCGAGGTCGTGGTCGCGCAGGAGATCCTGCAGACCATGGGCCTGCGCAGTTTCGCGCCCATGGTCATCGCGTGTCCCGGTTGCGGCCGTACCACGAGCACGTTCTTCCAGGACCTCGCGGCGCGCATCCAGAGCTATCTGCGCGCGCAGATGCCGGTCTGGCGCGACGCGTATCCGGGTGTCGAGGACATGCACGTCGCGGTGATGGGGTGCGTCGTGAACGGCCCCGGGGAGAGCAAGCATGCGAACATCGGCATCAGCCTGCCCGGTTCGGGGGAAAGCCCGGTGGCGCCGGTGTACGTCGACGGCCGCAAGACCGTGACGCTGAAGGGGGAGCGCATCGCCGAGGAATTCCAGGCGATCGTCGAGCAGTACGTGCGGGACCGCTTCGGCGCCCGTGCGCAGTCGGAGACTCACGAGTCGTCATCCAGGGCACACGCCGGCGCGTGAGCGCCCGTGGCTGCCGCAATCCAATTTCGATCTCTGCAATGAGCGAGACCATACAGTCCGTCAAGGGAATGAACGACGTGCTGCCGGACGAGGCAGCCGCGTGGGAGTTCTTCGAGGAAACCGTGCGTGCGTGGCTGCGCCGCTACGGCTATCGCCAGATCCGCATGCCGATCCTGGAGCGCACGGACCTCTTCGTGCGGTCCATCGGCGAGGTCACGGACATCGTCGAGAAGGAGATGTTCACGTTCACGGACCGGCTGAACGGTGACGACCTCACCCTGCGTCCCGAGGGGACGGCCTCGTGCGCGCGCGCGGCGATCCAGCACAGCCTGCTCTACGCCGGCCCGCAGCGGCTCTGGTATTCCGGCCCGATGTTCCGGCACGAACGCCCGCAGAAGGGGCGTTACCGCCAGTTCCACCAGTTCGGGGTCGAGGCGCTCGGCCTGACGGGCCCCGACATCGATGCCGAACTCATCATCATGGGTGCGCGGCTCTGGCGGGATCTCGGGCTCGCGAACATCGAACTGGAAGTGAACACGCTCGGCGACGCCGAGGCCCGCGCACGGTACCGCGCGCGGCTGATCCATTACCTCGAGACCCACCAGGACGGCCTCGACGAGGACGCACGACGCCGGATGCACACCAATCCACTTCGTGTGCTCGACAGCAAGAACCCGCAGATGCAGGCGCTCATCGAGGCCGCTCCCCGGATGCTGGACGACCTCGACGAGCCGTCGCTCAAGCACTTCGAGGACGTCCAGCGGCTGCTGCGCAACGCCGGCGTCGAATATCGCATCAATACCCGCCTCGTCCGCGGCCTGGACTACTACAATCGCACGGTTTTCGAGTGGGTCACGACGGAACTGGGCGCCCAGGGGACGGTCTGTGCGGGCGGTCGCTACGACGGGCTCGTCGCGCAGATCGGCGGCAAGCCGGCGCCCGCGGCGGGGTTCGCGATGGGGGTGGAGCGGCTCATCGCGCTGCTCCCGGGCGGCTCGCGCGAAGTGCCGCCGCTCGCGCCGGACGTCTATGTCGTCTGGAGCGGCGAGGCGGCCGAACCCCACGCGTGGCGCGTCGCGGAGCAGCTTCGCGATGCCGGTATGGACGTTACCATGCACGCCGGCGGGGGCAGTTTCAAATCCCAGATGAAACGCGCGGACGGCAGCGGTGCGCCGTTCGCCGTGATCATCGGTGACGACGAGGCGGCGGCCGGCGAGGTCACGCTGAAGCCGATGCGCGACCAGCGCGAACAGGTAAGGGTGCGGGCCGAGGACGTGCCGGCACTCGTCAAGGGCTGAGAGGAAGGGAGACATGGCGGTCTACAATCTGGAAGAGCAGGAAAACATCGAGGCACTCAAGGCCTGGTGGAAGCAGTACGGTCGCATGGTGATCTCCGCCGCGGTGGCGTTCGTCCTCGGCGTGGGCGGGATCCAGATCTGGCGCTACTACAAGACCCAGCAGGCGCTCGGTGCCGCGGCCGTGTATCTCGACCTGGAGCAGTCCGTGAAGGTCGGCAACGTCGAGAAGGCCGGGACGCTCGAGGCGAAGCTCCGGGACGACTACGCCCGAACGACCTACGCACCGCGCGGCGCGATGCTCTACGGCAAGCTCCTCGTCGACAAGGGCCAGGAAGACAAGGCGGCCAGTGCGCTCGCCTGGGCTGCCGGCAATGCTAAGGATCCCGCCGTGGGCGCCCTCGCGAACCTTCGTCTCGCGGCCGTGCTCCTCGACCTCGGCAAGTACGACGAGGCGCTCAAGGCAGTCTCGAATCCGCCGACGGACCCGTTCGCGGCCCTGTTCGCGGACACGCGCGGGGACATCCTCGTCGCGCAGGGCAAGAAGGAAGACGCGAAGGGCGCCTATCAGATCGCGCTCGACAAGCTTCCCAAGACGAGCGCGTATCGCAACGTGGTCGAGATCAAGCGCGAAGCCCTGGGGATCAAGTGAGCATGACGCAGCGCTGGGTCCGTCTCGCAGCCTCACTCGTCGCGGCGTGCGTGCTCGCCGCGTGCTCGTCCAGCGGCCACGAGCCGGCCGAGCTCAAGGACATCAAGCCTGACGTCCGCGGGCGCGTGGCGTGGCGGGTCTCGGTGGGCGACTCCGGGCCGTACATCTTCACGCCGGGCATCTGGAACGGCGACTATTTCGTGACGAGCGCCGAGGGCAAGCTGGCGCGCATCGACGGCAGCAACGGCAAGCGCAAGTGGCGCGTCGACACAGACAAGCCGGTTTCGGGCGGGGTCGGGGTGCAGGACGGCATGGTGTTCGTGGGCACTGCCAAGGGCGAGGTGCTCGCGTACCACGCGGAAGACGGCAAGCCTGTATGGCACGCGACGGTGTCGAGCGAGGTCCTCAGCGCGCCCGCCGTCGCGGACGGCTTCGTGGTCGTGCGCAGCGGCGACGGGCACATCTCGGGTCTCGACGCTCAGGACGGCAGCCGGAAGTGGGAGTACATCCCGACGTCGCCGCCGGCGCTCACGCTGCGCGGGGCGTTCGGGTTCACGATCGACCACGGGGTGGTGTACGTCGGGCTGGCCGGAGGCAAGCTGATCGCGCTTCGGCTCACGAGCGGAGAACTGCTGTGGGAGACCGCGCTGTCCATGCCCAAGGGCGACACGGAACTCGAGCGCCTGACCGACGTGGTGAACGACCCGATCGTGGACAACGGTCAGGTGTGCGCCGTGGCCTTCCAGGGACGGATCGGGTGTTTCGATGCCGCGCGCGGCACGCTCGTCTGGGCGCGCACTGCTTCGAGCAGCGGTGGGCTCGCCGCGACCCGGACGGCGTTCTTCTTCGCGGACGACAAGGGTTCCGTGTTCGCAGTCGACCGCGAGTCGGGCGGCAGCCTGTGGAAGCAGGATGCTCTCGCTTACCGTGATCTCGGCGCGCCCGGCATCGTCGACCGTTACGTCGTCGTCGGAGATTTCGAGGGCTATCTGCACATGCTGGACATCGACGACGGTCATCTGGCGGGGCGGATGTCGACGGACGGGGACCCCATCACCGCCGCGCCGATCCAGGTCGGCAAGGGCAATTTCATCGTCCAGACGCGCGAAGGGCACCTCTACGCCATCACGCTGCGATAATTTCCGGTCGTCCAGCGCCGGCGGAGCGGCCATCCCGTGAAACCCACCATCGTGCTCGTCGGCCGACCGAACGTCGGCAAGTCGACCCTTTTCAATCGTCTCACCAAGACGCGGGACGCCATCGTCCACGACATGCCGGGGCTCACGCGCGACCGACACTACGGTCACGGCGTCGTGGGTCCGAAGCCCTACGTCGTCGTCGACACCGGCGGGCTGGAGCCGGTCGCGAAGGACGGGATCATGCATCACATGGCCCGCCAGACGCTTCAGGCCGTGGACGAGGCGGATGCGGTCATCCTGCTCCTCGACGCGCGCGCGGGCCTCTCGCCCCAGGACCGGGAGATCGCGTCGCGCCTGCGACGCTCGGGGCGAAAGCTCTGGATCGTCGTGAACAAGGCCGAGGGACTCCCGCACGCGACGGCCGTCGCCGATTTCCACGAACTCGGCCTCGGCGAGCCGGCCGCGATCTCTGCGGCCCACGGGGACGGCGTGCGCGAACTCATGGACCTCGTGCTCGAGGCGTTTCCGGACGACGACGGCGAGGCGGAGCCGCAGCATCCGAAGATCGCGGTGGTGGGCAGGCCGAACGTCGGCAAGTCGACGCTCGTGAATGCACTGCTCGGGGAGGAGCGCGTGATCGCGTTCGACGAG
This sequence comes from Betaproteobacteria bacterium, assembly GCA_016125475.1. GTDB lineage: Bacteria > Pseudomonadota > Gammaproteobacteria > Burkholderiales. Next base: position 16,410 of record WGLR01000046.1, read on the forward strand.
CCGGGCACGACTCGGGACAGCATCTACATCGATTTCGAGCGGGACGGCCGGCAGTACACGGTGATCGACACCGCGGGCGTGCGGCGTCGGGGCAAGGTGGAGGCTGCCGTCGAGAAGTTCTCCGTGCTGAAGACGCTGCAGTCGATCGAGGATGCGAACGTCGTGATGCTCGTGATCGACGCGCGGGACAAGGTCACGGACCAGGATGCCCATCTCGGGGGCTTCATTCTCGAGGCCGGCCGTGCGCTGGTCGTCGCGATCAACAAGTGGGACGGCCTCCCGGCCGAGGCGCGCGAGCGCGTGAAACGGGATTTCGAGCGCAAACTGAACTTTCTGGGGTTCGCCAAAGTCCACTTCATCTCTGCACTGAGGGGTACGGGTGTGCCCGCGTTGCTGAAGTCCGTGGACGCCGCCTATGCGGCGGCCATGGCGAAGCTGCCGACGCCGAAGCTCACCCGGATACTGCAGGACGCTGTCACCCGGCAGCCTCCGCCGCGCTCAGGGATGCGGCGGCCGAAGCTCCGGTATGCACACCAGGGCGGTAACAACCCGCCCCGGATCGTGATCCACGGCAACGCGCTGAATCACGTGCCCGACAGCTATCGCCGGTATCTGGAAAGGGTGTTCGTCGAAGCGTTCGGACTGCAGGGCACGCCGGTGCGGGTGGAGTTCAAGCAGGGCCGGAATCCCTATGCCGATCCGCAGCGGTGAGCCGCCCGGCACGGCGCAGGGAGACGCAGGGGAGGGGGAGCATGGCGTTGTTAACTTGGCCCCCGAATTGAAGTAGAGTTGCAGCAGTGGATACACGTTCTGGGGCTCGGCAAACGCTGGACCGAGCCGGCTTGAGCCAGAGATCAGCAAAATATTCCAAGGAGTGCCTCCATGAGTGGAAAAGGGCAGTTGCTACAAGACCCGTTCCTTAACACGCTTCGCAAGGAGCACGTGCCGGTCTCGATCTATCTCGTCAACGGCATCAAGCTTCAGGGGCAGATCGAGTCGTTCGATCAGTACGTCGTGCTGCTGAAGAACACCGTCACCCAGATGGTCTACAAGCACGCGATCTCGACGGTCGTCCCAGCGCGGCCGGTCAATTTCTCGGTCGAGAACGCGCAGGAGAATTGACCCTGCGGCTGATGTCGTTCGTTGCCGGCGATTCCAGCCGGCCCCGGCCCGGGGGCTAGGGAATGTTCGAGCGCCCGGTCGGCGGCGACCTCGCCATTCTGGTCAGCCTGACGCGCGGCCAGCCCGGAGCCGAGGGTTCCGCGGCAGAGTTGCGTGAACTCGCGCGGAGTGCCGGTGTAAGCATCGCAGGCGAGATAGGTGGCCGATCCGACCGCCCCAACCCTGCCACGTTCGCGGGATCCGGCAAGGTCGAGGAAATCAGGAATCTGGTTCAGGAAACGGGTGCCAACCTCGTCCTGTTCGATCACGCCCTTTCACCCATTCAGGAACGCAACCTCGAGCGCGAACTCGCATGTCGTGTGCTCGATCGCACGAGCCTCATCCTGGACATCTTCGCGCAGCGCGCGAAATCGCACGAGGGCAAGCTTCAGGTCGAACTCGCACAGCTCGAGCACCTGGCCACGCGTCTCGTGCGCGGGTGGACTCACCTGGAACGCCAGAAGGGCGGTATCGGTCTGCGCGGACCTGGGGAGACCCAGCTCGAGACCGACCGGCGTCTGCTCGGCAAGCGGGTCAAGTTCCTGAAGGACCGGCTCGCCCGGGTGTCGCGGCAGCGCGACGTGCAGCGGCGCTCGCGGGACCGCAATGCTGTGCCGACGGTGTCGCTGGTCGGCTACACCAACGCCGGCAAGTCCACGCTGTTCAATGCCCTCACGCACACGGGTGCCTACGCCGCGAACCAGCTCTTCGCGACGCTCGACACCACTTCCCGGCGCGTTCACACGCCGCATGGTCCGATCGTCCTGTCGGACACGGTCGGGTTCATCCGCAGTCTTCCGCACACCCTCGTCGACGCGTTTCGCGCCACGCTCGAAGAGACCACGCGGGCGGATCTCCTGCTGCACGTGGTCGATGCCTCGAGCCCGGACCGCGACATGCAGATGGCGGAGGTCGACCGCGTGCTCGCGGAAATCGGTGCCGAGGAGGTGCCGAGAATCATCGTGTACAACAAGATCGATCTGACGGAACTCGCACCGGGGGTCGTGACGGACGAGTGTGGTACCATCCGCGCGATTCGACTGAGCGCCGTCAGTGGCGCCGGTCTGGAGCATCTCAGAGCTGTCTTCGATCAGCTCGCAGAACCGCGGGACGTGAAGACGTCCGACGGTCGTCTGGTAGCGGCTTGACCCGACCCTCAGTGTCGACAAGCATAGAGACTCACCGAGGAAATCAACGGGCGATATGGCACTGAACGATCCCCAGTGGGGAAGGCGTCGCGGCGACGGACCGCCGGATCTCGACGAGATCTGGAGCAGGTTCAACCAGAAACTGGCCGGGCTCTTCGGCGGCAAGGGTGGCTCGGGAGACGGTCCTGACGGCGGAGGCAAACAGTTCGGTGGCGGCCTCGGCCTGCTCGCCGGGCTCGTCGTGCTCGTCTGGTTCGCGAGCGGCTTCTACATCGTGGATGCCGGGCAGAAGGGCGTCGTGCTCCGCTTCGGCAAGTACGTGGAGACCACGGATCCCGGACCGCGCTGGCACCTCCCGTATCCGATCGAGTCGGCCGAGGTCGTGAACGTCGCCGGCGTGCGCACGATCGAGGTCGGCTATCGCAACGACGTGCGCAGCAAGGTGCCGAAGGAAGCGCTGATGCTCACGGACGACGAGAACATCGTCGACCTGCAGTTCGCGGTGCAGTACATCCTGAAGGACCCGACCGAATACCTGTTCGACAACCGCAATCCGGACGAAGCGGTGCGTCAGGTGGCGGAGTCCGCCATTCGCGAGATCGTCGGCAAGAGCAAGATGGATTACGTGCTGTACGAGGGGCGCGAGCAGATAGCCGTGCAGGCTCGCGACCTCATCCAGAAGATCATCGACCGCTACAAGCTCGGCGTGACGATCAGCCAGATCACGATGCAGAACGCTCAGCCGCCCGAGCAGGTGCAGGCAGCCTTCGCCGATGCGGTCAAGGCAAACCAGGACCGCGAGCGCCAGAAGAACGAGGGGGAGGCCTACGCGAACGACGTCGTGCCGAAGGCCCGGGGTACCGCAGCGCGTCTCGTCCAGGAGGCCGAGGGCTACCGGCAGCGCGTCATCGCCAATTCCGAGGGTGAGGCTTCCCGCTTCAAGGACGTCCTGACCGAGTACAAGAAGGCCCCTGGCGTGACACGCGAGCGTATGTATCTCGAGACCATGCAGCAGGTGCTGTCGTCGACGAGCAAGGTCCTCGTGGACCAGAAGCAGAGCGGGAACCTGCTGTTCCTGCCGCTCGACAAGATTCTCCAGATGGGAGGCACGAACGGCCCGAACGGTGCGTCGACCCCGTCGTCTCCCGTAGACCCCACACCTCCACACTCCACTGACGGCAGTTTGCGTTCGCGCGATTCCTTCCGTAGCCGCGACAGGGAGTCCCGCTGATGAAGAAGAATCTCGGAACCCTGCTGGTCGTCCTGATCATCGCTCTGGTCGTCGCTAGTCTCGCGATGTTCACCGTGGACCAGCGCCAGTACGCGGTCGTGTTCCGCCTCGGCGAGATCGTGGGCGTGAAGACCAAGCCGGGGCTGTACTTCAAGGCCCCGCTCATCGATCGGGTCCGCTATTTCGACGGTCGCATTCTCACGATCGACACGGACGAGCCGGACCTGTTCCTCACGTCCGAAAAGAAGAACGTGCTCGTCGACTCGTTCGTGAAATGGCGCATCGTCGACGTGAAGCAGTACTACGTGAGCGTCGGCGGCAACGAGCAGCGTGCACGGATCCGGCTCATGCAGACCGTGAACGACAGTCTGCGCGCCGAGTTCGGCAAGCGCACGATCCACGACGTGGTCTCCGGCGAGCGCGATCAGATCATGGACATCATGCGCGAGAAGGCCGACACCGACGCACGCAAGATCGGCGTCCAGGTCATCGACGTGCGCCTGAAGCGCGTCGACCTTCCGCAGGAAGTCAGCGATTCCGTCTACGGCCGCATGAAGGCCGAACGGGAGCGCGTCGCGAAACAGCTCCGGTCGCTCGGCACGGAGGAATCGGAGAAGATCCGGGCGGACGCGGATCGCCAGCGCGAAGTCATCATCGCGGAGGCGTACCGTGACGCACAGCGGATCAAGGGGGAGGGGGATGCCAAGGCGTCGGCAATCTACGCGAAGGCATTCACGGAGGATCCGGATTTCTACGCCTTCTATCGCAGCCTGGATGCCTATCGGCAGACGTTCACGAACAAGGGCGACGTGATGGTGCTGGATCCGAGTTCCGAGTTCTTCAAATACATGCGGGGGGCCGGCGGCAAGCGATAGAGCGTCCGCCCACTCGTCGGTCGCGGGGAAAGAGTGACGGACACACTGCTGTCTGCGATCGCGCTGATGCTGGTGCTGGAGGGCGTCCTGCCCTTCATCCTGCCCGCTGTCTGGCGCGACACGTTCCGCAAGCTGGTGGATTTCTCCGACGGGCAGCTCCGCTTCATAGGGTTGACGTCCATGCTCGTCGGCCTGCTCGTGCTGTTCCTCGCGCACCACACCTGAGAATCGATCGGTCCGATGATGCGCAACTGGTTGCTACCCGAGTACGTCGAGGACGTCCTGCCGGCCGAGGCCTGGCGGGTCGAAGTCCTGCGACGTCGACTCCTCGATCACTTCGCGGCGAACGGCTACGAGCTCGTGATGCCTCCACTGATCGAGTATCTCGAATCCCTGCTCACGGGTACGGGTCACGACCTCGATCTGCGCACGTTCAAGCTCGTCGACCAGCTCTCGGGCAGGATGCTCGGCGTGCGGGCCGACATCACGCCGCAGGTCGCACGGATCGACGCGCACCTGCTGAACCGCCCCGGCGTGACACGGCTTGCCTACTGCGGCACGGTGCTGCACGCCCTTCCGACGACCGCGTCACATTCCCGGGAAGTGCTGCAGATCGGAGCCGAGCTCTACGGGCACGGCGGGGTCGAGAGTGACATCGAGATCCAGGGGCTGATGCTGGATGCGCTGTCGTTCGCGGGCGTGACCGGCATGCACCTCGATCTGGGGCACGTGGGGCTGTTCCGTGCACTCTGCCGGACCGGAGGCATCGACCGCGACCTGGAGCGCGAACTGTTCCAGGCCCTGCAGGGCAAGGATCTTCCCTCGCTGCGTGACCTGACCGCCGCGCTGCCGGCCGCCTCGCGAGAGCCCATCCTGCGTCTCCCGGACCTTTTCGGTGGCGCGGAGGTGATCTCCGAGGCTCGAAAGGTCCTGCCCGACCTTCCCGAGATCGCGTCGTCCCTGGACGAACTCCAGCGGATCTGCGATGCACTCAAGTCGCGCGTGGACGCGCTGCTCGTGGATCTCGCGGAGCTGCGGGGTTACCACTATCACAGCGGTGCCGTGTTCGCGGCCTATGCGACGGGGAGTTCGAATGCCGTTGCGCAGGGTGGGCGTTACGACGAGGTCGGGCGAGCATTCGGCCGGGCGCGGCCGGCGACCGGCTTCAGCCTCGATCTGCGCGCACTCGCCGAGCTTGCCGGGCCGTCGGACAAGCGGACCGTGATCCACGCACCCGCCAGCGGCGACCCCGCGCTGCGCGAAGCGATCGCGAGGCTGCGTGCCCAGGGAGAGGCGGTGATCGTCGATCTTCCCGGGGAGCGCGAGGCGCTCGGAAACGTTCCGCTGCGCGAACTCGTCGCGAAGGACGGTCACTGGCAGGTCGTGTCCGTCGGCTGACCGGGAGACTCGCAGCCCGGCAATGGACACCCCGTGCGTTCCTGCACGCGGGAGTGTATGGATCGAGGAAGTGTGCCCGGATCGTCCGGGCAGCGTACGATGATGACTCGCGGGAGCGCCGGCGTGGCGTCGAAGGCGAGTGAACCGACAGGCATAACATGGCAAACAACGTGGTGGTGATCGGCACCCAGTGGGGTGACGAGGGCAAGGGCAAGATCGTCGACTGGTTGACCGATCACGCGCAGGGAGTCGTCCGTTTCCACGGCGGACACAACGCGGGGCACACGCTCGTCATAGGCGGGCAGAAGACCGTGCTGCACCTCATTCCGTCAGGCATCCTGCGCTCGGGCGTGCGCTGCTACATCGGCAACGGTGTGGTCGTGTCGCCGCAAGCCCTGCTGGACGAGATCGACATGCTCACGCAGGCAGGCGTGGAAGTCATCGGGCGGCTCACGATCAGCGAGGCCTGTCCACTGATCCTGCCGTACCACTCCGCCCTCGACCAGGCGCGGGAGCGCGCGAAGGGCGACGGCAAGATCGGGACGACCGGACGAGGCATCGGACCCGCCTACGAGGACAAGGTGGGCCGACGCGCGATCCGCGTCCAGGATCTCATGCACCGCGAGCGATTCGCCGCAAAGCTCGGCGAGGTTCTCGACTTCCACAATTTCGTGCTCAAGAACTACTTCCACGCCGAGACGGTCGACTTCCAGAAGGTGCTCGACGAAACGCTTGCGCTCGCGGCGCGCATCGCACCGATGATCGGCGACGTGCCGAGGCTCCTCTACGAGGCGGCGGGACGCGGGGAACGGCTCCTGTTCGAAGGGGCGCAAGGGTCGCTGCTGGACGTCGACCACGGCACCTATCCGTTCGTGACCTCGAGCAACTGCGTGTCGGGTGCGGCGGCGGCGGGCGCCGGCGTCGGTCCGCAGATGCTCGACTACGTGCTGGGCATCACCAAGGCGTACACCACGCGCGTCGGGTCCGGTCCCTTCCCGACGGAACTGGACGACGACGTCGGCAGGCGCATCGCGAGCCGCGGGAACGAGGTCGGCGCGACCACCGGTCGGGCACGGCGCTGCGGCTGGTTCGACGCTGCCGCGTTGAGACGCTCCGTGCAGATCAACGGACTGTCGGGGCTGTGCGTGACGAAGCTCGACGTGCTCGACGGGATGGAAACGCTGCAGGTGGGCGTGGGCTACCGCGTGGACGGCGAGCGCTTCGACATTCTTCCCGTGGGTGCCGAGACGCTCGCGCAGTGCGAGCCGATCTACGAGGAAGTCCCCGGGTGGAGCGAGAGCACCGTCGGCGTGAAGCAGTTCGAGGCGCTGCCGGCGGCGGCACGAAAGTACCTGAAGGTCGTGGAAACCGTGTGCGGTGTGCCGATCGACGTGATCTCCACCGGCCCCGATCGCGAAGAGACGATCATCCTGCGGCATCCGTTCGCGATCTGACGACCGGCATGCGGACGCCCTCCCAGGCTGGAAAATGCCGGGGGGGCTGTAGGGAACTGCAGGGAAATTTCGACCGCCGGATACGCTGCACCAACAACGGAGAGCGAGTTCGCGATCGATGAAGATGGTGCCGAGAAGAGGACTCGAACCTCCACAGGGTTGCCCCCGCCAGGACCTGAACCTGGTGCGTCTACCAATTCCGCCATCTCGGCCAAGAGGGCGCGAAATGTAGCCTCAAAGCCGCTCCATTGTCAAACGAGATTCCAGTGACCCGAAAAAGAATTCCAGCCAAGCCATCCAAGCCATCCAGGCCCGCCAGGCGCGTGTCCACGCGTCGTAGCGCCCCGACAGCCCTGAAAGGTCTGCGTGCGCGCGATCCCTACCTCGAGCGCGAGAGAGAGCGTTACGAGCATCCGCTGCCCTCGCGCGAGTTCATCCTCGAACTCATGACCGAAGCCGGTGCACCGGTCGAGGCGGGGGAACTCGCAGAGCGTCTCGATATCGCCGAGCACGAGCGCGACCATTTCGAGAGGCGGCTCATGGCGATGGCGCGCGAAGGCCAGATCCTCATCAACCGCAAGGGGGCACTCTGCCTGGCCGGCAAGCTCGAGCTGCTGCCGGGGACCGTGCAGGGGCACCCCGAGGGATACGGGTTCTTCCTGCCCGACGAAGGCGGTGCGGACCTCTTCCTGAGCAATCAGGAGATGTCCAAGGTCATGCACGGTGACCGCGTGATGGCCCGTCAGGTAGGGGTCGACCGGCGAGGGCGGCCCGAAGGAGCCATTGTCGAGGTGCTCGAGCACCGAACGGACAAGGTCGTGGGGCGCTTCATGCGGGAGCACGGCGTGGCGTTCGTCGCGCCTTCCGATCGGCGCCTCGCGCACGACATACTCGTTCCCGCGGACGCCGTGGGGGGCGCCGAGCCGGGCCAGATCGTCGAAGTCAGGATCGTGAAGCAGCCGGCGCGCTACGTTCAGCCCATCGGGAACGTCGTCAACGTGCTGGGTGATGCCACCGACCCGGGCATGGAGATCGAGATCGCGGTCCGGAAACACCAGATCCCGCACGAGTTTCCCGAGGCCGTGCAGGCCCGGGCCACGAAGATACCGAGCAAGGTCCTGAAGAAGGATCTCAAGGGGCGCACGGATCTGCGAGAACTGGCGCTGGTCACGATCGACGGCGAGACGGCACGGGACTTCGACGACGCGGTCTACTGCGAGCGGCAGGGACGCGGGTACAAGCTCTACGTCGCGATCGCCGACGTGAGTCACTACGTGCAGCCGGGAGATGCGCTGGATCTGGAAGCCGGCGAACGGGGGAATTCGGTCTATTTCCCGCGCCGCGTGGTCCCGATGCTGCCCGAGGCTCTGTCGAACGGCATCTGCTCGCTGAACCCGGACGTCGACCGGCTCTGCATGTGCTGCGAGATGGACATTTCGGCAAGTGGCGATATCGCGCGCTATGCGTTCTACCCGGCCGTGATGCACTCCCATGGCCGACTCACCTACACGGAGGTCTGGGACGCGCTGTCGGACGCTTCGTCGGAAGCCGCGGAACGGCTCGCTCCGCTCCTGCCGCAGCTCGAGGCGCTCGAGAAGCTCTTCCGGGTCCTCGTGAAGGCGCGCGAGCGACGGGGGGCGATCGACTTCGAGACGATCGAGACGCAGATGGAGTTCGGGGACGACGGGAAGATCCGCGCGATCCATCGGGTGGAGCGCAACGACGCGCACCGTATCATCGAGGAATGCATGCTCGCCGCGAACGTCTGCGCATCGGACTTCCTGCAGGGCCATCGTCACCCGGCGCTCTACCGCGTACACGAGGGGCCCACGGAGGAGAAGCTGGAACGGCTGCGCGAGTTCCTCGGGGAGTTCGGGCTTCAGCTCGGCGGCGGTGACGCGCCGCGTGCGAAGGACTATGCGAAGCTCCTCGCCACCGTGAAGGATCGGCCCGATGCCGAACTCCTGCAGACGGTCATGCTCCGGTCCCTCCAGCAGGCCGTCTACAGTCCCGAGCCGCTCGGTCACTTCGGTCTCGCTTACGAGTCGTACACGCATTTCACGTCGCCGATACGGCGCTATCCGGACCTCGTCGTGCACCGTGCGATCCGGTCGGTGCTTGCCGGAGGCTCGGGCCTTGCGCTCGACCTCGTGGCGCTCGGGCGGCACTGCTCGATGACGGAGCGCCGTGCCGACGAGGCCACCCGTGACGTGACCGCGTGGCTGAAGTGCTACTACATGCGCGACCGGGTCGGAGAGACCTTCGACGGAACGGTGAGCGGCGTGTCGGCCTTCGGCGTGTTCGTCGCCCTCGACAGCGTGTACGTCGAGGGCATGGTGCACGTCTCGGAACTCGGCAACGACTACTACCATTTCGACGCGACCCGGCACCAGATGCTCGGGGAGCGGACCGGGCAGCGGTTCCGGCTCGGCGACCGGCTGCGGGTCACTCTCGTCCGTGTGGACCTGGAGCGCTCGCGCCTCGACTTCGTGCCCGAACGGGGGCGCTAGCGTGGCACGGATGCGGCTGGTCTACGGCGTCCACGCGGTGTCGGCCCGGCTTCGTCAGGATGCCGGCAACGTCCGCGAGGTCTACCTTGCGGAGGGTCGGGCGGACGGGCGCCTGCGCACGCTCGCGGCACTCGCGGCCGAGCGGGGCGCAAAGGTCGTCGCCGTGAGCATCGAGCGGCTCGACCGCATGTTGCCGGGCGTCCGGCACCAGGGCGTGGCGTGCGAATGCGAGGCCCCGACTCTTCGGCACGACCTCGACGAGGTTCTCGACGCCGTCCGGGGGGACCCCCTCGTGCTCGTCCTGGATGGTGTGCAGGATCCGCACAATCTCGGCGCGTGTCTGAGGAGCGCCGACGCGATGGGCGTCCACGCCGTGGTCGCGCCGAAGGATCGCGCGGTCGGGCTCACGCCGGTCGTGGAAAAGGTCGCCTGCGGGGCAGCCGAAACGGTCCCCTACGTGATGGTGACCAACCTCGCTCGAACTCTGGACGCCCTCAAGGATCGCGGCCTGTTCGTGGTCGGCCTTGCCGGCGAGGGAGACGGGCCTCTGGCAGCGCAGCGGCTGGATGGCGCCGTCGGCCTCGTGCTCGGCGCAGAAGGCGCCGGTCTGCGCCGCCTCACGCGGGAGCGTTGCGACGTGATCGCGTCCATCCCGATAGTGGGCACGGTCGAGAGCCTGAACGTCTCGGTCGCGGCGGGAATCTGTCTCTACGAAGCGCGGCGGCAGCGCGATTCCGGCCACAGAATGACTTGATTCAGAAGCACTTCGCCCTATAATGGCGGGCTTTCCTTGCTCCACCGGCACGCCCATACCGGGGAGCTTCACCCACGAGGAGCACACATGAGGCACTACGAAGTCGTATTCATCGTCCATCCCGACCAGAGCGAGCAGGTGCCCGCGATGGTCGAGCGCTACCGCACGATGGTGACCAGCAAGGACGGCAAGATCCACCGTCTCGAGGACTGGGGCCGTCGTCAGCTCGCTTACCCGATCCAGAAGGTCCACAAGGCGCACTACGTTCTCATGAACATCGAGTGCGACCAGTCCGTGCTGGAAGAACTCGAACACGCCTTCCGCTTCAACGATGCGGTGCTTCGCCACCTGACCGTCAAGAAGTCCGAGGCCGATACCGGTCCGTCGCCGATGATGAAGGAGGAGAAGTCGAAGTCCCTCACGAGCTCGGGCGAAGGCAGCGGCGAGGCGAAGTCGCAGGGCGACGCCAGGCCCCAGCCGGAAACGAAGCCCGAGACCGAGGCGTCCGCGGGCTGATCACGCCCGTTGGAGACCAATCGGGTCGAGCTCTCGGGTCGCGTGGATGCGATCGAGGCGATCCGGACGTCTCCGGCCGGTGTGCCGTCCGTCCGGTTGGAACTCGCGCACGAGTCCACGCAGATCGAAGCGGGGCACCCCCGCAAGGTGCAGTGCCGGATGCGTGTGGCGGTCGTGGGAGCGCAGGTCGACCGCGTCGCGGGGCTCTCCATCGGAGACTCGGTGGTCATCAGGGGATTTCTGGCACGGGCGAGCTACAGGAGCGAATGGCCCGTGCTGCATGCAACGGAATTGAAAGTCATCTAGAGCGAGGTACTGAATCATGGCATTCGGAGGCCGCAAGTTCGGCAAGGACCGCAAGAAGGACGACAAGTCGTCCCGTCCGCTGTTCAAGCGTCGCAAGTTCTGTCGGTTCACCGCAGAGGGAATCAAGGAAGTCGACTACAAGGACATCGACATCCTGAAGGACTTCGTGAACGAGAACGGCAAGATCATCCCGGCCCGCATCACGGGCACGCGCGGGCACTACCAGCGTCAGCTCTCCACGGCGGTGAAGCGCGCGCGGTTCCTGGCCCTGCTGCCGTATACCGACCTGCATTCGGGGAGGTAAGGCGCGATGCAGATCATTCTTCTTGAAAAGGTCGCGAACGTCGGTCAGCTCGGCGACATCGTGAAGGTTCGGGACGGCTTCGCACGGAACTTCCTGATCCCCCAGGGCAAGGCGAAGCGCGCCACGGAGGCGAACCTCGCCGAGTTCGAGAAGCGTCGCGCTGAGCTGGAGAAGATCCACGCGGACGCGCTGGCTGCCGCGCAGGAGAAGGCTGCCAAGATGGAAGGCCTCATGATCCAGATCACCCAGAAAGCGGGTGTGGACGGCCGCCTGTTCGGCTCCGTGACGGGTCACGACGTGGCGGACGCGCTCGCCGCGCAGGGCTTCGAGGTCGAGAAGGGCGCCGTGCGCATGCCCGAAGGGCCCATAAAGCAGGTCGGTGATCACGGTGTGTCGGTCTCGCTGCACACCGACGTGAGCGTCGAGATCACCGTCTCGGTGCTCGGCCAGCAGTAACGCTGCATTTCGCGCCCGAATACGCGCGAGAAGGAAGGCCGCCTCCCGGGGCGGCCTTTTCGTTTCCATGTCGCCCGATTGCCTGCGCTCGGGCGCAGGTGTGCGAAGTTCGGGAGCGTAGACGTAGAATCACGGTTCGCCTCTTCCCTCCGTCAGCAAGCGTCGCATGTCCGCACCGGTCGAATTCGACTCAGCCATCCAGGAACTCAAGCTCCCCCCGAACTCCGTCGAGGCGGAGCAGTCCGTGCTCGGGGGGCTGCTGCTGGAGAACACCGCCTGGGACAGGATCGCGGACCTCGTCACGGAGGAGGACTTCTATCGGTCCGACCACCGGCTGATCTACCGTCACATCTCCCGTCTCATCGAACAGTCACGTCCGGCCGACGCGCTCACCGTTTCGGAGAGCCTGGAGCGCAGCAACGAGCTCGAGAATGCGGGCGGGCTCGCGTACGTCGCGATGCTCGCGCAGAACACGCCCTCCGCGGCGAACATCAAGCGCTACGCGGAGATCGTCCGCGAGCGGTCGATCATGCGCCAGCTCGTCGCGGTGGGTACCGCGATCGCGGATTCCGCCTACAACCCCACCGGCCGGGAGGCCGAGCAGCTTCTCGATGAGGCCGAGGCGCGCGTGTTCGAGATCGCGGAGGCCGGCTCGCGCGGCAAGCAGGGTTTCCAGGGCATGCCGCAGCTGCTCACGCAGGTGGTCGATCGCATCGACATGCTCTACAACCGGGACAATCCGAGTGACGTCACCGGTGTCCCGACCGGCTACGCGGACCTCGACGAGAAGACCTCCGGCCTCCAGCCGGGCGACCTGATCATCGTGGCCGGCCGGCCGTCCATGGGGAAGACCGCGCTTTCACTCAACATCGCCGAGAACGTCGGGCTCGACGCCGGGCTGCCCGTCGCGGTCTTCAGCATGGAGATGGCGGCCACGCAGCTCGTCATGCGTCTGCTCGGTTCGGCGGGAAAACTCGATCAGCACAAACTGCGGACCGGGCGCCTGGAGGATGCGGACTGGCAACGCCTCACGCAGGCGGTCGGTCGACTGAACGAGGCGCCGATTCACATCGACGAGACACCGGCCCTCACGGCGCTCGAGGTCCGCGCGCGCACGCGCCGCCTGCACCGGCAGTACGGCAAGCTCGGACTCGTCGTTATCGACTATCTGCAGCTCATGTCCTCCAGTTCGCAGGGGGAGAACCGTGCGACCGAGATCTCGGAGATCTCCAGGTCCCTGAAGGCGCTCGCGAAGGAAATCGGCGTGCCGGTGATCGCACTGTCGCAGCTCAATCGCAGCCTCGAGCAGCGTCCGAACAAGCGCCCGGTCATGTCGGACCTGCGTGAGTCCGGGGCCATCGAGCAGGATGCGGACGTCATCCTGTTCATCTACCGCGACGAGGTGTACAACCCCGACACGGCCGACAAGGGTGTGGCCGAAATCATCATCGGGAAACAGCGGAACGGGCCGATCGGTACCGTGCGGCTCACGTTCCGTGGAGAGAACACCCGCTTCGAGAACTATGCCGACCCGGGTCGGTACTAGGCCAGTCCGGTTACCTCGAGCGACGTGACGTCGGCGTGCGATGGGCTGGCAGCTGCAAATTGAGGCTAGACTAGCAGCGGTTGGCGGGGCCGGGGGGCTCCCGCGAGAATGCGCGAGACGCGCCAACCATTGATCGGGGTCGCGATGCCGCCATGTCGATAAAAATCAAGATCGCACGAAGTCCCAAGGAAATCGACGACGCCCTGTGGCTTCGCCACGAGGTGTTCGTGGTCGAGGACGGCAAGTTCGGCGGCAAGCCGTTCCACGGGCACCGGCTCGTCGACCGCTTCGACGCTTTTCCGTCGGTCTTCCACGTGATCGCCTACGATGGTCCCGACCCGATCGCGACGATGCGTCTGGTGAAGGACAGTGCGGGTGGACTGCCCGCGGACGAACTGTTCGATTTCGACCGCTACCGCCGGCGAACCCTTCTCGAAACCAGTGCACCCGTATTCGGGAGCGCGGGGATGCTCGCGATCCGCGAAGCCTGGCGCCGCCGCCGGGACGTGATCCGGGCCATGTTCCGCATGGCCGCGACCGTGTGCAAGCGCGAGGGAGCAACACACATTCTCGTTGCAGTGAATCACGAGACGGCCGGGATGTACGAACGTCTCGGTTTCACGCCGCTCAGCGAGAAGATCTGGAACGACGAGATCGAGAACCACATCGTGCCGCTCGCGGGCAGCACCGACCAGTTCGTGGCCTGGGCGTTCCAGGGGCTGCCCGACACGCCGCTCAGCGCGTTCCAGGACAGCTTCGAACGCATGGTCTTCCGCGCAGGCGAAACCATCTTTCAGGAAGGCGACGTCGGGGAGCACGCATTCGTCGTCGACTCCGGCGAGGTACAGATCGGGCGGAAGCGTGAAAGCGGCGAGGAACTCACGCTCGCGATCTTCGGGCGGGGCGACATGTTCGGGGAACTCGCGCTGCTCGACGATCAGCCCCGGTCGGCGAGCGCGCAGGCTTCCGCCGACTGCGAACTCATGACTCTCGACCGTGCGACGTTCCAGGAACAGCTGCATTCCCACCCCGAGCGGAGCACCAGCCTGTTCCGGATGTTCGCGGGCCGGATGCGCGCGATGGACGAACTCGCGATGGTGCTCGCGTTCGCGGGGCCCGCCCAGCGACTCGAGTTCGCCATGGAGATCGCGCGACAGCAGGCGGTGCCGGACCGCAACGACGCCGCGCGCGTGCTGTTCCACGGCGGTCCCGCGGATCTCGCGCGCATGGCGGCAGTCACGGAACAGGAAGCGCGTCGATTCGTCGAGGGCCTCGCTTCCGCGGGGGTCGTGAGTCTCACGCCCCGGTTCATCGGTTTCAAATCCAGGAAGACACCCCCATGACCCGACTGTCCCAACTCGATGCCGACGCCGCACCGGAGCTCGCCGCGCGCATCACGCGCGAGCGTGGCGGAAAGCTGCTCTCCCTCTATCGCGTACTGCTGCACAGCCCGAAGGTGGCCGAGGCCTGGCTCCAGTTCTTCACGGTCATCCGGCAGCAGTGCGATCTGTCGGCGCGCCACCGCGAGGCCGCGATCCTTCAGGTTGCCGTGCTCAACCGGGCCCGGTACGAATTCGAGCAGCACATCCCGTTCGCGCTCGCAGCCGGCCTCACGGAGTCGATGATTCAGGCCATTCGTAACGGGACGGACGACGCCGGATTCACGGATACCGACCGCGCCGTGCTCGCCTACACGCGCGCGATGACGCGTGACGTCCAGGTGCCCGACGACGTCTTCGAGGCGGTGAAGCGCCACTTCCCGGATGCCCAGATGGTCGAGCTGACGGCCACCATCGGCGGTTACAACCTGGTATCGCGCTTTCTCGAGGCGATGGCGATCCACGAGGAAAAGTAGGGGCGCGCACCCGGGCGGCGCGTCGGGTCGGCCCGGATCCCTCGCGTCCTCAGCGCAGGCGCAGGAGATAGAGGGCGCGGACCGTGTACCCCGCGTAGCCCGGGCCGTTCGTCGCGGACGAATCGAATCGCGAGACGCTCAGGTCCATGGCGTGCTCGCCGGAAAAGGCGTAATTGCCCCCCAGTTCGAACACCTTGGTCGTCGCGTCGGCACGGTACGCCCGGTAGCGCAGGTTGCCGTGATCGAAGGCAGGGTCCCACGCTTCGGCCGAGAACCAGTCGGTGCGCCCGTTGTACGCCGGGTCGCTCGGCGCGCCGGGATAGTAGCCATATCCGAAAACCTGGTCCCCGTCGATCCACGTGGCGCTCCCGTACAGGGTGAGGGCCGGGCTCGCGTGGTAGTCGATCGTGCCGTGGAGCCGACGGTCCGTCAGATCGAACACGTCGCTCTCGCGCCCGTAGCGCCGCTCGATGCTCGCGTCGCCCGCGAGCCGGAGCCGGTCCGTGAAGTACTTTCCGAGTCCCGCCCCCAGTGACGCGAGTTCGCCGTCGCGGATCGGGCTGTCCTCGTAACGACGAACCTCGGCTGTCGCGAAGAGGTCGAGCCACGCTCCGGTGTAGACGGGGTTCGGCTGGAAACGCCAGTTGACGCGAGCAGTGGCCGCGAGCTGGCTCAGGTCCGAATTGGTGCGGTACGCGTCGCCGCGCAGCGCCGCACGCGTGACGATGCCGCTGCGGGCGCCGGTCATGAAGCTGCGCATGGCGTAACCTTCGATGCCGAGCGCCTGATCGCTCAGCTCCTGGCCCGACAGACCCCGGTTCACGTTGCTCTCGTGCCGGACTCCGGCCTCCAGGCCGAAGCGGGTCTCGCCCGCATGTGTCACGCCGGCCGTCGCAGCGAGGAGCAGCCCGACGCCGGCGCCGATCGATCTCGTCACAGCCATCGACTACCCCTTTCCCGTGAGGACGCAGATAATTCGGGGGCTCCCAGTATGCCAAAGGGTTTTCGATATGGGAAAGTCGACCGAACGTTACGAAACCGCGCGGCGGGAACTGCTCGTTCGCCTGCTGGCTGCGGGGGCCTTCGCGCAGGTTCCGGTCGCCCTGGCGGCGCCGTCACTCGGGCGCGTGCCCCGGCGGCTTCCGCCCGGGCGGTCGATCTACTCGCTGCGCGGTCAGGTGCTGGTGGACGGGCAGCGTGCGACGGAAGCGACCCACATCGACTCGGGCGCGACGGTCGATACGGGTCCGGACTCGTCCGTCACCTTCGTCGTCGGGGCGGACGCGTTCATCCTGCGCGAGAAGAGTCGACTGCACCTGAAGGGATCGGCGCCCACGTTCATCACGCTGCTGCGTGTCGCGACCGGCGCGCTCCTGTCGGTGTTCGGGCACGGAAGGAAGCGCGTCGACACCGTGACCGCCACGGTCGGCATTCGGGGTACCGGGCTGTACGTGGAGTCGGCGCCGGACAGGAGCTACGTGTGTACCTGTTACGGCACGACCGAGATCGCCACGATCGACGACCCCGCGATCGAGGAGACCATCCACTCGACCCACCACACGGCACCGCGCTACGTGCTCGCTCCCGGAAGCAGCTCGCGCATCGTGCCTGCCCCCTTCATCGATCACACCGACCTCGAACTCATGCTGCTCGAGAATCTGGTCGGGCGCACGACGCCTTTCTCACTGTTCGACGAATCCTACGGCCGCCAGCGTCGTTACTGACGCCGGCGTCGATACGCGCGTCAGTCCGGATCGTCGAATGCGCGATCCGGGGTCGGTGACGGTGTACCCCTCAGCAGTACGAGCAGCGCACCGCTGCCCCCGTCCGCGGGACGCGCCTGCACGTAGGCGAGGACTTCGTCACGCTGGCGCAGCCAGTGCGCGACCTTGCCCTTGAGCACCGGCCGCCCGCCCTGCGAGCGATAGCCCTTGCCATGGACGACACGGACACAGCGGATCCCGGTACGGACGCATCGGCTCAGGAAGCCGGCAAGCATCGAGCGCGCCTCGTCCACGGTCATGCTGTGGAGGTCGAGGTCGTCCTGGACGGCCCATTCTCCCCGCCGAAGCTTGCGGAGCGTCTGCCCGGGAATCCCGTCGCGGCGGTAGGTGAGCTCGTCCCCGATGTCGACCGCGTTGTCGTCCTCGAGCGGATCGGTGAGGCTGTCCTCGAGCACGGCCCGTTCGTCGCGGCGCGTGTGCACCGGGACCGGTTCGACTCTGGGCGGCTCGTGCTCGACCCGCGGCGTCGGCTTGAGCCGCTCGGCGCCCTGCACCGCCTCACGAAAGGCGAGAAGATCGTCGTCGTCCTGTTCGGCCATGACCCCGTGGTGTGTCGTCGTGAGCGTCAGGATGACGTGCGCAGGGGCGGGATCATCGCGACTGTTCCAGATAGCGCTCGGCGTCGAGTGCGGCCATGCAGCCCGTGCCCGCACTCGTCACCGCCTGCCTGTAGACGTGATCCTGGACGTCGCCGGCCGCGAAGACGCCCGGAACGCTCGTTGCCGTGGCGTTTCCGTCCAGACCGGACTGCGTGACGATGTAGCCGTTCTTCATCGCGAGCTGCCCTTCGAAGAGCTGGGTGTTCGGCGAATGACCGATCGCGACGAAGATCCCCGACAGGGGAACTTCCTTCGTCGAACCGTCGAGCGTGCTGCGGATGCGCAGCCCCGTGATGCCGGACGGGTCTCCGAGCATCTCGTCCACGGTGTGGTTCCACTCGATCCGGACGTTGCCGCCCTTGGCCTTGGCGATGATCTTGTCGACCATGATCGCCTCGGCCCGGAAGCGGTCCCGCCGGTGGACCATCGTCACGGTCTTCGCGATGTTGGACAGATACAGGGCTTCCTCCACGGCGGTGTTGCCGCCTCCGATGACCGCGACATCCTGGTTCCTGAAGAAGAAGCCGTCACAGGTGGCGCAGGCGGAAACCCCCTTGCCCATGAAGGCCTGCTCGGAGGGCAGGCCGAGATACTTCGCCGAGGCCCCCGTCGCGATGATGAGGGCGTCGCAGGTGTACGTCGCGGCGTCGCCCTCGAGCACGAAGGGGCGCTGCAGCAGGTCGGCACGGTGGATGTGATCGAACACGATCTCGGTCTCGAAACGCTCCGCGTGCTTCTGGAAGCGCTCCATGAGATCCGGTCCCTGCACGCCCGCCACGTCGGCCGGCCAGTTGTCGACCTCGGTCGTGGTCATGAGCTGGCCACCCGAGGCGAGCCCCGTGATCAGTACGGGTTTCAGGTTGGCGCGGGCGGCGTAGACCGCTGCCGTGTAGCCCGCGGGACCGGACCCCAGGATGAGGAGCCGGGCGTGTCTGGTTTCTGGCATGTCGTTGAACTCTCTCGATGTCGGAGGGGACTCAAGAATAATTTTCGCAGGCAAGGCCACCGAGTGTCGATCAGGCCCGTCGGGCGGGTTACACTATCGTCATGCTTCGCTCTATGAATCAAACACATGCGCAGTAAACGACGCGGGGCGGAGCGGCCGGAGCAACAACCGCTGCCGCCGCGCCTGGCCAAGCTTGTCCGCGAAGCCTGGTGGCTCGTGTTCCTCGGGGCCGCCGCCTACCTCGGCCTGATCCTCGCCACCTATCACCTGACCGACCCCGGATGGTCGCACGCACTCACGACGCCAGAGGTCCGCAACGCGGGTGGCAAGGTGGGCGCCTGGGTCGCGGACGTGCTGCTGTACCTCTTCGGCATGTCCGCGTGGTGGCTCGTGGTCCTGTCGCTGCTCGGTCTCGTCGCGCTCTACCGGCGGCTCGACCCGCCGCCGTCGAGCACCGACAGGCGGCCGCTCTACTATGCCGGGGCGGGGTTCTTCATCGTTCTCGTGGCTTCGAGCGGCTTCGAGGCGCTGCGTCTGCACTCGCTGCACGCGACGCTGCCGTACCGGCCTGGGGGCCTCGTCGGCGAAGTGCTGGCGTCGGGGCTGCTCATGACCACGGGGTTCACGGGCGGAACCCTGCTGCTGCTCATTGCGCTCGCGGCGGGGTTTTCGCTGTTCACGGGTCTGTCCTGGATCGCGGTGGCGGGGCGGCTCGGGACATGGCTCGAGTCCGCGTTCGAGAACGTGGTGCGCCGGGTCTCCGAGCGCCGGGATAGGGCCATCGGCGAGGAGGCGACGGTGAAGCGGGGGGCGGTCGTCGAGGAGAAGCGGGTCATTCTCGAGGAACGCACGCCCATCCACATCGAGATGCCCGTCAAGGAAATCCCGAAGTCCGCTCGCGTGATCAAGGAACGTCAGAAGCCGCTCTTCGAGGACCTGCCGGATTCTCCACTGCCGCCGCTGCAGCTGCTCGACGAGGCCGACAGTCACGTGGAACTCGTGTCCGCGGAGACCCTGGAATTCACCTCGCGGCTGATCGAGAAGAAGCTGCTCGATTTCGGTATCGAGGTGAAGGTGCTGGCAGCGTACCCGGGGCCCGTGATCACGCGCTTCGAGATCGAACCGGCGGTCGGCGTGAAGGGCAGCCAGATCGTCAATCTCGTGAAGGACCTCGCGCGCTCGCTGTCCGTCATCAGCATCCGCGTGGTCGAGACCATTCCCGGCAAGTCGTGCATGGGGCTGGAGATCCCCAATCCCACGCGGCAGGTCGTGCGCCTGTCGGAGATCCTGAGCTCGGAAGTCTACGCGCACATGTCCTCGCCACTCACGCTCGCGCTCGGCAAGGACATCGCGGGCAAGCCGGTCGTCGCGGATCTCGCGCGCATGCCGCACCTGCTCGTCGCGGGTACGACGGGTTCCGGAAAGTCGGTCGCGATCAACGCGATGATCCTCTCGCTGCTCTACAAGGCGACACCCAACGAGGTGCGCGTGATACTCGTCGACCCGAAGATGCTCGAACTCTCCGTGTACGAGGGCATCCCGCACCTGCTCGCCCCGGTCGTGACCGACATGAAGCAGGCCGCGTTCGCGCTCAACTGGTGCGTGGCCGAGATGGAGCGCCGGTACAAGCTCATGTCGAGCCTCGGGGTGCGGAACCTGTCCGGCTTCAACCAGAAGATACGTGACGCCGAGAAGGCCGGCTCGCCGCTCACCAATCCCTTCACCCTCACGCCGGAGAGCCCGGAGCCACTCAACGAACTGCCGCTCGTCGTCGTCGTGATCGACGAACTCGCGGACCTCATGATGGTGGTGGGCAAGAAGGTCGAAGAGCTCATCGCGCGCCTCGCGCAGAAGGCCCGTGCGGCAGGCATCCACCTGATCCTGGCGACGCAGCGTCCGTCCGTGGACGTGATCACGGGCCTCATCAAGGCGAACATCCCGACGCGCATCGCGTTCCAGGTGTCCAGCAAGATCGACTCGCGAACGATTCTCGACCAGATGGGTGCCGAGGCGCTGCTCGGTCAGGGCGACATGCTGTACCTGCCACCCGGCACGGGCCTGCCGCAGCGGGTTCACGGCGCGTTCGTGGCGGACGACGAGGTGCACAAGGTCGTGGAGTACCTGAAGTCCCGTGGCGAGCCGCAGTACATCGAAGGCATTCTCGACGGCGACGATGTCGAAGGAGGCGAGGCCGGCGAAGCGGGCGGAGGCGATGCCGAGGCCGACCCCCTGTACGACGAAGCCGTGGCGATCGTGCTGAAGTCGCGCCGCGCCTCGATCTCGCTCGTCCAGCGGCATCTGCGGATCGGCTACAACCGCGCCGCGAGACTCATCGAGCAAATGGAACGCGCCGGGCTCGTCTCGGCCATGGCAACCAACGGGAACCGCGAAGTGCTGGTTCCGGCGAGGGCAGAATGAAAATGAGGATGTGGGGGCTGGCCGTCGTGCTCGCGAT
The DNA here is from genome assembly GCA_016125475.1 of Betaproteobacteria bacterium. Taxonomy (GTDB): domain Bacteria; phylum Pseudomonadota; class Gammaproteobacteria; order Burkholderiales. The sequence continues at coordinate 37,708 of WGLR01000046.1, forward strand.
GGTGTCGGCGGTACCGGTGCTCGCGGGTGGCATCGAGGAACTGAAGTCCTTCGCGTCGGAGGTGACGTCCGCACGCATGGACTTCGTGCAGAGCGTCGCGAACCAGAAGGGCAAGGTGCTGCAGGAGTCCCGGGGCGAATTCGAGTTCGCCCGCCCGGGCAAATTCCGGTGGCTTTATACGAAACCCTACGAGCAGCTCATCGTGGGGGACGGCGTGAAGGTGTGGGTGTACGACAAGGATCTCGACCAGGTGACGGTGAAGGAACTGGGCGACGCGCTCGGCTCCAGTCCGGCCGCCCTGCTCGCGGGCAGCAATGACCTCGACCGCGCCTACACGTTCGAGACCCTGCCGCGCGAGGGCGACACCGACTGGGTGGAAGCGGTTCCGAAGGATGCCGACAGCTCGTTCGAGAAGATGCGCATCGGGTTTCGCAAGGGTAATCCCGTGGTCATGCGTCTGTACGACCGCCTCGGGCAGGTCACCACGATCCGGTTCAGCCACCTCGAACGGAATCCGCAGCTTCCGGCCTCCACCTTCCGCTTCGTGCCGCCCCCGGACGCCGACGTCGTCGGCGATCGCTGATCGATCCCGTCATGCTGGCGCGGGTGTGCCGTGTGCCCGCGGTTCGACAGACAGCCTCGGGTGCGGAATTCCGGCGCCTTTCCCCCACACAACGATCCGGCACCCGCGCACGCAGAGACCATGTCCGACCTACTTTCAGCCCCGTCTTCATCCGTCGCGCCGCTTGCGGAGGCCATGCGACCGCACCGCGTCGAGGATGTCGTCGGGCAGTCTCACCTGCTCGCCGAAGGCCGTCCGCTGCGACTCGCGATCGAGTCGGGTCAGCCGCACTCCATGATCCTCTGGGGCCCTCCCGGAGTGGGCAAGACGACCCTCGCGCGGCTGCTCGCACGCGCGTTCGACGCCGAATTTCTTGCCCTCTCGGCGGTATTTGCCGGCGTGAAGGACATCCGCGAGGCCGTGACGCGTGCGCAGGAAACCCTTGCGCGCACGGGGCGCCGGACCATCCTGTTCGTCGACGAGGTCCACCGCTTCAACAAGGCGCAGCAGGACGCCTTCCTGCCGTTCGTGGAGCAGGGCGTCGTGACGTTCATCGGGGCGACCACGGAGAACCCGTCCTTCGAGGTGAACGGCGCGCTGCTGTCGCGGGCGGCCGTGTACGTGCTGAATCCACTGTCGTCCGAAGAGCTCGGCGTCCTGTTCGAGCGTGCGAGGGCGAACGCACTCGGCGGTCTGCACTTTTCCGATGCAGCCAGGGAAATGGTGGTCGGCTTTGCCGACGGCGACGCGCGGCGCATGCTCAACATGCTCGAGACCATTCGTGCGGCCGTGTCGGCCGCGGGTGTGGAGACCGTCGACGACGCGTTTCTGCAATCGACGCTCGCGCAGAACCTTCGCCGTTTCGACAAGGGAGGCGAGGCGTTCTACGACCAGATTTCCGCCTTGCACAAGTCGGTGCGCGGCTCCAGTCCGGACGCTGCGCTCTACTGGTTCTGCAGGATGGTGGATGGCGGTGCCGACCCGCTCTATCTGGGCAGACGCATCGTGCGGATGGCTTCGGAGGACATCGGCATCGCGGACCCTCGGGCGCTGCGGCTCGCGCTCGACGCCTGCGAAGCCTATGAAAGGCTGGGGAGCCCGGAAGGCGAACTCGCGCTCGCGCAGGCCGTGCTCTATCTGGCGTGTGCACCGAAGAGCAACGCCGCCTACGTTGCCTATAATTCGGCCCGCGAACTCATCAGGCGGGACGGTTCGCGCACCGTTCCCCTGCACCTTCGGAATGCGCCGACGAAGCTCATGAAGTCCCTGGGGTACGGTCACGAATATCGCTATGCGCACGACGAGCCGGAAGCGTACGCGGCGGGCGAGACGTACTTCCCGGACGACATGTCGCCGCCGACGTTCTACGTGCCGACGCCGCGCGGACTGGAAGGGCGCATCGCGGAGAAGCTCGCGCACCTGCGCGAACTCGATGCGAATGCGCGGCGCGACGGGCGACGAAAGTCCGGACACTCGAGGAAAGACCAGGCGCCCGACGAGTCGACATGAGGGCTCGTCGCGGCAGAGAACACACTATCGGGACACAACACACCCATGCTAGACATCCAACTCCTGCGCAATGACCTCGACGGCGTCGCCAGACGTCTCGAGGATCGCGGTTTCACCCTGGACACCGGGCGCTTCGCCGAACTCGAAGGCGAGCGCAAGCAGATCCAGACTCGCACGCAGGAACTGCAGGCGAAACGCAATGCGCTGTCGAAGGGAATCGGACAGGCCAAGGCGAAAGGGGAGGACGTGGCCTCGCTCATGCAGGAGGTGGCCGGTCTCGGCGACGAACTCGGTGCGTGCGAGCGACAGCTCGAATCCGTTCAGGGACTGATGTCCGACCTGCTGCTCACGATTCCGAACGTCCCCCACGAGAGTGTTCCGGCCGGGCGATCGGCCGACGACAATCCCGAGGTGCGGCGCGTCGGTGAACCACGGAGCTTCGACCATCCCGTACGCGACCACGTCGACGTCGGGGAAGGGCTCGGTCTGCTCGACTTCGCGGCCGGGGCGAAGATCGCCGGGTCCCGCTTCACCGTGATGAAGGGGGCCATTGCCCGTCTGCACCGTGCGCTCGCCCAGTTCATGCTGGACGTGCACACGGGAGAACACGGCTATACGGAGATCTACACGCCGTACCTCGTCAACGCGACGAGCATGCGGGGTACGGGTCAGTTGCCGAAGTTCGAGGAGGACCTGTTCGCGGTGCCTCGCGGCGACGAAGGAAAGTTCTACCTCATTCCCACGGCGGAAGTCCCGGTCACGAATGTCGTGCGTGACGAGATCCTGGCTGCCGATGCCCTGCCGCTCAGGTTCGCATGCCATTCGCCGTGCTTCCGCAGCGAGGCAGGCTCGTACGGGAAGGACACGCGCGGGATGATCCGTCAGCACCAGTTCGACAAGGTCGAACTCGTCCAGGTCGTACGCCCCGAGCAGAGCTACGCCGCGCTCGAGGAGCTGACGGGGCATGCGGAATCCATTCTCGCAAGGCTCGAACTGCCCTACCGGGTCGTGACGCTGTGCACCGGGGACATGGGATTCTCGGCCGCCAAGACCTACGACATCGAGGTGTGGCTGCCGGGGCAGGGCGCCTATCGCGAGATCTCGTCGTGTTCGAACTTCGAGGCGTTCCAGGCGCGTCGCATGCAGGCGCGGTATCGCGGCGAGAAGGGGAAGCCCGAACTCGTCCACACGCTGAACGGGTCAGGCCTTGCCGTGGGGCGAACGCTGGTTGCCGTGCTCGAGAACTATCAGGAGGCCGACGGCAGCGTGGTGGTCCCGGCCGCACTTCAGCCCTACATGGGGGGCGTCACGCGCATCACGAAGCCGGACTGACAGCGGGCACGCGAAAGGGTGAGGGTCAGAGGAGAAAGCCGCTGACCTGGCGTTCGGGCCGTTCGTCGGAGTCGTCCTGCGAACGCGCCTGAAGCAGTCCGCCCGACGCGTCGTCGCGAGGCATGATCTGGACGAGGATGTGGTAGAACGCCCGGACGTTCTCGGCGAGCGCGACGGCCTCGCCTCCGCGCGCGTAGCCGTATCGGAGTTCCCAGTTGTAGTCCGGGTTCGCGAGCAGTGGCAGCGCGCGGCGCACGTCTATCCACACGTCCGGGTCGAGACCCATGCGCTGGGCGAGGATGCGCGCGTCCTCGAGGTGGCCGAGCCCCTGGTTGTAGGCGGCAAGCGCGAGCCAGGTCCGGTCGGGTTCCTCGATGCGGTCCGGCAGTGTGTCGCGCAGGGTCCTGAGATACCGGGCGCCGGCGAGAATGCTCTCCCTGGGGTCCAGCTTGTTCTTCACGCCCATGCGCTCTGCCGTGTCGGACGTGAGCATCATGAAGCCCTGTACGCCCGTCGGCGACGTGGCGACCGGGTCCCATTTCGACTCCTGGTAACCCAGTGCGGCGATCAGGCGCCAGTCGACGCCCGTCTGTTTCTGAGCTTCCAGGAAGGTGTCGCGGTACGCGGACAGCCGGGTCTGGCAGTCGTCGAGGAAAGCATCGATCTGCAGATCGCTCAGCCGGTTGACCTGGCCGTAGTAGCGATCGATGAGCTGGTCCAGCGTGCCGTCCTTCGAAATCTTCGCGAAGAAGCGTTTCGCCGCCTTCACCAGATCCGGGTCGGCGTCCCTCGGGAACGCCCAGGCCAGTTGCTGGGGCTTGTCGAGCGACATGGCCATGCGCAGCTGAGGCATCGCCGCACGCAGCTGGTCGAAGACGTGGGAGCCGATCACCCCGAACTCCGCCTCGCCCGCCGCCAGCCATTTCGTCACGGCTTCGGGCTGGCGTGCGTGCATGATGTCGACGTTGAGATCGGGAGCCTTGCGTAATGCGGCATCCAGGGCTTCCTCGCCACTCGACTGGGCAGTCACGACGACCTGCTTGTCGCCGAGCGCCTCGATCGATCGAGGATTGCGGACGTCCTTGCGGCGGATCAGGATCTGACGCACGCGCATGTACCCCGGGCCGAACGTGAAGGCCGAATGCAGGTCGGGCGTTGCGACGAGCGACGCCGCGGCGAGGTGCGCCTCGCCACGTTCGAGCCGGGTCAGGACTTCACCGTAGCTGTGCGCCACCACGAATCGCACGGGAACCTTGAGTTCGCGGGCGAAGAGTTCCGCCAGATCATTCTCGAGGCCGGCGTACTCCCCACGGCCGTTCACGTACCGCGTCGTGACCGAGTGACGCGTCAGCACCACGAGGCCGTCGCGATAGGAGTCCGGGGCCACGACGGGGCCGGGCGGCAGGTCCATGTTCGCGGGCACCTGCAGCGAACTGGACGCGGCGATCGCCAGCAGGATGGCGGATACGGCGAGATGGCGCATGGTCAGGGCGATTCGGTCTCTCGAACGTTCGGGTCCGGTTGGAACGCTCTTCCGGCAATCGGTTCGCCGAAGTGCCGACCCGTTGTGGCTTTCGTGCCGCAAAACAATGGCTTCTATGGCTTCTCTATCAAGTCCGGCATCGTGGCCATTCCGGTTATTCCCTGCACGGGCCGGTCGCGGCGAGGAACTCGATTCTTCGGTGCCACGAAGTCACTTTGCTGGCAATGTCATGCCGGAGTCAAGCAAGTCGGCGGCCATGGGGCCGAATCGGAAGGCTTTCTCTCGCAAGAACATATGCTTGGGCCGGATTTCTCAAGAGGTTCCTGACGCCGCGAGGATGGCGCGGCGGCTGCCGGCGTAGTGACGGGCGACACCAGATTGACGTCGCCGGCCTCGATCGGTCCGATATAATCGGCCGGTTTGCATCCCGCCACGTACCCGCCTTCCCGCTGATGCTCGAAGTCCGCGATCTCGCCTGCTGGCGGGGCGACCAATGCCTGTTCGATGGCCTCGACGTTCGGCTCGGTGCGGGGGAGGTCCTCTGGATCGAGGGCGCCAATGGCAGCGGCAAGACGAGTCTCATGCGGATTCTGTGCGGCCTGAGTCCGCCCGAGCGGGGCGAAATCCGCTGGAAAGGGCGCACGCTGCGCGAAGGCCGGGACACGCTCCTTCACGACCTCATGTATCTGGGGCACCTGAATGCGCTCAAGGACGACCTCACGGTCGCGGAGAATCTGGATTTCCATGCCTCGATCCTCGAACTGCCTCGTGACGGCCGGCTGGTCGGGGAGGCCATCGAGGCTGTCGGCCTCACGAGCAGGCAGGATCTTCCGGTACGGGTGCTGTCCCAGGGGCAGCGCCGTCGCGCAGCGCTCGCGCGCCTGTGGCTCGCGACCGACAGGCCCCTCTGGATACTCGATGAACCGTTCGCCGCTCTCGACACTGCGTCCGTGGACAGCCTGTCCGATCTCGTCGCGAGCCACGTCGAGAGAGGGCACGTCGTCGTGCTCTCGACTCACCAGGAGGTGCCGCTCCCCGTATCGCGCACGCGCCGCCTTCGCCTGGATGCGTTGTCCCGATGAACCCGCTGCTCGCAGTATTCCGGCGCGATCTGCTGCAGGCCTGGCGTCGACGCGCAGACTGGCTCACGACGTTCTTCTTCTTCGTGATCGTGGTGAGCCTGTTTCCTCTCGGCGTGGGCCCCGAGCCCGCGATGCTGCGCACGATCGCACCCGGAATCCTGTGGGTCGCCGCACTGCTCGCGGCGATGCTGTCGCTGCCGCGCGTCTTCGAGTCGGATTTCGCGGACGGTGCGCTGGAGCAGCTGCTCCTTTCGCCCGAGCCCCTGCCGTTGCTCGTGCTGTCGAAGACGACGGCTCACTGGCTGCTGTCCGGCGTTCCGCTCGCGCTCATGGCACCCGTGCTGGGTCTTCAGTTCGGGCTCGACGTCGAAGCCGTGCGGGTGCTGTTCTGGTCGCTGCTGCTCGGCACTCCCTGCCTGTCGCTGATCGGCGTTGTCGGCGCGGCGCTCACCCTGGGCGTTCGTGGCGGAGGCGTCCTGATCGCGCTGCTGGTGCTGCCCCTGTACATTCCCGTGCTGATTTTCGGGGCCGGTGCCGTGGAAACCGTCGCCACGGGAACTGGGGCGGCCGGGCATCTGTCTCTGTTGGGAGCCTGCTTGTGCATCGCCCTGCCGCTTGCCCCCTGGGGCGCTTCGGCCGCACTGCGCGTGGCGCTCGAGTAGGAACGATCATCTGATGAACTGGTTCAAGTTTTCCTCGCCCCAGACCTTCTACCCCCTCGCGGGACGGCTCATTCCGGTGTTCTGGGTGCTGGCCGTCGTGCTCGCGGTCGCGGGCCTCTACATCGGTTTCTTCGTCGCCCCCACCGACTTCCAGCAGGGCGACGCCTACCGGATCATCTTCATTCACGTGCCGGCCGCCTGGATGTCCATGTTCATCTACCTCGTCATGGCCGGCTGGGCGGCGCTCGGACTCGTGCTGAACACGCGGCTTTCGTCGATGATGGCGAGCGCGCTCGCGCCCACCGGAGCGCTGATGACCTTCATCGCGCTCTGGACGGGGTCCTTCTGGGGCCGGCCGACCTGGGGCACCTGGTGGGTGTGGGATGCGCGCCTCACCTCCGAACTCATTCTGCTTTTCCTTTACATCGGCTTCATGGCCCTGCACGCGTCGATCGACGAGCCGCGCCGCGCCGACAAGGCTGCGGCCATCCTCGCGATCGTCGGCGTCGTGAACGTGCCGATCATCTATTTCTCGGTGAAGTGGTGGAATACCCTGCACCAGGGGGCGTCGGTCAGTCTCACGCGCGCGCCCAGCATGGCCACCACGATGCTCCTGGGCATGCTCGTGATGGCCATCGCTTTCTGGATGTACAGCATCGCGGCGGCGCTTTCGCGCGTGCGGAGCATCATTCTCGAGCGCGAGCGCAATTCCGCGTGGATCGGACAGTTGCAGGAGAGTCGTTAGGATGCAGTGGGGCAGTGTGGGCGAGTTCTTCTCGATGGGTGGCTACGCCGAATACGTCTGGGGCGCGTTCGGCGTGACGCTCGTTCTGATGGTGGGTGAGGTGGTGGTTCTCGGGAGGCGGCACGCGGCTGCGCTGCGTGACGCCCGCCGGCTCGCGCGAGCGGGAGGGCCGCGATGAAGCCGCGTCACAGGCGGTTCGCGATGGTCGTCGGCGGGCTCGCGGTGCTAGGCATCGGCGCCGCGCTGATTCTCAACGCGTTCAACAGCAACCTGGTGTTCTTTTACAGTCCCACGCAGGTGTCCGCGCACGAGGCCCCGGTCAACCGGAGTTTCCGGATAGGCGGTCTCGTCCAGGCTGGCAGCCTGAAGCGCGAGGCCGACGGCGTCACGATGCGGTTCGTGGTCACCGACACGGCGAGGTCCATCCCCGTGAGTTACAAGGGCATCCTTCCCGATCTCTTCAAGGAGGGCAAGGGTGTCGTGGCCCAGGGCAAGCTGGGCGAGGACGGCGTGTTCCACGCGAGCGAAGTCCTCGCGAAGCACGACGAGAACTACATGCCTCCGGAGGCGGCCGATGCCGTCGAGAAGGCCCAGAAGGCGGAGCAGGAAAGCCAGAAGACGCTGGTCATGGAGAAAACGGGAGGGTCGGGACGGTGATTCCGGAAATCGGTCAGTTCGCACTGCTTCTCGCGCTTTGTGTCGCACTCGTCCAGGGTACGCTGCCGCTCGTCGGCGCGGCCCGGGGCAACGTTCGGTGGATGGCGATCGCGCGACCGGCCGCGATGGCCCAGTTCCTGTTCGTCGCGATCGCGTTCTCGTGCCTCGCGTGGTCCTTCGTGAACAACGACTTCTCGGTCCTGAACGTCGCCCAGAACTCGAACAGCCATCTGCCGCTCCACTACCGCTTCGCGGCGACGTGGGGCAGCCACGAGGGTTCGCTGCTGCTCTGGCTGTTCATGCTCACCGCATGGATGACGGCCGTGGCGCTCTTCAGCCGGCACCTTCCGGAGGCGATGACGGCGCGGATCCTGTCGGTCATGGCGCTCGTGAGCATCGGGTTCCTGCTCTTCATGATCATCACGTCCAATCCGTTCGCGAGACTCCTGCCGGCGGCGGACGACGGCAACGACCTCAACCCGCTGCTGCAGGATCCCGGCATGGTCATCCATCCGCCGATGCTGTACATGGGGTATGTCGGCTTCTCCGTGGCCTTCGCTTTCGCCATTGCCGCGTTGCTCGGCGGCAAGCTCGATGCGACCTGGGCGCGGTGGTCCCGACCCTGGACAACCGCCGCGTGGATGTTTCTGACGGTCGGAATCTGCCTCGGCAGTGCGTGGGCCTATTACGAACTGGGCTGGGGGGGATGGTGGTTCTGGGACCCGGTCGAGAACGCTTCCTTCATGCCCTGGCTCGTCGGCACGGCGCTGATGCACTCTCTCGCCGTCACCGAGAAACGTGGCGGATTCAAGATATGGACCGTCCTGCTCGCGATCATCGCATTCAGTCTGAGTCTTCTCGGCACGTTCCTCGTCCGCTCGGGGGTCCTCACCTCCGTCCATGCGTTCGCGACGGACCCCGCGAGAGGCGTGTTCATCCTGCTTTTCCTGTCCGTTGTCGTGGGCGGGTCACTCGCGCTGTTCGCATGGCGGGCGCCAAAGGTGGGTGTCGGTGGACAGTTCGAACTCGTGTCGCGGGAGGCCGCCCTGCTCACGAACAACGTCCTGCTCCTCGTCGCCGCGGCGTCGGTGCTGCTGGGAACGCTGTATCCCCTGTTTCTCGATGCCCTCGATCTCGGGAAGATCTCCGTCGGGCCTCCTTATTTCGACACGGTGTTCGTTCCGCTCATGACGCCGGCCCTGTTTCTGATGGGCCTCGGACCGATGGCCCGGTGGAAGCGTGCCGAGCTTCCGGATCTGTTCACGCGACTGCGCTGGGCAGCGGCCGTGGCGGCCGTCACTGCGGCGATCGTGCCGTTCCTGATGGGAAGATGGTCGCCGATGATCTTCCTCGGATTGCTGATGGCGTTCTGGATACTGGCGTCGTCGGCCGCGAACCTGAAGGAGCGTCTTTCGCAGGTGACCGCGGTGAATGGCGGAAGTCTGTCGCGAGCGTTCCGTGCGCAACCGCGGGGTTACTGGGGCATGCTGATCGCGCACTGCGGTGTCGCCGTCTTCATCGTCGGCGTGACGATGGTGAAGAGCTACGAGACCGAGCGCGACGTGAAGATGTCCACCGGCGACATCGTCGATATTGCGGGGTACGGATTCCGCCTGGACGGTTTCGAGAAGCGCAGGGGGCCCAACTACGAGGCGACCGTGGGGAAGATCACCGTGTTGCGCGACGGGCGGGAAGTCCTGCACATGTTCCCGGAAAAGCGTTTCTATTCGGTGCAGCAGATGCCGATGACCGAGGCGGACATCGACACTGGTCTCACCCGTGACCTGTACGTGTCCCTCGGTGAACCCGTGGGCGACAACGCCTGGGTGGTGCGTCTCTATCACAAGCCTTTCGTCGACTGGATCTGGGGAGGCGGGTTCATCATGGCCTTCGGCGGCTTCATCGCGCTCACCGATCGCCGCTACCGGCTCGAACGCAGGGCCGTGCGCGCCGGTGCATCGAACGTCGTCGGCGCTTCTGCCTGATCGCCGGGAACCATGAAGCGATTCCTCTGGCCGCTGGCGATATTCCTCATCCTCGTCGTGTTCCTTGGTGTCGGGCTGACCCTGAATCCCCGGGAGGTGCCGTCGCCTCTGGTCGACAAGCCGGCGCCGTCCTTCACGCTCGCGAGGTTGCATCACCCCGAGCGCAGCATGTCGCCAAGCGAGATGGCGGGGCAGGTCTGGCTCCTCAACGTGTGGGCGTCATGGTGCGTGTCCTGCCGTCAGGAACATCCGTTGCTGGTCCAGTTCAGCAAGGCCAACGTGCTTCCGATCGTGGGCCTCAACTACAAGGACCAGCGTCCCGATGCACTGAAGTGGCTCGATGACTTCGGAAATCCCTATTCGTTCTCCGTGATGGACACGGACGGAAAGGTCGGCATCGACTACGGTGTCTACGGTGTCCCCGAGACGTTCGTGATCGACAGGAACGGTGTCATTCGCTACAAGCAGATCGGTCCGATCACGCCCGACGTTCTCCAGAACAAGCTCCTGCCGATGATCCGGAAACTCCAGGGATGAGAATCTTCCTCTCCATCGTGTTCGCGCTGCTGGTGGTGGTCGGCAATGACGTCGCGCGGGCCGTCGAGCTCAAGACCCCCAGCAAGGACGAAGTGCTGGAGGATCGCCTGAACACGCTTTCCTCGGAACTGCGGTGTCTGGTCTGTCAGAACCAGTCGCTCGCCGACTCGCACGCGGACCTGGCCATCGACCTGAAGAATCAGATTCGGGAAATGATGCGACAGGGCAGGTCGGACGCCGAGATCAAGGCTTACCTGACTCACCGCTACGGCGACTTCGTGCTGTATCGACCGCCGATGAAGACCTCCACCTGGTTCCTGTGGATCGGACCGTTCGTGCTGCTCGTCGTCGGCATCGCAGCGCTGGCACGGGCCGTGAGGCAGCGCCGTCGACGGCTCGCAGAGGCCGTACCGGAGGAGGTCGATACCGCGACGCGGGAGAGAGCCCGCGCACTGCTGGCTGACGACGGTCCGGGCGCTGACTGACCGGTCGTCTGCCCAGGTAAGGTCCGGATGGGGTCGGGTCTTGTCGGGCGGTGCCCCTTCCTCAGGTGTCCGAGGGACGGTGCTGCATCGACTCTCGGCCGGTGCGGACAGAGCCCGTTTGCTATCAAGGCCATAGCACGATAAAATCCGTTTGCTCAAAACAGTGCGGTGGCGAAGTTCCTGCCATCTGCCTTGTTTTCATGTCTCCTTTGCTTTTCCCTCGTGCGGAGACATTCAATTTCAGGTCCTCGAAAAAGGAGTGAATCCATGGCAAGAGTCCTGTCACCCCAGGAAGTCGCAGCAATGATCGTCGCATCGCGACGCGACGACGATCAGCCTCGCTTTGCACGCCGCAAGGTCACTACCCCGAAACCTCAGGCCAAGCCGGAGCCGAAGCGTTCCGCCACGCCCGGCAGCAAACACTGAGCCGCAACTTCGCCGTGTCGTAATCATCGCTGGTCCCCTGTCGCAGCAGTCGCCGTCGCGCTCCGCTGCGATGGGCCGGACCGGAGGCCGGTACGCGCGTACCGGCGCCCGCAGGCTCCTCCCCCTGTTCATGTCCGGATTGTCTTGCCCGGGTCACCAGCATCACTCCCGGACTTGACGCATGCCTTTCAGACTCCGGACCGCCAGCTTTCGTTCCGTCGTCGGCGTCGTGCCGTCGACTCGCCCCTTGGCCGCGAGCGAGCGCCGGGCCACGATTCCTCTGGAAGCTTTCGGCGCGAACGTCGCATAATGGACGTACTTCCTGCTGAGGCGACGGCACATGACCGATTTCGACGACGCACAGGCGTTCTGGGACCGGCGGTTCGATACCGCCGAGTACATCTTCGGAACGGAACCCAACGCATTCGTGACCAGACATGTCCATCGCATCGCCCCGCAGGGCCGAGTCCTGGATGTCGCGTGTGGCGAGGGCCGCAACTCGGTGTGGCTCGCCGGTCGCGGATATCGGGTGACCGGAATGGACGTCTCTCCCGTCGCCCTCGACAAGGCACGGCGGCTCGCTGCGGGCGCGCGCGTATCGGTCGAATTCCTGCGGGCGGACGTTCGGGAATGGAACTGGGAGCCGAAGGCGTTCGACGCCATCCTGTCTGTCTTCATCCAGTTCGCCTCCCCGAAGGAACGCAAGCGACTCTTCGGCGGCGTGCTCGAATCCCTTAAGCCGGGCGGGATGTTCCTGCTGCAGGGCTATACGCCGCGACAACTCGAGTACGGTACCGGTGGCCCGGGCGATCCGGACCATCTCTACACGCGTGCGATGCTGGAGGATGCCCTGGGGGGATTCGATATCATTCTCCTCGACGAGCACGATGACGTGCTCAACGAGGGAACGAAACACGTGGGCCCGTCGGCCCTCGTTGACGTCGTCGCCCGCCGCCCGGAATAGGAACGTCCTCGGTGGCGAACGGGACCCGTCCGCCTTCGCGGTCGATGGCGGTTCCTGCCGGCACCGGTCGGCGCCGGAGCCGGCACACCGCTCCGGATGACGGTGGCCGCCGACATCCGTTACATCCCGGTACGAAGAGGAGCGCCTGATGGGTGGCATGCTGTTGCAGGGGCTGGGCACCGTGGTGGCGCTGGTCCTTCTCAGTGCGGTCATCTTCTGGTTCGTGCACGACATCACCCAGAAGAAGCACACGATCCTGCGGAACTTCCCGGTCATCGGACACCTGCGCTACTTCCTGGAGCGCCAGGGCGAGTATTTCCGTCAGTACTTCTTCGCGAACGACCGCGAGGAAATGCCGTTCAACCGGGCGATTCGATCGTGGGTGTATCGGCTCGCGAAGAACGAAGGCGGAACGATCGGTTTCGGCTCGACCAACAACCTGAGCGAACCCGGGAACATCGTGTTCGTGAACGCGCCTTTCGCCGTCCTGGACGAGGACCGCGTACCCACGCCGTCGCTGGTGATCGGTGCCGGATACTGTCGGGAGCCCTTCGAGGCACGCTCGGCCGTCAACATCAGCGGAATGAGCTACGGTGCGCTGTCCGCGCCTGCGGTACGGGCGCTTTCGCGGGGAGCGGCCACGGCAGGCTGCTGGCTCAACACGGGTGAAGGCGGTCTCTCGCCGTATCACGCCGAGGGAGGCTGCGACGTCATCATGCAGGTCGGAACCGCCAAGTACGGGGTTCGCGACCAGGACGGACGGTTGAGCGAGGCGCGGTTGCGGGAAGTCGCTCCGCTGGTCCGTGCGTTCGAGATCAAGCTTTCACAGGGGGCCAAACCCGGCAAGGGAGGCATCCTGCCGGCAAGCAAGGTAAGCCAGGAAATCGCGGACATCCGGGGAATCGTGGCCCATCGGGATTCCATCAGCCCGAACCGGCACCCCGACGTCGCGAACGCCGACGAACTCCTCGATCTCATCGCACGCATCCGCGATGCCACGGGCAAACCCGTGGGAGTCAAGACCGCCGTAGGCGGATGGGAGTTCATGCATCAGCTCGCCGATGCGGTGCATCGCCGCGGACTGGAGACTGCGCCGGACTTCCTGACGATAGACGGGGGAGAGGGTGGCACCGGGGCTGCCCCGCAGGCCCTCATGGACCACGTGGCGCTGCCGATTGCCGAGGCCCTCCCGCGGGTCATCGATGCACTCATCGAGACGTCCCTGAGGGAGCGGATTCGCGTCGTCGCGAGCGGAAAACTCGTGACATCCGCCAAGGCCGCCTGGGCGCTCTGCGTCGGAGCGGACTTCGTGAACACCGCGCGTGGATTCATGCTCTCGCTCGGGTGCATCCAGGCGCTGCGTTGCCACACCAATACCTGCCCCACGGGCGTCACGACGCACAACAGGCGGTTGCAGCGGGGGCTGGTCGTGGAGGAGAAATATCTGCGCGTCGCGCACTACTGCATGAACATGAACGCGGAGATCGACATGATTGCCCACTCGTGCGGACTGCAGCACGCGCGGGAGTTCCGACGCGAGCACGTGCGCATCGTGCAGTCTGCGCACAGCACGGTCGCCCTGTCGTCACTCTTCCCGTATCCCGACCGGCCCGAGCGGTCGACGCTGCGCGTCGCCGGCGATTGAGCGGCGGGTCCGCCCGGCTCACGCCTCCGCCGGCGCATCCCTTTCGAGACGGATCTTGCCCCGTCCGGGGCGTACCTGGAGATCGTTGTCCCGGGCAAAGCTCATCAGGAAGTCGTAGGCCTGCGGGTTGATTTCCTGCAGGACCGTCTCGATCACGACGCCCGTCTGGCCTTCACGCGAAACCGGGCGGGCGTGCCGTGAATACCGCAGCCGGTTGTCACCGTCGAACGCGGCGAGGGCACCACAGAGTCGTTCGGCCCAGTCGCTCGGGCGAAACGTGCGCCCGTCCGCGTGGATGCCGAGGATCAACCATTCTTCGGGTTCGACGTTCATTGGGGAGGCACTGGACGAAGGGGCAGATCCTTATCGTCATCGGCGGGCTGGTCTTGAGTATCGGGCGTCCGCCAGGGGGTGTCGTCCGGCCTTCCCGTGCCGGTCCGGGACGGGCGTGGCCGGGGAGAGCGCGTCGACACCACCACGCCGTTGCCCGCCGAACCCCCGTTGATCAGCGTGGTGGCTCGCGGGTCAGGGCCGTGTCGCGCGACTTCATCGGCGTGTCGGTCGCGCGCGGCTTCCGGGTGTCGCCGTGCCGGAAACCGCATTTGCGCTCCGCCCCGCGACTCTGATATTTTGGTCGGAATGTTTTCTGGGCGGTGGCAGGCGTCGCGCCCCTTCGGGGGCACGACCCGGGGTCAGATGTCCGACAAATGGGTCTTCGCGGCGGATTTCGTGCGCACCGCCATACGTTCGATGATGTTCGCGAGGGCACGATCCAGCTTCGCCAGCTCGGCAGGGGACATGCTCGCGAGCGCGTCCGGGAGGACGCCACGTGCAGGTCCGGGAGCCTTCTTCAGGAGCTTTTCGCCGGACTGGAGCAGATGAATCCTGACGACGCGGGCGTCTTCGGTCGCGGTCTTGCGTGTGATGAGTCGACGGCGCGACAACTCGCCGAGCAGGTTGCTCACGGTGGACTGGTGAAGCGCCATGGCCGCCGCAAGGTCGGTCACTTTGAGTCCGGGACGCTCGGCGATCTCCCGCAGTGCCCACAGCTGGGCAGGGGTGACGCCGACGGACTTCTCCACATTGGCGAAGTGCAGCTTGGCCGCCCGGAAGATCTGGCGGAACTTCATGAGCACGGCCAGAGCGGTGTGCCCGTCTGAGGCCACGGCTGGCTTGGCTGCTTTGCGACGACTGGTCGACTGGGAGGCGGGTGCGCTGGGCATTTTCTTCGGTTGAAGCCTACAGGTTAGGGTCAAGGAACAGGGGAGCGGACATTTCCGCGAACGGTCCGGACAATCCAGGCGGGATGATAATGTCTGCCCGGGAGAAATGTATGGGGTGTGCATCCATTCGCCGCGATACGTTTGATTTTCGACATGAGCCGATGAAGCGATGGGACAAGGCTTTTTGAGGAGAGGACGTCGGGTCGTCGTGGCCGAAGTGGTCACCGAGAACCGCGTCGAAACAGAAGAAGGTCCTGACGGTGGCGACAGTGCGCCGCCAGTCGTGCCGAAGGTGCCGCGGGCGATCTATCGTTTCCAGCTGACCCCTCAGTTCGGCCTGCGCGAGGTACGGGCGCTCGTGCCATACCTCGCTTCCCTCGGGTTCAGCCACGTCTGCTGTTCGCCCTATCTGCGCGCGCTCGGAGGCACCGGTGCCCGTCTGGGGCTCAGTGGCGAGGACGCGGTCGATCCCCTCCTCGGTGACCATGATTCACTCGAGGCGCTCGCACTTTCCCTGCAGTCCCACGGCATGGGGCAGATCATCGAGGTCGCGCCCGACCAGATGACCGACGCGGGAAACGAGCACGTCTGGTGGCTCGACGTACTGGAGAACGGTGCGGCCTCGCGGTTTGCGGATCATTTCGACCTCGAGTGGGATGCCGGGTCGGCGAGCGGACCCCCGCGCGTCGTCGTGGTTCTCCCCGAGTCCGCGTTCGTGCCGGGCGCTTCCGTGCCCGACATTCCACTGGTTTTCGACGAGTCGGCCGGCTGCTTCTTCTTCGTCCACGATTCGTATCGCCTGCCTCTCTCGCCGGCCTCCTATGGCGAAATCCTCCGGACGGCCGCCGGAAGCGTCGAAGCGTCACTGCCCGAGGCCGGCAGGGAACTGCACGGCATTGCTGCAGGATTCGACGGATTGCCGTCCTGCGACACAAGGTCTGCGGCGGAGATTGCCGCCCGTGGTCGCGGAAAGGAGCGACTCAAGCACTCTCTCGCCGGGGCTTGCGAGCGCTGGCCGGAGATCGTTGCCGGCATCGAGGCAGTCGTGGCGACCCTCAACGGGGAGCACGCGGCGACGGACGGTCGCTCCCGCGGCCTGCTTCTCGACCGGCAGGCTTTCCGGGCGGTCCGACCGAGCGAGCGGGAAGATCTCGCGAAAGGGGCGGGGCGTGCGGCACGGCGCGAGCTCAGGATCGAGCACGAGGCAGTGTTCCATGCGACGCATCGTCCCGTTCTCGACTGGGCGCGCAAGGGCTGGGTTCAGGGCGTGAGGGTGGATTGTCTGGATCGTCTGCGCGATCCGGTGAGCTACCTCGGTCGTCTCAGCTCGAGTGTCAGTACGGCGCTCGCGCACGGCGAGGGCAGCGAGTCCGTATCACGGTCCGGGGGGCCGTCCCTGTATGTCGTGGTGGACAAGGTGACGTCGCCCGAAGAACGGTTGCCTGCCTCATGGCCGATCGACGGCACCACCGGACTGCAGTTCGCGAACGCCGTGGACGGTGTGTTCGTGGACACCGCGGCCAAGGGGCGTTTCGATCGCATCTACACGGGTTTCACCGGCAAGGGTGCCGGGTTCTGGGAGACCGCGCGCGCGTGCAAGCTCCGGGCGCTGGAGAGCGCCCATGCGGACGAGCTGGACTATGCCGCGCGCCGACTGTCACGGATCTCCGGTCACGCACGGGACGGTGGGGATGACGATCCCGCAAGGCTGCGGGCCGCGCTCGCCGAGGTGATCGCGAGTCTCCCCGTCTACCGGATCTATTCGTCGTCCGATTCGGACCCACAGACCAGGGCATTCGTGGATCGTGCCATCGAGTCTGCACGGGCATCGAGACCGGACCTGTCCGAAGAATCGCTGGCGCTCATTCGGCGGATCCTGCTCGGTGACGGCTCGCCGGACGGCGACGGCCTGACGCAAGACGAGCGTCGGGCGGTGACATTGCGGCTTCAGCGACTGGCGGCCGCCGCAATGACGCTGGGCGTGGAGGAGCGCGCGCTGTACCGCCACGTCGGGCTGGTCTCGCTCAACGAGACCGGGGGAGATCCGTCGACATTCGGTACGACCCTGCCCGGATTTCACGGTGCGAATCGGGAACGCAGCACGCAGTGGCCCCGTGCGGTGGTCCCGGCGTCGACACAGGCCGCGTGCCGTTCGACCGATGCGCGTGCGCGGATCAACGTGCTGTCGGAAATCCCGGGTGCCTGGCGGGATGCGCTGGAACGCTGGGCCGACATGAATGCGCGCTTCAGGGTGCGCCTGACCGACGATCGCACGGTACCCGCGGCCGCCGACGAGTACATGCTCTACCAGACACTGCTCGGGACGTGGCCGCTCGCGCCGCTCGACGCGGAAGGGCTTCGCGACTACGCGTCACGCATCAGGCGCTACATGATCCGGGCCGCGCGCGCCGCGGGCGTCCAGACGAGTCACGAGCAGGTCGACGCGGACTACGAGGAGGCTCTCGGCACGTTCGTCGACGGGATCCTCGCCTCTGCCGCCGACAACGCGTTCCTTCAGGACTTTGCGGGTTTTCGCGAATACATTGCCTGGCTCGGCATCCTGAACAGCCTGTCGAACACCGCGCTCAAGCTCACGGTGCCGGGCGTTCCACAGATGTTCCAGGGGGCCGAGTTCTTCGACTTCACGCTCGACCGGGAGGATCGCGAGGAACGCGCGCAATCCCCGGACTGGGAGAACCGGAAGATCCTGTCCAAGCGGCTCA
>WGLR01000043.1 GCA_016125475.1 Betaproteobacteria bacterium
CTTCGTGATGGTGGGGGCACCGAACGAGCGCTCGAGCACGACGTTGCGGCCCTTCGGGCCGAGGGTCACCTTGACCGCGTCGGCCAGGACGTTGACACCCGCGACGATGCGATGACGCGCGGAATCGTGAAAGCGGACTTCCTTTGCTGCCATTTGAGTCTATCTCCTTGCTTTGTGAGGAATTATTCGACCACGCCCATGACGTCTTCCTCGCGCATCACGAGGAGTTCCTCGCCCTGGACCTTCACGGTCTGACCGGAGTACTTGCCGAACAACACCTTGTCGCCGACCTTGACGGCGAGCGGACGCACCTTGCCATCCTCGAGCACCTTGCCATTGCCGACCGCGAGGATCTCACCCTGGTCGGGCTTTTCCGCGGCGGTGTCGGGAATGACGATTCCGGAAGCTGTCTTGCGCTCCTCTTCCAGGCGCTTGACGATGATTCGGTCGTGTAGCGGACGAATCTTCATGGCTGAAATCTCCAAGTGTTATGTCGTCAATGTCGTTGAAAGTTGCGCGGGGTGACATCCCGCGAACTGTTCGCGACATTGGGGCGCCCGCGCGGAGTTCAAGGGGGGCGGTGCGACGAGGATCGAGTGCCGCGACGGGCCGTCCCGCGGCGGGCGTCACCAGGCCTCGGAACGAGGCAGGATCACCGCCCGATGGCCGGTCACGGGGTCTCTCGAGCGCCTGTCCGGACCCCGCGATGTGGTGCGTCGCACCATAATGACGTGCCGTGGGGGCGCGGAGGAGCAGGGAGCATCACGCGCGTTACGTCTTTCGGTGCGGCACGACCTGCTTCCGATCCGGCAAGGGTGTCGGTTTGTGAGAATTTCGGAGACCCCCTTGCGCGGGTGGGCCGTTCAGACTATCTTAAGCACCAAACATACAAGAGAAGAAGGTCTCCAGGAGCAGCACGTCGACGGGTGCCGTCACGGGCCACGTGCGTGCGATCCGAGAAACCGTTCATTCTCGAGAGTGGAGCAAGGAGGCCTTGTCGATCGAGCATGTCGTGTCACGACATCGCGCCTGGTCCGTGGTGGGTTTTCACCGCGGCGCTCCAGAGGTTTGAGCACGGGGCAAGCACTTGGGTTGCCGCGGGCTGGTCGTTCATCGCAGGAGAGGCAACAAGGTCCTCGGGGCCTGGCAGGCGAAACATTCTGCCAACGCTCGACGGATCCGCGAATGCCTCCGGGCGCTGAGTGTGCCGGCGTTGTTGCGGACCTTGACATGAGAATTCAAAGGATTCAGGAGATCTAGAGATGGTCAAATTTGCTGGAAAGGCCGTACTGGCGGTGGCGTTGGCGGGAGCATTGTCAGGGGCGCACGCCGCGGCCCCCACTGCGCTCGGGTCTGTCAGCGCAGGGACACCACTCCCCTTCAGTGGTTGGGCGGACGTTGGTTCATTTATCCAGGACTTCACATTCACGCTGCCGGCGAACGGAGGTTCGGGGTACAGCGTCGTGAATTTTCCGCTGAGCATCCCGGGGGCGTCGTTCAATACCCTTTTCTCGACGCTCGCGTTGTTCTCCGATCCGGACGGGACACCGTGGAACGGGGACGAATCGCTGCTCACCTCGAAGAACAGCAATGGCGGACCCATCAGCATGTCTTGGGGACCTTCGGCCGGCGGTTCGATGATCCTCCAGGTGTCCGGCGCCACGAATGGAACGGCGGGTGGAATCTTCAGTGGCGCGATCAGCGTTTCACCGGTTCCCGAGCCTGCAACGTGGGCCACCATGGCCACGGGCGCGATCCTGCTCGGATTCGGACTGCGCAAGAAGCGCGGCTGATCAGCCGGCTTCGCGGCAGCGCATGAAACGAAACGCCCCTCCCCGGAGGGGCGTTTTGCTTTGGGCGGTCACTCCGCGCGCACGGGGGCCACGAAGATCTCGACGCGCCGGTTCTGCCGGCGACCCTCCTCCGTGGCGTTGGTCGCGATCGGTTCGGTCTCTCCCTTGCCGACCGTCGCGATCCGCGCGGGGTTCACGTTCTTCGAGAGCAGGTAATCTGCGACGGCCCGCGCCCGTCGCTCCGACAGGGCCTGGTTGTACTGCGAGGTGCCGCGCGAGTCCGTATGCCCGACGATGGTCAGACTCGTCTTGCCGTACCGTACGACCACGTCCGCGAGACGATTCAGCGTGTCGTAGAAGCCCGGCTTGATGTCCGACGAATCGGTGTCGAATGCCGTCTGACTGGTCATCGTGATCCGGACAATGTCCGAGGGCAGCTTCGCGACGCGCACGGAGCCGGCTGCGATCTCCTTGCTCAGGTTCTTCTCGAGATCCTGCTTCTGCCGGTCCATGTAGTGACCGACTGCGGCGCCCGCGAGGCCGCCGCCCACGGCGCCGATCAGTGCGCCCTTTGCCTTCTTGTCGGCGATCACGGCTCCGACCACCGCGCCGCCGACTGCGCCGATCACGGCGCCCTTCTCGGTGTCGGTCATCGGACCCTTGCCGTTGGCGGCGCCGGACGAGGCACAGGACGAGACTGCGACCGTGACGGCGAGCGCGACGGCTATCGTTTGCAGGGGATTCATTTTTCTTTCAGGTCAGGCGATTGAATGGGATCGCGGCAGTGGCGTGCGTGCGACGTGGCGCGCGCGTCGTTGCCCGATACGGCCGATCCTGCACGCTGACGGCCGACGTCGCAACTGTAGCCAGAAGGAGACAGGTGGAAACCACACGGGCATCCTGGCGAGGGACGGCGACCCGTCACGGCCGGAGTGGTCAGCCGCGCGCGGGCGTTCGGGCCTGCCCGCGTCGCGCCTCTTCGTCCAAGGCCGTGTCGGTCGCGGCACGGCCACTGCCGGCCGGGTCGTGCCTCCGGTCAGCCGAACACCGGGAACGTCTCGAACTCGCCTTTCAGCACCTTGTTCGAGGCATTCAGGCGCAGCCAGCCGTCGATCGCCGTCGCGTAGGAGCGGCGGAAGTCGGTGGTGTGGACGAGGTTGTCCCCGGCGTCGAGCCCATCGAGGTCCGGCGGCTGGCCGTAATGTCCGCCCCGCACCTGCCTGCCCGCGAAGAACATGACGTTCGCCGTGCCGTGATCGGTGCCGAGACTCGTGTTCTCGGGCACACGACGGCCGAACTCGGAGAAGGCCATCAGGGAGACGCGATCGGCCTGCCCGAGACGCTCCATGTCCCGCATGAATCCGAGCACCGCGTCCGCCGTATAGGTGAGCAGGCGCTGATGCAGCGCGCTCTGCTGGACGTGCGTGTCGAACGCGTTGTTGCGGTAGGCCACGTAGTAGAGCCGCGTGGGCAGACCTGCGGCGATGCACGCAGCGACCTTGTTCAGGCCGAGCGGGATGATCCCGTAGTCGACCGGCGACCGGTAGCGGTTCCACGCGTCGCGCACGAGGAGCGAGGCGTCACGCGCGCTGCGCGCGACGTCGTTCAGAAACCGGCGGGCGTCGTTGTCGGTCGGTGCGTCGCTCACGTTGTCGATCAGCGCCAGTTCCTCTCTGTACGCGTTGCGCCGGAACTTGTCGGGATCGTCGAAGACGACCGGCGTGTGCACGCGGCTCTTCACCGCGAGCGACTGCGTGGTGTCGATGTCGATCAGGAAGTTCGGGCGCGGTGTGGGCGCCATGACGTCCGCGAGGCGACCGTACCAGCCGTAGTCGTCACCGCTGTTCGGCGCAGCGGTGTGCCAGTAGGCCATCGACGTGAAATGCGAGAACGACGGGTGGTCGTAGCCGCAGCCGTGCACGATCGCGAGCTGCCCGTCCTTCCAGAGACGCTCGAACCCGGCCATGCCCGGGTTGAGGCCGAACCGGTCGTCGAGCCGGCGCACCTTGTCGGGCCGGATGCCGATCGTGGGGCGGTGCCGGTAGTACGCGTCGTCCGCGTAGGGTACGACCGTGTTCAGTCCGTCGTTGCCGCCGGACAGCTCCAGCACGACCATGATCCGGTCGTCCGTGTCGTCGCGTGCGGCCGCCTGTGCCGCGCGCGCGAAGACGCCCGGCCCGACGATCGGCGCGAAGACGCTCGTGCCCAGCCCCGCGAGGGCGCCGCGCAGCATCGTCCGCCGGTCCATGAATGATCTGTTGCTCATCTCGTGTTCTCTCCGGTGTGTCGTGTCCGTCGCGCAGACGCATCAGCCCAGCTGGTATTCGGGCCGGCTCATGATCAGGTGCAGCAGGAGTCTGAGACCGTCTTCCTCGAACGTCCGCGCCGAGACCACGTCGGACGTGCCGAGTTCGTGCGTGAGAAACTCGGCGAGTTTCGCGCGGTCGTCGGGGTGCAGCGGCACCACGAGGAAACGCTTCTCGAAGTAGGCGACGACGTCGTCGCTGGTCCGGCAACCCGCATCCAGCACCATCTTCGTGAGGTCGAGCCGGGGGACCGTGCGCGGAATCGGCTTCACGCGCTCGATGGCCATCTGCCAGCCCCGATAGCTCGCGTACCGCGTATTGAAGTCCTCGTTGCGATCGGCCATCTTGTTGGACATCGCCATCATGTCGGGGCTGTCGTCCTTGTCGACGGGTTTCGTCGCGGTGGTCATGTCCATGCCGGCCCGGATGCGGTCGTGCACCGCGCGGATCTCGCGGCCCGTGGGGTAGACCGGGTAGCGGTCCTCGGGGATGAACGAGATGTCCGGCAGCACGACGTCGAGTGCAAAGTTGCCGCGCTCCAGCAGAAGGCCGGGTGTGATCCAGCTGCGGCCCTGCGCCCATCCCGCGACGGTGGGCGGGAACAGGAGGTGCTGCCCGAGAGCGCCGGTCACGTCGTTGAAGTCCGGCGCCCCGGGGACTTCCGTCAGCCCGAGCTTCCGGTACGTGGAGATCACGAGTTCCACGGGGCTTTTCACGTGCGTCGCGACGGATTCCGGTGCGTAGAAGTCCCGGGAGCGGAAGAGCGTCTCCATGAACGGGGCGATCCGGTAATGATTCTCGCGCAGCAGATCGCCGAGCCTGTGCTGCATCTCGGGATCGACGTCGTCGCGCACGAAGTAGCGGTAGAGCTTCGTTGCGATGAAGTCGGCCGTGACCGGCTGCGCGAGGATCACGTCGATCACGTCCACGCCGTCCATCGGTCCGGTGCGGCCCAGCACCGTCTTGACGCCCTCGTCGTGCTGGGCCTCGTTCACGTGGAACGTCACGCCCTGGAAGTTCCACCCCGTGAACGCACGCGCGGCCTCGCGGATGTCGTGTTCGGTGTAGTTGCCGACGCCCATCGAGAAGAGTTCCATGATCTCGCGCGCGAAGTTCTCGTTCGGCGCGCCCTTCACGTTCACGGCGGCGTCGAGGAATGCGAGCATCGCGGGATCCTGGGCGACGCCGACGAGCAGGGTGCGGAAGTCGCCGAGCCCTTCGCGCTGGAAGAACTCGAGCTGCCGCAGCATCTTCCGGTAGTCGCGGACCTTGTCCTCGGAGGTCGCGAAGTGTCCGTGCCAGAACAGGGCCATCTTCTCCTGGAGGGGGCGCGGCGAGACGAGCATCCGGTTCGCCCACCAGTAGGCCACGCGGTTCGTCTCGAGGCGGCTCGCGCGAAGCCAGTAGAAGAACTCGTTCACGACGGCCTGCATCCGGCGGTTGCCTTCCGGGCGGACCTTCACGCCGAGGGCTTCGCCCTTGGCCGCGGCGAGTGCGGTCGTCGCGGGTCTGCTCGGCGGGAAGGGGTCGAGCCCCTCATCGAAGATGCCGGACTCGTCGAAAGCCGGCAGGGCGCGCGCCGGCGCGCCCTCGAAACGGACCAGTTCACGAACGGCACCGCCTGCGCCGAGCGCCGCGAGCGCGTCGATCTGCTCGGGGGTACCCCCGAACCCTGCGCGTTCGAGCAGATGTGCCGCCCGGTCGCGGTTCCAGGCGTCCTCCGGCAGCGGACGGAGATCGCCCTTCCATTCGGATGCCCCGGCGCACTGGAGCGTTCCGCCGACAAGCGCGAACGCGAGCGCGACAATTCCCAAGCCCTTCATCGCTTCACTCCCCGAGTTGCGGTGTGTCCGCACCGACGCGCGGACGCTCGGCAGCCATCCTGCCCGTCCCGATTATGGGGCGGCGACGCCCGCGGCGCGACGGCAGAATCACGAGGGGCGTCTCAGGATAATCATGAATCGGTGAGGCGAGGGGGGCGTGGAAGAATCGTCCCCGCGGACCGCTAGCGCGTGAGGCCGAGCCGGTCCGCGATGAGTCCGATCTCGGCGAGCAGGATGTACCCGATCGCCGCGAAGCCGAGCGAGAACTTGAGGCCCGCACAGATGCCGACGAACCGCGCGACGAGATTGCCACGCGCCTCCGCAGCCGTCACCGGTGCGAGCAGCCCGAGGAGTCCGAGGTTCTCGAGGATCTCGAGGGGAATCGCGGCCAGTACGGCCCAGGACAGGAACACCGCGACGGGCGCGTACGGGGCACCGGAGACGTCCGACACGATCGCGCACGCGACCGAGAGCGCCACGGGATAGGTCACGAGAAACGCGAAGTCCCGCACGAGGCAGGCGTGCGCGACTTCCCGCAGCTCGGCCCCCCAGGCCGACAGGATCTCGTGCACGCGGGCGAGCGTCCACGCGAACTCGTAGGAGAGCATGCCTTCGGGCACCTGCGGGGCCATCCTGAGATCACGGGCCTGGGATGCGAGCGTCACGGCGAGCGCGAGTGTCGCGAAGCCCGCGAGCGCGAGCAGCAGCCAGCGCTGGCTGGGTGCGAGCCATACATACGGATGCGTCATTTTCGTTCTCCCTCCTCCCGCGCCGGGAGGGTCGGCCGCGGTGGTGCCGTTGTCAAGACCGTGTCACGGGCCCGCGTCGCGCATCCGCTTGACGTAGATCATTCCGAATATGCCACCCGGAAAACGCGTGGAGGTATGCTCCGCGCATTCGGAATTCGTGAGGCGCGGCCGCGTCGGGACCGTGCCCTGTTCGAGGAGATCAGCATGGCCGGGAGCAACGCCACGATAGCCGTTTCGGTACCGGGGTCGCCGGTGAGCTCGCCCGGACTGCCCCGGGCGCTCGCGGCAGGGATGCGCGACGCCGTGGCCGCAGGGGATCCGTTCCTGCCCGCGGGCTTCGTCGCGGTGCTGGATGCCTACGACCTCGCACGGACCGGACGCGATGTGGCGGCTGCCCCCGCGGCGACCATGCAGGTGTCCGCGGGCGAGGTGCTCGTGCTCGAACTCGACGAAGGCGTGAGCATCATCACCTCGCCCGAGCACCTGCGCGAGACGCTCGCACGACTCGATCCCGCGGGCGCCGAATCCGCGGCGCTCGACCTCGACACGCTGCGCCGCCAGGCCGAAGCGACCCGCGGCTGGGTCGGCGACGCCGTCGGTTCGCTGGTCCGCCGGGTGTTCCGGCTCCGGGTCGGGGCCGTCGCGGACCCCATCCTCGACGCCGCGCGCGACAAGGTGGCGGAGTGGCTCGGAGAGAAGGCGGAGGAGAAGCTTCACGATCTCGCGCAACTCGGCGTGACGTGGCTGGGCACCAAGGCCCTGATGTGGGCGATCGAGAACCGGCTCCAGCGCGCGCCGGGTCTGTACCGCTGGGTCGGCGGCCACGGCGATCCCGCGGACCTCGTGGCCGTGGACGACGCGCACCTCGAGGCGGATGCCCGGCAGGGGCCGCTGCTCGTCTTCATCCACGGCACCGGGTCCAACACGGCCGGCAGCTTCGGCGACCTGCGCAACGTCGCGCCCGACGACTGGCGAAGCCTGCAGACGAAGTTCGGCGAACGCGTCTTCGCGTTCGAGCACCGGACCTTCTCGGAGAGCCCGATCGAGAACGCGCTCGAGCTCGCGCGGACGCTGCCCTCGGGGGCTCGGCTGAACGTGGTCACGCATTCGCGGGGCGGGCTCGTCGGCGATTTCCTGTGCCTGGAGCAGGTGGACGCCGCACTGGTCGCGGCCTGCTTCGGCGAACCGGATGCGCCCCCGGGCGCCGACACCGAACAGCAGGCGGTCACCACGGCACGCGCTGCCGCGTATGCGGACCACCGCGCCCGCCTCGCGGAACTCGCCGTCGTGCTGCGCGAGAAGCGCTTCGTGATCCAGCGCTACGTGCGCGTCGCGAGTCCTGCGCGGGGCACGCGGCTCGCGAGCGCGAACTTCGACGTGTTCCTGTCGGGGCTGCTCTCGCTGATCGGAATGGTCCCGGTGCTCGCGGGCAGTCCGATCTACGGTGCCGTGAAACGCGTCGTCCTCGAGGTCGCGCGGAACCGCACCCGCCCCGACGTCGTGCCGGGCATCGAGGCCATGCTCCCGGATTCGCCCACGGCGATCTTCCTCGCGCGGTCCGCGCCGCGCGCGGGCATGGACCTCGCGGTGATCGCGGGCGACATCGAAGGCGGTGGCCTGCTGAAGAAGCTGGGCGTGCTGTTCACCGACTACGTCTTCTTCGACGACGTCGACAACGACCTGGTCGTCGACACGGACTCCATGTATGCGGGACTCGCGCGACCCGCGCAGGCGCACAGCCGCTTCGAGCAGGGGCCGGAGGTCAATCATTTCCGGTATTTCGAGAACACGGATTCGCGCGCGGCGCTCCTGGAGTGGCTCACAGCCCGCGACGTCACGGCAACGTCCCGCTTCGAACCGCTGCCGGCCTCCCCGGCGGAGCGGACGGTCGCACGCGAGATCCAGGACGACCGCGACCTGCTGCGCACGCGGGGCGGCGATCGTGCGCTCGCGTCCCTGCCCGTCGTGGTGCTGCTGCCGGGCATCATGGGCTCGCACCTGCGGCTCGGGAGCAGCAACGACCGCGTCTGGTTCGATCCGGTCGACCTCGTTCGCGGCGGACTGCGCAAGCTCGCCTGGAAGGACGCGGGGGACGACGTCGTCGCGGAAAAGCTCTTCGACCGTTCCTATGGCGATCTCGCCACGCATCTGCTCGCGAGCCACCGCGTCGAGCGTTTTCCCTACGACTGGCGAAAGCCCGTAAGCGCGGCGGCCGACGCGCTCGCCGACCGGGTGCAGGCCCTGCTCGATGCCACGCGCGACAGCAAGGTGCCGATCCGGTTTCTCGCGCACAGCATGGGCGGGCTCGTGGTGCGCACGATGATCGCGCGACGTCCGGACCTCTGGGATGCCGTAAACGCGCGGGACGGCTGCCGCTTCGTGATGCTCGGGACGCCGAATCAGGGTTCGCACTCGATGGTCGCGACGCTGCTCGGAAAGGACGACACGGTGCGCAGGCTCGCGCGGTTCGTCGACATGCGGCACGACCTGCAGGAACTCCTGGACATCATCAAGGAGTTCCGGGGCGCGCTGCAGCTCCTGCCGCGACCGGGGTTCGTGGACGTCGCCGGCCAGGATTGCCAGGAGCCGGACTACTACGCCGATGGCGTCTGGGAGGCACTGCGACCGCTCAACAGGGACTTCTGGTTCGGCAACGGCGTGGTCGGCATCCCGAGTCCTGCGGCACTGGGCGAAGCGGCCGGGATCTGGGCCGGCGCGCCCGATCTCGCCGGCGCCCGCCTGCCCGGGAAGCACGGTGACCGGATCGTCTACGTGTGCGGTGTCGCGCCGCGCACGCCGTGCGGCGTGGACCGCACGGGTGGCCGCCTCAGGATGCTCGCGTGTGCCGAGGGCGACGGAACGGTCACCTGGCGCTCGGGGCTCATCGCGGGTCTGGAGGAAGGCCGCAACGTCTATTTCATGCGCGCCGAACACGGCGCGCTCGCGGATACGGAGGAAGCGTTCCCGGCGCTCGTGGACCTTCTGGAGCACGGCGAGACGCAGCGCACGGCGGTGCTCTCCAGGGTGCGGCCCGCGGTGCGGGGCGCCACGCGCGTGACGCCGTTCGAACCGGGGCCGGTACCGTATCCGTCCGCGGACGAGGTGGCCGACGGTCTGGTCGGCAGGCGTCGGCCCAAGCGCGTACGGGCCGTCCCGAAGCCCGTCCTGCAGGTGGGCTGTTTCGCGATGGACCTGCGCCAGGCCGTGGCGCCGGTCATGGTCGGTCACTACGAGCAGGACGCCATCTCGGGGGCCGAGGCACTCATCGACCGGGACGTCGTCACGAACGAGCTCACGATGCGCAATCACCTCGGCCTCTATGCGGGACGCCTCGGTACCGCGACCGTCGTGCTGCAGCCGCGCAACGAGGAGGAGATGCGGCGGGGCAGTTCGCGCGGCGCGGTGGTCGTGGGCCTCGGGCGACTCGGCGATCTCTCCGTCGGCACGCTCACCGAGGCCGTGCGCACCGGCGTCCTGCGGTATCTGCTCCAGGTCGTGGACAACGGCGGTGGCAACCGGGGCTCGGCCGGCGAGATCGGCGAGGTCGCCCTCGCGAGCCTGCTGCTCGGCCACAATTCGACGACGAACATCAGCGTCGAGGATTCGGTCGGGGCCATCGTGCGCGGCGTGCTCGAGGCGAACCGGGAATTCGCGCAGACGATGAAGTGGCCGCTCCGCGTGACGCGTCTCGACCTCATCGAGCTCTACCTCGACACGGCAATCGGGGCGACGCGCGCGCTCAGGCGCGTGGCGGATCGGCTGAACGCGGAAGTGTCGCGCGCCGGCATGCGTGTCGCGGCGGCCGAGACGCTCGTGCAGCGGCCCGGCTGGCTTCACCGGCTCGACGCCCAGCAGGCCGGCGGCTACTGGCCGCGCATGATCGTGGGCGACGCCGACGTGCAGGCAGCGGACTGCCCGCCCTTCGATGCGGCCGTTCCGAGCGCCTCCGCGGCACCCGCACCGCAGGCCTATCTCGCGCAGCGGCTGCGGTTCCTGTTCCTCGGACAGCGTGCGCGGGCCGAGTCGGTCGTTCAGCAGCGCCAGCCCGGCCTCGTCGAGACGCTCGTCGCCGAGAGCATCACGCGCACGGGCTACTCGGAGGACTTCTCGCGCACGCTGTTCCAGCTCCTCGTGCCGAACGACTTCAAGGACGTCGCGCGGCAGCTCGACCGCATCGTGCTCGTCGTCGATCCGTACACGGCGAACCTCCCCTGGGAACTCATGATGGCGGACAAGGAGCCGCTCGCCGTGCACACACGGATGGTCCGGCAGTTCGCATCGGGAAGGTTCCGCACGCGGGTTCGCCAGACGCTCGACCGGCTCGCGTACGTGGTGGGCAACCCGGCGACCCGCGGATTCGGCCAGGTCTTCCGGACGGACGACGGCCGGCCGTATCCGGATCCGCCACCCCTCGCAGGGGCCGAGACCGAGGCCCGTGCGGTCGTGCAGGTGCTCACGCGCGCCGGTTTCCAGGTGGCCGAGGCCATAGGCCACGAGACGACGGCGCTCGAGGTCGTGAACAAGCTGTTCCAGCAGCCGTACCGCATCGTGCACGTGGCGGCGCACGGTGTGGTCGAGCAGCGGGCCGCGGACGGGTCGCTGCGCACGGGGGCCATACTCTCGGACGGCATGCTGCTCGGGGCAGCGGAGATCGGATCGATGGAAATCGTGCCCGACCTCGTCTTTCTGAACTGCTGTCATCTCGCCCGGACCGACGGACCCCTGCCCCCGACACGGTTCAACCGGCTTGCCTACAGCGTCGCGCGCGAACTGATCGAAATGGGTGTCCGCGCGGTCATCGCGGCCGGCTGGGCCGTGGACGACGGCGCCGCGGAATTCTTCTCGTCGGAGTTCTACACGGCGCTCATGCTCGACCGGAAGCCACTCGGTGAAGCCGCGTTCGAAGCGCGCCGGAGCACCTTCGCGCGTTTCGGGGCGACCACGAACACCTGGGGGGCGTACCAGGTCTACGGGGATCCCGGCTACCTCGTCGATCCTCAGGGCGGCGAATCACGGGGGGGGCGTACACGCAGCACCCGTGGTGCCCCGGTCGTTCCCGACGAACTCATCGGTGCACTGGAGCGCGTACGCGACGATGCCGCAGGCGCGCCCGGCAGCGTCACGCCGGAGGATGCCGCGAATCTCGCGCGGCGCGCCGGGAAGCTGCTCGCGGACTCTCCTGCGGCGTGGTCGCGTCGGCCGGACGTGAACTATGCGCTCGGGCAGATCCACGGTGCCCTCGGAGTGGCCTATTTCGAGAAGGCGCGCGCGTGTTTCCTCGACGCCCTGAGAGGCACGGACAAGGATCACAGCGTGCCGACGCGTGCGATCGAGGAGCTCGCGAATCTCGAGGCGCGCGTTGCCGAGGAGCGGGAAGCCCGTGGCGGGGCAGGGATGGCGGGCGATCCGTCGCTCGATCCGCTCGAACTCGTCGAGTCGGCGATCGCACGGCTCGGATTCCTCACGAAGATCGCGGGCGAACGCTCGCCGTTCGCGGAGGGAGACACGGATTCCGGGCGATCTGCGGGACTCAACCGGGAACGCGCGATCCTGTTCGGGAGCACGTACAAGCGCAAGTCCGCGATCCTCGCCTGGCGGCTCCTGCGCGGGGCGGCGGGCGCGAGCATCGCGGAACTCGACCACGCGCTGCAGCAGAGCGCGAAGGCCTACCGGGCCGCGTCCCTGGAGCCCGATTCACCCGACTACAAGCCCTACATCGCACTCAACGTCGTCGCGCTCGAGACGGTCCTCGACGCCGGCAGGCGGCGGGGCGGGGCGGACGACGAGGCCGCCAGACTCGCCGAAGTGCGACAGTGCCGGACGACTGCGTGGAGCGCGTACCGCATCAACCCGGACTTCTGGAACGCCGTGATGCCCGCGGACGCCGACGTCGTCGAAGCACTGGTGAAGGGCGAACTCGGTCTGGCCGGGGATCCTGGCGACAGGGTGCTCGACGCGATCCGGAACACCTACGCCGCGGCGCTGAGCGGCGCACGCGCCACGCCACGCGAACTCGACTCGGTGGTGAGGCAGCTCTGCCTGCTCAGCCTTTTCTACCGAGTGCGGAGCATCGGTCCCGCGGGCCGGGCGCGAGACCACGCAGACCTCGCGGCGCGGACGTCCGCACGCCTCGCGGTGCTCGCGAACGAGCTCGTGCCGGACAGCTGCGTGCCGGGCGATCCGTCGCCGGACCGGTCCGGAGCCCCGATCCCCGCGCTCGGAGACGATCAGCCCGCGGCGGCAGGCCGGAAAGGGAGCACTGGCGGGAGAACCCCGGCCCGCAAGCCCCGAGCGGGAGGCGGGACCCGAAAGACGCGCAGGCAATGACCCGGGCGGCGCCCGTGTGCGCGGTTCACTGCAGGTTCTGCCGGCGTGCGTGCTCGAGCGCGGCCACGCCGCGTGTCACGATGACGTCTCCGGCGACGAGCCCCTCGGAGACCGGGCGCACACCCTCGGCCTCGGCACCGAGAAAGACCGGAACGAGGCGGTAGCGGTCCGGGCCGTCGCGCCGGTAGACGTAATCCCGCGCGCCTTCGTGCAGGATGGCCGTGACCGGAATCACCGTTCGAACCCGGGGACGGTCGAGGAGGGAGATCGTGGCGACGACTCCCGGTGCGAGCACGTGATCCGGATTGTCGACGGCGACCCGGATCACGCCGGCCGACGGTTCGCTGGCGTCGACGGTGACCACGGTGCCGCGCAGCTCCCGTGCGTCGGGCGTCCCGGCGCGTACACCCACGGGTTCGCCGGGCAACGGAGCGGGCGCTTCGCCCGGCGCGGGCGTCGCCTCCACCCAGACCCGACCGAGGTCGGCGACGAGGAATGCGTCGTCACGGGGTTTCACCGTGTCGCCCTCGCGCACGTTCAGGCCGACCACTGTCCCCTGCGTGGGGGCGACGATGTACGAGCGCGACGCGACGGCACGCGACCCCTCGAGCGCGAGAATCTCGGCTTCGTCCACGCCCAGCCGCACGAGCTCGTCGTGCGCGTCACGCAGTGCGGCGGCCGTCCTTGCACGCTCGTGCTCGCGTGCCTCGACTTCCGCGGCCGGGATCGCGTCGTTCTCGAACAGCCGTGTGGCTTCCGAAGCGGCCGACGTCGCCGCGGTCCGTGCCGCGAACGCGCGGACGTACCGCTGCTGGGCTGCCGCGATCTCGGGGCTGTCGATGAGCGCGAGGATCTCGTTGCGGTCGACGTTGCGGCCGACGCGCGCACGTATCTCGGTCACGCGTCCCGCCACGAGCGCATGTGCGGCGACGACACGGCCCGGCATGGCGCGGGCGGTGGCACGCAGCGTGAGGGGTTCGCGGTACTCGGCCGTCGTGACTTCCGTCACCGCGATCCGTCTCGCCAGCGCCGCGTCCGCAGTGACGAGCAGGGGATCCACCTGCGCGGCGGCGTTCCGTGTCGCGCCCGGGCTGGTCCGCGTCGTGTCGGGGCCGCTCCCGTCGCAGGCCGCGAGGAACACGGCGAGCACGATCGGGACGGTGCGGGCCAGGGCCGGTCTCGTCATGGCGGTACGCTTCGGCTTCCGACCCGGGCGTCAGGGCTGTGCGGCGAGGTCACGGCCCGTGAGCCGTTCGATCTCGATGAGCGCGGCCTGCTTGTCGAAGCGCGCACTCAGGAAATCGGTGCGCACCTGCCGCAGCACGCGCTGAGCGTCCAGAACCTCGAGGAACCCGCGCTCGCCGAAGCGGAACGCTGCCTCCGCGACCCGGAGCGCGTTCTCGGCCTGGCGGATCAGTCCGCCCTCGAAGGCTTCGATCTGCTGGCGTGCGACGAGCAGGCGGCTGTAGTTGATCTCGAGTTCGTGGCGCAGGTCCAGCCGTGTCTGCTCGGCGGCGAGTCCGGCCTGCTGGAACGTCGCGACCGCCTCGCCGATGGGGCCCTGGCGCCGGTCCCATAGCGGCAGCGGGACGGTCACCCCCACGAGCGTGCGCGTCTGTTCCGGGTCCCGGTCGACACCCGCGAAGATCGTCGGGCGCGGAATCCGGTTCGCGCGTTCTGCCTCGAGCCGGTTCTCGGCGCGGCTCACTTCCGCGCGCACCCGCTGCATCGCGGGATAGTGCTCGTTCATCTCTTCGACGAGTTTGTCGATCGTCGCGGTGAGGCGCTTCGGATCGGGTTCGCCGACGACTTCCGTGCCGGGAGGGATGTTCACGCCGATCAGCAGACGCAGTTCCGCGAGCGCCTGCGCGACCCGCAGCTCGGCGCTCGCGGCCTGGTTCATCGCGTTCGCGAGTTCCGCCTCGACCCGGACGAGTTCGAACTTCGCGCGTTCACCGACGTTCACGCTGAGTTCGATGCGGTTCTTGATCTGGTCGAGCAGCTTCTGGTTGTCGTGGAGCAGTTCGTACTCGGCCTTGCGCCGGAGCACCGTGTAGAAGGCCTGCTTCACGTCCGCCCGCAGCATGAGCCGCGCTTCGTCGAGGGCGAAGCGCGACGCGGCGAGCCCGGCCTCCGCGGCCTGGATGCGTGGGGTCCGTTGCGAAGGCAGGTCGATCGGCTGGCCGAGCGAAAGCACGACGCCCTGACCCGTGGCGGCACCTGGTACGCGTGCGCGAATGCGCCCCGTCGACGCTTCGAGTTCGGGATTGGGGTAGGTACGGGCCGTCCGGATGCCGCTTCGCGCCCGCGAGACTTCGGCGATGGCCGCTCCGAGACGGGGGCTGTTGCGTTCCGCGAGTTCGAGCGCGTGTTCGAGCGTGAGGGTGTCGGCCGCGTGCGCGAGGGAAACCGCCCAGCAGAGCACGAGCGGAACCGCGCGCAGCGCGCCGGCGATCAGAAGTTTCATCGGCATGTTCCTGTCAGCGACCGCAGGGCGTTCCGCGAATGTCCGGTACCGGCCGCCTGCGACGCAAGTATCGAACACATAACGGACGGTCCGGGGTGGAATTCAGACCGGACAGTTCGTGCGAACGCTGCGAAGACCCTGCGGCACGGCACGGCACGCTTCGCGGAGCGGCTCATCCCGCGACGTCTCGCGATCCCCACCTGGTGGATGGTTGCCCGGGTCGGTTCCGCGCTCAGGAAGGTGCCCCTGCCGGCGGCTGCGCCATCTTCCCCGTGGCCCACGCGAGGACACGGCGCAGGCGCGGCACGAGCAACGTGCTCGCTTCGTCGTACGTGACCCAGCGGAACTCGTGATGCTCCGGCTTTCCCGTCGCGGGCGAGGGCTCGAGCCGGACGTCTCCGTCGCCGGACGCCGCGAGGTAGTAGCGCGCGACCTTGCCGCTCGCGTACGGTTCCGTCTCTATCCAGGCATCGCCCCAGCGGAAATCCAGATCCGTGAGCGTCGTCTCCTCGCGCGTTTCCCGGACGGCCGCTTCGAACGCGGTTTCACCCGGCTCCACCCGGCCCTTGGGAAAGTCCCAGTAGCCGTACGCGCGCAGTACCAGGAACAGCCACCCGCTGGTCCCCCACCGCACGACCACGACCCCTGCCGATCTGCGAGGTTTCATGTGTCCGTGTACCGCTCCGTGAGGATCGCGCCGGGTCGCCGGACGATGGTGCGGTTGCGTCACGCGTGGCCCGGTATGCCGGCGTCGTCGGGGGCGATGTTGACACAACCGGGCCCCGAACGGGCCCCGGGGCGGCACGGCAGGGTCGGCCGGCAGCGGCGGCAAGGCCTTGCCGCCCCGGCAAGTCCGATCGTGCCGTCAGCGACCGGGGGATGTCCGGTGGCGGGGACACTTGCCGCAACCTGCTGTTTCCATTGGGTGCGGCAGATCCGGTCCGTCTGGAGGAGGACTTGGCACGCGACCTGCAGAGAGGGGCGTGAAATCTTGACAGGCAGGCAGCCAGGACATGCTCGACCGAATCGATCGTACTCTCGAACCGCACCTTCGCGCCCTCGGTCTCCGCGCCGAGCGCAGCGAGATCCTCGCCGCGAACATCGCGAACGCGGACACGCCGAACTACAAGGCGCGCGACTTCGACTTCGGCGCCGCGTATCGGGGGGCGATCGAGCGCTCCGATCTGGGCCTGGCCCGTACCGATGCGCGCCACCTCGGCGCCTCGGAGCCGAGCGGCGGGCCTTCCTGGCTGCAGTACCGGACACCCGTACAGCCGTCCATCGACGGCAACACCGTCGAACTCGACGCGGAAGTGGGCCGCTACTCGGAGAACGCGCTCCGGTATCAGGCGGCCATCACCTTCACGAGCATGAAGATCCGCGGGCTGTTCGCGGCAATCCAGGGACAGTGAGCGGCACGATGATCCAGCGGCCCGGAACAGGAGACGGAAAGTGAGCCTCATGAACGTGTTCGACATCGCATCCTCGGCGCTGTCGGCCCAGTCCCAGCGCCTCAACGTGGTCGCGTCGAACCTCGCGAACGCGGACAGTGCGGTGAGTTCCGACGGAACGCCGTATCGGGGCAAGCAGATCGTCTTCCAGGCGCAGATGCTGCGCCAGGGATCGGTCGCCCCGGCCGTGAAGGTGAAGGAGATCGTCGACGATCCGTCGCCACCGCGCCTCGTTTACGACCCCGGTCACCCGCTTGCGGACGAGAAGGGCTACGTGACCTACCCGAACGTGAGTGTTGTCGAGGAGATGACGAACATGATCTCCGCGTCGCGCTCCTACCAGCTCAACGCGGACGTGATGAACACCGCGAAGAGCCTGATGTTGCGCACCTTGAGCCTGGGACAGTGACGCCATGACGACACCCATCGACAGCCTCGGCACCACCACCACGACATCCGGCAGTTCTGGTACCGGCGCCACGCCGGCCACCGCCGAGGCCACGCAGGACCGCTTCCTGACCCTGCTCGTGAACCAGCTGAAGAACCAGGACCCGCTGAACCCGATGGACAACGCCCAGGTCACGACCCAGCTCGCGCAGATCAGCACCGTGTCCGGGATCGACAAGCTGAACGGGACCATGAAGGACATGAGCGCCAATCTTCTCGACGCGCAGTCCGTGCAGGCGGCCTCAATGATCGGTCGGCACGTCGCGGCAGCGGGCGACAAGGTCGAGTTCGACGGAACGACGGCACAGATGGGGTTCACGCTCGACGCCCTGACGAGCAAGACCGTCGTGCAGATCAAGGACGCCAAGGGCAATGTGGTCGACGAGCAGCAGCTGGACAACCTGCCCGCCGGCAAGAACAGCGTCGAGTGGAACGGCGAGACCACCGACGGCGGTACCGCACCTCCCGGGGTGTACACGTTCACGGTGACCGCGTTGGACGGAGTCGGTGGCAAGACGACCGTCGACAAGACGTTCGGATACGCGCGGGTGGACAGCGTGTCGCTTGACGGTGGGGTCACGGTCAACACGGCCGGACTCGGCCCGATCGCGTTCAAGGACATTGCGGAAGTGATCTGAGGGATCCGGCACGGATCGACGACAGTCTCGTACCTAAACATTGCAAGAACAGGAGTGATCGATGGGCTTTCAGACCGGCTTGAGTGGACTCAGCGTCTCGTCCAAGGACCTGGACGTGATCGGCAACAACGTCGCGAACGCGTCGGTGGTCGGCTTCAAGGGCTCGGGTACGCAGTTCGCCGACGTCTACGCGGGCTCGCTCGCGAGTTCCGGTTCCGGCCAGGTCGGCATCGGCGCGAAGGTCGCGACCGTCGCGCAATCCTTCAGCCAGGGCAACATCACGCCGACGTCCAATTCTCTCGACTTCGCGATCGGGGGCAGAGGCTTCTTCCGGCTGTCCGACAACGGCGAGATCGTCTATTCGCGCAACGGTCAGTTCCGTCTGGACGATCAGGGCTACATCGTGAATTCCGACGGGCTGAATCTCACGGGTTACGGGGTCGACTCGACCGGAGCCATCGTCAATTCGACGCCGCAGAATCTCAGGTTCGACACGTCGGACATCCCGCCGCAGGCCACGTCGTCTTTCGAGATCGGCGTGAACCTGACCGCCAAGACCACGGAGCCGGTACCGAGCGCCGCGTTCGATCCCACGAACGTCTCGTCCTACAACTATTCCACCTCGGGGACCGTGTTCGACTCGCTCGGATCCAGTCACACGATGACCTATTACTTCGTGAAGACGGCGACCGCGAACCAGTGGGACATGTATGCGACCGTGGACAGGGGCGCGGCGGCGGACGTCGATCTCGGAGGCGGCGCGGGGGTCGCCACGACGCTGAATTTCGACCCTGCGACAGGCGCACTGACGACGTCGATGCCGCTCAA
>WGLR01000036.1 GCA_016125475.1 Betaproteobacteria bacterium
GATCAGTCCGCCCGAAAGCGGCATGAACCACCAAGGGAAAGCCAAATGGCCTCGAGAAGTGGGGCTCAGCTGGCGTGCTCCTATCTCGCTCGGGCGGTTCTCGCCAGTTGGCTCCGAGAGTCCACCTTGTTCAGACGTTCCTTAGGCATCTTGTGATCGTTTATCACCTTAGTGAGGCAAAGTGGGCCCTCGACAATTTACGTCGTGGTCGGCTCAAAGTATCGCGAATTAGTGACCTGAACGATCCGTTCGAGCTCTCCGGTCCGCACCTTCGAACGAAACAGCATCGGAACGAGTTTCGGAATTGGCGTAGAACGATGGCCAAAAAATATGGACTACTTTGTTTCAGCCGCGACTGGAGTAATCCTGTGCTTTGGAGCCACTATGCTAAAAGGCACACCGGAATCGCCCTTGGGTTTGAGATACCTTCAGACATGCTAATGGATGTAATCTATACAGCAACTCGACCGCCGCCTGAATCAATCTATAGGGCGTACCAAACCCAGGCAGAAGGCGAAGCGTACGTACGGGAACTCTTGCTCACGAAGTTCAACGACTGGGCCTACGAAGACGAGGTGCGTGTGTTTACCGACCTCAAGACGCCCGATAAAGCTACAGGGTTACACTTTGTAGACTTCGGGGAAAACTTGAGACTTCGTGAAGTCATTGCAGGCCCGCTATGCAACACCAAGGTTTCGCAGATACGTTCCGCGATTTCGGAATATGATCACGTGAATGTATTGAAGGCACGATTAGCGTTTGGTTCATTTCGCGTGGTCAAGAACGAGAAGGGGTTCGATGCCTAACATAAAGTTGAAGTGGACGTGGCAACCTGTCGCGTCTTTTGCATTCGCAAAAGTCGCGCCAGAACGACCACGCCACTTAACTTGGTGTTGAGGCTGTGCAAAAACCCCCGATCGACGGAGAATCGACCTGAGCCGAAGAGGGGGCCGCCATGCCGCGTTACAAGCCCGTCGATCGCAGTCCCAGGTTTCTCCCGGTGGTACTCGAAGAGCAGATCCAGCCCGGGACGTTCGAGTTCGCACTGGATCACCTGGTCGATAACGAACTCGATCTGTCGGGGCTGGATGCGAAGTTCCGCAACGACGAGACGGGTGCAACGGCCTACGACCCGCGGGTGATGCTGAAGATCGTGCTGCTGGGGTATAGCCGGGGTCTGATCAGCAGCCGGGCGATCGAGCGGGCGTGGCGGGACAACGTGGTGTTCATGGCGATCAGCGGCGACCAGGCGCCGGCGTACACGAGTATCGCGAGATTCGTGAGGGAACTGGGCCCGGAGATCCGGCCGTTGTTCACGCAGGTGCTGCTGGTGTGTGACGAGATGGGTCTGATCGGCCGGGAGATGTTCGCGATCGACGGCGTGAAGCTGCCGTCGAATGCGAGCGAGGAAAGAAGCGGCACGCACGCGGAACTGGCCCACAAGGCGCAACGCTACGAGAAGGCGGCGCAGAAGATCCTGGCGGCACACCGAGTGCAGGACGAAGGCAAGGCCGAGCCCAGGCTCGATACCCGCCGTCTCGACCGGGCAAAGGCGCTGAGCCGGGAAGCCGAGCGAATCCGGGCCTTCATCGGCTCGAAGGCGCCGAGAACGAATGCGAAGGGCCAGGAACTGAAGGACAACGTGACCGATCCGGACAGCGCGAAGATGGCCACGAGCAAGGGGGTGATCCAGGGCTATGCGGCGCAGGCGGCAGTGGATGCGAAGCACCAGGTGATCGTGGCCGCGGAAGTGATCGGGTCAGGCCCGGAACAGCAGGCGCTGATGCCGCTGATCGAGGCCAGTGACGAGGTCCGGGATGCGAACACACTGATCACGGCCGATGCGGGCTATCACAGCAAGGAGAACCTGAAGCAGCTGCGCGCGCGGGAGATCCCGGCGCTGATTGCCGATGGCGAGATGCGCAAACGGGACGAGCGCTTTGCAGACCAGGGCAAACACAAGGCCAAGCCGGATCCGCTATACGACAAGAGCGCACCGGGAGACAGAGGCCCGAAGAAATTCCAGCCCTCGGACTTCACGGTCGACGAGACGACGAACAGCTGCCTCTGCCCGGCGGGCGAGCGGTTGTACAGCAACGGGTCGAACTGCACAGTCAACGGACGGCGACACCACAAGTACACCGGCGCGGCATCGAGCTGCAGCCCGTGCCGGCTGCGGGAGCAGTGCCTGAGAACGCCGGAGAAGACCCGCGTACGGCAGGTGGCGATCTTCCTCAAGGGCCAGGCGGGGCCGCACGAGGAGATCGAACTGATGAAGAAAGCGATCGACTCGGAACGGGGACGACGACTATACAGTCAGCGGATCGGGACGGTGGAGCCGGTCTTCGGTAACCTGAGGCACAACAAGGGGCTGAGCCGGTTCACGTTGCGCGGGAAACAGAAGGTGGGCACGCAGTGGCGCCTGTACTGCCTGGTACACAACATCGAGAAGATCGCGGGAAGATGAGGCGACGCGACAGCGGGCAGACCCGCTAGATCGCTTGTGCAGATCGTCAAGAGTCGCTCCCAGGAAAGAGATCGAGGAGATCGTGAGATGGCAGTGATATTTGTGGCAGAACTCGCGCCACCGGCATCGGCGCGCCGGATTCGAGTTTCTGCACAGCCTCGTTCGGCGCTACCAGCCTGAGGCTTTCCGCATAGTTGCAAAGCAAGCCACCATGTTGGTAATATCTCCAACATGAAGGCTATTCCCGTCCTCCGTCGTCGCGTGGTTGTCGCCATCGACGCATTCGTAGAAATGGCCGTATGGAGGGTGCCAGAGCCAGTTGAGCCTTCTGCCCACTTATTCAAGTATCGACTCGCCTACGTAGTAGGGGGTGTCTGTGTTCTTCGATACGACAACGAAAGAGGAAAGGGTGATCATAGGCATTTTTCTGGAATCGAAAGCACCTACGAGTTTCGAGGTCCTGACAGATTGATCTCCGACTTCGAATTCGACATAGAGAGGTGGAATCGTGAGCATCGTCGTACTTGAAGTTCGTTCGCTAAAAGATTCACTCGCTGACGTGGCCAAGGCCATGAAGGGTCAGCAAGTCGAAAAGGAAGCTCGAATCAGCTTCGACACTCCAGAGCTGCTTTGGGAAGTTCTTACAGCGAAGCGATGGGACATACTCAAAGCGCTGTGTGGCGCGGGTCCGGTGTCTATACGGGAGGCAGCGCGCCGAGTTTCACGTGACGTTAAGGCCGTTCATGGTGATGTCGTCGCACTATTGGCCGCTGGGGTGTTGCAGCGCACTGGCGATGGAAAGATTGAGTTCCCCTTCGACGCGGTGAAGGTAGAGTTCTTGTTGCGGGCCGCGTAGAGTGCAAGATCGATCAATGCAGCCAGCACCAAGCCTACCCTCAGAGAGAGTGTCGTGTTGCCGAGGCCGTAGCCCTCTGAATCAGCCGACATCAAGTTAGGCATCAGAGGCAGCACCATGGCCCGCGTTTCCCTGGCTCGCAACCTCCCTAATCCTCGTAGGACGAACACGTTCGTCGACACATGCGCATTCGACCCCAAGGTTGCACCTGAGCACAGTGCAGCGCAGAGGATTCGAGAGATTCGCAATGCCGGGAACATCAGCATCCTTCTGGCTCACTCCAACCAAAAGGAGATCGAGCATCCGAATACGCCAGCGGACGTCAAGGCCGAGGCTCGGGATATGACGTACACGATCGCTGCCCCCCTGACGCCTGCAGAAATTGAACAGCGCGCTCTGGTCCGTCAAGTGATGACCGGTGAAGGCAACCCGGATCAATACGAGGCCGATGCGGACCACATCTTCGAGGCCGGGAAGTACGGAGGAGGCTACTTCGTCACAACAGACCCGCGAATACTCGGCCGCAAGGCTGAACTTGACGCCTTGTCGGGAGCAATCATCGTCAAGCCAACTGAGTGGCTAGCAATCTACGAGGCGGCAAACTGATGCCTAACCCCTCGGTCGAGGCGAGGCCCAACGGCAAAGCACCGGGCCCGCTTCCGGGCGCTGCTTATCATCCCTCCAGCGGGCCTGGCGCCTCGCCGTCGGCCCCGCCTCACTTCGAACGTTGACCCCCATGGAAACAAGCCAGCTAAAAAAGATGAAGCGCCACCGGAAGCTCTATCGGTTCATGGGCTTCATATGGGCTCTGATCGGAACCATGCTTCTGTTCGCCATTATGCCGCTGATCTTTGATCCAAACGGCACCAAAATATTCAACGGTGTTCTCACCACAGCTCTTGGCCCAAAGGTCTATGCTGCGCTTCTTGCGGCCGTATTTGTCGTAGCTGGCCTAGGCGTTCCTTTCGTTCCGAATCGTTTTCTCGACCGCTTTTTTGTATGGAGGCAGTCGCTATGGTCTTCCATTGCGTTCTGGCGCTGAAGCTCAACCCGCGCTTCCGGCCGACCGGCCACTCTGTGCACTCGCGGCCGTCGGCTTTAGCAGGGTGTTAGGCATCCCAGAAACCATCGCTCCCGCGCCATGACC
This sequence comes from Betaproteobacteria bacterium, assembly GCA_016125475.1. Taxonomy (GTDB): domain Bacteria; phylum Pseudomonadota; class Gammaproteobacteria; order Burkholderiales. Next base: position 4,471 of record WGLR01000036.1, read on the forward strand.
ATTGGAATACTCATCTTTCCCCAGGTCGAGGAGCTTGATTTCATCGGCCCTTGGGAAATGCTCACGATGTGGAATCTGGTCGCAGGTGGACCGAAGTGCCTCGTCGTTGCCGAAAGTCCAGGACCCGTGACGTGCGCGAAGGGTCTCTCTGTCAACCCGCACGTCTCTTTTCAAGACTGCCCGGAGCTGGACTACCTTCTTGTGCCTGGCGGTCAGGGAACCAGAACCGAGGTCAGGAACACCAACCTTCTGGACTTCGTTGCCAAACGGGGTAGCAAATGTAAAGCGGTACTCTCCGTATGCACCGGTGCCTTCGTCTTGCATGCGGCGGGCCTGCTCGCGGGCAGGAAGGCAACTACGCATTGGGGGTCGCTGGATCGACTACGCGCACTAGGCGACGTCACGGTCATCGAAGAGCGCTTCGTTCAGGACGAAAACGTATGGTCCTCCGCTGGTGTCTCGGCAGGAATTGATCTCACTCTTGCATTCATAGCCTCGGTCGCGGGCGACGAAGCGGCTGGGGAAGTTCAGTTCGCCTCAGAGTACTACCCATCATCCAGGCGGTATGGCTCGCACCACGACACACATCCTTCGGCACCAGCCTACGCCAGGGATGCCTGACCCCTTGGGCAATCTGACCTGCCACGCCACCTGCCTAAGCGGGCAGATTGCCGAGAACGCAATGCGGCAGACGGCTCCGCGCGGGGCAAGCGAGGGTTTCAAGGCGGAACGTAGGTCTACTCGGGAGATATCGTGAAAGCGTGGGTCATCCGGGAACCCGGGGGGCCGGAAAAGCTTCGGCTGGAGGATATGCCGGTTCCGGAACCTCGTCGCGGCTGGGCCCTGATTCGGGTCCGAGCATTCGGGTTGAATCGGTCGGAATGGTTTACGCGACGGGGCGATTCCCCGACCGTGGCGTTTCCACGTGTCCTGGGCATCGAATGTGTCGGCGAAATCGTCGATCCGGGCGGTCTCGCCGTAGAGCCAGGATCGACAGTCGCCGCAATGATGGGAGGCATGGGCCGCCAGTTCGATGGATCCTATGCCGAGTACACGCTGGTGCCGCACGAATGCGTGTTCTCGTTACGTACCAGACTGCCATGGGAGAAGCTTGCGGCATTGCCGGAGATGCTCCAGACCACTCATGGCTCGTTGTATGCGGCGCTGGAAATTGACCGCGCCAGATCCCTGCTGATTCGCGGAGGCACCTCATCGATCGGAATGGCTGCTCTCGCTTTGGGCAAGAAAGCTGGTCTCCGTGTCGGGACGACAACCCGTGATCCCAAGAAGGTCGCCGAGCTCACGGCCGCCGGCGCCGACGAGGTCTGGATTGATCAGGGGGCGCTAGCGGAGCAGATCACATCTGGTGCGGGCAAGGCATATGACAGAGTGCTTGAACTCGTCGGTGCGACTACCCTGCTGGATTCGTTACGGTGCGTTGGGCGAGGCGGGATCGTTTGCATGACAGGGATACTCGGCGGATCGTGGGTGCTCGATCACTTCCATCCGATGGGCGATGTTCCTACGGCGGTCATGCTCACTTCCTATAGCGGCGAGGCCGCCGATCTGACGCCGGCGCAACTGCAAGACTACGTCGATCTCGTGGAAACCGGGAAGCTCGTAATCAAGACCGGCCCCGTCTTCAAGTTCGAAGAGCTGATGCAGGCTCACAAATTGATGGACGAGAACCAGGCAGGTGGAAAGATTGTCGTCCAAGGTTCTGCTGGCACGTGAAAGCGAGGGTGAGCCGCCGCATGACAACTCATTCCAGCAGACGCTCGCCCGAGACGTGGCCTCGCGCCGATGAATCTGAACGCTGAGCGACCCAGATAATTCACTCCAAATTGCGAGCCTATGGACAATTCGAAGCAACGGACGTTGTGGGTGGTCGCGATGATCGGTGGCTTCGCGCTGTCATTTGTCGGCCTGGGCGTTCTGTGGGCCGGTGCACCATGGCACTACCAAATCCTGATGTTCTTCCCGTTCCTGCTGCTGGCTTTCTCCGTCACGCGCTTCGGGACCAACGCGCTCCCTGTTCTGCTCGGTGCACTACCCATCGGCGCACTGCTGCTGCAATTCCGGGACAAAAACAACTCGCACCTCATGCCATTCGTTATAGTCGGCGCCTGGGTGGTCGGCATACTCCTCGGTCACTATGTCAGCATTCGCCTGAAGAAACGAGTGGCCACGTCCGGCTAACCTTTCGCTGCGCACCGACGCGCTTCGACAGGCTTCGCGCCTCTCGGCGCGCGTCTGAACTTTGGCGGCCAGACATTACAGGGGGTAGGAGAAGATGGGGCTATTACGCGTAGACAGCTTCAGCATCTCGCTCGATGGATACGGAGCTGGCCCGGACCAGGATCTCCAGAATCCGCTCGGTCGAGGTGGCACGGAACTGCATCAGTGGTTCTATCCGACCCGCACGTTTCAACGGAACGTTCTCGGAAAAGACGGTGGCACGACCGGAATCGATGACGAGTTCGCCGCGCGCGGCTTCGAGAATGTCGGTGCGTGGATCCTGGGTCGCAACATGTTCGGCCCGATTCGAGGCCCCTGGCCGGACCTGGAATGGAAAGGCTGGTGGGGCGATGAGCCTCCGTATCACGTGCCGGTTTTCGTGTTGTCGCACCATGCGCGGCCGGCGCTCGAGATGAAGGGCGGCACGACATTCCACTTCGTCACCGAGGGATTCCGCACGGCGCTCGATCAGGCGCGCCGGGCAGCGAATGGCAAGGATGTGCGAATCGGTGGGGGGGCCCACACCATCAACGAGTTCCTGCGTGCCGGACTCATCGATCAGCTCCACATCGTCATCTCGCCGGTTCTGCTTGGCGCCGGCGAGCGCCTGTTCGATGACGTCAACTTGCGGGAATCGGGATACAGGTGTGTCGAGCACGTGGCATCGAAGGCTGCCACGCACGTCGTTCTCCGGAAAACGTAGGCGAGCGACGCCCGACATGACGGTCCAGCCGATCCCCCTCGGCAGCGGCGGAGCGTTGGCGCTGGATTTCATGAATCGGGTTCATCATTACGCCGAAGGCGTTTCGAAGGGTGGCGCCCACCGGCGTTTACGTGTTCGGTGGCGGCATCGACGAAGGCGTGCCGGCTGTGTTCGTCTCGGCCGACGGGTCGGTTGCCGAGGGTGGCTACCCGTGGGCACCGTCGCTCGACGGCGGTTTCACTGTGCTAGAACTGCCCTCGCGCGAGGAGGCCGTTGCATGGGCCGCGCGCGTTGCGAAGGCCTACCGATGCAAGCAGGAGCTACGCGTCTTCGGGTTCGATCCGCGGTCCTGAAGGCCGCACCGACATGGCGCCGGCAGAGCAGCCGAGCGGTTCATTCGAGCCGACGCCGGTCCGCGGTGGGGCTCGATTCAGGCGTCGGACCGCCAGCGCGGGATCGACGGGTTCAACTGCGTGCGGCGCAGGCGCAAACTGTAGGCACGAGTGAGGAGCAGCATGACGACGATCGCCAAGAACACGATCTGCCTCTGGTACGAACGCGATGCCGAAGAGGCGGCGCGGTTCTACGCCAGAACCTTTCCGGATTCATCCGTCGGTGCCGTGCATCGCGCACCAGGAGACTTTCCTTCCGGCACGGAGGGAACCGTCTTGACCGTGGAATTCACCGTCATGGGCATTCCCTGCCTGGGGCTCAACGGTGGGCCTGCGTTCAAACACAATGAGGCGTTCTCGTTCCAGGTGGCCACCCAGGATCAGGCCGAGACGGATCGTTACTGGAATGCGATCGTCGACAACGGTGGCGAGGAGAGCGCGTGTGGCTGGTGCAAGGACAAGTGGGGCATCTCCTGGCAGATTACGCCAGTCGCGTTGACCAGGGCGTATACCAGTCCCGATCGCGCCGCCGCCAGGCGGGCGTTCGATGCGATGATGACGATGAAGAAGATCGACATTGCCGCGATCGAGGCGGCGGTTCGTGGCCAGCCGACAGCCTGACAACGGCGTGGAGCGGAACGGGCCTCGGGCCGTCGCGGATGCCGAGCGTCGGGCGACAGGGTAATCCCCGTCGCACCCTCGCACCAGATTGGAGGGGCCCGTCCTGTTCCCTGTTGCCGATCGTGCCCCGTGCGGTGGGCGCCATGAAGCGCGCATGCGGATGGCCACGATCGATGGCCGGATCGCACGGAATGCAAGGAGCCCTGCCGCCATGACTTTTCGACCGCTACGTCTTCCTCCCGGCGCCGATCTGAGGTGCGAACTCGAAAGAATCGTCATCGAGGGCGGCGTCTTCCCGGGTTTCGTGGTTTCCGGCATCGGCAGTCTCACCAACCCCCGCCTGCGTTTCGCGGGTTCCGACGCGGAAGTGTCGCTGGACGGGTCGTTCGAGATACTGTCCCTGTCCGGAACCGTCACGGCGGACGGTGCGCATCTGCACATGTCGGTGTCCGACGAGCAAGGCCGTGTCGTTGGCGGCCATGTCTGCCATGGCAACGAGATTCGCACGACCGCGGAGATCCTGATCGCCTGTGTGGCAGGCTGGCGACTGTCGCGCGAATTCGATGCAGGCACGGGCTATCGGGAACTGTCGGTCAGGCTCGCCGGCAAGGGGGAAGGAAATGCGACCTGACCTCTCGGTGCTTCGGGGCCCGGATGATCGCGGCCCGTTCATTTCGCGTGCCGTCGAAACGATTCCTCACCGCCTTCCAGTGCGCCCCAGTTGACGCACGGACCCATCTGACCACGGAGATGCCATGAACATCGCAAGAAATGCAGGTATTGCCCGCCATATCGGAAAGTACAGCGATGCGGTCGAGGTCGTCGAGCCACGGCGAATCCTCTATGTGTCCGGTACCCCCGGAATCGACGCTGAAAGCGGCAGTCTTCCGGCGGGGTTCGCGGAGCAGGCGGAACTGGCGTGGAAGAACGTGATTGCGATCCTGGGTGCCGCGGACATGAGCGTGGCGAACATCGTTCAGCTCACGCAACACCTCATCCGTCGCGAGGATCTGGTGGCCTACCGCGAGATCCGCGCACGGTATCTGGGGAACTGTGAACCGGCATCGATGCTCACATTCCTGCCCGAGCTGGTGTGGCCCGACATGCTCATCGAACTCGAAGTCGTGGCCGCTGCCTAGCCGGAGGGCGAAGGCAGCATTCAGCAGCTGAGTCCAGGCGGGTGCCGCTCGCCGTCGTGCCGGATCGCACGAACTGGCGTCCGCGTGATGATGGCGGTTTCCGTTGCGCATGCGACTGGCAGCCGGGGTTCGTGACAAGCCTGCCTCATGGGTCAGATCACTTCACTGTTCGTGCACAAGGTCATCCGGCAGGTCGACGGCAGCCTCGACAGGCGGGCCTTGCTGGATCTCGTCGGCGTGGACCCGGACGCTGCGGTGGACCCCGCGTTCATGGTGGCCGATACGGCCTACTATGCGTTTCTCGAAGCGATTGCCCGGTCGGATCCGCGTGCGATCGACCTGCCTCTTCGAGTGGGGGCAACCATGCGCTGCGACGACTACGGGGCGTTCGGCCTTGCGTGGAAGTCTGCCGTGAATCTCCGGAGTTCCTACGAACGGGCGGAAAGGTACGCACGAGCGCTCACGAGCGTATCTACCTATGAGGTCCGGGACACGGACGAGGGCGTGTACATGCACCTGCACCGTGAGGGGGAGCGTCATCTGGGGCTGAGACTCTCCAACGAAGCGACGATCGCCAGCATCGTGGCCATCAGTCAGGAGGTCTGCACGGCGAGATTTCAGCCGCGGGCGGTCTATTTCAGTCACAAGTCACCACGACACACGGCAGCGCACGAACACCACTTCGGTTGTCCGGTGCACTTTGGTGCGGGCATGGACGCGCTGCTCGTCTCCAGCGAGTTGCTGCAGCAGCCGAACCGTCTCGGCGATCCGGCCATCTCGAAGTTCTTCGACGCGCACCTGAAAGAAGCGCTGTCGAGCTACGACGACGGTGAATCCGTCGAGCATCGCGCCAGGGCGCACGTTTCTCGCGCCCTCAGCCAGGGGGTGCCGAGGATCTCGGACGTCGCGGGTGGCCTCGGACTGAGCGGGCGGACGCTGCAGAGGCGCCTCGCGGACAGAGGGTATTCCTTCCAGACGCTGGTGGATGAATCCCGCCGTGAACTCGCGCAGCGCCTGCTGAGGGAAACGAGGTACCCGCTCGCGGAGATCGCCTTCCTGACCGGCTTCTCGGAGCAGAGCGCGTTCAACCGCGCCTTCAGGCGATGGGCCGGGCAGACACCGAAAGCCTTCCGTCTCCAGGCGGGTTCCGAATCGGCGGGTTAGCGCGTCGTGTGGCGCACGGCGTCAAAAGACAGACGCCTCGTGTCAAGAACGTCAGGGCTGTCGCCGGGACAATTGGCCTGTCACCCGACAGGAGCAAGCCATGACAGCCAAATCGCCGAACACCCGCGCACGGGAAGGATCGATCCTCGTCCTTGGCGCCACCGGAAAGACCGGCCGCCGGATCGCGTCACGTCTCCACGCCATGGGCATTCCTGTGCGTATCGGTTCCAGGTCGGCATCGCCGGCCTTCGACTGGCGCGACGAAACGACCTGGGACGAGTGTCTGGCCGGCGTCGACGCAGTCTACGTGAACTATGCACCGGATCTCGCCATTCCCGGTGCAACCGGTTCGGTCCGCGCATTCGTGGACAGGGCGAAACGGCACGGGGTCGGGCGGCTCGTGCTGCTTTCGGGGCGCGGCGAGGAAGAAGCGCAGGCCTGCGAGCGGATCGTGCAGGAGAGCCGTATCGACTGGACGATCGTTCGCGCCAGCTGGTTCAACCAGAATTTCTCCGAGGGGGCCTTCCTGGAGATGGTGCAGAAGGGGCAGATCGCGCTACCGGCGGCGGATACACCCGAGCCCTTCGTCGACGCCGGCGACATTGCCGACGTCGCGGTTGCCGCGCTGACCGAGCAGGGGCACGCCGGAAGGGTCTACGAACTCACCGGCCCCCGACTCCTCACCTTCGCGCAGGCGGTCGACGAGATCGCGAAGGTTGCCGGCCGCACGATCGAGTATGTCCGGGTCTCCCCCGAATCGTTCGCCGCGGGGGTGGCCGAGGCGGGTTTGCCGGACGACATGGCGTGGCTGCTCGACTACCTGTTCACCACGGTCCTCGACGGCCGGAACGCGCATCTGGGTGACGGCGTCCGTCGCGCGATCGGGCGCGAACCCCGCGACTTCGCCGATTACGCGCGGGAAGCCGCCGCATCCGGCGTGTGGCACGCAGCAGCACGATCATGAATGCGAGCAGCCTGATTCCACTTCTGGCGACCGCGTGCGCGCTCGGCAGCGGCCTGATGGCGGGGTTCTTCTTCGCGTTCTCCGTCTGCACGATGAAGGCGCTCGGCGCGCTCCCGCCGGAACAAGGCATATCGGCCATGCAGTCCATCAACGTTACGGTGATCAACCGGTGGTTCCTCGTTCCCTTCTTCGGCGTCGCCGGGTTGACCCTCGTTCTGAGCGTAATGGCTGTCCTGCACTGGTACGAGCCCGGTTCACCGCACGTCGTGGCCGGTGGCCTGTTCTACTTCATCGGAACATTTCTGGTGACGGTCCTCTTCAATGTACCGCGAAATCGCAGGCTGGCCAGTGTGTCGCCCGCCAGTTCGGAAGGTGCCGCCCTGTGGGTCGACTACCTGATTGCCTGGACGAGGTGGAACCATGTCCGCACGATTGCGGCGCTCGCGGGGGCTGCGTCGTTCACGATCGCGCTCGCACGCTGGACGCCAGTCCGGCATTCCTGGCCGTGGTGACTGCCGGGGCAGAACGCATCGTCACAGGCGCGAGAGGGCATAGGCGCCGACCGGTTGCTGCAGTAGCCACGGCACGATGGATGGATGCTGCGCTGCGTCGTCGTCATTCTCGACCTCGGCGGGTGTCTCAGGTCGTACTGCCAAACCGGTCGCCTTGCGTTCGTCGCGGCCCTCATCCCGATCCGATACCGACGTCCTCGTCCGCCGTGAACATCATCCAGATGGATGAGATATCGCCCCCAGCACACGATCGCGTTCCTGCGCGAGAGTCGCGTCTTGCCCCCCAACGACGATTGACCGCGAAAACCCGCTCTGCCATATTGAAACTCGTGTCGTTTAATCCCGGCGAGAACCATGCACGCACGCCACCTCAATCATTCCGCCGCTTGCCTTCGCGAACATCACGGCCTGCACGGTATCGACCGCGATTCATTCCCAAGATCGCCTTGTCCTGAACCCAGCGGTTTCGTTCGACTTCATTTATCCAAAGCGCTCGGGCATGTCGGATAAATGACTGTTCGTTGGACCGCACAACTGAGCTGGCAGGGATAGACGTGGCATGTTCTCACCGCAGAATCGCTCATCGCATATGGCTGATGGCCATGGGCATTTGCTTCGCTGTTAGTTGCTTTGCAGCGGACGGCGTGAGCGCCTTTGTGCGGCTCCAATTTGGAAATGACGCAGCCATTGAAGTGCCACGCAACTGGTCGTTTTTAGATATGAACATCAGACAGCACCTCAACGCTTATAGTGAGGCCGTTGCCAAGTTCGCCGGTATCGACATGAATCAAGGAAACAATCAAATTCTCGTAGCCGCGAACGCCTATACTAAGGACGAAAAGCCATCGGCGACCATGCGTCTCAGCGTACGAGTCGGTACCTTTCCTGCCCAAGCCTCAATTAAAGATGCTGATTCGAACGAACTGAGGCGGGAAGCGGAAATTGCTTTGAAGAACCTACAGGGCACGCTTCCTGAGAACGTGAAAGGCATGAGAATACTGGATGTCCGTGTGGAGAGGCTTGGCGACTACTACACGATCGTAACCGACAAACAAGTCGACTACTTATCCGGCCCAGAAGTCGATCGACTCGACGTCATCTACGTTTCCAGCAAGGTATACAAGCTAAACACCTCTTACCGCAAGTCCGAGGCGTGGATGTTCGAGCCGGTAATTCGCCATATCCGTCAGTCACTCACGATCAACGCCAAGTGAATGTGGTCTAAAAACGCCAGCCATAACCGGCGTGCAAAAGCCCCGCTCCGCTCTTGCGCGCCGGTTATGGCTGGCGTTGGGCCTCGCAATTTCACCCTTTGGAGCTACCCTATGTCCACGGCTAAGCGACTCCCTCCTGAACTGGCAGCAAAGGTAATGTCCCTTCTGCGTGAAGTCGATGGAGAATATGAAATCGTTGATATGCCTGCGCTTGTCGACTTGATCCTTGAGCATGGGCAGGAATACCCGTCGCTACGAGACCTCATTCAAGTCAACGACGATGCCCTCTTGGCGCACTATCGCGAAACAGGCGCGGTACCTCCAGGAATCAAGATTGTTGAGACCTCCACGCAAGAAGGCAGTAACGTCACCGAACTAAAGGTGTCGCACGGACCGCGCTCGCCGCATGACTGAAATCCACGCTGTGCAAGATGCGGTCTCGTCGCCAAGTACAAGCGCGTCACCACGGCTTTGATCCGGCCGTGGCCCAACCATCGCTTCGAGGGGGGTCGCCGAGAAGCTGCGCTTTTCGGTACCCCGTCGCCTGCGGCGCCGGTCGGCCCCCCAAGCTAAACGTTTAGGCTGTGTAAAAAACCCCCGATCGACGGAGACTCGATGCGTGCCGAAGAGGAGTTCGCCATGCCGCGCTACAAACCCGCCGTTCGCAGTCCGACGTTTCCGCCCATGGTGCTCGACGAGCACATTCACCCGGGACCCTTCGCGTCCGCGCCGGGTGACCAAGTCGATGAAGAGTGCGATCTGGCGGGGCTGGAGACGAGATTCCAGGAGCGCTCAGTCTGGGTAAGGGGTCGCGGAGCAACCTGATCTCGCAGACCGGGCGACGGTCCGCGGCACCTGCCCCCAGCCACAGGTTGCGCGACAGGTCGACGACTCCCCCACCGGCTCCGCAGCATCCCACTTCTCGACTCGACGCTCAATCAGGTGAATGAGGCGGCATATGTCCGGTCACCGGATCCGCCTCGCAGGCGGGCACTTCTCCTCGGCCACGCACCGTTGACCCGGTTCAACCCCTCTGCCATATTGAAACCGGTCCCGACTTTCAACGTCGGCCAACGTGAGGGCCTGCCGTTACGACGGGTCCGGCCTCACTTCTCAGCGAAAGCCGGCAAGGATGATCCGCCGATGAATCAATACAACCCGGAAGAATCACCGAAGGCCGAGGACTGGCTCGCTCTCGACGAGCAGGAAAGAGTGCTGCTCGTCGAGTACTTCCACCGGGACGCCCGCATTCCGCTGCCGAAACGTGCACGGCGCATTCACGCCTCGCTTCACGCAGTGGTGGAGAATCAGGTGGCTGTTCGGGATCAGCCGGTGGTTCAGGCCCTCGAACGTCTGACGGGCGAGGGAGTCACTCGTCACGAAGCCATTCATGCCATTGGTTCGGTTCTTGTCCGTGTGATGCGCGGCGTGATGAACAGCGAGTCTCCGGGGGCTTCCGCCAGTGAGGATTACTATGCAGAGCTAGCACGTCTGACAAGGCAGTCCTGCTACGGAGAGCAGGCTGGCTGACCAGTGCATCGAGCCGCCCCGTGTCAGCGGCGCTTGCGGGTTTCCTTCGCGCTGCACCCACGGACGGCGGAGCATGCACGATGTCCGGGATGCGTGATCACCAGCGCAACTGACTTCAGGTACCAGGCAATGAGCACGAATCGATTGGCGTTGTTCGCGGCGGTCAGCCTTGCTGCAGGTGCCCTGTTGGGCCTCGCCGGGTCTTTCTCGCCTCCTGCAATCCGCGGCGTTGCCTGGGGTCTCGATGGCACCCTGCTCGTCATGGGCGCACTCATTCTCGCAGTTCACCACGTCAAACTGGGCAACGAACAGTTGGCTGCCGGGTTCCTCACTTTCGTCGCCGGTCAGGCCCTGGTGGTTTCGAGCTCTGCGATGACCCTCGCGGCAAGTTCTCCTTCCTTCGGAGCGGGCGTCGGGCTCTGGGCTGCGGGGCTGGCACTGGTCAGTGCTTCCTCGAAAATGCCGGTCTTCGTGAGAGCCACGGGTGCGATTGCGTCCGTGTTGTTCGCGATAGTCGCATTGCGGATTTTCGGTGGGACGGCGCTCACGCCTCTGTCCAGTCCACTGCCTTTCGACGCGTACCCTTTGCTCGTGCTTACGCTGTTCGGTTGGGCGTGGGTTCACTACCGGTGCAGCCGAGGTGCGGTCTGATCGGGCGGGCGATGTGCGCGATCCGAACCACGGATTGCTGCCCTTGCGCATCTCCTCGGGCGCGATGGCCCGGAACGTCGCGATCGTCGATGACGTTCGGAACTGCGCGGACATGCCGCGCGAGCAGGGGGTGACATGGCCAGGCTCGTATTCGGAATGAACCAGTCCCTGGACGGATACGTCGACCACATGGCATTCGGGCCGGGTCCGTCGCTGTTCCATCACTTCATCGAGGAGACTCGAAGACAGGCGGGCAGCGTCTATGGCTGGCGCATGTACGAGATCATGCGTTACTGGGACGACGATCATCCCGGATGGGATGCGGCGGAACGCGCCTTCGCGGCGGCGTGGCGAGCCCAACCGAAATGGGTTGTCTCGCGTTCGTCGAAGTCGGTCGGCCCCAACGCGAAACTCGTCGAGGGGGATGTCGAGAGCGCGATCCGGGAACTGAAGGCCGGGATCGACGGAGAAATCGAAGTGGCAGGTCCGGAACTGGCGCACTTCCTCACCGGGCTCGGTCTCATCGACGAGTATCGAATCTACCTGCACCCCGTGGTGCTCGGGCACGGCAAGCCGTATTTTGCCGGGCCCCGGCCGCCGCTCCACCTCATGACCGTTGACCGGATTGGCGAGGATGTGATCAGGTTGACCTACGTTCCCGCCTGATTGCGCGAGACGGAAGGCGTCTCTGTCAGGTATTCCCGCGGTCAGCGCCGTGCGGCCTGGTTCATCCGTCGGGCGGACGACCGGGGAAATGCTGCGGCGCATCCTTGCCGCCACTCACGTCGAACGTCCGAGACCATCATGCAGACCGTCGAGTCAGTAGACAAGGACACCTTCGAGCGGGTCTGGAAGATCGCCGAGGAGATCGGTGTTCAGGAACGCCACTTCAACGGCCTGCAGACGAGCTACCGAAGCATGGCTTCCGTGTGGTTGCTGGCGGCATTCGGGGCGATCGGGTTCGTGCTCTCCCGGAAGCTCGAGGTCGATGTCGACCGTGAACTGCTGGTCGGCGCGGTCGCCGTGGCCGGGTCCGTCGGTATCGCCCTTCTCTGAGTTCTGGACCTGCTCGTGTATCACAGGCTGCTCGACGCGTGCTTCATCGAGGGGTTGATTCTCGAACGGCGCCATTCGTGGTTGCCGCAATGTCGGGGAAACATGATGAGAACGCAGAAGGGCGAAGGCGTCCTGTTCCGCACGGTCGGCTTCTATCTGGGCCCGATCGTTCTGCTGGTGCTCATCGCGGTTGGTGCGCTGGCCCTGTGGTGCTATCGAACGGGGTGGCCACTCACGGCCGGCCTCGTGCTGATCATGGGTGCGGTCGCTGCGTTTTCCGTGGGGAGCGTCGTTCGTTCCAGGACCGAGAATACTTCCGCGATAGAGGAGAGGCTCGAGTCGGCGAGAGTCCCGGACGACGTGAAATGAAATTTCTTTCCGCCTGTCCATGCAGATGATGCTCTCAGGCTGCGCCCGCCTGTGCGGTCGCCGCGAGGTGATACGCCACTGCCGCGCAGACTGATCACTTCACACTCCGAGAGGAGGCGAATGTATGAAGGTGCTAATTGCATTGTTTGCAGTCGCATGTTGTCTGGCGGGCTGTGCGGTGTACACCCCGGAAGGATCGGTCGTCGTCGATCCCGCCGGGACCCACAGGGCGGATGGCGGAAGTTTCTGCCCACCTGGTCAGGCAAAGAAGGGCAACTGCTGAGTGCGGTCCGTGCGTGGTTCCGCGTCGTGCGGATACGGATGGCACCACGCGCACGTCCGCGATCTGGCCCCCGTTTACGATCGTGCCCTGACCGCCGTGCGCCTGGAAATGCTGGACGCGTCCGTTCGCGCATAGGAGGCCGGCCGTGTCAGGCGGCGCATCCGCTGGCCGAACGGCACGCCCGCGAGGGGCCATGGACAGGCTGCAGTCAGGAAGTTCAGCTGATACTGCACTGCTCCGCCGACTCCGGCGCGCTGCCTTGACTGCCGGAAACAGGCGGGTGAAGGGCGCCCGAACCCCAGGAGAACTTCCGCCGGGAAACTGTTTCCCCGGCCTTGGGCGGACGCGTGGAATCGACGCAGACTCGCCGTTCCCCTGATCGCGTGCAGTGCACGATCAGTAGCGGGCGGTCAGTGATTGGTCGAATCCCGGTTCCGACGTTCATGGAGTACTGTCCGCGACGCGTAGATGCAGTGCGGACCGAAGCACGCGGGCGGAGCGATGTCGCACTGCGGCGCCGCTTCGCGCGACGGCTCACGGTCATGCGGAGCGTGAGCCGTCTTTCCTCCCCGATGTTCCAGGTCCTGGAGCCTGCACATGAACACGTCGGAAATTCGCGTCGGCCAGCTCGTCATCCGGTATCTGATCGACGGATCGTCAACGGGGTCCGCGGGTATCTTCGAACTGACGATCCCTCCCGAATCCAACGTGCCGCCGCCGCACAGCCACACGAACACTGAAGAGATCATTTACGTTCTGGAGGGCATGCTGCGCTACACGGTCGGCGCGCAGACACGAGACCTCGGGCCGGGCGAGACCATGTACACCCCCAGAGGCACCGTTCACGCGTTCGCGAACCCCTTCGAATCGCGGGCGCGTGCGCTGGTCGTCAATTCGCCTGACATCGGCGCACAGTTCTTTCGGGATGTCGCCGCCATACTCGGTGCCGGCAGGCCTCCCGACAAGGCAGCGCTTTCGCAGGTGATGGCCCGCCACGGGCTCGTGCCGAGTGCCCCGCAGTGATGCCCGGCCGTTCATTCAGGCGGGTACCTCCGCGCGACATGGTCCGCTGGAACGTCGGGCAGCGGTTTGCCGGTCATCAGCGCGAGGGCGCGGAAATGCGGACCTCGAACCGGCTGGCCGGACAGGCGCCCGGAAGGAATGACTGATGACCGAGCAACTGAACCCCGCACACATCATGCAGACCGCGACGGCGTTCTGGGCGTCGAAAGTCCTGCTCACCGCCGTGGAACTGGATCTGTTCACGACACTCGGGGACGGTGAGTGGTCCGCGTCGCAGCTCGGGCAAAGACTCGGGCTCCATCCCCGCGGGACCCACGATTTCTTCGATGCCCTGGTGGCCCTGAAATTCCTGGATCGCGATGGCGACGGACCGGACGGGAAGTACCGGAACACACCTGAGACCGCGGCATTCCTGAACAGGAAGAGTCCCGCCTATATCGGCGGGCTGCCGGAAATGCTGAACGCGCGCCTGTTCGCCTTCTGGAATGACCTGGGCACCGCACTGAAGACCGGTCAGCCGCAGAACGAGGTCAGGCGCGGCGGCAAGCCGCTCTTCGAGGAGCTTTGTTCGAGCGAGGCTCGTCTGGGGACCTTTCTCGAAGCCATGTCCGGTTTCCAGGCAGCAAACTTTTCGGTGCTGGCGGAGAAATTTCCCTTCGACAACTACCGGACGGTAAGCGACGTGGGTGGCGCCCTGGCGCTGCTGTCGAGGATAGTGGGAGCCCGGCACCCGCACCTGACGTTCACCAGTTTCGATCTTCGCCCTGTGGAGCCTCTGGCGCGGCACCACATCCGGGCAGCCGGGATGGACGGGCGCATCAACGCCGTGTCGGGGGATTTCTTTCGCGACGAGCTGCCCGGGGCGGATGTCGTCACCATGGGCAACATCCTGCACGACTGGAATCTGGACAGGAAGAAGCTTCTGATCCGCAAGGCCTACGACGCACTGACACCGGGCGGAGCGTTCATCGCGATCGAGAATCTCATCGACGACGCCCGTCGGGAAAACGCGTTCGGCCTGCTCATGTCCCTCAACATGCTGATCGAGACCGGAGACGGCTTCGACTATACCGGGGCAGACTTCCAGGCGTGGTGCACCGAGGCAGGATTCACCCGGTTCGAGTTCATCGGTCTGGCGGGCCCGACCAGTGCCGCGATCGCCTACAAATGAACGCTCGTCCGGTGCGGGACGGCCGTTCGCCGCGACCACGCCATCGTGGCAGTCTCCGAATTACGGGGCCCGCAACGCGAGGCAGTGTCACGGTCTGACGGGGGAGGAGAACTTGCATGGCCGAGGAGCAACCCGCATTCGATGCGGCTAAGTACAAGAACGCGCAACGCGAGCAGTGGAACAAGGACGGTGCCGCCTGGCGACGCTGGAACCCGATCCTGGACCGCTGGTATGGAGACGTGACACGCCGGATGCTCGATCTGGCCCGGATCCAGCCCGGTCAGCGCATCCTGGACATCGCTGCCGGCGCCGGTGAACCGGCCGTCAGTGCTGCCCTGCGAGTGGGTCCGGATGGTTACGTGCTGGCGACCGACATCTCGGAAGGGATCGTCGATCTCGCACGCCAGGTCGCCCTCGAACGGGGGCTCGAGCAGATCGAGACGCGCGTCATGGATGGCGAGAATCCGGATCTGCCGGACGAGTCGTTCGATGCCGTGCTGTGCCGGCTCGGTCTGATGTACATGCCCCATCCCGTGACGGCGTTACGTGAGTGGCGCCGCGTCCTGAAAGCAGGCGGTCGGGTTGCTGTCGTCGTCTTCTCCACGCCCGAGCGAAACAGCTGGGGGGCCGTGCCGGCGACCATCATCCGCCGGCGCGCGCAGCTGCCTTCCCCGGTTCCCGGCCAACCGGGACCCTTCAGTCTCGGTGGTGCCGGCGTGCTCGAAGGGATGTTCCGTCAGGCGGGGTTTTCGGACCCTGCGGTGAGCGCCGTGCCCGTGCCTCATCGAATGGACAGTGCGGCCGACTACGTGCAGGTCGCACGCGAAGCCTTCGGTGCATTCAACGCCATGATGGCTCATCTGCCTCCCGGAGAACGCGAGTCCGTCTGGAACGAAATAGAAGGCGCGATGCGGAGTTTCGAATCGCCCGGCGGGTTCGAAGTGCCGGGCGAGTGCCTGATCGGCGCGGCCACGAAGTGAGCCTTTGCCGGTTTGGTCACCTCCGTTCGGCCGGGCGACTGGCCGGCCGAACGGACGGTCGATGGAGGGCGTCCATGGGCGGCCTGCACACGTTCTAGTTCACACCCAGGACCGAAACCTTCGCAGTCGTGATTTCGGTCGGCCAGAGAACCTCGGTGAGTCCGGTGGCGACTGCCACGCGCTCGCCGTGACCGGCGTCGTAGGCGATCACGCCACCACCGATTGCACCGCCGATCTTGTCACCCCACAGCTTCTCGCCCGTGTCGGCGTTCAGCGCATAGAAGTTGCCGCCCATGTCGCCGAAGAACACGACGCCGCCTGCGGTCGGTGTCACGCCGCTCTGCACCGGGTAGTTCGACTTCACGCGCCATTTCCACTGGCCGGTATCGGCATTGACGGCGTAGACCCACCCTGCCCAGTCGAACGTGGGGTCCGGCGTGCCCCAGGTGTCGAAGGGATTGCTGGAGTCGTTTGCCCCCCACGTGGTGCCGTTCTTCCTGTCGAGCACGCTCTTGGCGGGCGCGCGCGTGACCGTCGTGCAACGCTGGACCTCGCCTGCCAGGATGAGATTGTTCTCCCGGTCGTACGCAGGGCCGTTCCACTCGGCGCCACCGGTAGAGCCAGGGCAGAAGCGCACGGGTTTGCCGGTCTCGAAGCTGGCATCGGTGTTGAGCATCTTCGTCACCGGCAGGCTGTAGAGCTCTTCGTGAGTGTCGAGATCGATGCCGTACAGATGGCCGTCCTTCGGCGCTACGGCCATGATCTTCTTGCCAGCCGCCGTCCGGATGATCGCCGGGGCTGCGGACACGTCCCAGTCGTGCCAGTCCTTCGGCACGATCTTGTAGTGTGTCTTGTACTCGCCGGTCATCGCGTCGAGGACCACGACCGATCCGGAGTAGAGGTTGCTTCCCTTTCGCAGGTTGGCCGCGAAGTCCGGTGCAGGATTGCCGCCGGGCACGTAGAGCAGTCCGGTCGCCGGGTCGATCGTGTACGACGTCCACGTGGCGCCGCCGGTGATCGGAGCGCCGTCCGCTTCGTTCCAGGTCTTGCCAGTCAGCGGGGATTCTGCTTCAGGTCCGTAAGACGGATCGTCCGGCGACTTCGGCACCAGATAGAACTCCCACTTGACCTTTCCCGTCTCGGCGTCGATGCCGTACATGCGACCCTTGACGCCCTTGATGTCGCCGCCGGCATTGCCGACGAACACCATGCCGTTCCAGGCGATTGGTGCTGCAGGAATGCTTTCCCCCTTGTTGGGGTTCGCGATGACCGTCTGCCAGCGTTCCTTGCCGGTTCTGGCGTCATACGCCAGCACACGGCCGTCCTGCGTTCCGCGGACGATCTCGCCGTCCACGTAGGCCGGCCCGCGGTTGACCGCCTGAGGTGTCGCAGGCGTGTAGTTCTCGTGAGCCTTCCAGTTGAGCTTGCAGGTTTCCGGGTCGATCGAATACAGATTGTGCTCGCTAGCGAACAGCAGGGCGCCGTCGACCTCGAGGATGCCCGTGTTGAAACCGGTGTATTCGCCGGTGTCGAACGTGCACTTGACCTTCATCTCGTCGGCATTCTGCGGTGTGATCCCGTCGAGCGGTGAGTAGCGGTTCGACGTCACCGTCCGGTTGTAGCTCGGCCAGTCCTTGCCCGCATCCGCGACGACTGCCGCCTCGTGTACGTTCGAATCCGACGCTGCGTCGGTGCTCGGCGTCTGGTAATCCGGATCCATCTCCGTCGTCAGCGTGCCTTTCGGTGCCGACATGTACTTCACGTAGTTGATGGTCCGGCTTCCATACTTGACCGCCGTGTTCCAGTAGTAATTCTTGACGACGTAGCCGCCAAGCCCTGCCACCGCCACCAAGGCGACGATGACCGTTATCGCGCGCTTCATGTCTGTACCTCCCTGGGTCTGACTCCCAAAGGCAATGTCGATACCCCGGAGGACCCCGTGCCCCGGGTTAAGTTCGTGAGCAGAAACGGGTGCGTCCGGAAATGCTTGCGGCCGCATGGCGTAAGTCGTTGATTGCCGGCACGGACGGCGTGCCGGCAGGGATCGCGAACACATCGCGTCACGATCGCGGGTGCTTTCGTCCGGAACTCCCGTGCGATTTCTGCATCCGTCAAGGAGCGAACCGACTTTCCGGTGGCGATGGCATATGCATATCGAGAACCTGACCCTGCGCGAACGGGGTCGAACCTGGTGAGGTGTTCCAGTCGCCAGCCGCATCACGTCGCGGATCGGACTGACTGGCTGCGCGCCGCGGAGCCCTCCGTCCCGGTACCCCGGATAACTCCCGGCGCCGTGCCGGTCCTCGACGCAAAGGTCGTGGGCGCGAGCGCGTGGCGTTACCGGGCCGTAACCGGCATGTCGTCAGGCGGATGTCGCTGCCGTGAATAGGAGGTCTGCGACACCGCGGGTGTTGTCGCGCACGGTGATCTCGGCAGGCCGCTGGCTCGTGCTGAGTGCCGTCGTGCCGATGCTCGCCGCCTGCACGGGCAACCTCCATCTCTCGTTCCTCGATCCGCAGGGCCCGGTCGCCGCTGCCCAGCGGTGGCACTTCTTCGAGGTGCTCGGGATCATGGCGGTCCTGGTTGCAGGACCGATCTTCCTCCTGCTCCCGTTCTTCGCGTGGCGTTACCGTTACGGCAACAAGGCATCCCGGTACGCGCCGCGATGGGAATTTTCCAGGCTGCTGGAGATCATGGCCTGGAGCGGACCGATCGTCATCGTGGTGGTGCTGTCCTTCATCCTGTGGCGCGACACGCACAGGCTCGATCCGTACAAGCCTCTCGCCTCCGACCAGACTCCGCTGCGCGTGCAGGTGATCGGCTACGACTGGAAATGGCTGTTCATCTATCCGGATCAGGGCATCGCCAGCATCGGCATGCTCGCGATGCCGGCTGGGCGCCCGGTGTCCATGCAGATCACGTCGGCGACGGTGATGCAGTCGCTGTTCATTCCGGCGCTGGGTAGTCAGATCTATGCCATGGGCGGCATGGTGACCCGGCTGAACCTGGAGGCGGACAGGCCGGGGCGGTTCCTGGGCGAGAACACCATGTACAACGGCAACGGGTTCCATCAGCAGCACTTCACGGCAGCCGGGATGACGCCGGACGATTTCAGCGCGTGGGTGCAGAACGTGCGCGCCCACGGCACGCCGCTGGACGCACGGACCTTGCAGCTCGTCGCCGGGAGATCGACGCGCGCCGCGCTGATCGATGCGCTGCCCGGAAAGGCGACACACGACGGAAACCTTTACTTCACGCACGTGAGCGAGGCGCTCTTTCCGGCGGTGGTTCAGGCCACCCTCGACGGACGCGCACAGTTGCCACGGAGCGCTCTTGCGCACGCCGACCCGGACAGGCCGCGCAGCGCGGATGCACCGCATTCAGCGTCGGCGAGCACGCCATGAGCATCGCCGGCATCTTCGAGCACCCCCTGGGGCGACTGGGTCCGGACGCACTGCCGTTCTGGCAGATGCTTCAGCATCCCACCGAAGGAAACATCATCAACGGATGTGTCGCGACGGGCGCCGCGTCGATGGTGGTGATCGGTGCACTCGTGATGGTGGTCCTGCTCACGCGCTACCGACGGTGGGGCGTGCTCTGGTCCGACTGGCTGACCAGCCCCGACCACAAGAAGATCGGCATCATGTACGTCGCCATCGCCTTCGTGATGCTCGCGCGGGCACTGATCGAGGCCGTTCTGATGCGCGCGCAGCAGGCCTTCGGGCTGAGCGGCGGTTTCCTTTCGCCGGACCACTTTGCCCAGCTGTTCAGCACGCACGGCACGATCATGATCTTCTTCATGGCGATGCCGTTTCTCACCGGCATCATCAACTACGTGATGCCCATGCAGATCGGGGCGCGCGACGTGTCGTTTCCCGTGCTCAACTCGATCAGCCTCGGACTGACCGCCGCCGGGGCAGGGCTCGTCATGGTGTCGCTCGTGATCGGGAAGTTCTCCACCGGGGGCTGGTTCGGCTATCCGCCCTTCACGGAAGCGAGCTTCAGCCCGGGCGTGGGGCCCGACTACTGGATCTGGTCGCTGACCCTGGCATCGCTGGGTTCGACGCTCACGGGCATCAACTTCGCCGTCACCATATACAAGGAGCGCGCACCCGGCATGACGCTGATGCGAATGCCGCTGTTCACGTGGACTGCGCTCTGCACCAGCATCCTGATGATCTTCGCTATGCCGCCCCTGACCGTGGCCACGGCGCAGCTCGCGCTGGACCGCTACCTGGGCTTCCACTACTTCACGAATGCGCTCGGCGGCAACATGATGAACTTCGCCAACCTGTTCTGGCTGTTCGGTCACCCCGAGGTCTACATACTGATCCTGCCGTCGTTCGGCGTGTTCTCGGAAGTCATCTCGACTTTCTCCGGCAAGGTGCTCTACGGGTACCGGTCGCTGGTGATGGCCACCATGGCCATCACGGTGCTGTCCTTCACCGTCTGGCTGCATCACTTCTTCACCATGGGGCAGAACGCGAACATGAACGCCGCGTTCGGCATCGCCTCGATGCTGATCGGCGTCCCGACCGGCGTGAAGATCTACGACTGGATGCTGACGATGTTTCGGGGGCGGGTGCGGTTCACCGTGCCGATGGTCTACTCGTTCGGTTTCATCCTCCTGTTCGTGCTCGGCGGGATGAGCGGCATCCTGCTCGCGAACCCGAGCGTCGACTACCAGGTGCACAACACGGTGTTCCTGGTCGCGCACTTCCACAACATGGCCGTGCCCGGCGTGCTGTTCGGCATGCTCGTGGCCTACCACTTCTGGTTTCCGAAGGCGTTCGGCTTCCGCCTCGACGAGCGCTGGGGCATGGTCTCGGCGCTGTGCTGGATCTTCGGCTTCATGGCGGCGTTCTTCCCGCTCTACGTGCTGGGCGTCATGGGCCTGCCGCGCCGTACCGTCGCTTACAGCGAGGCTTCGTACGTGCCGCTGGAATGGGTGGCTTTCCTCGGCGCGCTGCTGATCCTCGTGGCGCTGGGGTCACTGCTCTGGCAGCTGCGGGTGTCGATCAGGCATCGCGACGAGAACCGCGTGGCTGCCGGCGACCCGTGGAACGGACGGAGCCTGGAATGGGCGACGTCGGCGCCGCCCCCCGAGTACAACTTCGCGGTCATTCCGTCGGTCGAGGGCCGCGACGCGTTCGCACGCGCAAAGGAGGAAGGCTGCGCCTACCAGAGTCCCGACACCTACCGTGACATCGAGCTGCCCAGGAACAGCGCCATGGGTCCCGTGACCGGAGCCATCGGCTTCGCGCTGGGCTTCGGCCTCGTCTGGCACATCTGGTGGCTGGTCATCCTGTCGTTCCTGGCCGCAGTCACGACGCTGATCGTGCGCGGCTTCGCGCGTGACACCACGCGCGTGGTCCCCGCGGACGAAGTGCGCCGGGAACACCTTCGCTGGATCGCGGCCGTGAACGCGACGACGGCGGTCTCGCGCGTGGACGAATGCAGGCCCGTCAACGACGGGCGCGCGCGATACGAAGCCATCGGGGTGGCGCCATGAACCGGGAGGCGGTCAGGCATCCAGGCCTGAATCTGGGTGCCGCTCACGGCAGGGACGACGAGGCGGCCGAGCGCGTGATGTTCGGCTTCTGGGTCTTCCTGATGAGCGACGCGATCCTGTTCGGCATGGTGTTCGCGACCTACGTGACCTCGGTTCATGCGACCGCGGGTGGCCCCGGGCCGCACCAGCTCTACGACATCACGAGCGTCTTCGTCGAGACCCTCCTGCTTCTCGCCAGCAGCTTCACGTTCGGCATGGCGTCGCTCGCCCTGAAGTACGGGCCCGGCAAGGGCCGCCTGGCGGGCTGGATGATCGCGACGCTCGCGCTGGGCATCGGCTTTCTGGCACTCGAGGTGCACGACTTCACTGCCATGTTCGCCGCGGGCGGTGTGCCCAGCCGCAGCGGCTTTCTCTCCGCATTCTTCGACCTCGTGCCACTCCACGGCCTGCACGTCGCCGCCGGCTGTGTGTGGCTCGTCTGCCTGCTCGGGCAGATCGCGCGCTACGGCCTGGACACCCAGGCGAAGCTCGGCGTCATGCGACTGGCGCTGTTCTGGCACTTCCTCGACATCATCTGGATCATGATCTTCTCGGTGGTGTATCTGGCGGGGCTTGCATGAGCGCGCCGCTGTCCGATCGCGACCAGGCGCGGCGTCGCGAATTCCACTCTTACGTCTGGGGGGCGGGTCTGGCGCTCGTGCTGACCGTCGTGCCGTTCGCACTCGTGCACTGGGGCGGAATCCCCCGCATCGACCTGCTGGTCACCATCGGGGTGCTCGCGCTGGTCCAGCTGCTCGTGCACTTCCGCTTCTTCCTGCACATCGGCTTCCGGCAGAAGCGCGAGGATCTGCAGCTGATCCTGTTTTCGGCACTGCTGCTGACCATAATGGTGTCGGGCACGATCTGGATCATGGCCAGTCTGGCGCTTCGCATGACCCTGGCGGCGCAGCCTTGAGCGCGGCAGGGCTTTCGATCGGCGTGGAGACAGGTTCGGGCGTGAAGACGTGCCGGGGTCACACCTCGATCGCGAGCTCGGGGATGTCCTCGAGGGCGAGCGCCACTTCGTTCAACAGGCGATCCGGACGCTGTTCGAGCTGCTCCGGTGTCCAGCCCTGTGCCGGGTGCGACTTCGCCTCGATGTAGGACCCGAGACGGCGTCCGCGCGCGACGCAGCGGCGTCCGAACTCGGTTCTCAGGCGGTCGTAGCGCGCCAGTGCCAGGTCGAGGGTCGGCTCCTTCAGCGAGTTGGCCAGGCACATCGCATCCAGTGCCGCCTTCGTCACGCCGGCGCCGATGTGCGGTCTCGCGACGAACCCGGCATCGCCGAGCAGCGCCACGCGCCCCGCGACGAGCCCCGGCGACTCGATGTCGAACACCGCCTGGAAGAATGGTTGCGACAGCGCGACCAGGGTCGCGAGAGGTGGCGGGAGCAGTCGTTCGGCCTCCCGCCTGATCTCGTCGACGAACACCGTGCGTATGAGCGGTGGCGGGATGCTGCCACCGGCGTGGACCTTTCCTTCCGAATCCGTGCAGAGGTCGCGAAGTTCCTCGTCGCCGACGGGGTGGTACCAGACGAGATTCCAGTCGAGGCGCCCTTTGGCCGGGACCTGATAGCAGAGGAACATCTCGTTCGGCGGCAGCACGAACCAGTAGCCCCCGTCCAGCCACTCGTGCGCTTCCGCAGGCACGCGCCGCCCGTCGACGAGGCCGCGCCAGGCCACGTAGCCCGCGTACCTCGGCCGTACATCGGGAAACAGGATGCCGCGCACGGTGGAGCGAAGCCCATCCGCCCCGATCAGGAGATCCCCCGAGGCCGTCGTGCCGTCGTCGAAGCACGCGGTCACGCTGCCGGGATCTTCCCGGAAGGACGTCAGCGATTTCGAGAAGTGATAGCGATCCTCCGGAAAACGGTCCTTGAGCGGGCGATAGACGTTCGCCCACGCGCTCATCACGTGGCCCCAGTAGGTGCGGTAGAGGACGGTGCCCTCGCGATCCACGCAGATGCGATCGCCCGACCGGTAGCCGAGCGTCGTGTCCATGGGGATGCCGAGCCGCGCGAGCGTGTCGGCCAGGGCGGTGTGGGTCCCGATGCCGGCGCCGCGTGACGCGAGGTCGTCGGCGGCTCGCTCGAAGACGTGGACGTCCCAGCCCTGGTCGGCGAGCAGGTTGGCGGCGAAGAGTCCGCCGAGCGATCCGCCGATGACGAGTGCGCGCCCGTTCACGAGTGCGCCCCGGGTGCGGACGGCGTGAAGGGGTCGATCGGAGTCTGTGCCGGTTTCATCCGGAGTCTGGCCTCGCACCGGTGGAAGTGACCGTCGATTCTACCGATCGCCGTCGCGACCGACCGGGGTGTATCGAACGGGGGGGATTCGCGACGAGGCCCTTCCCGTTCGGTCTCACCGGCGTCACTGCAGCGGTAACGACGCCTCGATCGCGGTGCCGACGACAGTCATGTGAGGGATCGCGAACAGGAACGTGTCCAGCGTTCGCGTCATTGCCTCGGGGTCCGCCAGGGGAGCCGGGGGCAGGCCCTTTGCACGCGCGCGTGCGATGACGTGCTGCACCAGTGGCGTCATCTCCCGCTCGAGTGCATGCGTGCGGGCGGGCACCTCGCCGATCCTCACGGCTTCGAGAATGCCCGGCGCGAGCAGGCGGAGCAGGTCCGGCCACAGCGCGAGGTGCCGGTACAGGGTCGGGACCATCCCCGTGTGCGCGTCAGGAATGGCGGCGCCGAGCGCAGCGACGGTCTGCTGCAGATCGGCCGGCATGTCCCGAACCTTCACTGGTGGCGGGAGCTTCGGACACGGTTCGAGAGTCCTGCGCGATGGCGGAGGAAGGGGCGCGACGGCTTCCGCCTCGGCCTGTGGTCTCGCGATCAGGTCCCGGATGGCGGCGATCAGGCCGTGGTTCATCGGGTTCATCCGGTTGTAGCTGCGCAGCATTCCGGCGAGAAGTGCCCGGTCGGGACCGTCGAGACCCGCCGCGACGAGGGCCGGGTGCTCGACTCGCGGAAGCGCCACGCGCGGCGTGCGCGCGACGGCATCGAGCGCGTGCAGGACGATCCTGCCGCCGTCGAACTCGTCGCCGATGGCGCGCCAGGCCCAGTCGAGCAGGCCCGGAAAGACCGCGAAGTGACGGAAGATCAGGGCAGGTGTTCCGGTGCCGGAACACGTCATGATCCGGTCGAAGATGGCGGCGGTCTCCGCGTTTGCGTCGGCGACGGCGACTTCGGGGAAGTCGTTCACGATGGTCGGTTCTCCGGCTGATGGGGCGGCTGCCCGGACGGCGTAGCGTATGCGCTTTCGTCGCGCGCCGACACGCTGCCTCCGGCAGTGTGCGGGAGGAACCCGGGGTCGCCAGTGCTTCGCCCGACCGGCGTAACCGCCTACGGCGCGGCCAGGCTCGCGTCGAGATCCACGAGAATGCCCTGATGGCCGATTGCAGGGCGAGGGCAAGCGACCGGGCATGGGCGCTTTCGGTAGCGGCCCACGCCACGCCAGCGGATCCTTCGCCTGCGTAATGCCTGTTCAGCGCTTCCTTCCCGTCCTGATTGACCCGCGCGACCAGCGACACCTGGCCCGTGTAGTTGAAGTACATGTCACAGTAGACATTCAGGATCTCGCCGGAGATCACTGCATCGCCTGCCGACACGTGGCTGTCCCGGGCGTCCCCCGCCGTCACCACGTACCCGTGGTTCCGGAGGTCCGAGCGCAGCGCCTCCATGATCCAGTCCGGGACAGTGTTCACCGGGCTGACGTCGGCCATCTTCAAGCCGAACGCATTGCGGGTCGTGCCGAC
This sequence comes from Betaproteobacteria bacterium, assembly GCA_016125475.1. Lineage (GTDB taxonomy): Bacteria > Pseudomonadota > Gammaproteobacteria > Burkholderiales. The sequence goes on from WGLR01000036.1 coordinate 29,791, forward strand.
TACCTTCCTGTCCGCACGCCGGTCGGTGAATGGACGGATGATCAGCCGGACGGTTCTCGCCTCCGGCGCGCACGCATTGACGGCGGTCAACGGTCATCGGCCTCCTGGCATGGGAGCATCGCTGTCGGGAGAAACGTTCTCGCCTGGAGCCGAATACGAAGATGGACGCGTTTCGAACGACGGATGTCCGTCGCGCAGGCGGTGCCCGATCTCGCCGCGCGGCATTGTGTCGCGCCTCGCGTCGGGCCCTTGCGGGCGTGTCTGCCGGTGTCCTGCTGGCTTTCGCGGGATGCGCGTCGAGTTCGGGCAAGCCAGCCTATCCCGCGGACTGGCCGTCGATCAGGTCGATGCCGGTGTTCGACGGGTGCCCGAACCTTCGGGGCACCTACGCAAACGACGCGTCGGCCGTGCTGCCCGCGACGGTCGATGTCCGGTCGAGACTGACGGATGTTCTCGGCACGCTCGCGCACGCGACCGGCCTCAACAGCCCGGCTGAGTGGAAGCAGTCGTGGCCGGTCATCCCCGATGGCGTGTCGGTGGTGACGATCGGGCAGACGTCCGAATCCCTCACCCTGTCGTTCCAGGGAGCCGCGGGTGACGCGGTGCGGTGGGACTTCCGGCGCCATCGCGTGCGGCTGTCCGAGAAGAGGGTGGACGACCTGTTCGCGTGCAGGACGCTCTACGCGGAGCCGAGCCTGCGGTTCTTCGCCGAACCCGAGAGCCACGGCAGCAAGTCCGTCATCGCGATCGAGGGCGGCGGAACCTTCGTCGTGATGCTGCGATCCGTGGATGGTTCGCTGGTCGTCAATGTCCGAAGCGATTCGGCGATCGTGACGTCGTTCGCGCTGGGTTCGGGGTATCGTGTCCGCAACGTCTGGTATCGGTACCCTGCCGTGGAGCCACGCTCCACGATTTCGCGGTAGCGAGACCCCCTCGACGAGCGCGCCGCACACATCCCGTGTCGGGCGCCGGTGACCGGAACCGCATCGGAGATGCCATGGACAATCCTCGAAGACCCGTCAATGTGCACGAGGCCTATCACGCCCACGTGTATTTCGATCCCGCCACCGCGGACGCGGCCCGGAGGCTGTGCACCGAGGCGGCGAACCGGTTCGGTCTGGAGGTCGGCCGGTTCCACGAAAGGCTCGTGGGGCCTCACACGATGTGGAGTTGCCAGATCAGGTTCGGGGCCGGGGACTTCGACCGCTTCATACCGTGGCTCGACGAGCACCGCGACGAGTTCACGATCTTCGTGCACGGTCTGACGGGTGACGACCTCAAGGACCACACGGAATACGCGTACTGGCTGGGCGACAGCGTGAATCTCGACCTGCGCGTATTCGGAAGCTAGCCACCGGTCGCGGGCAGGTCGCCCACCAGGCGGCGACGCGGGCGCATCAGCGTACGGAAATCGCGACGTCCGTGTCGGCGGATGCCGTATCCGGCGCCCGTGGATCCGGACCGAAACGATTGGCGGTGTGCTGGCCGCGCTGCGCCACGAACGCCAGAAGCACGAGCGGGCCGACGCCCGGGAGGAGACCCACCAGGGCTGCACGCCCGGACCGGTCGGTGTCGTGCAGCCGGCGAACCGTCACGGCGAGAGCTGGCAGCAGCGCGAACAGTGCGTAGGCGATACCGAGGATGCCGACCCCGAACCTCGCGCTGAAGCTGCCCGCCATGACGTCGAACGTCAGGAGCGACACGAAGAGAAACGCGCTGACGAGCATGAAATGCCAGAACTCCGAGCGGGTCGCCCGGCCGTCGAAGACGGCGTATTTCCTGAGAGCTGCGAGGTACCAGTGCATCCGGTCGTCTCCTGCGTTCGTGTGCCTGGGGGCGCGCGAGCCGGAGTCGCGATCCGCGTGCCTGCCCCTTGGAGCATTTTCTCGAATGGGAGAAATTCCCGCATCATCCAAAACGATGAGATGCTTCGCGACACGCGCATCGCGGCATCGTGCCGGCGCGGCGCGCGTCGACGGGCCGTCTGCATGCGGGCACGAGGCGATGCGCCGCTCCCGGATTCTTCCCGCGCGAGGATGTTCCGAGCGGTCACAACGGTTGTCGCGCGACGGGAACGAGGAGGTCGGGATGCGGAAATACCCTCTGTCAGGCGTCTATCGGCTGATCGAACCGGGTCCCGTCGTGCTGCTCACGACGCACCACAGGGCGCGGTCGAACGCGATGACCCTGTCGTGGCACACGATGGTCGAGTTCGTGCCGCCGCTCATCGCCTGTGTCGTGAGTGGCGCGAACTTCTCTTTCCAGGCGTTGCGTGCGACGCGCGAGTGCGTGATCGCGATTCCGGCACGCCGCCTGGCCCGGAAGGTGGTCGCGGTCGGGAACATGTCCGGGCGCGACGGTGACAAGTTCGCCGCCGTGGGCCTCACGCCCGTGCCTGCGAAGACCGTCGCGGCACCGCTGGTGGCCGAGTGCTGCGCCAATCTCGAGTGCCGCGTGAGCGACGCGCGCCTGGTGAACCGCTACAACATGTTCATCCTGGAGGTGGTCGAAGCGTGGACGGACCCGGCGCAGAAGGCGCCGAAGACCATCCACCACCGGGGCTGCGGAGCGTTCGCCGCGGACGGCCCGACCTTCCGGATCGCGTCCCGGAAACCCTGACCGGGCCTCCGGGACGCCAGGCGTGAGCCGCGCGCAGGGGCCTGCGGTGGCGACTACTTTCCGAGGGAACGGAGATAGGCCGCCACTGCGCGTGCGTCCCGTGCGGACATGCGGTACCGAGGCATCGGCGGTCGCGCAGGGGGCGTGCCCCTCGGTGTCGCACCGGTGCGCAGGAAGGCGACGAGGTCCGCTTCGCTCCACTCCTTGGCGAGCGTGACGAGGTCGACCGCGTCGCCGGCCCAGGCGGGCATCAGGTGCGTCGCTTCGAAACCGATCGGTCCGCCCCGCAACCAGCGCGCCTGGATGAAATTGCCGTGCTCGTCGCGGGGGCTGTGGCAGTCGCCGCACATCCCCACGTCGTGCACGATGTAACGGCCGTGTTCCACGAGCGCGGCCGACGGCCCGGCGGCATGCGCGGGGCTCGATGCCGCAGCGAGGAGCGCGCCGAGTGCCATCAGGGATCGGATGCGACCGGCGGCGGGGTGCAACGGGCAGGGGCGTGCCATCGTTTCCTCATCGTTCGTATGGGGAGGTGAGCGGCACGTGCCGCGGCGTCGGGTTGCCACGGTGTTTCGACGCGTGGGCTCGAAATGCTGGCAGGGAGCCCGGGCCGGCTGTGAGCGCTGGCGGGCCCCGCGAGAGTCATGGCGTCGTATCCGGTCCGCTGCCGCGACGTTCGTGTCGGGAGCATCCGGCCTCGACGCCTGCCGGGTATGATGAGCGAGTCGCCGGCGGGCGGCTTGCGGCTGGGCGGGGTGCGTCTCACTCGTGGCGGGAACATGATCGAAGAATCCTCCGGCAAACCTCTCGTTCGCGTCGTGACGACCGCCCTGGCTTTCGCGGGCGCGTATTTCGCGGGCACACTGTTCGCCACGATCCTTCTGGGTTCGGGCGCACTCGCGCTGGCGTTCCCGCTGATCGTGGCGGTGGTCTGTGCGCGCTTCGTCTGGACGCGCCCCGGCGAGCTCGCCGGGGGTCGGGCCGCTTTCGCCCTCGTCGGTGCCCTGCTGCTCGGCGGCATCGGATTCTGCGGCGGCTTCTTCGGGCCCATGATCCTGGCGCCGGACGCGAACCAGGGACCGCTCCTGGGCCTGTTCATCACCGGACCGGGTGGCGCGCTGATCGGGGCGGTGGCGGGGTACGTCTACGGCAGGGCAAGGGAGCGGCGCGACGACCGCTGAGGCGAGGTGTCGCAGTCCGGGGGGCGTCTCGTGTCGGGTCATGTGCGGGACCCTGCCGTTCTTCCGCGGGATCGACGGGAATACGAGGCTCGCCACGCGGGTCCGCGAGCCGCCTGGCCGATCCTCCGCCATGTCGACCGTGAGGGAACGCCGGTGACCGACGGGTTCCGCCACGGCTGCGCGAATCCGGAGGCCGTGCGATGGCGCTGCGTGTTCGCCGAGGATGGTCCCGCGGTCGTCGGGAACTGCGCCGGCCGCAGGGTACGATACCGTGACGCCCTTACCGGAAATTCGAGATGACTCACGAGATCGCACGAGACTGGGCACGCCTGGACGAGGTGGTGATGCACTACCGCCACGCGGGAAGCGGGGATCCCGTCGTCCTCCTGCACGGCTGGCCGCAGTCGTCCCACGAATGGCGTCACGTGATGCCGCTCCTCGCTCCGCATCATCGGGTCATCGCGCCCGACCTCCGCGGACTCGGGGACACGTCCCGGCCCCTGGAGGGCTACGACAGCCGCACGATCGCCGGCGATGTGGCGGATCTGCTCGCGACGCACCTGAGCGTCGACCGCTTCCATCTCGTCGGCCACGACTGGGGCGGACCCGTCGCGTTCGCCCTCGCCTGTCTGAGGCCCGAATCGGTGAGGACACTCACGATCGTCGACGTGACGATTCCCGGCATCGGTCCCGACATCTCGCAGGGCGGGCGGCGCTGGCACCACGCGTTCCACATGACCCCCGATCTGCCCGAACGGCTCGTGGCGGGGCGCGAGCGCGACTATCTGGCCTGGTTCTACAGGGCCTTCTCCTGGCAGCCGGGCGCAATCACGGACGCGGACGTCGACGAGTACGTGCGCACCTACTCCCAGCCCGGCGCCATGCGGGCCGGTTTCGCCTACTACCGGAACATCCCCCGCAACGCCGCCGACAATCGCGTGCTGCTCGATTCCGGATTCCGTCTGCGGATGCCGGTGCTCGCGGTCGGCGGGGCAAGAACCGAAGCGCGCGGTCGTGCGGGGGAGCCCGAACTGTCGCTCAGGGAGATCGCGGCCGACGTGCGTGGTTTCGTCGTGCCGGACAGCGGGCACTTCGTGCCCGAGGAGCAGCCGCGGATGCTCGCGGACGCGCTCGTGCAGTTCTTCGCGGGCCGCTGACGGTCGGTGCGTCAGTGCATGTCGCGCGCCGCGCGATCGACTTTCCGTTCCACGTCGCGGGCGTGTTCGGACTGGCTGGTCCGCCAGATGACCATCCTGTTGACCAGATGAGGCAGAAGGGGCAGGGGGCGCAGGACGTCGACCGCAAGGACGGCCCGCAGTTCGTCCGCCTTGTTGTAGACCTCGTGTTCCCAGCTGTCGTCGAACAGAAAGCCCTCGCCTTCGGTCCACGTGTGCACATGATCCCGTACGCGGATGCTCGGGCGGTTTCTGGTGGGCACGATCAGGGCGAGGTGATAGCGCAGGACCCCGCGGTAGGGGCCGCAGTGTGCGGGGATCGACTTGCCCGGCTCCAGGATCGAGAAGAACGCGTTGACCAGATGCGGGACGCGGGCGAGCATCGCGGCCGTCGTCGGGCAGCGGGCGGCGTTCAGTGCGTTCGGCGTACCGATCGAATAGAGCACGAACGTACGCCAGGCGCTCTGTGTGTCCACGCTCGACGAGATGTAGGCCTGGTTGCTGTCGATCTCGTGGTATTTCGGGATCTGGTCCCGTCGGTCCAGCACCCCCAGGAGTTCGGTGCGGACGTCCACGTAACGTCGTTGCAGCTCGGACAGGGCGGGGCATGTCGCATCGACGTCGAAACTGACGGGGCGCGCCGCTCCGCCCGTGTGGCGGTCGAGGTAGCGGTTGACGACACGTAACCATTCACCACGCATGGCACGCCTCCTTCGGCGGATGCCGTGCGATGCGCCCGACAGGGCTTCTGCTTCGTGCAGGAATCCGGGCACGGAGGTTTTCGTGGGCGTGCGCCACGCGGAGCGTGAGCGGCCGGGCGAATTCCTCGGTGTCGGTGCACTTGACAATGCGTCGCGCTGGTTTTTCTTATGGCTGAAAAATCGGTCGAATGTCGTGAACCAATGCGGGTCGCGACGGCTCGTACCGTGAGCCGTGATGCCGCTCCGGATGCAAGCAAGTTTCGCACGCGAAATGAACGGAGGTGTCCGGCTTCCGCGAGCGATACCGGGGGCCCGACGCCGGACCGAAGAATCTGCGGCTTTTTCTAGGTTTCCGTCTTGCTATCGAGTCCAAACGCGCATAGGATTGGCTCGCAAAACTAACATTTCGGTGCATTTGCCCTGCGCCGGGTCGGAAGTCGCAGCAAGGCTCGTCCAGGGTGGTGTGGAAATGTTCAGGAAGAGTACATAACGATAATTGACCCGTTTTTCGGAAGGTCGGGGGCTACGGCGGGCGGCTCGGGTGCTTGTTTTTCATGGGCATTTTTTTCCACTCTCCTCAGGGGACCTTGCAATGAACAACCTGAAATTGAAGCCACTGGCCGTAGCGGTTTCGCTGCTGGCCGGTTCGGTTCTCGCAGCAAATGCGTCGGCCGCGGTCAATGTGATCGATGCCAATCCCTATGTTTTCGTGTCGCCGCTCGAGGCGGCGGGTGCCGCGATCGAGGACGCCTTCACGTTCTCCGTCGGTGCGCAGCCGATGAGCTTCACCGTGTCGGTCACGTCGCTGAACAACTCCATCGGGGCCACGTCGATCCTCGGCATCAGCGATGGCATGATCGACCTGGTCAAGTCCGATGGTGGTGGCGGCTTCACGGTCGTCGCGCCTGCGGCGTCCTGGGGCTCGGACATGGCCTTCAACAACCTGACGACGGGCGACTACGGTTTCCGCGTCACGGGTACCGCCAGCGGTGCCGCCGGTGGTCTCTACTCGTTTGCGTCCCAGGCCGCGCTCGTGCCGGAACCCGGTACATGGGCCATGCTCGCAACGGGTGGCGTGCTGCTCGGCTTCGGTCTTCGCCGCAAGGGCAAGGCCTGACCTGCAAGCGTCGCGACTCGCGTATTTGTCGTAGGGATGGCCCGCGCAAGCGGGCCATCTTCTTTTCCGAGGTGCGATTTCGACTGCCGTAACGGCGTGTCGTGCGTCGGCTTCCGCTGCGTCTCTCCTGCGAACGGGGGTACGATTCAGCGTTCGCGGAAGCGGCCCCCACGGGGCCGTCCGTGGACCCTCTCCCTCTGGTACGGGTCGTGCGTCGCCGGACCGGAGCACGCCGTCCTGAAGGCCCGGACGACAGGGGTGCTCCTGGGGACGCGACCCCTCGAACGGATCGAACACGGACGGACAGCTTGGATACCCCCTGGATTCTCAGACACTCGAGGCCGCCACGGGTCTCGCAGCGCCTGTTCTGCTTTCCCCATGCCGGGGGCGGATCGGCGATGTTCCTGCAGTGGGCGGGCAGGCTCGGCGCGGAAACCGAAGTGGTGCCGGTCCAGCTGCCCGGGCGCGAGACGCGCATGCGCGAGGAACCCTACGCCAGTCTCGACGAGCTCGTAGGGCCGTGCCTCGGAGCGCTGGCTCCCTTTCTCGATCTTCCGTTCTGCGTCTACGGTCACAGCATGGGGTCGCTGATCGCCTACGAATTCACGCGCGAACTCGTGCGCCGGGGGCTGCCGCAGCCGCGACGACTGCTCGCCTCCGGCCGCAAGGCCCCTCACGTGACCGATGACTTCCCGAAGCTCAGCTATCTGTCCGACCCGGAACTCCTCGCGGGGCTGGAGGAGAGGTACGGTGCGCACTTTCCGGATTCGATGCGTGAACTCGTCGAACTGATGCTCCCGACCATCCGTGCCGACGTGCGGCTCGTGGACACCTACGCACACCGACCCGAGCCCGCTCTCGCCGTGCCCGTCTCGGTATTCTCGGGGCGGGACGACGCGAGTGTTCCGGAGGACTCGGCCCGCCGCTGGAGCGAACTTACGCGAGGTCCCTTCGACATCCAGTTCTTCGACGGCGGGCATTTCTTCACGACGACCGCACAGGACCGGTTCCTCGAGGCGCTGCGTGGCGCGCTGGCGGAGGCCGGCGGTGCATCGTGACGGCTTGCCGCTCACGCTGTGGGTGATCGATCTGAACGTGGATCCCGCCCGCCTGGCATCGTTCGAGCGTGACCTCGACGACGACGAAAGGCACCGGGCTGCGCGATTCGCGTTCGAACGGCACCGCAGACGGTTCATTGTGCGCCGGTCAGCGCGGCGCAGGATCCTCGCCGCGCTGACCGGCGCCAGTCCCCGGGACGTTGCCTGCCTCGAGGGGCCGACCGGAAAGCCCCGACTCGCGGGCGGCGGCCCCGGGTTCAGCTGCTCGCATTCGGGTGACGTCGCCGTACTGCTGGCGGCCCGCGACGAACGCGTCGGCGTGGACGTCGAGACGCTCGACGATTCCCGCGTCGACGTGGCGGCGCTCTCGGGTTTCGTGGATCCCCTGGCCATCGCCGAAGTGGCCGCGCTGCCGGCAGGCGGTACGCGCGTGACCGCCTTCTTTCGCTGGTGGACCCGGGTCGAGGCACTCGGCAAGGCGACGGGCACAGGCATCACGCAGTGGCCCGACGCGGTACTGCCTGCGTCGCTGGGCGTCGAGGCTGAGCTCGAGTGGCCGCCGCTTGGCGGGGCGGGTCCCCGCTGGCGCCTGCGCACGTTCCGGCTCGCTTCCTCGCATCTCGTCACCGTGGTCACTGCCGCCGATGCGGGCGATCGTGCGGACGCCCCCGTGGTGATTCACGTGCCGGACGACCTCGGCACGATCCCGCTTCCGGGTGGTTCGGCGCCCGGGGCGGTCGAGGCGAGCGCGGCGTGAACGTTTCCGGGTTCCTCAGGAAGGCGGCGAGTCCCGTCCGCTACGCGATCGGTGCCTACGGTCGCGAATGGGCGCGAGCCGTCGCGGCTGCCGGCGGGGGCGGCGTGGTGCTCTGCTACCACCGCATTCTTGCCGAGGCGGATTGCGAGGGGCGCCGCGTTCCGCCCGAGGAAGGTCTCCCGGCGTCCGTGTTCGAGGCACAGCTGCGTTTCCTGCTCAGGCACTTCGAGCCGGTGGAGGCCGCGAGGATCCGCGAGCCCGCCGGGGCATCGCGACGTCCGCGGTTCGCGGTGACCTTCGACGACGGTTACGCCGACAACCGGCTCGTTGCCGCGCCGATCCTCGCGAGACTGGGGGTGCCCGCGACGTTCTTCGTCGTGAGCGGGTACGTGGGCACGCAGCGTCAGTTCTGGTGGGATCGCGCGATGCACCTCGTCATGAACGCGCGCGTCGACCACATCGAGATCGAACGCGTGCTCGGCACGACGGGTACGGCGCCCGACCGTCTGTCCCTGCGTACGCCCGCCGAACGGGAAGCCGCGGCGAGCCGTCTGTGCCGGGACATCCGCCACGGTCCGCCCGGCGAGATCGCCGGTGTGCTGATCCGCCTCGAGCAGGCCTGCGGGGTCGTGACCGACCACACGTCACCGATCCCCCTCATGACGTGGGAACATTTGCGCGAACTCGTCGCGCAGGGGTTCGAGATCGGTGCGCACACCGTGGAGCACCACAGCCTGTCCCGCCTTGCCGATGACGAGGTCCTGCGCGAAGTCTCGGCCTGCAAGGCGGATCTCGAAGGGAAGCTGGGCAGAGCGATACGGTCGTTCGCCTATCCCTACGGTTCCGAGGAGGATTTCGACGATCGCGCGGTCGAGGCCGTGCGCCGTGCCGGTTACGCGGCCGGCTTCTCGTTCGTCAAGGGTTTCGCGTCGCCACGTTCCGACGCGGCACGCATTCCGCGGATCTGCCTCCATCGCGCCTGGCCGGCCGCAAATGCCTACGCGGTTCACGGAGCGCTTGCCGGCTGACTCCGCAGAAACGTTGGGCGCGAACCTTGCATCACCCCCCTTCGTGGCGGAAGGACTCCACGGCGAACGCGCGCCGTGCCGTGGTCATGCTCAGGCGGCCCGTGCGCGCGTGACGGCGCGCACGGGCCGGCCGGTATCGCGGTCGTTTTCAGTGTCATCCTGCGAACGCTACGCACGCGTTCGTGAACAGTGGCGGCGATGCCGACCCCGCCGCCAATCTGGTTTAATCGAAGGGCCATGACAAGCAAAACGGACATCGAACTGCTCGAACGCGCACTCCTTTCCGCAGAACCCGTCGCGGACTGCCGGGTCATCGCGCACTCGCCTTCCAATGGCGCAACCGGGTGGCTCGCCTATCTCGTCCTGCTGCGCCCCTGGACGGACGAGGAGGCCCGCGCGCACCTGCGGCACCTCGGACAGGACGATGCCCGAATCGGACACTTCGTGCCGGTGTCGGCGATCCCGCTCGGGGACGATGGCGCGTGCGACACGGCAGGACTCGACGATGCGCGGGTGGTCGACGAGGCCGTTCTGTCCCGGATCGAGGCGCGCGCGCTCGGCCTGCCGGGCGTGGAACTCGCGGCGGCCGTTCGTGCGAATGCCGACGACGCTCCGCTTCCGGTTCACGTGTCCGACATGCTGCCGGACTGGGGTGTGCAGCACGCCCCGGACGAGGGCGGCGACACGGCGCGGCCCGTCGACGAACAGGCACGGACCCGTTCCACGACGCCGGCCGAGAGTCACGGCGGCGAGCTCGACTTCGGTGACGTACCGGTCGAGGTGCTGGACAGGATGCTGGATCGCGCAGCCGACGTCACGCCGGCCGCGCGACTCGTGTTCGTGAACGGAGCCGGCAGGCGGCGCGAGAGCACCTATGCCGGGATTCGTGACCGGGCCCGGCGGATATGCGCGGGGCTGCGCGCCGACGGTCTGCAGCCGGGTGCGCGTGTCCTGCTGCAGTTGCGCGAGGAGTTCGATTTCGTCTGCGCGTTCTGGGCGTGCCAGCTCGGCGGATTCATCCCGGTGCCGGTCTCGATCGCGCCGAGCTACACCGAGGAGAACGCCGCGCTCACGCGCCTGCGCAGTGCGTGGACGCTCCTCGAGCGGCCGCCAATCCTCACGACTGACGGCATGCAGGCCGAGATGCGGCGCGGATGCGAGATTCTCGGTATCGAGGACGCGCGCGTGCTCACGGTCGAAGCGCTCGGGGCGCACGGAGACGGCGCGGGGGAAGCCGCGCACGAGGCCGCGCTCGACGACGTCGCGCTGATCCTGCTCACGTCGGGCAGCACCGGTGGTCCCAAGGGCGTGATGCTCACGCACCGGAACATCCTCTCGCTTTCGGCAGGCCTGCGCCAGGCGAACGGATTCAGGTCGGACGAGACGACGCTCAACTGGGTCCCGCTCGATCACGTCGGCGGCATCGTCATGTTTCACCTGCACGACACGTTCGACCATCGCCCGCAGGTGCTCGTGTCCGCCGAGTACATCCTCGCGGATCCGTTGCGGTGGCTGGACCTCGCGGACGAGTTCCGTGCGATCGCGACGTGGGCCCCGAACTTCGCCTACGCGCTCGTGAACGACCACGCGGACGAGATCGCCGCACGGAACTGGGATCTCTCGAAGCTGCGCTACATGCTGAACGGCGGCGAGGCCGTCGTCGCGCGCACGGCACGTACCTTCCTCCGGCTGCTCGCGCCGCACGGGCTGCCGTCGACGGCGATTCGTCCAGCCTGGGGCATGTCGGAGACGTCCTCGGGTGTCGCGATCTCGCACCGATTCCATCCGGACTCCGCGCGGGACGACGACGCCTTCGTGAGCGTCGGGGCACCGCTGCCCGGTGTCGCGTTCCGGATCGTCGACGCCGACGACAGGGTCGTTTCTGAAGGCGAGGCGGGACGGCTCCAGGTGGGTGGCGCGACGATCACGCGCGGCTATTTCGGCAACCCCGAAGCCACGGCCGAGGCGATCACGGCCGACGGCTGGCTCGACACGGGGGACCTCGGTTTCCTCGACGATGGCCAGCTCACGATCACCGGTCGTGCCAAGAACGTCATCATCATCAACGGCGTCAACTACAACAGCCACGAGATCGAGACCGCCGTCGACGAGACGCCGGGCACGCTGACGAGCTTCTCCGCGGTCTGTGGCGTGCGCCCGCCGGGCGAGAACACCGAGACGCTCGCCGTGTTCTTCTGTCCCGAGCGTCACGATCACGATTCGCTGCGCGACACGCTGCGCGCGGTGCGCGAGAGTGTCCTGCGCAGCGCGAACATCGCACCCGCCTATCTCGTCGCGCTCGATCCCGCACGCATCCCGAAGACCTCGATCGGCAAGATCCAGCGCGCCCAGCTCCAGGCCGAATTCGCGGCGGGGCGCTTCCAGCGCGAGATCCGCCTCGCCGAAGTGCTGCTCGGGGGCGCGAACGTGCTGCCGCGCTGCATGTTCCGGCCCGTCTGGCGGCGCTGCGCGCTGCCCCCGGTCGCCTGGTCGCGGCCGGCCGGTGCCACGTTTGCCGTCGCCGGTGACGCCGCGCTGCTGGCCGCCGTGACGCGGATGGCGCGGGACGAAGGCACCGACTGCCTCGACTGGGAGGCCGTCTCGCCTGTCTCGCGCGACGCGGCGCTCGAGCGCCTGCGCGAGATCGTTTCCCGCAGCGGGAGCGTGGGCCGCGTGCTCTGGCTCGTCGCCGGCGCGGGGAGCGACGCCGGCGTGGGCGATCGCGCGCGTGCGGCCTGTTCGGACATGCTGGCCCTCTACCAGGCGATCTGCGCGATCAATCCCTCGCGGCGGCCGATGCAGTGGCTCGTCGCGACCCGATACTCGGAACCGGTTCGGGATGCCGACGACATCGATGCCGGTCACGCCGCGCTCGGGGCGCTCGTGCGTACCGTCTGTCAGGAAAGTCCGTGGCTCGACTGCCGGCTCGTCGACCTCGGCGATGCCGACGCGACGCAGGCTGCACGCGTCCTCGGCGCCGAATCCGCCGCGCATCCGCGTGACACGGAGGTCGCCTATCGTGGGGGCGATCGCTTCGTGTCCGGGCTCGCACCGGTACCCATGGACCCCGCAACGCTCACCACCGATGTGCCGCGCCGCAACGGCACGTACCTGATCACCGGCGCATCCGGCGGGGTCGGGGCCGTGCTCGCCGAACATCTGGCGACGGCATTCGGTGCGCGGCTCATCCTCGTGGGCAGGCGGGCGGCCGCCGACGAGCACGCGGGCGGCCGGCGTGGCGGGCCGCTCGCGCGGCTGGCCGAGCAGGGGGCCGACGTGCGGTACGTCCGCGCCGACGTGACCGACGCACCGGCGCTGGGCGAAGCGGTGTCGGCGGCGCTCGAGGGTTCGACGGCCGGCCTCGACGGGATCTTCCACCTCGCCGGCAGCTATCACGAGCGTTCCCTGCAGGACGAGACGGCCGACAGCCTTGCCGAGGTCATGGCGGCGAAGACGTTCGGCATCGACGCCGTGCTTGCCCTGCGCGACCGCCTCGCGCCGGATGCCTTCGTGTGTGCGTTCTCGTCGCAGATCGGCGTGTTCGGTGCGCCGCTCGCGGGTGCCTACGCGGCCGCCAACCGCTGTCTCGATGCCGCAATCGCGCGGAGCCGCAGCCGCGGGCGTCCGGACTACTCGGCTGCGTGGACGGCCTGGCGCGCGACCGGCATGAGTGCCGGGCAGGAGACGCACAACGCGATGCGCGCGATGGGCATCCTGGACCTCGCGGTCCCGCACGCGCTGGCGGCGCTGCGCATCGCGCTCCGTGCCGGCCCCGGTGCGTTCGTGATCGGTCTCGATCCGGGCAAGCCGTTCGTGCAGCGGCACGGCATCGCTCCGCTCGTCGACGGCGGCGTGACCGTGCACTACCAGGCGAAGCGCACGCTTCCGGACGGCACGACGTTCGATGCGGACACCGACGCGTTCGGGCGCCCGCTCGCGATCCGGTGGCGGCGCATCGAGCGCATGCCGCTGGATCATTTCGGACACGTGGACCGCCAGGCGCTCGCGCGCGGTGCGCACTCCGCGGCCGGCGGGCACGGCACGGCTCCGCGCAATCCCGTCGAACGGCGGCTCGCCGAGATCTGGGCCCGCGTGCTCAACCTCGACGAGGTCGACGTCAAGGCGAACTTCTTCGACCTCGGCGGCCAGTCGCTGCTTGCGACACGCCTGCTCGCAGGCATCAGCGAGACGTTCGGTCTCAACTGGACGCTGCGCGAGGTCTTCACGAACCCGACCGTCGAGGAGCAGGCGCGCGCGATCACGTCCGGTCCGCGCGATGGTGCGGGCGACGAGATCCCGCGTGCCGATCGTTCCCGGGTCCTGCCGCTGTCGTTCGCGCAGGAGCGGCTCTGGTTCCTGGACCGGCTCGAGCCGGGCAATCCGATGTACTACGTGCCCGCGACGCTGCGCTTCACGGGCGCGCTCGACGTTCCCGCGCTGAAGCAGGCACTCGCGTGGGTCGTCGCGCGGCACGAGACGCTGCGCACGGTCTTCCCGGCCGACGGGGGCGCACCCGCGCAGAAGATCCTCGAGCCCTTCGTGCCCGAGCTTCCCCACGACACGCGCGACATGCCCGCGGCCGCGGTCTTCGAGGATGCCGTGATCGCGCTGAGCGCCCAGGAGGCGCATCACCCCTTCGACCTGGAGCGAGGGCCGCTCATTCGCGCGCGCCTCGTGAGTTTCGGGGCGGAGCACCACGTGCTGCTGCTCACGATTCATCACATCATCACCGATGGCTGGTCGATGAAGCTCCTGTTCGGCGAGATCCCCGAGTTCTACGAACTCGCGCGCGCGGGCGGGCGCCCGCCCCGCACGCCGGAGATCCAGTACGCGGACTACGCGGTCTGGCAGAAGGCGTGGTGGGAGTCGCCGGCGCGCGAGCGTCAGCTCGCGTACTGGCGCGAACGTCTCGCGGGCGTCGGCTCCGGCGTGGAGATTCCGACCGACCGGCCGCGCCCGCCCGTGCAGAGCTTCCGCGGCGCGCGTCACGTGACCATCGTGCCGCCCGCGAGCGCGAACCGCATGGAGGTGCTCGCGCAGCAGCACGGCGTCACGCCTTTCATCGTCGCCGTCGCGACCTTCGCGGTCCTGATCCAGCGGCTGACCGACCAGGACGACATCGTGATCGGAACGGTCGCGGCGAACCGGCAGCACGCCCAGGTCGAGGACATGTTCGGGCTGCTCATCAACCTGCTCGTGCTCCGCACGGGCCTCGAGGGCAATCCGTCGTTCCTGGAGGTGCTCGAGCGTGTGCGCGTGGCCGTGATCGGCGCCTACGAGCACCAGGAACTCCCGTTCGAGCGCCTCGCCGAGGAACTGCAGGTCGGGCGCGATCTCGCGCGTGCACCGCTGTTCCAGATCGCGTTCGATTTCCGGGATCCCGGGATCACCGTCGCCCCGCGGCCCGACGTCCAGGTCGGCGTGATGGAGCCCGACCTCGGCATCGCGAAGTACGACCTGCACCTCACGCTGCACTACCGTGCCGACGGGCTCGCCACGATCTGGGAGTACGCGACGGCTCTGTTCGATCCCGACACGGTGCGGCGCATCGCGAGCCAGTACTCGCGACTGCTGGAGGCCGCGATCGAGAATCCGCGCAGCCGCATCCGGGAACTCCGGCTCACCGACCGCGACGAGGCCGCGGAGATCCTCTCGCGCTGGTGCGGCACCGGCGAGCGCGTGCCGGGCACGGAAGCCTGCGTCCACGGGATGTTCCGCGACGTCGTGCGTCGCTCTCCTGACGCGCCTGCGGTGGAGGATGTCGACGGCGCGCTCACTTACGCCGAACTCGACGCCGCGTCCGACCGTTTCGCGGGCCGGCTGCGCGCGGCCGGCGCGGGGCGCGGGCACATCGTCGCGCTCTGCGTCCCGCGCGGTCGCGGCATGATCGTCGCGCTGCTCGGCATCCTGAAGGCCGGCGCCGCCTATCTGCCTCTCGACCCGGCGTATCCGAAGGACCGACTCGCCTACATGCTCTCGGACTCGGGCGCGCAGCTGCTCGTCGCCGCGCGGCGCGTCGAGGCGTCGCTGCCCGACGGGACGCCGGCCGTCGTCTGGATGGACGAGACCGACGCGGTCACGGAGGATGCCTCCGGTGCATCGCAGCAGGACCCGGTCGGTCCGCGCGACCTCGCGTACGTGATCTACACGTCGGGTTCCACGGGACGCCCCAAGGGCGTGATGATCGAGCACCACAGCGCGTGCAACCTCGGTCTCGCGTTCGGCGAGGGCCTCAACATCTTCCCGGGCAAGCGCGTGATCCAGTTCGCGGCGTTCGGGTTCGACGCGTCGGTCGAGGAGATCCTGACCGCGCTGCTGCGCGGCGCCACGCTGTGCCTGCCGTCGTCGGAACAGGTCATGCCGGGCGCACCGCTGCTCGCCTATCTGCGCGATCGCCGCATCACGACGGCCACGCTGCCGCCTCCCGTGCTGCGTGCGCTGCCGGACGCCGACCTGCCCGACCTCGACACGCTCGTGAGCGCGGGCGAGGCGTGCGACGCCGAACTCGTGCGCCGCTGGGCGCCGGGTCGCTGCTTCATCAATGCCTACGGGCCGACCGAGGCGACGGTCTGCGCCACGCTCGGCGTCTGCGATCCCGCCGCGGAATCCGCACCCTCGATCGGTTTCCCGATGGACGGCACGCGCGTCTACCTGCTCGACGACGCGCTGCAGCCGGTACCGGCCGGCGTGCTCGGCGAGATCTGGGTCGGCGGGGTTGGCGTCGCGCGCGGCTATCTCGGACGCGACGACCTCACGCACGAGCGTTTTGCGCAGGATCCCTACGCCGACGCGCCCGGGGCGCGCATGTACCGCACGGGCGACGTCGCGCGCTACCGTCGCGACGGCAGCATCGAGTACGTCGGGCGCCGCGACGAGCAGCTGAAGCTCCGCGGGTTCCGTATCGAACTGGGCGAGATCGAATCCGCGCTGCGCGCGCATCCGCTCGTGACCGATGCCGCGGTCGTCGCGCTCGAGGCACCGGACGGCGAGCGCCGTCTCGCGGCGTACGTGGTTCCGGCGCGCGTCGAGGACAGCCTCGGTGCCGACGACGGATCGGGCACGCCGGAGCTCTGGCCCTGGGTCGATGCGACCGACGACGACGTCGCCGCATTCGTGCAGGAGCACGAGCCGGTCCGTCTCGCGGCCTTCCGTGCCGCGCTGCGGGGCCGCGTCGCGGACAAGGTCGTGCTGGATCTCGGCGCGGGACGCGATCTCCTGCTCGCGCGCACCTGCGTCGAGGAAGGCGCGCGGAAGGTGTTGCTGGTCGAGCCGGACGCGGAGGCCGCCGAAGCACTGCGCGCGGGTGCCGGGCGTCTCGGTCTCTCCGCGCGTGTCGAGATCGTGCGTGCCGAACCTGCCGACCTGACCCTGTCCGAAGTGGCGGACGTGGTGGTCTCGGAGGGGCGCGTGTTCACGGACGACGTGGCGGCCCTGTTTGAGGGCATCGACGAGCGCAGGGTCTGCGCCTCCGATGTCCTGAGGGTGCCGTCCCGTGCGAGCCTGAAGGTCGCAGCGGTCGCGCTGCCGGACTCGGTCGCCGCCGCACCGGCACTCACTGCGGCGGGGGCACGCATCGCGGAGCGGATCTTCGAACGGAACGGACGTCGTGCCGACCTGCGGCTCGGCGTGCGGCGCGTGCGTGACGAGCACGTCCTGTCCGCGCCCGCAGAGATCGGTGCGGAAGGGGGTGAACCCGCGGACATCCGGCTCCCGGTCACACGGGAGGGCGTCGTCTCGGGCCTCCTGCTCTGGCTCGACCTCGAGACGGCGCCCGGACACGTCGTCGACGGCCGGAGCGGACCGGGCGGTCTGCTGCCCCTGTTGCTGCCGGTGTTCGACACGCCCGTGCCGGTGCGCCCGGAAGACGTCATCGAGGTCGCCGTCGTCCGTACCGGCCAGGGCGATCTCAGGCAGCAGGACATCCACGTGCGGGGCGTGGTACGCCGTGGCGGCACCATTCTCGCCACGTTCGACCACGTGTCCCGTGCCGACGCCGACGCCGTGGGGGCCACGGCGCTTCACGGGCGGCTGTTCGGCGCGGACGGCATCCCGGTGCGCGAGGGCGGCGAGGATCTCTCGGAGGCGGGCGTGCGCCGGTTCCTGTCGCGGACGCTGCCGGAGTGGATGCTGCCGGCGGACGTCGTGCTGATGGCCGCGCTCCCGCTCACCGCGAACAACAAGACGGACCGCAAGGCACTTCCGCCGCCGCGGCGCCGCTCGGGTGCCGCGACGGCCGGCGGAGCCGCGGCTCCGCAGGGCAGCACGGAACGAGAGATCGCCGCCGTCTGGCAGGAGGTCCTCGGCGTCGAGCGCGTCGCACGTACCGAGAACTTCTTCGACCTGGGCGGACACTCGCTCTCGATGAGCCGCGCGCACGAGATGATCCGCGCGCGACTGAAGCGCGAGGACATCACGCTCGTGGACATGTTCAAGTACCCCACCGTCGCGGGCATCGCGGCGTTTCTGGACGGCGGCGGCGCGCAGGGCGACGCCGGCACCTCCCGCGAAGCCGCGCGGGAGCGTCTCGGTCAGGGGCGCGACCGCCTGCAGCAGATGGCGGCGCGTCGGGCACCGCGACGGAAGGCGACGGAGCAGGGATGACCGATCCGAACCGTGTTCCCACCGGCCTCGAGATCGCCGTGGTCGGACTGGCGGTACGCATGCCCGGCGCAGCCGACGCAGACAGCTTCTGGGCCGGTCTCGCGAGCGGCACGGAATCGATACGCTTCCACACCCGTGACGAACTGCGCGCATTCGGGGTCGATCCCGCGCTCTGCGAGGATCCCGCCCTCGTGCCCGCGCACGGCACGCTCGACGGGCACGACCTGTTCGATGCCGGCCTGTTCGGCATCACGCCCCGCGAGGCAGAGGTCATGGATCCGCAGCAGCGCCTGTTCCTCGAGGTGGCCTGGGAGGCACTCGAGAATGCCGGCCACGAGCCCGGAGATTTTCCGGGGCCGATCTCCGTCGTCGCGGGAACCAGCGCGAACGACTACCTCGACGCGCACGTGCGCCGCAGCGCGGCCGGCCGGCGCGTGACGGGATTCCAGGCGAACATCGGCAACGGCCCGGACTTCACCGCGACGCGCCTCAGCTACAAGCTCGACCTGCGCGGGCCGAGCCTTACCGTGCAGACGGCCTGCTCGACGTCCCTCGTCGCGATCCACCTCGCGTGCCAGCAGCTGCTGAGCGGTGCATGCGACATGGCGCTCGCGGGCGGTGCGTCGGTGTCGCTGCCCTCGAAGCGCGGCTACCGCTACGAGGAGGGGATGATCTTCTCGCCCGACGGGCACTGCCGGGCATTCGACGCGCGCGGCGCGGGCACGCTTAAGGGCGACGGCGTGGGCGTGGTGGTGCTGCGTCGTCTCGAGGACGCGCTGCGGGATCGCGACCACATCCACGCGGTGGTGCTCGGGACCGCGATCAACAACGACGGCGGGCGCAAGGTCGGCTACACCGCGCCGAGCGTGGCGGGGCAGGCGGAGGTCATTCGCGCCGCGCAGCTCATGGCCGACGTGGATCCGGCTTCCATCGGCTATTTCGAGGCGCACGGCACCGCGACGCCCATGGGGGATCCGATCGAGATCGCGGCGCTGTCGCAGGCCTGCGCGGAGGACACCGACCGGCGCCAGTTCGCCGCGATCGGTTCGGTCAAGACGAACATCGGCCATCTCGACGCCGCGGCGGGCGTCGCGGGATTCACGAAGGCCGTTCTCGCGCTGGCGCACGGCGCGCTGCCGCCGAGCCTGCACTTCGAAACGCCCAATGCGGCCATCGACTTCGCCGCGAGCCCCGTCTACGTGAACCGGGAACTGAAGCCGTGGCGCCGAAACGCGGACGCGCCCCGTCGCGCGGCGGTGAGCTCGTTCGGCATCGGCGGCACGAACGCGCACGCGATCCTCGAGGAAGCCCCCGCGCCCGCGCCGCGTGTCGCGCGCCAGGGCGGACGGCCGCGCCTGCTCTCGCTGTCCGCGCGGTCGGACGGGGCGCTCGAGCGCGCACGGGATCGCCTGCGCGCCCACCTGGATGCCAACCCCGGCATCGACGTGGGGGACGCCGCGTTCACGCTGCAGTGCGGGCGCCGCACCTTCGCGCATCGCGGCATCGTGGCGTGCGCGGACCCCGGCGATGCCGTGACCGCGCTCGGCAACGACGGCCGATGGGTGACGGGTGTTGCGCCCGACACGGCGCGTGACATCGTCTTCCTGTTCACCGGCCAGGGGGCCCAGTACGTCGGCATGGGTCGCGGTCTGTACGAAGCCGAGCCGGTTTTCCGGAGCGCCGTGGACGAGTGCGCCGCGCTGTTCGAACCGGAACTCGGCTTCGACCTGCGCGACGTGCTGCACGCACGCGAGGACGATGCCACCGCCGCAGCGCGTCTCGTCGACACCGCGATCGCGCAGCCCGCCATCTTCACGATCGAGATCGCGCTCGCGCGCCTGTGGGCGCATCTCGGCGTGACGCCCGTCGCCGTGATCGGTCACAGCATCGGCGAGTTCGCGGCAGCCGTCGTGGCCGGCGTTTTCTCCCTCCCCGATGCCGTGGCGCTCGTCGCACTGCGCGGACGCCTCATGGGCGCGCTGCCACAGGGCGACATGGCCGCGGTCGCGCTCCCGCCCGCGGAAGTCGAACCGCTGCTCGGGCCGGGCGTGTCCGTCGCGGCGGTGAACGCACCGACGCAGTCCGTCCTCGCGGGGGCACCGGCCGCGCTCGCCGCGACGCTCGAGCGCGTGCGCGAGCGCACGGGTGTCGAGGGTCGCGTGCTCGAGACCTCGCACGCATTCCACTCGCCGATGATGGATCCGGCGGTCCGGCCGTTCGTGGCGGCAGTCGCCGCGCGCACTCGAAGCCGGGCCACAGTGCCGATGATCTCCACGGTGCTGGGGCGCGTGGCACGCGAGGACGAACTCGTGGATCCCGCCTACTGGGGGCGCAACCTTCGAGACCCGGTGCGGTTCGCCGATGCGATGGCTTCCGCTGCCGCGGCCTTCGAGGCCGTGTACCTCGAGACGGGGCCGGGCAACACGCTCGCGACGCTGGCGCGACGTCAGGGCGGCACGTCTGCCGTGACCGTGCCCAGCCTCCCTGCCGCCAGGGAACGCGGGCGTGACGCGTCCGTGTTCCTGGTCGAGGCGCTGGGCCGGCTCTGGGTGTCGGGTGCTCGGGTGTCGCTCGCGTCGCTGCACGAGGGGGACGAGCGTCGCGTGCCGCTGCCGACGTATCCGTTCGAGCACCGCCGCTTCTGGCTGGAGCCCGAACCGGTGGAGGCCGGGACCCGCGCGGGACGACTGCCGTTCGCGCAGTGGTTCCACGTCCCGGGCTGGCGCAGTCTTCCGCCCCTTCCGGCCTCCGCGCGAGGCGGGAGCGGCGAGGTCTGGCTCGTGCTCGATCCCGGCGAGCCCTGGTTGGCTGCGCTCGTCGAACGGGGCCGGGCCCTCGGGCACCGGGTCGTCGTGGCGCGCGCGGCGGACGCACCACGCCGCATATCGGACGACGTGTTCGACCTGCGTGCCGGTGTCGGCGAGGATCTCGTCTCGCTCCTGCAGGATCTGGTCGCGGCGGGCGCCTGCCCGGACCGCGTGCTGCACGGATGGCTGCTGCCGCGCCTCGACGGCGAACCGGACGCCGACGATGCGGGGCTCGCGAGCGGACTGACGAACGTGGCGCCCGCGGTGGCCGCGCTGGCCGCGACATCCGGAAGGGCGACGCACTGGATCGTGCTCGCACGGGAGGTCTGCGACGTGTCCGGCGACGAGACCGTCGTGCCCGCGAAGGCGGCCGTCCTGCCGCTCGCTGCGGTGGTCGCGCAGGAACATCCCGGTCACACGTGCCGCGTGGTCGACGTGGGCGCGGGGCACGATCCCCTCGTCGACGCGCTCGTCGCGGAGGCGTGCGCCGATTCGGACGCCGGGGTCGTGGTACTGCGCGGCGAGCGTCGCTGGGCGCGTACGGTGGACGCGCTGCCGATGCCGACCGGGGAGCTTCCCGCCTGGAAACAGGGGGGCACCTACCTGATCACGGGCGGCGCGGGCCAGCTCGGCATCGCGCTGGCCGAACACCTCATGAGCCGTCACGGCGCGAACGTCGTGCTCCTGAGCCGGCGCGCCTTCCCGCCGCGCGAGGCGTGGGCTGCGCTCGCGGACGGCCCGGGTGACGGGGACACGGAGCGCGCGATCCGGCGGCTGCTGGCTGCAGGCGCGGGCGACGTGCTCGTACTGTCCGCCGACGTGACCGACGAGACCCGGCTGGCCGCGGCCGTGCGCACGGCGGTCGAACGCTTCGGGGCGCTGGACGGCGTCGTGCACGCAGCCGGCAGCATCGACGCGGACACGCTCGCACCACTTTCCGCGCTTTCGTCCGCGGCGGTCGCGAAGCAGTTCGCGCCGAAGCTCGAGGGCGCGCGCGTGCTGGAGCGCGTCCTTCGGGACCAGCCTGCAGCGCGCATCCTGGCCGTCTCGTCGACGGCGTCGCTGCTCGGGGGGCCGGGCTATGCGGCCTACGCCGCCGCGAACGCCGCGCTCGAAGCGTGGGTGAACGCGGCCCGGCGACGGGGCGTGCGGGCCGGAGCCATCGCGCTCGATGCCCTTGATCTGCGCGAAGGCGCCGCACCGGCCGCCGGGGGCGTCGTGGCCGCGGCGATCCGGCGCGACGAGATCGGTGCGGTGTTCGACGCCGCCCTGAGGATGCCGGGCGTGCCCGCCCTCGTGGTCGCCACGACGGACCTCCAGGCGAGGCTCGCGCCACAGGCTGTCCCGGCCGCGGGCGAGGACGCCACGCTCGACGAACCGGAAACGTCGGTGTCCGGGCAGGAGGATGTCCCCCACGTCGCACCACGCGACGCGCGCGAGCAGGCGATCGCGCGGGTCTGGGAAGACCTGCTCGGCATTCCCCGGATCGGCGTCGACCGGAACTTCTTCGAACTCGGCGGAGACTCCGTGATCGGCATCCAGGTCGTCGCGCGCCTCAAGCAGGCGGGCATCGTCGTGAGCCCGCGGGACCTCTTCGAGCATCCGACCGTGGCGGCTCTCGCGGCGGTCGCTGCCGACGCTGCGCCACCGTCTCCGGCGCCGGTGTCCCCGGCGGCCGAAACGGTCGGCGAGGACGATCTGGCGCAGCTGTCCCGGTTGCTCGGAGGGGCGTGAGATGCAGCAGCTCCAGAACGTCGAAAGTGTGTACGCGCTCACGCCGCTGCAGCGGCTGATGCTCGTGAACGTCGTCCTTGCAGGGGGATCGGGCACACACATCGACCAGGTGCACCTCGAGCTCGAGGGTGCGCTCGAGCCCGCGTGCTTCCGGGACGCCTGGACGACGGTCGTCGCCCGACACCCGGCGTTGCGCACGGCCTTCTTCTGGGAAGGGCTCAGCACGCCGATGCAGGTCGTGCGGCAGACCGTGGACCTCCCCTGGGTCGAAGAGGACTGCCGGTCGCTCGACGACGAGGCGCGCGAGGCGTACGTCGCCCGGCGTCTGCGGGAGGAAGCGGAGAGACCGCTCGAACTCGACAAGGCGCCGGTCATGCGTCTCGTGCTGCTGCGAACCGGCGCCGACCGGTACGAGTTCATCTGGACCTATGCGGTGATGCTGCTCGACGGCTGGTCCGTGGCGACCGTCATGCGCGAGGTCTTCCGGCTGCACGAGGCGAACCGGACCGCCCGGCCGGTCGAGCTTCCGCCGGCCGGACCGTTCAGGGCGTTCACGCAGTGGCTCGCGACGCGCGACGAGGCCGAGGCCGAACGGTTCTGGCGCGAGGCGTTCGCCGGGGTCGCGGCGCCCACCCCGGTCCCCTTGTCGGGGGCGCTGCCCGCGGTGGTCACGGAAGCCGAGGCCTCCGTGGAGTGCCTGCTCGACGACGCCGATCTCGATCGCCTGCGCGCGGCCGCGACGGCCACCCGTGTCACGCTCAGCACGCTCGTGCAGGGCGCGTGGGCACTCGTGCTCGCAGGGCACGCGCACCTCGACGACGTCGTGTTCGGCATCGGGTCGGCGGGGCGGCCCGGCGAACTCGAAAACGTGGGCTCCATCGTGGGGCAGTTCACGACGAACGTCCCGGTACGGGTGCCGGTGCGCGCCGCGACGCCGGTGGCCGAGTGGCTGCGCGAGGTCCAGCGGGCCCAGCTCGATGCGATCGAGCACGAGTACGCGCCGCTCGACCGCATCGAGCAGTGGAGCGGCCTGAGCGGCCAGCGCCTGTTCGAGTCCATCGTCCAGATCCACAACTTCCCGCTCGACGGCACGTTCTGGGACGAGCGCGGATTCACGGTCACGGGCCTGCACAAGGTCGTGCGCACCAACTACCCGCTCGCCCTCGTCGCGATTCCGAAGCCCGGTCTCACGCTGCGCCTCGTCCACGACGAGACGCTGCTCGGGCGCACCGGTGCGGAAGCGCTGCTCGCGGAAGTGCGGTCCCTGCTGCTGCAGATTGCCGTCCGGCACTCGGAGTCGGTGGAAAGCCTGCGGGCGTCCGTGCCGCTCGCGCAGGGCGTCGCACCGGCGCGACGAACGGTTGGCGCAGCGCGAAAGGCACCCGTCGCGCCGGTCCCGCTCACGCCGCTCCAGTCCCGTCTCGCGCGGATCTGGCACGACGTGCTGGGTGTGGAGGTCACGAGCCCGGACGACAACCTGTTCGAACTCGGCGGGCGTTCCGTGCACGCGGTGCGCATCCACGAGCGCATCGTGGCCGAAGGCCTCGGCAAGCTCTCGGTCGTGGAACTGTTCCAGCATCCGACCGTGGCCCTGCTCGCGGCGCACCTGTCGCCGGACGCGCAGGGCGCACCGCCCACGCTCGCGGAGGCCGAGGCACGCGGCCGCCAGCGTGCCGACGCCGCGCGGGAGCGTCGCGACAGACTGCGCAATGCGAGGTCGCATGGCGAGTGACCAGGATCTCGACCTCGACAGCGCGGTAGCCGTCGTCGGGCTCGCCTGCCGGTTTCCGGGGGCTCCCGACCCGGATGCCTTCTGGCGCAACCTTCGTGACGGCGTCGAGAGCATCCGCACATTCTCGCGCGACGAGTGCGTGGCCGCAGGCGTACCGCCCGAACTCGTCGACGATCCCGCCTTCGTGCGTGCGGGTGCTCCGGTCGAGCATGCGGAGGACTTCGACGCAGGCGTGTTCGGCATGACCCCGCGTGAAGCGGATTTCATGGATCCCCAGCACCGGGTGCTGCTGGAGTGCGCGTGGGAGGCGCTCGAGCGGGCAGGGTGCGATCCGGACCGTTTCGACGGGCCGATCGGGCTGTTCGCGGGCACGACGACCAGCACTTACCTCATGAACCAGCTCGTGCCGAGCCGGTCCTGGCAGGACGGTGCGTTCCGGGACCAGGCGATCTACGAGAACTTTCCCGGCTTCCTCGCGACACGCATCTCGTACAAGCTCGACCTGCGCGGCCCGAGCGTCATGGTGCAGAGCGCGTGCTCGACGGCCCTGGTCGCCGTGCACCTCGCGGTCCGGAGCCTGCTCGATTTCGAGAGCGATCTGGCGCTCGCGGGCGGCGTCACCGTGCAGGTGCCGCAGACGCGCGGCTACCTGTACGAACCCGATGGCATCCTGTCTCCGGACGGGCACTGTCGTCCGTTCGACGCGAACGCCCAGGGCACCGTATTCGGCAACGGGGCGGGCATCGTCGCGCTGAAGCGTCTCGAGGACGCACTGCGCGACGGCGACACGATCCACGCCGTGGTCCTCGGCACCGCCGTGAACAACGACGGGGCCGCGAAGGCGGGCTTCACGGCACCGAGTCCGAACGGGCAGGCGGAGGTCGTCGCGACCGCCCAGGCCGTCGCGGGCGTCGATCCCCGCTGGATCACGTTCATCGAGACGCACGGAACCGGCACGGCGCTCGGAGACCCGATCGAGGTCGCCGCACTCTCGCGCGTGTTCCGCGCGAAGACCGCCGACACGGGGTTCTGCGCGCTCGGTGCGGTCAAGGGAAACGTCGGGCACCTCGACGCGGCGGCGGGCATCGCGGGCTTCATCAAGGCGGTTCTCGCGATCCGCCACGCTGTCATTCCGCCGACGCTCCACGTGGCGTCGCCGAATCCGAAGCTGGAACTCGCGGCGAGTCCGTTCTTCGTGAACACCGACTGCCGCACGTGGTCGGACGGCGCGCACGGCCGCATCGCGGGCGTCAGCGCGTTCGGCTTCGGCGGCACGAACGCGCACGCCGTGCTCGCGCAGGCGCCCGCGCCGGCCGCCCCGGGTGCGCGCGATGCCGGCGGACCACAGGTCCTGGTCCTGTCCGCGGCGTCGCAGGCGGCCCTGGATGCGGTCGCGGAACGCCTCGCGCAGCATCTCGAAGGCGACGGCGTCGCCGATCTCGCGGACACTGCCTTCACGCTGCAGACCGGGCGCCGCGTGCTGCCGTTCCGGCGACACGTGGTCGCGACCGACGTCGCGGATGCCGTTGTCAAGCTGAAGGAGCGCGCGACGGTTCGCGCGATGCCCGTGCGCAGTCGCAACGCGTGTTTCCTGTTTCCGGGGCAGGGTTCGCAGTTCGCGGGGATGGGCGCGGTGCTGTACGGGCGCGAACCGGTCTTCCGCGATGCCGTGGACGCGTGTGCGCGGATGCTCCAGCCCTTCCTCGGCGAGGACATCCGGGACGTGATGTTCGCGACCGGCGACGACGCCGGAGCCCGGCTCGCGCAGACGCGCTACACGCAGCCCGCCCTGTTCGTCGCGAGTCACGCGATGGCGCGCCTCTGGATGTCGTGGGGGGTCGACCCTCGCGCGCTGATCGGTCACAGCGTCGGCGAGTACGTCGCCGCCTGTGTCGCGGGCGTGATGAGTCTCGAGGACGCGCTCGCCGTCGTCGCGGAACGCGGCCGCCTCATGCAGTCCATGGAACCCGGCGAGATGCTCGCGGTGCTGGCCCCGGCCGGCGACGTGTCGCCGCGGCTCCCGCCCGGTGTCGAGATCGCCGCGATCAACTCGCCGGACGTGACCGTCTGCGCCGGCCCTTCGTCCGCGATCGCGGTCGCGCGCACGGCATTCGCGGACGCGGAGATCGAATGCCGGCCGGTCCGCACCTCGCACGCGTTCCACAGCGCGATGATGGCGCCGGCTCTGGCGCCGTTCCGCGCACGACTCGCGACGGTGACACTGTCGGCGCCGCGAATCCCGTTCGTCTCGAACGTCACGGGGGCCTGGATCACGGACGCGCAGGCGACGGACCCGGACTACTGGTGCGCGCACCTGCGCGGCACCGTGCGTTTCTCGGATGGCGTCGAGACGCTGCTCGCGGATGCCACCGCCGTCCTGCTCGAATGCGGACCGGGCAATGCACTGACTTCACTCGTCCGGCGCCGGGTCGCCGACAGCGGGCCCGTGGCGATCGCCACGATGGCCGGTGTCCGTGACGGCGCGGACGAGACGCACGCGCTGCTCGGTGCCGTGGGTGACTACTGGGCGGCCGGTGGCAGGCTCGACTGGAAGGCGCTGCACGGCACGCCGCGCCGGCGGGTGGAACTTCCGACGTACCCGTTCCAGCGCCGGCGCCACTGGCTCGAGCCGGGCACGGGCGGGAGGCGCGTGACCGATCTGCGGGAACCGCGCCACTGGTGTCACGTGCGCACCTGGGAGGGCCGGCCGTTCGCCGCGCCGCCCGGCGCGCTGCCCGACGGCCCGTGGCTCGTGATGTCCTCCCCGGATCCGGTCGACGTGGCCGTGGCCGAAGCTCTCGCGTCGATCGCCCCCGCAGCCGTTACGCGCGTGGTCACCGGCGTCGACGGAAGGTCGACCGCCGACGACGTGGAGCGGGCCTGGACGCAGTGCGCGGAGGCCGGCGCGACGCCGAAGACCGTATTCCGCATCGGTCTCGGCCCGCTGCCGGCCGACGCGACCGACACGGCCGGACTGCACCGCGAGCTCGATGCAGGGCTGCTCGGCTGGCTCGCGCTCGCACGCGCGGCGGGACCCGCGGCGGACCCGGGCGCGCCGGTGCGGATCGTCGAAGCGACCTGCGGCGCGTCCGCACTCACGAGCGACGAGCCGGTGAGCGCGGGGCGGGCTGCCGGGCTCTCGGCCGTCCGCGGGATCGGGCTCGAATACGAAGGACTGCGGTGCACGAGCGTGGACTTCGGGCCGGCCGCGCGCGGGCGCGATGCGCGCGAGATCGCGCGGCTGCTGTGTCGGGAAGCCGCGCTGCCGTCTCCGGTGCCGGTCGTGGCGATCCGCGGCGCGACACGGTGGGAGCCCGTCGTGCAACGTCTGTCGATGGCCGAAGACCGTCCCGATCCCTCCCGGCTGCCGCTGCGGCGCGGCGGGAGCTACCTCGTCACGGGCGGCTTCGGCGGCATCGGCCTGACGCTCGCGCGGTACCTCGCCGCGGAGTGGGGCGCGAAGCTCACGCTCGTCGGCCGCAGGCCGCCGGCGGACGGCGAAGTCGCCGGCGAACTCGAGCGCCTCGGCGCGGAAGTGCTGGTCGCCGCGGCGGACGTCTCCGATCCGGATGCCCTGCGCGCGGCAGTCGCTGCCACGGACCAGCGCTTCGGCCGCCTGGACGGCGTGATCCACGCGGCCGGCATCGCGATGAGCGGCGTGATCGACGGCGCGACGCACGAGCGGCTGGACGACGTCATGCGCCCCAAGGCGGACGCGATGCTGGTGTTCGCGCAGGTCCTCGGCGAGCGGCCGCTCGACTGGGTGTTCGTCTGCTCGTCGCTCGTCACCGCCGTTCCCGTCGCGGGCCAGGTCGAATACACGGCCGCCAACGCCGTCCTCGACGCGCTGCCCGCGGCCCTGCAGACGCGCGTGCGGTGGCCGATCCGCGTGGCGGCGTGGGACAGATGGCTGGATGCCGGCATGGCGGCGCGCGCGCAGGCCGATGCCTCCCGGGGCACTCCGACGCCACGCATGGGGGCGGGCATCTCCGGCCCGGCAGGCATCGAGACGTTCTGCCGGATACTCGCATCGGACGAGTCGCTCGTGTACGTGGCGACGTTCGATCTCGTCGCGCAACAGGCGGCGAACGACGACGGACTCCCGGTATCCGGCGAGAGAGATGTCGCGGAAGCGATCGCGGGGACCGACGCCGGGACGCCGCGTACGACCGACACGCCTTTCAGGGCGCCCGAGTCCGAACTGCAGCAGCGGCTCGCGGCGATCTGGGAGGGCCTGCTCGGCGTCGCGCCGGTCGGCGTCGACGACAACTTCTTCGAACTCGGCGGCGATTCGCTCGTCGCGCTGCGTGTCGCGGCGCGCGTGCGACGCGACCTCCAGTGCGAGATGAAGCCCAATCTGCTCTTCGAGGCTCCCACGATCGCGGCGCTCGAAGCGCGGCTGAAGCCGCCGGCGCCGAACGAGGCGGACACCGCGGCGTCGCTGCGCGCACGGATCGACGCGATGTCGCCCGAAGAGGTTCGGGCGATGCTCGCGCAGAAACGCGGGAAGCCGGCCGGCTGAGTGCGGGCCGTTTCCCGAGGACGAACAGGCAACCATGACGACTACCAGTACCGAACCCGTTCCCGGCGCGGAGGAAGACCTCGATGCCGCCCGGCGCGAACTCCTCGCGCTCATGCTCGCGGAGGAAGCGGGTGCGGCCGCGTCCGCGGCTGAGACGATTCCGCGGGCCGACAGATCCGTTCCGCTGCCCCTGTCGAGCGCGCAGGAACGCATCTGGTTCCTCGAACAGTTCGAGCCGGGCAGTCCGCTCTACAACTTCCACGGCGTGCTGCGTCTCCAGGGCCCCCTGGACGCAGGCGCGCTCGGGCGTGCACTGGGCGCACTGGTCGACCGCCACGAGATCCTGCGCACCGAGATCGGCGAGACGGACGGCGTCCCTTTCCAGCGCGTGCGGGTGGCCGAGTCCGTGCCGCTCGAGGTCGTCGATCTGTCTGCCCTCCCGGCCGCGGACCGCGAGGCCGAGGCGCGCCGCGTCTCCCGTCGGGTGGCGCGGGAGCCATTCGACCTGCACGCGGGGCGGCTCCTGCGCGCATCCCTGCTCCGGCTCGCGCCGGAGGAGCACTGGCTGCTCGTGACGCTGCACCACATCGCCGCGGACAGCTGGTCGAGCGGCATCGTGTTCCGGGAACTCGCGGAGCTCTACGCGGCGACGGTCGAGAACCGGCCCGCCGAACTCGCGGACCTGCCCGTGCAGTACGGGGATTTCGCGTGCTGGCAGCGACGGCGCTTCGATTCCGGCGTGATGGACGCGAGTCGCGACTACTGGCTGAACAAGCTTGCCGGCGACCTGCCGCCGCTGGAACTGCCGGCGGACCGGCCGCGTCCGCCCGAGATCGCCTTCGACGGCGACGAAATGCCCGTGTCGATTCCGTCCGCGACGGGCGCCGCGATGCGCCGGCTCGCGACGGCGGCGGGCACGACACCGTTCGTGGTGCTGCTCGCGGCCTTCCGCGTGCTGTTGTGGCGCTACAGCGGCCAGGCCGACACGACGATCGGCTCGCCGTTCGCGGACCGCCCGCATGTCGACACCGAAGCACTCATCGGGACATTCGTGAACAACGTCGTCCTGCGCACGCCCGTCGGCGCGGACGCCTCGTTTCGCGACCTGCTGTCGGCCGAGCACCGCACGTTCGTCGAGGCGACCGAGCACGGCGAGATGCCGTTCGAGCGACTCGTCCAGGCCATGCAGCCGGAGCGCGACCGGAGCCGCACGCCGCTCTTCCAGGCGATGTTCGCGTACCTCAATGCCCCGCAGGGCGCCGCGCGCCTGAAGGGCCTGACGCTCACGCCGCTCGTCGAGCATCCCGGCACGTCGGAGTTCGACCTGAGCCTGTACCTCGAACCGGATCCGGCCGGAACGGGCGCGTTTTCCGGTCGCATCGAGTTCGCGACGGCACTGTTCGACCGGGAGCGGATGGCGTCGATGGCACGGCACTTCGTCCGGCTGCTGGGGGCGGCCGTGGCGACACCGGACGCGGCGCTGGCCGCGCTGCCGCTCATGGACGAGGAGGAGTGGACGCGTGTCGTGCGCGACTGGAACGCCACGCAGACCGTGTTCGACGGGCCGGGGACCGTGCACGCGCGCTTCGAGCAGCAGGCGCGCGCCACGCCCGACGCGGTCGCGCTCGTGGCGGGCGACGTCGTGCTGGATTACCGGGCGCTGAACGAGCGCGCGAACGCGATCGCGCATCGCCTGCGCGAACTGGGCGCGGCACCCGACGCGGGCGTCGGCATCATGATGCATCGCTCGGCGGATCTGGTGGCGGGTCTGCTCGGCATCCTGAAGGCCGGGGCGGGATACGTGCCCCTCGATCCGTCGTTCCCGGCGGCCCGCATCGACTACATGCTCGACGACAGTCGCGTCGACCTCGTGCTCACCGAAGCGGCGTTCGCGGACCGTCTCGCGACGGCCCGCGCACGCGTCGTCTGCGTGGACCGGGACGTTCCGTCCGGGGAAGAGCGTTTCCGCCAGGACCCGGCACCGACGGCAGCGCCCGAAAGTCTCGCCTACACGATCTACACGTCCGGTTCCACGGGGCAGCCGAAGGGCGTGCAGATCGAGCACCGCAACGTCGTCAACTTCATCGGCTCCATCCTGGAGACCCCGGGCCTCGCCCGCGGCGACCGGCTGCTCGCCGTCACGACGGTGTCCTTCGACATCCACGTGCTCGAGATCTTCGGCCCCCTGCTCGCGGGCGGGACCGTGGTGCTCGCGACGCGCGACGACGCCATCGACGGGCGCAGGCTGCACGACCTGATCGTGGATCACGGCGTGACCGCGATGCAGGCCACGCCCGCGACGTGGCGTCTGCTCCTCGAGGTCTGGTCCATTCTCGAACCACCCCGTCTCGCGAAGATCCTGTGCGGCGGGGAGGCATTCCCGCGTCCGGTCGCCGATGCGTTGCTGCCGCTCGCGGACGAGGTCTGGAACATGTACGGTCCCACCGAAACGACCGTGTGGTCCACGTGCGGACGCGTCACCGCGGGTCCGCAGGCACCCGACGTCGGCCGGCCGCTCGCTAACACCACGGTCTACGTACTGGACGAGCGATCCCGGCCCGTTCCCGCGGGAGTCTGGGGCGAACTCCACATCGGTGGCCAGGGGGTTGCGCGGGGGTATCTGCGGCGTCCGGAACTCAATGCCGAGCGCTTCGTGCCGGATCCCGTCGAGCCCGGCGGTCGCGTCTACCGGACCGGCGATCGCGCACGGTTCCGGCGGGACGGCACGCTGGAGATCGGCGCGCGCACCGACACGCAGATCAAGATCCGGGGCTACCGGGTGGAACTCGGCGAGATCGAGTCCGCGCTCGCGGCGCACGCCGCGGTCGGCGAAGCCGTCGCGCTCGTGCGGGAGGACCGTGCGGGTGACCAGCGTCTGGTCGCGTACCTGACCCCGCGCGGCACGGACAGACCCGACGCGGCGGCGCTGCAGCAGGCACTGCAGCAGAACCTGCCGGACTACATGATCCCGGGCGCGTTCGTCTGGCTGGACGAGATCCCGAGAACGCCCAATCGCAAGGTCGATCGCAAGGCCCTCCCGGCTCCGAGCGGTGAGGCGGCCGCCTGCGCGTCGGGCTATGCGGAACCGCAGACGGACATGGAGAAGCTCGTCGCGGGCATCTTCGCCGAGGTGCTCGCGGTCGACCGGGTGGGACGCTACGACAACTTCTTCGACATCGGCGGGCACTCGCTGCTCGCGATGAAGGTGGTGGACCGCTTCCGGAAGGCGACGGGGCGCAGCATGCAGCCCGGCGAACTGTTCCAGCAGACCGTCGGCCAGATCGCCGCGCACCATTCGGCCGCCGGCCAGGCACCTGCGACACCGGCTCCGGCCGAGGCCGCGGCGTCCGCAGGCGGGCTGCGGTCCGTGTTCGGGAAACTCTTCGACAGGAAGGGCCGGGGATGACGCACGCCGACACCGTCGTTTCCGCGGCCGCTTCGGCGCGGGACCGCATCGAGCCGGTACTGGTCGGTGATCCCGGAAGCCGGATCTTCGTGTGCCGGCACGTTCCGCAGACGCCCCGTCACCCGGCGCGACTTGTCGTGCTCTGCTATCCGCTCGCGCACGAATACGAACGCTGTCACCGCGCCGTCCGCCAGCTTGCCGTCGCGCTCGCGCGGGCCGGTCTGCACGTCGTGCGATTCGACTATCGTGGCACCGGCGATTCCGATGGCGAACCCGAAGACGTCTCCCTGGACGCGCTCTGCGAGGACGCGAACCGTGCGATCGCGCACGGCCTGCGACTGTCGGGGGCATCGGACGTCGCGCTGTTCGGCGTCCGGGCCGGCGCGACGGTGGCGGCGCGCGTCGCGGCAGCGCGCACCGACGTGACGGACGTCGTCTTCTGGAGTGCCGTGACGGACGGTGCCGCGCTGCGACAGGAGTGGCTGGAACTCCAGCACCGCTTCGAGGCGGGCATGGGTTTCCCGGCCAGTGACGACCCCCCGCCCGAGATTCTCGGCATGCCCCTGTCCCGCGCGCTCGTGGACGGACTCCTGGCCGGCCCCGTCGCCTGTCCCTTCGGTGAAAGGGGCAGCGTCCGGCGCGCGCTCTGGCTCGGAGAAGCCGTGGACGGTGGCTGGGACGAGGCGATGCGTCGCGCCGGCATCGCCGTCACGCGCAGCGACACCGACGTTGCCGTACCCTGGCGTCAGGAACCGTCGGAGGCCGTCGTGCCCGTCCCCCTGCTGAACGAGATCGTGTCATGGCTCTCGACATCGAAGGCGTGAAGGAACGCGTCGTCCGGCTGGGACCGGACAGGACGCTCGTGGGCATTCTCACCGAGCCCGCCGGCCGTGCGCGTGCCGGTGACACCGCGCTCGTGCTCCTCAATTCCGGCCTGATCCACCGGGTCGGGCCCTCGCGTCTGTACGTCCGTCTCGCGCGCCGGCTCGCGGCGCTCGGCATGCCCGTCCTGCGGCTCGATCTGTCGAGCCTCGGCGACAGCGACGTGCGCGCGGACAACCTGCCCCTGCTCGAGGCGA
This sequence comes from Betaproteobacteria bacterium, assembly GCA_016125475.1. GTDB lineage: Bacteria > Pseudomonadota > Gammaproteobacteria > Burkholderiales. The sequence continues at coordinate 63,308 of WGLR01000036.1, forward strand.
TCGTGCAGGATCCCCGCGACGCCATGAACGACCTCGCGGTCGCCGGCTATCGCCGGTTCGTCCTGTTCGGCATCTGCTCCGGGGCCTATGCGGCGTTCAAGACTGCCTGCGCCGACGAGCGCGTCGCGGGCGCGATACTCGTGAACCCGCAGGACTTCGTGGGTGACCCGGAATGGGTTTCCCACGCGTGGGCGCAGCGCTACTGGTCGAAATCCCTGTTCAGCCCGCGAGCGTGGCTGAATCTTCTCACCGGTCGCATCGAGTACCGGCGCCTCTTCACCGTGCTCTGGCGGCAGGCGACGCGGCTCGTGCGCGGCGGCGGGTCGAAGGTCGAGGACACGACCCGCGGCCTGAAGGCCGAACTGGATGCCGTGCTGGCCCGTGGCGCGCGATTGCAGATGATCTTCTCGGCCGGGGACGTGAGCGTCGAGCAGTTCAGCATGATCCTCGGGCGGGACCTGTTCGACGCGTCCGCGCCGGACGAACTCGCCGCCCTGCAGCTCGACGATACCGACCATCTCTTCAGCCGCAGGGCTGACCAGGACCGGCTCGTCGACGGCGTCGTGGCGTGGCTCGAGTCGGGCCGTGAACTGGGGACGGCGTCGAGGGAAGGCTCTGCGCAGACCGGAAGTCCGTCGCCCGCGCGTGCCGCGGCGTCCTAGCCCGCGTTTGTCACAGGTCGGCTCCGCCATGCGGCCGCGACCGATTGACCGGCCGACGACGTACCGCGCGGCACACGCATTCGAACAGGCAACGGGCTGCGGAGACGCCGCCGCGCCCCCAGACCGGCCATTCCCGGCATGTCCGTCCCGTCGTCATGTCGGATGGCGACACGGCGTCCGAGCCGGGACTGCCTCGACCTGAACGCGCCGCCGGCTCGCGACGCCGCGAGAAATGCGGGCTCGCGCGCGGTGCGGGAGCCCGGACGCTTCGTCAGCTCGTGGCGCGAGCCTTCCGGACGACCTTGCGCAGGGAAACGGCCGTGCCGTACTTGATACGGTCCGCGAGCGGACTGGCTCCGACATGTGACGGATTCACGCCCAGCCGGCGCAACGTCCGGTTTGCCATGTGCGTGAGCTTCTTGCGGAACTCCGCCTGGGTATAGACGCTGAAGAGGACGGACAGCGTCACCTCGTCACCGTTGCCGACCCAGTGCGGGCAGAACGCCGGCTGGTAGCCGGACATCCCGGGACCCAGCTGGAAGCCCTGACCCCGCTCCTCGAATTCGGGACGGTACTTCAGGAAGCGCCCCTCGCCGGTGTAGCGGGACGCGTGTTCGCGCGCGATCTCGGGCAGGATCTCCTGGTCGTCGTTCGGAAACACGTTCAGCTGCTTCGAACCGTACACCTGCATCAGGAAGTTGTGCTCGAGATCGACGTGGAACGGCACGACGCTGCGGCCGCTCGCGAGGAAGATGCCGGTCGTTGCCATGATGACCTCGCGTCCCGGGCCCGCGAGCGCCGGAGCGATCCGTGCCATGAAGGCGTCGAGGGCGGCGGCGAATCCCGGGTCGTGGTCCTCGAGGCTCAGCACCACCACGTGCAGGGATCGCGCGGCGAGCTGCTCGGCGAGCGGCTCCGGTCCGAACGGGATGCGCGGAATCGACCCGAAGTCGGGGTCGGTGCCGGGCGTACGCACGAACACCTTCTCGGGTGGCAGGCGACGCAGCATGCGGTCGAGTGCCGGCAGTTCCAGGTCGAGATTCGAGATGTCGACCCAGTGATTCGTGTGGTAGAACGGCGCGTGGCCCCACGATTCCCGGAGTCGGACGACGGGATCGACGTCGGATCCGATCGGTGGCACGACCCGGGCGGCGGGCAGATCGAGTTTCATCGAGGTCTCTTTTCCTTGGAATCCGTGGCCCGGAACCGGTGCAAGAACCGAGCCGACGGGATACGCCGGTACAGTCCTGTCACCATGCGTCGCGGGGACACACGCCGCACGGCCGGACAGCTCCCGGTCGCACGGCAGTCTAACGCACCCGATCGCGGCGCGGTGAGCGCGTCACGGTCGGGATCCGGAACCGGTGGCCCGATGCTTGCTGCCACGGTGCCATCGCAGGACGATTCATAACCGTGCCGTACATCCCTTCCGAACCCGGGGCCGCACCGGCCGCAGATCGCCGTCGCCGCACCGTCGCACTGCTCATGCCGGCGCGCAACGAGGAACGTTCCGTCGTGCCGACGCTCGAGGCGGTGTTCGCGTCGAGCCGCCTGCCGGACGAGATCGTCGTCGCCGACGGCGGTTCGACCGACGAGACCGTGTCCCTGATCGGGCGCTATCGCGACTGCGGCGTGCCGATACGCATCGTGGACAACCCGGAGATCTACGCGGGCGCCGGGCGCAACCATGCGGCGGCCGCCTCGACGAGCGAGATCCTGCTGTTCCTGGACTTCGGCAACATCATCGAGCCCGACTGGATCGGGGAGATGGTCGCGCCGCTGGAAGAGGATCCGTCCCTCGACGGCGTGGGCGGCATGTTCGTGCCCGACGAGACTAGCGACTACGAGCACTGCGTGGCGGCCATCCAGTACCTGGAACCGCTTCTGGCGGGGCGCCTGAGCCTGGCGGAGAAGCGCGCGCGCATGCCGGCCGAGCATCGCCTCGGGGGGCTGGGCGCCGCAGTCACGCGGTCGTGCTGGGTACGCTGCTCGGGGCAGCCTGCCTGGCTGCGCGCCGGGGAGGATCAGCTTTTCGGGCGCAAGCTGAACGCGATGAACGCACGGCTCACGGGTGCTCCCGCGGCCGTCCTGCGGCATCACATGCGTGACAATCCGCGTGCGCTGTACCACCAGAATTTCGTCTACGCGCGTGGTGACGGCAGGACCGCGCACTCGCAGCCACACTATCGCCGGCTCTTCTGGCTCTATGCGGCGGTCGTGGCCTCGATGATCGTGAGCCCGTGGTCGCTCGTGGCGCCTGCCGCGGGCCTGGGACTGCTCGCGATGCATCTCGTCACACAGGGCTACCGTCGCCTCCTCGTCGCCGACGGCGGCATCCGGTCGTGGCGGCTGCTCCTGCTCGTGCCGGCGGTGGTGTTTCCGAAGGACGCGGGGACCATGGCCGGCTACGTCGCAGGCTGCTGGGACTGGCTGGTGCGCCCGGAGTATCGTCGCCGCTATCGCGAATACATGTCCGCCGCGCGCGAGGGCTGAAGCCCGGTCGCGTTCAGGAGGGCTGATCGTCCCGTCGCGCTGACGTGCGTCGCTTCGCGGCGCGCGAGCACACTTCCCTGGCGATGATCTGCGGAAAGATCAGGAAGTCGCGGCCATAGCGGCGCCAGAGCCGCCTGGGGTCGGAACACAGGCGGTACAGCCACTCCAGTCCGCGGCGGCGCATCCATTCCGGCGCGCGCTGCTGTTCTCCCGCGAGGAAGTCGATCGTCGCACCCGCGCAGATCGCGACCATCGGCGCGAGGGCCCTGCAGTGACGTTCGATCCAGAGTTCCTGCTTGGGCGCTCCGAAGCCGAGCACGAGCAGGTTGGCACCGGACTCGTTCACCTGCCGCACGATGCGCGCACACTCGTCCGCGTCGTGTTCGAAGCCGAGCGGCGGGCTGTACTGTCCTGCCACTTCCACCTCGGGCCAGCGCTCCCGCACCGCCTGCGCTGCACGGGATCCCACTTCCGGTCTCGCGCCGAGCAGGAACACGCGGACGCGGGTGTGCCCGCTGCTCAGATCGAAGAGCGCCGGCACGAGGTCGCTGCCGGGCACGGCTTCGGGGATGTCCGCTCCGAGTGCGCGCGCGACCCATATGATGGGCTTGCCGTCGATGAGCATCATGTCCGCGCCTTCGCAGGCGCGTCGCATCGCCGGGTTGCGGTGAATCTGCACCAGCACGTCCACGTTGACCGTGGAGACATACCGGCAATGTTCGAGCGCGTCGCCGCGACGGATCGAACCGGCAATGCGGCGCGCCGCTTCCCGCAGACCATGGAGGTCGAAGGTCATGTCGAACAGACGCGACTTCATCGGTCCGTGACCGGCGCGGGCGCCTCGTGGTGCCTGGCGTGGACGGACCCGCTCGCGGGGCGCGGGACGCCCGAACGTGTCGCGGCCCCGGCGGGCCGCGACGCGCGCAGGCTCGCGCTCGTGACGTGGCCGACGCGGGGGCTCGGGGTGGCGGTGGGTCGTTCAGGAAGGTTCACGAGACGGCTTTGTTGTTGGCTGGCGCGGACGCCAGTTCGTGATCTGTGGGGAACCGGTCAAGCAACAATCAATCCCGTACAGGCGACGATGCGCCACCCCCGTCTCGTGGAACGGGCGGCCGTCGCCGGGATGGTGGATCCTCGGGAAGGACCTGTCGACACGACGCGCCCCCTCAGGCACGCGTCGCGCCGCCCTGCATCACGTCAGGGGGTCTGTGTTCGCCAGTCGAGCTGCCCGAGCGAGAGTACGTTCGTATCCTTCATGAGCGCGTTCGCGTTCGGGAAGTCCACGATCGCTCGCTTGTTTCCGGGCCAGCTGTGCCAGTACATGAAGTAGCTCAGGCGCGGATAGGCGGTCTTCAGGCCGAGCGTGAACCGGTTGTCGAAGGGCGCGTTCGAGTTGTTCTGCGGCCCCCACTCGGTCATCGCGACCGGCTTGCCGAGGCTCACGGCCTGCGTGTAGCTGCCGCGGCTGCCGACGATGCTCATGTCGTTCGTGTAGCAGTCGAGGCCCACGACGTCCACGTAGGCGGATCCGGGGTAGTAGTAGGTGACCGACTTGAGATCGCTGCTGTCCTGGCAGTTGGGGGCATACACCCAGAGCAGATTGTCGAGTCCCTTTACATTGACGAAGTAGTCGTACATCTGCGTCCACAGCCGCTTGTACTGCGCGGGCGTAACCCAGCGGCCGTTGTCGTTGCCTCCCCACCAGAACCAGCCGCCGTTGGCCTCGTGAAGCGGACGCCACAGGACGATCACGCCCGCCTGCTTGAGACGGTTCAGGACGCCGTAGACGTTGTCCAGCACCTGCATCCAGCGCTGGTTGGCCTGCGTGCCGGGCGAGAAGATCTGGTCGAAGTCGGCATTGCTGACGTCCCAGGGATCGCCGCCCGTCATGGGGTTCTCGGGACTCATGCTGAGGGTGATCAGACCACCGTTGTTCCAGTAGCTGGTCATGTAGTCGATGGCGCCGCCCGGCACGGAACCGACCAGCTTGAACCCGAGGTCTATTCCGAGAATTGCGGGATACTTGCCGGTGGACGTCACCAGCCCGCTGATGTACTGGTCACCCTGACTGCCGTCCGCGTGCCCGGCGTTCTGCCCGCTCAGCATCTCGTTCGGCGACTGGCCGATCCTGGTCAGGTAGGCGAGCAGCTTCGCGCGGGCTTCGCTGTTGGTCATGGCCGCGTGAGCGTCGGGCGCGCCGAATGGAACCACCGCGGCGAGAGTAGCGACCGCCAATACTGCACGCAGGAATTTCATCATCGAGAGTTGCCTCCATCGGATGTTCGCTTCGAGGTGCGTTTCGGCGAACGGAATTCGAATCGGTTCGAGACTGTCACTGGACGAGGTTGCCTGTCAATGGCGTGGCCGTCACGCGTCGGCGCAAACCCGGGTGCGGGGGTGACTTCCGGTCGCGACGGTGACGGCACGATTCGTGCGGCCGGTCCGTCGACCGTCCGGTTCCGTGCCCGCACCTTCTCGATGTTCGCGCGACACGCCACGGACGGGACGGGAAGCGTCCCGGACCGCGACGTTCGTGTCCGGTTCCTCCGAGTTGGAGTTCCTGGCCGTGGCGGAGTTCGGCAGATTGCGCGCGGGCCGTTAGACTGGATCCTGAACGACTTTGCACGAGAAACATCGAGGTGACCGGGCCATGCCGGACCAGAATAAATCCAGATCCAGAAGCATTCCGGCCGCCGATGCGGCCGGTGCGGTGTCGGTGACGGGCGACGTGCTCGCCCCGAAGTTCGGCGACCTCTTCGTCGACTGCCGGTGGTTTCGCGCGGACAGACCGTGTGCGCCCAATCTCGAGCACGGAAACGTCTGCGGATCCTGCAACCGGTACGAAGCGCAGTCCGGTCTCGTTCTGATCGTGAAGCTCGGTGCTGCCGGCGACATCATCCGCACGTCGACGGTGCTGCCCGGCCTGCGCAGGCGTCACGCGGGTGCCCGCCTCGTGTGGATTTGCGATGCGGAACACCGGGAGGCCGCCTCCATGCTGGAGGGTGTCGACGAGATCCTCTCCTACGACGCCGAGGGAATCCTCAGGGCGACCACGCTGGAGTGGGACTGCGTCGTGAACCTCAGCAACGACGTCCGCTCCGCGACGCTCGCGGGCGCGTGCCGGGCGCGGCGACACGACGGATTCACGCTCGACGAGCGCGGCAGACTGCTCGCCCTGAACGAGTGGGCGCGCTACTGGCTCACGCTCGCGTCGTTCAATGCCGCGAAGCAGGCGAACCGCCTGTCGTTCCAGGAGATCATGTATCGCATCCTTGCCCTCGACGGGACCATCGAGCGGCCCGCGCTGCGCGTCGAGGACCGGGAACGGCGGAGTGTCGGGGAGTGGGTGAGCGCGCAGGGTGCTCGCGACGTGCTCGTGGGGATCAACGTCGGCAGCGGCGCGAGGTGGCCGAAGAAGATGCTCGCGTCCGGACAGATCGCCGAACTGTGCACGCTGATGCTGCGCGCCCGTCCGGGCATGTGCATCGTGCTCCTCGGTGGCCCCATGGAGACCGGCAAGGTCGCCGCGATCCGGCAGATCGTGAACGATGCACGGGTCGTCGCATGGGAGACGGGCAGCAGCCTCGGCCGCTTCGCGGCCATGATCGACGCGTGTGACCTGCTCGTCACGGGGGACACGCTCGCGCTGCACGTCGCCTGCGCGACGGACACCCCGACGATGCTCGTGATGGGGCCGACGAGTGCTGCGGAACTGCACGATTACGACGGGCTCGTCACCAAGATCGCCGTCCCCGACCTCGAGTGTCTGACCTGCTACTCCGACTGCGACAAGCCGAGGACCTGCATGTCCGCCCTGTCCATGACGGCACTCGCGGGCATGGCGATCGGCAGGCTCGGTGAAACGGTGCCTGCCGTGGATCGGCAGTGATCGGCGCGACGATCGCCCGCTGACGGTCCGCGGGAAGCGTCCGGGACCGGACGGTACGCCTCCGTCAGCGTGTCGTTCCGGACGACCGGTCGCGCCCGAGCGCGCGGTCGTACGCGCGAGAAACGCCCCGCGCCATGCTCACGTTCGAGAACTGATCGCGCTGGCGTTCGTACGCACTGCGTCGCATCCGCTCGATCGAGAAGGATCCGCCGAGTAGTTGCGACAGGGCGCGTGCGAGTGCCGCGTCGTCACCGGGGGCGACCACGACGCCGTCCTGTCCGCTGCGCAGTGCCTCGGGGATTCCCTCGACGGCCGTCGCGACCACGAGCACGCCGGCAGCCATGGCCTCGAGCATGGCCATGGGCAGGCCTTCGCCGAACAGGCTCGGAAACACGAAGACATCCATCCTGGCGAGTTCCCCGGCCACGTCCTTCGTGAAGCCCACGAAGTCGATCTGGTCCCCGATGCCGAGTTGCGCGACGATGCGCATGATGGTGTCGCGATACTCCGTGGTCTCGAATTCGCCCACCGCCCGCAGCCGCACGCGACTGCCCGCATCCTTGAGACGCTTCATCGCGTGGAGCAGTACCTCGAGCCCCTTGCGCGGACGGAACAGCGCCACGGTACCGAGCACCCACTCCGAGGCGGGCTGCTTCCACGGTGAAAGGTCCCCGGGAGTCGGCACCCCGTTGTGGACCACGGACACGGCGCTTCCGCGGATGCGCTGGGTGTCGAGATATCGTACGAGACTGCCCGACACGCAGATGATCTGGGCCGCGCGCCGCATGACCATCCACTCGGCCGAGGCGTTCAGCACGTTCCGCATGCGGCTCTCGGTGTCGCGGGCGGTGGGGCTGTGGAGATGGTGGACGAGCGGGAGTCCGGTGTTCTTCGCCACGCGTCCGCCGACGAGTGCCGCGCGGGGCGTGTGCGTGTGGATGACCTCGTAACCGCCTTCGCGCACGAGTGTCGTGACGCGGTCGGCGACGCTCAGGTCGAACCGCGACTTCATCGGCCACTCGTGCACCGTCGCGTCGCGCGCCGTGCGGCGTTCGGCGAACACCCCCGGTCGCAGACACACGAAGTCCACGTGGTACCCGAACTCGCCCAGACTTTCCGCGAGCAGGTCCTGCACCCGCTCCGCACCCGAATAGTTCTCGCCGTTGATCAGATGCAGGACCTTCGTGGTCGCCACGGCGCCGGATCCCGTGTGCGGGGCGTGGTGCTCGGCGTTGGCGTCGGGCATGGCGGTGGTGGTGCGGGTGTCGGGGCAGCGGGGGGCAAGATCGTTCACGAGTGATCCGGAGTCTGGGTTCGTGGAAGCCGCCGTGCGCAGATGCGCGTCCGGACGGCCTTCGATGCGGGATTCAACCTGCTCGGCGAGCTTCATCGATCACCTCGTCGAAGAGTGACTGGGTACGCGCGACCGTCTCCGCGAGCGAGAAGCGGCGTTCGAGGACCTGTCGCGCCGCGCGGCCGAGCGCGCGCGCCCGTTCCCGGTCGTCGAGGAGCGAACGGAGGGCACCCGCGAGTGCCACGGGGTCCTCCGGGGGCACGAGCAAGCCATGAACCCCGTTCTCGACGAGTTCGGAGACGGCTCCGACGTCCGCGGCGACGATCGGCCGGGCCGCCGCCATGTATTCGAGAATCGCCATCGGCAGGACCTCCTCGCGCGAGGCCAGCACCGCGACGTCGAAGCCGTACAGGATGTCCGGCACGTCGCGGCGCTGTCCGAGAAAGGCCACGCGGTCGGCGAGGCCCGCATCGCGCGCGAGGGATCGCAGGGACTCGTTCTCGGGACCGTCCCCGACGATCACGAAGCGTGCCTCCGGGATCTGCGGCGCGAGCCTGCGCACCGACTCGATGAAGATGTCGATGCCCTTTTCGCGATGCAGCCGCGCGACGATGCCCACGACCGGTGTCCCCGGTGGCACGGACAGTAACGCCCGGGCCCGTTCCTCGTCCGTGCCGGAAGGGGTCGGCCAGCGCGACAGGTCGAGACCGTTGGGGATGACGACGATCCTGTCGGCGGCGATCCCTGTCCCGGCCGCAAGCCGGCGCTTCTGGACCCGGGCGAGCGTGACGATGCGGTTCATGTGCGGCAGAAGCCGCCGGAACACGTCGAATCGCCCACGTTCGCCGGGCGCGAGCCAGTTGTGGATCGCCGCGATCACGGGCGTGCGGGTCCGGCGTCGCAGCAGTTCGCACCAGAGCAGCGCGAGCCGGGAGTTGTGGAAGTACACGACGTCGATCCGCCGGTCCCGCACGACACGGGCGAGCCGCCACGCTCCCGGCAGGTCGTACTTGTGCCGGAGGAGGTTCGCGACGAACGGATGGCCGGCCGCGATGAGTTCCTCGCCGATCGGCCCGGGTTCGTAGAGCGAACAGAAGACCGGACGATAGCGTTCGGGGTCCAGGCGCAGCGCGATCTCGCGCATGACGGTCTCGGCTCCGCCGAGGTGGAACACCGACGCGAGCACGAGGACATTGCGAACGCCCGCCGTTCGTGCCGGGAACGCCGGCTCCGGTGCGCGTGCCGCATCGGCACAGCCGGTCCGCATTCAGTGCGTCGCTCCCCGCGGGAACGTGACGGCGCGACCCGTGCGGGCGCCTGCCCGGCGCGCCGCGATCGGCGCGCGGCCCGGCGCTGCACGGGTGTGGCTGCGATCGGGAAATCCGGGCATCGGGGTCGGAGGTCTCCTTCAAGGTCGTTCGGGCTGCATCGGCAGCTTCGGTGTCGGGGTGGTCGCGCGCCGCGCACAAGACGACGCGGCAGACCGGCACGGCGGCGCCCGAGCACGGGGATCCGCTCAGGCCTCGCACGCACCGTGCCGGAAGGCCGCAACAGAGGCTGTCGGGCGGGAGGCATGGTGCTTGCGGGACGAGGGCGGCCGGTGCATCCTGACCGGACGTCCGCCCTGCGGACCCGATGCCAAACCCGCCCTTCGGGGCAGATTCTCCGCCGCCCGGACACACTGACACACTTGGAGTCGCGCACGCTCATTGCCGGAGACCGCCCGGCCCGTCGATGTGACGGGGCCGGCGGGCCGGGCTGTCCGTCCGCCGGTGCGCGCCGGCTCGCGGCCGGTTCGTGGTGACGGTGCGGGCAGGCGCCGGCACGGCTGCACACGCGCCGGCGCCCCGACGGCTGCTCGGCATGGTCGCCTGGGCCGGCATCGCCGCCGCGTTCGGGCTCTTCGTCGGGACCGGCAACTGGATCGGTGTCGGGGCGCTCGTGGCCGCGGTGCTCTTTCTCGCCCTGCTGCTCACCGGCGTCTGGGGCGTCACGGTGGTCTGGATGCTGGGTTTTCCGACCGTGTTCGTGTTCGCGAACGACCTCGCGAGCGGACTGCCGTTCGTGCGCGTGGAACGCGTGCTGTTCCTCGCGATCCTCGGCATGATGGCCTGGCAGCGCATCATGAGCGGCCCATCGAACGTGCGCATGATTCCGCTCGAGCGGCGGATCGTCTATTTCCTCGTGCTGTGCGTGATCTCGATGCTGATCGGCGGTCGCGGCAAGGCACTCTCGGCCCTCGCGCACGACGACTTCTCGTTCCTGTTCGATGGTTATTTCATGGCCATGACCGCGTTCTTCATCGCGCGGCGCGTGCCCTGGACCGACGACCGACTGTCGTTCTTCGTCAGGATGCTCACGCTGGTCGGCATCTTTCTCGGTCTGGTGGCCATCCTGCAGATATTCCTGGGTGTCACGGCGTTCACGCCCAAGTATCTCGTCGTGATTCACACCGGGGACCGCGCGACGGGGACCTTCGGCAACGCGCCCGAGTTCGGGATGGTCGCGGCTTCCCTGCTGCTGCTGGCCGCCTACCAGTCCGGTCGAGAGCGCGACGCCCTGCTGCGCGCGGGCTACGTCGTCGCGATCCTGCTGATGGCCGCCGCCGTGGTGCTCAGCAAGACGCGGGGGGTCTGGGTCGGCCTGGTCGCGTCGATGGCGGTGCTGTACGTGCTCGACCGGCGGAGCCGGCCCCTGCTCGGTGCGCTCACCGTCGTGGGCGGGCTGGCGATCACGGCGGTGCTTCCGTACCTCCTCACCCAGCAGGGCCTGCTCGCCCGCATCTACGACGTCGACCCGATCTACAACCGTCTCGCGGGCTGGGCAACCGCCGTCAACATCATGGTCCACAATCCCCTGCTCGGCATCGGCCTGTCGCGTTACGGCTTTGGGCAGCAGAAGAACGAGTACCTCGTCGGCCTCGGGCAGGTGTCGGGACAGTGGGCGGAAACCCTCAACGTGCCGCACAACGAGTTCCTGCTCGTCGGGGCCATGACGGGAGTGATCGGCTTCGTGCTGTACCTCGCCGTGTACGGCGCGATCGCGCGGGCGGTCCGGTCGGTGTGGCGTGATCCGCGCGTACCCGAAGACGTGCAGCGGCTCGCGAAGTACATTGGCGTGATCGTCGTCGGATGCGTCGCGAACGCGATCATCGTGGACTTCGTGAACTTCCGTTACATCTACGTGCTGATGTTCTTCCTGCTGGGGATGCTCGTGGCGCAATACGAGCGCACGGCGGGGGCGGGCGCCGCGGATGCCGGAGGTGAAACTGCGCCGCCGCCCGGGCACGCGCGCGGCGGGGCGTTTCCGCGTCGCCGCAGATCGGTCGCGCGCGCCACGACGGTCGCGAAGGCACCGTCGCCCTAGCAGATCCGGACGCGGGCCGGGTACGGCGTCCGGTGCCGTCGGTCAGTCGAGCTCGAACGCCGTCTCGTAGTTCTGCTTCAGCGAGGGATCCTGGTCCTCCTTCCTGAGCAGGCAGTTGCCTACCGCGAGCACCTCGATCTCGGTTCCCATGAAGCAGCGGAACGCATCCGCGGGCGTGCACACGATGGGTTCGCCGCGCACGTTGAAACTCGTGTTCACGATCACCGCGCATCCGGTCCGCTCCTCGAACGCGGAGATCAGCGCGTGATAGCGGGGGTTCGTGTCGCGGTGCACGGTCTGGATGCGCGCGGAGTAGTCGACGTGCGTGACGGCCGGGATGTCGGATCGCGGGACATTGAGCTTCTCGATGCCGAAGAGCGCCTGCTCCGCCTCGCTCATCACGCGACGCCTCGTCTCGCGCACGTCCGCGACGAGCAGCATGTAGGGGCTGTCGTGGTCGATGTCGAAGTAGTCCGAAACGCGTTCCCTGAGCACCGACGGTGCGAACGGCCGGAAGGATTCCCGGTACTTGACCTTGAGGTTCAGCACGGACTGCATCGACGGGGAACGGGCGTCTCCGAGGATCGATCGGCCTCCGAGCGCGCGCGGACCGAACTCCATGCGGCCCTGGAACCATCCCAGCGCCTTCCCGTCGGCGAGACTGCGCGCGCATTCGGACACGAGTTCGTCGTCGGACAGGACGCTGAACTTCGCGCCGCACTGCGCGAGCTGGCGCTCGCACTCCGCCTGCTCGAAGGCCGGCCCGAGGTAGGAGCCCGCCATGCTGTCGGAAGTGCCGTTCGCGTGCCTGGGCTGGCCCTTGTAGAGGTGGCAGGCCGCGAGGGCCGCCCCGAGGGCTCCGCCGGCATCGCCCGCCGCAGGCTGGATCCAGAGGTCGTCGAACTTTCCGTCCCGGAGTACCTTGCCGTTCGCGACGCAATTGAGCGCCACCCCCCCGGCGAGACAGAGATTGCGCTTCCCCGTTTCCGTCGCGAGCGAGCGCGTGAGCCTGAGCACGACTTCCTCGGTGACGGCCTGGACCGACGCGGCGAGGTCCATCTCGCGCTGGGTGAGCCGTTCCTCCGGCTTGCGCGGTGGCGCACCGAACAGCGAATGGAACCTGTCGTTCGTCATCGTCAGGCCGGTGCAGTAGTCGAAGTAGTCGAGGTCGAGCCGGAAGCTGCCGTCCGGCTTCACGTCGATCAGGTGATCGAGGATCTGCTGCGCGAACCGTGGCTCCCCGTACGGCGCCAGTCCCATCACCTTGTATTCGCCCGAATTCACCTTGAAGCCCGTGTAGTAGGTGAACGCGGAGTAGAGCAGTCCGATCGAGTGCGGGAAGTGGATCTCGCGGTGGACCTCGAGATCCTTCCCGTGACCGAACGCGACCGACGTCGTCGCCCACTCTCCCACGCCGTCCATCGTGAGCACCACCGCATCCTCGAACGGTGACGGGAAGAACGCGCTCGCCGCGTGCGAGAGATGGTGTTCCGAGAAGAGCACCCTGTCGGCCACCTTCTTGCCGAAACCGAGGCTCTTGAGATTGGTCGCCAGGAGATCCTTGAGGAACAGCTTCTCGCGCAGCCAGATCGGCATGGCCATGCGGAAGCTCCCGAAGCCTCGCGGCGCGAACGTGAGATAGGTCTCGAGGAGCCGCTCGAACTTCAGGAACGGCTTGTCGTAGAAGGCGATGAAGTCGACGCCCTCGGGGGTGCAGCCGCCCTGCGCGAGACAGAAGCGCACCGCGTTCTCGGGAAATCCCGCATCGTGCTTCTTTCGGGTGAAGCGTTCTTCCTGGGCGGCCGCGACGATGCGGCCGTCCTCGACCAGGGCAGCGGCGCTGTCGTGATAGAAGGCCGAGATGCCGAGAATTTTCACGTCAGAACAGCGTGTAGATGAACGGTGCCACCGCGGAGCCCTTGGCGAGGATCAGCAGTCCGCCGAGCAGCACGGTCATGATCACGACGGGCAGGAGCCAGAACTTCTTGCGCACCCGCATGAAGCGCCACAGTTCGCTGATGAAACCCATAGGTACGGTTCTCCGAATGTCAGAACTGATCGCCCAGACTGTCGGGCTTCGGCCCGGGCGGAGTGCGTTCGATCCAGTAACTGGCCGCGTCGGGGTCGCGCCTGAGCCGCAGCGGATCCTTGCCGAACATCCTCATGACCAGGCCGGTGGGCGTGATCACCACGAAGAACATCAGGCCCAGCACCACGGGATTGACCACGGCGTGCATCAGCAGGCCGAGACGTGTCCAGAGCCTGTTCAGGGGGGCCAGAACGTCCGGAACGGTGACCGCGAGAATCGCGAAGACGGCGGCCACGCCGAAGCTCCAGAGCCGCATCGACCCGCCGTGCACGAGCGGCAGCACCGCGACGAGCGTGAAGACCACCGCGAACACGAGGCCGAATGACCGGTTCGAGGACCCTTCGATCTTCTCCTCGCGCTGATACGACTCGTGACCCATGGCGACGGCCTCTGTTCCTGTTTCGTTTTCGGTTTCCCGTCCTGGCGTGACGGGCCTTCGGCGACGTTCCGCCGCCGGCGTACCCTGGCGGAAGCACCACCCGTTCCAGTTGCGTGCTCGATGGTGCGCGGGCGCCGACCGGAACGTGATGCGCGGAATGCCTCCCCGCGGACTACTTCAGCATCCCGCCGACCACTTCGGCGAGGTTCTGCCCCACCAGGTGTTGCGTGCGCGGTCCCCAGTGTCCGCCCTCGGCCGAGACGTCGAGCCACTCGCCGTTGCGGCCGTCCACGTCCCGGAGCAGCCGGATGACCCCTTCGCGGTCGAGTCGTTCGGCGGTTTCTTGGATGAGCGGGAAGCGCGCGATGTCGTGACCGACCGAAAGCACGACCAGCGACACACCCTTGTCGTGGAGATCGCGCGCAAAGGGTTCGAAGAGCCGGACGTACAGCCGTTCCGCCGGCGAGGGTTCCTTGCCGCCGTTCTCGTTGTGCATCGCCGCCTCGACCTCGCGCTTGGCGATCCGGTTGTAGAGCGCGCTCCGCGCGAGATTGTAGAGCTGGCTCTTCTGCAGCCAGGAATCCGAGAGGTAGCGCTTGAAGCTGTGCATCGAGTTGGGGTTCGGCACGAATTCGAAGCGGCCGTCGACGACACGCGTCACTTCCGTGAGCAGGTCGTCCGCAGGGTCGTTCGAGCAGAACTCGAGCACGACGATGCGCGGGTGCCAGAGCTGGCCGAGCTCGTAGTAGCGGCGGATCTCCTGCGTGAGCCCCCACCCGGGAGAGGACAGGTTGGCGACCCCGACGCGGCCGCCCAGCAGCTTGTCCATGACCGCGGAGTACTCCTCGCCGTCGTCCACGCCCTGTCCGAACGTGTACGAGTCCCCCAGCACGACGACGTTGGGGCGCGTGTACACGTTGGAGATCGGCAGAGCGGGACCGCGGTGGCCGAACCGGTTGGTCGTGTACTCGAAGTGCCAGCGCCCCGGCATCTCGTGCACCATCACGCTGTTCGCCGGTGGCAGGAAACCGTACTCCTCGGAGTAGCCGTATCGCGGGTACAGCGACGGCTGGGGTTCGATCCACCGGATGAGCAGTTCGGCGACCACCAGGAACACCATCACCGCGGCCGCCAGCAGGCCGATGCTCGCGAGCCGGGACGAACCGCCGGAACGCGAGCGCTCCGTCACCGACATGGCCGGATCGCGTGCACGCGAAGAAGGCGCGGGCAGGCACCGCTGGCCCGGTGGACGCGGGCGGGCAGGTGCGGGGACACCATCATGGCGATGCGCCCCGGTTCCGCCGCAGCGCGGGCATCCGGAGCACCGCGCGCGGGAGTTCGGCCACGGTTCCGAGATGCGGAATGGTGAGGACTTCCTCGATGTGCGCGGAAGACACGAGGCGCTGATCGAAGTATTCGCGGATCGCGGCGACCAGCACGGCGAGCGGCAGGCCCGCGAGGAGCGAGATCGCGATGTAGAACAGGCGCGAGTGGTTCGGACGCGACGCCACGGTCGCGCGGTCGACCGCACTCACGTTCACCGTCGCGGCGCTGGCAGTCTCGTTCAGTCTCGCATCCTCGTAGCGCTTCGTGTAGTCCCGCAGCGAGTCCTGCAGCGAAGAGATGTTCGCCTGCAGCGCATCCAGGTGTTCCTGATCGGCCTCGAGCTGACCGAGACGCCGGCGTGCGGCTTCCCGGCGCTCGCGCAGGCTGTCGAGCTTCGCACGTTTCAGTTTCACCTCGGCGTGTCCGTACTCGTAGCGGAGCAGCAGGGCACCGAGCTCGCTCTGCGTCGTGGCGATCTCGTCGCCGAGATTGCCCACCTGCCGCACGAGCTCGCGCCGGGTGTCCTCCATGGCCGAGATCGACATGCGTCGCTTGTACTGGATGATCTCCTCGCGCTTCTCGGCGAGCTGCTTCCCGATCATGTCGACCTGGCTCTTGTACAGCTCGGAGGTGCGTTCGACACTGAAGACGCGCACGTGGTTCTCGATGTACGCGTCCAGCGTGGTGTTGATGATCCGGGCGGCCCACTCGGGATCCTCGTCCGAGTAGCTGACCTTCAGGATGCTCGCGTCGATCGTCGGCTTGACGCGTATGCGACGCTGGAGCGACTCGATCCAGTACTCGCGAGGGTCGACCGGGTTGGACAGGCCCATGGACTGCAGCGTGTCGCGCACGGAGCCGACGATGCGGCTCATCGTGGTCTCGTGTTTCGGCCGGTCCTCCGGTCTGAGCCTGTCGACGACGGCAGTCATCACGGTCCGCGAGAGCAGGATCTCGGATTCGGTGTTCAGGGCCTCGGCGAGATCCATCGCCGGCCCCGGCAGCGTGCGCAGCACGGGCGGGAGATTGCGTTCCACGAGGATCTTCGCGGACGAATCGTAGCTCGGCGGCACGACGTAGACGGTCAGGGTCGTGACGAGCACCGTGAAGAGGAACGTTCCGAGAATGTTCCACTTCCACTTGAACAGGAAGATCGCAATGTCGCGCGGTGTCATCTCGCGGGCACTCGGGAGTCGGTAAGGTGCACGTCAGCTGAGCGCCCGGTAGAGTCTGTCGGGCACGTAGAAGCGGCGCTTGTTGAGTACGAACCCGTCCACGGGCAGTGCGCCCTGCTCGATCTGCTTGCGTATCGCGAGCAGTCGTTCACGCGAGACTTTTTCCGCATCGATGACGAGAATCGTGTTGTCGACCCACTTGCTCCACAGATAGGGCGATTCGGTCGACAGCGGCCCGCAGTCCACGATGATGTTGCCGTAGAGTCTTCGCAGCCTGTCCCAGGCCTCGTTCCAGGCGGTTTCGTCGTCGCGGGACCTCGGCGCGGGCGCACCCGCGATAGACAGCGTCTCGAAGCTCTGATCGGCGCTCGGTGCGGCGACTTCGCTGCCGTCGCGCAACTGCGCGGCCACGGCATGCCAGTCCCGGGCATGTGCGTCGTCCGGTGCCGATGTCGCGTCCACGAGGAGGACGCGGTCGTCGCCCGACGCCACGCCCAGCGCGTGCGCGAGCCCGTGCGCGACGGTCGTCGCGCCGGCGCCGTGATCCATCGCCGTGAGCGCGACCGTCGCGCCACGCTCCTCGTGATGGAGCATGCCTGCCGCGAGCAGCCGCAGCCGGGCGGGTTCGAACGCCTCCAGCAGTGGCGAGCGCAGCTCGGTCGTGGTCCTGTTCTTCATGCAGCAGTTTCCGGGGTGGAGGCGCTCACTTGACGGGCACGGTGATGCCGAAGCCGAAGGGTATCGGGATCATGTTGCGCACGTACTGTTCCACGAGGGCGTTCGACAGGGCGATGCCGCTCTTCGGCACGAAGATCACGTCGCCGGGGAGCACCGCGATCGGCGAGAACTCGCCGCCCTTGCCTTCCATCGGCGTGCGGAAATTCATCATCCACTGGCTGTGCGTGCCGCCGGTCCCGAAGCGGAACAGCACGACGTTGGCGGGCGCGGCGGTCGGGAGGAAGCCCCCCGCGCTCGAGATGGCCATGAGCGGGTTGAACGGGTAGCGGAAGTCGACGGTGCCGGGGCGCGGGACCTCGCCGATCACGTAGACGACCTGCGGACGCGCCTGACGGAGATTGACCGTGACCTCCAGGCGCCCCGCGAACTTGTCCTGGTAGGCGCGGATCACCTCGTCGCGCACGGTCCTGAGACGGCGGTTCGCCTGGATCTGTGCGATGTAGGGCAGGTCTATCGTGCCGTTCTCGCTCACCCGGTAGACGCTGGGCTCGACCGACATGGCCTCCGGGCGGCGGGTGATGAGGCTCTTGAGACGGACGTCGCTGTCCTCGACGCTCACGACCACGCTCGGTGCGCGGATGAATCGCGCCTCGTATCCGGCGCGGATGGCGGCGGACAGTTCGACCACGGTCTTGCCCGAGGCCATGATCCGGCCGAGTTCCGGCAGGCTGATCGAGCCGTCGGGAAGCACGAGGAGACTGTCCCGGGAGAGTTCCGTGTGATTGGCCACGTCCACCCGCAGCCGGTCCTCCGGATCGATCCTGTACGGGCCGGACAGTGTCTTGGCGGTCGGCAGGAAGGAGATCTCGAGCATGTCGCCCGGGCCGAGCACGGGATTCGTGAGATCGAGCTCGGCGTCGGGGCCGGGCGGCGGCGACGAGACGAACGTGGGAGCTTCTGCACACCCGGTTGCCACCACGGCGGTCGCGAGGAGCGCGAGTGCGGTCACCGCGATGCGCGCGAGAGCGGCGCTGCGGCGGGTGAGCCAGGCAAGAGCGCGGTCACCGCGGCGGGGATTTCCGAATGGCATCAAATTGCGGCAGTGTTGAACGACATGGGGCAGGCACCAGGCGCTGCGCGAAGGAGTCCGGCCCGAAGATGCGACGGCCAGACACCGGAATTCGTGATCGTCACGAGCGAGATCGAGTGTAGCAAATGTGTGGCCAGCACCTGCCCGCGGCGCGGGCTTTCGCGCGTGTGCGGGCCGTCCCGGGTCCCGGGGCGGTCGTCGCGCAGCGCACACGCCCTTATCCGGAGCCGGCCCCGCGCCGGAATCGGGCGAGCAGCGCGAGGACGTCGTGTCGAGACCGGGTATCGAGCAGCGGGGACACGAACGCCCCGGCCGTGATCAGCAGGAACAGGAGGACCTTGACGGAAAACGTCATCAGCGTGGGGGCCAGCACGAACCGGGTCGTCACGACCACGCCGGCGGCCGTGGAGAGCGTGAGGAGCGCGACCGTACGCGTCCAGTCGAGCGTGATGCGGCGGGTCCCGTAGCGGGCGTTGAACCAGAGCGTCGCGGCGATGCGCGCGACGTTGACGAGTACGAGGGCCATCGCGGCGCCCATCGCACCGAAACGGGCCACGAGGTAGTAGTCCGCGGGGATGCACACCGCGAGCGACAGGATGCCCACGAGCGGAATGGCCCAGGTCGCGCGCGTGTAATAGAGGCCGATCTCGAAGTTCAGGTTGAGCGAGGCGAGCACGAAGCACAGCGCGAGCAGGGGCACGAGTGCGATCGCATCGTGGTAGGAGTCGGTCGCGATCACCGCGAGCATCTCGGGCGCGAAGAGCGACAACCCGAGCGCGCTCAGGGACATCACCATCAGGAACAGCAGCAGCACACGGCTGTGGGCATCGTCGTCACCGCCCTGGACGAGGGTCTCGACACGCCGCACGAAGAATATCTGGGAAAAAGGCGCAGCCACGAACTGCTGGAGCAGCGCGGCGAGCCGCTGCGCGAGCGAATACACGCCGACGCTTGCCGCCCCCGAGAGCGAATTCAGGAAATAGCGTTCGGCCACGCCGAGGCCGGCGTTCGCCACCGCCGAGGGCACGAGCGGCAGCGCGAAGCGGAGCAGGTGGTCGAAGTGGCTTCTCGAGAAGTGGACGCCGGTCTCGCGCAGCACCACCGCGGCGTTCGCGATGCCCATGATGCCGAAGCAGGCGATGGAAGACCACAGGATGCCGGCCACGCCGAGATGCAGGTGGAGCACCAGCAGCAGGTTGAATCCGAGCAGCAGCACCGCCTTGCCCACCGACAGCCCGAAGAACGTCCACACCTGCTTGCGGGCCACGGCGTAGCCGCACGCGAACTCGTACAGCACGATCGTGGCGAGCGCCCCGAACGCGAGCACGAACAGGTCGCGGTTCTCGCGTGACACGTCCATTGCCGCCGTCACGGCAGTGGCGAGCGGGTAGGAAAACGCGACCACGGCGATCGCGATGGTCACGATGGTCAGCAGCGAGGTGCTCACCACCTGCGCGCGCGCGACCGGATCGTCGTGGTACTCGAGATAGTAACGGGTCATCGCGCCCGTGAAGCCCAGCCCGAAAAGGATCGCGAACAGGTCGCTCACGGACTGGATGAGCGCGTAGATGCCGAACTCCCCCGGCGTGAGCACGTGGGTGAACAGCGGGATGAGCAGCAGCGCGCCCGCCCGGTTCACCACGTTGGCGATCGCGTAGATGCGCCCGTAGCGCACGATGACCGCGACTTCGCTCACGAGTGCGTCCGGGAGCCGGGATACGGCGGGATCTGCCGCGGAACGGTCGTCGCCGGGCAGGTCGCGGTGTCGCGGCCGAATATGTGGCTGCGGTCAGCGAGGGTCATCGGTGACGGGGTGGGTTCGTGCGCCGCAGGGCGTCCGACGCCCGGCGCCGGATGATCGATCTCGGGACATCCTGTTCACGCAAACGAATTCCGTGCCGGGGCGGAGCGAGGGGGCCCCCGGTGCCGGCCGCGCGCGGACTACGGGGCGATGCCGAGCACGCGCAGTGCGGCGCAGGCCGCACCGAAACCGTTGTCGATGTTCGTGACGAGCAGGCCCGACGCGCAGCTCGAGAGCATCGAGTGCAGCGCGGTTCGGCCGCCTTCCGCCACGCCGTAACCGACGGAGGTCGGCACGCCGATCACGACGCCGGGCACGAGCCCGCCCACGACGGTCGGAAGCGCGGCATCCATGCCGGCGACGACGATCACGACGGGAAGGTTACGGAAGTCCTCCACGCGTTCCATCAGGCGCCAGATGCCCGCGACGCCCACGTCGTTCACCTCCAGCGTGGGCTCGCCATACCAGTGCAGCGTGCGCGACACCTCGCGAACGACGTGGATGTCGGACGTGCCGGCCGCGACCACGGCCGTACGAGTCACCGCCCTGAGCGATTCGGGCTGACCGAAGTAGGCGGTTCGCGACACGGGGTCGTAGTCGAGAGCGTCGCGATGGTGGGCGGGCAGCGCCTCGTGCTGCGCGGGCTGCAGTCTCGTGAGCAGGAACCGCGACTTCTTCTCGGCGGCCTGGTCGAGGATGGCGGTCAGGTGCGGGACCGACTTGCCGCTCGCGAGGATGGCCTCCTCGAGGCCCATGCGCGCACGGCGCTCGAAATCGAGCCGGATGTCGCCGTGGATGTTCATGTGCGCACGAACTTCACGGGATGCAGGAATGCACTGCCGACCCGATACGGGGCGAAGCTCACGGCGCGTTCGAAACCGCGGGTGCGGAAGATCGTGGCGATTTTCGTGGCGAGCTCGTCGTCCCCGCCGCCGATCCTGTCGAGCGTGCCGGCATCGAGTTCGATCACGACGCCGCCCGCACGCACGCGGCAGCGCACGGTGCGGGGCGCGAGCGTGGCGGCGGCGAGCTGCTCGGCCTCGTGCACGCACGCGAGCATGTCCGGGTCGATGCCGATGCCGGTCTCGATGCGGCTGGACAGGCACGGTGCCGAAGGCAGTTCGGCGACGTCGTCGAGATCGAGCGCGCGGGCGATCGACCGGACCGTCGCCTTGTCGATACCCGCTTCGACGAACGGGTGCCGCACGTCGTGCTCCTTCGCGGCCTCGAGTCCCGGGCGATACTCCCCGAGGTCGTCGAGATTGGTCCCGGAGACGATCTGCGCAGTCGTCGCGGGCCGGATCGCGCCGTACAGGCTGGTCTTGCAGAAGTAGCACCGGTTCGACGGGTTCGCGCGGTACTGCCCGTTCAGGAACTCGCCCGCATCGATGATCTCGAGACGCCACCCTTCGCGTTCGGCGAGTGCCTGGGTTCGTCGCGTCGCCTCTGCCGGAACGGCTGGGGACACGGCATGGAACATCGTGGCACGCCCGGGAAAGCGTCGGTGGGCGAGCGTCGCGAGCGTCAGGCTGTCGACGCCGCCGCTCACGGCGCAGGCGACGTCCATCATCTGGGACAACACGGCTTCCAGGCGCTCGATCGGCGCGGCAACTGCATTCACGGCTATTCCTCGATTTCCGAATCCAGACCGGCCTCCTCGGCCGCGCGGCGCACACGGAGCCGTGCGTCGCTGCCGGCCGTCCGGAGGGTGTCGTCGCTCTCGGCCTTGGCGGTCGTCGCCCCGGGCCGGTGCGCGACCTTCACGCGTACTGCGTGCTCGCCCACTTGTACCACACGCATCTCGCGGGGCAGTCGGTGACGGTTCACGACGTGGTAGCGCACGCCGATCGTCGCGGTCTCCAGGAAGCAGGCGTCCACGACCGGACCGAGCGCGTCGGGTTCCGCGAGCACCTGCACGCGCGCGGCCACCCGGCCCTTCTTGCCGAAGACGGGCATCTGGACGACATCCAGGACGCCGTGTTCGCCGCGAATGCGGTCCAGGCCGATCGCGAGATCCTCCGGCGTCTGGTCGTCGACGTCGAACTCGATCACGACGGCCTCGGAGTCCTCGAGGCCGGTGCCTTCGCGGAGGGTGTCGAACGCGAGCACCCGCAGCACGTTGCTCACACCGGGCAGCCGGCGGCTGCCGAAGCCGTAGCCCGACTGACGGAGCGTCTTGCGCACGCCACGATCGTGACGCTGGTGACAGTTCAGGTGACGGACGATCGCGGCACCCGTGGGGGTGATGCGCTCGCCCGGAACGCCGTCGTCCGCGAACGTGTATCCGTCGAGGATCGCAGCCGTCGCGGGCACGGGCACGGGCAGCCTGCCGTGGGCCGTGCGCACGTAGCCCGAGCCGAGCGGCAGGGTTCCGATCGTCCAGGCGTCCGCGTCGAGCGCGGTGATCAGGTAGGCCGCCCCGACGATGTCCGCGATGGAATCCCATTCGCCGAGTTCGTGGAACGACACCTCGTCGACCGGGTGCCCGTGGATGCGTCCTTCGGCAGCGGCGAGGATGGTGAAGATGCCGATGGCGTGGTGCTTCACCTCGGGTGTCAGCTCGGACGCGAGCAACTGCGCGCGGATGTCCGCGAAGCTCCCGTGCGCGTGGTCGGCCTCCGGTTCGTGCCGGTGCTCGTGAGCGTGCCCGTGATCGTGGTGGTGATCATGAGCGTGGTCGTGCGCGTGGTCGTGGGCGTGATCGTGACCGTCGTGAACGTGTTCCTCGCCCGGGATGTCGACGACGAAACGGCCGCCCGTCAGGGCGTGGTCCTCGTGTGCCTCGAAGCGGCAGTCGATCTCCGCCGGCAGCCCTGCCGCCCGGATCGCGGCGAGCATGCCCTCGCGCAGGTGCGGGAAGGCGTCGGTGACGGCCGCGATGAACATGTCGCCCGCCACGCCGCCGACGGGGTCCAGGTGGATCAGCACGCCGTCATCCTTGCGTCCGTGGCACCCGTGCGGACGGATGCGCACCGGCACACGGCCCTCGCCGAGAGGCGGCGGGCCCGTGCCGTGGCGCGGTCGTTACGGATGCCATGCCCACCCTCGGTCAGGCGGTCGCGTGGGCGTGCTGTTTCGCGAGCATGGGGTACAGGGTGCCCTTCGCGTCGAACCTGAACGGTTCGGGCTCGCCCATGATCTCGAACATCGACGGGTTGGCCTTGATGAACGGCAGCATCGGCTCGGACACGTGGATGTCCATCACCTCGAGGGTGGTGGCGATCCGCACGACCCTGGCGTCCTGCGGCTTCACGCGCACGACCGTCTTGACGGCGAGCTGGATCGCTTCCTGGTCGGTGTTCATGATGATCGGGATCGCGCCGCCGTCGAGATACGTGGACGTGATGATGTTCGCGTAGGTCTTGGCGATGTCGAGTTCCTTGTACAGGCGCATCGTGATCACGTCGGCGGCGCCCACGCCCGTCGCGTTGCCGTGCGTCTCGGGCGTGAGACCGAGCACGGCGATCTTCTTCACGAACGGCTTCATGTTCCACTCGACGAACCGGCAGTTGCGGCCCGTGATGTTGGGATCCATGCCGGAGCCGGAGATGTTCTTGCCGATCTTCTCGACGACGAGCACGTCGATCTCGTCGAACTGCAGGCGTGCCATGAGTTCCTTGGCCTTCGTCTGCAGCGCGGGCTCGCGCTCGAGGATCTGCTCGCCCGGCACGGCCTCGATGATCGCCGTCTCGTCGGCGGCGTTCTCGACCATCGCGACGCCGAACAGGACGTTCTTCTTCGCCATGATCAGGGAGGCGGCCGCGGGCAGCAGGGTGCCGAAGGTGTCCATGCCGTCCGTGTGCAGTTCGGTCGCGCCGATGATCTTGCCCATGCCGATCGTGAGCATCTTCACGATGCCGGACTCGATCGGTGCGCGGAAGTTGGTGTGCGGCTTGACGCGGCAGACCACCACGACGCCATCCGCGGCGGCGGCGGTCTTGTCCATGTAGACGGGCATGCCGCTGTCGAGCTTGCCGAGTTCGACCACTTCCATCTGCGACTGGATCGGGCAGCCCATCGCTTCCTCGGTGATGCCGTAGCCCTCGAGCACTTCGCGCTGCCCCTCGGCAGTGGCGCCGCCGTGGCTGCCCATCGCGGGGAAGATGAAGGGCTTGGCGCCGAGCGCCTTGAGCTCGGCCACGACCTGTTTCACGCATTCCGCGATGTTGTTGATGCCGCGGCTGCCGCAACCGACCGCGATGGTCATGCCCGGCTTCACCTTGCCGCGGATCTCGGCCCGCTGGAACTGTTCCGACACGGTCTTCGACACGCTCTCGACGCGCGGGGTCGCGAACTTCTGGCGCACGTGCACCATGCGCGGCAGCGGGATGTCGAGCCCGCCAGCGATGTTGACTTCGATTCGATCTCCGATCATGTCACGACCCCTCCGGTAACAAGGTTGGTGTTGCGCGATGCGCTGCGCACCCGTTTCGGGAGCGCTGCAGCAAAGAAGGCGATTGTGCCACCCTCAGCGGCGGCCCGCCATGGAGCGATAGAGTTCCACATAGTGCTCCGCCGCGGCATCCCACGAGAAGTCCCGGGCCATGCCTGCGCGCTGGATCCGTCGCCACGCCCGGCGGTTGCGGAACGTATCGGCTACCCGCCGGACCGTGCCGAGCAGTGCCTCGGGCGTCTCTTCCCGGAACAGGAAGCCCGTCGCCGTGCCCGCGCGGAGCGTCCCGGCGTCGAGGTCGGTGATGCTGTCGATCAGGCCGCCCGTGGCGTGCGCGACGACGGGCGTTCCGTAGCGCTGGCTGTACATCTGGTTCAGGCCGGAAGGCTCGAAGCGGGAGGGCATGAGGAAGAAGTCAGCGCCCGCTTCCACGAGGTGGGAGAAGGGCTCGTCGAAGCCGGTCCTGAGTCCGACGCGACCCGGGTGACGGGCCGCGAGGTCCCGGAACGCGTGCTCGAGCATGGGGTCGCCGGAGCCCAGTATCGCGAGCTGCACCGGGATCCGCAGCAGCTCCTCGGCGCAGGCCGTGACGAGGTCCAGGCCCTTCTGGTGCGTGAAGCGGCTCACGATGCCGGCGACGGGCACCTCCGGCAGCGCCTCGAGGCCCAGCGCCTCGCGCAGTGCCGCGCGGTCCAGTTCCTTGCGCCGGAGATTCGACGCACTGTAGCGCGCGGGGATGAGGGGGTCGGACGCCGGATCCCAGATCCCGGTGTCGATGCCGTTCAGGATGCCGCTCAGGTCCTTCGCGCGCCAGGCGAGCAGCCCCTGCAGGCCGAACCCGAGGGGTTCGTGCTGGATCTCCTGCGCGTAGGTGGGGCTCACCGTCGTGATGCGGTCCGCGAACTGGATGCCCCCTTTCAGGTAGGAGACGTTGCCGTAGTACTCGACCGCGTCGACGCGGTACAGGTCCCACGGCAGACCGACACGCGGGAGCGTCGCGGGCTCGAAGATGCCCTGGAACGCGAGGTTGTGGATCGTGAGGAGGTTCGGGGCGTGTGCCCCGCCCTGCACGGCGTGATAGACGGGCGCCAGACCGGTCTGCCAGTCGTTGCAGTGCAGGATGTCGGGTTGCCACGCGAGCGGCGAACTCTCGTGGGCGAGCAGCGCTGCCACCCGCGAGAGCAGCCCGAACCTCAGGTTGTTGTCCGGCCAGTCCTCGTGGTTGTGCTGCTGGTACGGCCCGCCGTCCCTGCCGAACAGCGTGGGACACTGCAGCACCAGCAGCGGCACGCCGTTCGGGAGTGTCGCGCCGAGGAGCCGCGCGTCGGCGAAGGGCGGAAGGTGCAGTTCGGCGAGGACTTCGGTCCGGTCGCCGAGCCACGCGAGCACCGTGCCGTAACCGGGCAGCAGCACCCTCACGTCGTGACCGAGGCGCGTGAGCGCGTCCGGGAGGGCACCGCTCACGTCGGCGAGGCCGCCCGTCTTGATCAGCGGGACGGTCTCGGATGTCGCGAAGAGTATCTTCATCTTTCCGGTGTCGTCATGTCGGGAGTCGGTCCGGCCCGGCCGCGAAGTTACCGCGAGGATGCCGTCGGGGCCAGCATCACGAGCGAAAGGGGTGGCAGCACCAGCTCGATCGCGTCCGCGAACCCCATCCAGTCCATCGGACGGGATTCGACACCCGCACCGTTGCCGACGTTCGACCCTCCGTAGTACGCGGAATCCGTGTTGAGAATCTCGCGATAGTGGCCCGCGGCGGGCACGCCGAGACGGTAGGCGTGCCTCGGGACGGGCGTGAAGTTCGCCGCGACGACCACGAACCCGCCGGCCCGGTCGCGGCGCACGAAGCTGATCACGGACTGTTCCGCGTCGTGACAGTCGATCCAGCGGAACCCCTCGCTCTCGAAATCGAGTTCATGCAGGGCCGGAGTGTCACGGTAGAGGCGGTTCAGGTCGCGTGCGCACGCCTGGGTGCCGCGATGCCACGCCACGTCGAGGAGGTCCCAGTCGAGGCCGGCGCCGTCCCGCCATTCACGTCCCTGCCCGAATTCGCCGCCCATGAACAGCAGCTTCTTGCCCGGGGTCGTGGCCTGGACCGCGAGCAGCAGGCGCAGGTTCGCGAACTTCTGCCACGTGTCGCCGGGCATCTTGTCGAGCAGCGAGTGCTTCCCGTGCACGACCTCGTCGTGCGAGAGTGGGAGCAGGAAGTTCTCGCTGTACGCGTAGACCTGTCCGAACGTGAGCCTGTCGTGGTGGTAGCGGCGATGGACCGGGTCCTGTGCGAGATACGCGAGCGTGTCGTGCATCCAGCCCATGTTCCACTTCATGGAGAATCCCAGCCCGCCCACGTAGGTCGGTCGGGACACCATGGGCCAGGCCGTGGATTCCTCCGCGAACGTGAGGGCTCCCGCGAAATCGCGGTGCACCACGAGGTTCAGTTCGCGCAGGAAGTCCACGGCTTCCAGGTTCTCGCGCCCTCCGAAGCGGTTCGGCACCCACTCGCCGGCCTTGCGGGAGTAGTCGAGATAGAGCATGGACGCGACGGCGTCCACGCGCAGGCCGTCGAAGTGGAACTCGTCGAGCCAGTAGCAGGCGGACGAGAGCAGGAAGCTGCGCACTTCCGGGCGGCCGTAGTTGAAGACGTGCGTGCCCCACTCGTGATGAAGGCCGAGGCGCGGGTCGGCGTGCTCGTAGAGGGAAGTGCCGTCGAATGCGCTGAGCGCCCACGCGTCGCGCGGGAAGTGTCCGGGGACCCAGTCGAGGATCACGCCGAGCCCCGCGCGGTGGCACGTGTCCACGAAGTGGCGCAGGTCGTCCGGCGTTCCGAACCTGCTCGTCGCGGCGAAGTAGCCCGTCGTCTGATAGCCCCAGGATTCGTCGAGCGGGTGCTCGGAGATCGGCAGGAGTTCCACGTGCGTGTAACCCATGTGGAGCACGTACGGCACCAGATGGTCGGCGAGTTCGCGGTACGAGTAGAAACGGCCGTCCGGATGGCGCTTCCACGAGCCTGCGTGCACCTCGTACGCGTTGAGCGGCGCGTGCAGCCAGTCGCGCGTCGCGCGCGCGGCGAGCCAGGCGTCGTCGCCCCAACCGAACTGGCCGGGGCCCTCCACCTGCGCGGCCGTGCCCGGCCGGCGCTCGAACCGCCGTGCGTACGGGTCGGATTTCGCGAACACCGCGCCGCTTGCGCGATTGCGGATCTCGAACTTGTAGAGCGCACCCGCCCCGACGCCGGGCACGAACAGTTCCCACACCCCGCTCGCGCCGCGGCTCGTCATCGGGTGGGCGCGTCCGTCCCACTCGTTGAAGTCCCCGATCACGCTCACGCGCTCCGCGTTCGGCGCCCAGCACGCGAAGCGCACGCCGGCCACGCCTTCGCGCGTGCGCGGCTGTGCCCCGAGCACCTGCCACGCCCGCAGCAGGCGCCCCTCGTTGAAAAGGTAGAGATCCTCGTCCGCGATCTCCGGCGGGAAGCTCCACGGGCTCGCGATCTCGTGGGCGGCGCCGTCGGGCAGCGTTACCTCGAGGCGCAGCGGCCCGGGCGGTTCACGGTCGAGGTCGACCGCAAACAGGCGATCGTCCAGTCTGTTCATCGGGATCTTCGCGTCGGCGCAGACGACGGACACCGAAGACGCCGCGGGTGCGAGGTGGCGGACGTGCCAGACCCCGGCGTCCGCGTGTACGCCGAGCACGTCGTGCGGGTCGTGCAGACGTCCCTCCCTCAGGAGCTGGATCGATCGGTCGTTCACGGTGGTGGTCGTCCTGTGCCGGGGGAATGCCCGGCAGTCATTATAGGTGTCGGGGTCCGCCGTCCCCGACGCG
Source organism: Betaproteobacteria bacterium (assembly GCA_016125475.1). GTDB lineage: Bacteria > Pseudomonadota > Gammaproteobacteria > Burkholderiales. Next base: position 91,765 of record WGLR01000036.1, read on the forward strand.
GGCCCGGACGCGAAGGCGGCCGCGAATTCGCAGGCGGTCTGGGGTATCCTCGGAATCGTCTCGTGTCCCCGACGGGCCGCCGCTCATGCAGACCGATACCCGTTTCGTCAGCCGTCTCACCAAGTCCACCTACGCCCTCATCCTCGCGGGCGGGCGCGGCAGCCGCCTGCAGCACCTCACCGACTGGCGCGCGAAGCCCGCCGTGCCGTTCGGCGGCAAGTTCCGGATCATCGACTTCGTGCTCTCCAACTGCGTGAATTCGGGCATCCGGCAGATCGGCGTCGCGACGCAGTACAAGGCCCACAGCCTGATCCGTCACATCCAGCGCGGCTGGAGCTTCCTCGACGGCCGGTTCAAGGAATTCGTGGACGTCCTGCCCGCGTCGCAGCGGACGGACGACCAGTCCTGGTACGCGGGCACGGCCGACGCCGTCAAGCAGAACCTCGACATCCTGCGGTCCTACGGGCCGGAGTACGTGCTGGTGCTCGGCGGCGACCACATCTACAAGATGGACTACGGCAAGCTCCTGTCGGATCACGTCCTGAGCGGCGCCGACGCGACCGTGGCCTGTGTCGAGGTGCCCGTCGCGGAGGCGACCGCCTTCGGCGTGATGGGCGTGAACGACGACTGGCGCGTCGTGGAGTTCGCGGAGAAGCCGAAGGCGCCCAAGTCGATCCCGGGCAAGCCCGGCATCGCACTCGCGAGCATGGGCATCTATGTGTTCAGCGCGCAGTTCCTGTACGGCGAGCTCGAACGCGACGCGTCCGCGCCAGGCTCCAATCACGACTTCGGCAAGGACATCATTCCCTACCTCGTGAAGCACGGCAAGGTGAAGGCGCACAGCTTCAGCGAGAGCTGCGTCGGCATCAAGAACGACGTGCCCTACTGGCGTGACGTGGGCGAGGTCGACGCGTACTGGGAGGCGAATCTCGACCTCGCGCGCGTCGAGCCCGACCTCAATCTCTACGACGACAGCTGGCCCATCTGGACGCACCAGGAGCAGCTGCCGCCCGCGAAGTTCGTCTTCGACCAGGATGACCGCCGGGGGTACGCCGTCGATTCGCTCGTGTCCGGAGGCTGCATCGTGAGCGGCTCGCGCATCGCCCGGTCGGTGCTCTTCTCGAACGTCCGCGTCCACAGCTACGGGGTGATCGAGGATTCGGTGATCCTGCCCGAGGTCGACGTCGGGCGCGGGGTGAAGCTGCGCCGCTGCGTCGTGGACAAGAAGTGCGTGCTCGAGGAAGGGCTCGCGATCGGTTTCGATCCCGTGGCCGACGCCAAGCGCTTCTACGTCACGCCCGGAGGTATCACGCTCGTCACGCCCGACATGCTCGGCCAGAGCCGCTTCCTGCAGCGCGCCGCCGGCCCCGAATGAGCGATTCCCGCCCGCTGGAACTGGTGCTGCTCTGGCACATGCACCAGCCGGACTTTCGGGACTGCGTCACGGGGGAATACCGCCTGCCCTGGGTGTACCTGCACGCGTTCAAGGACTACTCGGACATGGCCGCCCACCTCGAGCGCCACCCCGGCGTGCGCGCGATGGTGAATTTCGTGCCGGTGCTGGTCGACCAGCTCGAGGACTACGCCGACCAGTTCGCGACGGGACGACTGCGGGACCCGCTGCTCGCGATGCTCGCGCGCGAGGATCTCGACCGCATCTCGCGGGAGGAGCGTGCGCTCGTGCTCGACCGGTGCTTCCGCGCGAATCACGCGAAGATGATCGAGCCCTTCCCGGCGTACAGGCGGCTGCGGGCGATGTTCGACTTCGTCGATGGTCAGGGTGGCGAGGCCGAGGAGTACCTTTCCGGGCAGTACCTCGCCGACCTGCTCGCCTGGTACCACCTCGCGTGGGCCGGCGAGACCGTGCGCCGGGAGCACGCGCTGATCCCCAGGCTCATGGCGAAGGGGCAGACCTTCACGCCCGCCGACCGCCAGGGGCTGCTCGCGGTGATCGGCGAGGTGGTCCGGGGCATCCTGCCCCGCTGGCAGGCGCTTGCGGCCAGGGGGCAGGTGGAAATCTCCTCGACCCCCCACTATCACCCGATCGGCCCGCTCATGATCGATTTCGCGTCCGCCCGGGAAACGCAGCCGGACGCACCGCTGCCGCAGTCGCCGCAGTACCCCGGGGGGCGACAGCGTCTCGAACGGCAGATCGCGTGGGCGCAGGAATCGCACGAGAGGCGCTTCGGCCAGGCGCCCGCCGGCATGTGGGCGGCCGAGGGCGCCGTGTCCACCGCGTTCGTCGACATGCTCGGTCGCGCGGGCGTGCGGTGGACCGCGAGCGGGGAGGGCGTGCTCGCGAACACGCTGGGCGCGGGCGGTCCGCTGCCACCGAGGGCCGAGTATCTCTATCGCGGCTACCGCGCGGGAGAGTCCGGGATCGCGTGCTTCTTCCGTGACGAGCGGCTCTCGGACATGATCGGTTTCGAGTTCTCCAAGTGGCACGGACGCGACGCCGCCGCCCACTTCGTGTCGGAACTGGAGCGCATCGCGGCCGAGGCTTCGCCGGAGCGCACGCCGCTCGTGTCGGTCATCCTCGATGGCGAGAACGCGTGGGAGTACTACCCCTACAACGGCTTCTATTTCCTGGACGACCTCTACGCCGAGCTGGAGGCGCACGCGTCCATCCGCACGACGACCTACGCACGCGTGCTGGAGACGGGGCAGGATGCATTCGGCCGGCTGCAGAAAGTCGTGGCGGGGAGCTGGGTCTACGGAAACCTCGCGACGTGGATCGGTCACCCCGACAAGAACCGCGCGTGGGACCTGCTCTGCGAGGCCAAGCGTCGCTACGATCTCGTCATGGACGGCGGACGGCTGCCCGCCGAACGGCGCGAGGCGGCATCGCGTCAGCTCGGCGCGTGCGAGGGGTCCGACTGGTGCTGGTGGTTCGGTGACTACAACCCGCCGGAATCCGTGGCCGCGATCGACGCGGTGTACCGCGCGAATCTCGCGCAGCTCTACGTGCTGCTCGAGCTGCCCGTGCCCGTGGCGCTCACCCATCCCGTGAGCCGCGGCGGCGCCCGGCCGGGGCAGACGACGGGTGCGATGCGCCGCTCGAGCTGAACCGGCGCGGCGTCGTCCCGCACGGAGCGCCCGTAGGCACGCGCGCGCGCTCCGCATAAACTCGTCACCTCATTCACTCCAGCGGCATCATGCACATCCACATCCTCGGCATCTGCGGCACGTTCATGGGCGGCATTGCCGTCATCGCGAAACAGGCCGGCCACGTCGTCACGGGCTGCGACGAGAACGTCTACCCGCCGATGAGCACCCAGCTCGAAGCGCAGGGGATACGGCTCACCGAAGGCTGGGACCCCGCGCAGATGTCCCTGAAACCCGACCTCTACGTCGTGGGCAACGTCGTCTCGCGCGGCAACCCGCTGATGGAGGCGATCCTGGACGCGGGGCTGCCCTACGCGTCCGGGCCGCAGTGGCTCGCGGAGAACGTGCTGCGATCGCGGTGGGTGGTGGCCGTGGCGGGGACGCACGGCAAGACGACGACGAGTTCGATGGTCGCGTGGATTCTCGAGGAGGCGGGTCTCGCCCCGGGGTTCCTGATCGGGGGCGTGCCCGTGAACTTCGGCATCTCCGCGCGGCTGACCGACTCGAGCTTCTTCGTGATCGAGGCCGACGAGTACGACACCGCGTTCTTCGACAAGCGCTCGAAGTTCGTGCACTACCGGCCGCGAACGGCGATCCTGAACAACCTGGAGTTCGATCACGCGGACATCTTCCCGGATCTCGCGGCGATCGAGACGCAGTTCCACCACCTCGTGCGGACGATTCCGGGCAGCGGGCTCATCGTCGCGAACGGGACCCAGGCTGCGCTCGACCGCGTGCTCGAACGTGGCTGCTGGACGCCGGTCGAGCGGTTCGCGACGGCGGGCGGCTGGCACGCGGCGAACGCCGCGGACGACGGCGCCTTCGACGTGCACTTCGGTGACGCGCGGATCGGGCGGCTCGGGTGGGACGTGATCGGCGAGCACAACCGTCACAATGCGCTCGCCGCCATCGCGGCCGCGCGTCACGCGGGCGTGCCCGCGGACGCGGGCCTTGCCGCGCTGGAGGGCTTTCGCAACGTGAAGCGGAGGATGGAGATCCGGGGCACGGAGCGAGGGGTCACGGTCTACGACGACTTCGCGCACCATCCGACCGCGATCGCGACCACGCTGGCCGGGCTGCGGCGCAAGGTCGGGCCCGGGACACGCATCCTGGCAGTCCTCGAGCCGCGGTCGAACACCATGAAGCTTGGCGTGATGAAGGCGCAGCTGCCCGCCAGTCTCGCGGATGCAGACCGTGTCTTCTGCTTCACGGGCGGGCTCGGATGGGATGCGGCGGAGGCACTCTCGCCGCTTGGCGAACGTGCGTCGGCGCACGATGATCTCGCCGCCATGGTGCGGCGCATCACCTCGGAATGCCGTCCCGGCGACCAGATTCTCGTGATGAGCAACGGCGGATTCGGCGGCGTGCACGAGAAACTGCTGTCCGCGCTGCGCGGGTCATGACGCGCGGGTCGATTTGGCGTTTTGCCTTGCTGCGACGCAGCAAACGGACTGCGACCTGACGCGGGGCCGGGTTTCGTGCGCCGGGGTGCGCGATTCATACGCCCCGCAACTTTCGTCCTTCTTACAGACCGCCGTTTTTTGCGAAGAATTTCTTTACAAGCGGTCATCTCATCTCCTATTCTCGTTTCGCACTCGAGCCGGGTCGTCGTGTTGCACGACCGATCGGGGCACGTGGCAGGAGGCCGTCGCAGCGCAGTTCCGACGCGACGATCCGCCTCCGAAGACTCGTTGTGTCGAGGGGGGGAGGTTTCCCTTTCTGTCGGGCGGAAGCGCCGGGCATCGGCGTGATGGGTCGTGCGCGTGTAGTGGATTGGTTCAAGGTTCCAGAAGTAGAAGTACGATCAATCGATAACAGGAGAGGGCAATGAAAGGATCCAAGATCGCCGGCGCTCTGGCCGGTCTGCTCTGCGTGTGTGGTGCAATGTCTGCGTCTGCAGAACCCGTTCAGGTGTACTGGACGACGAGCGGCTATTTCGGTCCGTTCGACATCCGCGGTCTGATCCCGGCGCTGCCGGCGGACAAGTCGCGCCAGATCACGATCCCGGTCAGCATGTGGGTGATCAAGCACGGCAAGGACGTGGTCGTTTTCGACACGGGCAACAACGTCGCGATCAGCGACGGTGGCTGCAAGAGCTACTGGGCCGCGGGCAACTGCGACTTCCTGAAGCCGAGCCAGCGTCGTGAAGACGTGATCGACATGCAGCTGAAGAAGCTGGGCATCCAGCCCGACGACGTGAAGGCCGTGGTGACGTCGCACTCCCACCTGGACCACATCGGCAACATCGAGATGTTCCCGAAAGCCATTCACGTGATCCAGAAGAAGGAGCTGTATCAGGCGTGGTGGCCCGAGAAGTTCCAGGGTCGTACGAGCCCGGGCACGTTCGTGATGGCCGACATCGACAACGCGCGTGAATTCAACTACCTCGAGCTCGAGGGTGATTACGACCTGTTCGGCGACGGATCGGTCAAGATCATCAGCACCCCGGGACACACGATCGGTCACCAGTCGATGAAGGTCCAGACCGCCCAGAACGGCACGATCATCATCTCCCAGGACGCGGTCTGGATGCAGGAAAACCTCGACGGATATCCCGCGGGCCTGAACTTCAGCGTCAAGGCCTACACGGATTCCGTGAACAAGCTCAAGATGATGCGTGACCTCGAAGGCGCCAAGCTGTTCATGGCGCACGACGGGGATCAGTACGGGAAGATGGGCGGCCGCTGGTACAAGTAATCCGGCACGTTCGTTCCCGCCTGCGAAGGCCCCCGGAAGGGGGCCTTCGTTTTCTGGACAGGCACCCCCGCCCATTCACCTAGCTTCCCGGGTAGCACAGTGGCATCCGCAATCGCGCTCGACGCCGTCACCAAGCGGTACGGCTCCAAGACCATCATCCACGACATGTCGTTCACGGTGGAACCGGGCGAGATCGTGGGCTTCCTCGGGCCCAACGGCGCGGGCAAGACGACCACGATGCGCATGATCGCGGGCTTCACGACCGCCACGTCGGGGACGGTACGCGTGGCCGGCTACGACATGGCCACGCAGAACGGCGAGGCCGCGAAACGTCTCGGCTACCTGCCCGAGCACCCGCCGCTCTACGACACGCTCGACGTCTCGAGCTACCTGCGGTTCGTCGCATCGGTCAAGCGCGTGCCGCGCGCCTCGGTCAGGGCGGAACTCGACCGCGTGATCGACGCCTGCCGGCTCGAGGCCGTGACGACCCGCGAGATCTACAAGCTCTCCAAGGGATACCGCCAGCGCGTCGGCCTCGCGCAGGCCCTGCTCGGCGACCCGGACGTGCTGCTGCTAGACGAACCGACCGCCGGGCTGGATCCGGGACAGATCCAGGAAACGCGGGAGGTCATCCGCAACTTCGGTTCCCGGCACGCGGTGCTCCTGAGCACGCACATACTTCCCGAGGTCACGCTGATCTGCCGGCGCGTGACCATCATCAATCAGGGTCGTCTGCTCGCGGTGGACTCCCCGGCCGCGCTGCAGCGCGCGTCGGAGCAGGCGGACCGCGTGACGCTCGTCGCGACGGCGCCCGAATCGGACCTGAGGGCGGAACTGCTCGCGGTCGAGGGCGTGATCGACGTCGCGATCCGCCCTGCGGGAACGGACGACGGCCAGCTGGCCGTCGACTGTCAGACGGACGCGGGCGAGGGCGTCGAGGCGCGCATCGCGCGCGCCGTGGCCTCGCGCTGGTCGCTGCACAGGCTGCAGCGCGAGCAGCCCACGCTCGAGAACGTGTTTCTGCGCTACATCCAGGGGGGCAAGCAGTGAGCGGTATCGCCGCGATCTACCGGAAGGAGATGCAGACCTACTTCCGTTCGCCGATCGCCTATTTCGTGGTGGCCGTCTACCTCGTGGGGGCGGGCTATTTCTTCACCTACAACGTGTTCCTGACCGGAACCGCCACGATGACGGAGACGTTCCAGAGCATGAGCATCCTGCTCGTGACGCTGATCCCGCTCGTGTCGATGCGCCTGTTCTCGAACGAGTACAGCGCGCGCACGATGGAACTCCTGATGACGCTCCCGCTGAAGGCGTGGGAGATCGTGATCGGCAAGTACCTCGGCGCCGTCACGATCCTGCTGCTGATGACGGCCGGCACGATGATCGACCTGGTGCCGCTCTATCTCTACGGGAATCCCGAGACGAAGACGATCATCTCCGGCTACATCGGCTTCGTGCTGCTCGGCATGGCGTGTCTCGCGATCGGGCAGTTCTTCTCCTCGCTCACGCAGAACCAGATCGTCGCGGCGCTCATCACGGTCTGCGTGCTCCTCGGGTTCTGGTTCGTCGGGCACCTCGAGGGGTTCCAGAACTCGGAGTGGATGCGCAGCCTGTTCTCGTACCTCTCCTTCGCGCTGCACTTCGGTGACTTCGTGCGCGGTCTCGTGAGGAGCGAGGGCATCGCGTTCTACCTGATCGTGAGCGCCATCGCCCTGACGCTGAACGCGTCCTATCTCGAGTGGAGGCGATGAGCATGGAGCGATCGTTCCGTTCGGGGCTGATCCTGTTCGTGGGGCTCGCGCTCACCGTGAGCGCACTCACCGTCCGTGCCATCCTGCTCGAGCCGGGGGTCTGGTCCACGCTGCTGCTCGTGGCGGGCCTCGCCCTGACGCTGGGCGGCGCCTACGTCCTGCGCGCGGATCTCGTCTCGTTCTTCCAGCGCCGTCGTGGCGAGATCGCGCTCTACACCATCGGCGTGATCGGCGTGCTGGTCGCCGTCGCCTATCTTTCGATCCGCTTCCCCAATCGGATCGACATGACCGAGCAGGGACTCTTCTCGCTGTCCGAGTCGACCACGAGGATGCTGGAGCGTGTCGACAAGCCCGTGCACATCACCTTCTTCCACGATCCCATGATGCGCGAGACCGTCGAGCTGTACGAGCTCATGGCCTCGAAGAACCCGCTCATCACGGTCGAGTTCTTCGACCCGATGGTGAATCCTGCCCAGGCCCGCATGATGGGTGTGCAGTTCGCGGGCACGGCCGTCATGCAGAGCGAGGGGCGCAAGCTCACCGTGAACGGTCCAGGCGAGAGCGACATCGCGAACGGCATCCTGCGGATCTCGCGCGGCGCGATCCAGACGATCTGCTTCCTCGACGGCCACGGCGAGCCGGATCCGTTCAGCATGGAATCGCACGACCACATGGAAGGCAACGCGGGTCACACCCACGGCCTCGGCGCGAAGCTCGTGATCCACGAGCGCCACGGCATGGCCCGCGCACGCGGCGCGCTCGAGACGATGAACTACACGGCACGCAAGGTCGCGCTCGCGAACGCGTCCGCGACGCTCGACGGGTGCGCGGTTCTCGTCGTCGCGGGTCCGCGCTCGCCGCTCCTGCCCCGCGAGGTCGACGCCGTGCGCAGGTTCGTGGAGGGCGGAGGCAACGCGCTGTTCATGCTCGACCCGTTCGTCGAGACGGGGCTGGAGCCCGTCGTGCGCGAGATCGGCGTGGTGCTCGACGACGACCTCGTGATCGACGACGCGAGCCACTTCTGGGCGGATCCTTCCGCGCCGGCCGTGTCGGACTACAACCGGCACCAGATCACGCGCGACCTGCCGTTGTCCTTCTTTCCGGGAGCGCGCTCCCTGTCGCCGACCCGCGAGCGTGTGCCGAACACTTCCGCGATGCCGCTCGTGAACTCGACGAAGACGAGCTTCGGCGAGACGACCCGTGACCGCGCGTCCTACGACGAGGGCAAGGATCTCCCGGGTCCGCTCACGATCATGGCCGTCGTGGTGCGCCGCATGGACGCACACGAGATCTCCGGCCCCGATGGCGGTGCCGGGCAGGACGGTGGCGCGGAAACGAAAGGGAAGAAGTCGCGCATCGTGGTCGTCGGCGACTCCGACTTCGCGACCAATTCGTTCTTCCACATCATGGGCAACGGGAACCTGTTCCTGAACACCGTCAACTATCTCGCGACGCAGGAGAATCTCATCGGCGTCGAGCCCCGGACCTACGACATTCCGCGGGTCAATCTCACGAACCGGCAGATGAAGGGCACGTTCGTGCTGTCCGTGATCCTGATCCCGGCGCTGCTCGCGTTCGTCGGCACGATCGTCTGGTGGAGGCAGCGGTGACGACCGCCCCCCGCCGGACGAGGGTCGTCGCGATCTGGATCGTGCTGCTCGCGCTCGTCGGCGTGATCGTCGCGATCCAGATGAAGGACCGCGCCGCCCTGCACGAGGAAGAACGCGTTGCACGCGCCGGGATGAGCCGCGACCGCATGATGATCGCGGTGCCGGTCGAGCAGCTCGGCGTGATCGAGATCGCGCACGCCGGCGTCGTGCACCGCTTCGAGCGCGACGCCGCCGGCCTCTGGTTCTATCACGGCGTGCACGCGAAGACCCAGGGCACACACGGTCACCAGGCGGATCCTGCCGTGGCCGCGCGCATCGACAAGGCCTTCGCGGGACTCGGACGCGCGCGGATGGAGCGCGAGTTCCCGTTCGATCCGAAGGCGCAGGATTACGGGCTCACGATGCCGCAGACCCTGCTGCTCGTGTATCCGCTGGGGCAGACGCAGCCCCTCGCGCAATTCGCGTTCGGTGACCTCGCGCCGGACGGATACAGCCGGTACGTGCTGCGGCTCGGGGCAGCGAACGTCTTCACGGTGGCGAACTATCAGCTCGACAACCTGCTCGATCTCGTGAAGGCCGTGAACCTGCCCGCCACCTCCGGAGCCTCCGGTACCACGGCCGGCGACGCCCCCGAGGCGCAGGTCCGCTGACCGACCGTGCAGGCCCGGATCGACGAACGGCTTCGCATCCTCCGGCACCGGCTGCGCCTGCCTGCCGCCGTGCGGCTGCTGATTCTCGGCCTGCTTGTTCTCGGATCACTTTCCGCGCGTGCCCACAGCGGCGCGACGCTGGGGTTCGCGACCGTGACCGTGGAATCCCCGGGGGAGGTGCGATTCAGCCTCTCGCTGGCCGCGACCGCGCTGCCTCCCGAACTCGCGGCGCGGATGCACGCCCGGGAAGGGGTCGCGGCGATGGACACGGCGCCGCTGGTCGCGGCTGTCCGCGGAAAGGTCCGGACGAGCGGGGACGGCCACCCCTGCCCGATCCGCGCGATTGGCACGGCACCGCCGAAGCCGGGGCGCGAGGAGATCACGATCGTGGCGACGTTCGGTTGCGCTGCCGACACGCGCGCATACACGTTGCAGGACGACCTGAGCGACGTGTTCGGGCGGGACTTCCACACGCTCGCGCACGTATCCGCGGGCGCGACCAGCCAGCAGTTCTCGTTCGGCTGGGATGCGCGCGAACTGACCTTCTCGGCGGGCGAGACCTCGGTCGCGCGCGGGGCCGGCAGTTTCTTTCCGCTCGGGATCGAGCACATCCTCACCGGCTACGACCATCTGCTGTTCCTGATCGCGCTGATCCTGCGTGGCGGCAATCTCCTCCAGCTTCTCAAGATCGTCACCGCCTTCACGCTCGCGCACAGCGTCACGCTCGCGCTCGCCGTGCTCGACGTCGTCTCGCTGCCGGGTCCGCTCGTGGAATCGGTGATCGCGCTGTCCATCGCCTATGTCGCGGCCGAGAACCTGCTGCCGAAGTTCGCGGTGGCGCGCCGCTGGACGGTGAGCTTCCTGTTCGGACTCGTGCACGGGTTCGGGTTCTCCTCCGTGCTCCGGGAGATCGGTCTGCCGAAGGAGAACCTCGTGCTCGCGCTCCTCAACTTCAACCTCGGCGTGGAAGCGGGGCAGGCGTGCGCCGTGCTGGTGGCGCTGCCACTGCTGTTCGCACTGCGCAGGACGCCCTGGGAGCCGAAGGTCGTGACAGGCATCTCGGTCGCAATCCTGCTCGTCGGGCTCGCGCTCTCGGTCGAGCGCCTGGTCGCGATGTTCTGATTTCCGGTCCGGTGGCGGAGGGCGCGATACCCGCCGGATCCTTTGTGGAGGCAGGTTCATGACAGTCATCGACGAATCCAGGCGGAACCGGACGCGCATCCTCGCGGTGCTCGGACTGGCCGCACTCGGCGCCTGGCCGGCCATCACGGCCGCGCGCGGGGATCCCTATCCCGCGTTCCGCGCGGGTCTCTGGGAATACACCCGCTCGTCCGCCAACGCACCGCCCGGCGCGCCGAAGTTCTCGACGCGCGAATGCGACGACCCGCACAAGGCGATGATCGAGCAGGCCCGCAATCTCGAGAAGCGTGGCTGCCGGCTCACGCCGCCCAGACGCAAGGGCAAGACCTGGAGCTTCTCGGCGGTGTGCGAAGTGCCCGGGGCCGGCAGCACGACGTCGAGAACGCTCCTCATGCGCGAGAGCGACAGCGCCTACACCGTCATGCTGGAAACGCACGGCAACATGGGCGGGAAACCCGTCGACGCCTCCGATGTCGTAACGGCAAGGCGTCTGGGCGACTGTCCGAAGCAGTAGGCGACCCGCACGGTCTCCGGAGGAACTTTCCCCGGGGCGCGAGTGCGGGGGCCGCCGCGGGCGCGTAGCATTCCTCGATTCCGGTACCGCCCGAGCGACGGGCCAGTACCTCTCACGCGGGAGAACTGCCATGGATTCGCACACCACCCCACTTGCCCGGCGGGACATCGCATCGGTCCTGCACCCGTACACGAACCTGCGCCGGCACGAGTCGCAGGGCCCGCTCGTGATCACGCGCGGCGACGGCATACGGGTCTGGGACGAGGCGGGACGGGAGTACATCGAGGCGCTCGCGGGTCTGTGGTGCGTGTCCCTCGGGTTCTCGGAGCCGCGTCTCGTCGATGCGGCTGCCCGCCAGATGGCGAAGCTGCCGTTCTATCACTCCTTCGCGCACAAGTCGCACGACGTCGCGATCGATCTGGCCGACCGGCTCCTGAAGCTCCTGCCGGTCCCGATGTCCAAGGTGTTCTTCAACAACTCCGGGTCGGAGGCGAACGACACGGCCGTGAAGATGGTCTGGTACTACCGCAATGCGCTGGGCCAGCACAGGAAGAAGAAGATCCTGTCGCGCGTGCGGGGCTATCACGGCGTGACCGTCGCGACCGCGAGCCTCACCGGCCTGCCGGACAACCACCGCGACTTCGACCTGCCGATCGCGAACGTGCGTCACGCCGACTGCCCGCATTTCTATCGGTACGGAAAACCGGGGGAAAGCGAGGAGGCCTTCGCGTCCCGCCTCGCCGAGAGCCTCGAGGCCCAGATCCTGCGCGAGGACCCGGACACGGTCGCCGCGTTCATCGCCGAGCCCGTGCAGGGTGCCGGCGGCGTGATCGTCCCGCCGCGGACGTACTTCGAGAAGATCCAGGCCGTGCTGCGCAAGTACGACGTGCTGCTGATCGCGGACGAGGTCATCTGCGGGTTCGGACGCACGGGGAAGATGTTCGGCACCGAGACGTTCGGGCTCGAGCCGGACATCATGACGATGGCGAAGGCGCTGTCGTCCGGCTACGCGCCGATATCCGCGACCGTGGTGAACGAGAAGCTCTACCAGGCATTTCTGTCCGAGAGCGACCGGATCGGGGTGTTCGCGCACGGCTACACGTACTCCAATCACCCGGTGCCTGCCGCGGTCGCGCTGGAGACGCTGAAGATCTACGAGGAGCGACGGATCGTCGATCACGTGAACGACGTCGCCGCCGACTTCCAGGCGCGGCTCCGGAGCTTCCGGGATCACCCGTTCGTGGGAGAGGTGCGGGGCGTGGGGCTCATCGGCGCCATCGAACTCGTGCGCGACCGGGACTCGCGTGCGCCCTTCGATCGCGGACTCGGAGTGGGGGCCGTCATCGCGCGCGCCGCGCAGGCGCGCGGGCTCATCGTGCGTGCGCTCGGGGACACGATCGCGTTCTGTCCGCCGCTCGTCATCACGCGCGACGAAGTCCGGGAGGTCTTCGACCGCTTTGGTGCCGCCCTCGCGGATTCCGCCGACGAGATCGCCCGTATCGCCGCGGCGGCCTGAGCGCGTGACCGCCCCCGGGTCGGGCGGTCAGAGCCGCAGGTGCATGAGGAGCGACAGCACCACGATGCAGAGCACGTTCAGCCAGAGTCCGCAGCGCATCATGGTCGGAGCGGGAATGCGGCCGGTGCCGTAGACCAGCGCGTTCGGGGGCGTCGCGACCGGAAGCATGAATGCGCAGGACGCCGCGACCGCGATGCCGCCCGCGAGCATCGCGGGCGGCAGCCCCAGCGCGCCCGCGACGCCCAGGAACAGCGGGATCAGCAGCGCGGACGCAGCCGTGTTGCTCACGAGTTCCGTGAGCATCACGACGAACGCGACGATTGCGACGAGCAGCAGCCACATCGGGGCGCCGGACACCATCGCGAGCAACTGGTCCGCGAGGTAGCGGCTCGCACCGCTGCTGCCCATGACGTGGCTCAGTGCAATGCCGCCGCCGAACAGCAGCAGCACGCCCCACTGGGTTCCCTTTTCGATGGCCCGCCACTGCATCGTGCCGGTGAGACAGAGCAGCACGATCGCCCCGAGCGCGACGATCGTGTCGAGATCCTTCGTGACGCCGATCGCGTGGAAGAGCGGTGCCCCGAAGACCCACCCGACGATCGCCAGCACGAAGATCGCGACGGTCGTGAGCCGCTCGCGGGTCCACTCGAACGGCTCGTGCGGAACCTCGACGCGGCTGCCGAACTTCGGCCGGATGACGAGAGCGAGGACGAGGACCATGAGAGGCAGCAGAATCGCCACGGTCGGCAGTCCGAACTTCATCCACTCCACGAAGGTGATGTGCGCTGCGGCCGCGGCGATCGCGTTGGGCGGGCTGCCCACGATCGTGCCGATGCCGCCGATGCTCGCGCTGTAGGCCACGCCGAGCAGCACGAAGGTGTGTTCGCGCGCGTTGTCCGGGGTCGGCTCCGCCGTCCCGGTGCGATGCAGCAGGCCGAGCGCGAGCGGCAGCATGAGTGCCGTGGTCGCCGTGTTGCTGATCCACATGGACACGGCGGCGGTCAGCAGGAAGAGCAGGCCGACCGCCCAGCGCCGGTGCCCGCGCGCGAGCCTGAGCACCGCGACCGCGAGCGCGCGGTCCAGGCCGTGGTGCTCGAGTGCGGCGGCGAGCGCGAAGCCGCCGAGGAACAGGAAGATCACGGGGTGCGCGAACGAGGCGAGGGCCTCCTTCGGCGTGAGCAGGCCGCCGAGCGAGGCGAGCAGCGGCACCAGCAGGGCCGTCACGGTCAGGTCGAGTGCCTGGGTCATCCAGAGCGAGCCCGCGAGCACGAAGAGGGTGAGGCCGCCCCGCAGCGGTTCCTGATCCGGTCCGAACCCGTAAGTCAGGGCGGCGAGCAGCAGGCACAGGGACACGCGCACGGTCTTGTTCATTCCTTCCTCGGGATCTCTTGGTCGTTTCCGGCTCCGCGAAGCTACAGGACTCCCGGGAGCCTTGCCAAGCGTGTGGCGGATCGGTCGACGTCGCCCGTGCCTTGCGCCGTTTCCGGCGGCGTGGCAACGTTTCCGCTCCTTCAAACCTTGTGCGGGTCAGGAACATGAGAAAAACAGTACCGGCGATCGCCGTCCTGCTTCTGCCGCTCGTCTGCCAGGCCGCTCCGGGCCAGGACGAGCAGTGGGAAACCACGATGTCCATGGAAACGGAGGGCATGACCATGCCCCCGATGACGCAGACGGTCTGCACGCCGAAGGGCGCGAAGACCGAGAACCGCATGCTCGACAGGAACTGCCGCATGCTCGACTCGAAGCAGAGTGGTAACAAGTCGACGTTCCGGTTTGCGTGCGAGGAAGGCGCGGACAAGTGGACCGGCACCGGCGAGATGGAAAGGATCGGCAGTGACGCCTACCGCGGCACGATGAACGCGTCGGGCACGCGTGACGGCCAGCCCTTCACGATGAAGATGAACGTGTCCGGCAAGCGCAAGGGAACCTGCACCTACGAGGACCCGCGCAGGAAGGTGGACGAGCTCATGGCGCAGCGTCAGGCGATGATGGCGAAGGAGTGCGACGGCATGATCGAGCAGCTCCAGCCGGGCGTCTTCTTCGGCGGCAACGGGTTGCCCGACGACGCGCTCGTCTGCAAGGACCGCCAGGCGGACTTCTGCGCGAAGGTGGCGTCCGTCACGGCCGGAATGCGCGACGTGAACGGCTACACCGCCGCGAAGGAGAAGTACGGCGATACGTGGCGTGAAGCCGCGAAGGCCTGCGGGACCGATCCGGCCTCCGTCACGGGGCCGCTCTGCGGCAGCGCGGTGACCGGCCGCAACTGGCAGTTCCTCGCCGCGAACTGTCCAGACGAAGCGGCCACGCTGCGCAAGGAGAACTGCACCGGACGCACCTATACGTCGGTCGCGGCGGATTTTCGTGAGCTCTGTGCCGCGGTCGGCGGGCTTTCCTACACGGCGCAGCGCCCGTCCACGTCTAACACGGACACCACCGACACCGGCAAGGGGCTCACGGACAAGCTGAAGGAAGGGGCGGGCAAGCTCAGGAAGTTCCTGAAGTTCTGAGGATCCCGCGTCGGGCACGTGACCGCTGGCGCAGGGGCGTGCGCCACCGGTCCACGTGCGTACACATGCGGAGGGTCGCGATGCGGCTGAACATCGGTCAAGCGTTCGGACTCGTGCGCCTGCTGGTCGGGGCGACGCTCGTGGTCCTCGTGAGCAGTGCCCGGGCCCAGGTCGACCCTTTTCCCGAGATCGCCCGGGCGTACCTCGTCGAACTGGACGGCGCGCCGCTCTGGGCGCGTCATGCGGACGAAGCCCTCGCGCCGGCGAGCCTCACGAAGCTCATGACCGCGCTGCTCGCGGCAGAGGCCGGTGCCGCCGACCAGATCGTCACCGTGGACGACGACGCGGCGGCCGAGACGGGCTCGCGCATCGGTCTCCGCGCGGGAGACCGTGTGCGCGCGGGCGATCTCCTCGCCGCGACGCTCATCGGCTCGGCGAACGACGCGTGCGGCGCGCTCGCAGACTGGGTGGCGGGGTCGCGACAGGCGTTCGTCGAACGCATGAACCGGCGGGCAGCGGCCCTCGGACTCTCGAAGACTGCCTTCACGAACCCGTGTGGCCACGACGCGCCCGGGCACCTGTCGACCGCGAACGATCTTGCCGCGCTCGCCGCCGAGGCGATGAAGGTGACCGCGATCGCGTCGCTCGTGAAGCGGATCGACGGCGAGATCGCCACGGTCGACGGCACGCGGCGTTTCCGTTTCGACAACCGCAATGCGCTGATCGGCCGCTATCCGGGGGCGGTCGGCGTGAAGTCCGGGTTCACAGCGCGCGCCGGGAAGTGCGTTATCGCGCTCGCGCGGCGTGACGGCCACAGCGCACTCGTCGTGCTGCTGAACGCGCCCGATCGCTGGTGGACCGCCCATGCGCTGCTCGACCGCGCGTTCGCGCACGCGGGTGCGCCGTCGGTGCCGTGACCGGTTGCGCAGCCGATCGCCGTTCCGCGGAAGATCCGATCCCGACAGGCGCACCGGGGCGCGACCGGCACGAACTGCTCGTGCCGTGCGCGCTGCTCGTGGCGTGCGTGATCACCGCCTACGCGAACGCGATCGGCACGGCATACCAGTTCGACGACTGGAACGTGATCGTCGACAACCGGCTCGTGCATTCCTGGAGCGCGTGGTGGGCACACATGCCGGGGATCCGGCCGTTGCTCAAGGCGACCTACACCGCGAACTGGACATCGGGCTTCGGGGTGCGCGGCTTCCACGTCGTGAACGTGCTGCTGCACGCGCTGAACACCTGCCTTGCGCTGTTCGTGGTGCGTCGCGTGCTGCGCCGGTGCGGGTTGCGGGCACCCGAGGCGCTCGGCGCGGCGTTCACGGCCGCGGTCGTGTTCGCGCTCCATCCCGCCCAGACGGAAGCCGTCACGTACGTGTCCGGCCGGTCCGTCTCGCTGATGGCCGCGTGCTATCTGGCCGGGCTGCTCTGCCATCTCGTCGCTCCCGACCGGGCACGACCGCTGCGCTGGCGCGTCGCCGCATCCGTGTTCTTCGTGCTGGCGCTCGGCGTGAAGGAGATCGCGTGGACCTTTCCGGTCGCGGTGCTCGCCGTCGAGCGGGCGGGTCATCGCCGATGGCGGGACGCATTCCGGGCGACACGGCCCTACTGGATCCTGCTCGTGACGGCGGGTGTAGCGGCCACGTTCATCCCGCGCTACTGGTGGCTGCTCGGCAAGAGCCTCGAGGTCCGGCCGCTCGGCGAGAACCTGCTCACGCAGGTGGACGGGCAGTTCTACCTGCTCACGCGCGTGCTGTTCGGCCTCGTCGTGAACGTCGACCCCGATCTGCCCGTGCGGACACACTTCGCCGCGGACCTCGTCGCGAAGGCGGCCACCGTCGGGGCGGCGATCGCGGCTGCCCTCTGGCAGTGGCGCCGCCGACCCTGGCTCGGTCTCGGCATCCTCTGGGTATTCGTGCACCTGCTCGCCACGAACACGATCCTGCCCCGGCTGGATGTCGCGAACGATCGTCAGCTCTACCTCGCGATGCTCGGGCCGGGCTGGATCCTCGGGGTGCTCGCGTGCCGGACGCGGCTCGCGCGTGTCGTGCCCGTCGTGCTGGCCGGCGTGCTGGGCTGGAGCACCGTGTCGCGCAACGCGGATTACGCGACCGAGGTCTCGCTCTGGGAGGCCACCGCGAAGGCGTCGCCGGGCAAGGCGCGCGTCTGGAACAACCTCGGCTACGTGCGCCAGCTCGCGGGCGACGTGGCCGGCGCACGCAGCGCCTACGAACGTGCGCTCGCGATCGACCCCGACAACATCAAGGCACGCATCAATCTCGGTACACTCGATGCATCCGGCGCCGCCCCGCCCGCCCACCGCGACTGACGGGCCGCCCGGCACGCACACCGGAGGAACCCGATCGATGTGCCAGCTTCTCGGCATGAACTGCAACGTCCCGACGGACATCGTCTTCTCGTTCACGGGCTTTCACCACCGTGGCGGGCGGACCGACCATCACGCCGACGGGTGGGGGATCGCGTTCTTCGAGGGCGCGGGCTGCCGCGTGTTCCTGGACCCCGAGCCCGCCGTGCAGTCGCCGATCGCGCAGCTCGTGCGCAACTATCCCATCCGCTCCATGAACGTCATCGCGCACATCCGCAAGGCGACGCACGGGCGCGTCGCACTCGAGAACACGCATCCCTTCATGCGCGAGCTCTGGGGGCGCTACTGGATCTTCGCCCACAACGGCGAACTGAAGGACTACAGGCCGCTGCCGCGCGGGCCGCACCGTCCCGTGGGCGATACCGACAGCGAGCGTGCGTTCTGCGATCTCATGGGCCACCTGGCCGGGGCGTTCGGCGACACGGCACCGCCGGAGCCGGAACTCGCGGACGCCGTGCGGGACTGGGCGGCGGGCGTCACGCCCCACGGCTCCTTCAATTTCCTGCTCAGCAACGGCGAGTGGCTGTTCGCGCAGTGCTCGACGCAGCTCGCCTACATCGAACGGTGCGCGCCGTTCACGACCGCGCACCTCGTCGACGAGGACGTCACCGTGGACTTCAGTCAGGTCACGACGCCGCACGACCGCGTCGCGGTGATCGCGACCCTGCCGCTCACCGACGACGAGCGGTGGACCACGATGGCGCCGGGCGAATTCGCGGTTTTCAGGGACGGGCGGCGCGTCGAAAGGTAGGGCCCCCCCTCCCGTCCTCCCCCCGCTCCGCGGAGGGAGGTGTCGAAACCAATGATCTCTCCGCTCGTCCCATGCAGTCCGGTGCGTAGCGTGCGCAAGGCGCACCGGGCGACGCCCCATCCCTCGCGGAAGGTCTGGTGGGGGACGACGCGTTGTGTTGTCCGCGTGGGCCGTGCCCACCCTGCCGGCCTGCTTCCCATCCTGCCCCAACCCTCCCCCCGCTGGCGGGAGGAGGCCGGGTGGGGGGCCATCACGAACTGCACGACAGCATCGAACACCCCGGGCGGGTTCGCGCCCACTCCGGACGCCGGGCCGCGAAGCGCACCTTGTCCGGCTGTTCGTCGTAGGGACGGCGCAGGACCTCGAGCAGTTCGACGACGAGCGAACCGTCGCCTTCTTCCGCAAGGTCGATCGCTTCCTGTGCGAGGTAGTTCCGCAGCACGTAGCGCGGGTTCACCGCGTTCATGCGCGTGCGCCGGAGGTCGGCCGGGACACCGTCGCGCCGGACGCGCCCGGCGTAGCGCTCCAGCCATTCCCGGAAGCGGGGTTCGGTCCGTTCGCGCTTGTCGTCGTCGTAGAACGCGGGTCGGAGCGGGTCGAGCGACGGGTGATCCGCGTCCACGTCCGCGAGCGCCCGGAAGAAGATCGTCATGTCCACCTCGCCGGTCGCGAGGAGCTCGTAGATGTCGGTCATGAGATCGACGTCCTCGTCGGTGCAGGACGCGAGGCCGAGCTTCGCGGCCATGTTGGCGCGATCGGTCTCCGTGAACACGTGGATGTAGCGCTGCAGGGCGGCCTCGAGCGGCGCGGTGGAACCGAACGCGGGCACGAGGGCGTTCGCGAGCTGCCCGAGGTTCCAGTACGCGATGCGGGGCTGATGGCCGAAGCGATAGCGCCGCTGGTGCGCATCCGTCGTGTTCGGCGTCCAGTCGAGATCGAAGTCGTCGATCCAGCCGTACGGGCCGTAGTCGATCGTGAGGCCCAGGATCGACATGTTGTCGGTGTTCATCACCCCGTGCACGAAGCCCACGCGCATCCAGTCCGCGACCATCCGCGCCGTGCGTTCGCAGACCTCGGTGAACCACCTCGCACGCAGGTCCTCGTGCGAGGGGTCCTCCCCGTGTGCCACCAGTTCCGGGAAATCGCGCCGGATCGTGAAGTCGACGAGCCTGTTCAGCAGCGCCACGTCCTCGCGCGACGACGGAAGCTCGAAATTGCCGAAGCGGATGAACGAGGGCGCCACGCGACACACCACGGCGCCGGGCTCCGCGCGCGGCCGGCCGTCGTAGAACATGTCGCGGACCACCGTGTCGCCCGTCGTGACGAGGCTCAGCGCGCGGGTCGTGGGCACGCCGAGGTGATGCATCGCCTCGCTGCAGAGGAACTCGCGCACGGACGAACGCAGCACGGCACGGCCGTCCGCGGTGCGGGAATACGGCGTCAGGCCGGCCCCCTTCAGCTGCATCTCCCAGCGCTCGCCATGTTCGTTGACGATCTCGCCGAGGGTGATCGCGCGGCCGTCACCGAGCTGCCCGGCCCAGTGGCCGAACTGGTGCCCGCCGTATGCGGCCGCATACGGTTCCATGCCCTCGATCAGCGCGTTGCCGCCGAATACCTCCGCGAACTCGCCCGACTCGACGTCCGCGGCGGTCAGCCCGAGGAGTGCCGCGACTTCGCGGGACCAGGCGAGCACGCGCGGCGCGCTGACGGGCGTGGGCATCACGCGCGAATACAGGGCGCCGTGCACCTGCCGCGGGCGCGGATCGGCGTCGGGGTCGCCGGGGAGTTCCCGAACGAACGCGTTGTCGAAGGAAAAGTTCTGCATCGCTGTTGACCCTGGAGGGGTTGTGCCGGTATCTGTGAGAGACAGTCTGATGCATCGGGCCGTTCCCGGCCACCGGTATTGCCCGGGGACCGGCCTCGACGACAACCTGCGCAGGGGAGGCGTGATGACGACATTTGCGGACTACGAACGATACGACGCCCTCGGGCTGGCGGATCTCGTGCGGCGGGGCGAGATCTCTCCGACGGAACTGCTCGACGCGGCGATCGAGCGCGCGCAGGCGCGCAACCCGGCGATCAAC
The DNA here is from genome assembly GCA_016125475.1 of Betaproteobacteria bacterium. GTDB lineage: Bacteria > Pseudomonadota > Gammaproteobacteria > Burkholderiales. Next base: position 112,479 of record WGLR01000036.1, read on the forward strand.
GCGGTCGTGATGGAACTGCACGACTTTGGCCGGGCGGCGATCGCGCGCGGCCTGCCGGACGGTCCGTTCCGGGGCGTGCCGTTCCTCATGAAGGATCTCACCTCGGCCGTCGCCGGCACGCGCATGACGCGTGGTTCGCGCTTCTTCGCCGACACGCCGGCGGCCGACACGGACAGCGAGCACGCGAAGCGCCTGAAACGTGCGGGGCTCGTGATCTTCGGTCGCACGAACACGTGCGAACTCGGGCTCTCGCTCACGTGCGAGCCGCAGCTCTACGGGCCGACACGCAACCCGTGGAATCCGGCACACATCTCAGGCGGATCGAGCGGTGGCTCGGCGGCGGCCGTGGGGGCGCGCATCGTCCCGATCGCGCACGCGTCGGACGGCTTCGGCTCGATCCGCGTGCCTGCCGCGTGCTGCGGCCTCGTCGGCCTGAAGCCGACGCGCAGCCGCAACACGTTCGCTCCGTTCGCGGGCGAAGGGCTCGGCGGGGTGTCCACCGAGCACGCCGTGAGTCTGACGATCCGCGACAGCGCGGCCCTGCTCGACGCGACTTGCGGGCCGGGGGCCGGTGATCCGTTCGTGGCACCGCCGCCGGTCCGGCCGTACCTCGAGGAGGCCGGCCGGCCGCCCGGGCGGCTGCGCATCGCGTGGACCGCCCGCACGCCGAACGGCACGCCCATCGACCGCGAGTGCCTGGATCTGCTCGCGCAGACCGTCCGGCTCTGCGAGGAACTCGGCCACCACGTCGAGGAACGCGATCCGGACGTGGACCGCGCGGCGATCGTGCCGACATTCCTCGCGCTCGCGGCGGCCAACACGGTCGTCAATCTACGCGGACACCCGACGGCGGGCCGTCCCGCGTACGAGGACGAGGTCGAGCGGATCACCTGGCTCACCGCGAAGCTGGGCGAGAGCGTGAGCGGCCCCGACTACGTGCGCGCCGTGCAGACCGAACACCGGCTCGGCCGCGAGATGGCGGCGTTCCACGCGGACTGGGACGTGCTGCTCACGCCCGGCCTCGCGACACCCCCCGTGAAGCTCGGGTGGCTCGACATGATGATGGAGGACGTCGAGGCGTACTGGCAGCGCGTGTTCACGTTCTCGCCTTTCACGGTCTGGTTCAACCTCACGGGCCAGCCCGCGCTCATGCTGCCCCTCGGACAGAGCGCGGGCGGACTGCCGCTCGCGGTGCAGGCCGTGGCCCCTTACGGGGACGAGGCGACGCTGTTCCGCCTCGGTGCGCAGATCGAGGCCGCACGGCCCTGGTTCGACAGGAAGCCGGCGCTGGCGGGCGCGGCGTGATCCCGGCGAGTCGATGACGCCGACCGACTATCACGCGCTGTCGAAGCATCGCCCCGACCGCTACGCACCCGGGCCGGGCGGGCTCGACTGGGCGAATCAGCCCGACCCGTTCCGCACGTTCGCGGGTGCCCCGCGGGTCGTCCTGCCGCTGAATGCCGATGCGCTGGAAACACGCTTCGCGGACGTTCGTGCCGGCCGACTGCCGCCCGCGGCCCCGTTCGACGTGGCGACCGTCGGGACCCTGTTCGAGCTCTCGCTCGCGCTGTCGGCGTGGAAGGAATACCGCGGCACCCGCTGGGCGCTGCGCTGCAACCCGTCGTCGGGCAATCTGCACCCGACCGAGGGCTACCTCGTCACGAGGGAGTTGCCGGGGCTCGCGTCGGGCGTCTGGCACTACGTGAGTCGCGATCACGCGCTGGAGCAGCGCTGTGCGCCGTCCTCCGGGTGGGACGACGCCTTTGCCGCGCCCGGACTGCTGATCGGCCTCACGTCGATCGCGTGGCGCGAGGCCTGGAAGTACGGCGCGCGGGCGTTCCGCTACTGCCAGCACGACTGCGGGCACGCGATTGCCGCCATTTCCTACGCGGCGGCTGCACTCGGCTGGCGCAGCGCCGTGCTGTCCGGCGTCGATTCGGCCCGTATCGCGTCCCTGCTCGGGCTCGATCGCGAAGCCGACTTCGCGGACGCCGAACGCTGCGAACCCGAAGTGCTGGTCTGGATCGGCGAACCCGATGCGGCACCGGACGTCGGAGCGCTCGCCGAGCACGCGCGAACCGGACGGTGGCAGGGATCGGCGAACCGCCTGTCCCGCGAACACGTGGACTGGCCCGCGATCGCCGAGATCGAACGCGCGACACGTCGACCCCCGCTCGACGTCGACGCTCCCGACGCGCCACGCCCGTCCCGCGTTCTCGCCGGCCTGCCGAACGACGTCGCGGCCGCGACGCTCTTCCGGCAACGGCGAAGCGCCGTCGACTTCGACGGCAGGACCACGCTCGGGCAGGACGCCTTCTTCCGCATCCTCGAAGCCACCCTGCCGGGCGCAGGCCGCCCCCCTGTCTGGTCGTGGCCATACCGGGCACGCGTCCATCTGGTGCTGTTCGTGCACCGCGTGGATGGCCTCTCGTCGGGGCTCTACGTGCTGCTCCGGGAGTCCGCCGATCACACAGCACTCGTTCGCGCGACGAGACTGGAGTGGCAGTGGAGCAAGGTCGGTCCTTCCGGATTGCCGCTCTACCGGCTCATGGCTGCCGACACGCGCGGTGTGGCCCAGCTCGTCTCCTGCCACCAGGCCATCGCTGCCGAGTCGTGCTTCTCGCTCGGCATGCTTGCGGATCTTTCCGCGATCGATGCCGCGCCCTGGACCTACCGCGAACGCTACTGGGAGTGCGGCATCGTCGGCCAGACGCTCTATCTCGAAGCGGAGGCCGCGGGCGTGCGTGGCACGGGGATCGGCTGCTTCTTCGACGACGAAGTGCACGAACTGCTCGGCCTCGCGCGCTCGCGCTGGCAGAGCCTCTATCACTTCACGGTGGGCGGGGCCGTGGACGACGCGAGACTGACGACGCTGCCGGCCTACGGGAACCGAAACCCCTGAGGTGATCTCCCTCCCTTGGCAGACGCCGGTCGCCGGGATGAGCGGCATCGTTCATCCCGGCGCATGACCACGAAAGCCGGTCAGTTGCAGGTTCCCCCCCATTCGGTCACGCTCATGTTGCCGTCGGCCCGGACGTTCCTGAACCACCCCGAATCGTTCCGGTTCGCGAACTTGCCGCTGCCGCCGGTCGCCTTCCAGGCGCCGCGATCGGCGCCGGGCGACACGGACCACTCGATGCTCTCGGTGTCGCCGTCCTTGTCGCGTCGTGCGCAGTGGCCGGAGGACCTGACCTTTCCGTCGGGCGTGGCCAGTGTCGTGCCGGCGCACTGCCCCGTCGCGAGGTTGTAGACGGCGGAGTCGCTCGTGAGCACGCTGTCGGCCGTGAATGCCGTGAGCGACATCCCGTTGCCGAGGTCGCGCGTCTGCGCGCTCGTCGTCACGAGCACGTCGTAACCCGAGCAGTTGTCGGCGAGCGCTGCGCGGCCGAAGAGGCCGGATCCGATGACGATTCCTGCTGCGATCAGTGAGGCTGCCTTCATGTGACCCTCCCGTGAACCGGTTGCGGGCCGCGTCTGGATGAGTCTCCGTGACCAGGGCTCGCGATGGTCAGGGAAACCTGCACCTCGAAGTGCGTCGAGGGACTCGTGGAACCGCCGCCGACGGTGCCAGAGACAAGCGCCTCTGCGGATCGATGAATCTCGGCAGAAGTGTAGTGGCAGGTCTTGACACGCGCATCATCCGAACGGATGAAGGATCGGGCGACGGGACTGCCCGGGGTGCGAGGTCGGGTCGTGGACGTGATTTCTGTCAATTTCATCCGGTGCCGGTTCCATTATCGTGGCCCCCGTCGTTCGAGTCTCCAGTCACGTGCGCGCCCGCCGGAATGTTCCAGGGCCGGAACACTGGGGCTCGCGACCTGCCCGCAAGAGGCAGGCGCACGACCATGCCGATCAGGAGACCATGATGAAGATCTGCCATGAACGATTCGTTCTCACGGCCGTGGGGGCGATACTCTCTCTGTCGACCCTCCTGGCCGCGAAGGAGGCAAGCGCCTTTGCGCTGACGCTCGACCGCAGGACAGACGGCACGGTGACCCCGTTGCTCTGGTCGGACCAGTTCCTGCGGCGGAACCCCGACGGAACCCTGTTTCGCGATCAGAACGATCTGCTGGTCCTGGATCTTCGCGTCGCGGGCGTGAATCTCCTCGACGGCGAACCGGGGGCCCTGGGGCGTGCGGTCGACACCTGGAACAATCTCGCGCCACCGCAAACCCCGGCGGGTGATCCGGGCGCAAACCTGGAGCAGATGCAGGCGGGCGACGTCAGCAGGATCATCGGTGGCGACAGGTTCGATCTGGAGTCGATCCTCCTCCACGAACTCGGACATGCACTGGCGCTCACCCATCCGAACCTCGCGGACCGCACGCAGAATCGTGGCGATGACCGGCGCTTCACGGCATCCCTGCGAGGGCAGGTTCCGTTCGATCCAGCGCCCGTCTACCATCTGGACAGCGGCTTCGATGGCGTACCGGGTACCGCGGATGACGCGCGGGACGGCGACCGGACAAATGATGTGCAGGGCGGTGACCGGTCGCTGAACTTCGTGGCAGCGGGCAACGATCCGTTCGTGAACTCGAATGGCCCTTACCTGCTCGACGGGCCGTACAACGCGCCGATGCAGGGATATTCGCAGGCTCCGACCCGGGAAGTCGCTGCAGCGCTCGGCTACCAGAATCTCGAAGCCGTGATGGTGCAGGGCATCGAAGCGGACGAGCGGCAGCGCGCGCTTGCCTGGGATGACGTGCTCGGCGTGCAGTATCTGGAGCGAGGCGCCGATCAGGTGGCTGGAACGAACGACGACTTCCTCATCAATCTCATCCTTCTCGGACCCAACGACCCGGGTTTTGCCACGGCGCCCATCCAGGTACGTAACGTGGGTTCGGACGACATCGGTGTGACCACCGTGCGCTTCCCGAGGGGAGGCGTGATCGAGAACGCGGTCACGGAGTTCGAGCGAACGACGGCTGGTACGCCGGTGAGCTGGACCGACACCTGGATGGACACCTCCCCGACGAGCGCGAGTGCCCGCATCACGGGCGTCAACATTTTCGTGGTCCGGAGTGTTCCGGAACCGGGCACGCTCGCCCTGATCGCAGGGGCTGCCGCTGCGGCGCTGTGGGGCGGACGGCGTCGCCAGCCGGGCACGGGCGGTCGCTTCATCGAGACAGGCGCGCCAGAGTTGCATGTTCGTGGTTTCGACCGCTGCGCCTGACCGTTCTTCCGGAGCCGACGCAGCACGCGGGCGATGGGAGACCACGGCCGGGTGCGTCGCCATCACGGCTGATACAACAACGCAAATCTGACCCGTTGCTCCGACCCTGCTCGAGTTCGGCACCTACTGGTGTGGCCATCGCCGCGCCGCACGGCCCGCAGTGGCGGCGGCGCTTGCAGCGCACCCCGCCGTGCGCCACCTGGGCGTCGAATATGGCCCCGGCTGGGCGCTGGGGCGCTCGTTCGGCGTCGAGCTTTGGTCGACGCTGGTGTTTCTTTCGGCCGGCCAGGACATGGCGCGTCTGGTGCGGCCTGCGCAGCCGAAGCCAGCGGGGAACGCACGGCAGGCCATCGATCCAGCCTGAGCCGGCCGGGCCGCCATCCTGCCCGGTCGAGGCACGCGGTACCGGTCGCCCGTCGGTCGCCCCAGATCCGAGACGACGGCGCGGTTCTTGCGAAGTCTTCGCCATCGTCCATGGCGGAGACCGCGCGTGACTTTTCCACCTCCTCCCCAGGTTCCAGCGTCCACGCACCAGGATGAAGAACACCGCACCGGCTTGAGCAAGGATGCCCTCAAAAGGGGCTTCCTCGACAACCTGTTCTGCGTGCAGGGCAAGTTCCCGGGGCTGGCCACCCGCACCGACTACCAGCTCGCCCTGGCGCACGCGATACGCGACCGGTTGCTGCACCGCTGGATCAGCACTGCGGCGGCCTATACCGCCCAGGGTGCGCGCACCGTGGCCTATCTGTCGGCCGAGTTCCTGATGGGCCCGCACCTGGGCAACAACCTGATCAACCTGGGCATCTGGCCTCAGGCCGAGCAGGCAATGGCCGAGTTGGGCCTGGACCTGGACCAGCTGCTTTCAGACGAGGTGGAGCCAGGCCTGGGCAACGGCGGCCTGGGGCGGCTGGCAGCCTGCTACATCGACTCGATGGCCACGCTGGGCATCCCGTCGCTGGGCTATGGCATCCGCTACGAGCACGGCATCTTCCAGCAGGAGATCGACGATGGCTGGCAGGTCGAGAAGACCGATCGCTGGCTGCGCAACGACAACCCCTGGGAGCTGATGCGGCCGGAGTGGTCGGTCGAGGTCAAACTGGGCGGCCAGACCGAACGCAAGGTCGACGGCCAGGGCCGTCAGCATGTCCGCTGGGTGCCCGACCGCACCGTCAACGCCATTCCCTACGACACGCCGATCCTGGGCTACCGCGGCAACACGGCCAACACGCTGCGGCTGTGGCGCGCCGAGGCGCCCGAGGCCTTCGATCTCGACTGCTTCAACCGCGGTGACTACTTCGGCGCGGTCAACCGAAAGACGGTGCTGGAGAACATCACCAAGATCCTCTATCCCAACGACGAGACGCTGCAGGGCAAGCAGTTGCGGCTGGAGCAGCAGTACTTCTTCGTCTCGGCCTCGCTACAGGACATGATGCGCATCCTGCGCACGCAGAGGCTGCCGATCGAGGCCTTCCACGAGAAGTTCGCGATCCAGCTCAACGACACCCACCCGGCCGTCGCGGTGGCCGAGCTGATGCGACTGCTGGTCGACGAGCAGCAGCTCGAGTGGGACGCGGCCTGGGCCATTACGCGCCGGACGTTCGGCTACACCAACCACACGCTGCTGCCCGAGGCGCTGGAGCAATGGCCGGTGCCGCTGTTCGGCAGCGTGCTGCCGCGGCATCTGGAGATCATCTTCGAGATCAACGCGCAGTTCCTGAAGCAGGTGCGCGAGCGCTTGCCCGGCGACGAGGCGCTGCTGTCGCGGCTGTCGCTGATCAACGAGCATGGCGAGCGCCATGTGCGCATGGCCCACCTGGCCTGCGTGGGCAGCCACACCATCAACGGCGTTGCCGCGCTGCACTCGGAGCTGCTGCAGCGCGATGTGCTGCGCGACTTCCATACGCTGTGGCCCGAGAAGTTCACCAACGTCACCAACGGCGTCACGCCGCGGCGCTTCGTGGCGCTGGCCAACCCGCGGATGTCGGCGCTGATCGACGACACCCTGGGTCCGGGCTGGCTCACTGACATGGCACGGCTCGAGCGCCTGGAGGACTTTGCCGACGACAGCGCGTTCCGCGAACGCTGGCGCGCCATCAAGCTCGAGAACAAGCGCAAGCTGGCCGCGCGCGTGCTGCGCGATACCGGCGTGGCGCTGGACCCCGAGTCGCTGTTCGACGTGCAGGTCAAGCGCATCCACGAGTACAAGCGCCAGCATCTGGCGGTGCTGAACGTCGTCGACACCTACATCCGGTTGCGCGATGACCCCAACCTGGTCACCGTGCCGCGAACCTTCCTGTTCGGTGGCAAGGCCGCGCCGGGCTACCGCGCGGCCAAGGTCATCATCAAGCTGATCAACGCAGTGGCAGAGGTGGTCAACCACGACCCCGCGGTGCGCGGCCTGATCAAGGTGGTGTTCCTGCCCAACTTCAATGTCAGCTTCGGCCAGGACGTGTACCCGGCGGCCGAGGTCTCCGAGCAGATCTCCACTGCCGGCAAGGAGGCCTCGGGCACCGGCAACATGAAGTTCATGATGAACGGCGCGCTCACTGTGGGCACGCTGGACGGGGCCAACGTCGAGATCCGCGAGGCCGCCGGGGCCGAGAACTTCTTCCTCTTCGGCCTGACGGTCGAGGAGGTCGAGGCGCTGTGGGCGAGCGGCTATCACCCGCAGATGCGGCTGGCCGCCAATCCGCGGCTCAAGGGCGTACTGGACCTGATCGGCAGCGGCCACTTCAGCCGCGGTGATGCCGACCTGTTCCGGCCGCTGCTCGACACCCTGATCCACCACGACCCCTACTTGCTGCTGGCCGACTTCGACGACTACGTGGCCTGCCAGCAACGGGTCGACAACGCCTACCGCGACACGGGGCGCTGGACAAGAATGTCGATCCTGAACAGCGCGCGCTCGGGACGTTTCTCGTCCGACCGTTCGATCGCCGACTACGCGCGCGATATCTGGAAGGTGTCACCAGTCAACGTGCCGCTGCTCACCCGCGAGGACGTGCGCAGCGTCAGCGTCCAGTAGGCCCTGAACGACGTCGAACAGGCACCCCGGCGCGGCTCACCGCGTCGCGGCCTTGTCGAGCCCGCCCCCATCCGCACAATCCTGATCGCCAACCGGTCGGAGATCGCCATCCGCGTGATGCGTGCCGCCTCCGGGCTGTACATCCGCACCGTGTGGAAAAGGCCACGGCCTGGTTCGCACGGCAGACCGGATCGATCCCCGACAAGGGTTCGAGTTCGTGAAGGCGAATCAGGCCCGGTTCCCGATCGCCACGATGCCCGTGCCCGACGATTGACTCGTGCCCCAGGGGCAGCTCGCGACTCTGCCACGGTACCGAGCTGAACGTATTTCCGCCTGTATGCGATTGCCCACGGCCGTTCGATTATGTCGTCGACGTGACAACCCCGCCGTTGGAGTTGTTCGAGGCGAGATCATCGCCCGCGCGATGGAACGCCGTCCTTTTCCGGGTGGCCAATCAGCCGTGATGGGGAAAGCGTTGGCTACTGCCCTGGCTTCAGGCAGCGTTGGCTGTCCCCGAACCGGATGTCGAAGCGGTCGGTCACCTTGGCTCCTACCGTCGTGCCGAGCCCGGTCCTGAAATCTTCGGTCGGTGTCGTGACGAACTCGAACGGCTGCAGCGCATAGGTGTAATCGACGAGCTCGTCTTCCCCGATGCGGCCGACATCCTGGTACGCGATGTCGAATCCCCACTTCCACCCCACGAGTGCGGCGACTTCGTAGTGGTCGTCGCTGGCCGAGCGTTCGTCGGGCCCGGTCCGGGAATCGATCACGCACACGAGCCAGGTCTCGAACCGCATCGAGACCGATCCGTGCCGCCTCGCGCTCGCGAGAAAGGCACGCGGGTTGTCGACGAAAGCCGGGAAGTCGCCTTCGTCGAACCAGGGCAGCGTGTCGAACGGCTGGTTCTTCTCGAAGAAATTGCCGTAGGCATCGGCTTCCAGCCGCCTCTCGCCGAGCGGGGGAGGGTCGACGTAGCGAACCGGCAGCGGAACGCTCGGATCCCGGACCCAGCGAAAGTCGTCGGCCTCGAAGCGAGTGAGCACCTGCAGGTAGTGGAATTCCACCCCGGCACCGATCGCCGACCGGAACCAGCCGCGGATGCTCGCGCCGTTTCGCTCGTACACCGGCGTGGCGTCTCCGTCACGAAACTTCCGGTAGCCGGAGATCATCATCGTGCCGCAGTACCATGACCCGCACTTCACCGGGACGAGCCTGGGGAAGCGATCTGCCGCCACGGCGCTGTCCGGAGCGCCGGGTACGACCAGTACACAGGCCGCCAGCGCACCGGCCACGGACTCCGAAAGGGAACGAGCTTTCGTCATGTTCTCGTGGACCGTCAGTTCGAACGTCGGAGGGTCGGCCCTGAATCTTCCGAGGCAGGCAAGGCCGGGCAACCCGGTCGGGATTATCTCCCGGAGTCGCGACCCTCATCGGGCGCGCACCGCGCGTTACGCCCGGTAATAGACCATCTGGTGCGTGCTGGCGAGGAGGCAGCCGTCGTCGCCCCAGATCTCCGCGCTCTGGTCGAAGTAGCCGTTCCGGTAATGCAGGGCTCGCGCCGTGCCGAGCACGTGGCGGCTGCCCTGGGCCGCAAGCATCCCGGCGTCCGCGTGTAAGTACGCTGTGAGTGTGACGGTACCGACAGGAACGGGCCGGTGTCGCCGGTCGAAGATACGTGGAAAGAAGTTGTCGCAGATCGCCGCCAGGCCGGCGAAGTCCAGGGGCCGCGGAGGCTCGTCCCGCACCCACAGCCGGGTGTTCGAATTCTGCTGTGCCTGCTCGTCGAACCGGAACGGTTCTTCCCCGGGTGGAAAGCGCATGTCGTAGCACCGGACCCAGGGCGGCAGAAGGTCGGACTGCAATCGCGCGAGGCTGTCGACCGGCGGCATGTCCCGGGGCGCCACGGCTTCCTGGTCGGACCACGTGTCGCGTCGCACGGCGAACACCGCCGAGCCACTCGTGCAAACGACGTCGCCCTGTTTCAGCAGCAGCGTCCAGTGCTGCGTGGACCGGTTCGTGCGCACGGGCACGGCTTCGACGTCGAACGGTCCATCCGCAACCGGTCCGGCGAAGTTCACGGTGAGCGCAATGGGGTCGCCCAGACGGGACGGGTGCAACAGCGCGGCGTTGAGGAGCACCGCGGTGGTGACGCCCCCGAACGGACCGACCATGTTGGCGTAGGCCGGGTGTGTGGCGCCGGAGTACGTGTTGGTGCCGGTTGGTGTGAGGCCAATGGCTTCGTCGAGAGGGTGGGGCATGGTGGCCGTCGCGAATCGGAATCAGACCGGTCAAGCGTACTACGCCCGGACGAGTTCGACGCATCGCTTCAGGGATCCGGTGTGCCGCGATGTGCCTGCCACGCCGGGTCGGCGGCAGTTCGCCGCCCGTACAGGGGGCGGTGGCCGGTCCGGTACACTGCGGCGGCCTCGATTATCTGCTGCCCTACCTCAGACACGGGTCCGCATGCACATCTGCCTGGACGTGGACGACACGATCACCTATGCGCCCGAGTTCTTCGTCGGCCTCTGCCGGCGTTTCGATGGCGCCCGCATCACGATCGTCACTTTCAGGTCCGACGAACCGGAGACGAAGGCGTACCTGGACGGGATCGGTCTTCGCTACGACCGGGTCATCGTTTCGACGGACAGTGAACACGGCCGCCGCGAGAGCGAATCGCCACACGAGTGGAAGGCCGCGCTCGTGAATCGGCTGCGGCCTGACATCTTCTTCGAGGACATGCCCCAGGTGGTTTCACTGATCCACCCGTCCATCCTGGTGTTCATGCCGTGCGACGACTTCGTGCGCGAGTGGATTTCTTTGCGCTTGGATGCCGACGCCACGACCTGATCACGGAACGTGTTCAAAGGGGGATCATGGGAACCGAGCATGGGACAACATACCAAAGCTTGTTCGTGACCATTGCACCGTTATCCGCTTACGCCGCACTCTACGGTCGCAGTAACGCGGGCCCGAGACCTGTTATGGGTGGCGGTCCCGCACACCTAGGGAATTCTGGGTTACCGTTGACACTAGGATGGCAAGCTGCCATGGGTCATCAGAGTTCGAATGTCGGAGAACAGTCTGAAGCTGCTTACGCGTAGCAGGACGGCTGCTATGCATCTCCTGCTCTTCGTCCGCTGCGGTCGGGCTCACGACGCCGGCAGCCGACGGTCATCGCGAAGCCAAACCCGTAGCTGGGGCGAACGACTGCTCCGAAAGGTGCTTCAGTCATGCATCGTGGCTTGACGAGCACCGCCGAGGGCGACATCTTCAGTGGCGCGAGTTACATAGGACCGACGTTTCCCCAATTCTGATGGCTTCCCGATATGTTTAACTTCTTGGTGACTGCGAAGAACGGCGCTTGGGAGGAAAAAGGGTACGCGTACGACCGCGGCCGATTCCTTGAGTACACAAGCGATGAAATCGCAGCTAGTTTCAGAGAGCTCAACAAACCTCAGCTTGAGGTGTTGAAAGCCATGCCGTGCCTGTTCGCATACGAAGGCACTCACGAGTCCATGCGCGTCGGTCGACTGAAAACGGTCAAGCTTCGTGACCGTCAGCTGTACATCGAGCCGGAGCTTGACCCCACAATAGCCCCCATTCCATTCGAGGCGATCAAGCCGATTCAACTCACTCTCGACATTCGTGATTGGGAGCTGAGCAGAACGCACTGGGCGATAAAGGACGAAGACTTGATGGGCGAGCTGATACGCCATCAAGTTATCCAGCCTTCGGCTCCATCTACCAAGGTAGACAAGTCATCGTTGCCTGCGGAATCGCCCCCAGAATTCCAAGCATCGAACGTTGGTGAGTTCATTGCGAAGGTCCTCGGTATGGACCATGACGGCAGGGAGGTTTTCTATCGTGGGCACTCCAACCGTACTAAGTATCGGCTTGAGCCAAGCATCTTTCGTAAGGACAAGAACGGGAACTTCATTCATCGGGACGCTGAAGACCGGATGTACCGTGAATTGCTCGTTTCGAATTCCATCGACTTTCGAGATGACGTCTACACGCTGGATCGCCTTGTGCGCATGCAACATTACTCGCTTCCCACTCGGCTGCTGGACATTACATCCAACCCGCTAATTGCTTTGTACTTCGCGTGCAAGAGCACCAATCCGGAGAACCGCGACGTAGATGGCGAGGTGATCGCGTTTGCAATGGACCGAATTCAGATCAAGTACTTTGATTCCGATACTGCTAGCTGCATCGCCAACTTAACGCATCTTCCTGCGGAAGCAAAAGATGCCATCGACTTCGCGAGCAATAACGTCAAAGAGTTCAACAAGCATCCGCAGGTGAAGCGCCTATTGCACTTCATCAAGGCCGAGAAGCCATTTTTTGAGGGCCGAGTGAATCCGCGAGACTTACGCTCTGTGATTTGTGTCAAGGGCAAGCACACAAACAGTCGCATTGCATTCCAGTCTGGCGCGTTCCTCTTATTCGGTCATGATGCGACCCTTGACGAGGACGGCAGCGATGACATCGCGGTGACTCGCATATCGGTAGGGAACAAGGAAGCAGTGCTGAAGCAGTTGGATCGCATGAACATCAACGACAGCACGGTCTTCCCGTACATTGAAAGCTCTGCGAAGTACATCGCCGAGAAGTTCGCCTTCAAGGACAAGCAGAAGCCGTAGCGTCCATCGGTCGCATCCTAGCCTTGTGCGCCCGTTGGGCTTGCGAGCTAACACTGGTTTGCCCATCATTGGCAGATGGTTCGCATCCTTTTGCCATCAAAGTTGCGGGTGCCACGGCCGCTGAGTCAGGACTCGGATGCGCATCGGTCGTTCGAACTGCGGCTCAGATCTGTCTGGAGCGGTCTACGATCGGTCTATCGCACTGCGTCTCTGCCACGGCATCAACGGCGCGGGCATCCGACGCGTGCTGACCAGCCGTCGAGGCTAGGCGAGGCCGGTCGTGGGACCGCCAGTTTTCGTAGGCTCGCGATTCCCCGAGCAGATTTATTTGTCACCAACCGACTTATTTGTTCCAGTCAGCAATCGATCCACCATTATTCCACCGTCACCGATTTCGCCAGATTCCGGGGCTTGTCCACATCGGTGCCCTTCGCGATTGCCGCGTGGTACGCGAGCAGTTGCAGGGGCAGCACGTGCAGGATCGGGGAGACCCAGCCGGAGTGGTCGGTCAGCTTGATCACGTGGACGCCATCGCTTTCCTCGATGTGGGTGTCCTGGTCCGCGAAGACGTAGAGCTCGCCGCCGCGCGCGCGCACTTCCTGCAGGTTCGATTTGAGTTTCTCGACGAGCACGTCGTTCGGGGCGACCGTGACGACGGGCATGTCCTTGTCGACGAGGGCGAGCGGGCCGTGCTTCAGTTCGCCGGCCGGGTAGGCCTCGGCGTGGATGTACGAGATTTCCTTGAGTTTCAGCGCGCCTTCCAGGGCGATCGGGTAGTGGATGCCGCGGCCCAGGAACAGGGCGTGGTGCTTGTTCGAGAAGCGCTGCGCCCAGGCCTTCACCTGCGGTTCGACCGCGAGGATGTGCTGCATCGCGGCCGGGAGGTGGCGGAGCTGACTCAGGAGCTGTTCCTCGCGATCGGCGGGGAGCCGGCCGTTCTGCTTCGCGAGCACGAGCGTGAGCACGAAGAGCGCGGCGAGCTGGGTCGTGAAGGCCTTGGTCGATGCGACGCCGATCTCGGGGCCCGCGCGCGTGAGGAACTTCAGGCGTGACTGGCGCGTGAGCGTGCTCTCGGGCACGTTGCAGATCGTGAGCGTGCGCGTGTGGCCAAGCATCTTCGCCTGCTGGAGCGCCGCGATCGTGTCGGCGGTCTCGCCCGACTGGGAGATCGTGAGCACGAGGGCATCGGGGTCGGGCACGGTCTCGCGGTAGCGGTACTCGCTCGCGACCTCGACGTTGCACGGGATGCCCGCGAGGGCTTCGAGCCAGTACCGCGCGACGGTGCCGGCGTGGTAGCTCGTGCCGCAGGCGAGCACGGTCACGCGCTTCACGCCCGCGAGTACCTCCGGCGCGTCCGCGCCGAACAGGTTCGCACTCACGCTCTTCGCGGCCATGACCATCTCGAGCGTGTTCGCGATCGCGCCGGGCTGCTCGAAGATCTCCTTCTGCATGTAGTGGTCGTACGGGCCGAGGTCGACGTCGTCGGCGGAGAGCTGGCTCTCGTGGACGGGGCGCTCGGTCTGGTTGCCGAGCACGTCGAAGATGCGGGTGCCGGAGAACGTGACTTCCGCGACGTCGCCTTCCTCGAGGTAGACCATCTGCCGCGTCACGGCGATGAGCGCCGACGCATCGGACGCGAAGTAGCCGCCCTTGTCGGAAATGCCCAGCAGCAGCGGCGCACCCTTGCGCGCGCAGATGAGGCGGTTCGGTTCCTCCGAGCACGCCACACCGATCGCGTACGCGCCATGGAGCTGCGCGACGGCTTCACGCGTGGCCGCGAGCAGGTCCTTGTCCTTCACCCAGTAGCTGTGGATCAGGTGCGCGATGACTTCGGTGTCGGTGTCCGACGTGAATTCGTAGCCCTGTTCCTTGAGCGCCTTCCGGATCTCGTCGTGGTTCTCGATGATCCCGTTGTGCACGACCGCGAGCACGTCACGGCTGATGTGGGGGTGGGCGTTGCGTTCCGTCACGCCGCCATGTGTCGCCCAGCGCGTGTGGGCGATGCCGGTGACCGACTGGAGGCCGGACTCGCTGGCGAGGCGGGACAGCTCCGCCACGCGGCCCGTGCTGCGCAGGCGCTTGAGCCCGCTGCCGTTCAGCACGGCCACGCCCGTGGAGTCGTAACCGCGATATTCGAGCCGTCTCAGGCCGTCGATGAGGACGGGAACGATGTTGTCCCGGGAGATTGCACCTACGATGCCGCACATGATTTGAGCTCGCTCGATCGGGTGAATGGGTCAGCGCTTCGCGCCGTTCTTGACCGGGCGCTTCCAGCCCGGGATCGTCGTCTGCTTCGGACGGGAAATGGTGAGCTCTCCCGGCGGGGCATCCTTCGTGAGCGTCGTGCCCGCGCCGAGCGTGGCGCCCTTGCCCACCCGCACGGGGGCCACGAGCTGCGTGTCCGAGCCGATGAACGCGTCGTCCTCGATGATCGTCTTGTACTTGTTCGCGCCGTCGTAGTTGCAGGTGATGGTGCCCGCGCCGACGTTCACGTTGCTGCCGATCTCGCTGTCGCCCAGATAGGCCAGGTGATTGGCCTTCGAGCCCACGCCGAGGCGGCTCGCCTTGACCTCGACGAAGTTGCCGATGTGCACGTCGCGGTCGAGATCGGCGCCGGGTCGCAGGCGTGCGAACGGACCGATGCGGGCGTCGGCGCCGACTTTCGCCCGCTCGAAGTGCGAAAACGCCTGGACCTTCGTGCCGGCCGCGATTTCCGAGTCGCGGATCACGCAGTACGGACCGATCTCGACGCCCTCGCCGAGAGTGACCCGGCCTTCGAACACGCAGCCGACGTCGATGAATACATCACGTGCGCACTCGAGCGTGCCGCGCACGTCGAGTCGCGCCGGGTCGGCGAGCGTCACGCCGGCGACCATGAGGGCGGTCGCGATCTCGCGCTGATGGATGCGCTCGAGCTCCGCCAGCTGCTCGCGGCTGTTCACGCCCATCACTTCCCACTCGGTGTCGGGTTGCTCCGTGCAGATCGGCTTGCCCGCCGCCGCGGCCATGCCGATGACGTCCGTGAGGTAGTACTCGCCCTGGGCATTGTTGTTCCGGAGCGCGCCGATCCACTCGCGCAGCCACGCGCTGGGCAGTGCGATGATGCCGGTGTTGATCTCGCGGATGGCCTTCGTCGCGGGATCGGCATCCTTTTCCTCGACGATGGCTTTCACGGCGCCGGCGGCATCGCGCACGATGCGCCCGTAGCCCGTAGGGTTTTCGAGTTCCACCGTGAGGATGCAGAGGGCATCGGCCGCGGCGGCGCTCACCCGCGCGATCGTGGACGCCAGGATCAGCGGAACATCCCCGTACAGTACGAGCGTGACACCCTCGTCGGCGAGAACCGGCAGGGCCTTACGTACCGCGTCACCCGTGCCGAGCTGGGGTTCCTGCAGGACGAATCGGGCACCCGTGTCGGCGAACGCCTCGGGAACGGCTTCGCCGCCGTGGCCGTAGACCACGGCGATGCTCTCTGCCGAGAGCGCCTTCGCGGCGTCGATCACGTGTCCGAGCAGGGGTTTGCCCGCGAGCCCGTGGAGGACCTTCGGCAACGCGCTCTTCATGCGCGTGCCCTTGCCGGCCGCGAGGATCACAACTTGAAGATTCGTCATGAACGGTATTCGTGTCGCATTTCGGGAATCGCGCATCCCAGCGTGCAACCCGTTGTTTCCCCGGGAGGTCGTTCAGCCCGGGCGAATCAGGGGACGGCTCAGTCGGACGGGGTGCCGCTGAAGGATCGCGCCCCTCTGGCAGCAGGTTGCATGCCAGTGCAGCAATCGGGGGAGGAGGCCGTCGCGTAGACCCACTGCATGAGCGCCTCCTGCACCGGAACGGCACGGCGTGCATTCGGGTGATTGATGATGCTCACGGCAACGAGGGTCCTGCCGGTGCGCCCGTGGACGTAGCCCGCCAGCGCGCGTACTCCGTTCAGGTATCCGGTCTTCAGGTGGGCGTGGCCGGCGGCCTCCGAGCCGTCGAACCAGGTCTTCAGCGTGCCGTCCACACCCGCGAGAGGGAGGGACGCCACCATTTCGGCGCCGAAGGGGTCGAACCAGGCCTTCCCGAGCAGTTCCGCGAGCGTCTCGGGCGTGATGCGGGCGTCACGGGACAGGCCGGAGCCGTTGTCGATCACGAGGCCGGCCGTCGCGATGCCCGCGTGTTCGAGCGCCTCGCGGACGGCGAGGCGGGAGCCATCGAGCGTCGCCGGGGTGTCGTCCTTCCTGCTGAGTGAGAGGAACAGCTCGCGTGCCATCACGTTGTTGCTGTTCTTGTTGATCTTGCGGATCGCCTCGACGAGCGGCGGTGATTCGAAGCTCGTGACGAGGCGCGCGCTCTCGCCGGGCGTGCCTTCGCGCGCGTGGCCCGAGAAACTGCCGCCCAGTTCGTGCCAGAGGTGCGTGAAGACGGCCTGCGCGTACGGGAGCGGCGGGAGCAGCGTGAAGTACCGCACCTTCTCGCCGCATGCAGAGGGATAGCGGCCCTCGAACCGCAGCGTGTGCGCCTCGAAATCCGCGACCGGTTCGTTCGGCCAGTCCGTGCACGGCCCGTCGACGAGAACGAGGTCGTCGATGATCCCGATCTCCGGGAGAGGGGGTTCGGAGAGAATGCGCACGGAATGCGTCGCCTCGTCGGGTACGAACGTGAGGCGCACCGAGCGGAAGTTCACGAGCAGCGCGGCCGGTCCCACGTTGTAGGGGCGCGTGCCCTCGCCGTCGAAGGCGGACGGATCGATGTCCGGCACGTCGAACGCGGTGCGGTCGATCACGAGGTCCCCGGTGATGTCGCGTATGCCCCGCGCGCGCACGTCGCGCAGCAGCATCCAGAGGCGTTCGAACGTGAGCATCGGATCTCCGCCGCCCTTGATCACGAGATCGCCGTCGAGGCGCCCGTCGTGGACGGGACCGTCCGCGTAGACCTCCGTGTGCCAGGTGTAGGCGGGCCCGAGCTTCCTGATCGCGGCGTACGTCGTCACGACCTTCATCACCGATGCGGGCGACATGGGCTGGTCGGCGTTCTCCGCGAGGAGCACCTTGCCCTCCGGCGTCATGACCACGATCCCCATGGCCGATGCCGGAATGTCGGCTTCGCGCAGCGCGGCCTGCACGGTATCCGGAAGTTTCGGATTCGCGCGCACGGCGACACTCCCGCACGTCAGAAGCGCGAGGAGCAGAAGGCGGAACACGAGGCCGAAGGCGAACGGACCGCGCCCCGCGTCGGAAGGCATCGGCGGATACCCGTGGGGCGCGGCCGCCCGGCTGCGAGTCGAAGACCTGCTATGCATCGAAGGTGTCACCAATCTCCGGAAGAGTCGGTTCGGGCCAGCCGAGTTCCCGCGTGATCGTCTCGGCGAACGTCTGGCGGATCGAGCGCTCGCCGTGCACGAGGAAGAGCCTGCCGGGCGGGCGCTTCAGCCCGCGCAGCCAGCCGAGCAGGGCGGCCTGGTCGGCGTGCGCGGACAGCCCGCCGATCGTGTGAATGCGTGCGCGCACCGGAATCTGGTCGCCGAAGATGCGCACGTTCTTCGCGCCGTCGACCAGGCGGCGGCCGAGCGTGCCCCCGGCCTGGAATCCGACGATCACCACCGAGCATTCCTTGCGCGGAAGGTTGTGGCGAAGGTGGTACTTGATCCGGCCGGCGTCGCACATGCCGCTCGCGGAGATGATCACGGCGCCGGACCTGACCTGGTTCAGTTCGATCGATTCCTCCACGTCCTGCACGAAGTGCACGGCGGGCTTGCCGCCGCTGCCGCGCAGCCACGCCATCGTTCGCGTGGCCTCCGGGTCGAGATCCGAGAGATGCCGCATCGTGATCTGCGTGGCGGCGAGCGCCATCGGCGAGTCGACGTAGATGTGCATGTCGGGGACGCGCCCTTCGCGGTAGAGCTGCAGGAGCAGGTATATGACGTCCTGCGTGCGCCCGACCGCGAACGCGGGAATGATCACGTTGCCCTGTCGTGCCGCGATCGTCTCGGTCACGGCGGACGCCAGCTCGTCGAGTGTCTCGAGCATCGGGCGGTGCAGGCGGTTGCCGTAGGTCGATTCCATCACGAGCACGTCGGTTTCCTCGACCGGTTCCGGATCGCGCATGAGCGGATGTCCGGGCTGTCCGAGGTCGCCCGAGAACACCACCTTGGTGCGGGTGCCTCCTTCCTCGACCCAGACCTCGAGATACGCGGAGCCGAGGATGTGGCCGGCATCGCGGTATCGCACTCTGACCTTGTCGTGCGGCTGGACGTCTTCGTCGTACTCCACCTTGCGAAGCCGTTTCAGCGCCTCGATTGCCTGCGTCACCGTGTACAGCGGCGCCCTTTCCTGCTGGGAGTGTCGGCCTTCCCTGCGCCGGTGACGGGTTTCCCACTCCACTTCCTTTTCCTGGATGTGTGCACTGTCCGGCAGCATCACCTCGAGCAGGTCCGCAGTGGCCGCGGTGCAGTAGATCGGCCCGTGGTATCGGAGCATCGACAGTCGCGGCAGCAGTCCGGAGTGGTCGATGTGCGCGTGCGTGAGCAGCACGAAGTCGATGTCGCGCACGTCGAAACCGAGCGCGTCGCGGTTCTTGCGGTCGGCTTCCCGCCCGCCCTGGAACATCCCGCAGTCCACGAGGAACCGGCAGCCCGACGTGATGACTTCGAAGCACGAACCCGTGACCTCGCCCGCGGCTCCGTGAAAGCGGATCTGCATGGTGCTAGCACTCCTCGTGGTTGGCTGCGACACAGCTGCGACGCGACTCGCTACGCTTGCGCCAGGAACGGAAGGACCGGCCGTGGCGATGCACCGCAATGATGCGACAGCGAGCGGGTCGTTGTCGACGCGCGCACGGAAGGCGTGCCAGCGCTCAAGAAATGTCGCCCGGCATCCGATTTGCAAGGAGGTGTCACGCGAGGCCGTGCGGATCCGGTCTCCGCGTCGCCGGGCTGCCCGACGTGTCGCGGAAGCCCCGTTCGCGGTCTGTGTGTCTGTGTTGCAGCAGGAGGAAACATGGAGCTGTTGGAGCGCATCGAATCCCAGATTCATTCCACGCGTCTGCCGCTGGTCGCGATCACCGTCGCGGCCGTGCCGTGTCCGGACACTCCCGTGATCATGACCCTGCACTGGCACGGCTTCGTCAGGGAGAAGCTGATCGACGACAGTTCCGCGCAGACCGTGAGCTACACCCCGCTGCCGAGTTCCGCGCTCCAGGTGAACGAGTCGTGGGGTGACGTGCGCGCGCTGGACCGCGCGACGCTCGACGCCGCCTGGGAACTCGGCGCATGGGACGTCTCGCGTGCCGAGGCGCCGTCCTGCACGCGTCCGGGCGCGGACACGCGCGAGGCGATCGACTGCCTCAAGGCGTTCGGGTCGTTCCCGTGGGGTGTCAATGGCAACGACGTCGTCGTGGCCGACACGCCCGACGCGGATGATCTCGTCGCCGTCGCGGCCGAGCGCGGCTACCTCATGTGGCTGTTCCGCCCGGTGCACGGAGGCATCTGGAAGGACGTGGCCGACGACGCGACGCTTCGTCCCGACGGCACGCGCGAGCCGCCGTGTCCCGTCAACCTGATCCCGGCGCTGGCCGGCAAGGCACGCAAGACCGTGTACCGCTTCGGCGTGTCGCAGGGCCGGGCCGGCAGTTCTCTCGTGATGTGAAGGCGGGGGCGGTCGTGGCGGTGCGGAGCGCCGGTCGCCCCCGACGGGAAACTGCGTAGAATCGGGGAGAAATCCTGGCGGCCCGGCCGCCTCGTTGCGTCTCACCCGAACGGGAGTTTCTCCATGTCCGAAGCGTATATCGTTGCCGCCGCCCGCACGGCCGGCGGTCGCCGTGGCGGCCGCCTGGCGAACTGGCACCCCGTGGACCTCGCCGCGCAGGTCCTCAACGCACTCCTCGATCGTTCCGGATGCGATCCTGCCGCCGTGGACGACGTGGTGCTCGGATGCGTGAGCCAGGTGGGAGAGCAGTCCACGAACGTCGCGCGCAATGCGGTGCTCGCGTCCCGGCTGCCGGAGTCCGTGCCGGGCACGTCTCTCGACCGGCAGTGCGGGTCCTCGCAGCAGGCGCTGCACTTCGCGGCACAGGCCGTGATGTCGGGGACGATGGACATCGTGATCGCCGGCGGCGTCGAGAGCATGACCCGCGTGCCGATGTTCACGTCCTCCGCGCTGCCCGAGAAGAACGGCATGGGCACCTACATGAGCCCCGAGATGCAGCGTCGCTACCAGGGCATCACCTTCAGCCAGTTCACGGGTGCGGAGATGATGGCCGAGAAATATCAGCTCGCGAAGGATCAGCTCGACGAGTTCGCGTTCCTGAGCCACCAGCGCGCGATCGAGGCCACGCGCGGGGGACGGTTCTCGGACGAGATCGTGCCGCTGGAAGTGCGCAAGGCCGACGGCAGCGGTTCCGGCGAGATGCACACGGTGGACGAGGGCATCCGTTTCGACGCGAGCCTGGAGGGCATCGCGGGCGTGAAGCTGCTGAGCGAGAACGGCCGCATCTCGGCCGCCACCGCGAGCCAGATCTGTGACGGCGCGAGCGGCGTGATGGTCGTCAGCGAGCAGGGCCTGCGTGCGATGGGTGCGAAGCCTCTCGCGCGCATCGTGCACATGTCCGTGCTGGGGCACGATCCCGTCATCATGCTCGAGGCGCCCCTGCCTGCGACCGAACGCGCGCTGAAACGGGCCGGCATGAAGATCGGCGACATCGATCTCTTCGAGGTCAACGAAGCCTTTGCGCCGGTACCGCTCGCGTGGCTGAAGACGACCGGCGCGGACCCGGCCCGGCTCAACGTCCACGGCGGCGCCATCGCGCTCGGGCACCCGCTCGGTGCGTCCGGCACCAAGCTCGCGACGACGCTGCTGCACGCGCTCAGGCACCACAACAAGCGCTACGGCCTGCAGACGATGTGCGAGGGTGGTGGCATGGCGAACGTGACGATCTTCGAGCGACTCTGACGAGGCTTCCCGCAAGGGGATCCGGACGGCCGTCCCGGCGGGGCCCGGCCGTTCAGACGCCCAGGTAGCGCTTCAGCACGTCCGGATCGGCCTTGATCTCGCTCGCGGGTCCTTCGTGCACCACGTGCCCGTTGTTGATGATGTAGGCGCGATGGGCGAGCGCGAGGGTCGCGGGCAGGTTCTGCTCGACGAGCACGATCGTCTGCCCTTCGGCCGCGAGCTGTCTGCAGGCACGCATGAGGTCCTGCACGATCACCGGCGCGAGTCCCTCGAAAGGTTCGTCCAGCAGGACGATCTTCGGATTTCTCACGAGTGCACGCGCGATCGCGAGCATCTGCTGCTCGCCGCCCGAGAGGTCCGTGCCGCGGCTGCCGCGACGTTCCTTGAGGCGCGGGAACATCTCGTAGATGCGCTCGAGCGGCCAGCGCTCCTTCGCGTTCAGGCCTGCGAGCACGATGTTCTCCTCGACGTTCAGGCTGCCGAAGATGCGCCGGTCCTCGGGGACGAGCTGCATGCCGGCCTGCGCGCAGGCGTGCGGCGGCCGCCCGGCGAGGTTGCTGCCATCCAGCACCACCGAGCCCGAACGCGGCGTCACGAGGCCCATGAGGCTCTTGAGCGTCGTGCTCTTGCCCGCACCGTTGCGGCCGAGCAGTGCGACGACTTCGTTGCGGTCCACGCGCAGGCTCACGTCGAACAGGATGTGCGAGTCTCCGTAGTAGCTGTTGAGCCCGTCGACTTCGAGGAGACTCATTCTTCGTTCACCCCGCCGAGATAGGCTTCCTGGACCGCCGGGTTGGCCTTGATTTCCTCCGGCGTGCCTTCCACGAGAATCTGACCTTCGCGCAGCACCGTGATCTTCTCGGCGAGTTCGAAGATCGCGTCCATGTCGTGATCGATCACGATCATCGTGCGGCCGCGTGCGATCGACTTGAGCAGCTTCACGGTCTCGACGCGCTCGTGCGGGCTCATGCCGGCGAGCGGTTCGTCGAGGAGCAGGAGCGACGGCGAGGTCGCGAGGGCGAGGCCGATCTCGAGCCGCCGCTTCTCGCCGTACGCGAGATCGGAGACAGGGTGATCCGCACGGCCCGCGAGGCGCACGAGCGCGAGCGTCTCGTCGACGCGGTCGGACAGTCCTGGCACGTGGGTCAGGTCCTTCACGAGATCGGACCTGAACGATCCGCGCTCCCGAGACAGCGCGGCGATCGTGACGTTCTCGCGCACGGTGAGACGCGAGAAGAGCTGGTTCACCTGGTAGCTCTTGGTGAGGCCCAGCTGGCAGGCCTCGGTCACGCTGTGGCCCGTGATGTCGCGGCCCTCGAACACGATGTGCCCGGCACTCGGCTGGACCTCGCAGGTCAGCATCTTGAAGAACGTGCTCTTGCCTGCACCGTTCGGGCCGATCACGCCGCGCAGTTCGCCGCGCGTGACGGAGAAGTCGATGTTGCTGTTCGCGACGAGGCCCCCGTACCGCTTCGTGAGCCCCTCCGCCTTCAGGATCGGCTCGCCGTCGCGTCGTGCACGCACGGTGTCGGTCGCGTCCGCCTCGGACGTCGGCCCGGCGTCCGCGCTCCAGTCCGCCTCGACGGGATCCCCGGCAGGTGCGGCCGGCTTGCGGCGGAGCAGGTCGACGATGGCCCCGACGATGCCGCGCCGGAGGAAGCAGACGAGCACCACGAACACCAGGCCGAGCGCGAGTTTCCAGGCGGCGCCCAGGCCGAGCGTGCTCTGCAGGAAGTCACGGAGGTAGAGCCACACCGCGGCACCCACGAGCGGTCCGTACAGCGTGCCGAGCCCGCCGATCACCGTCTGCATGACGAGCTGTCCCGAAGTCGAGAACGTGAAGGCGTCGGGTGGCATGTACCCCTGGAGCACACCGAGCAGTCCGCCGGCGAGCCCGCCATAGGCGGCCGCGATCACGAAGACGAGCAGCTTGTACCGGTGCACGTTGTGTCCGACGGCTGCCGCGCGCAGGGGATTCTCGCGAATCGCGACGAGGATGTGGCCCACGGGGGACCGGACGATCCGGTGCGCGATCACGATGCCGACGAGGTAGCACACGGCGAGGAACCCGTACATCGTCCAGTCGGGGCCGATGTGCACTGTCGCGAAGCCGAGGTAGAAGGTGGGCGCCGGTACACCGGGCAGGCCGTTCTCGCCGCCGGTGAATGCCGACAGCGGGGAGTTCTCCAGGAAGAAGAACATCTCCGCGATCGCGACGGTGATCATCGCGAAATAGATGCCCGTGCGTCGCAGGGCGACCATGCCGACGAGCACGCCCACGACCGTGGCGGCCAGCGTGCCGATCAGGAGACCGGAAACGACGCTGGGAAGGCCCATGATCGTGAGCAGATAGGCCGCGACGAAGCCACCGGTGCCGAAGAAGGCGGCCTGCCCGAACGAGAGCAGCCCGGTGTAGCCGAAGAGCAGGTCGAAGCCGATGCCGAACAGGCCGTACACGAGGATGCGGTTCATCGTGTCTTCGGAGAATCCCAGAGGCGGCAGCACCCAGGGCGCGAGGAGAAGGCAGACGGCCACGACGATGTCGGGTGTCCACAGCTGCAGGCGGGAGCGTCGCATCATGTCGGTCAGGCCCGCCCCTGTGTGCCCAGCAGACCGTACGGCCGGACGATCAGCACGAGAGTCATGGCTGCGAACAGCATCACCTGCGAGTAGGCCGGGTCGAACATGGACGTGATCGAGAGGATTTCACCCGCTATGAGTCCGCCCAGCACGGCACCCGGAAACGATCCGACGCCCCCGATCACCACGACCACGAACGTCTGCACGAGGATGTCGCCGCCGATGTCCGGCGTGATCGGGGCGACCGGCGCGTTCACGATGCCCGCGAAGCCCGCTGCCATCGCACCGATGCCGAACACCACCATGAAGACACGGTAGGCGTTGATGCCCAGCGCATCGACCATCTGGGCGTCCTCGATCCCGGCGCGCACGATCATGCCCAGACGCGTCCGGTACAGGAGGACGTACAACGCGAGCAGCGCGACGGCGACGATCGCGACCACGGCCAGCCGGTAAGTGGGATAGATCATGAAGCCGAGCGAGGTGATTCCCGTTGCCCATTCGGGTGCCGGAACCGACTTGGAGAGGCTGCCGAACCCGAGTCGGACGAGTTCGACGATGACGATGCCGAGACCGAACGTGACGAGGATCTGGTCTTCCGGCGGGCGGCCGTAGAAGAAACGGATGATGGTCCGCTCGAGGAAGATGCCTGCGACGAGCACGAACAGCGAACCCGCCACGACCGCTACAACGTAGGAGTGGCTGTACTCGTAGGCAAGCCATCCCGCGTAGCCGCCCAGCATGAACATGGCGCCGTGTGCGAGATTGAGCACGCCGAGGGTGCCGTAGATGATCGTGAGCCCCGACGAGATCAGGGCCAGCAGGGCTCCCAGCACGAGACCGTTGAAGCACTGCGAAACGAAATTCGCCCAGTTCAGCAAGGTGTCTTCCCGCGAGGGCCTTCCCGATGACTGTGCATGCGCGTGGCCTCCGTCCCGGTATTGTTGTTTACGTCCCGCCGGCCCGCCGGATGGCGCCGGTCGTCAGCGGGATCCTTCGGGACCCGGCCTGTCGCCGGGCCCCGAAGGGCCAGTCATGTGCACCCGCACGCGGGCGGGTGCACGGTCGCCTGCCCCGACGCTGTCAGGTGTAGCTTCCGAGCTTACAGCCAAACGCGTCCGGTTTCTGCATCAGCGGGCCGCCGTCGACGACTTCCACCACGTCGTAGTAGTCGTCGGCGCTCTTCATCGCGCCCGGCTTCTTGCCCTTCACGATGATGACCGGACGCACGAGCTGGTGATCTTCGGGGCGGAAGTGCACGGGGCCGACGGTCGACTGGACGGTCTTGCCCTGCTCGTAGGCCTTGATCACGTCGACCGGATAGAAGCTGCCGGCCCGCTCGACGGCATCGGCCCACATCGCGACCTGCATGTAGGCCGAATTCGCCCCCCACTCGGGCATGTAGTTGTGCTTCTTGAAGAATGCTTCGTTGAAGAGTTTCGCCAGCGCGAAGCGGTCCTGCACGGTCCACCAGTAGTCGGTGCCCGCGTACACGCCCTGCATGATGTTTGCCCCCACTTCCTTTGCGAGGAAAGGCGTGTTGTACGGCATCACGAGCGTCATCTGGTCGAGGATGCCGAACTGCTTCGCCTGCTTGATGGAAAGCACTGCATCCCGGCCGAAGTTGATGTTGATGACGACGTCCGCACCGGAGTTGGCGACGTTGAGCAGGTGCGAGGAGAAGTCGGTCGTGCCGAGCGGCGAAATCTGATTGGTGGCCACGGTCCAGCCGCCCAGACTGGCGAGAGCGTCCTGCATGGACTGTCGGACCGTGTGACCGTAGGTGTAATCCGGCGTCAGGAAGGCGATCTTCTTGTTGCGGCCGAGATTCTTGACGAGCACGGGGCCGATCGCGTTCGCGGCCGTCTCCGCATAGAAGCACTGCCGGAAGGAGTAGCGCACGCAGTCCTTGCCTGTCGTGTCGTTCGACCCCGTGATGCAGGGGAGATAGATCACCTTCTCGCGTTCGGCGAGCTTGTTGATCGCGACGGCGACCGCGCTGGACACGGACCCGCTGATCATGATCGCCTTGTTCTCGCTGATGAACCGAGACTGGGCCTGGACCGCCGTGTTGGGCTTGGCCTCGCTGTCGGCGATGCCGTATTTCACGGTCTTGCCGAGCACGCCCTTGCGGATCCTGGGGGAGATCCGGTGCATGAGTTCGTTCCCCGAATTCAGGTGCTCGATCGCGAGCTCGTAGCCCTTGATCTCGTCCTCGCCCTGCGCCGCATAGGTGCCGGTGCGCGGCGTGCAGATGCCGATGAACACGGAGGAGCCTGAGGTGCCCGCCGGGTAGTTGCCGAGTGCGGGCTTGTCGGCCGCAAGCGCGTTCAGCGGGAAACCGGAACCGAGCAGGGTCGCGCCGGCGAGTCCTGCACCCGCCTGCAGGATTCGGCGACGGGACGGCGGGTCGTTGGAATCACGGTAGTCCATCTTCTCTCCTCCTTGTATCGATAGGTGTGGTGCGTGTCTCCCAAAACGATCGAACCTTCTTTTGGCTGACTCGAACGACGCATCAACTGCCGGCCGGGCCGGCGCGTCGGCCCCGGGCCGGCAGGCGCGTTACCTGCCCGCGGCGTGCGTCGCGGACTGGCAGGCCGCGAGCGCGGTCTGGGTCTGTGCGGAATATTCCTGGCTGAGGGCCATCTGGTCCGCGGGAGCCTGGAGGCGCGTCAGCGGGCGGTAAGGATTCTTCGGGTCATCGACCTTGGGCACGGTCGTTCCGCCCGACTTCGCGGCTTCCCGGACGGCGGCGATGTCGGCTTTCCACTTCGCGCGCTCGTCCGCGGAGAGTTCCAGCGTCTTCATCTTCTTTTCCATCATGTCCGCCATGATGGTGTAACGCAGGCCACCGATGCCCTTCATGCAGTCGGAGTGCGACGGGTGCGATTCGGCGTGCTTCCGGCGGTATTCCGCGACGGCCTCGTCGCCGGTCATCCCGAAGTCCTTGATCAGTTCCGTGCGGTGGCCGGTGCCCATCTGGTCGGCGCCTTCGCACTTGTTCATGATCCGGTTGCGGTACCGGCCGTACTCGGCATTGACCCACACCTGGTCCTCGGGATCGATGTCCGACAGATAGCGCTGCGATTCCTTCTGCCCGGCGATCGTCGGTTCGTCCGAGTGGTTCGCTGCGGCTTCCTGTGCGGCGTCCCGGTCCTCCTCCAGAACCTTGCGCTTTTCTTCCGGCAGCTGCTCGTTCTTGAGCCTGTAGTCGATGCGCTGGGCGAGCATCTTCATGCGGTAGCCCTTGATCGGCTCGAGGCACTGGGTCAGCAGTTCGGTCGCGTCGAGACAGGTGGCGGTGTTGTGGCCGTGGCAGTGGCCCTCGTAGTGATCCTCGAGACGCAGCGGGTGATCCGGATCTTCCTCCGCCGGCTTCGACTCGTTCGCCGGCTGGGACGAGCCGGACTGAAGCTTGCCGGCCTCGTCCTTGATCTTCTTCGCCGCGTTGTTGAGCATGTCCATGATCCCGGCCTCGGCGGGGTGGATGGAGACGAGGCAGACGGCAGTGCCGAGAACGGCGAGGGTGAGGGCGATGTTCGCGGGCTCCTGTGCATGGCGCGACGTTCCCGCACGGCATGTCCCGGAATCGGAGGCTGCCGGGCGTCCGGCCTCTGGCGGAACGCGCGAGACCGTTACCGGCCGTACCGTACCAACGCGAGACGCTCGGAAACGACATACAAGAAAGACGGCGGAGGTCTCGCGACGGCTGCCCGGGCACGGGGCTGCCGCGCGCGGGTCAGGGCAGGACGCCCCCGCCATTCCCGCGGCTGGACACGACCGTCTGGCCCACCATCGACTCCGGTCGGACCCACGTGTCGAACTCTTCCGCGGTGACGAATCCGGACGCCGTCGCCGCTTCCCGGAGCGAGACGCCGGAAAGGTGCGCCGTCCGGGCGATCCGGGCCGCCCGGTCGTAGCCGATGTGCGGGCTCAGGGCCGTCACGAGCATGAGCGACCTGTCCAGAAGGCTCGCGATGCGGTCGCGGTCGGGCTCGATGCCGCGCGCACAGAACGTGTCGAAGCTCCGGATGGCGTCGCCCAGCAGGCGGATGCTCTGGAGGGCGTCGTGTGCGATGACGGGCTTGAAGACGTTGAGTTCGAAGTTTCCGGATGCACCCGCGACGTTGATCGTTACGTCGTTTCCGAACACCTGGCAGCACACCATCGTGAGCGCCTCGCACTGCGTGGGGTTGACCTTCCCCGGCATGATCGAGCTGCCCGGCTCGTTCTCGGGGATGCGAATCTCGCCGATGCCGCAGCGCGGGCCCGACGCGAGCCAGCGGACGTCGTTCGCGATCTTCATGAGCGCGGCCGCCAGGGTCTTCAGGGCACCATGGGCATGGACGATCGCGTCGTGCGCGGCGAGTGCCTCGAACTTGTTGGGCGCCGGGACGAATCCGAGACCGGTCAGACGGTCGATCTCGGCGGCGGCGCGCCCGGCGAACTCCGGATGTGTGTTGAGACCGGTGCCCACGGCCGTGCCGCCAAGCGCCAGCTCGCGGAGGTGGGGCAGCGCGGCATCGAGGTGTCGCCCGGCATGCCCGAGCTGGGCAGCCCAGCCGGAGATCTCCTGGCCGAGCGTGACCGGCGTTGCATCCTGGAGGTGCGTGCGCCCGATCTTGACGATGTCGCGGAATGCTTCTGCCTTCTCGCGGAGCGTCTGTTCGAGCGCGGCGAGGGCGGGCTTCAGTCCCTGCACGATCCCGGCGACGACGGCAACGTTCATCGCGGTCGGAAACGTGTCGTTCGACGACTGGCCGAGATTGACGTCGTCGTTCGGGTGAACGACGCGATCGGCGCCCATGTTGCCGCCGAGGAGCACGGAGGCACGGTTCGCGAGGACTTCGTTCATGTTCATGTTCGTCTGGGTGCCGGAGCCGGTCTGCCAGACGGCGAGAGGAAACTCGCGATCGTGGTCCCCTGCCCGCACCTCGTTCGCGGCCCTGACGATCGCGTCCGCCTTGTTCGCGTCGAGCAGGCCGAGACCGGCGTTGACGGTGGCTGCCGCGCGCTTGACGAGGGCAAGTGCGCGAACGAGTTCCATCGGCATGCGTTCGTGCGAGATCGCGAAGTGTTCGAGCGAGCGCTGGGTCTGGGCGCCCCAGAGTCGCTCGGCCGGGACGGCGACGTTGCCGAGACTGTCGTGTTCCGTGCGGGTGGAGGTCATGTGCGGGCTCCGTTGAAGTGACGAAACGTGAAGACGGGAACGTGGGCGACGGATCGTGCGACCACGGCCCGTCGCTTCGGTGTGATCTTCCCTTCCTGTCAGGCGAGACCTGCGTCAGGCCGCCGGAGTTCGGAAGCGCGGACGCCCTGCGCGACGCGGCGCGGAACCTGGAGCGCGTCGCAGCCGGCGTGCGGGCCGGCGGAGCCGCCGGGACTCGCGGGGTTATCATGGGGCACGGTGTCCGGGCCTGGGGTCGACTGCGCGCGCATTTTCACGAACCCCGGACCGGGCCGAACGAGAACAACGCCAGGCGAGAGACGCCCCGAAACCACACGGAGGGGCGCATGCAGGTCGAAATCGATGGCATCGCGGATCCGCGTCGACTGTCGGAGCGCATCGGTCATCATGTGCGGCTGCAGCACTACGACCGTGTGCGCGAGTCCATCTACCATCCTGCCGTCAGGTTTCAGGATATCGCGCGCCTGGCCTGCCGTGTGACGCAGGGCGACCTCGCGTCTGTCGTGATGGTCGAGCCCGAGCGGGTGGTCATCCTGGCCACGCACGGCTGGACGAAGCTCCCGCGAGAGAAGGCCGTGCTCGACGCGTTCTGCGCACACACCGTCGCGGTCGCGCGTCCGGTGGTGATAAGCGACGCGCGACGAAGCCTGACGTTGAAGGCGCTGTCGGCCGTCTCGGCGCTCGGCGTGGTCGCCTATCTCGGCGTGCCGGTCATGGTTGCGCCGGAGGTGGCCATCGGGACAGTGTGCGCATTCGATCGACGGATCCGGAAGTGGGAAGCGGGAGACATCGATGCGCTGATCGATCTTTCCGCGCTGGTTCTGGAGAGGATCCACAACCGGAATGCGATTCGCCGTCAGCGGCACTGACGCGACCGTTCTCCATGGCCGGCTCACCGACCCAATCCGTCAGGGAGCGATCCTCACAGCGGTTCCGCCCCTGCCGGTCCGTCGGGCGATGCACGCAATGCCCCGGACGCGCGCAGTGCAGTAACATTGCGCCCGATTCGATCAGCGACCAAGGCGTCAGCCGAAATCTCCGGGCGGAACGCTCGCGACGGGCACCCATCGGCAGCGACCTGACACTTGCGCACAACCCTTCCCGGCCTGCCGCGCGCACGGCACGATCCCGATCACGACACACCGCATTCTCGACCACACGGATGATCCACCATGAATTCTGACACCAGACACAAGAGCCACGTCCTGTTCGACGGTCCGGACCGCGCGGTGGCCCGCGCCATGATGAAGGCCGCGGGCTTCACCGACGAGGACATGGCCAAACCCCAGGTCGGGGTCGCGCACTGCTGGATCGGCACGATGCCCTGCAATCTCAACCACCGTGACCTGGCCCGGCGCGTGATGGAGGGCATCCGCGCCGCCGGGGGCACGCCCGTGGAGATCAACACGGTCGCCATCAACGATGGCATCACGACCGGCACGGAGGGCATGAAGACGTCCCTCGTGAGTCGGGAACTGATCGCGGATTCCGTCGAACTCGTCGCGCGCGGTCACATGCTCGATGCGATCGTCACGATCTCGGGTTGCGACAAGACCATCCCGGCCATGGCGATGGTGCTCGGTCGGCTCGACATTCCCGGACTGACGCTCTACGGCGGTTCCATTGCGAGCGGTCGGTGCCATCGGCCGAACCGGATGTTCGGCGATCGCAAGCTCACGATCCAGGACGCGTACGAGGCGATCGGCGCCTTCAACGCCGGCCGCATCGACGCGGACGAATTCAAGGACGTGGAGGATCACTCCTGTCCGGCTGCCGGCGCCTGCGGCGGACAGTTCACCGCGAACACCATGGCCACGGCCTACGAAATGATGGGCATCTCGCCGATGGGCTTCAACGACGTGCCTGCCCTGCATCCCTCGAAGGTGGACGTGGCATTCGAATGTGGCAGACAGGTCATGGAACTGCTCAGGCAGGGCATCACGCCGCGGTCTCTGGTGACCCGCAGAAGCTTCGAGAACGCGATCACGGGCGTGATGGCCACCGGAGGGTCCACCAACGCCGTGCTGCACCTTCTGGCGACCGCGCACGACTTCGGCATCGAACTCGCGCTCGAGGATTTCGACCGGATCTCCCGCAGGACACCCGTCGTCGCGGACATGCGTCCGTGGGGGACGTACACGGCACCGGAGATGTTCGAAGCGGGCGGCATGCCGGTCGTCGGCAAGCGGCTCGTGCAGGCCGGCCTGCTGCACCCGGACGAGAAGACGGTGAGTGGGCGCACGCTCGGCGAAGAAATCGCCCGCGCGGAAGAGACGCCCGGACAGGACGTGATCAAGCCCTTCGGTGAGGCCCTGAAGCCCGAGGGCGGTCTCGCGATCCTGCGTGGCACGCTCGCGCCGGGCGGCTGCGTGATCAAGGTGTCCGGACAGAAGAAGGCCGTGCATCGGGGGCCCGCGCGCGTGTTCGACACCGAGGAGGAGGCTTTCCACGCCATCAAGGGCGGACGTATCCAGCCCGGCGACGTGATGGTCCTGCGCTACGAAGGGCCGATCGGCGGTCCCGGCATGCGCGAAATGCAGCTCGTGACGGGTGCGCTTCAGGGCGCCGGACTCGGCGACACCGTCGCGCTCATCACCGACGGCCGCTTCTCCGGGGCCTCACGCGGATTCGTGATCGGGCACATCGTGCCCGAAGCCGCGGAGCGTGGCCCGATCGCTGCGCTGAAGGACGGCGACACGATCGTCATCGACGTCGAGAATCGTCGCCTGGACATGGACCTGAGCGACGAGGAGATCGCGAAGCGCCTGGCCGGCTGGAAGGCGCCTGCGCCACGGTACACGAGCGGTGTGCTCGCGAAGTACGCGCGGCTCGTTTCGAACGCGTCCGTGGGAGCGGTCACCGACATTCCGCGGTGACGAAACCGGCCCGATCCCGGCGCACGGTCTGCGTCGGGATCGGGCCGGATCCCATCGGCTCTTGACCCGGGTTTCGACGACCCGGGAACCCGCAGCCCGGTCTCGCGCGCTTCCCGGCCCGTCGACGGCCGTTCACCACAGGTCCCGACCGGCCGATCGCGAGACCGACGGTGCCGATGCTCTTCACGCCTGTCTGCCGGTCGGCGTTCGTTCGGTGTCCCGGCGCCCGTGACCGGTATCAGTGAGCAGTCCGCTCGTGGTTGCCCGGGTCCTTCCACCGGTACTTTCCCGGCCGCCTCGCCCGCCTGGTGCGTCATCCGGATGATCGACGCACCGATCGCCGGATCACACGATCACCGACGATTGACCCCGAAAATCCGCTCTGTCATATTGGACTTCGCGTCAGTTAAGCCCGGCGGCGACCATCCCGACACGCCGCCACACGCATTCCACGGCTCGCACGCGCGAGGATCACGGCCTTCACCGTCTCGACCGCGATTCGTTCCCCAGAGCCCTTGCCCTGACTCCAGCGGCTTCGTCCAGCTTCGTTCATCCGACCTCCGACGCGTTCGTGCACGTCGCATGAACGACCGTTCGTGAGCCGCCAGGGCCTCACCTGGAGGTAATCATGAGCCTCTTCTACAAGTTTCAGTATCTGGTCGGCCTGACGCCCTGGGAGCAGATGCCATCCCTTCCCCTGGGCGATCAGGCCGTTGCGCTCCTCGACCGAGTGGGTAGCGGTTGTGAACCGCCCGGCGAGCGAGCGCTCGACCTCGGTTGTGGCACCGGGTTCTGGTCGGTTTGGCTCGCTCGACGCAGGTGGGAGGTGACGGGCGTGGACATCGTGCCGAAGGCGGTGCGCGCCGCTCGCGACCGCGCACGCGGAGCTGCCGTGAGCAGTCACTTCATCGAAGGGAGCATCACGGCGCTCACGACTCTGGATATCGGTTCGGGATTCCGCCTCGTCCTGGACTTCGGCGCCGTGCATGGCCTTACGCCGGAGCAGGTACGGGCCGTTGGCCGTGAGGTGACGGCGATCGCGTCCGTCGATGCCACGCTTCTCATGTACGCATTCTCTCCCGGCCACAGAGGACCGCTACCGCGCGGGATCGGTCGGGAAGAGATCGAACAGGCTTATGGAGCCGGATGGAAGATCATCGCCGAGGAATCATTCGACCTGACGGCGGCTCCGCGTTTCGTGCAGAAGGCGCACCCAAGCTTCTATTGCCTTCGCCGCACCGGGGAGTCGGAAGGGGAACATCCCGGAGCCCGTGCTGGCGGACGTCACTGGTGCCGGATATCGGAGTCAAGCCCAGCGGGGATGCTGGGTTTGCGGCGATCGGTGGTATTCGTCCACCAATTGTTCCGCCAGCATCTTCGAGAGGTGTTGCGTAGCTGGTTCGGGGCGTGACCCGACGGCAAGTTATGCGCTCATTCAGTACACGAGCCGCGAGCAGTGCTTCGGCCGACCTTTTGCTCTTGCGCACCCGCACCCGCAACATGGCCTCATTTCAAAGTCTGGCCGATCACGCGCCGGAGTCCTCGGTCAGCCATTTCGGATACATGCAAACCGTTGCGAATTCCCGCAAACGTGCGGGTAGGCAACATCCGGGAATCTCCGGATAACTGGCGCGGACCAAAGACACCACCTCAGCCTTGCCCATGCTGGCGCAAGTACGCCATCAACCGTTCAAAGCGCTGGTCAGTCTCGAGTTCTGGTGTCGTTGACCGGATCGCATCAAGGCAGGCGCCGAGGTCACTAGGCGGCCATTGGGTCTGATCCCCTATCACCAAGCTGAGGAACTCTAGGGCCTGTTCGGAGAACCTGCCGCAAAGCTCCGCCTCATGAAGGCGATCCACTAGGTAGTCCGGGTGGGCAAGCGGTTGCAGCCAGCCACGGAGCAGCGCCAAGGCTTCGGGGAACGCATCCTGTGCCGCTACGCACAGGCGGCCGAGGCTTTCGGCGATGGCAGGTGAAACGTTGTCTCGCGTCTTGGGCCAGATGGCATGCAGATACGGGGCAACCCGGTTCGTCCAATAGTCGGCCCGTTGCCCGCCCGCACCTTGGAGCGCTCTCACCAATGCCTGTGCTGCATCGTGCAAACCATCCGGTGGCAGTGCGCGAGTGGCGGCCGCCAGCTCGGCAGTGGTGAAGGTTTCACCCGGGTCGAGGGCAGCGAATGTCAGCAGCGATGCGTATTGCCCGTCGTGCTTGCCCAGTGCTGCATAGTGACGAGCGGTGTCCAGGAATGTCGGCTTGAGCAATTCCATCAGAGGGCGGTATAGTCGCGGTGACCACAGGAAGCCTTCCCACGCCCCACGTGCTTCGG
The DNA here is from genome assembly GCA_016125475.1 of Betaproteobacteria bacterium. Taxonomy (GTDB): domain Bacteria; phylum Pseudomonadota; class Gammaproteobacteria; order Burkholderiales. The sequence goes on from WGLR01000036.1 coordinate 147,221, forward strand.
CTTCCGAGCGCTGCCAGTCGAAAAGCGGCAACAGGTGTTGCGTCGCCCAATCCCCGTCGACGCGGAACAAGGCGATGACATGGGCCGCCAGCAACACACGGCCATGCCGATACTTGTCGATCTGGGTATCGCAAAGTTCGGTGAACGTGAGCTTGATTTCTTCCGGCAGGCCTTGTCCATCCTCCAGCGAGCGTCGATACCACCAGCGTAGCAGTGCCTCGGTGACGTGGCCCACGGGATGATTGATGGCTCGTCCGACGGGGTCGTTGGTATCGACGCCGTCCTGATGGTCCTGCGCCAGGATACGGCGAGCGAGCGTGAAGAAGGTTGCGTCGTGACCTTCGAAGGTCTTGGCAATGGCCTGTAGCCACCAGCTGACACCATGGGCGAGCGGCTGCAGTACCTCGTCAGGTGCGGCGGCCAGGATCGGCGCCATGTAACGCCAGGAGCGCTTCAGGAGTTTTTCCTCTGACCAGGCCTGCACGGCCTCGCGCCAGCGATTCGTTGGCCAGACATCTTCCCTGGCCAGGGCGCACAAGGCACAAGCGGTCGTGGCAAAGTTGTCGCGACAGCGCTGCCGCCAGTCATCCTCCTGCCAATGATCTGTGCCGGGTTGCTGCCTGAGCCATTCGATCAATTCACGGCGACGACGCGGTGTGGCGACGAACTTGCGCCATTCGTCGCCATCGCCCATCCAGTAAGGAAACTCGTCGCGCTGATCCTCTGCCAGCTTCCACTTCGGATACTGTGCCGAAAGCTCCTGAAGTCGTTCGGTTCCGTCAGCACCCAAGGACGCGCCGGCCTCTGCCATTTTTGCCAGCCGCAGCCAGATTTCGCGTTCAACGATCCGTGTCCAGCGCTCTGGCTCAATGTCATCCTTGAACATGTCGCGGGGAGGACCGGCGAGTACGGCCTGTTCCAGTTCCTGCAGCATCACCTCATTGAGGTGCTGCGCCAGGGCCACCAGCAGGCGCATGGCCTCCCGTTCTGTTTCCACCGACCACAGCCACCAGTGATCGTCCGCCAGCAGCCAGTCGAGCGCTTGGCGATGGGGGATCACGCTATTCTGTGCGGCGGCGAAGAAGGCGAGGCGCCGGAACAGCGGATAAGGCGCGTGCCACCAGGACTGCGCCACGAGCGCTGCGCGCGCCGGCGATTGCGCCATCGTGGCGAGCCAGGCATCGCGGGTCAGGTCGATCAATGCGGTCCAGTCATGGAAGTCACGGTTCTGTGGGTGTTCACTGATCGACGGTTGATGCATGTAGGACAGGTCGCTCCTGTCCTCGGCACTGCCAAGCTCGCGCATCAGATCAAGCGCGTCGCGCAACAATGCGCTCACATCGGACAGCAGCTCCGGCAATGCGGCGTCCCAGCGCTCATCCCTGGGCAGATCACGCAGGCTGGAATGGACGTGATCCGTCGACAGCACGATCTCCCATTCCACCAGCTCCTTGATGCGCTCCGGCTCGCGACTTTCGCCGTCCTCGGTAGGCCAGCGGAACGGTTCGCGCAACGATACGCGCGGTGTCAGCATCTCGCGCAGTTCCAGGCGCAGAGTGGCGGTGAGGCCATCGCGCTTGAAACGGTCGCGCCAGCGGTACAGGTCGAAGTCGCGCAGCCACGATTTCACGCGTCCGGTCAGTAGCAGTCGCCACAAGGTGCGCATCAGCGGGCCGGGGATCGCCTTGGGTGCGTTCGCGCGAATCCGTGCCAACTCGGCGGTTTTGCTGTCGCGTTCCAGCTGGGCCAGCTCGTCCAGACGGTGTTCGATCCACCAGAGCAGATCGTCATGAAGCTGCCCGCCGCGCTTGACCAACCAAAGCAGCAGCGCCGGGTCGTCCAGATGACGGATCAGCCAGCGCGCCAGTTGCCGCATCACCTCGTCCCAGCGGCTGCCACGCGCACCGGCATCGACGACACACATCGAGGGTGCGAGCGGATACGGCGAGGGTCGGCGGGTCAGGCTGAAGTTGAGCTTGTTATCCACGGTCGTTCTGGGCGGGACACCGAAGCGGCCCAGATCGGCATGTCGGTAGCGTTCCTCGCTCAGCGGCTCCAGCCAATCCAGTGACGGCACCGGGTCCAGATCGGCAAAGCGTCTGGCGGGCAGGCCGCCCGGATCGCTCAGCGCCCACAGCAGGCGCCCGACGAAGTCGTCCTGTCGGGTGCTGGCCAAGGGACGGGCCATGGCGTATTCGACCACGATGCGCTCCTTGCCGCGCACGCCGTCGCGGTAGGTTTCGGCCCAGGCCCGCAGGGTCTTTTGCAGGTAAGCGTGCCGGTTGTGCTCGCGGTAGAGGATCGGGGTGACGTTTTTGGCCCGCCACTCGTTGGCCCGTTCATCTTCCTTGCCTTTGGAGAAACTGCCAAACGCGAACATCTCCGGCGGCGACTCGCCGAGCAGGCGGTCGGCGGCCAGTGCATCCATCATGTAGCGCAGCACAGGGTCGTTGATGCTGTAGCCGACGAAGCAGACGGTGTAGTTGCGGAACAACTCGCTGACGAAACGCGCCGCCCAGCGCTCGGTGAGATAAGCCAATCCGAAATCACCGCTGGATACGACCAGGCGATCCAGTTCGCTCGCGGTCGGTGTAGCGCTGAGCAGGCCATGCAGATACACCAGGCCATCCCAGCGGTTCTTGGGCACCGGCAGCAGGGGCGCCTGAAACCGCTCGATGGGCAAGGGCTTCGCCGCAATCACCTCCTCGAACAGACGGTCGAAGTTGGTGGTGATGAGGCGTGTATGGCCATTGCGGCACTTGCCGAGCGTCAGCAGGGCTTCATGTGTGGCGGTCGTGTTCGGGGCACTGAGATGGGGTGTCAGGATGCCGGCCAACGTCCGGCGCACCGTCTCGCGTCCGCCGACGATGTCTGCCTCCAGCAAGCCGATGGCGGTATCGAACTGCCCGGCCTTGATGGCCGCCTGCTGCACCGCGTTGGGCGCGGTGGCCAAGGTCTCATACACCTTCTCCACCAGCCCGGCGAAGCCCGGCAGGCGCGCCGGGTAAGAAATGCCCGCACCGCAGAAGAACACCACGCGCCCGTCCTCGTGCGCCTGCAGTAGGCGTTCGGGGATATCGGGGCCTTGGCGGACGAACTGCATTCAGTACGCCTCGGAAAACACGCGTTCCAGCGTCGCCGGGATCAGCGCGTCGTTGGCCTGGCGGATGGTGGCGTGGCGCGAGCGCAGACGGGACTGCCGGTCGAGGATTTCAACAACCTTGCGCTGCATATTCTCCGGGGGCATCGGTAGTTCGATGTTCAGAAATTGCTCCGGACGGGTCCGTTCACGACGAGCGCCGACTCCGCGCGTGGCATCTTGAAGGAGGCTCCAGAACCAAGGCGTCCGGACCAGTTCCCCAATGTATGCGAGCGCGGCTTCGTCTGAAACGCAGCGAAACGTGCGGTACTCGGGGGACACACACATTCCCGCAAGCTCGGCCGGGCAGAGTGCAAGTGCACCTTCCCATCCTTTCACCTGGCTCAATACCAGCGCATCTACGTAGAGGCTATCTGGTGCCGGATATCCGACTCGAACGGATGACCTACCGCTTACAAGGCGGTTGCTCTACCAACTGAGCTAATCCGGCAGGGAAGTCTGTCCTTTGGCGGCCGATTATAAGCCGGGCATGTGGAACGGGACGTACGGCTACTTGACGATCTGGAGCTTCGGCCGGCCGCCCCCGCTGGGCGGGGGATCGCGGTCGTCAGGCCCGGAATCGTCCGGAGACTCGGGCTCGTCGGTTTCGCCCGCATCCGATGGCGGTTCGGTCGCCGGGAATGCGAGGCCCTGACCGTTTTCCTTCGCAAAGATGCCCGCGACGCAGTCCACGGGGACTGACAGTTCGCGGGAGACACCGTTGAAACGCGCCGAGAACTGGATGACTTCGTTGCCGAGCGTGAGATTGCGGGTGGCATCCGCGCTCACGTTCAGCACGATCTCCCCGTTCCTGACGTACTCGACCGGCACCTTCGTCCGCTCGTTCACCCGCACGGCCACATACGGCGTGAAGCCGTTGTCGACACACCACTCGTAGATCGCTCGCAGCAGATACGGGGTGGTCGGGGTGATTTTCACTTGCGCATCACCTTCTCGGCAGGCGTCAGGGCCTCGATGAAGGCCGGACGGCTGAAGAGACGTTCCGCATACTTCAGCAGCGGGGCTGCCTGCTTCGGGACCTGGATACCGTAGTACTCCAGCCGCCAGAGCAGCGGGGCGATGGCCACGTCGAGCATGGAATACTCGTCCCCGAGCATGTACTTCTGCTTCGCGAAGACGGGCGCGATCTGCGCGAGACTGTCGCGGACGACCTGCCGCGCACGATCGCCTTCCTTCTGCTTGCCCTTCTCGAGCGCTTCGATGTTGCAGAACAGCTCGTTCTCGAAGCGGAACAGGAACAGCCGCGCCCGCGCACGCATCACCGGATCCGCGGGCATGAGCTGCGGGTGCGGGAAGCGGTCGTCGATGTACTCGTTGATGATGTTCGATTCGTAGAGGATGAGATCCCGCTCGACGAGCACCGGCGTGCGGTTGTAGGGATTCATCACCGCGAGGTCTTCGGGCTTGTTGAAGAGATCCACGTCGTGGATCTGGAAATCCATGCCCTTCTCGTAGAGGACGATGCGGCAGCGCTGGCTGAAGGGGCAGGTGGTACCGGAATATAGAGTCATCATCTTTTCAGGTCTCGTGAAGCCGGTCTCGAAGCCCGGGAAACACATCGGCTTCCGGGCCACCCCTTGTGCAGGTCTGTTACGGGGTGGTGGAAAGCCCGCGACACCGGGCCAGGACCGTCGCTACACCACAGTTGCGTCGAAGGAAGGGAGCGACCCGGAGGGCGCTCCCGCCGTGCCATGGACGCGAATCAATGAACGTCCTTCCAGTATTCCTTCTTGAGTGCGTAGGCAAACACCAGCAACACACCGAGGAATAGCAGGGTCAGTATCCCGATCTGGACGCGCTTGGCCCGGGCCGGTTCGGCCTGGAAGACGAGATAGTTGACGAGGTCGGCCACGGCAGCGTCGTATTCCTTCGGCTCGAGCTTCCCCGGTTCTGCCAGTTTCAGCGTCGGACCTTCGTGCGCTGCAGCGTGTTCCCCGCCGTGTTCGCCTTCCTCGGCTTTCGCGGGCTCGAGCTCCTGCTGGCCCTGCAGTTCCCAGAGCACATGCGGCATGCCTACATTCGGGAAGACCACGTTGTTCCAGCCCGTGGGCCGCGAATCGTCCCGGTAGAACGTCCGGAGATACGTGTACAGCCAGTCGGCGCCTCGTGCGCGGGCGATCACGGAAAGGTCGGGAGGCGCGGCACCGAACCACTGTTTCGCGTCCTTCGCATCCATGGCGACCGTCATGTGCTCGCCGACCTTGTCGGCCGTGAACATCAGGTTGTCCTTGATCTGCTGCTCCGAGATACCGATGTCCATGAGCCGGTTGTAGCGCATGAACTTCGCGGAATGGCAGGTCAGGCAGTAGTTCACGAACAGCTTCGCGCCCCGCTGGAGCGAAGCGATGTCGGTCTTGTTGATCGGTGCCTGGTCCAGGTGGACGTGCTCGCCCGCGGCGAAAGCGAAGGTCGGTACCAGTGCGACGACGGCCAGGAGTCTTCTCAGCGTTCTCATCGTTTTCATTGTCTTATCCCGTCACTCGCTCGGGTTCGGGCTTTTCCCTGTCGCTGCTCGTGTACCACGGCATGAGCAGGAAGAACAGGAAGTAGATGATCGTGAAGACCCTCGCGAGCAGTGTCGCGAGCTCGAGGTCCGAACTGCCGACCTTGCCGAGGAAGTCCGTCGGATTCACGCCGAGCCAGCCGAGGATGAAGAAGCTCACCACGAATGCGGCAATGGCCACCTTGAACTTCGGCCCCCTGTAGCGGATCGATTTCACGCGACCCCGGTCGAGCCAGGGCAGTGCGAAGAAGATCAGCACCGCAGCCCCCATCACGATCACGCCCGGAAACTGCGAACTGAACATCGCCGGCACGGCGCGCAGCATCGCGTAATAGGGGGTGAAGTACCACACCGGCGCGATGTGCGGCGGCGTCTTCATCGGGTCGGCCGGGAAGAAGTTGTTGTCCTCGAGGAAGTAGCCGCCCATGTTCGGGATGAAGAACACGATGACCGTGAACACCATCAGGAAGACCACCACGCCGACGATGTCCTTCACGGTGTAGTAGGGATGGAACGGAATGCCGTCGAGGGGAATCCCCGTCTTGGGATCCTTCTTCTTCTTGATCTCGATGCCGTCCGGGTTGTTCGAGCCGACCTCGTGCAGCGCGACGATGTGCGCCGCGACCAGGCCAAGCAGCACCAGCGGGATCGCGATCACGTGGAATGCGAAGAAGCGATTCAGCGTCGCGTCGGAGACCACGTAGTCGCCACGGATCCAGATGGCGATGTCGGGCCCCACGAACGGGATCGCACCGAACAGGTTCACGATCACCTGCGCGCCCCAGTAGGACATCTGGCCCCACGGGAGCAGATAACCGAAGAAGGCCTCGGCCATCATGCAGAGGTAGATCAGCATCCCGAAGATCCACGTCAGTTCGCGCGGCTTGCGGAACGAGCCGTAGATCAGGCCGCGGAACATGTGCAGGTAGACCACCACGAAGAACATCGAGGCGCCCGTCGAGTGGATGTAGCGCACGAGCCAGCCCCAGGGGACGTCCCGCATGATGTACTCGACGGATCCGAATGCCTGGTTGGCGTCCGGCTTGTAGTGCATGGTCAGGAAGATCCCAGAGAGGATCTGGATGACCAGCACCATCAGGGCAAGGGAGCCGAAGTAGTACCAGAAGTTGAAGTTCTTGGGCGCGTAGTACTCCGACAGGTGCGCCTTCCAGGTCGAGGTGAGCGGAAAGCGGTCGTCGATCCACTGCAGCAGGGCTGCTGTCTTGCTCATCGCGGCTACGCTCCTTTCTTGTCTTCACCGATCAGCAGCCGCGAGTCGGTGAGGTACATGTAGGGGGGGACGGTCAGATTGACGGGTGCCGGCATGCCCTTGAACACGCGGCCCGCGAGATCGAACTTCGAGCCGTGGCACGGACAGAGGAAGCCGCCGGGCCAGTCGTCGCCCAGGCCGCTATCCGGCCCGATCTTGAGCTTCTCGGACGGCGAGCAGCCCAGGTGCGAGCAGATGCCGACCATCACCATGACCTCGGGCTTGATCGAGCGCGTGGGATTCCTGGCGTAGTCCGGCTGCAGGGGCTGCTCGGAATCGGGGTCGGCGATCTTGTCCGTGTCCTTCGTGAGGGACTCGAGCATTTCCTTGGTGCGACGAAGGACCCAGACGGGCCGGCCGCGCCACTCGACGGTGATCAGCATGCCGGGTTCCAGCTTCGAAATGTCCACCTCGACTGGGGCGCCGGCTGCCTTGGCGCGCTGACTCGGAGACATGCTGACAAGAAATGGGGTTGCCACGAATGCGGCCCCGACGGCCCCGACGACGCTGGTCGCGGCGACCAGGAATCGTCTCTTCTTGCCGTCAGGTGCAGACATCTGCGCCATGATCGTTTACCTAGCGAAAAAGACTCGAAAGTATAGCGACTGATTTCCGGAATGTCTCGAAAACAGCATGTAAGGCTTTGAAAAACATGCAGATGTTGTCGATGGCATCCGGGCCCTGGAGGCGGCGGCACGAAGTTCGTCGCGGCGCCTGTTGCGCAGCACCATCCGGCGCGAAGGCGGCAGGGTGGCGCGAGGAGCTGCGCCAGAAGTCCGGCCGTGACCAAAAAAAAGCGCAGCGAATGCGCTGCGCCGGACTTGCTGCCTTAGGAGGAGATTGCAATGTTGCACTGAGCGGACCGGTTTATCGGAGCTGCGTCAACGCCGGCGAGTCTCTCATATTGCGGTGCAAAACAAAAGGCGGCCGGTGCCGTCCGGCCCGCCCACGTGCGGGCAACGCAAGCCGCGGTGCCGTCATTACAATCGAGGTTTCAGCCGCTGCGGAAGACAGACATGAAAGCGCGAGTCAAATGGGTCGAGGGAGTGACCTTCCTCGGAGAGACGGAAAGCAGCCATGCGATCGTGATGGATGGCGCCCCGGAGGGGGGCGGCAGGAATCTCGGTCCCCGGCCGATGGAGACCCTCCTCGTCGGCGCCGGAGGATGCACGGCCTACGACGTGGTCACGATTCTCCGCAGAGGGCGCCAGGACGTCGCGGATGTCGTGGTGGAGATGGACGCCGAACGCGCGCCATCGGATCCGAAGGTGTTCACGCGCATCCACCTCCATTTCGTGATCAAGGGACGGGGCGTGCGAAACGACGCGGTGGCGCGGGCGATCGAGCTCTCCGCGACGAAGTACTGCTCGGCGTCGATCATGCTCGGACAGACCGCCGAGATCACGCACGACTTCGAGATCGTCGAACTGACTGCCTGATCCGTTCAGACGTAGTAGGTCGACCGGGTCATGATTCTGGACGCGAGCTTCATCGCCGCCCGGAGCGGGGCCGGCAGTTCGGCGCCGCCGTGTTCGGTCGCGGTGCGCGCGTGTCGGGCCTCGTCCTCGCGCATTTCCGTCACGATCGTGCGACTCTTCGCGTCCTCGGCCGGCAGGCGTGACAGGTGGTCCTCGAGATGGCCCTCGACCTGGCGCTCGGTTTCGGCCAGGAAGCCGAGATTCCAGCGATCGCCGGCCAGCCCCGAGACCGCTCCGAGGAGGAACGATCCCGCAAAGAATGCGGGATTCAGCACGCTCTTCGAGCCGCCGAGTTCCGCGATCCGCTGCTCCGTCCAGGCGAGGTGATCCGTCTCCTCCCGGGCGGCGTCCTCGAGTATGGCGCGGACGTCGGCGTCGCGGGCAGTGAGGGCCTGCCCCTGGTAAAGGGCCTGCGCACACACTTCACCGGTGTGGTTGACGCGCATCAGCGCTGCCGACAGTCGCCGCTGCGAGTCGCTCAGTTCGGGGTCCGCCACCGCGGCGTCCGGGTGCGCGCGTGTCGAGTGAGCGGGTGCGGCGATCGTCCGGATGCCGCTGTCGAAGGCGACGATCAGCCGGTCCACGAGGGTGAGGGAGGCAGTGCGGCCGTTCGGGCGGGGACGCGTCATTTCTTGCGGAGCAGGAACAGGAACTCCCCCGACGCTTCCGACATGTCGACCAGCGCGTTGCCGGTCTGCTTCGAGAACGCCTGGAAATCCCGGACGGAACCCGGGTCGGTGGCCATCACCTTCAGGATCTGGCCCGACGTCATGCCGTTGAGGGCCTTCTTGGTACGCAGGATCGGCAGCGGGCAGTTGAGACCCCTCGCGTCGAGTTCGAAATCGTGTCGTACCTGTTCTTCGCTCATGTTCCTCCACTTCGCCCTGCCTGAATTCAGCCCGGCTGAACGGCCACGTTGCGTTCCATCAGAAGTTGCGAGACCCGGATGTTGGCATCCTCGAGACGGCTCACCAGCAGCTCGAGAAACGCGGCGTTGAACCGGTTGCGGCACGATTCCGTCGACTGCGACAGGGCTTCGTCGGCGATCTCGATCAGCGTGATGTCCGAGACGGCCGTGACGGTCGCCGAGCGCTGAAAGTCCCGGGTGCCAAGATAACTCATTTCACCGAAACATTCTCCCGCGCCCAGCCCCGTGAGTAAACGCCCTTTCTTGGTGATCTGGACGCGTCCCGATGCCAGGATGAAGAACGACCGTCCCGGCTCGCCTTCCCGGATGACGTCCGTGCCCGGCCCCAGCCGGGACCAGGTCGAGATGCGGACGACCTGCCACAGTTCGACGTCGCTGAAGCCCCTGAAGAAGGACAGGCAGCGCAGCGTGTTGAATTTCTCGGTTTCCGGCACCCGCTCGCTGGCCGACTGGATGTCGCTGAAGACGGACGCCAGCGCAGAGGAGAATTCGCTCCACGTCTGGTAGCGTCGCTCGAGGTTCTTCTGGAGCGCCTTCTTGACGATCATGTCCACCGCTGGCGGGATCTCCGGCCGGTGCAGGGAGGGCGGCGCCGGGTCGACGTTGATGATCTGGTAGACCATGCTGAAGTTGTTGGTCGCCTTGAACGGCAGGCGCCCCGTCAGCATCTGGTACATGACCACGCCGAGCGAAAAGATGTCCGTCTGGTGATTGAGCTGCTGGTCCCGGACCTGTTCCGGGGACATGTACGCGGGCGACCCCACGCCCGTCACCTGCGTGGTTTCCGACCCCAGCGACAGCGCTGCGCCGAAGTCGGTGATCTTGATCTCGCCGTCGCTCGCCAGGAGGATGTTGGCCGGCTTGATGTCGCGGTGGATTATTCCGAGCCGGTGCGCGTAATCGAGCGCCTTGCTGCACTTGAACACGAGCTCGATGATCCGGGAGACCGGAAGGAGGTTGTCGATGCGGCAGAAGTCCTCGAGCGTCGTGCCTTCGACGTACTCCATGACGATGTAGCTGCCGTCCTCGTCGGCCATGGCGTCGTAGATGGCTGCGATGTGCGGATGCTGGAGGCGACCCGCTAGCGACGCTTCCGTCAGGAAGAGCTTCTGGAAGCGTCTGCCGTGTTCCTTGTCCCCGAGCGCCTCCTGACGCACGAGCTTGATCGCCACCTGCCGGCCCGCGAAGCTGTCGGTCGCCAGGTAGACCTCGCTCGTCGCGCCTCGGCCGAGTTCACGAACGACTTCGTACTTTCCGATTCGATCCATGGCGGGAAGGTTGACGTTTCTTGTCCGGGAACGGAAGGGGGCAGGGACTTCCGTCCGCTCACGACCTCCGGATCGGGCGGTGCTGGAGACGCTGCCCGGCCGCTACGCGGCGGCCGGTCGGGTGTCGCCCCGGCCCTGCCGTGCGCGGGGCGTCTGTCCTGAGCCTCATGCGCAATCGCCCGGAACGAGATCGTCGCGTGCGGCGACGTGATGGCTTCTGCCGTCGTGCACGACTCCGGCGCCTGTCCTGTCGAGTATCGGCATTCTAGCCAGAAACTCGAGCCGTCCCCGCTCCGGCAGAGGCTGGCGCCCACCCGGTCAGCGTCGGGCTGCGGTGAGGGCGCGCAACTGCCGCATGCGGGCCTCGACGCTCGACACGTCGTAGAACGTACCGTCGCGCGCCCGCAGTGCAAGCTGCAGCTGTTCGAGTGCCTGCCCGATGTCACCGGAGGCCACGTAGGCTTCGGCGAGCGACCGGTGCTTCAGCATCGTCTTGCCGAGGGAGGCATAGGCGCGTGCCTGGATCTCGTAGAGCCGGCCGTCGTCCGGGTCGTCCCGCATCCTGTCGTCGAGCACCGCATTCGCGCGTTCCGCATGTCCGGTGTCGATCAGCAGTCCCGCGTAGTCGTAGATGAGTGCGCGCGTGTTCGGGAAGTCCGCGAGCGCCTTCGCGTAGGTCGCGAGCGCCTGCTCCCTGTGGCCGAGTGCCACGTCACAGCGTGCCTCGAGTCCGGCGATCATCGGGTGCGCCGGGGCGATCTTCATGAGTTTCGCGAGTTCGCCCGGAAGACGGTCGAGCATCTCGGCCCGCCGCAGCGCCTCCACGAGGCCGTAGCGCGCGACCACTTCGTTCGTGTACTTGTGCTCCTTCAGGACGTCGTCGTAGAAGGCCACCGCGTCACGCGGGTCCTTCTGCATGGCACGAAGCTTCGCGCGCACGAGCTGGAACTCGAGAGAATCCGGGATCTGGCGGTAGGGCAGGTCGAACGTGCGGTTCTGAATGTCCGCGATGCGCTCGTAGGTGATCGGGTGCGTGCGCAGGTAGCTGGGCGCGCTGCTTTCCATCACGCTCGTGGCCTTCTGGAGACGCTCCAGGAATTCGGGCATCGCGTGGGGATCGAAGTTCGCGCGCTCCATGATCTCCAGGCCGATGCGGTCTGCCTCGCGCTCGTTGTCCCGCGTGAAGGCGAGCTGATCGGACAGCGCCTGGGCCTGCGTGGCGGCGATCGCACCGGCGGCCGCCTGGGGATTGGAGCGTGCGGCGAGGATCGCGAGGGCGATGGCTGCCATCGACGCGATTCCCTGACGCTGCTGGGCGGCGATGAGCCGGGCGATGTGCTTCTGCGTGACGTGCGCGATCTCATGGGAGAGCACGGCGGCCAGTTCGGACTCGCTCTGCGTCGTCAGCACGAGGCCGGAGTGCACGCCGATGAACCCACCTGGCAGCGCGAAGGCGTTCACGGTGCTGTCCATCAGTGCGAAGAAGCGGAACGGCTGCCGTGCGTTGGGGCTCACCGCGACGAGGCGGTAGCCGATCCGATTCAGATAGTCGGTGATCTCGGGATCGCTGATGTAGCTCGGCAGCGACTGGATCTGCCGCATGATGCTGAACCCGAGCGCGCGCTCCTGCGCGGGCGAGAGGGTCGCCTGCGATGCGTCGCCGAGTTCCGGCAAGGAGTCCGCCTGCGCGCCCGTGAGCACGCCGGCAAGCAGGCAGGAGAAGAGGAAGAGAATCGCTCGCATGTGGATGCTATGATAGCTGCGAGCCATCGATAGTTCTTTCCCGTCCTTGCTTTGCCAGTGAACGAACTCACGCATTTCGACGCCGCCGGCCAGGCGCACATGGTCGATGTCGGCGAGAAGGCCGTCACGCACCGGGTGGCGGTTGCGCGCGGCCGCATCCGCATGCGGCCGGAGACGTTTGCCCGCATCCAGGCAGGTACGGCCCACAAGGGCGACGTGATCGGGGTGGCGCGCATCGCGGCCATTCAGGGGGCGAAGCGCACGTCGGACCTCATTCCTCTGTGTCACCCCGTCGGACTGACGCGCGTGGCCGTCGACTTCGAGATGAAGGAGGCCGAATCCGCCGTGGACTGCATCGCCACGGCGGAATGTCTCGCACGGACCGGTGTGGAGATGGAAGCACTCACCGCAGCGACCGTGGGCCTGCTCACGATCTACGACATGTGCAAGGCGATCGATCGCGGCATGGTCATCGAGTCCGTCCGGCTCCTCGAGAAAAAGGGTGGCAAGTCAGGGCATTGGGTCGCCCCGGAACTTCAGGCGGGCGCCACCGTCAACAACGGCTGATCCGCGGCCGTTGAGGGACGAGGGCCGAGAAGTCGAGGCCATGAAGGCCGGTCACTCCGGGGAAGAGATGAAATTCTTGCTGGTGGCATTCCTGTGGACCTGCTGGGCGCTCCCGCTTGCCCGGGCCGACGACGTCGCGGCGGGCCGGGCGATCGCCCAGGACCAGTACAAGGGCAACTGTCTGGCCTGTCACCGGATGCCCGGGGATCCTTCGGCCGTCACGCTCGCGAACCTGGGGCCGGTCCTGAAGGACATTCGTTCACGCTACCCCGACCGGGCGGAACTCCGGCGCCGGGTCTGGGACGCCTCCACCTTCAATCCGGACACGATCATGCCGCCCTACGGGCGACACAGGATTCTCACCGAGCAGGAGATCGACGCGGTCGTCGACTACATACGAGGGCTTTGAGTGAATCTTCCGCACCTTCCGACACGACGCACGCCCGGCCCGGAACCCCGACGCCGCTTCCTGGGATCGGCTGCCCGCGCTCTGGTATGGGTGTCGGCCCTGCCGCTCGGCCTCGGCAGGATCGCGGAAGGGTGGGCTGCAAGGCGCAACGAGAAAGCCTTCAACGACAAGGAACTGGACGCGGCTCTGATCGACGCCGGCGTGCCGGACGCCATCGAGACGGATCAGATCACGCTGCACTCGCCCGAACTCGCGGAAAACGGTGCCCTGGTCCACCTCGAGATCGAATCCCGGATTCCCGACACGCAGAGCATCCTCGTCTTCGCCGAGAAGAATCCGCAGCCGCTCGTCGCACAGTTCGACATGCTGCCGGGCCTCGAGCCGTTCGTGGCCGTGCGCATCAAGATGGCCGAGTCCGCCTTCATCCGGATCGTGGTCAGGGCCGGAGGCAGGGCCTACTACATGCGCAAGGAGACCAAGGTGACCGAAGGAGGGTGTGGCGAGGTATGACCGACCCTGTCCTTCTCTGCTGCAACAGATTCGAGGCGCCCGCGCCGGGCCGTCCGGGAGGCTGACATGTCGGACAGGATCAGGATGCGCATCTCCCTGTCGGGCGACGTCGCCACCGTCAAGGTGCTGATGCCGCACCCGATGGAAACCGGCCTGCGCAAGGACCCCATCACGGGCGACATCGTTCCGATGCACTTCATCGATCACGTCGTCGCGAAACTCAACGGGCGCGCCGTTCTGGACGCGCAGTGGAGCCGCTCCGTGTCCAAGAATCCGTTCCTGGAATTCCGCGTGCGCGGTGCCAGGTCCGGCGACACCGTCACCATCACCTGGGAAGACAACTGGGGCGCGACCAAGACCGGGGAGATGGCTGTTCCGTGACGACCCGTTGCCTCGCAGGGTTCCTCGCCGTCGTCGCGTGCCTCGCCGCGTCGTCGCCCGCACGTTCCGGAGAGCCGGAGCCGGAGCAGGACAGGGTCGCGATGATGCGACTGTTCGAGGCGCGATTCCCGGGCATTCCGGCCGACGACTACGTGCTCGGCGCGTTCATGCTGAACGATGACGCTCGCGAACACTACGAGGAGATCATGTCCTTCCCGCCGTTCACGGTCGACATCGATCGTGGGCGTGAACTCTGGAACACACCGCTCCACGACGGAAAGACCTATGCACAGTGCCTGCCGAACGGCGGGCGAATGATCGCCGGCAACTATCCCGCGTACGATCCCGTGGCGAAGCGCATCGTCACGTTCGAGATGGAGATCAACCGCTGTCGCGTGGAGAGCGGCGATGCCCCGTACCGGTACGACGATGCGCGCACGATGGGAACCCTGACCGCCTACGCACGCACGCTCTCGGACGGCATGCGCATGAACATCCGCGTCGACGGGCCGGAGGCGCTCGCCCACTACGAGGCCGGCAGGGCACTCTACTACCGGCGCATCGGGCAGATGAACTTCAGCTGCGCGAACTGTCACGTCGACAACGCCGGCAAGATCATGCGCATGGAAACGATCTCGCCCGCGATCGGTCAGGCGACCCACTTCCCGGTGTTCCGGGGCGGGGACAAGCTCTACACCCTCCAGGCGCGCTACACGCGTTGCATGAAGCAGGTCCGCGCCCAGCCGTTCCCGATGGGCAGCGAGACGTTCAACGACCTCGAATATTTCCACTCATATCTGAGCAACGGTCTGCCGTTAAAAGCCTCGGTCTATCGGCGCTGACTCTCGCGCCGCCTTGTGCAATGCGGACGTGCCGTCCGCCCCATGGAGGATTCGAGCTTGTTCGGATGGCTGCGTCGCAGGCGCGAACGTGTCCCCGCGAGCCGCTTCAGCGAAACGCAGCGCACGGCACTCGAGGCGCGGGCCGAAGACGCCGTTCGGGCCGGGGATCTCGTGGCTGCAAGCGAGGCGCTGGGCCCGCTGCTCGGTGACACGGTCGTTCACGCGCATGCGTCACACCTCGCCGGCATCGTGGCTTTCCGTTCGGGCGACTTTGCAGCGGCCGACACCCACCTTGTCACCGCCACGGCGACGGATCCGGCACGAGAGGCGTCGTGGCGCGCACTCGTCGAGGTGCGCGAGGCACTGGATCGGCCCGCAGCCGCAGTCGAAGCCGTCCGGGGGTTGCTGGCACTCGTGCCCGGTGACGCGGATGCGCTGTCCGGTCTGGTCCGGGCGCTCGCCGCGGCAGGCCGTCACGACGAGGCGATCGAGGCGTGCCGGATGCACCGTCTGCTCGACTGGCAGTTCGACACGGATCGAAACCCTGCCGCCGTGCTGCACGCCCAGGGACGCCTCCGTGACGCCGTCGATCTTTTGCGTAACCGGATCGCAGCGGATCGCGCGAATCCGTCACTCTGGGGCTACCTCGGGTGCACGCGGCAGGCACAGGCGCACCTCGATACGGCGATCGCGTGTTTCCGGGAAGCCGTGACCCTGGATGCGGGGTCGCCTGTCGCGCGACGGCGGCTCGCGCGTGCACTCGCTGCCGTCGGCGAACTCGATGCCGCACTGGAGCATCACGACGCGGCCGTCGCGCTCGTGCCGGACGATCCCCGGGCGCATTCGGACCTGTTCGCGGCCCGCCTCTATGCAGGCTGGCCGAGCCGCGAGGCACGCGAGGCGGCCCATCGGAGGTACGACGAACGCTTCGGAGCCGCGCGCTTCGCGCCCGAGTCCGTGGCGCGCCCCGCGTCCGCTGACGGCCGCATCCGGGTGGGCTACGTGTCCGGAGACTTCCGTGAGCACGCCCTCATGCACTTCCTCGAGCCGGTTCTGGCGCGCCATGATCGCGGGCGCTTCGAGGTCTGGTGCTACGACCGGACGGGCCAGCGCGATGCGGTGACCGCCCGTCTCGAGACGATGGCCGACCAGTGGCGGCGCGTGCGCGGTGATTCCTGGGACGAACTCGCGCGCCGGATCCAGGACGACCGCATCGACATTCTCGTCGACCTGAAGGGGCACTTCGACGACAGTCATCTTCCCCTGTTCGCGCGGCGTCCCGCACCGGTCCAGGTGACGTGGCTCGGCTATCCCGGAACGACGGGGCTCTCCGCGGTCGATGCGTGTCTGACGGACGACCATGTCGCCGCCGACTTGCGTGACGACTACGCTTCCGAGGCCATCGTGTCCCTCGGCCCCGTCTTCGCGTGTTTCCGTCCACTCGATTGCGCATCCCGACCTGGCCCTCTGCCGATGGCCGGTCGCGGTCATCCCACGTTCGGGTGCTTCAACGACTTCGCGAAAGTCAGTCCGGCCATGCGCGAAGCGATAGCGGAAATCCTGCGGCGCGTGCCGGAGGCGCACTGTCTCGTGACGACCGTCCCGGACGGGAATACCCGCCGGCACCTCGAGGCGTTCTTCGCCGAGCGGGGGATCGATCCGGCGCGGGTGGAAATCCGGGGACGGGGGCGCCACGACGAGTTCCTGCGATGGCACGACGAGATCGATGTGTCGCTGGACAGCTTTCCCTGCAACGGGAGGACGACGACGCTGCACTCGCTCTGGATGGGCGTGCCCGTCGTGACACTCGCCGGCCATACGCACGCCTCCCGCGTCGGTGCCAGTATCCTCCTGAATCTGGACCTTGCGGACTGGATGGCGCACGACGTCGAGGAATACGTCGGGATCGCCGTCCGCGCAGTGACCGATACGCGGGCGCTTGCCGCCCTGCGTGCGGACCTCAGGCATCGGCTCGCGGTTTCGCCGATCATGGACGAGACGCGGTTCTCGAGAAGGCTCGAACGCTGTTACGACCGGTTGCTGCGTGCCCACGCCCTTTCCGAAGCGACGGAGGTACAGGAATGCTGAAGTGGCTCGCGGGCCGACGGACACCACGCCCGGCCCCGGAAGAACTCGCAGAACGGGCAGACAGCCTGCTGGCGGCGGGAGATCTGGCTGCGGCGGAAGGCACGATTCGCGAAGCGCTCGACCGGTCGCCACGCGATGCACGATTGCACGCCAGGCTCGGCACGATATTTCACGCCCGCGGCGACCGGGACGGTGCGATCGCCGCATACAGGGAGGCATGGTCGTTCGACCCCGCGTATGCGCAGATGCCCTACAACCTCGCGATCGCCGAGGCGGAACGGGGGAACGTCGCGCTTGCCGTGGAGCGTTACCGTGAGGCGATCGCGCTGCGTCCCGATTTCCTGGAGGCGTGGTTCAACCTCGCGTGCCTGCACTTCGAGAACAACGACGCCGGTGCCGCGCGCGAGGCATACGTGCGGGTGCTCGAACTGGACCCTGCCCACGTCGAGGCCCGGCTGGGCCTGGGTGTGGTGCTGCAGGAGATGAGGTCGCTCGAAGAATCCGAGCGCGAATTCGATCGTGTCCTCGAAGCGGATCCCGCGAATGCGGGTGCGAACGTGCACAAGAGTTTCAACGCCCTCATCCGCGGGGACCTGCGCGAAGGCTGGCGCCGCTACGCGTATCGATGGCAACTCCCGGCGATGGTGGAGTACCGGCGGCACTACCCCGTGCCTCGATGGCAGGGAGAGAATCCGGGCGGGCTTCGCATTCTCGTCTACCCGGAACAGGGCTTCGGTGACATCCTGCAGTTCGTGCGGTTCGTGCCCAGGCTCGTCGCGGCCGGCGCCCACGTGATTCTGGAGGCTCCGGGTGCGCTATGCCGGCTTTTCGGTTCGCTCGAAGGTGTCGAACTCGTCCCGATGCGGCAGGCGCTGCCGCCGTTCGACCGGCACGTGTCGATCATGGATCTTGCCGAGTATCTGGCTCCGTCCCTCGAGGACGCCGGCATGCGAGCCCCCTACCTGACTGCCGATCCCGACGACGTCGCACGCTGGCGTGCCCGCGTGAGCAAGGATCACGGCTTCAAGGTCGGAATCGCGTGGTCGGGAGACCCGCGACCGGACGTGCCCGACGCGGCCCGCATCGACCGGAAGCGGAGTCTTTCCTTCGACCAGTTGCGGCCGCTTGCCGCGGTGGAGGGCGTGTCGTGGTACAGCCTGCAACTCGGCGCGCCGGCCGCTCAGGCCAGGAGGCCGGGGGCGCCGCTGGCGCTCGTCGATTTCACGTCGGACCTGCATGACTTCGCGGACACGGCCGCGCTGATGATGGCGCTGGATCTCGTCGTCACGGTCGATACGTCCGTCGTTCACCTCGCGGGAGCTCTCGGGCGGCCCGCGTGGATGCTGTCACGCTTCGACGGATGCTGGCGCTGGATGCTCGAGGGAGAAGACTCTTCGTGGTACCCGACCGTGAGGGTGTTCAGGCAGGGCGAGGCCGGGAACTGGGCGCCCGTGCTGGAAGCGTTGTCCCGGGCTCTGCGCGATCGCGTCGGCCTGGCCCGCGAAGGCACCGCGTGACGGACCTTCCCGGTGCCGGCGACGGCGTGCGTCGAACTGCGACGACCTGCTATTTCTTGTTCTGGGCGAGGCGGACGACCATGCCGCGGGTGAGCTTCTCGATGAACCCGTCGGTGTAGCCGATCTCCTTGAGCTGCCAGCGGAACGTGTTGCCGAGCTTTGCCTTGCGATAGAGGCCGAGCCTGTTCTCCTGGTGAAAACGAATCGCGCGCCCGTAGATCGCTTCCGAGACGACCGAATACTGACTCGTCACGCCCTTGTCGGTGCGCCCTTCGTTGGCAGGCGGAAAGCGCCGCGCAAAGTCCTGCGCGAGAGACTTCGCGAAGTCGTCCACCTTCCGCGTGTCGAAAATGCCTAGCATGGTTCAAGCAGCTCCGTGACTGGTGACAACAGGTCGCGACGGGCCGACGTGCGCCGGCCGGAGGCGATCGACCAAAGGGTGCCATGACGATGGCACAAGTATACTATCCGCCACTGCCTCATCCGACCGCTCCTGATGCTCAAGTGGTTCACGAACGTCCTGTCGAGGCGGATGGCGACACCGCGATCGACAATGAGTAACGGCGCGAGCCCGGCCATTCTTGATGGTGCCGATCACCCGGTTTCTCCCGATGTGCTGAAGCAGGAAGGCGACCGGCTGTCCGATCTGGGCCGGCTCGACGAAGCCGTGCGCGCCTACAGGCGCGCTGTGGCCGCGGATCCCGGGCACGCCGGCGCATGGAACAATCTCGGACTCGTCCTGTTTCACGGGGGCGACATCGACGGTGCCGCTTCGTCGTACGAACGTGCCCTCGAAGCCGACCCGCGGCTCGTCGCCGCCTGGATCAACCTCGCCGCGGCGCAGGAAAGCCGGGGGGAATGGGAACTCGCGGCACGGAGCCTCGACGCGGCCATCGCGATCGACCCGGCGTCCCGGGAAGCCCGGAACAATGCGGGCGTGAACGCGCTCGCGCGCGGTCGTCCCGTCGAGGCATTCTCGCACCTCCGGAGGGGCCTGGACGCCCACGCCGGCGACGAGCGGCTGCTTCTGAATACGGCCCGGACGCTCGGTGCGCAGGGCCGCATCGAAGACGCGCTCGACCTGTACCGTGTCGCACTCGAATCAGGCGCGCACAGTGCGGATCTCATCCACAACTACCTGCTGGCCCTGAACTACGCCGGACATCTCTCGCCGGAGCAGGTCCACGACGAACATCGGCGGTATGCCCGCCTTGCGGTCCCGACGCCTCCCGAGAGTGTTCCCTGGCCGGGAACGGGCCGACGCCCGGGCCGACCGCTGCGCGTCGGCTTCGTTTCGGCCGATCTGGGTTTCCACGTCGTGAGCTTCTTCATGGAGGGGGTGTTTCGGGAACTCGATCCTCTGGCCGTCGAGACATTCGTGTACTTCGCGGGAGGCGGGGAGGATGCACAGACCGGCCGGTTGCGCGAGCGCGTGGCGGCCTGGCAGAACATCACGCACGAAGGAACGGAGGACTGCGTGCGCCGTATGCGCGCCGACGCACTCGACGTGGCGGTCGATCTCTCCGGCCACATGGCAGGAAACAGGCTCGACGTCTTTGCGTGGCGCGTGGCGCCGGTTCAGGTGACCTGGCTCGGTTATCCCAACACGACCGGTATGCCCGAGATGGACTATCGCCTCACCGACGAGTGGGCCGACCCGTCGGGCCGGACCGACCACCTGCACACCGAGAGACTCTGGCGACTGCCCGGTGGATTTCTCGCGTACGGACCGCGGGCGGAAGCGCCTCCGGTCTCGCCTTCCCCCTGTCTCGCGAATGGCCATGTCACGTTCGGCTGCTTCAACAATCTCGCGAAGGTCTCGCAGAACACGCTGATGATCTGGGCATCCGTGCTCGACCGGGTGCCCGGCGCGCGCCTGTTCGTCAAGGCACGCGGTCTGGGCGAAGCGGAAACGGCGAACGGCCTTCGCGCGCGTTTCGCGGACCTCGGCGGCGACCCGGCGCGGCTGGACATCGAAGGGGATCTGCCCGGGTTTGCCGACCACCTGCAGGCATACGGCAGGGTCGACATCGCACTCGACACGACCCCGTATTGCGGGACGACCACGACCTGCGAGGCGCTCTGGATGGGGGTTCCCGTGGTGTCGCTCGCGGGGAGTGCCCATGTCTCGCGCGTCGGCGTCAGTCTGTTGAATCAGGTGGGTCACCCGGAGTGGGTCGCTCAATCCAGTGACGAACTTGCCGATATCGTGGAAAGGTTGTCGCGCGACGCGACATGGCTTGCCGACGTGCGGAATCGCCTCCGCGCCGAGATGGCGGCGAGCACGCTCACGAACAGCGTCAGGTTCGCCCGGGTGCTCACGGACGCCCTGTACGGGATGCACGAGGAGCAGGTTCGCTCCGGACGACCCACCCTCATGGGGAAACTATGTTCAAGTGGTTGAAGCGAAAGGATGCCTCCGCCGAGGATGGCCGGGCGCTCGTCAAGTCGGGGTACGAACGGTTCCAGAACGATGATCTAGACGGTGCGGCGGACGACTTCTCCGCGGCGTGCTCCGTCGATCCGGGAAACGCCGACGCACACTATCTGCTCGGGCTCGTCGCACTGCGACGCGGTGCGCCGCTCGACGGCCTGCGTCACGTCGATGCCGCGATCGCGCTGCAGCCGGACAATGCCTTCTTCCTCTATTCGCGGGCGGATGCCCTCAAGGTACTCGGCAAGACGTCCGAAGCGATCGACTGCCTGCGGCGGGCGCTGGTCCTCGATCCGAGCGACGTCAAGTGGTGGCTCGAACTCGGCTCGATGCTCGCGGACGCCGGCCGGGACGACGAAGCGCTCGACGCGTGGCGCGAGGTGGTCGCCCGCGATGGTTCGAACGTCGTGGCGCTCTGGGAATTCGGGCGCACCCTGAAGCGGGTCGGCCGCGACGACGAGTCGGCCGAGGCGCACGCCCGAGCAGAACGACTGGCATCCGCCTCGACCGACGCAACCTTCGATCTGGCGCTGCACGTGCAGAGCCGGTCACAGCACGAGGAAGCCGCCAGGCTCTACGGCACCATACTCGAGGCCGATCCCGTGCATCGCGCGGCGCTCGCGAATCTCGGGGCACTCGAAACCGCTCGTGGCGACCACGCGCGAGCGCTGGAGCTGCTCGAGCGTGCCGTTGGGACGTATCCGGACTACGTGGAGGGCTGGATCAACCTGGCCACCGCATTGCGCCTGGTCGGACGGCTCGACGAGGCTCGGGACGCGCACCTCCGCGCGCTCGAGATCACCCCGGCCTCGCGTGAACTGAAGATGGAGTACGCCACGACGCTCGATCTCATCGGCGAGCGTGCCCAGGCTGAAGCCGTGTTGCACGAGGTGATCGCGATGGAGCCCGGTGCGTCGCGACCGCATTACCTGCTCGGCCAGGTACTTCATGCGCAGGGACACTTCGACGAGGCCGAACTCGAATTCCGGCGTGCCCACGAATGCGCGGGTGGTTCGTCGGAGGCCCTCATCGACCTGCTCATGGTCCAGATCAAGCTGGGGAGGCTGCGCGAGGCCGCCGTCGTGCTCGACGAAGTGCGCAAGCTGATGCCCGAAACGGCCCTCGCGTACAACAACATCGGGATCGCCCTCCAGACACTCAAGCGCCCGGACGAGGCGGAGGCAGCGCTCCGGCGCGCCGCCGAGATCGACCCGCTGACACCCGTCCCCCACGTGAACCTCGCCAACCTCCTGAATCTGGCGAACCGGTACACGGAATCCGAATCGGCAGCGCGGCAGGCGCTCGAGCGCGATCCCAGCAATGCGGACGCGCTCGGCAACCTCTCCGTCTCGCTCAGCGCACAGGGCCGCCACGCCGAGAGCATCGAGGTGATGCGGCGAATCGTCGCGATGCAGCCGGACAACGGGCAGGCGTGGAGCAATCTGCTGTTCACGCTCAACTACCGGGAAGACCTCGGTCCACTCGAACTGCTCGACGAACACCGGGCATTCGACGGGCAGTTTGCACCACCGCCGGGCGAGGAACGCAGCTTCGAGGCATGGGACCGTCGTCCGGACCGCAAGCTGCGGATCGGGTACGTGTCTCCGGATTTTCGTCAGCACGTCGTGGCGTTTTTCTTCGAGCCACTGCTCGACCACCACGACCGCGATGCCTTCGAGGTGTTCTGCTATTACAACCACGCGGTCGCCGACTCCACGACCGGTCGCCTCAAGCAGAAGGCCGATTACTGGCGGGACATCGCGGCGCTCTCGGACGACGAGGTCGAGAGGATCATGCGCGAGGACCGACTCGACATCGCGGTCGACCTCGCCGGGCACACCGCGAAGAACCGTCTGACGGTGTTCGCGCGCCGCGTCGCGCCCGTCCAGGCGACGTGGCTCGGGTATCCGAACGGCACCGGGCTGCGAAATGTCGACTGGCGAATCACGGACGCGCACGCGGATCCGTCGCCGGAAACCGACGCGCACTACGTGGAACGGCTGTGGCGTGTGCCCGACGCCTTTCTCGTCTATCGTCCGGCCGCCGACAGTCCCGAGGTCGTGCCGACTCCCTGCCTGTCCACGGGACAGGTCACCTTCGGTGCGTTCAACAATTACGTGAAGGTCACCGACGAGATGCTCGCGGTCTGGGTGCGGATTCTCGAAGCCGTACCCGGTTCGCGCCTGCTCGTGAAGACGCTGGCCCTCGCGGACGAGCAGGTCCGCGATCTCGCCACGGAGCGGTTCGTCGCCGCGGGCGGAGACCCGAAGCGACTGGTGTTGCTGGGGCCCACCAAGACGTTTCGCGACCATCTCGCGACGTATGGTCAGGTGGACGTCGCGCTCGACACCTACCCCTATCACGGCACGACGACGACCTGCGAGGCGCTCTGGATGGGGGTGCCGGTCGTGACGCTCGCCGGCCGCCACCATGCCGCGCGCGTCGGCGTGAGCCTGCTCGCCGCCGTCGGCCTCCAGGAGAATGTCGTTCATTCCACCGCGGAGTACGTGGACAGGGCCGTGCAACTCGCCGCGGACCCTGTTCGTCTCCAGGCGCTCCGGACGACCATTCGAAGTCGCGTCGAAGGATCGCCGCTCGTGGACGAACGGCGGTTCGCGGCGGCGATGAAGGACGCCTATCGCGGCATGTGGCGCGAATGGGTGCAGCCTCGCTGAGGCGGCTGTTTGCGGCGCTGAGCGGGAGGCGGGCAGAGCCCGCCCCGGTCGAACTCATCCGTGGCGCACTCGAATGTCATCATCGGGGTGAGACGGATGCGGCGATCGACCTGCTCGATCGGGCGACCCGCATCGCGCCCGCTGATGCCGAAGCGTATTTCGTCCGGGGGCTGCTGCGCGACGAGGTCCGGCCCGGTGAGGGCGTCGATGACATGCGGCTGGCGGTGCAGCGTTGTCCTGGCGTTTCGCGCTACCGGTTCGCACTCGGCGAGGCATTGCGACGCCAGGGGGCCTGCGGCGAGGCGATCGACCAGTTCGAGGCCGGTGTCGACATCGACCCCGACGATCCCGAGCGATGGGCTCAACTCGGCGATCTCTGTCTCACTCTGGGCAGGTTTGTCGCCGCCGAAGGCTACGCGCGCCGGGCGCTGGACCTCGATTCCGGCAACGAGTGGGCGCTACACCTCGTCGGACAGGCCCTGCGGGCGCAGGGGCGGAGCGCCGATGCGCTGGAGACATTCCGGCTGCTCGCGTCCCGGGAACGGGACTTCGGAGACGGCGCGAAGTCCCTGCTGCTGACGTGTCACTACTCGGATGACGTCACGTGCGAACAGGCCTTCGAATGGCACCGCGAGTTCGCGGGGCGCCTGTCGCAGTGGGGGGCTCGAGGTGACGCCGGGGCGCCCTGGGAGGTGGCCCCTGCGGTTCTCGGTCATGCCCGCCGGATGCGTATCGGTTACGTTTCCCCGGACCTCGGGCAGCACGTCGTGAGCTTCTTTCTCGAGCCTGTCCTGCGTGCCCACGATCGGCGGGAGGTCGAGGTGTTCGTGTTCGACACGCGCAATCTCGCGGACGCGCAGACGGCTCGCATGCGGGATCTCGTCGAACACTGGCAGGTGGTGTCTCACCTGGACGACGCAACCCTGGCGGAGACGATCCGCGCGTGCGAGCTCGACGCGGTCGTCGATCTGTCGGGACACACCGCCGGACAGAGGCTCGGTGTGTTCGCGCGACGTGTCGCGCCCGTTCAGCTGACCTGGCTCGGTTATCCCGGGACCACCGGCATCCCGGCGATCGACTACCGTCTCACCGACACCACGTGCGATCCCGTGGGCCTGACCGACGCGCTGCACACCGAGAAACTGTGGCGGCTGCCCGGGCCGTTTCTGTGTTACGGGCCAAGAGCCGACAGCCCGGCGTTGCGGACGCATGCCCCTCGTGAGGCGCGCGGCTACGTGACGTTCGGCAGCTTTTCCAATTTCGCGAAGGTCAGCGACACGACGCTGCGGATGTGGGCGGACGTGCTCGCGCGTGTTCCCGCCGCGCGGTTGCTGCTCAAGTCCAGAGGGCTCGACGAGCCGTCGCTGGGCAGCCGACTGCGGGAGAGATTCGCGGCGCTAGGAGGGGATGCGGCCCGACTCGACCTGGAAGGTTTTTCCGGGGGGCTGTCCGAGCACCTCGCCCGTTACGGCGATGTGGACATCGCGCTCGACACCTATCCCTACCATGGCACGACGACGACCTGTGAAGCGCTCTGGATGGGGGTGCCGGTCGTGACACTTGCGGGACGGTCACATGTATCGCGTGTCGGCGCATCCCTGCTGGCGTCCGTCGGGCACGCGGAGTGGGTGGCGAGTTCGGCGGAGGAGTATGTCCGCATCGCGACCGCCCTTGCGACGGGCGCGCTCGAACTGCCTGTCGGTTCACGTCTGCGCGAGCAGATGCGGCGGAGCCGCCTGTGTGATGGCGATCGGTTCACGCGTGCGCTCGAATCGGGAATCAGGCAGATGCTCGAGCAGACCAGTCGGGAGAGGGCGCGAGCGTCCGCGGACTGATCCTGCCGATGCGACGACGCGCACCGGCGGAGTCAGGCGCGCCGGCGCGCGGTCACGTTGCAGCTGATCGGGACACCCTTGAAGGTGTAGGTGCTCGTATCGTCGAAGAGGCCGAAATCGTCGACGCGCCGCACGTCCGTGAATCCCGCCGCGTCGAGATACATGCGCAGGAATTCCTCGTTGAGGCCCGTCAGGTGGTAGTCGGACTCGTCCGTGTGGCCGCCGAACATCATCCTCATCACGAGCCAGCGGTCTTCGAGCGAGAGACTCTCCCGGAGCAGGAACATCTCCGCGAGGATGTCGAGGTCCGGGATGCTGACGTACAGCGTGCCATCCGGGTGCAGCACGCGACGCCATTCCTTCAGCACGTCGAGCAGCCGCTCCTCGGCGTAGTCGAAGTGTTCCAGGACATGCGAGGCATACAGGGCGTGGAACGACTCGCTGGCAAATTTCGAAAGGTCGGAGGCGTCACCCACGTGATCCACTTCGGGCCGGGAACTCGCGTCCAGCACCTCCCAGCCATTGGTCCGGATGCGTCCACCAATGTGCAGTCTGCGCATGTTGCTCGATCGTCTTGAACCAGGGGGCGCCGCGGCTGCGATGTGCCGTCGACGCGGAACTTGATCGGGGAGGAACGGGAGGATCGTCCGGGCCGTGAGGGCCGGAACGCCCTCCCAAAATGCAGAAAGGAGGCCGAACCTCCTTTCTGCTTCATGCCGACTCTGCCTTGCTTAGACTTTCGGCAGGTACTTGGAGGGAACGCTGCCGCTGACCGTCCAGCGGTTGCCGGCGGCGTCACACGTCGAGGTCCAGACGATGTTCGAGCCGTTGACGGCCGAGTTGATGTTCTGCAGCACGACCGTGACCGTCCCGGAACCGGTGGCACCAGCGAACGTGACGCTCGTCACGTACTTGCCGGAGATGGCGGTGGCGTCCGGGAGGCCGGCGGTGGAGTTGGTCGTGACATCGGTACCCAGCGTGCCCTCGGAACATGCCTGGCCTGCGGCGAGACGCGCCGGGTCGGACATGGAAACGGCTTCCTGGATCTTCGCGCGGATCGTGTAATCCTGATACGCGGGCAGCGCAACGGCGGCCAGAATACCGATGATCGCAACGACGATCATCAGTTCGATAAGAGTAAAACCTTGCTGGATACGCTTCATCTCGAAAAAACTCCTAGTGGCGGTTGGTACGAACACATTCGGGCTCTGTGCGAGAGCCATCGAACGCAAACGGCGTGCCAGTAAGAATTGCCTTACACCCACTGTCGCCGGGCAAAACACTTTCGCGAAAAAGGGGTGGGGCGGAGCCGGCCGCCTGCCGGCCATTGGCCCGAAATTCGGGCCGTGTTCCGGGTCTTCCGGTCCTGACAGGCTGTCCGGGCCGGTCATGGTGACAATCTTCAGCAGCACCGGCGGCACTCCCCACGGCGCAGAAGTCAATTCGTGACGATTTCCGTCAGTCAGGCCGAGAACCCGGGAATCGTTACCGGATCCACGTCGTCGATCTGTTCCGGATCCAGAAACTGTCGCGCGTAGCGGAGATAGACACGCTCGCGCACGAAGATGTCGAACAGGTCCGGATCGATGTGGCCGTTCAGCCTGAACCGCCCCAGAATGCCGAGCGACTCCGTCAGGGTCTTCCCTTTCTTGTAGGGACGGTCCTTCGCGGTGAGCGCCTCGAAGATGTCGGCGATCCCCATGATGCGTGCCTGCACCGACATCTGCTCGCGAAGCAGCCCGCGCGGGTAGCCCTTTCCGTCCATGCGCTCGTGGTGGCCGCCGGCGTATTCCGGCACGTTGTGGAGATGCTTCGGCCAGGGCAGGGCTTCGAGCATCTTGATCGTGACTTCGATGTGGTGGTTGATGATGTGGCGCTCCCGGGCGGTCAGCGTGCCGGCGCGAATCGTCAGATTCTCGACTTCGTCGGGCGAGAGGAACGGCTGAATCGAACCGTCAGGCCCGCGCCACGTGTACTTCCGGGCGATCTCGCCGATGCGCGCCTGGCTTTCGGGCAGCATCGCTTCCGAGCCGACGTTCGCTGCTCTGACGGATTCACGGTCGTCGTCGATCTCGCGCAGGCGACGCGAGAACGACTGCTCCAGGGCGGCGAGATCTGCCGTGTGGCCGGCAGCCTCTGCCGAGAGGCGCGCGCGCAGCATCTCGATCTCGGCGTCCCGCCGCACGACTTCGAAGCGTGTGTCCACGAGGTCGATCCTGTCGAAGATCGTCTGCAGTTTCGTGGCCTTGTCGACGACGTGCACGGGTGTGGTGACCTTTCCGCAGTCGTGAAGGAGGCCCGCGATCTTCAGTTCGTAGCGGTCCTTCTCGGTCATCTTCCAGTCCGCGAGCGGGCCGGATTTCGTGTCGTGCACGGCTTCGGCAAGCATCATCGTGAGCACGGGTACACGCTCGCAGTGCCCCCCGGTGTAGGGGGACTTGTCGTCGATCGCTTCGTTGATCAGGTTGATGAACGACTCGAACAGCTCCTCGAGCTGGGTGATCAGGAGGCGATTCGTGAGCGCGACGGCCGCCTGGGACGCGAGGGACTCGGCGAGTTGCCGGTCGGCCGCGCTGAACGGAACGATGGCGCCGGTTTCACGATCCTTGGCATTGATCAGCTGAAGCACGCCGATGATCTGATTCTCGTGGTTCTTCATCGGCACGGTCAGGAAGGATTTCGAGCGGTAGCCGGTGTGGCGGTCGAAGTCCTTCGTGCCCGAAAAGTCGAACCCTTCCGCGGAATAGGCATCCGCGATATTGACCGTCCGGTCTCTCAGCACGCTGAACGCCACGACCATGGAGGTGTTCTCGTGCCCGGATTCGTCACGGAGCCGGATCGGATCGAACGGGATCGGCCGGCCGGTCGTGCCCCCCATCGCGATCCCGAGCGCCTCGTTGCGGATGATCTCGAAGTGCAGCAGGTTCTCGTCCGCCGCGTGGCGACGGTAGAGCGTACCGCCCTCGGCGTTGGTGATCTTCTTCGCGGCCAGGAGGATGGCTTCGAGCAGCGCCGAAATGTCCCGTTCACGGGAGAGCGCGATGCCGATCCCGTTCAGTTCCTCGAGCCGCTGAAGCAGGTCTGCTGTCGCGATGTCCCCGTCTGTGGGCGGTGCCTCTTCGGACACGGTTTCTCCCGATCGCTGTCGGGCCGACGGCTGGACCGCGGGCCCGGGTGAGTTACTTGATGCAGACCGCGCGCACCTGCTTCATGTCGGTGATGCCCTGCAGGACCTTTTCTATGCCGTCCTGCTTCAGCGTGCGCATCCCTTCCCGCAAGGCCGTGGCAAGAATGTCGGCGACCCGCGCATGCTCCTGGATGTGCCGCTTCACGTCTTCGCTGCCGATCAGGAGTTCGTGCAGGCCGACGCGTCCCTTGTAGCCCGTCCCGCTGCAGACGTCGCATCCGACGGGCGCGTACAGCGTGAACTGCCCCTTCTCGTTTGCGAACTCGCCGACCCACTCCTTGTACATGGCCTCGAACGCGGCCTTCGGGTCGCGCTTCCATTCGTCGGTCTGACGGAGCTCCAGTGCGTACTCTTCGAGCAGCGCCCTGATCTCGTCCTGGGAGGCAACGTGCGACTGCTTGCACTTCGTGCAGAGGCGTTTCGCGAGGCGCTGGGCCAGTACGCCCAGCAGTGCGTCCGCGAAGTTGAACGGGTCCATGCCCATGTCGAGCAGACGGATCACCGATTCCGGCGCGCTGTTCGTGTGCAGCGTCGCGAAGACGAGGTGGCCGGTGAGGGAGGCCTCGATGCCGATGGCGGTCGTCTCCTTGTCGCGCATCTCGCCGACCATGATGACGTCCGGGTCCGCGCGCAGGAACGCGCGCATCGCGTTCGCGAACGTGACGCCCGCCTTCGGATTCATCTGGACCTGGCGAAGTCCCTTCTGCGTGATCTCCACGGGGTCCTCCGCGGTCCAGATCTTGGTCTCGGGCGTATTGATGTAGCCGAGAATCGAATGCAGCGTCGTCGTCTTCCCGGAGCCCGTCGGGCCGCACACGAAGAACAGCCCGTAGGGCTTCGATATCGTTTCCTTGACGTTCTTCAGGTTCCGACGGGACAGTGCAAGCTTGTCCAGCGGTATCGGCTCCCCCGCCGACAGGATACGCATGACGATGTCTTCGACGCCGCCCTGCGACGGGATCGTCGCGACCCGCAGCTCGATGTCGAGCGGGCCGAACTTCCTGAACTTGATCTTGCCGTCCTGCGGCTTGCGCCGTTCGGAAATGTCCAGGTCGCACATGATCTTGAGTCGAGCCGCGAGCGCATTGCGGTAGGACGCGGGGACCGAGATGTACGGGAACAGCGTGCCGTCCTTCCGGAACCTCACCTCGGTCTTTCCTTTTCCCGGGAACGGCTCGATGTGGATGTCGGAAGCGCCCTGGTGGTAGGCGTCGACGATGATCTTGTTCACGAGCCGCACGAGCTCGTTGTCCTGAGCGAGGGTGGCATCGTCGTTGGCGACGGCGAACTCCGCATCGGCTTCGTCGTCGAGCTTGTCGAGGAGCTCGCCCACGTCCCCCACGAAGTCCTCGCTGCCACCCATGCCGCCGAAGAACTGGTCGAGCGAAGCCTTGAATTCGCGCTGCGTGGTGACGGCGTACACGACTTTCGCGCGCGGGAAGATGTTGTTGACCATCCGCGACGCACGCAGACGCTCGGGGTCGGTCGTGAGAACGAGCAGGCCGTCCTTGTTCTCCTCGAGCGGCAGCCAGCCACTGCTTTCGACGAACTCGCGCTTCAGGTTGCGGAGGAGATCGGCCGGCTTGATCCGGTCCGGGCGAAACGCTTCGTAGGGCACGCCGAAGAATGCGGACACGGCCTCGCCGATGGCCTGCGGCTTGACCTGAAACTCGTCGATCAGGACATCCTCGATGTCGAGACCCTTGCGTCGTGCCGAGCGCGTGGCGAGCTCGATCTCCTCGGCGGACAGTATCGCGTTGGTGACGAGGCCGTCGTACTTGCCACGCAGGCTCATGACGGGCTTCTGGCGCTGCTTGAGCGCGATCGCGAGCGTCTCGCACAGGTTGACGGCCCCTTCTTCCGAGGGCTGTCCGAACGCGTCATCCGCCTTCGAGTTGATGATCTGGACGACCCCGACGAGTTCGTTGCTCCCGGATTCCAGGATCGGGACCACGAGCATCTGCTTCGTGCGATAGCCCGTGCGCCGGTCGACCTCCTTCAGGAACTTGAGCTGCGGACTCAGGCTGCGCAGCTCCTCCTCGTCGTACACGTCGCGAATGTTCACGAGCCGTTTGTGCATCGCCACGAACCCGGCGACGCTCTGCTCGTTGACGGGGAGCTTGAGATCCTTGAACGAGGAAAGGCCCGTCTTCACCTTCGAGACGATCGAGGTGCGGTCCTCCGAGGCCGTGTAGATCGTGAGACGGTCCGCGTCGAAGAGATCGCAGATCTCCTGCGAGACCTCGAGCATGATCTCGTCGACGTTCGCGGTTGCATGGATCTTGTTCGTGACCGCCTGCAGCTTGCGCTGGAACTCGAGTCTGCTGCTGATCTCGGCCAGGTTCTGCCCGGGCTGGGGTTTCGATTCGATGACCGTGCTCATGACATTCGCTCTTTCTCACTGACCGTCCGGCAGAACGTGACCGTGACGGTGTGGAATGAAAACTCGACCTTCCGGGCCGGCACCC
Source organism: Betaproteobacteria bacterium (assembly GCA_016125475.1). Taxonomy (GTDB): domain Bacteria; phylum Pseudomonadota; class Gammaproteobacteria; order Burkholderiales. The sequence continues at coordinate 178,484 of WGLR01000036.1, forward strand.
TACAGCTTGAACACGTGGCCGTTGGCGAGCATCCTGGGATTGAACGCTTCGGCGCATTCCTCGATGTCGGACATCGTGATCGCGCCTTCGCCCGGCTTCAGGTGCGTAATATAAATCCTGGCCTTGCGTTCGAGCCTGCCGAGTTCCTCTGCCAGCTTCTCGGGCCACAGATGCTTCGATGCGCGTGCGAGATCGGCCTCGCCGTTGTGAAACGCCGTCTCGATGATCAGATACCGCAGGTTCTCGATCCCGTTTGCGACCTTCCAGATGTCGTCGCACACCGTCGTGTCGCCCGTGAACACGAGGCTCGCCTCGCCGCTGTCGATCCAGTATCCCACTGCGGGCACCGTGTGGTTCGCGGGGATCGGGGTGAAGCGGCGACCGTCCAGCTCGACCGTCTGGCCCGGCGCGATCGGCACGAACCGGAGGAAGGGCTGCCTTTCGTCCGGAATCTTCGAGAAGTCCGGCCAGATCTTCCAGTTGAAGATGTGATCGCGAAGGATCTCGAGCGTTTCTTCCGTGGCGTACACGTAGATCGGCTTGCGGCGCAGGCCTCCCACCGTGTCGACGAGAAACGGCAGCATCGCGATGTGGTCCAGGTGCGAATGCGTGAGGAACACGTGGTCGACGAGCTGCAGTTCGGTCAGGCTCAGGTCGCCCACGCCCGTCCCCGCATCGATGAGGACATCCTGATCGACGATCATCGACGTCGTGCGCAGATTGCCTCCGATGCCGCCACTGCACCCCAGCACTCGAACTAGCATTTGGTGATCACTTGGTGTCGAAATCGAAAACACCGCTCCAGCCGGAACCGGGCGGGTGGGCGCGCAGGTACGTCACGCGCTCCAGGAAAGCGGCGTAGAGCCGGTCGTGCGGATCGGCCCGTTGCAGGTTCAGCAGCTGCAATTCTGCCTTGTCCCAGTCCTGGGTCCGGTAGAACTTCAGAGCCTGCTGGAAGAGCTTCATCCTGTCCAGAATCTCCTTGCCGACTTCCCCGTGCAGCCCGAGCGGCTCGAATATCGCGACCGGTTCGTCCTTGCCCTTGACCCGCACGCGGTCGAGTTCCCGGAAGACGACGTCCGGCAGCGCCGCCTTCGTCGCTTCTCCCACTATCATCGTCACGCCGTATCGCTTCGTGAGGCTTTCCAGCCGGGACGCGAGGTTCACGGCATCGCCCATCACGGTGTATGCAACCCGGATCTCCGATCCCATGTTGCCGACGTACATCCTGCCCGTGTTCACGCCGATGCCGACGTTGAGGGGCGGCCATCCGCGGGCCTCGAACTCCGGCCCCAGCGCGGCCAGCCGCTTCTGCATCTCCAGACCGGCGAGTACGGCGTGGCGCGCGTGCTCCGCATCGTCGACCGGCGCGCCCCAGAACGCCATGATCGCGTCGCCCATGTACTTGTCGATCGTTCCGCGCTGCGAATAGATGACGCGCGTCATGGGTGTCAGATAGGCATTCATCAGCTGCGACAGGGACTTGGGGTCCAGGTTCTCCGATATCGTCGTGAATCCCCTCACGTCCGAAAAGAGGACGGTCATTTCCCGGGCCTCGCTCTCCATCGAGAAACGGTCCGGATCCTGGCTCATCTCGTCGACCAGTTCCGGCGGGACGTACTGCCCGAACAGCCCGGCGATCCGCTGCTTCGTGCGCGACTCGACGAAATACCCGTACGACATGTTCAGGGCGTACAGGGCCACGATCAAAAGCAACCCTGATGCCAATGGCAACACGAGGTTGCCATATTGCCACACCACGAGATTCATCCCGGACACGAGGGCGAGCGCGACGAGACTCGCGACGGTCGCCTTCGCGGGGGTGAGCAGCGGCAGGCCGACGGAGAGCAGGACGCCCGCGAGCGCGAGCAGAATCACTTCGGCGCCGAGCACGTACGGTGGCCGCTGCTTGATGGTCCCGTCCAGCATGCCCGCGATCAGGTTCGCGTGGATCTCCACGCCCGGGAAGAGCGGGGCCACCGGGGTCGAACGCAGGTCCTGGAGGCCGGGCGCCGTGGTACCCACGAGCACGATCCTGTCCTTGAGCACGTTCGCATCCGCGGTCTCCCTCAGGACATCCGACGCCGACACGTACGGAAAGCTGCCCTGACGTCCGCGATACGGTACGAGCGCGTTCGCGCCTTCGTCGACCGGGATCCGCACGGGGGCTGCCTCGATCCATTCGAGGCCCGGGTAGTTGCGCGTGAGCATCGAGTCCGAGGGATAACCGGGAACGACCCTGGGCGACTGGAACAGAAGCCGCACGACGGCGAGGGCCAGCGGTTCGTAGTAGGCCCCCTTGTACTCTGCGAGCATCGGGACGCGCCGATGGACACCGTCGGGGTCCGTGGCCGGTGTGAAATGTCCGCTGCCGGCGGCGGCGCTCTCCAGTTCGGGCAGGTTGCTCCCGTACCCGTCGAAGGAAGCGAAAGCGATGTTGCGCCCGATGAAGGTGCCGGCCGGCAGTACCGGGGGCGGCAAGGCGCCGATCGCGAGCCCCTTCCCGTCTACCTTCTGGTTCGAGAAGTAGTAGCCGAGCACCACCGGCCGGCCGCGGAGATGGTCCGCGAAGATCCGGTCGTACTCGAGACGTGGCGCGACCGCGTCGATCGCGCTCTGCACCTGCGGGATGTCCTTGAGTTCGGTGGCCGCCAGCTGCCGCAGCGTGGCGAGTCCGGAACTCTCGTCGCGTTCCGGGAAAACCACGTCGAAGCCGACGACCGTCGCGTGATAGTGATCGAACAGTTCATCCACGAGCCTGGCAAGGCGGTCGCGACGCCAGGGCCAGCGGCCCTCGACGGCGAGGCTCTTCTCGTCGATGTCGACGATCACGATGCGGGGATCGAGCGTGGAAGGCATCGTGAGCTTCAGACGTGTGTCGTACGTCATGGCCTCCAGCGTGTCCATGAACGGGACGTCGAAGAACCTCGCTGCGTGCAGGACGAACGCGAGCACGATGGCGAGCCCGAGCACGATGCGGACGACGTTCTTTTTCATGAGGCAGCCATCTGGGGTGCTTCAGAGAGGGCGGAGGTCGTGGTTCCGCCTGTCGGCACACCGGCCGCCGGCATGCATGACCGGCCGACCTTACCCGGCGACGCGGACGGGGCGCCGGACCGCTGGCGTCCGCGCTCGGCGGTGATGCCTGTGGCTTTCGGAAAGCGCACCGAGCGGCCTTCCGGACCGACCAGGCAGATCAGGCGGCCGGCTTGAAGAAGAATTCCATCTTCACACCCGCCAGCTCGATGATGTCGTGATCGGACAGCAGGTGCGCCTGGGCGTCGAGTGTCTTTCCGTTCACGATCGGATAGTTCGCTCCCTCGACGTGCGTGATGAAGAATCCCTGCGGGCGCTTGGCGATGACTGCCACCTGGACGCCGGGCTTGCCGAGCGTGGTCAATGCCTTGGCGAGTGCAAGCTCGCGGCCCGCGTTGGGACCGGAGAGGATCTGGATGACACCCTGGAGGGTACCGGTGCCCGTGCCCGGGATCGACGCGACGGTACTCGTCACGGCGCCGGGAAGGGACTGGCTGGGGGGCGGGATGGGATGGGACGACGTCGCCCGTGCATTGATCTGCGTGTCCGTGTAAGGACGCCGGACGTCGGTACGGGTGCCGGTCTGCGTGTCGCCGATCCGCGCCTCGGCGGGTCGCGGCGTCGACCGGAGGACCATGGTCTTCTCGAAGTCGGCGGCGGTCGTGCCCGTGGTCTGCTCGTTCATGTACTTGACCTTGTACTTCCCGATCTCGATCACGTCCCCGTTCTGGAGGAAGTGCTTCTTGATCGGCTGGCCGTTCACGAGTGTCCCGTTGGTGCTGCCGAGATCTTCCAGGAACGAATCGTTGAGGATGGTGACGATCGCGGCGTGTTCGCCGCTCACCGCAAGATTGTCTATCTGGACATCGTTGTGGGCCTTTCTGCCGATCGTGGTTCGCTCTTTCGTGAGCGCGTATTCCTTCAGCACCACACCGTCGAGCGTGAGAATCAACTTGGCCATAGCTTGCGTCCCCGTCTTCACTTGAACCACGACAGCACCCGGGAAAGCCAGGTGTCAGCCGCGGGAAAATCCCGGTTTACCTTTACCAGCACTACGGACACGTTGTCGCGTCCACCATTGTCGTTGGCCATCTGCACCAACTGGTTCGCCGCAAGCGGCAGGTTGGAACCCATCGCGTTGAGGGTGAGTTCGATGTCCTCGTCTTCCACCATGTCGTTCAGTCCGTCCGAACACAGCAGGAAGATGTCGCCCGGCTCCACGTCGTAGGTGTGGATCTCTGCCTCGACTTCGGGCTCGATGCCGAGCGCACGGGTCACCAGGTTCTTGTTCTGCGAGCGCCGCGCCGCCTCCTTGCTCAGCATGCCGCTGTCGATCTGTTCCTGCAGCAGCGAGTGATCCCGAGTGATCTGGTCGAGCTTCTCGTTGCGCAGCCGGTACAGCCTCGAGTCGCCTATGTGGGCCACCGAGATGCGATTATCGCGGAACAGGGCGACCACGAGAGTCGTCCCCATCCCCGCGTATTGCGGCTGACTGTTGGCCGACTCGAATATCGACGTATTCGTCTTCGCGACGATGCCCTTTAACAGCCGGACGGTCTGGGCATCGCCGTCTTCCTGGCCGAGAGAGTGCAGGCCCGTCTTGGTAATGGCCTGTCTCATCTCGGACGTGATCAGCGCGACCGCGATGCCGCTCGCGACTTCTCCGGCATTGTAGCCACCCATGCCGTCGGCGAGCACTGCCAGGCCGATCGAGCTGTCGGTCGAGATCGCGTCTTCGTTGTGGGACCGAACCATGCCAGTATGCGTGGCGCTGGCGAATTCCAGGGATTTTGCGAGGTCCATTCTGTTATAGCGTCACGTCGAGTTCAGCGAAGCCGGCGGCACACGCGCGAATCGCGGTCGCGACCTCCTCACCGGTCGCGAAGCGGTCTTCCTTGGCCTTTGCCAGGCAGCGGGCGATGATCGCCACGTAGCAGTCGGGCAGCGCGGGATTCAGCGTGAGTATGTCGGCCGGTTCCTCGTTGGCGATCTTGTACATGAGCTGCGTCATGGTCTCGCCCTGGAACGGGAGCGATCCGGTGGCGAGCTGGAACATCATCACGCCAAGCGAAAAGAGGTCCGACTGGCCGTCGATCTTGCGCCCCGCGAGCTGCTCGGGCGACATGAACGAAGGGGTTCCCAGCACCATCCCGGTTTTCGTGCGCGACGAATCCGTGATTCGCGCAATGCCGAAATCCGTGACCTTGACCATGTCCGTCCCCGGGTCGTACATGATGTTCGCGGGCTTGATGTCGCGGTGCACGACGTTCTGCCTGTGGGCATAGTCCAGCGCATCGGCCACGCGCGCCATGATGCTCATCTGCTTGGGCAGAGGCAGGACGGTGGCGGGCTTGGTGAAGGGCGTCAGATCCTTGCCCGTCAGGAATTCCATCGCGATGTAGGCGAGGTCGTGTTCCTCGCCCGCGTCGTAGATGGTCACGATGTTGGGGTGATTCAGGCGGCCGGCCGTCTCCGCCTCACGGAAGAACCGGTCCTTGACGTCCTGAAGCTCGTCTTCCTCGAACTCCTGGGACAGCGCCATGGTCTTGATCGCGACGACACGTCCGATCTTCGGATCCTTGCCGAAATAGACGACCCCCATCGCTCCCTTGCCGAGTTCCTTCTCGACCTGGTAGCGGCCCAGCATCGGCTTCTCGATCTGGCCGCCCTCGAGTATCAGCGTGGAGGCGTTGGTGCGCCCGCCCGAGTTGCCGAGGATGACGGTCTCGGACATCTGCTTGGCCCGGGCCCGCTTCTGCTCGAGATCGCGGAAGGACGGGTTGAACGTCGCCATGTGGTCGTAGACGGCCTGGGCCTTGTTGAATTGCCGCTTGCGTTCGAAGTCGAGGGCCAGGTTGTAGAGGTTGTCCATCAGCGTGTCGTCCAGCGGACACTTGCGGAACTTGTCGAACGCGATGTCGAGCTGTCCCTGGCCCTGGAATGCGAGTCCGAGCATCCGGTTCGACTCGGCCGATTCGAGATCGGACCGGAGCTTGCCGCGCTCGGTCACGAGGAACCGCTTGGTGGTGAGGGCGAGGTGCCCCAGGAGCAGCATCACCACCGGCACCATCAGGGGTACCCAGGTGAGCTGGGTCGTCATGAGCGCAAAGTGGGTGCCCAGCAGTGCGACGATGATCGCCGCCGTGAGCCCTGCCGCGAGGCCTGCCTTCAGTCTGGGCAGCAGGATCGCGAGATAGAGCGCGATCAGCACGTAGAGACCCAGCACGACCCACTGACCCCACGCAGGGGCGACGAAGAAGTTCTCCTGCAGGATGCTCGACACCGAATGGGCCAGCGTGAGGACGGGCGGCATGGCAGGGGAGACGGGGGTCACCTGGGTGCTGCCCACGCCTGCGGCCGTCGCTCCGATCAGCACGATCTTGTCGCGGTACTTGTCGAGCGGGATCTTGCCGCTCAGCACGTCGTAGAAGGAATCGACCGGAAATGCGGGGCGGCCGTCGACGTCCTTGTAGTAGTACGTGTACATCTGCAGCTGGGGGTCGGTCCGGATGCGCAGGGAGCCCACGGTGACCCCTTCGCCGAGCTGGACCTTCACGTCGGCTGGCGTGAGATTCAGGCTGCGGGCGGCAATCATGAGCGACAGCGAGGGGAAGAAGCTGTCGTAGTAGCGGATGACCAGCGGTTCCTGCCGGATGCTGCCGTCCACGTCGGGCGCGACGTTGAGATGCCCGATGCCGACGGCGCCCGCGCCGAAGGACGGCAAGGGCAGGAGAACGTGCGTCGCGGGAAGCGGGTAGAGATTCGACTGCGCGGCGCCGACGTTGTCCTGGATCGTGGGGAGCGTGCTCTTCTGCGCGAACTCCGGCAGGGCGCTGTCGGGGTTGCCGCGTGGCTCGCCGAGCTCGAACACGATCGGGAGGACGACGTTACCGGCCCCCGCGATGGAGGATGCGAGCTTCCGGTCGGTGTTGAGCGAGTCCTCGGCCTCGGCGAGGAGCATCTCCATCGGGGCGAGCTGCTCCTTGGTTGCCTCCGGCACGGCCTGATAGGCATCGATAAGCTTGTCGATGTAGACGAGGCCGGGATCAACCTGGGGCTCGGCGAAGAAAACGGTTTCCGCGACGACCTTGGCGTGTGCCTGCCGCAGCATGTCGAGCATGTGCGCGTGGACGTCGCGCGACCACGGCCAGCGGCCGATGTTCGCGATCGAGACATCGTCGATGGCGATGACGGCCACCTTGTCGCTCGGCGTGCGCGCCGTCGCTCGCAGGCCCATGTCGTAGGCTTGCCGCTCGAGCCCCTGCAACAACTCCCCCCGCGAGAGCACGAGCACCACCAGGACGACAACGATCGCCAGGAACCAGTCTGATTTCCATATCGACAGCTTGCTCATGGTCGCGATCGAAGGGCCTTAATTCATTGTGTTTTCGGCAGTTAGTCGCGTCATTTGAACATGTTAAAACATTTCTTCGGAAAGTCTATGATTTTTTTCCGAAACAAGAGTATCGCGACGACTGCTCAGGTGTATCGGATTCCTCCAAGCGGCGATCGTGCCAGCGCGATGGTGCGCGTACGCGGGGCGGCGCGGGCATGCGCGTCGTGCCCCGGCGAGCGGAGGCTGCGGACGGGTGAGCGGCGCAGGCTGGTGCCGTCGCGCGCGGCGCGCGCGCGTCATCGTCCCTTGCCCCTGCGGGCGGCAAAGTCGGACCGCCTTCGGCCGACGTCCGGCCTCCCGGAACCGGTCGGGGCCCGGACGCATTCGTGCCAGGGCGTGAAAGCGCGGCAGGCTCACGGGCTCGGGCGCCGACGGCACACCATGCCCGGTGCCTGCGAGGCGGCACCCCCCGCCGGGCGCGTCAGGTTTTCCGTCACGCCGGTCGTGTCGCCGGTGTGTCTGCCTGCCCGGCGCCTGCGCCCGTGCGGGCGCAGGCGCAGGCGGTCGATCAGCCGAGTGCGGCCAGAGCCGCGTCGTAGTTCGGCTCGCTGCCGATCTCGGGAACGAGTTCCGAGTGCAGCACCTTGTTCGATTCGTCCAGTACGACGACGGCCCGGGCAGTCAGGCCGCGCAGGGGGCCTTCGGCTATGTCCACGCCGTAGCTTGCGTGAAAGCCCTTGTCGCGGAACGTCGAGAGAGTGACGACGTTCGCGAGCCCCTCGGCACCGCAGAACCGGTTCATCGCGAACGGCAGGTCGGCGGCGATCACCAGAACCACGGCGTTCTTCATGGACGATGCCTTTTCGTTGAAGACGCGGGTCGATTGCTGGCAGGTGGGCGTATCCAGGCTCGGCACGATGTTGAGCACCTTTCGCTTGCCTGCCCAGGCCGACAGGCTCACGTCGGCAAGCTCCTTGTTCGTCAGCGTGAAGTCGGGGGCGGTGTCGCCGGGCCCCGGCAGCTTGCCGGCGACGTTGACGGGGTTTCCTCTCAGGGTGACGGTGGCCATGGGTTGCTCCATTAGGTCGTGGGGTGGTCGGTATCAGGGGCGAGAGCGCCGGCGCCCGGCATGGCCAGCCCGGTTCCGCACGCGGAACCCGGAGGGCGTTCGCCGACAGTCGCCTGGGTGTGAGGTTGTTCGATCCGTGGCCGGACGTTCCGGCCACTCGGCGCCGTCGCGCGGGAAGTATGCCGGCCGCCCCGGGACGGTTCAAGGTTGCGGGTGGCGCCGGGCTCAGCGATGGAAGAGGAAGATGCGGTAGCCGGCTGCGACCACGGTACCGGTGTCGAGCTGAAGCCTGAGATCGGCTTCTCCGCCGGGTTTCATGCCGGCCGTCGTGACGTCCGGCCGGTCGAGGTAGTCTGCCGGCGAGAACACGCGTCGGGCCACCACGCGATCCTGCGGGTCCGTGAGCGTGAGTTCGATCTCCGGAAAGGCCTGGGGATACCGTGCGGTGTTCCTGATTGCCGCGACGAGCACGACACGATTCGGACGGGCGGGGTCCAGGGCCTGAAGGTCCGACGACTCGATCACGAGTCGGTCGGTGAGCCGGGGAAGGGCGACCCGGCATCCGAAGACGCCGCAGATCCCGACCATGGCGGGCCGGACCGACGGCAGGCGGGTCGCGATCTGGTCCCGGAAGAACACGAAAGTCTGCACCGGAATGCCGAGTGCGAGGGCCGCGATCGCCGCGCGCAGTGCGGTCGGTGCCCACGAACGCCGGGGTTCCCGCTCGTCGGCGTCCGGGGCGGCGCCGAGGCGAACGGACTCCGGCACCAGTTCGGCCGTCGCCGTCTCAGGCATTGCCCGGGCCAGTTCGGCTTCGACGATCTCCACGGGTGGTGCCGGTGGTTCCGGGGTCTGCGGATAGGTGAAGGGCGCGTCCTCGAAAACCGGTTCGACGGGCGTGTTCTCGTCGGGCGCGTCCGCCGGGACGGGCTGTGCATCGCCTGGCGCTGGAGGCGCCGATTCGTCCCCGGCGCCGCCCGATGGGCCGGGCGGCGCCGCTTCCGGAGGCGTCGTCCCGCCGGCCCGGTCGTGGAGCACCGGCGCCTCGCGCTCCAGGGCCACGGCGACCTCGATGGTCGCGGAAGGCGGAGGATCCGTCTGCCCCGAGGTATCCGCCTGGGCATTCGGGTCGGGGGGAGGCGTGGCGGTCAGGTGCAGGAACGCGTCGAACACACCGTCGCAGACACCGCACCGGACCTGTCCGCTCGAGGCCTGCAACTGCTGCAGCGTGACGCGGAAGATCGCGTCGCAGTGCGTGCAGCGGGTGAACATCAGGCGCGTTCGCCCGGGCGCTTGCGCCCGGCGAGGCAGGCCCACCCCTCCTCGACCCGAGGCGGTCGTTCGAATTCGAGCCAGCTCTCGTAGTAGCTCATCACGTCGTCCGACTGCTCCTCGAGCAGCCCGGAGAGCACGACCATGCCGCCCGGCTTGCAATGACCGCAGATCAGTGGCGCCAGGACCCGGAGCGGATTGGCGAGAATGTTGGCGACGACGATGTCGTACTGCGGTACGGCGTCGGCACGGGGAATGGAGAATTCCGCGCTCACGCCGTTCACGTTCGCATTCTGGCGGGCAGCGACCAGGGCGTTCTCGTCGACGTCGACGCCGGCGACGGTGCCCGCCCCGGCGAGGCTTGCGGCGATCGCCAGGATTCCCGAGCCGCAACCGTAATCCAGCACCGACTGGCCGGGCGTCACGTGCTCGAGCAGCCACCGAAGGCAGAGGCGTGTCGTGGGGTGGCTGCCGGTCCCGAAGGCGAGGCCGGGGTCGAGCCGTATGACCATCGCCGCACTGTCAGGAGGTTCGTGCCACGACGGGACGATCCAGAGACCGTTCGCAACCTCGATGGGGTCGAACTGCGATTGTGTCAGGCGGACCCAGTCCTGGTCCGCGACGTCGTCGAGCACGCATTCGGGCGTGTCGATGCCGACCTCCGCGCAGGCTTCCGCGACTGCGCGCGCCGGATCGCCTGCCTCGAACAGCGCCGTGAGTTCGGTGCGGGGCCACACGGCGGGGTCCGAGCCCGGTTCGCCGAAGATGGGGTGCTCGTCAGGCGTGCCAGACTGTGCGTCGGCCGCATCCACGCTCACGGCACCGCGCTCCAGCAGCGTGTCGCCGAGACGTTCCGCCAGTTCGGCGTCGACCACGAAACGGATCCGTTGCCACTTCATGTTCGCTGTGCGAGGTCGCTCCTGGTGCCGGCGGGGCCCTACTCGGACCGGTTTGCCTGAGCGAGCTTTTCCTCGAGATAGTGGATGCTGGTCCCGCTGCGCAGGAAGGCGCTGTCGAGCATGATTTCCTGGTGCAGCGGAAGGTTTGTCTGGATGCCTTCCACGACCATCTCCGACAGCGCGACCCGCATGCGTGCGATCGCCTGCTCGCGCGTGGCGCCGAACGCGATGAGCTTGCCGATCAGCGAATCGTAATAGGGCGGCACCATGTAGTTCGCGAACACGTGGGAGTCGACGCGGATCCCGGGCCCGCCGGGGACGTGCCACGACGTGATCCTGCCCGGCGATGGGGTGAACTTGAAGGGATGCTCCGCATTGATGCGGCACTCGATCGCGTGGCCGCGGAATTCCACGTCCTTCTGTCGGAAGGGCAGCTTCTCGCCGGCCGCGATGCGCAGCTGCGTCTGGACGATGTCGATCCCGGTGACCATCTCCGTGACGGGGTGTTCCACCTGGACGCGCGTGTTCATCTCGATGAAATAGAACTCGCCGTTCTCGTAGAGGAACTCGAACGTCCCGGCACCGCGGTATGCGATCTTGCGGCAGGCGTCCGCGCACCGCTCGCCGATGCGGCCTACCTCGCGTGCCGTGAGTCCCGGGGCGGGAGCCTCCTCGATGATCTTCTGGTGGCGTCGCTGCATCGAGCAGTCCCGGGTCCCCAGCGAAACGGCATTGCGGTGCTCGTCGGCGAGCACCTGGACTTCGATGTGACGCGGGTTCTCGAGAAACTTCTCCATGTAGACCATGGGGTTGCCGAAGGCGGCCTGGGCCTCCGCGCGCGTCGTGTTCACGGCGTTCAGCAGGGCCGCCTCCGTGTAGACGACGCGCATGCCGCGTCCGCCCCCTCCCCCCGATGCCTTGATGATCACGGGGTATCCGATCGAGCGGGCGATCCGGATCACTTCCTGCGGACTCTCGGGAAGTGCACCTTCGACACCGGGGACGACGGGAACGCCCGCCTTCTGCATGGCCTGTTTGGCGCTGACCTTGTCACCCATCAGCCGGATCGTCTCCGGCCGCGGTCCGATGAAGACGAAGCCGCTCTTCTCGACCCGCTCGGCGAAATCCGCGTTCTCGGACAGGAATCCGTAGCCGGGATGGATGGCCTCGGCGTCCGTCACCTCGGCGGCGCTGATGATCGCGGGAATGTTGAGATAGCTCTGCCCGGAGGGAGGAGGTCCGATGCAGACGGATTCGTCCGCGAGGCGCACGTACTTGGCGTCCGCGTCGGCTTCGGAATGGACGGCCACCGTCTTCACGCCGAGTTCCCGGCAGGCGCGCTGGATGCGGAGTGCGATCTCTCCGCGATTCGCGATCAGGATCTTCTCGAACATGGTTTCAAGGGTTCACCGTGAGAATGAGGGTGCGTGGCTGCCGCGGTCGGCGTGCCCCACGGATGACCGGGGCTCAGCCCAGGACGAACAGCGGCTCGCCGTATTCGACCGGCTGCCCGTTCTCCACGAGGATCGCCTTGATCACGCCTGTGGCGTCGGCTTCGATCTCGTTGAGGAGCTTCATCGCCTCGATGATGCAGAGCGTGTCCCCTTCGGCGATGTTCTGCCCGACTTCGACGAACGGCTTGCCGCCGGGCGAAGACGAGCGGTAGAAGGTTCCGACCATGGGCGACTTGATCACGTGGCCCCCGGCTTCCTCCGTCGGGGTGTCCCCCGCCTTCGCGTCCGCAGACCGGGTGTCCGCCGCGTGTGCGGGTCCCGCCGCAGCGGCAGGTGGCATCGCCATCGCGGCTGCTGGCATCGCCATCGGCTGGTAGTGGGCGGGCTGCGAGAACATGGGGTTGATGGCCCGGGAGATGCGTACCTTCTCCTCGCCTTCCGTGATCTCGAGTTCGGAAATGCCCGATTTCTCGACGAGGTCGATCAAGGCCTTTACCTTGCGCAGGTCCATGGGATTTCTCCGGGTCAGGCGTGGGCGAGCGCGTATTCGAGCGCCAGTTCGTAACCGCGTGGTCCGAGGCCGCAGATCATTCCCACGGCAAGGTCGGTGAAGTACGAGTGGTGTCGAAAGGCTTCTCTCGCAAACACGTTGCTGAGATGAACTTCGATGAACGGCACGCGAACAGCCGCGATCGCGTCGCGCAGCGCAACGCTCGTGTGGGTGAAGGCTGCCGGATTGATGATCAGGAAGTCGACCGGCGCGTCGAACAGTTGCTGGACTCGGCCGACCAGATCCGCTTCGGAATTGCTTTGCATCGTGTCGAGAGATGCGCCGGCGGCAGCGGCAAGCGACTGCAGGCGGTCATTGATCTCCGTCAGCGTCGTCGTGCCATACGTTCCAGGTTCCCTTCGACCCAGCAGATTCAGATTCGGGCCGTGCAGAACAAGGATCCGGCGCGCCATCGGTCAAACCTCCAGAGCGGGCGCCCGACTGAGTCGGCGCGGGGCGAGGAGTTTGCCGCAGTTAGGGCCGGATTGTCCAGCGATCGGCGCAATTTCTGGCAAATTGCGAGGTTGGGCGGCTCGTTGGTCGGCGTGTCTGGAGTCGTGCCAGCATCCGGCCTCGGGGCGGTCGACCCGAACGCCTCCCGGGGGCGCTTTCGGGCGCTTTTTGATGCAGATCGACGACGATGAGGCGATTCCGTGCCCGGGACGGGCGTCGTGGATTCAGAGAAGGCGGGTGAGCACCGGCCTCAGCTTGGCCTCGTTCGTCGCACCCAGTTCGGTCTGGATGACCTGGCCGTTGCGATCGAAGACGACGGTGAATGGCAGGGCCCCGAGGTCGTTTCCGAGCGACTTCGCGAGGTCCACGGCATTCAGCTCGCCGATCAGGATCGGATAGTTGATGCCTGCCTCCCGGACGAAGGTCCGCACCTTGTCGCGATCGTCGATCGCGATGCCGACGAACTGCAGCCCCTGGGCACCGAGCGCCTGCTGCATGCGGACGAATTCCGGTATCTCCTTCCTGCAGGGCGCGCACCACGTTGCCCAGAAGTTCACGACGAGCACCTTTCCGTGCCACTTGTCGAGCGACGTGGGCGCACCATCGAGCGTCGCGAGCGGTGTCGTCAGCGCCGATGCCACCCTGGCCTCCGGTATCGATGGCTGGTCGTCGGCGGACCAGTAGTAGAGACCCGTCACGAGGCCGAGCAGACCGACGGCGACGACGATGAGGAGGTACCTGGCCTTTGTCATGGAATCCTTTTCTCAGTGCTTGGAATCGCCGGCATCCGGACTGCCCCGGAGTTCGTCGAGCAGGGATTCGTGCGGCGTGTCGCGAGCAGCCGCCGGCCGTGTGGCGCCGGCCCCCTGCAGCAGCCGGAGGTCGTCTTCCTGCGGCGTATAGCAGACGCCGGCGTCCGCGCAGCCCTGGGAGACCACCTTGAGACGGACTTCCCTCGTGCCGGCCGGCAGGGCGACCGGGATGCGTATCACCACGCGGTTGCGCAGGATTTCGACGCGTCCGAAGAATTCGTCCTCCTTCACCTTCCCCCTGGGCAGCAATGGGGACGACGCACGGACCTGTGGCGGCAGCACGTCGAACCGGAAACGGTCACGGTACAGATAGTATCCCGGTGCCACGTCGTACCGGACCGTGATCTCGTCGCGGGACAGTTCCGCGCTGAGGCGGAAGGCTGCCGCCGCGGGCAGCAGATCTGGCCTGGCGGCGACTGCCTGGCCGGCAGTCAGGGCAATCAGCAGGGCTCCGGCCAGACCGGTGACCCAGCGGGTCAGGCGTCGAAGCGGGCGGTCCGTCCCGATGTCGGGGTGCGGAATGGGCGGCGTGTTCGTTCTCATGGCGTGTTGCAGGTACCTTCGTCTGTTGGGGGCAGGGGGTGCTTTCCGGTCTCGCCCTTACGCGCCTCCCGTCTCCGCTGCGACCCAGGCGAGGTAGTCCTTCAGGCCGGAGACCGCCGGCAGGGCGATGATCTCCGGAACGTCGTAGGGATGTAACGCCCGCAGAACGTCCTCGAGGCCCGGGTAGCTGGCCGCGGTGGTCTTCACGATCATCGGCACTTCGGGCGTTTCCTCGACGCCGCCTTCCCAGCGGTAGACGGAATGGCAGGGGGACAGCACGTTCACGCACGCGGCAAGCCGCCGCTCGATCAGGGTGCGCGCGAGCGACCGGGCCGTATCGACGTCCGGGGCGTTCGTGAGCACCACCAGTACGTCGCCGTCTCGATTTTCGGTCCGTTCGGTCATGTGTCAGGTTCCTGAAGGCGGGATCGGCTGGCGCGGTGGCGATTCTCCGGACAGATACGGAGTGCCCTGGCGATCCGGATGCACGCCGGCCCCGAATGCTGCCGCAACGCCGGCCTCCACTGTCGGATACAGGAACCGGTAGCCCAGTTCCCGGCAGAGCCGCCGGTTTCGGATTCTGCGCGATTCGCTCATGAAGGACAGCAGTGTGGGAGGCAGGGATGTCCGTGCTTCGGTCCGGGTGATTCGCGGCACGGGAGGCAGTCCCGCCGCCCGTGCGACGAGATCGAAATAGTCTCCCATTCGCACGACGGAATGATCGGCGGCGTTGTAGGCGCGCCCCGACCGGCCGTGCGTGAGGGCGGTCGAGACGATGCGCGCGAGGTCGTCGGCGTGCACATGGTTGGTGAAGGGATCCTCGTCCGTCACGAGCGCGGGAGTGCCCGTCCGGATCCTGCCGAGCGGCAGCCGGTCCGTCGCGTAGATGCCGGGGACCCGCAGGATCGAGACCCGGGTGCCGGTCCGTCGTCCCCAGATCCGCAGCTGTCGCTCCGCGTCGACCCGGCGCGCGGCACGGTCGGTCTGCGGGTCGACCGGCCGGCTCTCGTCGACCCACTCGCCGTGGCAGTCGCCGTAAACGCCCGTCGTGCTTAGGTACACGAGGCGCTGTGGTAGACTCCGCCCGCTGGCGAGGGCGCGCAGCAGATGGGCCGTGCGGGGGTCCCGTCGACCCGTTCCGGGGGGCGGAGCCATGTGAACGATGTCCTCTGCGAGGCCTCCCAGTCTGCGCAGGGACTGCACCCGGTCCAGGTCACCGCGAACCGGTACCGCCCCGCTGGCGCGCAAGAGATCCATGCGGGACTCCGAGTGCGTGAGTGCGTAGATGCGGTAATGGCCGTGCAGAAGGGGTAGCAGTCGCATGCCGACATCGCCACAGCCGACGATCAGGAGTCTTCTCATAGCGCCGGGATTCTAAATTACTCGCCGGGACATCCGCCCCGGCGCGAGCGGCGCCTCCACACCACACGAGACATGTTCCGAGTCACGATCAAGAAATCCGGTCACACGTTCGAAGTCGCCGAGGGCGACACCGTTCTCGCGGCTGCGCTCGCCGCCGGCTACACACTGCCCTACGGCTGTCGCAACGGCGCCTGCGGTTCCTGCAAGGGTACCGTCGTCGAGGGGCACGTCGACTTCGGAAACCATCAGCCCTACACCCTGACGGACAGCGAGAAGGCGGCAGGGCTCGCGCTGTTCTGCTGCGCCCGGCCGCAGTCCGACCTCGTCATCGACGCCCGCGAGGTCGCCGGTGTCGGCGAGATCCAGGTCAAGAAGCTGCCGTGTCGCGTCCAGGCCATCGAGCGGCCGGCCGCCGACGTCGTGGTCCTCCGGCTCAAGCTGCCTGCCAACGAACGGCTGCAGTTTCTCGCGGGTCAGTATCTCGAGATCATCATGCGCGACGGCAAGCGCCGCGCCTACTCGATGGCGAACCCTCCCCACGACGACGAATTCATCGAGCTTCACGTGCGCAACATGAAGGGGGGGGCGTTCACGGAGTACGTCTTCAACACGATGAAGGAGAAGGACATCCTGCGCTTCGAGGGCCCGCTCGGGACCTTCTTCCTGCGCGAGGACTCGGACAAGCCGATGCTGCTCGTCGCGAGCGGCACCGGGTTTGCGCCGATCAAGGCGATCATCGAGCACGCCTTTCACGCCGGCATCGAACGCCCCATGGTCTTCTACTGGGGCGGGCGACGCCCGCAGGACCTGTACATGCGCGACCTCGCGGAATCCTGGGCGCGTGAACACCCGAACTTCTCGTTCATTCCCGTCATCTCCGACGCCGAACCCGAGGACGCGTGGACCGGTCGGACCGGCTTCGTGCATCACGCGGTGCTCGAGGATTTTCCGGACATGTCCGGCCATCAGGCCTACGTCTGCGGAGCGCCCGTCGTCGTGGAAGCCGCGCATCGGGACTTCACGACACGTGCAGGCCTGCCGGACGACGAGTTCAACTCGGACGCCTTCACGCCTTCGGTGGATCCGCTCAAGGCCGCGACCTGACGCCCGTCGTCTCCGGCGCGCCGGGTCAGTCCCGGCGCACGTGAGGCGGCGGCCGCCCCGTCCGTCGACCGTTGCGTCACAGAAGCCGACGGCGACGACCTCCCGAGACTTCGTCGAGCTGTGCGAGCGCGTGCGTGAGTGCGGCGCCCAGATGCGTGCGCGCATCGTCCTCGTGACCGGAGGCCTCCGCGAGACGCGCGAGTTCGAGATGTGCGGAATGGGACGATTCGACCGCCAGACTGGCCTCGAAATAGCTCCGGGCCTTGCCCCAGAGTTCCGCGTGGGCGCAGAGCCGCCCGAGCGTGAGCAGCAGCGCGGCATCCCGCGGATGCTTCGGTAGCCAGCCCTCCGCCTTCTGGATCTGCTTCAGCGCCTGTTCGCCGAGCCCTTCGGCATAGAGCAGCACGAGCTGTGAATCCCAGTGCTTCTCCAGTGCGTCCTCGATCACGCGATGGGCGAGTTCCCCCGCATCGAGCTGCAGGAAGCACTCCGCCGCGACGCGCGCCACGAGTTCGTCGACCGCGAGTTCGGACGGCACCTTGTGCCACGCGTCGCGCAGGCGATCGAGATCGATCGCCCGCCGCTTGAGCATTTCCACGGTGGCCGTGCGCCGCAGCTGCGCGAGCGCGGCCGGATCGTAGATGTTGCGCTTGTCGAGCTGGGGCAGCAGTGCCTCGACGCGGTCCCAGTTCCGGGCGAGCTGGTGCGCCTTCAGTTCGAGGCGCAGGGACGCGGTGTGCTTGACCTTGATCTTCTCGAGCACGGCGAGCGCGTCGAGGTAGCGTCGCTCGTCCAGCAGCAGTTCCGCCTGGGTGATCCGCCGGAGATAGTCCTGGGGCTCTCCCAGTTCCTCCATGGTCGTGAGGTAGCGGTCACGCGCGTCGAACGCGCGCTTCTGGTGGGCGGCCCGCGCTGCGATGGCGGCTGAGAGCCCTGGCTCGTAATGGCGCTTCAGGGCGGATGCCGCCGCTTCCTCGGCGCGGCCGGAGCGGCCTTCCAGGTAGGCCTGGACGCCCTTGATGAACGCGTCGCGTCCGCGCTCGAGGTGCTGTTTCTCGTGGTAGAGCCTCACCCGGGCCGGCAGCGAGAGCATGGCCGCGAGTGCGCGCACGAGCACGTACAGCGCGAGGAACAGGGCGGCGAGAAGCGCGATGGCGAAGTTGATGGAAAGCTCGATGCGATGCGTCGGGAACACGAGCATCACGTAGCCGGCGTTGTAGCGGCCTGCAACGACGAGGCCGACGGCAAGTGCGAACAGACCGAGTATCCAGAAGAACGTCTTCACCGTCGGCTCCGCTAGCGCACCGATCCGCGCGGACTGGAAAGCTGCCGGCGCACGGCCTGCAGGCTGTCGTCGATGTTCGGGAGCTGCACGGCGAGGTCGGTGTCCGCGAGCTGAAGCAACTGCTTGCGCGCGCTGGAAACGGCTGCGTTGGCGGTGTCGAAATGCTGGGACAGCCACTGATCCGCCGTCCGGATGTCCATGCGGAACTCGGACTCGTTGCGCGACAGCAGGGCGAGGCGTGCCGAAAGCAGTTTGAGCTTGAGATTCTCACGCGCGAAATAGGCCTGCTCGGGTGCGAGCAGCGGGGCCTGGCGCGAGTCGACGAACCGGATTCGCAGCATGTCCTTCAGGTCGTACCAGAGTTCACCCAGGAGGTTGTTCCATGTCGGTGTGTGGCCGCCGTGGTCGGCGGGTGATGTCGCGGTCGGTCGCAGGTCCGACAGCAGCGGCAGATCGTCGACCGAAGCGATCAGCGCATCGATCTTCAGCGTGAGTCCGGGGACGTCGACCGCGGGAGCGGCCTTCAGCTTGTCGATGTCCTGGTTGATCACCTTCCTCAGGGACAGAAGCCCCGGTCGATCCGCCTGCGCGAGGCGCTTGTCGGCGGCCTCCAGCGCGATGAGCGCGGAACGCACGTTGCCGGCGAGTTCGAGCTGCTCGTCCGCGGTCACGAGAATCTGTTCGATCTCGGCGAGCACCCACTCGTCGCGATTGCGCGCGAGTTCCTGGTACAGGCTCTCCAGCGCGATGCGCTGGTTCTCGCTCGCGGTGAGCTTCGCTTCCATGAGGCTCATGCGGCTGTCGAGGTCGCGGACGGTGTTGCGCACCTCGTCGGCGATGTGACGGGTTTCCTTGTTGGAGGACTCGATTTCGGCCACCTTGCGCGCGAGGTCCGTCTCGAGCCGCGTCGATTCGTGCTGTGCGTCGGTCCACTGCCACACCGAGAATCCCAGTGCCGCGATCGCGATGATGAGCGCCGGTGCGAGGCCGTGCGAGATCCTCGCGGGGCCGGATGCATGCGGCGCTGCCGGCTCGCGTTCGCGGGCGGAAGGCGTCTGCGCCTCGGTGGGTTCTGCCTTGCCGTTCGACGTCGGGGTCTCTTCGCTCATGATGCTCAGTGTGACAGATGACGGGGCGCGCCGTCGGCGACATGGTGCAGCAGGGCCTCGACGATCGCGGCATCCCCGCTGCCGGACAGGATGACGCTGTCGACGCCGCAGCCCCGGACGGCCGCTGCGATGCGTTCGTGGGACACCACGTGTGGCACGGTCCTGAGCGACGCCGCGAGCGCCGGGTCCAGCATCCGGTACAGGTTGCGCACGCCCTCGCCGCTGGTGCAGGTCACCACGTCGATGTGGTGCTTCGCGATGAGCTCGAGTGCGTCGGCGGGCGTCTCTCGTGGCGCGACGCGTCGATAGGCGGCAATCTGCTCGACCTTCGCCCCGCGCCGTTCCAGTTCTCCACGCAGGAGGTCCCTGCCATCCGCTCCCGAGACGATCAGCACGCGCCGTCCGGACACGTTGCCGAGCGCGGGCATGCGCAGGACCGCCTCGCTGTCGGAACCGTCGGCGGGCCGCATCGCATCGGCGATGCCCTGACGAGCGAGTTCACGCACGGTGCCTTCGCCCACGGCCAGAACGATCACGCGCCCGGGCCAGCCGTGCTGCGCGAGTGTGGGCATGGCGTGGCGAACTGCGTTGGCGCTCGCGAATATCGCGAAATCGAACGAGTCCAGCCGGCTCGACACGTCGACGAGTGCCGAGGGATCGGCGACCGGTGCGATCACGATCGTGGGCAGGCGTACCGGCTCGCCACCGTGCAACCGGATCAGCCTGGCAAGTTCGTCGGCCTGATGTTCGGGCCTCGTCACGAGCACGTGCAGACCCGCAAGGCTGGCGTGCGCTTCGTTCATCATCGCGCCGATTCGGCGTCCGCGAGGATCTCGCGGGCCCCCGCCGAGATCAGCCTGGACGCGACCGATTCCCCGAGTGCCTCGGGCGACGTCTCGAGCCACGACGCTTCCGCACAGGCCCGTTCGAGTCGCGTCCCGTCGGGCAATGCGACGAAACCGGTGAGTCTCGCCAGAGAGCCCGAGAGTTCGGCGAAGCCGCCGAGCGGAGCCGTGCAGTTTCCGGCGAGTGCACGACTCATCGCACGCTCGGCCGAGACGCACCAGCTCGTCTCCGCGTGTACGAGCGGTGCGAGCAGCGTGCGGAGTTCGTCCCGTTCCTCCAGGAATTCCACGCCGAGTGCGCCCTGTCCGACCGCGGGAATGCTTTCCTCGGGCGGGATCCACGCACGGATCCGGTCGGTCAGGGCGAGCCGGCGCAGGCCTGCGCCGGCGAGCAGGATCGCGTCGAACTGTCCTTCGTCGAGTTTTCGCAGCCGTGTCTGGACGTTGCCCCGCACCGGCGCCACCACGAGATCGGGGCGATGCGCGCGGAGCTGGGATTCCCGTCGCAGGCTCGACGTGCCCACGCGGGCGCCGGCCGGGAGCGCGTCGACCGAATCGTGACGATTCGACACGAACGCGTCACGCGGGTCGTCGCGTTCGTCGATCACCTGGATCCGGAATCCGTGCGGGGGATTGACGGGGACGTCCTTCATCGAATGCACCGCGATGTCGGCTCGGCCGTCGAGCAGGGCGTCCTCGAGTTCCTTCACGAAAAGTCCCTTGCCGCCGATCTTCGCGAGCGTGCTGCCGAGGTTCCGGTCCCCCTCCGTGGTCATGCCGAGAAGCTCCACGGCGAGCCCGGGATGGGCGGCAACGAGTCGGGCGCGCACGTGTTCGGCCTGCCAGAGGGCGAGGGCGCTCTCGCGGGTGGCGATGACGATGCGATTCGGCAGGGCAGTCACGGGGAGGATCTTCGCTGAAATGACACCGGATTCTACCAGCCGGCCCTGCCGGCTCACGCGCGGGCGGATGCCGGTGACGGGACGCTTCGCCAGCGTCCGCCCGGGAATCTCAGAGGTCCCTGACGCCCCGTGTCGTTTCCGACGCACGCTGCGCCAGCAGGGCATCGAGGGCGGCCGGCGTCATCCAGCGGACGCACGAGGTGTCGATGCGCCCGCAGAACTGCTCGAGGACCCAGGCGCGACCTTCGTGGCGCCAGACGCGCATCACGTTCCGGAACTCGCCGCTCATTCCCGCACGCAGCGTCTCCGTCCTGTCCTCGCCCGTCCCGAACCGGTGCCGGAAGGAGGCGAGCGCGGCCGTGAACGAAGTCTCGGGTACCCGCGCTTCGTCGGCGACGACACGGCCGTCCTGAACCCGGATCACCACGCTGAGCACCGGTACGCCGTGCAGGGTCGTCCCCGGGGCCTCGCGGCGCGTGCAGATGCGGCCCCGCGGGGAATCCGTGCAGGTGTAGCGTGGTGCGGAGACGCTGCCGTCGTCGGGCGAACCGGGAGGCGGCAGTGCGGGCTCGCCGGCCAGCGCCCGCGCACAGCCGAGCGCGGCGAGCACCGGCGCGACGTTCGCCCGGATACCCATCAGGAGCCCCTCCCGAAGTCCCGGATCACGTGCGCCTGCCTTCTGGACACGGGTAGCGGCTCGTCGATGCCTTCGAGCACGGCGAGCCAGGTGCTGTCGCTCGAGGTCGTGTCCTGGCGTTCGAAGCCCCGGAGGTACGCGCGCGCCACGAGGCAGCTGCGGTGGATGCGCACGAACGTGCCCGCGAACTCCTGCTCGAGCCGGGTGAGGGAGTCCTCGACGAGAAACTCCCGATCCTCGGTCCGGATGGTCACGTACTTGAGTTCGGAGCGCAGGAAACGGATGTCCTTCACGGGGACGAGCACGACGCGTCCCCGTTCCTGCACGGCGATGTGGGTACGCGGGGCGCGCGCGATGTCGTCGAGCCCCCCCTGTCTGGGTGACAGGGCACCGGACGCACGTTCGAGCGAGTCGAGCAGCCGTCGCCCCCGGATGGGCTTCAGCAGGTAGTCGATCGCGTGGAGTTCGAAGGCCTTCACCGCGTACGTGTCGTACGCGGTGGTGAAGACGATTCGCGGCGGTGTCGCGAGGGCCTGGAGGTGTCGGGCGGTTTCGATGCCGTCCATGTCGGGCATCCGGATGTCGAGGAACACCACGTCGGCAGGCGATTGCTGCAGGGCGTCGAGCAGTTCCTGTCCGCTGCCGGCCTCCCCGACGACTTCGACGGGCAGCGTCTCGCTGCAGTCCGCGAGGAGTTCGCGCATGCGGTTGCGCGCCGGCACCTCGTCGTCCGCGATCATCACGCGAAGCGGCGTCGCCGGGTCCTTCACGAATCGCCCTCCCGCCTGTACGGAATCCGTATGCGGACCTGGTATTCCCCTTCCTGCATTCTCGCCTCGAGTCTGCCTTCCTCGTCGAAATGAAGCGCCAGGCGTTCACGGATGTTCTCCAGCGCCATCCGGTTTCCGCTCTGGTGCCCGCCTTTCACGGTAACGGGGTTCTTCAGCACCACGTGGACGTCGCCACGGGACTGGAAGATGTTGATCGTGATCGTCGCGGGCGCGGTCGACGGTTCCACCCCGTGGTAGACGGCATTCTCGAGCAGCGGTTGCAGGATGAGTGGCGGGACCAGGGCGTCCCGCGGCATTCTGTCCACGTGCCACTCCACCTGCAGGCGTTCCCCGAGGCGCAGCTGCTCGATGTCCAGGTATTGCCGGCACAGGGACACTTCCTGCTCGAGGGGCGTGAGGTCCCGGTTGTCGGCCATCAGCACGCGGAACAGATCGGCCATGTCCTCCAGTGCGGCCTCCGCGCGCCTCGGCTGCGTCCGTATCAGGGACAGCACGGCGTTCAGGCTGTTGAAGAGGAAATGGGGACGGATGCGCGCCTGGAGTGCCTGCAGTCGCGCCTCCGTGAGGGCGGGTGACAGCGCGCGTCCCCGAAGGTGGAAATAGAAGAGCACCGCGCTTCCCGTGGCGAGCGCGAAGAAGATCTGCCGGTCCGCGGTTCCCGCGTCCACGGAGAATGCACGCTCCATGAAGTCGCCGAAGGCCAGCGCGGCGAGCTGCGTCACGACCAGCACGGCGAGCAGCCCCGCCCGGTAGGGCAGCCTGCCCAGGGGGCGTGCGAACAGCGCGAGCACCGCGAGCGTGAGAACGGCGACGGGCTGGACGTGGAGCGACACGATGGAGAATTCCTCGGGGATCTCGGTCCAGTTGCGGGTGACGAGCACCGTCGCCGCGAGGGACATGGCGGTCACGAGCAGCACGGTTCGCAGCCAGACACCGATGTTCAGGAAGTCCGGGAGGCGGTCCGGCGTCCGTTGCGGCTGATTTATACTCGCCATGCAAGTTTTCTTCGGGATCGAGATCGTCCGCGGCTGTCCGGGCCGGCCCGCGACCTGCACATCCGGAACTCGGCCGGAGACCGGGGTGTGCGGTTGCCGGATCGCATCGACGGCGCTGCGACCACCCGACTCGCGAGCCGGGTGCCGATCCTTCCGGACCTACAACCCTTCCCAGCATCCACGACGCATGAATTCTGATCAAGCCCCCTCCGGCGCGCAAGCGGCCGGTGTCCCCGTTTCCCAGAAGGCCTGGTCGGGCCGCTTCAGTGAACCCGTCGACGAGCGCGTGAAGCGCTTCACGGCGTCCGTGTTCTTCGACAAGCGCCTGGCCGTGTTCGACATCGAGGGTTCCCTCGCGCATGCCGCGATGCTGGCAGCCGTGGGCGTTCTCGGCGAAAGCGACCTCGCCGACATACGGCGCGGCATGGAACAGATCCGTGCCGAGGTGGAGAACGGCACGTTCGAGTGGTCGGTCGACCTCGAAGACGTCCACCTGAACATCGAGCGGCGCCTCACGGAGCTCGTCGGCGACGCCGGCAAGAGGCTCCACACCGGACGCTCGCGCAACGACCAGGTCGCCACGGACATCCGCCTCTTCCTTCGGGACGCGATCGACCGCATCGTCGCGCTGCTCGGGGACCTGCGGCGGGCGCTCGTCGACCTGGCGGACGCCCACGCCGATGTGATCATGCCGGGTTTCACGCACCTTCAGGTCGCACAGCCCGTCACGTTCGGACACCACATGATGGCCTACTACGAAATGGCCACGCGCGACACCGAACGCCTGCTCGACTGCCGCAAGAGGGTGAACCGGCTCCCGCTCGGGGCTGCGGCGCTGGCCGGGACGAGCTATCCGATCGATCGCGCGCACGTCGCGCGTGCCCTCGGATTCGACGGCGTGTGCGAGAACTCGCTCGATGCCGTGTCGGATCGTGACTTCGCGATCGAGTTCACGAGCGGTGCCGCGCTCGTCATGACGCACCTGTCGAGACTGTCCGAGGAACTCATTCTCTGGATGAGTCCCCGGTTCGGATTCATCGAACTCCCTGACCGCTTCTGCACCGGCTCGTCGATCATGCCCCAGAAGAAGAATCCGGACGTGCCGGAACTCGTCCGCGGCAAGACCGGACGCGTGAACGGGCACCTCGTTGCCCTGCTCACCCTCATGAAAGCCCAGCCGCTCGCGTACAACAAGGACAATCAGGAAGACAAGGAGCCGCTGTTCGACACCGTCGACACGCTGGTCGACACGCTCGCGATCTACGCCGAGATGCTGCGGGGCGTGCGTGTGGATGCTGCGCGCATGCGTGAGGCGGCTGCTGAGGGGTTCGCGACTGCGACGGATCTCGCGGACTACCTCGTGAAGCGCGGGATGCCGTTTCGCGAGGCTCACGAAGCGGTCGCGCGCGCCGTGCGCGAGGCCGCGGCGCGCGGCGTGGATCTCTCTGGCCTGAGTCTCGAGACCATCCGGACGTTCGTGCCGGATGCGGGGCCGGAGGTGTTCGAGGTGCTCACGCTGGACGGCTCGACGGCCAGCCGCGCGCACCGGGGAGGCACGGCACCGTCGCAGGTGCGGCAGGCCGTCGAGCGGGCGCGACGCGAACTCGCCGGCAACGCGTGACGATTCCGTCGGAACTGGTGGGCGCGGTGCTCCGGTCGCTGGGCACCGGGCCTGCGGTTGCGACGTCGCGTGTGGTCGAGGAAGTCTCCGGCGGCTGCATTCACCGCGCATTCCGGATCCGGGGCGCGGAGCGTGATCTCTTCGTCAAATGGAGTGACCGTTCCAGTCGGGGCATGTTCGAAGCCGAGGCGCGCGGTCTCGAGGCGCTTCGTGCCGCCGGCTCGCTGCGTGTGCCGGCGGTCGTGGCCGTTGCGGAAGGGGAGACCTGCGCGTGGCTCGCGCTCGAGTGGCTCGACCTTCGTCCGCTGGGCGAATCCGGCTGCCGGGAACTCGGCGAACGGCTCGCGGTGATGCATGCGAGCACGGCGTCTGCGTTCGGGTGGATACAGGACAACTGGCTCGGGACGACCGTCCAGGAGAATGCGCGCGCGGCCGACTGGGCCGACTTCTGGCGGGAGCGCCGGCTGCTGCCGCAGTTGCGTCTCGCCGGAGCAAAGGGCGCGGCAGGGCGTCTCCTCGACGCCGGTTTCCGGGTCGCGGACGCGTTGCCCGCGATTCTCGCCGGCCACGAACCCGCTGCCTCGCTGCTCCACGGGGACCTCTGGAGCGGCAATGCGGCCGGGACGGCCGACGGCTCGCCCGCCGTGTTCGATCCAGCCTGCTATCACGGCGATCGGGAGACCGACATCGCGATGACCGAACTCTTCGGCGGCTTCGGGCGCGGGTTCCACGAGGCGTACCGGTCCGCGTGGCCGATGGACCACGGCTACGCGATGCGACGGGATCTCTACAACCTGTACCACGTCCTGAACCACTTCAATCTCTTCGGGGGCGGCTACGGCTCCCGAGCCGAAGCGATGGCGAATCGGGTACTGGCCGCGGCCGGGCGCTGACGAACGCGATCCGCCGTCGGGTCGGGCGTCACGCGCGGCCCGGCGAACCGGTCCGGCGGCCTGGCGACCGATCGCGCGCCGCTGCTTCACATTCCGTCCGGCGCAGACTCGCGCGCCGCGCAATGTTGACAAACAAGGTCAAGCTGCTAGATTCCGACGGCTTCGCGAAAACCCGGTGTTTCGCGACCATCACGATAACCATTCTGGGAGGCGATGCTCATGCTGCGGTCGATTCTGCGTAGTGCGGTGGTCTGCTGTTCGCTCCTCGCCTCGCTGTCCACGGGAGCTCTCGCGGCGCAGAAGACCAGCGTCAAGGTCGGATTCGTGACGTTCCTGTCCGGGCCGGCAGCCGGTCCCTTCGGCGTGCCCGCGAAGCTGGCGGCCGAGGCGATCGTCGATTCCCTCAACCGTGGTGAAGCGCCTGCGCCCTATCAGATCAAGGGGTTCGGTGGTCTCCCGATCGAACTGGTGATCGTCGACGAGGCGGGCGGCGCATCGAAACAGGTCGCGGAGTTCCGCACGCTCGTGCAGCGACAGGACGTCGACCTTGTCATCGGCTACATCGGCAGCGGCGACTGCCTGGCCGTCGCGCCCATCGCGGAAGAAGTCAAACGCCTCACCGTCCTCTTCGACTGCGGCACGCCCCGCATATTCGAGGAAGGCAGCTACAAGTACGTGTTCCGCACGCGCCCGCACGCGACCATGGACGCCGTGGCGGCGGCGCTCTATCTGCGTGACACCCATCCGACGGCCAGGCGCATCGCAGGCATCAACCAGAACTACGCCTACGGACAGGACTCCTGGAACGACTTCGAGGCATCGATCAAGGCACTGAACCCCGACGTCGACATCGTCACGTCGCAGATGCCCAAGTTCGGCGCCGGTCAGTACGGTTCGGAGATCTCCGCCCTGTTCGCCGCGCGTCCGGACGTGATCCATTCCAGCCTCTGGGGCGGCGACCTCGAGGCATTCATGCTTCAGGCACAACCGAGGAACCTCTTCCGCAAGAGCACGCTCGTGCTCGTCGCAGGCGAACCGTATCTGCACCGGCTCCCCGGGAAGATTCCCGACGGCACGATCGTCGGCGCCAGAGGAACGAACGGTGTCTACGCCCCGGACTCCCCCCTGAAGAAGTGGCTCGTCGACATCTACAAGACCAGGGCGGACGGACTCGCGCCCAACTATCCGGCCTACAGCGTGGCCGAGGCCTTCCTGGGCGTGAAGGCCGCCTGGGAGAAGGCGATCGGCAAGAAGATCGGTTCCGCCATCCCGATGGGGGCCGCCAAGAACGTCAAGGAGGAGATGGACAAGGCGTACGCTCCCCCGACGCAGGACGAAGTGATCGCTGCCTTCGAGCACAGCACTTTCGAAAGCCCGTCCGGCAAGGTCCAGATGTCGCTCGGGAACGGACATCAGGCCGTCACGGGTACCGCCTACGGTGCAACGCACTTCGTGGACGGTGTCGTGAAGGTCGAGAAGATCCGCTACTACAAGGCGGACGAGGTCACGCCTCCGGCAGGCGTGAAGTCGCTCGACTGGATACGGTCCGGTTTCAAGCGAGGCAACTGAGGCCATCGATCACATCCCGGGACGGGTGGTAGCGTGTCATGACCGAATTCGTAGCAGTACTCGTCGACGGGATCGTCTACGCATCCTGGCTCTTCATCATCGCCGTCGGGCTCACGCTCATCTACGGCGTGATGAAGATCCTGAACATCGCGCACGGGAGCCTGTACGCGCTCGGCGCGTTCGCGGCCGTGTCCTGTGCGAACGCGTGGTTCGCGCAAGGCTATGCCGCGATGGGCAGTTTCGCGATGCTGGCCGTCGCGGCGATCGCCGTCGCGCTCGTGTTCGCACCCATCATCGAGCGCGGCCTGCTCCGGCACATGTACGGCAAGGACGAGGTCGTGCTGGTCCTCGTCACGTACGCGCTGTTCCTGATCCTCGAGGACTTCATCAAGCTCGTGTGGGGCGTCGACCCGCTCTTCGTGCAGGGTCCGAACTACGAGACGCCCTACAGCCTGCTCGGCAACTTCGATGTGGCCGGCCTGACCTACCCGAACTACAACCTCCTCCTCGTGGGCGTCGCGATCGTCGCGGGTCTGGCGCTCGCCTGGGCGCTCAACAGGACCCGGTCGGGAAAGCTGCTGCTCGCGGTCATTCATGATCGCGAGGTGAGCGCCGCGCTGGGCATCAACGTCGGACGCATGTACTTCGTCACGTTCACGATCGGCGCATTCCTCGCAGCCCTGGGCGGAGCCCTGACCGCGCCGACCGTCTCGGTCGTGACGGGGATGGGGGCCGAGGTGATCGTCATGGCGTTCGCGGTCGTCGTGATCGGCGGGCTGGGCAGTCTGCCCGGTGCGGCACTGGGTGCCCTGATCGTCGGCATGGTGCGTGCCGCGGCCGTGCACTACGCCCCGGAAGTCGAACTGTTCAGTGTCTATTTCGTGATGGCAGCCGTCCTGATCGCCCGGCCGAAGGGGCTGTTCAGCGGCGCGGAGGTGCGCAAGATATGACCCGCGATCGGACCGTTCTCGCGCTGCTCGTCGTCGTGGCGGTGTTGCTCGCCGCCGGGCCGTTCCTGCCGCGGTGGATGATTTCCCTGTTCAACGTTTCCATGGGTTACGGCATCGTCGTTCTCGGGATGATGCTGCTCATGCGCACCGGCCTCGTGTCCTTCGGGCACGGTCTCTACTACTGTCTGGGCGCCTACGCCGCGGGCATGATCGACCAGATCTGGAACGTGTCGGACATGCTGGCCATGATCGGCGGCGGGATCGTCGTCACGGCGGTCGTGTCGACGATCCTCGGTTTCCTGCTCTCCAAGTATCGCGAGATCTTCTTCGCGATGCTGTCCCTCGCGTTCTCCATGATCCTCTACGGACTGCTCGTGAAGAGCGCGTCGCTCGGCTCGACCGACGGTTTCAACGTCGCGGCGAAGACGCTGGCCGGCATGGACATCACCGGGAAGGGGCTCAGGCTGACCGTCTACAGCGTCACGGTGGTCGTGATGGGCATTGCAGCGCTGCTGCTGCACCGGTATCTGGCCTCCCATCGCGGACGACTCGCCGGCGCCATCCGCGACAACGAACTCAGGGTCGAGTACATGGGCGCGTCCGTCCGCGCGACGGTCCATGTCAACTACGTGATCTCGGCCGTCCTCGCCGGTATCGGTGGCGCCCTCATGGCCATCAACATCGGCCACATCGACCCGGAGATGACCTACTGGCCGCAATCGGGCGAGTTCGTCTTCATCGCGATCCTGTCGGGAACCGCCAGCGTCTTCGCGCCGCTCGGCGGTGCCCTCGTCTTCGAAACCGTTCGCAGCTTCGCGTACGAGTACTCGCCCAACACCTGGCAGATGGTGCTCGGGATCACGATGCTGGTCGTGATGATCTTCCTGCCGGGCGGGCTGTGGTCGCTGTTCACACGAAAGAAGGTTGCGGCATGAGCACGCCGGTCTGGCAAAGTGCGTCGCACCGGGGTTTCCGTTCACCCGGAGGTGCCCGGTCATGGCGGTGATTCTCGACGCGAAGGGACTGAACAAGACGTTCGGAGCCGTCACCGCGGCATCGGACATCAATGTCGCCGTGGAGCAGGACAGCGTGGTGGGGCTCATCGGCTCCAACGGCGCGGGCAAGACGACGTTCATCAACATGGTGACCGGCTATCTCAAGCCGTCGTCCGGGTCGATCCACTTCGACGGACGCAACATCACGGCGCTCAGCCCGAGGCAGATCACGCGTCTCGGCATCTGCCGTTCGTTCCAGATACCCCAGCTGTACAACACGATGACCGTGCACGAGAACCTGCTCGTCGGCGTGGGCATCGTGGCGGCCGCGGGGAACGCGTGGGGCGGTGCCCACTCGGCCGCCTACAGCGATCCGGAAAAGGCGGTCGACGCGATGCTCGAGGAATTCGGGATCGGTGCCTACCGGAACCGAGACGCCGGCCTGCTGCCCGAGGGCACGCGGAAGCTGCTCGACATCGCGATGGCGATGGTGGTGCGGCCGAAGATCCTCCTGCTCGACGAACCCACGAGCGGCGTTTCGGCGGACGAGAAGTTCTCGCTCATGGACTGCGTGATGGCGGCCGTGCGCGAGCACAAGGTCACCGTGCTTTTCGTCGAGCACGACATGGAGGTCGTCGAGCGCTACACGCATCGTGTCCTGGCCTTCTACGAAGGGCGGATCATCGCCGACGGCGAGCCCGCCGTCGTGCTCGACGACGTCGAGGTCCGGAAGTTCGTGATCGGAGACCATGCGCCGGCGGCAGCATCCGGAGGCGGCCATGCTTGAGATCAAACAGCTCGACGTGTCGATCGGGCCCGTCGCGATCCTTCGCGGTGTCGACATGCTCGTCGGCGAGAAGCAGTTCGTCGGCCTGATAGGGCGCAACGGCGCCGGCAAGACCACGCTGATGCGGGCCATCATGGGGATCCTTCCGGCAAAGGGGGGATCGATCAGCTACCACGGCAAGTCCGTCGACAGGCTGCCGACCCACGAACGCGCCCGTGCCGGCATCGGCTACATGCCCGAGGATCGGCGCCTCATCCCGTCGCTCACCGTCGAGGAGAACGTCCTCGTGCCCGCGTGGGCCGGCGGGCGCGCGGATGCCGATGCCCGGCTGAAGCGCATCTACGAACTCATCCCCGAGGTCGAGACGTTCCGCGCACGGAAGGGACTGCAGTTGTCGGGTGGTCAGCAGAAGCTCGTTGCGCTCGCGCGCGCGCTCATGTCGGGCACGCGGCTGCTGCTGCTCGACGAGCCGTTCGAAGGCGTGGCCCCGGTCCTCGCGCGCCGTCTAGCCGAGGTGATCGCGGACCTCAAGTCCGAGGGGGTTTCGATCATACTGACCGAATCGGACCTCTCACACTCGGAAGAGATGCTGGATCGTGTCTATGTCATCGACCGGGGGGCTGTCTCCGCGGCCTGAGTTTGCGGAGTTCCTCCGGTGCGGGCCGTGAACTTCGTTCCGACCCCGTCGACGCGAATTACGGCGTGATCATGGGACGCATGCGTCAGCCCCGCGCACCGGGAAGCCTCGGGTCGGTTCTCGCGGCCATCGCGATCGTGACCGGCCTCGCCGTGAGCATCTTCGGCTACCACGCGTGGCACGCGGTGACGGACGAACTCACCGGGCGTGCCACGGATCTCGCGCGACTCGGGGCGCGCGCCACCACACAGTTCTACGAACGCTTCGATGGGGCCCTCGCCAACCTGGTGGACGAACTCCAGGAGGAGGGAGGTCTCGACTCTTCTTCCCGGGCAGAACGCATGCTGGCCCGGACCGCGGCCGCAACGGTGGGCCTCGGGCGCATCGTGCTTCTGGACGAGAGCGGGCGCACGGTCGCGGACTCCCGGGGCGCGGATGCCGAGCCGCTCGCGCCGGATCTCCTGCAGGGCATTGGCGGAGGAGGCCCCTCCAGACTGGAGATCGGTCGTCCGCTGCGGGAATCGGCCGGCGGAGACTGGATCGTCCCGATCTGTCTGGGCGTCACGCGCGGGCAGGGCGTGCGCCCGTTCACGCTCGTCGCGACGACGAGGATCCTGAGCCAGTGGCAACTCGTCGGTGAGCTCGGCACGCTGCCGGGATGGGTGATTGCCGTCCAGCGCGACGACGGCTTCCTGCAGGGGCGGTGGCCCCCTCCGGATGACTCCTCGCAGATCTTCTCGCGCCGCGTCGACAGTCCGCCGGGCGCCACGCCGAGGGATCGTCCGGGACAGGATCCGGGGCACGTGTTCGGGCCAAGCCCGGCTGAGGGTGATGCGCGGCTCTACGCGTCCCACCGCGTGTCGGAGTTCCCGTTCACCGTGTTCGTGACCCTGCCGGAGGGAGCGGTATTCGCCGCGTGGCTGGAACGCGTCCGGCTGCCGCTGCTGCTCTTCGTGCTCGTCGCGCTCGGCAGCGTCTGGGGCTACCGGCGATTCGCGACCCAGCAGGCACTCTACGCGGAGGAGGTCGCCAGGCGTCGCTTCCGGCTGGAACTGCTGCACGCGCTTACCGCGGATGCGTACGAGGCGGTGCCGCAGGATACGATCGTCCAGCGTACGGTGAGCCGGCTCCAGGCCCGTTTTCCCCACCTGCGTGTCTCGTACGTCGAGGTGACGGACGACGGCCGCTTCGTCGTCGTCGTCTCGAATGCAGCGTCGGCATTGCCGACGTTGCGGAGCCGCACATTCAGTGCTGCCCGAAGCGAGGCCTATCTGCGGGAACTGCGTGCCGGTCGAGCGGTAGTGTCGGCGTCCCGAGGCCGGGAAACAGGGCACGCCTTCCCGGCCGCTCGCGAAGCGCCTGCGTTCCTCGACGTAGCCGTGGGTACGCCCGACAACGGACTCGGCATCCTCTGTCTCGACGCCGGTCAGCCGCGACACTGGGAAGATTTCGAGGTCGAGACGCTGCGGGAAGTCGCCACGCAGCTGGGCCTCATGCTGCGCAATGCCCACGCCGAGCGTCTGCGCGTCGCGGCGGAGGAGCGCCTGCGCACGCGCGAGGCACGGTTTCGCGGGCTGGCCGAACTCTCGTCGGACTGGTTCTGGGAATCCGACGCCGAGCATCGCCTCGTGTTTCAGCCCGAGCACCAATGGCATCCGGTGCTCACGGAGCGCGGGCTGTCGGGCTACGAGGGTCTCCGGCGCTGGGAACTGCCGGGCTTTCGCACGGAACCGGGCGTGCTCGACGACCACTGGCGTGCTCTCGCGGCCAGGCTCCCGTTCCGGGATTTCGAGTATGCCCGGACCGTTCCGGACGGTTCCGTGCACTACGTTTCGGTGAGTGGTACGCCGCATTTCGGGGAAGGCGGGGAGTTTCTGGGCTATCAGGGCGTCGGTCGGGACATCACGGAACGCAGGCTCGCGGAACACGCCGTTCGGGAGAGTGAGGCGCTGTTCAGCGCGGTCTTCAACAGCAGCCGGGACGCCCTGTTCCTCGGCGACATCGCCGACGGCAGGATCTTCGACTGCAACCCCAGAGCCGTCGCGCTCTTCCATGCGCCGTCCCGCGAATACATTCTCGGGAGGCCCGGGCACGCCCTGCTGAGACGCCCGCTTTCGCGGAGCGAACTCGCGAGCCGCCTCGCGCGACTCGACCGTGGCGAGACGATCCAGGAAGACCTCAAGTTCCGCACGCACCACGGGGAGGACTTCTGGGGCGAGATGCTCGCCTCACGCCTCGACCTTCCCGGGAAGCGCGCTTACGTCGTGCGCGTCGCGGACATCACGGAGCGCAAGGCGGCGGAGGATCGCATTCGCTACCTCGCGCAGCACGATGCGCTGACGGGGCTTCCCAACCGGGCATTCCTGCACCAGGCGCTCGCGCACGCCATCGAACGCGCGCGACGGGGCGAGCGAAGGCTCGCGCTCATCTTCATGGACCTCGACCGGTTCAAGCTGATCAACGATTCCCTCGGGCACGGCGCAGGGGATCTCGTGCTCCAGCAGATGGCGATGCGTCTGCGTGCCGCTTTGCGTGCGTCCGACACGGTGGCCCGGCAGGGCGGCGACGAGTTCGTCGTGCTCGTGGAGGAGTTCCGGACCGAGAAGGATCTCGCCGGGGTGGTGGCGAAGCTTCTGGAGGTCTGCTCGCAGCCGTTCACGATCGAGGAACGGGAATTCGCGCTGACGGTGAGCGCGGGCATCAGCACGTTCCCCGAGGACGGCATGGACATCGACACGCTGTTCAAGGCCGCGGACAGCGCGATGTACCGGGCCAAGGACACCGGGCGCAACACCTACCGCTTCTACTCCCCGCAGCTCACCGCTCCCTCGCTCGAGAGACTTTCGCTCGAAACCGCGCTCAAGCGGGCCATCGAGCGCGGAGAGCTCTGTCTCTACTACCAGCCGAAGCTGGAGATCTCCACCGGGACGGTCACGGGCGCGGAGGCCCTCGTGCGCTGGCGACATCCCGAACACGGCCTGCTCCTGCCCGCGCAGTTCGTGCCGCTCGCCGAGGACAATGGCCTGATCGTCGAACTCGGTGCGTGGGTGCTGTCCGAAGCCTGCCGGCAGGCGGCGGTGTGGGTGCGGGCGGGCTTCCGGGATTTCGTGATGGCCGTGAACCTGTCCGGGCGGCAGTTCCTGCAGGGTGACGTGCTGGCCCGCGTGACGCGCGCGCTGCGAGACGTGCAGCTGGACCCCGCCAGCCTCGAACTGGAACTGACCGAGAGCACCGTCATGTCGAACCCCGAGATCGCCACCGACACGCTGAGTGCGCTCACGCGCCTGGGTGTGAGCATCGCGATCGACGACTTCGGGACGGGGTACTCCTCGCTCGCGTACCTCAAGCGCTTTCCGGTCTCCACGCTCAAGATCGACCAGTCGTTCGTGCAGCAGCTGCCGGAAGACGCCGAGAACGCCGCGATCACTCAGGCCGTTCTCGTGCTCGCGCGGAGCCTGCGGCTGCGGGTCGTCGCGGAAGGGGTCGAGTCGCCGGGGCAGCTCGTCTTCCTCGCTTCTCACGGGTGCGACTTCGCGCAGGGCTTCTGCATCGCCCATCCCCTGCCCCCGGAGGCATTCGAGGATTTCCTTCGACAGCACGGGGGACCTGTCGCGGAGACGAAATGATCACGGGCAGGACGGCGCCCGACGCGTGTGACATGCCCATGTGACAATATGCGGGAGAGTCGACCGGCGCCGGGCGTTGCCGGCCGGCCGCGAACAAGCACACGATCACGGAATCCGACATGAGCGACTCAACGAAGACCGACGGCTTTGCGACACGCGCGATCCACGCAGGCCAGTTCCCCGATCCGACGACGGGCGCGGTGATGCCCCCCATCTACGCCACGTCGACCTACAAGCAGCGGTCGCCCGGGGAGCACACGGGATTCGAGTACTCGCGCTCGCAGAATCCCACGCGCATGGCGTTCGAGCGCTGTGTCGCCGACCTGGAGTCCGGCGCGGCGGGCTGGGCATTCGCCTCCGGCCTGTCCGCGATGGGAACGGTGCTCGAACTGCTGCCGGCGGGCAGCCACGTCGTGGCCGTGGACGACATGTACGGGGGCAGCTGGCGCCTGTTCGAGCGGGTCCGCGCGCACTCCTCGGGGCTGCAGGTCAGCTATTGCGACCCCAACCGTCCCGGCGACATCGAACGGGCGCTGCGGCCCGAGACGAGGATGATCTGGGTCGAGACGCCGTCGAACCCGCTGCTCAAGGTGACCGATCTCGCGGCAGTGGCGAAACTCGCGAGAGCACGCGGGATACTCACGGTGTGCGACAACACGTTCGCATCACCTTACGTCCAGCGACCGCTCGAGAAAGGATTCGACATCGTGCTGCACTCGGTCACCAAGTACATCAACGGGCACTCCGACGTCGTGGGCGGCGTGGTGGTCGTCGGTGACAACGCCGAGCTGCAGGAGCGTCTCGCCTTCATGCAGAACGCGATCGGGTCGATCATGGATCCGTTCTCGAGCTTCCTCGCGCTGCGGGGGCTCAAGACGCTGCCGCTGCGGATGCAGGCGCACTGTGCGAACGCGCTGGAGATCGCGCACTGGCTCGATGCCGACCCGCGGACCGAGCAGGTGCTGTACCCGGGCCTTCCCAAGCATCCGCAACACGAACTTGCCGCGTCACAGATGCAGGGCTTCGGCGGCATGGTTTCCGTCTTTCTCCGGGCCGACCTGGACGGGACAAGGCGCTGTCTCGAACGGTGCGAACTGTTCACGCTCGCCGAATCGCTCGGAGGCGTGGAGAGCCTCGCCGGACATCCGGCCCTCATGAGTCACGCGTCGCTCCCGGCGGAACGTCGATCCCGGCTGGGCATCCGCGACAACCTCGTGCGGCTGTCGGTCGGGATCGAGGACGTCGACGACCTGAAGCGCGATCTCGACAACGCGCTCGCCGCGATCTGAGGGGGCGAAGATGAGCACCCGTTCGCTGTTCACGCCGAGGCTCGTGTTCGGTGCCGTGTTCATCGCCTGTCTGGGGCTCGTCCTCGGTGCGCTGTTCCTCCAGCACGAGGAGGGGCTGGAACCCTGTCCGCTCTGCATCCTCCAGCGGTACGCGTTCGTCGCGGTCGGGATCGTGGCGTTCCTGGGGGCCCTGCACAATCCGAAGGGGAAGGGGGCACGGTTCTACGCGACACTGGTCGCAGTCGCGGCCCTTGCGGGCGGCGGTGTGGCCGTCCGCCAGTCCTGGTTGCAGCACAACCCGCCGGTCTTCGCCGAATGCGGACCCGGGCTCGAGACGATCGTCGATTCGTTCCCGCTGGCCGAGGCGCTGCCGATGATCTTCCGCGGGTCGGGCGACTGCTCGAAGGTGGACTGGACCTTTCTCGGGCTTTCGATCGCGGAATGGGCGCTGATCGCGTTTGCGGCCACGCTGGTCGCCGTGGTGCTGGTATGGGTCAACGCCGGGCGCGCGCGCCGGAACTGAGTCTCCTCAACCGGGAGCGAGCGACGCCGTTATAGACCCCGATGAGCATCTCCGCCCGCCCCCATCCGCCCGACCGGGAGTCCTTGCGACCGATTTCGCAGATATTCGGCCTGCTGGCGGCCGCGTTGTTCGCGCTGGCGATGCTCTACGGCCTCTACGCATGGAAGGCCGTCCACCAGGAACGCATGGACGAACTCGCCAATCTGGCGGGTCTTGCGGCCAGGAGCACGGAGATGGTGCTCGACAGCTACGAGTCGCTGCTGCCCCTCGTCGGCAGGCAGGCTCTCGCGGCAGCCGAATCGGGGCCGGAGGGCGGTGCACAGGCCGTGCTGGATCGGTATCACGCGGCGCTTCCGGGGCTGGTGGCTCTCGCGATCGTCTCGTCGTCGGGTGACGTGCTCGCCGCTTCCACGGGGGCGGACTCGTCCGTCCGTGTCACGCCACTCGCGGCTCGTGCCCGTTCGGACCGGCAGCTCACGGTCGGGGACCCGGTCTTCCTGCAGTCGGGCCGTTCCTGGGTGCTCCCCTTGGCAATCGGACTGGCTTCCGACGGGCCGGGTGCCCGCACGGGCTCGATCGTCGGTCTGCTGGAGGTTGGGCGCCACGAAGCCCTCTGGACGGGGCTCACGCTCCCCCCGAGTGCGTCCGCGGGCCTCATCGCGAACGACAGCCACGTTCTCCTGTTGTCCCGACTCTCGGGGCCAGGGGTGAGTGCGGTCACGCACACTCATGGGCCGCTGCCCGGCCGCGTGGCGTGGTCGCACGGTGCGCAGACGGGCCTCGGGGCCATTCCGGGGTCGCTGGGGCTCGATGAGAGGGTGTACGCATTCCGACGCCTCGAGCGCTATCCCGTCACCGCCTTCTTCGGGCTCCCGCAACGCGCGCTCTGGGCGAGCTGGCTCGGGCGCGTCGAGGTGCCGATGCTGCTCTTCGCGCTCGCACTGTCGGGGCTGGTCTTCGCAGCGGCCTGGACGCACCGGCAGCAGCGAACGCGCGAGAACGAACGCGACACGGTGGAAGGCGTGCTGCGCGATCAGGAAGCCCAGTTGCGCCGCCAGGCAGTGCTGCTCGAACAGACGCAGCGCGCCGCACACGTCGGGGGGTGGGAGCTCGACATCGCGTCCGGTGCACTGTTCTGGACCGAGGAGACCTACCGCATCCACGAGACCACGCCCCACGACTGCAAGCCGTCGCTGGACGCCCAGTACGCATTCCTGTCGCCCGACAGTCGCGAACTGTTCCGCTCGGCGATCGAGAAGTCGCTGACCGCGCCGCAGAGCTGGGACCTCGAACTCGAACTCACCACGGCGCGCGGGCGCTCCATCTGGATTCGCGCGACCGGGGTGTCCGAGGCCGGACCCACCGGGACGCCGGTGAAACTGTGGGGGTCGTTCCAGGACGTGAGCGAGCGGCACCGGGCCGACGAGCGCATCCGGCGGCTCGCGCATTTCGACGAACTGACCTCGCTCGCGAACCGGAACCTGTTCACGCACCACCTCACGCACGCCCTCGCGCGCGCGGAGCGCTACGACAAGAAGCTCGCGGTGCTGTTCATCGATCTCGACCGGTTCAAGATCATCAACGACACGCTGGGCCACGACACCGGTGACATGATGCTCCGCACGATCGCCCGGCGCCTCGCGGAGACCATGCGCGCCGCGGACCTCGTCGCCCGTCTCGGCGGGGACGAATTCGTCGTGGTCGCCGAGGAGATCGAGACGAGGGAGACGGCCGCCGAGATCGCCCGGAAGCTGCTGACGCTCATCGAGCAGCCCGTGCTGTATCACGGACAGGAACTCGCTCTCACGGCCAGCATGGGCATAGCGATCTTTCCCGACGACGGCCACGATCTGCAGACGCTGCTCAAGCACGCCGACATCGCGATGTACCGGTCGAAGGATCAGGGCAAGAACCGGTACTCCTTCTACTCCTCGGGGATGGTGACCGCGGGGCTCGACAGGCTCTCGCTCGAGGCGCGGCTCAAGAAGGCAGTGCTCGAACAGAGCCAGTTCACGCTGCACTACCAGCCCAAGGTGTCGATCGATGATGGCCGCATCACGGGGGCGGAAGCGCTCGTCCGCTGGATGAGCCCGGATCGCGGCCTGGTCCCGCCCGCGGAGTTCATTCCGCTGGCCGAGGAGACGGGGCTCATCACCGCGATCGGGGAGTGGGTGCTGGAGGCCGCGTGCGAACAGGCGGCAGCGTGGGCGCGCAAGGGACTGCGTCCGATCCGTGTCGCGGTCAATCTTTCGGCCCGGCAGTTCTACGGCCCGGGTTTCGTGGATTCGGTGCGCCGGATCCTGTCGGAGACCGGGGTGCATCCGGGGTCGATCGAACTCGAACTCACGGAGAGCGTGATGATGCAGAACGTCGAGCATGTCGCCGGCCTGCTCATGGACCTCAAGCTGATGGGGCTCCACATCTCGATCGACGACTTCGGCACGGGGTATTCATCCCTCAGTTACCTGAAGCGCCTGCCGATCGACGCGCTCAAGGTGGACCGGTCGTTCGTGCGCGACATCCCGGAAGATGCCGACGACGTCGCGATCACGCGCGCAGTCGTCGCGCTCGCGCACAGCCTCCGGCTCATGGTCGTCGCCGAGGGCGTCGAAACCGATGCGCAACTGGGGTTTCTGCGGGAGCTGCACTGCGACGAGATCCAGGGGTTCGTGTTCAGCAAGCCTGTGTCGGCCGCCGAGTTCGAGGACATGCTCCGGCGGGACGCGAGACTCGTTTCGCGCTCGGCCCGCAGCGCCGCGTGAACCGCGGCCGCGTCGTCAGTCTCGCTCGAGAGCGTCGAGCACCATGCCCGGCACGCTGAAGCCTGTCTGATCCAGGATTTCGCGCATGCACGTCGGGCTCGTGACGTTCACCTCGGTCAGGCAATCGCCGATGACGTCGAGTCCGACGATCAGGAGCCCTTCGCCGCGCAGGCGTGCGCCGACCGATTCCGCGATCTCGCGGTCGCGATCGGAGAGGGGCTGGGCGACACCGCGGCCGCCTGCCGCGAGGTTGCCGCGCGTCTCGCCGGCCTTGGGTATGCGGGCGAGTGCGTAGGGCGCCGGACGGCCGTCGATCAGCAGCACGCGCTTGTCCCCCTGCCGGATGGCGGGGAGGTAGCGCTGCGCCATCACCGTCCGGGTGCCGTGCTCGGTGAGCGTCTCGATGATCACGCCCACGTTGGGATCGCCTTCGCCCACCCGGAAGACCGACGCGCCGCCCATGCCGTCGAGCGGCTTCAGGACGATCTCGCGCTGGTCAGCCAGAAATGCCCGGATGTCGTCCTCCTGGCGCGTGACGAGCGTCGGCGCCG
Source organism: Betaproteobacteria bacterium (assembly GCA_016125475.1). GTDB lineage: Bacteria > Pseudomonadota > Gammaproteobacteria > Burkholderiales. The sequence goes on from WGLR01000036.1 coordinate 218,141, forward strand.
TGAATTCCGGGAAACGCGCGATGGAGAGCTTCTCGTTGAAGTCGCGCAGCGCGCCCGGCCGGTTGTACACGCGGGTGCCGGCCCGTCCGGCGAGTTCGAGAAGGTACGTCGCGTAGACGTATTCCATGTCGAACGGCGGGTCCTTCCGCATCATCACGACGTCGAAGCGCGACAGGGGCTGCTCGGAGCTATCCGTCACGCGGTACCAGTCGTCGTCCCTGTCGTGGAGTTCGAGATGTGTCGCGCGCGCACTGACCTCCCCGCCGGCCCACCGCAGATCGTCCTGCAGGAACGCGAAGACCCGGTGCCCGCGCGCCTGCGCCTCGCGCATCATGGCGACGGAGGAATCCTTGTAGCCCTTGAGCGACTCCAGCGGGTCGACCAGGAACGCGATGTCCATGGGGTGGGGCCTCAGGCGGCGAGCCGCGCCGGTTCCGTGCGCTCGATCTCGAGCGACGCCGCGAGCAGCGCGAGACGCGCGACGACGCCGTAGGCATAGAAGCGGTTCGGCGCGTCGTCGGGACCGCAGTCGAAATCGGGGGCCTGACAGTTCGATTCGAAAGCGAGCGGCACGAACTGCATGCCCGGAGCATTCAGGTTCTCGTCGCGGCCGCGGGACGTGTGGATCCGGTAGAAACCGCCCACGACGAAGTGGTCGATCATGTAGACGACCGGCTCGGCCACCGCGTCGTTCACGTTCTCGACGGTCGGGACGCCTTCCTGCACGATCACGTGGCTCACGCTCATGCCTTCCTTCACGACGGCCATCTTGTTGCGCTGCTTCCGGTTGAGGTTGACGACTTCCTCCGCGCTCTTCACGGACATGATGCCCATGCCGTAGGTGCCCGCGTCCGCCTTCACGATCACGAACGGATCCTGGCTGATGCCGTATTCCCGGTATTTCTCGCGGGTCTGTTCGAGGATACCGTCGACCCAGCGCGCGAGGCACTCCTCGCCCTGGCGCTCGTGGAAGTTGATCTCGCCGCAGACGCCGAAATAGGGGTTGATGAGCCAGGGGTCGATCCCCACGAGCCGCCCGAACTCGGCCGTGACCTCGTCATAGGCAGTGAAGTGGTTGGATTTCAGTCGTGACGCCCAGCCGGCGTGGAGCGGAGGAAGTATCGGCTGATCGATGTCCCGGAGGATGGCGGGTATGCCGCTCGAGAGGTCGTTGTTCAGGACCACCGCGCAGGGGTCGAAGTCGGGCAGCCCCACGCGGCGCCCGCTGCGCACGACGGGCTCGAGCGTGAGCTGGTCGCCGCTCGGCAGATCGAGTGTCGTCGTCTGCGTGATCTCCGGGTTCAGGGTGCCGATGCGTACGCGCATGCCCGCATTCCGCAGGATGCCGCGCAACGCGACGACATTCTGGAGATAGAAGGTGTTGCGCGTGTGGTTCTCGGGAATCAGCAGGACGCCGCGCGCCTCCGGACACACCTTTTCCACGGCGACCATCGCCGCCTGCACGCAGAGCTGGGTGAACTCCGGGGCGAGATTGTTGAAGCCGCCCGGAAACAGGTTCGTGTCGACCGGCGCGAGCTTGAATCCCGCGTTGCGCAGATCGACGGACGCATAGAACGGTGCCGCGTGCTCCTGCCACTTGTTCCGGAACCAGTGCTCGATGCTGGGCTGAGCCTCCAGGATCTGGCGTTCCAGGTAGAGCATCGGCCCCGAGAGTGCAGTGGTGAGGTTTGGAACGGTCATGGCGATTTTCGGGCGCAGGCCCGACGGCCGCGCGGGATGGATGGTCTGCGGATTATAGCGACCGCGGGGGGGCGTCTGCGCGCACCGCCTGCGATGACGCCTCGCCCGCCACCTATCGCACGCGGCGCGCCGCTCCGACATGCGTCACGGCGCTTCGCGGTGTCTTGACACCACGCGCCATGAGATTCACCATGTGCACAAAGTTTTCCCCTGATTAACTCTCTCGATCGACCCGGAAGCCGTCATGGCGTACCAGCTTCTCCGATTCGCGCTTGCCTCGCGGCATCCGGAAACCCGGATGTTCCGCACGCCGGACCGGCTCGGGGAGACCTACGACGTGGTCGTGATCGGCGCGGGCGGGCACGGGCTCGCCGCGGCCTATTACCTCGCAAGGGACCACGGCGTCCGCAAGGTCGCGGTGCTGGACCGCGGGTACATCGGTGGCGGCAACACGGGCCGGAATACCACGATCATCCGTTCGAACTACCTCACGCCCGAAGGGGTGGCGTTCTACGACCAGTCCGTGAGTCTCTGGCAGGACCTTGCACAGGACTTCGACCTGAACCTGTTCTACTCGACGAGAGGCCACTACACGCTCGCCCACACGGACTCCGCGGTACGCACGATGAGATGGCGCGCCGAGGTCAACAAGCACCTCGGGGTCCGCAGCGAACTCGTGGGTCCCGAGGAAGTGAAGCGCGCCTGTCCCCGGATCGATCTCGACTGCGGCGGTCATGCACCCATACTGGGCGCCCTGTTCCACGCGCCGGGCGCGATAGCACGGCACGATGCCGTCGCGTGGGGCTACGGGCGGGGTGCGTCGCAGCGCGGTGTCGAGATCCATCAGCAGACAGAGGTCACCGGCATCGACGTCGAGGCCGGCAGGGTGAAGGGCGTGCACACCACGCGGGGCTACGTCTCCACGCGCAAGGTGCTCTGCGCGGTGGCGGGCTTCACGCCTCGCGTCACGCACATGGTCGGCATCCGCACGCCGATATACGTCCATCCGTTGCAGGCGATGGTGAGCGAGCCCATGAAGCCCTGGCTCGATCCGATCCTCGTGTCCGGGAGCCTGCACGTCTACGTGAGCCAGTCCGCGCGCGGCGAACTTGTGATGGGCGCGTCGCTCGATCCCTACGAGGTGCAGTCGACCCGCTCCACGCTCGATTTCACGGAAGGGCTCGCGGCGCACATGCTCGACATGTTTCCGTTCCTCTCCCATGTCAGGGTCAACCGCCAGTGGGCCGGCATGGCGGACATGACGCCGGACTTCGCGCCGGTGATGGGCAAGACGCCCGTGGAAGGTTTCTATCTGGATGCCGGCTGGGGCACGTGGGGGTTCAAGGCAACGCCGGTCTGCGGGAAGACGATGTCGTACACCGTCGCCACCGACCGGACGCACGAACTGATCCGGGCATTTTCGCTGTCGCGCTTCGAGCGATACGAACTCACGGGCGAAAAGGGGGCTGCCAGTGTCGGGCACTGAGCACGGCGCGCGCGAACGCGCGGCCGGGGGAGCGCGGTCATGAAGCTGCTTCGCTGTCCCGTCAACGGTGCGCGTCCCGTGTCCGAGTTCGTGTACGGGGGCGAGGTCCGGGAGATGCCCGGCGACGCCTGCACCGACGCCGAGTGGGCGGACTACGTGTTCAACCGCAGCGGGATACCGGGCGTGAAGATCGAATGGTGGTATCACGTCGCGAGCGGGACCTGGTTTCTCGCGAAGCGCGACGTCGCCGCGGACCATGTCCTGCAGACCTGGCTGCCCGGTGAGGAGGTGCCGGAATGACGGCGCGACTCCCGGTCGTGGAAGGCGAGTGGATCGACCGGTCACGCGGCGTCCCGTTCACCTTCGACGGCCAGCGGTTCGAGGGTTACGCCGGCGACGTGCCCGCGAGCGCGCTCTGGGCGGCAGGCGTGCGCGTGCTCGGTCGCAGCTTCAAGTACCACCGCCCGCGCGGGGTCCTGTCGTTCGCGAACCACGACGTGAACACCCTCATGCAGGCTGGCGCGCGGCTCAACTTCCGCGCGGACGTGGAGGGCCTCGAGCCGGGCATGGCGCTCACCGCCGTGAACACCGCCGGGACCGCCGCGCGCGACGGCCTGCGCATTCTCGACCGCCTCTCGGCCTTCCTGCCGGTCGGCTTCTACTACAAGGCCTTCCATCGGCCCAAGGGGCTCGCACCTTTCTGGGAAAACGTGTTCCGGCGGGTGACGGGGCTCGGTCGCGTGGACTTCTCGACACCGCGCCTCGCGACCCCGAAGCGCTACGACTTCGCCGACGTGCTCGTGGTCGGAGCCGGTCCCTCGGGCCTGCGGGCGGCGCTCCGCGCGGGACAGGCCGGTGCACGGGTCGTGCTGGTGGACGAGAACGCGAGGATCGGCGGCAGTCTCGGCTATCAGCGGGGTGGGGAGCGGCGGTCGCGCGACACGCTGGTCGAACTCGAGGCCGCGATCGCCGCGCTGCCCAACGTGTCCGTGCGTCCGGGCACGCTCGCGGCAGGCTGGTACGCGGATCACTGGGTGCCGCTCGTGGACGCTTCGCGCATGACCAAGCTGCGTGCGAAGGCAGTGGTCGTGGCCCAGGGGGTCTTCGAGCAGCCGGCCGTGTTCCGCAACAACGACATTCCCGGCGTGATGCTCGCATCCGCCGCGCAGCGCCTCATGTACCGGTACGCCGTGAAGCCCATGCACGTCGCACTCGTGCTCACGGCGAACGCGGAAGGCTACCGGGCGGCCCTCGATCTGCTCGCGAACGGCGTCGAAGTCGCGGCCGTCGTCGACCTGCGTCAGCGTGCGGACGATGAAGCGGCCGAAGCAGCCGTGATCGCGCGCGGCGTGCGCGTGCTGCACGGGCACTGCGTGTTCGAGGCAGAGGCTCGAGCCGACCGGCTCGTCGCCGCGCGCGTGTGTCCGCTCGACGATTCCGGGGAGCCCCGGACGTCACACGCCATCCATGTCGCATGCGACGGCATCCTGATGAGCGTGGGCTGGGCCCCCGCAGCCGCGCTGCTGTACCAGTCGGGCTGCGTGATGCGGTACGACACGGCCGTCGAGCAGTTCGTGCCTGCGAAGCTCGCGCCGGGGGTCTTCGCGGCGGGCCGCGTGAATGGCGTCCACGATCTCGAAGCGCGGCTGCTGGACGGCGAGCGCGCCGGAGCGGAGGCCGCGGCCTGGGCGGGTTTCCACACCGATCCGGTACCCGCCGTCCCGGGGCTGACGTCGACGCCCTCGCATCCGTGGCCGATCGTCGGACACCCCGGAGGAAAGAATTTCGTCGACTTCGACGAAGACCTGCAGGTCCGGGACTTCCTGGATGCGGCGCAGGAAGGATTCGACAACATCGAACTGCTCAAGCGATTCACGACCGTCGGGATGGGGCCGTCGCAGGGCAAGCATTCGAACATGAATGCGATCCGCATCCTCGCGCGCATCCGCGGCCAGTCACCGGGCGAGGTGGGTACGACGACCGCGCGACCCTTCTTTCATCCCGTGCCGCTTTCCCACCTCGCCGGGCGCGGCTTCACCGCCCGTCGCGAGACCCCCGTGCACGAACGTCACGAGCGGCTCGGTGCCGCGTGGATGCAGGCGGGCATCTGGCTGCGACCGGAGTACTACCGCGAGGCGGACAGGCCGAAGGCGGAATGCGTGCGCGCCGAGATTCGTGCGGTACGCAGCGGCGTCGGGCTCATCGACGTCGGCACGCTCGGCAAGATGGAACTCCACGGCCCCGACGCGGCCGCGTTTCTCGAGCGGCTCTACACGGGCAGGTTCGCCGGCCTGAAGGTCGGCATGAGCCGTTACGGCCTCATGACCGACGAGACGGGGGTGGTGATCGACGACGGCGTGATCGCACGCCTCGCGGACGAGCACTTCTATTTCACGACGACCACCACGGGCGCGGCTGCCGTGTACTGCGAGGCGCAGCGCTGGAACGCGATCTGGAAGCTGCGTGTCGGCCTCGTCAACGTCACGGGTGCATTCGCAGCCGTGAATCTTGCGGGTCCCCGGTCACGGACGGTGCTCGCGCGCCTCGGCACCCAGGATCTCTCGCGCGATGCGTTCCCGTACCTCGGCGTGCGCGAGACCGAGGTCGGCGGGATTCCGGCCCGCGTGATGCGGGTCGGGTTCGTGGGCGAACTCGGCTACGAGATTCACGTGCCGGCGCAGTACGGCGCTTGCCTGTGGGACCGGCTCATGGAAGCGGGGCGGGAATTCGACATCCGGCCCTTCGGCGTGGAAGCCCAGCGTGCGCTGCGCCTCGAAAAGGGACACGTGATCATCGGGCAGGACACCGACGGCCTCACGACCGCGGACGAGGCAGGCCTCGGCTGGGCGGTCCGGATGGAGAAGCCGTTCTTCGTCGGCAAGCGCAGCCTGGAGATCATCCGGAAGCGTGGCGCGCGTCAGACTCTGGTGGGGTTCGAACTGGACCCGGGCAGTTCCGCGGTTCCCCTCGAATGCCACCTCGTGATTCGCGACGGCGAGATCGCGGGGCGCGTGACGAGCGTGCTGGAGAGCGAGACGCTCGGGCGGACGGTCGGGCTCGTGTTCGTGCGACCCGAACTCGCGAAGGAAGGCACGCGGCTGGAGATCCGGGTCGACGGCGGTGCGATCGTCGCGGCAACAGTCGTACGCACGCCGTTCTATGACCCGGACGGTGCGCGTCAGGAGCCGGAGCATGAGTGACGAGACCCCGTCACGCACGAGCCCGGTCGCACGGTTCTTCCGTGCCGGCGAGATCGAGACGACCGATGTCCGGGGCATGCCGGTGGTCGTGCGACTCGGACCGGACGACGCCAGCCGTGCAGCGGTCGCTGGCATCTGCGATCTCTCGGCCTTCGCTCGCGCCGGCCTCAAGGGCCCGGGGGCGGCAGACTGGCTGCGTGCGCAGGCGCTGCCGGTGCCGGACACCCCGAATTCGTGGGAGCCGCTCGAGGGCGGAGGCCGCGTGCTTCGTCTCGCCCTGAGCGAGTTCCTGATCGAGGATGGTCCCCGGGGCGATGCCGCCGCGCGACTGTCTGCCCGGCTTTGCGCGGGCATTCCGCAGGTCTATCCGGTACCACGCCAGGATGCTGCGTTCGCGCTGACCGGGACGAGGATCGGTGAACTGCTCGCGCAGACGTGCAACGTGGATCTTCCCGGCGCGCTCGCCGGCACGCGGTCGGTCGTCCTGACGCAGATGGTGTCGGTCTCCGTGAGCGTGCTGCGCGACGACAACGGAGGGCTGCCCTGCTACCGGCTGTGGTGCGACTACACCATGGGTGCGTACCTCTGGGAAACGCTCGCGGAGATCGCCGCGGAGACAGGTGGCGGGCCCGTCGGGACGGCGAGCGTGCTTCGTGAAGGTGGTCTCGGATGAGGCGACCGATCCATCCTCAATCAAGGGAGAACCGGAAATGACACCGTCACAGGCGAGAAAGCTGTTCAAGGACCAGGGGATCAAGTACATCCTGGCGCAGTTCGTGGACATTCATGGCTCGGCCAAGGCGAAGGCCGTCCCCGTGGAGCACCTCGACATGGTTCTCTCCGACGGGGCGGGTTTCGCCGGCTTCGCGCTCTGGGGATTCGGGATGGGGCCACACGGACCGGACTACATGGCCGTGGGCGACCTCGACACGCTGCAGCCGATACCGTGGATGCCGGGTTTCGCCCGGATGTGCACCTGGGGGCACGTGAACGGGAAGCCGTACGCGTACGACTCCCGCACCGCACTCCGGATGCAGCTCGACAAGCTCGCGCGGAAGGGTCTCACGCTCTACACGGGCATCGAACCCGAGTTCATGCTGTTGCGGCGCACGCCCGACGGCGGTGTGGAGCCCGCAGACAGCAGCGATGCCCTCGAGAAGCCCTGTTACGACTACAAGGGCCTCGCGCGTCAGGCCGGATTCCTCGAACGCCTCGTGGACTCGGTGCGCGCCGTGGGCATCGACGTCTACCAGATCGATCACGAGGACGCGAACGGTCAGTTCGAGGTGAACTTCACCTACGGCGACGCGATGGCGTCCGCGGACCGGCTCGTCTTCCTGAAGATGGCCGCCTCCGAGATCGCGAACCAGATGGGGCTCGTGGCGAGCTTCATGCCGAAGCCGTTCTCGAACCGCACGGGCACCGGCGCACATTTTCACGTCTCGATCGGTGACGACAAGCACCCGAACCTGTTCCGCGACGACAAGGACAAGCGGGGTCTGGGTCTCTCGCGCATGGGTTACCACTTTCTCGGCGGTCTCCTCGCGCATGCGCGCGGCCTCACGGCGCTCTGCGCACCGACCGTGAACTCCTACAAGCGTCTCGTGGTGGGTCGTGCCCTGTCGGGCGCCACGTGGGCACCGGCGTACATCACGTACGGCGACAACAACCGGACGTGCATGGTGCGCGTGCCGTACGGACGGCTGGAGCTGAGGCTGCCGGACGGCTCCACCAATCCGTATCTCGCGACGATAGGCATTCTCGCCGCGGGCATGGACGGCGTGGAACGCAAGCTGGACCCGGGCGAGCCGAACAACACGAACCTCTACGAGTGGTCGCACGACGAGCTCCGGAACGCGGGCATCGGCGTTCTTCCGCAGAACCTCAACGAGTCCCTGGACGCCCTGGAAGCGGACACGGTCCTCATGGAGGCGCTCGGCCAGGATCTGGGTGCGGAGTTCCTGAAGCTGAAGCGGATGGAATGGGTGGAGTACCAGCGTCACGTCTCGACCTGGGAAGTGGAGCGCTATCTGGAATTCTTCTGACGGCGGGTACCGGTGTCCCGGCACCGGGCCCCCCGATTGCGAGGTATCGAATCATGTGCGGAATCGTCGGATTGTTGGTCAAGAAGCCGGAGTTGCGTCCCCGGCTGGGCGAATGGATGGTGCCGATGCTCAAGGAGATGGCCGCGCGCGGCCCCGAGTCGGCCGGGCTCGCCGTGTTCACGGCACCGCTCGCGGACGCGGAGCGCAAGTACAGCCTCCACGCGCCCGACTGGGGTTACGACTGGGGTGCCTTCGAGGGCGAATTCATCAAGCGCTTCGGTCCGGAGGCGCAGCTGGGCGTGCTCGGCAATCACGCCATCCTGACGTGCGATGAATCGGCATCCGTGGTGAAGCCCTGGGTTCGCCACGCCTTTCCGGAGCTACACGTGCTCGCGGCGGGCCGCGCGATGGACATCTACAAGGACACCGGAAACCCGGTGGACGTGGCGGACCGGTACCGGTTCGCGGGACTCGAGGGCTCCCATCTCGTCGGTCACACACGCATGGCCACGGAGTCGGCCGTGACGCCCGACCGGGCACATCCTTTCACCGCCGGCGAGGATTTCTGCCTCGTGCACAACGGCACGATCTCGAATCCGTTCATGATCCGCCGGAAGCTCGAGCACCGCGGGATCGAGTTCGACACGGACAACGACACGGAGGCGGCCTGCCGCTACCTCGCGTGGCGCATGGGCGAAGGCGACACGCTCGAGGCCGCGCTCGCGCACGGGTTCGAGGAGCTCGACGGGTTCTACACCTTCCTGATCGGCACCGGCAACAAGCTCGCGCTCGTGCGCGACGCATTCGCGTGCAAGCCCGCCGTCGTGGCGGAGACCGACGAGTACGTGGCCATCGCCTCGGAATTCCGGTCACTCGCTCACCTGCCCGGTGTGGACGACGCGAAGCTGTTCGAACCCATGCCCGAGGAGGTCTACTCATGGAGCGTGTAGCGGCACGTGCAGCGGCGAACGGCGAGCTGACCTTCGATCTCGGCCAGCGGACCGTGCGCGATCTGAACCAGTTCCTCCACCACGATCTTCCCGACAGCGGGGTCCGGCACGTCGAGGTGCTGCACCCCGGCGGACGCCACGCGATTGCGGCCGGCGTGAACCACCCGGTGGACATCGACGTGCGGGGGCACGGCGGCTACTACCTGGCCGGGATGAACAAGTTCGCGACCGTCACGGTGCACGGCAACGTGGGCTGGGGCGTCGCGGAGAACATGATGTCGGGCGTCGTGCGCGTGAAGGGGTTTGCGTCGGAATCCGCGGGTGCGAGCGGCCACGGCGGCACGCTGATCATCGAGGGAGACGCGAGCCTTCGCTGCGGGATCTCGATGAAGGGCATCGACATCGTGGTCGGCGGCAGCATCGGCAACTACTCCGCATTCATGGCCCAGGCGGGTCACCTCCTCGTGTGCGGTGACGCCGGTCACGCACTCGGTGACTCCCTCTACGAGGCCGTGATCTATGTGCGGGGCCGCATCCGGTCGCTGGGTGCGGATGCGCGGATCGAGGAGATGACGGACGTGGACCACGCCAAGGTTCGCGAGCTGCTCGACCGCGCAGGGTTCGCCGGCGAACCCGAAGAGTTCAAGCGCGTCGCGTCTGCGCGACAGCTCTATCACTGGAACGCCGACGCGAACCAGGAGTACTGAGATTTTCCGGAACAATGTGCCCGGCACGCGCCGGGCAAGCGAGGTCAGCATGAACAAGCCCGTCGACGATCGTCCAGCCACGGAACACCCGGCGCACTTCTCGCTGGAGGAGAGCTGGGGCTACGACCGCAAGGTGCTGGACTACATCCGCAGCGCCGCGGCCCACGGTCTCTACGAGATAAGGGGTCTCGGCGCCAAACGGCACGTTCCGCACTTCGACGATCTCGTGTTCCTCGCGGGGTCCGCGTCGCGGTACCCGCTCGAGGGCTACCGGGAGAAGTGCCACACACGGACCGTGCTCGGCACCCGGTACGCGAGGAAGCCCATCGAGCTCGACATCCCGATCACGTTCGCCGGCATGAGCTTCGGGTCGCTGTCTGCGCGGGTCAAGGAGGCCCTGGGGCGTGCCGCTACCGAACTCGGTACGTCCACGACGACCGGCGACGGCGGCATGACACGCGAGGAGCGAGAGTCGTCCCGCACACTCGTGTACCAGTGCCTGCCGTCGCGGTACGGCTTCAATCCGGACGACCTCCGCAAGGCCGACGCGATCGAGGTCGTGATCGGGCAGGGTGCCAAGCCCGGTGGCGGTGGCATGCTGCTCGGTCAGAAGATCAATCCGCGGGTCGCCGGGATGCGCACCCTGCCCGAAGGCATCGACCAGCGATCCGCGTGTCGGCATCCCGACTGGACGGGGCCCGACGACCTCGCGATCAAGATCGAGGAACTGCGCGAGATCACGGACTGGGAAAAACCGATCTACGTGAAGATCGGCGCGACGCGAACCTACAACGACGTGAAGCTCGCCGTGCACTCCGGCGCCGACGTCGTCGTCGTCGACGGGATGCAGGGCGGCACGGCCGCCACCCAGACGGTGTTCATCGAGCACGTGGGCATTCCCACGCTGGCGGCGCTGCGGCAGGCGGTCGAAGCGCTCGAGGAGATGGACATGCGCGGCAAGGTTCAGCTCGTCGTCTCCGGCGGCATCCGTACCGGTGCCGACGTGGCCAAGGCGCTCGCGCTCGGTGCGGACGCGGTATCGATCGGGCAGGGTGCCCTCATGGCGCTCGGCTGCAACAACGACACGTTCTTCCAGGACGGCGAGCACCGGGATGCCACGGGCGACTACGCGCGCATCCAGACCGCTCCGGGTTTCTGTCATCATTGCCACACGGGGCGATGTCCCGTCGGCATCACCACGCAGGACGAGGTGCTCGAGACCCGGCTCGATCCGCTGGTCGGTGCGCGCCACCTCAGGAACTACTTCAAGACGATGAACATGGAACTCACGACGGTGGCCCGCGCGTGCGGCAAGTCGAACGTGCACCACCTCGAGCGCGAGGACCTCGTCGCGCTCACGATCGAGGCCGCCGCGATGGCCAAGGTCCCGCTCGCCGGGACGCACTGGATCCCGGGGGTCAATGGACTCTGAGGACGCCGGTGACCGCAGTCTCCACCGTCATCTCGGCAACGTCATTCGCGAACTGCGTCAGCGCGATCACCTGACGATCGCGGACGTTGCCGGGCAGGCCGGCATCAGTCGCGGGATGCTCTCGAAGATCGAGACCGCCCAGGCGACCGCGAGCCTCGACACGCTCGCCCGCATCGCGGACGCACTCGGTGTGTCGATGGCGCATCTTTTCCGTCACTACAACTCGCCCGCGGGCGAGGCCAGGCTCGTGCGTGACGGGGAGGGCATGGAGGTCGTCCGTCGCGGCACGCGGCGCGGACACACCTATCATCTCCTCGCGTACGACCAGGGCCCGAAGAAGACCTTCGAACCCTTTCTCGTGACGATGGACGACGCCTCGGAAGTGTTCCCCACGTTCGAGCATCCGGGCACGGAGTTCATCCACATTCTGCAGGGACGCATCGAGTACCGTCACGGCAAGCAGACGTACGAACTCGGACCGGGCGACTCCCTGACGTTCCGCGGGGACGTGCCGCACGGGCCGGAGCGTCTCATCGAGACACCGATCCGCATGCTCTCGATCATCGTCTACGGCGACTCCGCGCAAGGTTGACGGCTTTCCCCTGACGCGCGGTCGCGCGTGTCGGCGCGTTCGGACCTGAATCACCGGACGTCCCCGCCGGCACCACTGAGACGCACCCTTCCTCGTACGTGTGCCGGTGCGCGGTCTGCGCCATCGCGCATGCTTTCCGGTTACCTTCGGATCTCCCGGCGGGCAGGAGCGTCGCGCGTCACACGCGATCACGGTTCGCGCGCTCGCGACGCCATCACCATGAAAAACGGGCACCCGGTTTCGGGTGCCCGTAAAGTCCGACGAGGGGAGGACTCTGTCGGAGATGAGCTCGTTCTGAGATTACGTGTGGTAGGCCGTCTCGCCGTGCTCGGTGATGTCGAGGCCTTCGCGTTCGCGGTCTTCCGAGACCCGCAGACCCATCATGAGGTCGATCACCTTGAACAGGATCAGGCTGACGATGCCGCTCCAGATCAGGGTGACGAACACCGCGACGATCTGAATCCACACCTGGCCCCCCATCGTCACGCCCTCTGCGTAACCGACGCCGCCGAGGCCGGGGGCCATGAAGACGCCCGTGCCGATCGCACCGATGATGCCGCCGATGCCGTGCACGCCGAACACGTCGAGCGAGTCGTCGTACCCGAACATGGCCTTCAGGCTCGTCACGGCCCAGAAGCAGATCACGGCCGCGATGACGCCGAGGAGGATCGCCCCCATGGGACCGACGAACCCGCAGGCCGGCGTGATTGCCACAAGGCCCGCGACGGCACCGGAGGCGGCACCCAGCATGCTCGGCTTGCCCTTGAAGATCCACTCCGCGAACATCCAGCCCATCACCGCGGCGGCGGTGGCCACCTGCGTGTTGATGAGCACGAGCCCGGCCGTGCCGTCGGCAGCGAGTTCACTGCCGACGTTGAAACCGAACCAGCCTACCCACAGGAGCGACGCGCCGACCATCGTGAAGGCCAGGCTGTGGGGCGGCATGGCCTCCTTGCCGTAGCCGATGCGCTTGCCGACGACCAGACACCCGACCAGCGCCGCGATACCCGCGTTGATGTGCACGACTGTTCCGCCCGCGAAGTCCTTCGCGCCGAGCGTCCCGAGGTAACCGCCCCCCCAGACCATGTGTGCGATCGGCACGTAGACGAGGAGCAGCCACAGCCCGAGGAACACGAGGATCGAGGAGAACTTGATGCGCTCCGCGAAGCTGCCGATGATCAGCGCCGGGGTGATGGCCGCGAACGTGAGCTGGAACGTGAGGAACACGAACTCCGGAATGACGCCGCTCAGCGTGTCCGGCGTGATGCCCGACAGGAATGCCTTGCCGAGGCCGCCGAAGAACGCGTTACCTTCGGAGAACGCCATGCTGTAGCCGAGGATCACCCAGAGCACCGAGAGCATGGAGAACGCGACGAACACCTGCATCAGGATGGACAGGAAGTTCTTCGCCCTCACCAGACCCCCGTAGAACAGGGCGAGTCCGGGTATCGTCATGAGGATGACGAGCACGGTCGCGGTGATCATCCACGCCGTGCTGCCGGAGTCCATCTTCGGGGCTTCCGCCGCGGGGGCTGCAGGTTGCTCCGCGGCGGGCATGGTTGCGGGTTCCGTGACGGCAGCAGGCGCCGCGGGTGCTTCGGCCGCGGGCTGTGCTGGGGCCTCGGTCGCGGGTGCGGCAGCCGGCGTCTCCTCGTCGGCGAATCCGGCGGAGGAGAGGCCGACCAGGCATGCGCAGGCCAGCAGGCTCAACAGTTTTTTCATTGTCCGATCTCCCTTGCGTGTCCTAGAGTGCGTCCGCACCGGTTTCCCCGGTACGGATGCGCACGACCTGTTCGAGATCGAAGACGAATATCTTGCCGTCGCCGATCTTTCCTGTGTTTGCAGACTTCTCGATGGCCTCGATCACCTGATCCAGCATTTCGTTCCTGATCGCGGCCTCGATCTTGACCTTGGGGAGAAAGTCCACGACATATTCGGCGCCACGGTAGAGTTCCGTGTGACCCTTCTGACGTCCGAAGCCCTTTACCTCGGTGACGGTGATGCCCTGGACACCTATCGCGGACAGGGCTTCGCGCACCTCGTCGAGCTTGAACGGCTTGATGATGGCGGTGACGAGTTTCATTTGGGATTGTCCTAACTGGCTGTGAATGAGTCCCTGGCGTCCGGCGGACATCGGGTCTCCGCCGGACGGATCGCAGAGTCTGGTCAGAATGCTTTCGTGGCGGTGAGGAACACGCTGCTGTCACCGACGTTCTTGCCGAAGCGGTTGCCCCAGACCGCGATGGGATCGGTCTGCGTGACGGATACGGCGTGGTTCTTGTCGGCGGTGCTGCCCCAGAAGAACAGGCCCCACGTGAGTCCCGCGTAGTCGGCCGTCGCCCCGATCTTGTAGTCGACGAAGTTGTAGACGTCGTTCTTCAGGCCGTTCTGCTGCCAGATGAGCATCTTGCCGCTGAAGCGCCAGAAACCTGCATGGCCGACGAGCGTGATGCCCGAGTCGCCGAGCCCATAGTTCGCGTTCAGTTCGCCGTAGTAGCTGCCCCGTGCGTCGGAAACGCCGAACACGCCGTCCGTGACCGCGTAGGACAGCTTGGCGCTGATCCAGTCCCAGCCCACGCTGCCGTAGATTTCCGCCGTGTTGGGCTTCTTCATGCCGAACGCGGCCTGCGACGGCTCGATGTAGTACTTGCCCGGGTAGTAGTAGTAGACGGCACCGACGTCGTAGCCCAGGTGTTCCATCGCGCTGCCGCGGAAGCCCGCGTACAGGTCGGTCTCGAGGTTGTTGCTGATCGCCGTGTTCGCGGCGCCGCCGTAGATGTTGCCGTTCGTGCCGGGGCCGGCTACTTCCCAGGCATCTCCGTACCAGCTCACGTTCGACGCGAAGAGGCCGACGTACAGGCCGCTCGAGTGCGCGTACTCCATGGTTCCCTGGACGGCCGGCTTGAAGTTCGTCTGGGAGAGGCCACGCACGACGTAGTTCGTGGTGAACGTAAGGTTTCCGCTTATCGGGGATGCTGCGTCGCCGTCAGCGTGCGCGATCGCGGACACGAACATGGTTGCGCAGGCAATTGCCGTGGTCGTTGCGGTCTTGCGGAGCATGATGCGTATTCCTCTATGTTGATGATGAAAACGGGAACACTTCAGTGAAGTCTTCGCTCAACCGCTAGGGCAATGGTCGTGCCATCAATAAAGATGCTAAAAAACATATGGTTGCGAGGATTGGTGCGGCGCGGCACAACTCCCTTTGCACCATGTTGGTGCTTGCGGGCGGGGGTGCGCCCGAGGTTGGTGCGTGTCGTGTCCGGTTGCAGTGCAGAGGGCTTTGTGGAACGCTCATCGCTCATCGAATCGTCCGGAAACACCGCGAAATCATGACTTCTCCGCTGGAATCCCTGTCCGAGGGCTTGCGCGCGCTGGCTGCGCGTTCCCCGCTTGCCGACGTCGAGCACAACGTCCGCGCGATGGTCGCGCAGGCGCTCAGTCGCCTCGATCTCGTGTCGAGAGCCGAGTTCGACGCCCAGGCGCGCGTGCTTGCCCGCACGAGGGAGAAGCTCGCGGCGCTCGAAGCGCGTGTGGCGTCGCTCGAGTCGGCAGGGGGACGGGAATCGGACTGAGGCGATAGCGCACCGCGTCCTCGTCGGCGACCGTACGACCGGCTTCTCCCGCGATCACCGATCAGGCGATGGGCGTTTCCGTTCTCCACAGCCGGGCACTCTCGGGCATGGACGCGCCCGAGGTCACGGTGGAGGTACACCTCGCGAACGGCCTGCCCGCGTTCACGATCGTCGGCCTCCCGGAGGCGGAGGTCAGGGAGGCCAAGGACCGGGTGCGTGCCGCGATCCAGAACGCGCGCTTCGAGTTTCCCGCGCGCAGGATCACGGTGAATCTCGCGCCTGCCGATCTGCCCAAGGAGAGCGGGCGCTTTGATCTTCCTATCGCTCTCGGGATTCTCGCGGCGTCGGGGCAGATTCCCGGTGACGGCATGGCGCACTACGAGTTCGCGGGCGAGCTCGCGCTGACCGGGGCGCTGCGTCCCATCCGCGGCGCACTCGCGATGACGTACGGCGCGCACGCGAGCGGCCGCGCGTTCATGCTGCCGGTGGGGAGTGCCGCGGAAGCGGCGCTCGTTCCCGGCGCCCGGATCTTCGCCGCAGACTCGCTGCTCCAGGTGTGCGCGCACCTCATGGGGCGGCAGACCATCGAACGCTGGACCCGACCGCCGGATTCCGTGGTCGCGAGTCACGGAGATTTTGCGGACGTGAAGGGCCAGTCCCAGGTGAAGCGTGCGCTCGAAGTGGCGGCGGCAGGCTCGCACAGCGTGCTGCTCGTCGGTCCTCCGGGAACGGGCAAGACCATGCTCGCCGAAAGGATGCCGGGCATCCTTCCACCCATGACGGTCGAGGAGGCCCTCGAGTCCGCTGCCATACAGTCGGTGGCAACCGGCGGATTCGATCCGGCCCGCTGGATGAGGCGCCCGTTCCGGTCACCCCACCACACGGCTTCCGCGGTGGCGCTCGTCGGAGGCGGGAGCCACCCGCGGCCGGGCGAGGTCTCGCTCGCGATGCACGGCGTCCTGTTCCTGGACGAACTGCCGGAGTTCGACCGGGCCGTCCTCGAGGTGCTGCGCGAACCGCTCGAATCCGGCCGCATCAGCGTCGCGCGTGCGGCACGGCAAGTAGAGTTTCCGGCGCGGTTCCAGCTCGTGGCGGCCATGAATCCGTGTCCGTGCGGATTTCTCGGCCACCAGAACGGGCGATGTCGTTGCACGCCCGAGCAGGTTCGACGTTACCGCGGACGCCTCTCGGGCCCGCTGCTGGATCGCATCGACATCCAGATCGAGGTTCCGGCGATCGCGCACTCGGAGCTCACCGCACGAGTCGATGCGGAGACGAGCGAGGTCATCCGGCGTCGCGTGGTTGCCGCGCGCGACGTCGCGCTCACGCGCCAGGGCTGTCCGAACGCGCGTCTTCAGGCGGCGGGTGTCGAACGGCATTGCACCGGTGACGACGGCGCGGAAAGGATCCTGCGAACGGCCGTCGAAAGGCTCGGTCTGTCTGCTCGCGCGTTCCATCGCGTTCGCAAGCTCGCGCGCACGATTGCCGATCTCGACGGCGATGCCGCGGTCCGGACGCCTCACATGGCCGAGGCAATCCACTACCGCCGCGCGGGTCTGGAATAGCCGATCGCAGTGGTCGGCGCCGCGGGCTTTCGACAACGCCGTCCGCGAACACGGCAGACGTTTTCCGCTCGCCGCAGCAGAGGGGATGCGCGCACGCCGGTGCGTCGTCCAGGCTTTTCGCTCGGTTGACAACACCACTATCGGGCGGTAGGTTCGGGGACCTTGCGCCGATTTGAGCATCAGCTTGCGGGCGCGTAACAAATACGGCTAAAGCGACGTGACAAACCCGGTCGCGAGTCGCGGTCCGGGTTTTGTTTTTTAGCCTTTTCAACCGAATACTCAAAACGGAACGACGTGCAATCAGATCGAACCCTACTCCTGCGTGAACTCCTGAAAGAGCGGATTCTCATCCTCGACGGTGCCATGGGTACCATGATCCAGGGCCATGGCCTGGAGAAGCATGACTACCACGGTGACCGGTTTCACGATCATCACTGCGAGCAGACGGGAAACAACGATCTGTTGACACTGACGCGTCCGAAGGTGATTGCGTCGATACATGCCGAGTATCTCGACGCGGGCGCCGACATCGTCGAGACGAATACCTTCAATTCGAATCGCATCTCGATGGTCGACTACGGGATGCAGTCGCACGTGAAGGAACTGAACCGCGAAGCCGCGCGCCTCGCGCGCACCGTTGCCGACGACTACACGGCGAAGAACCCCGACAAGCCCCGCTTCGTCGCGGGCGTGGTCGGTCCCACCAACCGGACGGCGTCGATTTCACCGGACGTCGCGGACCCCGGCGCCCGCAACACGAGTTTCGACGAACTCGCCGAGGCCTACTCCGAATCCGTGGCGGCTCTCGTGGAGGGCGGCGCGGACATGCTTCTCGTCGAGACGGTCTTCGACACGCTGAACTGCAAGGCAGCGCTGTTCGCGATCGACGAATACTTCGAACGCAGCGGCAACCGTCTCCCGGTCTGGGTTTCCGGCACCATCACGGATCTCTCCGGGCGGACGCTGTCCGGTCAGACGACCGAGGCATTCTGGAACTCCATCCGTCACGGTCATCTGTTCGCGGTCGGCCTCAACTGTGCGCTCGGTGCGAAGGATCTCCGTCAGTACATCGCGGAACTGTCACGCATCGCGGGCGCGTTCGTGAGCGTTCATCCCAACGCCGGCCTGCCGAACGCGTTCGGGCAGTACGACGAAACACCCGAATACACGGCGGGGCAGTTGCGCGAGTTCGCGGATTCCGGCTTCATCAACATCGCGGGCGGATGCTGCGGCACGACGCCGGCGCACATCCGCGCGATCAGCAAGGCGCTCTCGGGCGTGAAGCCGCGGCAGGTTCCGGTGATCGAGAAGAAGCTGAGACTCGCCGGTCTCGAGCCGCTGAACATCGACGATGACTCCCTGTTCGTGAACATCGGTGAACGCACGAACGTGACCGGCTCACGCGCGTTCGCGCGCATGATCCTGAACGGGCAGTACGCGGAAGGTCTCGACGTCGGCCGGCAGCAGGTCGAGAGCGGCGCGCAGATGATCGACGTCAACATGGACGAGGCGATGCTCGATTCGAAGGCCGCGATGACGACCTTCCTGAACCTCGTCGCGTCGGAGCCCGACATCTCCCGTGTCCCGGTCGTGATCGATTCGTCGAAGTGGGAAGTCATCGAGGCAGGCCTGAAGTGCGTGCAGGGCAAGGGCGTCGTGAATTCCATCAGCATGAAGGAAGGAGAGGAGGAATTCCTGCGGCAGGCGAAGCTGCTTCGTCGTTACGGCGCCGCCGCGATCGTGATGGCGTTCGACGAGCACGGACAGGCCGACACGCTCGAGCGCCGGAAGGAGATCTGTGACCGCGCCTATCACCTGCTCGTGAAGGAGGCCGGATTCCCGCCCGAGGACATCGTCTTCGATCCGAACATCTTTGCCATCGCGACCGGCATCGACGAGCACGCCAACTACGGCGTCGACTTCATCGATGCCACGCGGCACATCCGCAAGGCGCTTCCGCACGCGAAGGTGAGCGGCGGCGTTTCGAACGTGTCCTTCTCGTTCCGGGGCAACGATCCCGTGCGCGAGGCGATCCACACGGTGTTTCTGTATCACGCGGTGCGTGCGGGCATGACGATGGGCATCGTGAACGCCGGACAGCTCGGCGTCTACGAGGAGATACCGAAGGAACTGCGAGAGCGCGTCGAGGACGTCGTGCTGAACCGCAGGCCCGACGCGACCGAACGCCTCGTCACGTTCGCGGAATCCTACAAGGGGGAGGGCAAGACGCAGATCGAAGATCTCGCGTGGCGCGACGCTCCCGTCGAGGAGCGTCTGAAGCACGCGCTCGTGAAGGGCGTGACGCAGTACGTCGTCGCCGACACGGAAGAGGCGAGACTCAAGTACGCCCGCCCCATCCAGGTCATCGAGGGGCCGCTCATGGACGGCATGAACGTCGTCGGGGACCTCTTCGGTGCGGGCAAGATGTTCCTGCCGCAGGTCGTCAAGTCCGCTCGCGTCATGAAGGAGGCGGTCGCCCACCTGATTCCGTACATCGAGGCCGAGAAGGCCAGGTCCGGGGAGGCGTCACGCGCCAAGGGAAAGATCGTGCTCGCGACCGTGAAGGGGGACGTGCACGACATCGGCAAGAACATCGTGGCGGTCGTGCTCCAGTGCAACAACTTCGAGGTCGTCAATCTCGGCGTGATGGTGCCCGCACAGAAGATCCTCGACGTGGCCCGCGAGGAGGGCGCCGAAATCATCGGACTGTCGGGACTCATCACGCCGTCACTCGAGGAAATGGCGAACGTCGCGAAGGAGATGGAACGGCAGGGCTTCGACGTTCCTCTTCTGATCGGTGGTGCCACGACCTCGCGCGTCCACACCGCGGTCAAGATCGAGCCGAACTATCACGGTCCCACGATCTGGGTGCCGGACGCCTCCCGCAGTGTCGGTGTCTGCACCAATCTCGTGTCCGAGGAACGCAGGGCCGCCTATGTCGCGGAGGTCAGGGCCGAGGCCGAGAAGACGCGCGAGCGCCACAAGGGCAAGAAAGGGCAGGGGCCCCATCACCCGATCGCGCAGGCGCGTGACCACGGCCTCGCCACGGACTGGTCCCGGTACGAGCCGCCCGCCCCGAAGGTGCCTGGCGTTCAGGTGTTCCGCGACTATCCGCTGGCCGAGATCGCCGCTCTCATCGACTGGACGCCGTTCTTCCAGACCTGGGAACTGTCGGGGCGTTATCCGAAGATCCTGTCCGACGAGGTGGTCGGGGAAGCGGCACGGAACCTGTTCGCCGACGCGCAGGCCATGCTGGAGCGCATCGTCGGTGAGCGCTGGCTCACGGCCAATGCGGTCGTCGGTCTGTTCCCTGCGAATCGCGTCGAGGGTGACGACGTGGAGATCTACGCGGACGACTCCCGCAGCGCGACGCTCGCGCGCCTGCATTTCCTCCGGCAGCAGATGGTCAAGCCCGAGGACCGTGCGAACCAGTCGCTGGCGGACCTCGTCGCGCCCAGGGAGTCCGGGCGCAAGGACTGGATCGGGGCTTTCGCGGTCACCGCGGGTGTCGGCATCGATTCGCGGGTCGCGGAGTACGAAGCGCGCCACGACGACTACAACGCAATCATGCTGAAGGCGCTCGCGGACCGTCTCGCCGAGGCCTTCGCTGAGCTCATGCACATGCGTGTGCGCCGCGAGTTCTGGGCGTATGCGGCAGACGAGGAGCTGTCCGTCGAAGACCTCATCGCGGAGCGCTATCGCGGCATCCGGCCGGCGCCGGGCTATCCCGCCTGTCCCGATCACACGATGAAGCGGACGCTCTTCGATCTGCTCGATGCGACGTCGAACACGGGCATCGAACTCACGGAATCCTTCGCGATGCTTCCTGCGTCCGCCGTGAGCGGCCTGTACTTCTCGCACCCCGACTCGCATTACTTCGCGACGGGCCGCATCGACCGGGATCAGGTCGAGGAATACGCGAAGCGCCGCGGCATTTCCGTGCAGGAAGCCGAACGCTGGCTCGCACCCGTGCTCTCCTACGAACCGGCCTGAGCCGGGAAATCTCCTTCCGCGGGCGTTCCGGCCCGCCGGACGGCGGGCGGTCACACGCGCCGCCGGCCGACGGGCGGATTTGTCCAGGCTTGCGGAAGGCGGTCGAGTGTTCCAGACTGACCGGGTAGTGGACAGATCGCTGTCACGCCCCGGAAACGCCGATGAACATCTCCGCGCAGCTGCTGCCGAGCGACTGGTATGTGCTCGCACATGCTGCGCTGTTCTTCACCTGGCTCTGGATCGTGAGGTCGGCGCCCTGGTCGCGCCTCGCCGACAACGCCCAGAGTCACATCTTCCTCGGTTCGGTCGTCGTGCTGCTCGTCGTCTGGAGCATCCGGCCGCCCGCGCTCGGCGGGCTCGACTTCCATCTGCTCGGCGTGACGGCGTTCACGCTGATGTTCGGCCCCCAGCTCGCAATGGCAGGGCTGTCCGTCGTGATGGGCGGGCTCGTGGCGATGGGGCGCGTCGCTCCGAATGCGTACTCGATCAACGTCCTGTTCCTGGCCGTTCTCCCGGCGGCCCTGAGCTGGGGCGTGCTGCGCGTCGCCGACCGCGCGCTCCCCCGCAACATCTTCGTTTACATCTTCGTGCCCGCGTTCTTCGGGGCGGCTCTGGCCATGCTCGTCACCGGGGTGACCACGGTGGGCCTCGTCGCCCTCTTCGGCGTGGGCGGGCAGGGGTTTCTCGCCGAGCAGTTCCTGCCGTATTGTCTCTTCCTCGGCTTCGCCGAGGCGACGGTGACCGGCATGGTCGTCACCCTCATGGTGGTCTATCGGCCCCACTGGGTGGGAACGTTCGACGATGCACGGTATCTCAGCCGGCGGTGAGCACCATGGCGAGGAGGATCATCAGTTGGGTCGTGGCGTCATACTTCTGATCGGCATGCTGCTCGCGTCTGCGCCTGCCGCGGCCGCCCTGCATCTTCATCACTACACCGTGAGCGTCGACGACGAACTCGCGATGATGAATGTCCACGCCTGTTTCGCGGGTCCGCCGCCCCAGGTGCTGGTGGTCGAGTCCCTGGACGCGCCAGGGGCTTTCGTGGAGGGCAAGGTCGCGAAGGGCGGGCATCGCGATCTGGCGCCCAACGGCACCGAGATGCGACTGAAGGACGTGCCCGTGGACGGGTGCATCGATTACTCGGTCAATCTGCACGGCGGACCGACCCGGCAGGACTTTTCGGGCAACAGCACCCGACGCGTCGGCAGGGATCTCTTCACCGAGATCGGGCTCTGGTTCTGGCGACCCGCGACGCTAGCGCCGGACGAGGACATCGTCGTCGACTTCGATCTCCCGAAAGGTCTTTCCGTATCGGCGCCCTGGGAGCCTGTCGCGCCCATCGACGGTCGTCCGGCATACCGGGTCGGTCACGGGCCGTACGATCGTCCAGCCGCGGTGGCCATCGGTCACTTCCACGAAGTGCTGCTGGACGTGCCCGGTGCGCAGCTCAGACTGTCCGTTCTCGATGGCAGCCCGCCCGCCGACCTGCACGCGATGAGCGAGTGGATCCAGGATGCCGCCCGCTCGGTGGCCGAGGTCTATGGCCGTTTCCCGGTGCCGAACCCGCAGATCCTCGTGATGCCGGGCGCACGGGCTTCCGAGCCGACGCCGTGGGCGTACGTGCTGCGCGGAGGCCAGGGGGCCGCACACTTCTTCGTGAACCAGCGTCGCAAGCTCGGCGATTTCGTCGAGGACTGGACCGCGGCCCACGAGCTCTCGCACCTGCTCCTGCCGTACGTCAAGTCCCAGGATGCCTGGCTGTCGGAGGGGCTGGCGACCTACTACCAGAACGTCGTGCGGGCGCGAAGCGGTGCCATCTCGCCCGCGGATGCCTGGCAGCGCATGCACTCGGGCTTCCTGCGCGCGATGCGTCTCGCGCGACCGGGGCGTACGCTCGCGCAGGCCACCGACAGGATGTTCGGGAGCGGCGGCTACATGCGCGTGTACTGGCAGGGCGCCGCGATCCTGCTGCTCGCCGACGTGCAGCTGCGCGAACGCAGCGGCGGGACGCAGTCGCTGGACACCGTGCTCGACCGGTTCGGTGCCTGCTGCCTCGATCCGGACGCGGAGTGGACTGCGCGGCGTGTCTTCGAGAAGTTCGACGAGCTGTCGGGCACCGACATCTTCAGTACGCTCTACGACAGGGAAGTCTCGTCGCCGGCCTTCACCGATCTCTCCCCCCTCTATCGGGACCTGGGGCTCGTCGCCCTGGGCGGCAAGGTCGAGCTTGCCCCGGATGCACCGGGCGGGGCGGTGCGGGACGCGATCATGGCGCCCGGACCGTATCAAACCCCGCGCGCGCTGATAGGCGATGCACGCTGATCCCGTGCCGGACGCGTCCGGCACGATCCCCGCGCCTGCGGCGACCGTACGTCCGGACCGCTCGCGAACGTGTCCGTGACCGCGTTCGTCGCGTATGTGCACGTGATGGCGATTCTCGCGTTCGCGATGCTGCTCTCGGCCGAGTTCTTCCTCTGCAACGAACATCTCCAGCCGGGTCATGTCCTGCTGCTCGGTCACGTCGACCTGGCATTCCTGTGCGCGGCTGCGACGGTGCTCGTATCGGGCGGCGCGAGTGTGCTCGTCGTGGGACGCAGCCCGTGGCACTACCTGTCCAGCCCGCTGTTCTGGGCGAAGTTCGCGACCTTCTTCGTGCTTCTCGTCGTCTCGATCTATCCCACGCTTCGCTTCGTCGCGTGGCGGCGCGGTCTCGTGGCGGGGCGAGACCGGATCACGAGCGGTCGCGAGATCCGCCGCGTGCGTCGGGTGATTGCAGTGGAACTCGCGCTGCTCGCGCTCATTCCGCTGTTCTCGTCGATGCTCGCCCGGGACGTGGTCCCGGGGTCCTGACAACCTGCCACCGTCGAAATCGCCGAGAGATCCCATGCCGCCCGTAGTGCAGACCGTCCTGCTCCTGACCGGTTCGAACGTCTTCATGACATTCGCGTGGTACGCGCACCTCAGGAACCTTGCGGACAGGCCCTGGTACCTCGCGGCGATGCTTTCGTGGGGCATCGCGTTCTTCGAGTATCTGCTGCAGGTGCCGGCGAATCGCGCGGGGTACCAGGTCCTGTCGCTGCCGCAGCTGAAGATCATCCAGGAAGTCGTCTCGCTCTCCGTCTTCGTTCCGTTCGTGCTGCTGTACATGCGTCAGCCGCTGAAGTGGGACTACCTGTGGGCAGGACTGTGTATCCTCGGGGCGGTCTACTTCATATTCAGGAACCAGTGACGTGAGCGACGATCTCTGTCATCTGTCGGCCGTGTCCCTCGCGGCCCGCATACGCGGCCGCGAAGTGTCGTGTCTGGAGGTGCTGCGCGCGCACCTCGCGAGGATCGAGCGCGCGGACGTCGCGATCAACGCGGTCGTGACGCGCACCTTCGAGCAGGCGGAAGCGGACGCGAGAGCGCTCGACGCCCGGCTCGCGAAGGGAGAATCCATCGGCCCGCTGGGCGGGTTGCCGGTCGCGCACAAAGACCTCACGCTCACCCGGGGCGTGCGTACCACCTTCGGCTCGCCGATCTTCCAGGATTTCGTTCCCGACGTGGATGCGCTGCTGGTCGAGCGGCTCAAGGCAGCCGGTGCCGTGAGCGTCGTCAAGACGAACACGCCGGAATTCGGCGCCGGCTCGCAGACCTTCAATCGGGTGTTCGGGGCGACGCGCAATCCGTGGGACACGTCCAGGACGTGTGGCGGATCCAGCGGCGGCGCGGCCGCGGCGCTGGCAGCCGGCATGGTGCCCATCGCGGACGGCACGGATCTCGGCGGCTCCCTGCGCAATCCGGCAAGTTTCTGCAACGTCGTGGGCTTTCGCGGTTCGCCCGGGCGGGTGCCCGTCTGGCCCACCCAGAACGGCTGGTTCCCGCTCGGGATCGCCGGGCCGATGGCGCGCACGGTCGCGGATGCGTCCCTGATGCTGTCCGTCATGGCAGGCTCTGACGCGCGGACGCCGATCGCGTTGGACGAGTCGGGAGACGTCTTCGCCCGCCCGCTGGAGCGCGACTTCGGTGGCGTGCGAGTCGCGTGGAGTCCGACGCTGGGCGGGCTGCCCGTCGAACGGGAGGTCCTGTCCGTGCTCGAGCGCGCGGTCGGCACCTTTTCCGACCTCGGCTGCGTGGTCGAAGCCGCGGATCCGGACCTGAGGGACGCCGCGGAGGTCTTCGAAGTCCTCCGGGCGTGGTACTTCGAGTCCGTCTACGGGAATCTTCTCGCCACGCGACGGCACGAACTCAAGCAGACGGTCATCTGGAACATCGAGGAAGGCGTTAAGCTTTCCGGCCACGATGTCGGACGCGCGGAAGTCATGCGTACGGAACTGTTCCACCGGATGAGGAAGTTCTTCGACCGTTACGACTTTCTCGTCTGTCCGGTGGTCCAGGTGCTTCCTTTCCCTGTCGACATCGAGTATCCGATGGAGATCGAAGGAACCCGTCTCGGGTCGTATATCGAATGGATGAGGTCGTGCTGCCTGATCTCCGCGACGAGTCTGCCGGCGCTGTCCGTGCCGGCAGGCTTCAGCAGTGGCGGACTGCCGGTGGGCCTCCAGATCGTCGGCCGTTTTCGCGACGACCGCGGGGTGCTGCAACTCGGCCACGCATTCGAGCAGGCAACCGGCTGGACGCAGCGTCGGCCCCCTGTTCCGGTCTGAGATCTCCACGCAGCGACGACGCGACGCATGGCAACGTTCGCGGTTATGATCCCGTGGTTGGGCCCGGTCGCACGTCCGACCTGCGACCCTGTCAAACTCCTGCAAAGCTTAACTGGTGTGTCATGAACAGAAATGTCCGTAAGAACTTCTCGATCCTCCTCTGCACCCTGGCCGTGATGGTGCCGGCCACGCTCGCCCCGCTGGCGACGCCGGCGAACGCCGCGGATGCACCTGCCCGGCCCCACAGGCACCACGCGCGCAAGGATCGCGTCTACGCCAGGGATCTGGTCGGTGTGTGGCTCAACACCGCATACCTCGAAGCGCTCAGGAAGACGCGCATGCCCATGGCCGCGGAAAAGCTGGCCCACCCGATCGCGATGACGATCGAACAGAAGGGGCGGAGCTACCCCTTCGTGCGGACGGACTTCGAACGCGCCGTCCTCCTCCGGATCATCGACATCCAGCCCGACACGGAGAAGAACGGATTTCGCGTGATCCTCGCCGAGAACGACATGGAGGCTGTCCCTGAGGACGAGACGACCGTCATCCGCTTCCGGGGACAGAAGGACGTCCAGGGCCGGTTTGCGGAGCTGGCCGTCGCCGAACCGGAATTCGGGAAAGGCAGGTTCCAGGCGTTCACGAGGATCGACGGGGGGCTCGGCCCGCTCGTGAACGACATCACGGTGGCGGGCAAGTACACGGACGAGCAGGGGCGGCACTACGAGTTCTCGTCGTCGGGAGACGCGACGCTCCCGGACGGAGGCTTCAAGTACGAAGTGCGCCTCCGGACCAGGGGTACGACCTGCGACATGATCCAGGCGTCCGACGAAGACAGTGGCAAGGATCCCAGACGAATCGGCTACCGCTGGACGGCGGGCAAGCTCGAACTCTTCGACGTGACGAAGGCGGCGGACGACACGCTGACGTGCGGGAAGACTCCCGTCGCCGTGCTGAAGCCCGAAGCCTGACGGCCTGACCGGGTACCACCCGGAACCGGGGTTTCCGCCACGTTGCCGGATCCTCGCGGAGTGCGCGCGGGCTGAGAGGACGAGCGGGCATCCCTCGGGCGACATTCGCCCGGACTCACATCACGGGCCACAGGCGCCGTCACGAGCGGTAGACGTGCACTGTCGGATCACGGTCTTCGCCCTCGCGCGACGCAAGGGGTGCTTTTCGGGCGGCGCCCCCTAAAATAGATCCCGTCACGTCGAGTCGATCAAGGTCAATTCAAGCCGGGAGGTCAATGTCCGAAGTCGAGGAAGCGAAGTCGACCGGAAGCGTGCAGGAAAGCCTCCAGGAGGTTCTTGCACTTCTGTCGAAACATCGCATCGTGGAGCAGCTCGTGCACAAGCAGGACATGCGCAAGCACGAGCTGGTGGAGTCGCTCGTCCACAAGCAGAACCTCGCCGAACTCCGGAAGAAGCTGGACACGCTGCATCCGGCGGACGTGGCCTACATCCTCGAAGCCCTTCCCCTCGAAGATCGCCTGATCGTCTGGAGTCTCGTGCGGGCCGAGCGGGACGGCGAGATCCTCCTGGAAGTTTCCGACGCCGTCCGCGAAACGCTCATCGCGGACATGAATCCGGAAGAACTCGTCGCCGCGACGGGGCAGCTCGACACGGACGAGATCGCCGATCTGGCGCCGGATCTGCCGGAAGAAGTCATCGAGGATGTCTTCGAGGCGCTTTCCACGGAGGAGCGCGAGCAGCTTCGTGCCGCGATGTCCTACGTCGAGGACTCCGTCGGCGCGCTGATGGATTTCGAGATGGTCACGGTCCGCGAGGACGTGACGCTCGAGGTCGTGCTCAGGTACCTGCGCCGTCTCGACGAACTGCCCGATCACACGGACCAGCTGTTCGTGGTGGACCGGGCGGAATTCCTGAAGGGCATCCTGCCGCTGGGCAAGGTCCTCGTGAACGATCCCGACCGCCTCGTCTCCGAGGTGATGATTCCCGACCGCGTGCGGCTTGAGCCGGGACAGAAGGCCGAGACGGCCGCGCAGGCGTTCGAGCGCTACGACCTCGTGTCGGCACCCGTCGTGGACGAGCGCGGCAAACTGATCGGGCGCGTGACGGTCGCCGCGGTCGTCGACTACATACGCGAGGAGAGCGAGAGCGAAATGCTCAACCTGGGCGGCCTTCGCGAGGAGGAGGACATCTTCGCATCGGTCTGGAAATCCGCGAAGAACCGCTGGATGTGGCTCGCCGTGAATCTCGTGACGGCATTCATCGCCTCGCGCGTGATCGGCCTGTTCGAAGGGAGCATCCAGAAGCTGGTCGCGCTGGCCGCTCTCATGCCGATCGTCGCGGGCATCGGGGGCAATTCAGGCAATCAGACGATCACGATGATCGTTCGTGCGATGGCGCTGGGACAGATACACCGTGCCAACGCGAAGGCGCTCCTCACCAAGGAAATCGCGATCAGCCTGCTGAACGGCCTCGTGTGGGGCACGATATTCGGGTTCTTCGCGACGATGCTGTATCACAGTCTCTCGCTCGGGCTCGTGATGATGGCCGCGATGACGCTCAATCTCGTGGTCGCGGCGACGTTCGGCGTGTTCATCCCGATGCTGATGCACCGGCTGGGGCGTGATCCGGCCGTGGGGTCGAGCGTCCTGATCACGGCCATCACCGACAGCGGCGGCTTCTTCATCTTCCTGGGACTTGCGACGCTCTTCCTCGTGTAGCGCCGGGGCGCTTCCGGGGCAGGAAGCCGGCTCCGGCAGCCGGACGTTCGATTCAGACGAGGTCCGCGTCCTGCAGGGCCTGAAGGCGGTTCAGCACACCGGCCTCTTCGTCCGGCGGGAAGCCGTACGGGAAGAGCGTGTTCGTCTTGCGGGTGAGTTCCAGGTGACCGGCGAACTTCGCCAACCCCTCGCTGATTGCCTCGAAGGTCACGCACAGAAGGACCGCCGGAGCATTGACGCGGCGATTCAGACGCTCCGCGCCGATCACCTCGAACCTGAGTGCGCGCCGGTAGAAGACCACGTGCCGGGGATTGACTTCGATGACCGCGCAGTCGTAGCCACGGACTCTGTACGCGAAGAGATACGCCGTGTGGAACAGTGCGGCAAGGATCGGTTTCGAGGAAGCCTCGGTGTCGACGGCGAGTCGCGTGAATTCGCAGATGCGCGCGCCCGCGGTACGCAGCTGCTTCAGTTCCTCGGCGTACAGCGTGTCCGCCGCGAGAGGCTCCGCGTCGGGCATGTCGAGGCGGATGCTGACGGTGCCGACCACCACGCCCTGACTGTAGGCCACGAAGGTGACCATGCGGGGATCGGCCTCCGAACCGGGGGTGGAGGGGACGTCGTAACCGCGCGAGCTGTACCGCCGCTCGACGAGCGCGCCGGCATCGTAGAGCGCGCGGGAACGGGCGAGGCGCACCTTGAACACGCTGCTTCCACCCGGTTCTCCGTCGGTTCCGCGGTCGAGCGGGTGCGTCGCGAGATCGCTCACGGGAAACGATTTCCCGTCGAACACGACGAGCCGCCCATCGTCCGACATGCCGGGCGGGGTGTCGGAGCGCTCGTCCTTCGGGGCGCGGGCCTTCCGCGCCGATTCCCCTTTCAGGCTGTCGAGAGTCTTGCGAATGGAGGTCTTCGGCGTCGGGTCTGTCATGACGCGTCTTCTTTGAACCCATCACGACCAGCGCGACCTGGCACGGGCCCGCACGCTCCACGACTGTCGCAACGCACCCGGGACAGGCTGGCGGCTGCCCGGCCTGCGGGAAGACCATGTCCGCAGGAGGCCTCGACGGATGCCCGGAGCTTCCGTTCAACCCTGCGGCATGGGGCGCTGCTGTCGATGTGTGAAGGCTGCATGACGGGCGGGATATGTCATCTGGGCTCGTTGCGGTGTGGCCACGACCGGTTGTCGATCATGGACCGGAATGCACCGTGAAAAGCGAGCCCGAATCACGGTTTCCAGAGGAAAGGCGGCACGATCGACTCTCTTCCTTCCGGCATGGAAGCAAGATTCGCGCGTGACCACGGACACGTCCATCGGCACGTTACCGTCGGATCAGGGGGGCTGTCGAGAGGGGCGAGGTGCCGCGCGACGCAGAACCGTGCGCCGACGTTTCCCTGCGGCGTCGTTGCTGCCAAGGGTGCGCAATCTGGCTGGCGCCCGTGGCATCCGGCAAATCGCCGCTCGTGTCTGCATCGTTGCGCAAGTCCTTGTTTCAGCGTGGCGGTCGGTAGCGATGCCGCACGGCCAAATTCGTGGCATATGCGTTGCTTCACGCTGGGGGCGCATTTCGGTCACTTCGATCGATCCGGAGAGCGTCCTGCGACAACGAGAATGCCGTCATCCTTCACGAACAGGATGATGCGGCCCGAAGCGGTTGCCCGGATTCAGACCTCTTCAGTGCCTGCAACCAAGACAGTGAACCACAGAACCATGCCGTGGAGGCGAACAATGTTGCCTGAATCAGGAATCGGTGCAATGAAGGGTGCGAAGGGTCTGATCCTTCTCGTCCTGGCTGCGATCTTCATGCTTGCCGGATGCGCGATGCATCGGGGTTATCCGCCTGCGCCGAAGGTCGCGGCCTCGCCGGACTACAACTACCTGATCGGCCCTGGTGACACCGTCAACGTCATCGTGTGGCGGAACCCGGACCTCTCGACGTCGGTCCCCGTTAGGCCCGACGGGAAGATCACGGTCCCGCTCGTCGAGGACCTCCAGGCGATCGGCAAGAATCCCACGACACTCGCCCGGGACATGGAGAAGGCACTGTCGAAGTACATCCGCGAGCCCGTCGTCACGGTCGTGGTGACGAACTTCGTGGGGCCGTTCAGCCAGCAGGTCAGGGTGATCGGGGAGGCAGCGCGCCCGCAGGCGCTCCCGTACCGTCAGAACATGACGATGCTGGACGTGATGATCGCGGTGGGAGGCATCACGGATTTTGCCGATGGCAATCGGGCGACCCTGCTGCGAACGTCGGAGGGGGGCAAGCTCTATTCCGTACGTCTCAAGGATCTCATCCGGGACGGGGACATCAGCGCGAACGTCGACGTGAAGCCCGGGGATGTCCTGATCATTCCGCAGAGCTGGTTCTGATCCGGACCGGTTGCGGTGGTGTCCAGGCTTCGTGAACTCCAAGGGATGGTGAACGCATGAATGTCGTGTTCCAGGACGCGATCGAGTACGTCCGCGGCATGTGGCGCAGGCGACTGATCGGGCTGGCGGCCGCGTGGGTGGTCGGCGTGGCGGGTCTGGTGGCGCTTGCAGTCGCGCCAGACAAGTACGAGGCGTCGGCGAGGGTGTTCGTCGACACGCAATCGGTGCTGAAACCGCTCATGAGCGGCCTGGCCGTGCAGCCCAACGTCGAGCAGCAGGTCGGCATGCTCAGCCGGACGCTTCTGAGTCGTCCGAACATCGAGAAGCTGATCCGGATGGCCGACCTCGATCTCGACGTGGAGACTCCGGAACAGAAGGATGCCCTGAGCGACAGGCTGATCAAGAACATCACCGTGTCGGGTTCGCCCGGAGACAATCTCTACACGATCAGCTACCGGGATGCGAACACGGCCCGCGCGAAGCGCGTCGTGGATTCCCTGCTCACGATCTTCGTGGAGTCCGGTCTCGGGGGCAATCGTCGCGATACGCAGAAGGCACAGCAGTTCATCGATCAGCAGATCCAGGACTACGAGCGCCGACTCGAGGAAGCCGAGCGTCGCCTCAAGGACTTCCAGTTGCGCAATCTGAACCAGATGGGCAGCGCCGGCAACACGCTCCAGTCCGTCTCCGAGCTGGAGTCCCAGCTCAGCAGCGCGATGGTCGAGCTGCGGGCGGCCACGCAGTCGCGCGACGCGCTCAAGCGCGAACTCGCCGGCGAGGAACCGGTGTTCCTGCCGGACCCCAGCTACGACGAGGGCGGCTCCTCGGACATCGCGGTGCCGGAACTGGACGGGCGAATCGATGCACTGAAGCAGAAGCTCGACGAACTGTTGCGGAGCTATACCGACGAGCACCCGGACGTGATCGGCACGAAACGTGTCCTGGCCGACCTCGAGAAGCAGCGCAAGAAGGCGATCGAGGCGAAGAAGAAGGCGATGGCCGCGCAGGCTTCCTCGGGTCGCATCGCGAACGTCGATCGCAATCCCGTCTATCAGCAGCTCAAGATCTCGCTCGCCGATGCCGAAGCGAAGGTGGCGGCCCTGAAGGGCCGGGTGGACGAACTGCAGCACAACATCGACCAGCTGCGCGCGACCGCCAGGATGCGCCCGGAGATCGAGGAGGAGCTCGTACAGCTCAACCGCGACTATCAGATCCAGAAATCCAACTATGACAGTCTCGTCAAACGCCGGGAGTCCGCCATGATGACGAGCCAGCTCGAGCAGACGGCATCCGTCGCGGATTTCCGGATCATCGATCCGCCCCGGGTCTCGAACAAGCCGGTTGCACCGAACCGTCTGCTTCTCCTCGGGGTGATCGTGGCGATCTCGCTGGGCGCCGGAGCCTTCGCCTCGCTCGCGTTCAGCCAGCTGTTCCCCGTGTTCCACTCGCTGAAGAGTCTGCGAAAGGTGGTGCAGCGTCCCGTGCTCGGTTCCGTGTCGCTCCAGGAGGGCCCGACCACCTTCAAGCGCCGTCGCATGACCAACGTCCTGTTCTTCGGCGGGCTCGCCGGGCTGCTCGCGGCATTCGGGTCGGCCCTCGTGTTCCTGCTGTTCATCGTGCGCGCCGCATGAGAAGGGGTGAATGATGAGTCTCATTGAGCGTGCCGCGCAGCGACTCGAACAATTGCGCGAAGCGGGAAATCAGGTCGCCGGAGAGTTGTCGGTGCCGGCCGGATCCCCCGAACTCGTGGGGGCACAGGAAGACGATGCCAGCGTGATCGAGCGGGCAGCGCGCAAGATTCGCGACGCCCAGGACCCGGGATCCGCGTCCGGCCACGTGGCCGTCGTGCCGCCACCGGCGAGGCCCGAAACACGAAAGGATGCGGGCGCGAGTTCCGCTCCCGCCCGGGAGGTCGAGGCTCCGCAGCAGAGCACCGTGACCGCCCCGCCACCGGCGAAGCCCCCGGCTGCTGCAGCCGCCTCGAAGGCCAAGGCGCGCGAGTCGGGCACCGAACTTCGCGGACCCACGGCTCGCCGCTCACGGGAGGTCGAGATCGACTTCGACCGACTGCTCGCGCGCGGCCTTCTTACACCGAACACTGCCCAGTCGCGACTCGCGAACGAACTGCGCGTGATCAAGCGTCCGCTGATCAACAACTGTGTCGGCAAGAGCGCGACCGAGGTCAACAACGCGCGTCTGATCATGGTGACGAGTGCACTGCCGGGCGAAGGCAAGAGCTTCATTTCCATGAATCTCGCGCTGAGCATTGCCATGGAGCGGGACAGCACCGTGCTCCTGCTCGAGGGTGACCCGACGCGCCCCGCGCTCGCCGAGATGCTCGGCATCCCGCCCGCGCGCGGGCTCATGGACCTGCTGGTCGACCCGAAGCTCGACGTGTCGGACGTGATGATCCGGACGAACCTCGGACGTCTGTCGTTCATACCCGCGGGGACACGCCACGAGCACGCGACGGAACTGCTCGCGAGCACGGTAATGGAAGGGCTCGTCCAGCAACTCTACGAGCGGTATCCCGACCGTATCCTGATTTTCGATTCTCCTCCGCTGCTAGCCGCTCCCGAGCCCCGCGTACTCGCCCAGCACATGGGGCAGATCGTGTACGTCGTGGAGGCGGATCAGACTGCCCAGAACACGGTTCAGGAGGCGATCGCCACGATCGAATCGTGTCCGGTCGTGATGGCCGTGCTGAACAAGGCGTCCTTCCGCGAAGAGGGCTACTACTACTACTCGTACTACTCCCAGCCCGAGTAATCCACGCATGGTTTCCGCGCGCACGGGGTTCAACGAGCGACGAAGACGGCCCGCCGAAAATCATCGGCGGTTGCCGAAGATCATGGTCCTCGCGGTGTGTTCCGCGATGGGGTTCGGGCTCGCGAGCAACATCCTGCAGGCCGCGGACTGGAAGCCCACTGCGTCGCTGTCGCTGTCCTCGACCATCTCCGACAACCCGCTCCTGAGACCCCGGGGGCAGGAAGAGTCTGACGTCGTGTTCCGCACGTCTCCGTCCATCGGGCTCAACCACGAGGGTTCCAGGCTCAAGCTGCGGGGCGTGTACTCGCCGTCGATCGTCGGTTACCTCAACGAGTCGGTTCCGGAGACGCTCTACAACTCCCTGACGACGCAGGCAAGCCTCGAGGCCATCGAAGACTTCGCGTTCATCGAGGCCAAGGCCGCGATCGCCCAGACCTTCCTGTCGCCCTTCGGGGCCCAGCCCTCCGACGTGGGGACCGCGACGAGCAACCGGACCGAAAGCCGGACACTCGGGCTGAGCCCCTACGTGAAGGGGCGCCTGGGCAGCGGCTGGCAGTATGGCCTGCGGGACGACTATCTCGTCACGACTTATACGTCGGGCGCTGCCGCGAGGCTGGCCACCAACAAGGTATCCGGCAGCATCGGTGGCGATCCGCGAACGTTCCTCGTTCCGAGCGCGGACTATTTCTACAGTACGACGCAGGTAGGCTCCGTGTCCGCCTACACGAGCCAGGAAGCGCGGCTGCGGCTGACGGCCAACTTCGCGAAGTCCTTCAACCTGTTCGTGTCCGCGGGTCACGAGAGCAACGACTTCCTCGCGAACTCCGTTTCGCGTCCGACGTACGGCGCCGGCGCGACGTGGCGGCCGACGACACGCACGAACGTATCGGTGACGGTCGACAAGCGCTACTTCGGCACGGGCTTCAACCTGAACGCGTCGCACCGCACGCGACTGACGACCTGGAGCATCCAGGCGCTGCGTCAGGAACAGGTCGCCCAGCAACTGACGCAGAGCACGGGATACGTCTCGACGCGTGACCTCCTGTCGAACCTCCTCGTGTCCTCGATTCCGGACCAGACGCAGCGGGACGCCGAGGTGAGCCGGCTCATGCAGCAGGGCGGGTTCCCCGAGACGCTGAGCGTGAATTCCGCCTACCTTTCGCCGCGGGTCATGCTCGTCGAGTCGATCGAGCCTTCCGTGGCCATTTCGGGCGCCAGGAACACGCTCGTGATGTCGGTGTACCGGCGGCAGACATCGCCTCTGTCCGACAGCCCCGGTGGCTCCTCGACCGACGTGTTCTCCAACGTGAGCCGGATCACGCAACAGGGCTGGACGGTCACCTGGAGCCACACGATCACGGCGCGAACGAGCGTGTCGGCCGGATTCGACCGTTTCAGGAGCAGATCATCCCGCTCGAGCATCGGAACGGCCACGGACCTGGAAACGACGCAGCGCGCGTTGCGCCTGACGGCCAATCACCAGGTCTCGAAGAACACGGCGGTTTCGGCCGGCATACGCATCCTGACGATCGGTTCCAACGCGGTGAGTGATTCCCGCGAGCGCGCGGCACTCCTCACGCTGTCCCACCAGTTCTTCTAGAGGTCGGCATGTACGAATCGTTCTACAAGCTAACGGGCAAGCCGTTCCAGCTGAGTCCGGATCCCGATTTCTACTACGAGAGCCGGGTGCACAAGCGTGCGTACGCCTATCTCGAGTACGGGCTGTACCAGGGCGAAGGCTTCATCGTGATCACGGGTGAGGTCGGCGCCGGCAAGACGACGGTCGTGCGCAACCTGCTCGCCCACCTCGACCAGTCCAAGGTGGTGGCCGCCCATCTCGTGAGCACGATGCTCGATGCCGACGACCTCGTCCGGTCGGTCTGTGCATCGTTCGGGTTGTCCACGAAAGGGACGGACAAGGGCTCCCTGCTCGCGGACCTCGAGTCCTTCCTCAAGAACGTGGCACTGAAGGGCAAGCGGGCGCTCCTCATCGTCGACGAAGCCCAGAACCTGACGCCGAGAGCCATCGAAGAGCTGCGCATGCTCTCGAACTTCCAGGTCGGTGAACGCGCCCTGCTGCAGAGCTTTCTCGTGGGACAACCGGAGCTGCGACGCATCATGCAGCACCAGAGCATGCAGCAACTGCGGCAGCGCGTGATCGCGTCCTATCACCTCGGTCCGCTGGACCGCGAGGAAACGGAGCGTTACATCGAACACCGGCTCAAGCACGTCGGGTGGACGGGTGATCCGAGCATCGAGACCGACGCGTACGACGCGGTGTTCGCGTTCACGTCGGGCATCCCCCGTCGCATCAACCTCGTCTGCAATCGCCTGATGCTTTCGGGCTTTCTGCGCGATTCGCACACCCTCACTGCGGCGGACGTCGAGGTCGTTGCCCAGGAGCTGAAGGAGGAACTCGGGGCCGTGATCGGGACCGGCGAGGGTCTCGGGGGCAGGACGGACGACCAGACGTATCGCATGGACGACGCGACGTCCGTGTTCTCCGGGACGGACGGGCTGGGGATATTCGACACGGGCATGCTCGACGCCGGCGACGGCAGTCTGCAGGCGAGAGTACAGCGCCTGGAACGAACGCTCGGAACGTTGCTGCAGATGATTCGCAGGGTGGTCCAGGTGGTCGAACCGATCACCAGGCAGAACACGCAGGCCAAGCACTGAACGGGACGCGGCGCCCGACCCTTCCGGCGAGTGCCCGTCCCCGGACATCAAGAAACCGAGCATGCATCAATCGAACCGCATTGCGAACGCACTCTCGATCGACGTCGAGGACTACTTCCAGGTCTCCGCGCTGGCGCCCTACATTCCGCGTGCACACTGGGACGACATGCCCTGCCGGGTCGAGCGGAACGTCGACGTGATACTCGGGCTTCTCGCTGAATCCGGAAACCGGGGGACGTTCTTCACGCTCGGATGGATCGCCGAGCGATATCCCGCGCTCGTCCGACGGATCGTCGACCAGGGGCACGAACTCGCGAGCCACGGGTATGGGCACCTGCGCGCGTCGGAGCAGACACGCGAGGCGTTTCTCGCCGACATAACGGATGCCCGAAAGCTTCTCGAGGATCTCTCGGGTCAGGCGGTCGTCGGATATCGCGCACCGAGCTTCTCCATCGGTGCCGGCAATCTCTGGGCTTTCGACTGCATCGCGGAGGCCGGTTACCGGTACAGCTCGAGCGTGTATCCGGTGAAACACGACCACTACGGCATGCCCGACGCGCCGCGTTTCGCGTTCGAGGCCCGGCCTGGCCTGCTCGAGATTCCCGTGACCACGTCGAAAGTGCTGAGCGCGAACG
The DNA here is from genome assembly GCA_016125475.1 of Betaproteobacteria bacterium. Lineage (GTDB taxonomy): Bacteria > Pseudomonadota > Gammaproteobacteria > Burkholderiales. The sequence continues at coordinate 255,173 of WGLR01000036.1, forward strand.
TCCCCGCAGGGGGAGGCGGCTATTTCCGTCTTCTGCCGTATCAGATGTCGAAATGGCTCATCCGACGTGTCAATCGGCACGACGGCCGTCCGACCATCTTCTACTTTCATCCGTGGGAGGTGGATCCTCACCAGCCCAGGGTCAGGGAAGCCAATGCCAGATCACGTTTCCGGCATTACGTGAACCTTCACCGAACCGTACCGCGGCTGCGCCGGCTCCTGTCGGACTTTCCGTGGGACCGCGTCGACAACGTCTTTCTGAACGCCTGATCATGATGCACTACCAGTCCGAGACGCGCGGAGCCATCGCCGAAGGCACGGCACCCGTAGTCGTGCGCGAAATGCGCGAATCCGACCGCACCGCGTGGGATGCCTTCGTGGAGCGTGCACCGGATGCGACCTTCTTCCACCTGTCGGCGTGGCAGGGGATCATCGAGCGCATCTTCCGGCACAGGACGCACTATCTTCTCGCGGAGAAGGCGGGGCGGATCGTGGGTGTGCTGCCGCTTGCCGAGGTGAAGAGCCGCCTGTTCGGCCACGCCGTGTCGTCCCTGCCGTTCGGCGTCTACGGAGGGGTCGCCGCCGAAGATCCCGCCTGCATCGAACCGCTGCACGATGCCGCGATCGCCTTTGCTCGCGACGTGCGTGCGGCTCACGTGGAGTTCCGCAACGTGGTCCCGCGGCATCCGGACTGGCCCGCGCAGGATCTCTACGTGACGTTCCGGAAGGAGATCCTGCCGGACGTCGACGCGAACATGGCGGCCATCCCGCGCAAGCAGCGGGCGATGGTGCGGAAGGGCATCAAGTTCGGGCTCCGTGGCGAGGTCGACGCCGATGTCGACCGGTTCTTCGAACTCTATGCAGACAACGTTCACCGTCACGGCACCCCGCCGTTCTCGAAACGGTACTTCGAGGCCCTCAAGGCCGAGTTCGGGGACCGCTGCGAATCGCTGATCGTCGTGGACAAGGACGGGCGGGCGGTCTCGGGTGTCCTGTCGTTCTATTTCCGCGACGAGGTACTGCCCTACTACGCCGGCGATCTTCCCGCCGCACGGGACCTCGCCGCGAACGACTTCAAGTACTGGGAACTCATGCGGCGTGCGTGCGAGCGCGGCCTGCGGGTGTTCGACTACGGTCGCAGCAAGCGCGGGACCGGTTCGTTCGACTTCAAGAAGAACTGGGGCTTCGAGCCGACGCCGCTGCACTACGAATACTGTCTGCTGAGTGTCGACAAGCCGCCGGAGAACAATCCGCTGAATCCGAAGTACCAGTTCTTCATCCGGACGTGGAGGAAGCTCCCGCGGCCGATCGTGAATGCCGTCGGGCCGCACATCGTGCGACATCTGGGCTGATCGGGGCATGGACGAACTGCTATTCCTGTCGCACCGCATTCCCTACCCGCCGAACAAGGGCGACAAGATCCGTTCGTACCACCTGCTCAAGTTCCTGGCACAGCGTTTCCGGGTGCACCTCGGGACGTTCGTGGACGATCCTGACGACTGGCAGCACGTTCCGACGGTGAAGGCGCTCTGCGCCGAAACCTGCTTCGTGCCGCTGGGCAAGCGGGCCGCAACCTTTCGCAGCCTTCGCGGGCTGCTGACCGGACGCCCGCTCACTCTTCCGTACTACGAGAACCGTACGCTGCGTGCCTGGGTCGACCGCCTCCTGGCGGAACGCAACGTCCGCCACGCCATGGTGTTCTCGTCGTCGATGGCCCAGTACCTGGACGGCACATCCCTCGACTGCAGGATCGCGGATCTCGTCGACGTGGATTCCGACAAGTGGGCGCAGTACGCAGCGAAGATGCGAGGGCCGCGCAAGTGGGTCTACGCTCGTGAAAGCAGGCTGCTGGCCGCATACGAAAGTGGCGTCGCGCAGCAGTTCGACGCGACCTATCTCGTGTCGGCTGCCGAAGCCGACCTGCTCCGGCGGATCGCGCCGGCGGCCAGCCGACGGATCGGATACTTCAACAACGGTGTCGACTCCGCGTACTTCTCGCCGGAACACGAACACGACGATCCTTTCGCGGCCGGTGAGCGCGCCGTCGTGTTCACCGGGGCGATGGATTACTGGCCGAACGTCGACGCCGTGACGTGGTTCGCGGACGAGGTCCTGCCCGAAGTCCGGCGAAGCATCCCGTCGGCGACGTTCTACATCGTCGGAGCGCGGCCGTCGCAGGCAGTGAGCGAACTCGGCAGACGGGAGGGCGTGCGCGTCACCGGAACGGTTCCGGACGTGCGCCCGTTTCTCGCTCACGCGGGTGTGGTCGTCGCGCCGCTACGCGTTGCGCGCGGAATCCAGAACAAGGTACTCGAGGCAATGGCGATGGGGCGAACGGTCGTGGTGTCACCGGCCGCGATGGAAGGCATCGAGGCCGAGCGTGGTCGTGAACTCGTCGAGGCCGCGTCTGCGGCCGCGTTTGCACGGGCCGTCATCGAGCACCTCCGGAGTCCGGTCGCCGCCATCGGGCGACTCGCCCGCGAGCGCGTGATCACCTCGTATTCGTGGGAAGCGAATCTCGCGCCGATCGAGGTCGACCTCCATCGTCGACCCGGAGGGCACGAAGGCAAGGACGGTGCAGTAATTCGCGAAGTGCCGCTGAGAGCGGTCGGGAGCGCGTCTTGAGCGTGGCCGGCCTTCAGAGACAGAACGTCCCGGGTGCCGGAGTGACGCACCATCTCGATGCCAGGTCCGGGTTTCTCGCGGTCGGGCTGGCCGTCGCGGTCGTGCTCGCGGTCTTCTGGTCGTCCGTCTCGGACCTCGTGCACACGTGGTACGTTTCCGGAAGCTACAACCACTGCTTCTTCGTCTTTCCGTTCAGTGCATGGCTGATCTGGAAGCGCCGTCACCTGCTGAACGGTCGTGTCCTGAAGCCCTGGTTGCCGGGTCTCGCGCTGCTCGGGCTGGTCACCGTGCTCTGGACCGCGGGATACCTGGCGGGCGTGAAATCCCTCCGCGACCTCGCCGTGGTCTCCGTGGTGCCCGTCCTGCTCGTGACGATTCTCGGCCGGGAGTTCGGTCGCGTCATGATCTTCCCGCTCGCGTTCATGTTCTTCGCGTGGCCGTTCGGCGAGATCTTCATTCCGACGATGATCGACTGGACGGCGGACTTCACGGTGACGGCACTGCGGGCGACGGGTGTTCCCGTGCTGCGTCAGGGCAACAGCTTCATCATCCCGACCGGCGAATGGTCCGTGGTCGAGGAGTGCAGCGGAATCCGCTACCTGATGGCGTCCATGACCGTGGGTGCCTTCTTTGCCTACATCACGTTCCGGTCCAACGCGAGACGCTGGTTCTTCCTCGTCCTTTCGGTCGTGGTGCCGCTGGTGGCCAACTGGCTCCGCGCCTATTTCATCGTCCTGCTCGGCCACATCAGCCAGAACCGGATCGCGACCGGCGTGGATCACCTGATCTACGGCTGGATCTTCTTCGGGATCGTGATGGTCTGCCTCTTCTACGTGGGTTCGAGGATGAGCGATCGGTTCGACGACGACGAGGACGAACACGGCGCGTCCCGTCCCGGCGACGCCGCACCTTCGTTCGCGAGAGGGACGATCGCCGCGTCCGTGCTGGCCATCGCGGTCGCGGGTGCGGGGCCCGCATGGGCCATGGTCATGCAGGAATCCCTGCACACGGTGTTCGATCCGGCGCACACGGCCTTGCCGGAATCGGCGGGCTCCTGGCTGAAAGTGAAGCAGGAAGAGATTCCCGATCCGCCGCGATGGCAGGGCGCCATGTCGGCGGTCGCGGGCACGTTCGCGAAGGACGGTCACGCCGTGGGTTTCCATGCGGCGCTCAGCTGGCGTCTCGGTGACGAACACGAGGCGTTGTCCTACTCGGCGGTGTCGCTTCCGACACCGGACAAGAAGTGGCATCAGATCGGCGCGCACGGCATCGTCGTCCCGGGGACGAACGTTCACGTGATCGAGAAGGAACTGGTGACCGGAGATCGCCGGCTTCTGGCCTGGGAGTGGTACCGCGTCGGGGAATTCGAGACGGACCGCTTCCTGCGCGCCAAGCTGGAGGAAGGGCTGTCCAGGCTCGAGGGGCACAGCCCCGTCAGCGGAAGGCTCACGCTGTACGCCCCCATCGTGGACGACTCGTCGGCATCGCGGGCGCGGATTCGTTCGCTGTTCCTGGAACTCCGTCCGATCTACGGCGAGTGGTTCACGGCGGAGCGTCCGTGATCCTCGTACGACGTTCGGGCCGGTGCTGCCCGGGTCGTGAAGCCTTCCCGCGTGGCGGGCGGCGATGCGACCTGCCGCCGTTCCGTGGACCCTCCGGGACAGAGAGGCAAAGAGCATGTGCGGAATAGTCGGCATCGTCGACTGCGTGTCCAGACGGGAGATCGACCGCGGTCTGCTCGCGGCCCTGAATCAGACCCAGCTGCACCGGGGTCCGGACGGAGGTGGCCTGCACGTCGAGCCGGGGGTGGGCCTCGGGCACAGACGTCTCGCGATCATCGACGTGGCCACGGGCCAGCAACCGCTGTTCAACGAGGACGGGACCGTCGCGGTCGTCTTCAACGGCGAGATATACAACTACCGCGATCTCATCGCCGAGCTCTCGGCGCTGGGCCACGTGTTCCGGACCCGGAGCGACACGGAGGTCATCGTGCACGCGTGGGAACAGTGGGGCGAGCGTTGCGTCGACCGCTTTCGCGGGATGTTCGCGTTCGCGATCTGGGACCGCAACCGCGAGACACTTTTCCTCGCTCGCGATCGTCTCGGCGTGAAGCCGCTCTTCTACACGGTGCTCCCGGACGGCGTGCTCGTCTTCGCGTCGGAACTGAAGGCCGTCATGGCACACGGCGAGGTCGCGCGCGACATCGATCCGTGCGCGATCGAGGAATACCTCGCGCTGGGTTACGTCCCCGAACCCCGGACCATCTATCGCAGCGTGAAGAAGCTCTCGCCGGGGCATTCCCTGAGCGTGCGCCGCGGGCGGCCCGTGGCGGAGCCGGAGATGTTCTGGGACGTGCGGTTCACGCTGGACAGGACCATCGGTGTCGAGGACGCCGGCGAGGAACTCGTGAGGCGGCTGCGTGAGTCGGTGAGGCTGCGCATGATCTCCGAGGTGCCGCTGGGGGCCTTTCTTTCCGGCGGCGTGGACTCGAGCGCGGTCGTCGCGGCGATGGCCGCCGAGTCGGCGAGCCCCGTCAAGACCTGCTCCATCTCGTTTGCCGATCCCGCCTACGACGAATCGGCCTATGCCGAACAGGTGGCCCGCCGGTATCGCACCGATCATTTCGTCGACCAGGTCGACAGTGACGATTTCTCGCTGATCGAGGATCTGATCGGCATCTACGACGAACCCTACGCCGACAGTTCGGCGCTGCCTACCTACAGGGTGTGCGAGCTTGCCCGCAGGCACGTCACCGTCGCGCTGTCCGGGGACGGCGGCGACGAGAGCTTTGGCGGCTACAGCCGCTATCTGCGGCATCTTGCCGGCGAGCGGCAGCGGGCCTGCCTGCCGCTCGGCGTGCGTCGCGCGATATTCGGTCCCCTCGGGCACATGTACCCGGCACTCGAGCGGGCACCCCGGCCGTTGCGGGCCCGGAGCACGTTCCAGTCCCTTGCCCGGAGCGCCGTCGAAGCCTATTTCCACGAGGTGTCGATCGTGCGCGGAGAGGCGCGGCGCGCGCTGACGACCGACGCATTCCGGCGCGAGACGGGGGGCTACGACGCCATCGACGTGTTTCGCCGCCATGCCGCCCAGGCGCAGACGGACGACCCGCTGGCCCTGATCCAGTACCTCGATCTCAAGACATATCTCGTCGGGGACATCAACACCAAGGTGGACCGCGCCAGCATGGCGCATTCGCTGGAAGTGCGGGAACCCCTCATGGACCATCCGCTCGTCGAATGGCTCGCTTCGCTTCCGTCGTCGCTCAAGATGCATCAGTCGGAGCCGAAGTGGCTGCTGAAGAAGAGCATGGAGCCGTTCCTGCCGCACGACGTGCTCTACCGGCGGAAGATGGGCTTCGCGGTTCCGCTGGGCAGGTGGTTCCGCGGGCCGCTGCGCGCGCGGGTTCGTGACAGTCTGCAGGGGGACGTGCTGCCGTCCACCGGCTGGTTTGATCGCTCCGCGCTCTCGCGAATCGTCGAGACTCACGAGAACGGAGTCCGCGACATGAGCGCGACCATCTGGACGTTGATGATGCTGGAAGGTTTCCTCCGGGCCGAGCGTGACGGCACGCGCAGATCCGACGGACGATCCTCTGCCGGGAAGGACGTTGCGGCCGCCGGAGAGTGGCCGATGCTTGCCGCTGCGCGCTAGCTGCGAAGCCCGCACGGGGCGGGTCCGTTCCGTGCGTCATGCGTGGTACCTCAACGAGCCGTAACCATCGTCGACCCGATGTCCGAACCTCCACTCATCGCCCACATCATCTACCGACTCGCGATCGGCGGTCTCGAGAACGGCGTGGTCAACCTCATCAACAGGCTGCCTGCGTCACGCTTCCGGCACGTGGTGATCTCGCTCACGGATGTCACGGAATTCCGGCAGCGGATCGCGCGTGCGGACGTGGAGGTTCACGCGATGCACAAGCCGCCGGGAAACAGCATCCGGACGCAGTGGCAGGTGTGGCGCCTGCTGCGCCGGCTCAGGCCGGACGTCGTGCACACGCGGAACCTCGCGGCGCTCGAGTGCCAGGCCGCCGCCGCGTTCGCCGGCGTGAAGTTCCGGGTTCACAGCGAGCACGGCCGGGAATTCATGGACATTCACGGCACGAATTCGAGACACCTTTTCATCCGCAGGGCGATGCGTCCGTTCGTGCACCGCTACATCGCGCTGTCGGAGGACTTGGAGCAGTACTTGCTTGAGCGCGTGGGCGTGTCGCGCACGAGGCTGACGCGGATCTACAACGGTGTCGACACGGCGCGATTCGGGCCCCGGGAAGGCGAGCGGGAGCCGCTGCCCTTCGAGGCGCCGACAGGCCCGGACGACATCGTGTTCGGATCCGTCGGCCGGATGGAGCCGGTGAAGGATCCCGTGAATCTCGCGAAGGCTTTCGTGATCGCGTGCGACCGCAACGAGGCCTTGGGCCGGAGGATGCGGCTCGTGATGGTGGGGGACGGCTCCCTTCGGGATGAAGCCATCCGCATCGTGCGCGAGGCCGGACTCTCCGCGCAGGCGTGGTTTCCCGGTTCGAGCAACGATGTCGACAGGATGCTGCGCGCGCTGGACGTGTTCGTCCTGCCTTCCCTCTCGGAAGGCATCTCGAACACGATCCTCGAGGCCATGGCCACGGGGCGGCCCGTGATCGCGACGCGTGCCGGCGGCAATCCGGAACTCGTGCTGGATAGCGAGACCGGCTGGCTCGTCCCGACGGGCGATCCGGCTTCCCTGGCGGCATGCATGACGCGTTACGCGGGTGACCGTGCGCTCGCGCGGCGCCACGGGGAACGCGGAAGGGCCCGGGCTCTGGAGCACTTCAGCCTGGATCGCATGGTGCAGGAGTACGGCGCCGTCTATGCCGGATCCGGAGGAGCGTCCGGAGGGGCGCGGCGCAACCTGAGCGAGGTTATCTGAATGCCGGCAAACGCGTGTCGCGTCTTCCCGAGCGGAACGGCTGCCGCGAACCTGATCTGACTGTCATGCGTATTCTGCACGTACTCGACCACTCCATTCCCCTGCACAGCGGGTATACGTTCCGCACACGTGCCATTCTCCGTGAACAGCGTGCACTGGGCTGGGAGACGATTCAGCTCACGAGCCCGAAGCACACCGCCCCGGGCGCGGACGAAGAGGTCATCGACGGCCTGTCGTTCTTCCGCACGCGGTGGAGTCCGGGCTGGCTCGGATCGAAGCCTCTCGCGCGAGAGTTCGCGCTGATGCAGGCGACCGAGGAAAGGCTCGAGGAGGTTGCGCGGGCGACTGCCCCGGATGTCATTCACGCACACTCGCCCGTTCTGAACGCGCTGCCTGCGCTTCGCGTGGGGCGTCGCCTGGGGCTGCCCGTCGTCTACGAGATCCGCGCGTTCTGGGAGGACGCTGCCGTGGACCACGGCACGCACGCGGAGTGGGGCCTGCGTTACAGGGCGACCCGCGCGATGGAGACGTATGCCGTCAAGCGTGTCGACCACGTGTTCACCATCTGCGAGGGACTGGCGACGGATCTCGTCGCCCGGGGGATCGGTCGTGACCGGGTCACCGTGATTCCGAATGCCGTGGACGCCAATGCATTCCAGCTCGGTGGAGAACCGGATCCCGAACTCAAGCGCGCGCTGGGTCTCGAGGGGCGGCGCGTGGTCGGTTTCATCGGTTCGTTCTATGCCTACGAGGGCCTGGACCTGCTGCTTCGGTCCGTGCCCGCGATGGTGGCGAGACAGCCCGATCTGGCCGTGTTGCTCGTCGGCGGCGGTCCGCAGGACGCCGCGCTGAAACAGGCGGCAGCCGAACTCGGGATCTCGGATCGCGTGGTGTTCACGGGCCGCGTTCCGCATTCGGAAGTGAACCGGTACTACGACCTGATCGACGTGCTCGCATATCCACGACACTCGATGCGCCTCACCGAACTCGTGACACCGCTCAAGCCGCTCGAGGCGATGGCGCAGGGGCGCATATTCGTGGCGTCGGACGTTGGCGGACACCGGGAACTCATCGAGCACGACCGGACGGGCATCCTCTTTCGTGCCGGGGACCCGGCCGCGCTCGCGGAGGCCGTGTGCGGACTCCTCGATTCTCCGGAACGCTGGCCTGCGCTGAGGGCTGCCGGCCGTCACTTCGTCGAATCGGAGCGTACGTGGGCGCGAAGCGTCGAGCGATACCGGGCCGTCTACGAGAGGCTCACGGCCCGACTCGAGGCGTGTGCGTGAACCTGGGGCGTCTGCGCATCGCGGTCGTCGGACCGCTCGCGCCTCCCGCGGGTGGCATGGCCAACCTGACCGCTCAGCTGCAGGAACTGCTGCGTCGCGAAGGCGCGGACGTCCGGGTCGTGCAGACGAACGCGCCCTACAGACCGCACTGGGTGGGTGGTGTTCGCGGTGTGCGGGCGCTGTTCCGCCTCGTGCCTTACGTGCTCTCCCTGATCCGGACGTCGCGAAGCGTCGATATCGTTCACGTCATGGCGAACTCGGGCTGGTCCTGGTATCTGTTCGCGACACCCGCGGTCTGGATCGCCTCCCTTTCGGGGACGCCAGTGGTGGTGAACTACCACGGCGGCGATGCCGAGCGATTCCTCGCACGCAGTGCGCGCCGGATAGTGCCCACCATGCGCCGCGCGACACTCCTGACCGTTCCTTCCGGCTTCCTGCGTTCCGTATTCTCCCGCTATGGCCTCGACTCGACCGTGGTACCCAACGTGATCGATCTGTCGGTGTTCCGTCGCGTCGCGACGCAGCGGCAGGAGCACACCGCGGAGCCCCGATTTGCGGTCACGCGGAATCTCGAGGCGATCTACGATGTCGCCACCGCCATTCGTGCGTTCGCGCTGCTCGTCGCGCGCCTGCCGGGGGCCAGGCTCTTCGTGGCCGGTACGGGGCCGGAGCGTGCCGCGCTCGAGGCACTCGCGCGTGAACTTGACGTACAGGAGGCGGTGACGTTCACAGGGCGTCTGGACCGTTCCGCGATCGCCGAACTCCTCGCGGGCACGGACGTCGTGCTCAACCCGAGCCGCATCGACAACGCGCCGGTGTCGATCATCGAGGCCCTCGCGAGCGGTGTGCCGGTCGTCTCCACCAACGTCGGTGGAATCCCGTTTCTCGTGGAAGACGGCCGCACGGCCCTGCTCGTGCCCCCCGGCGAGCCGGAGGCCATGGCCCGGGCGGCCCTCGCGATCCTGCAGGACGCCGAGCTTCGCACGCGGCTCGTTGCCAGGGGCCTCGAGGAGGTCGGGCGCTACTCGTGGGAAAACGTGCGGGAAGCGATGCGTGCCACGTACGACGAGTGTCTGCTGCGCCGTTCAGCCGCCCCAGCTCATTGATATCGAACCGGATGACCATGCACGTCGACCCCTACACGCGACTCGTCACGAACGTGCTGTTCCCGCTCCAGGAAAGAGCCAAGAAGCACACCACCACGTCGGTACTGAGGCACATGGAGCAGACGCAGTGGTGGCCCGCCGAAAAGCTCCGTGCGCTGCGCGAGGAACGCCTTCGGGCACTCCTGTCTCACGCAGCGAGGGAAGTTCCGTACTATCGGGATCTCTTCCGCGCGACGGGCTTCGAGCCGTCCGGGCATACGACCCTGGAGGATCTCCGGAAACTGCCGTTCCTGACCAAGGCCATCATCCGCGCCAATCAGGAGTCCCTGAAGGCCAGGAACGCGGAGGGACTCGCGCGCTTCAATACGGGCGGGTCGAGCGGCGAGCCGCTGATCTTCTTCATCGGCCGCGAGAGGGTCAGCCACGACGTGGCTGCGAAGTGGCGGGCCACGAGATGGTGGGGTGTGGACATCGGCGACCCCGAGATCGTCGTGTGGGGCTCACCGATAGAGCTTGGCACCCAGGACCGCATTCGTGCGCTGCGGGACGCCGTATTCCGGACCGAACTGCTTCCTGCATTCGAGATGTCGGGTGAGCGACTCGATCACTTCGTCGAGCGCATCCGCACGCGGCGGCCGCGCATGCTGTTCGGCTATCCGTCGTCCATTTCCCTGATCGCCGCCCACGCGCGAGAGAGGGGGGTGGTCA